>QEUM01000019.1 GCA_003577165.1 Armatimonadota bacterium | reverse complement strand
ACATATCTGTTGGATCGGCAGATTGCGAGGCTGGAGAGGGAGTTCGTCGAGGGCGGGGGGTTGCGAGAGCGAATGGCGAATGCCCGGCGGAGGGCGAGGGAGAAAGGGACCTAGTCCACGAACCCGGGGGTACGGGCCCCCTCCCCCAACCCCCTCCCCCAGACGCTTCGCGCCCGGGGGATGGGGATTCGGCGGCGGGACGCTGGGGTTTCGTTGGGCGGGTAGCCTGAGAGGGTGATGGTCGGTTCTCTTGCGCTCGTGGTCCTTCTCGCGGTTCCTGGGGGTGGCGTTGGCGACGCGGGGGCGAGGTGGTGGAAGGGGAACTTGCACACTCCGGATTGGTACAAGAGGAACGGCTATCAATTCCTCGCGCTGAGCGATCACAACGTGCTGAGCGTCGGCGAGAAGTGGTTCGACCTGAGCGGCGCGCGGGGTCGCGGGGGGGCGCTCGTGAAATACATCGAGCGGTTCGGCGATGAGTGGGTGGCGACGCGCGTTCGGAACGGAAAGGTGGAGGTGCGGCTTCGGACGCTCGACGAGGTGCGGAGGCTGCTCGAAGAGCCGGGCCGATTCCTCATGATTCAGAGCGAAGAGATCACGGCGGCGCACGACGGCAAGCCGATCCACGTCAACGCCACGAACCTGCAGGAGTTCATTCCGCCGCAGAGCGGAAGTTCGGTTCTGGATACGATGCAGAAAAACGTGGACGCAGTGAACGAGCAGCGCAACAGGACCGGTATGCCGATGTTTCCGCACATCAATCACCCGAATTTCGGATGGGCGATCACGGCGGAGGAGTTGATGCAACTCGAAGGCGAGAAGTTCTTCGAGGTTTACAACGGGCATCCGGCAGTGCACAACTATGGGGACGGCACGCACGCAGGAATCGAGCGCGTTTGGGACATCCTTCTCACGAAGCGGCTCGCGGAACTCAAGAAGGGCATCATGTATGGGATCGCGGTAGACGACGCGCACAACTATCACGAATCGCACATCACGAAGGCGAATCCGGGGAGGGGGTGGGTGATGGTGCGCGCGAAGAGGCTGCACGCGCACGACATCGTGCACGCGATGGAGGATGGGGACTTCTATGCGACGAGCGGGGTGACGCTGGATGACGTGGCGTTCGACGGTAGAGAACTTTCGATTCGGATTCGACCGGAGAAGGGCGTGACTTACACGACGTATTTCATCGGGACGCGGCGCGGATATGATCCGACCGCGACGCCGGTGACGAACGAGATGGGCAAGCCGTTGGCAGTGACGATGCGATACAGCGACGACATCGGGATGGTGCTCTCGAAAGTGGAGGGAGTTTCGGCGCGATATGTTTTGAAGGGCGATGAGATTTACGTTCGCGCGCGCGTTGTGTCGTCGAAGCGGAAGGTGAATCCGTACGCAGAGGGGGAGACGGAGACGGCGTGGGTTCAGCCGGTCGCGGGGAGGGGGGTCCGATGAAGCATCCGGAGAAGTTGACTCGCAAAGAGGTTGCCGAGGCGCTCGGCGTGACGCCGAAGACGCTGGCGACGTGGGAGAAGCAGGGGAAGATCCCGCCCCCGGAGCGCGACTGGCGCGGGTGGAGGCTCTATGACCGGGCCGTCGTGCGCGACATGCGGCGGAAACTGCTGGGCGGGGAGATGGAGCAGCCGGACTTGGGGCTGGGGGCGCTCGACACGTCGGCGAGGACGCGGCTGAAGGGAGTGGTGAAGGAGATCGTGGGCGAGGGGGTGATGGCTGAGGTGGTGCTGAGCCTGCCGGATGGCCAGGAGATCGTGAGCGTGCTGCCGCGAAGCGCGGTTCGGCGGCTCGGGCTCAGGGTCGGGGACCGGGCGTACGCGTTGGTGAACGCGTCGGACGTGCTGTTGGCTCGATAGGGCTATTCGTCCACTTGGCTGAAGTGGATGACCGAGACGAGGTGGTTCTCGTTGATGGGCTCGCCATAGATGCGGGTGAGCAGGTTGGCGACGTCGCCTGCGGTGCGGAACTCGGGGTTCTCCCGTTCGATCTCTCGTCGGCTTAGTTCGTTGATCCTCTTGACGTCCACGCGGTCGACGATCGCTGAGTAGAGTTTCTGCCTTCGGCCGAAGCGCTGGCCGACGGTCACCCAGACGATTTCGCCGTCACGGTACTTGGCCGACTTGTCACCGAGGCGGATGGTGACGGTCTTGCGGCCGGTGACGAGGACGTCTCGGTAGAGGTCGGAGTAGAAATTGAGAGCGATCATTCGGGGGTGGTCTTGTTAGGAAGATATTTCCACAGGGCTCTCGAGAGTCCTCTTGGGGGCTGGGGGAATTGCCAGAAACGGCCGGGAGTCAGAACCTTGCGGCTCGAAGGCAGTCCAACTGAAGTGAGACCGATGGATTTGGCGCGCGCGAACGAGATCGAGGCGACGCAGGGCTGTTCCCTCACGCAGGAGGAGGCCCTGTCTCTGCTGACGCTTTGCCTCATGAGTCCAATCGCTTTGGACGCGCAGAGCGCGCGTGCAGTTCAGAAACTCGCGGACTACTGTCGGTCCATGGGTCGGTTGGAGGATGCGAAGGCGGCCGCAGAGGCGACGAAGCGGCTGAAAAGGGCATCTTCTCAGCCGCCTGTCGAGTAGCCGCCGCTTATCTCTGATCGAGCGGCGGGTAGGGCCGGAGCGATTCACCTTCGTAGATGCACTTCGGCCGGATGATTCTGTTGTTGTCGAGTTGCTCGATGATGTGCGCCGACCATCCCGTGATTCTCGAGACTGCGAAGATCGGCGTGTAGAGGGGAATGGGAATGTCGAGCAGGAAGTAGGTGTAGGCTGCGGGGAAGTCCACGTTGGGGAAGAGGCCTTTCTCTTCCTTCATGATTCGCTCGCAGATGTCGGCGATGTCGCCCCATTTGGTGTTGCCAAGTCTTCGACCGAGTTCCTTGCCCATTTCGCCCATGATGCCGGCTCGGCTGTCGCTGATTCTGTATTCGCGATGTCCGAAGCCCATGATGAGTTCTTTGCGTTCGAGTTTTCCTCGGATGTAGGGTTCGGCGTTTTCGGGGGTGCCGATTTCGATGAGCATCTCCATCGCTTTTTCGTTGGCTCCGCCGTGGAGTCGGCCTTTGAGGGTGCCGATGGCGGAGGCGATGCCGCTGTAGATGTCACTGACTGCGGAGACGGTCACGCGCGCGCAGAACGTGGAGGCGTTGTAGCCGTGTTCGGCGTAGAGCACGAGCGAAGTGTCAATGGACTTTGCGACGTATTCGTCGGGCTTCTCTCCGCGCAGCATGTAGAGGAAGTTGGCGGCCGTGTCGAGTTCTGGGTGGGGCTGCACGACGGGATCGCCGTGCGCTAAGCGCCATCCGTTTGCGACGAGGTTGCCCATTTTCGCGGTGAGTCGGATCGCCTTTCTGACGTTTGCCGCGTGATTGAGCGGGTCTACGTCGTAGTCCGGGTCGCTCGCCGCGAGGGCGGCCACTCCGACTTTGAGTTGATCCATCGGATGCGCGTTTTTGGGGACGCGCGCCATGACTTCGTAAACGTAATCGGGAACGGATCTCTCGTTCGCGAGTTGTTTCTTGAAATCGTCGAGTTCTCTGCGATTGGGCAGTTTTCCGAGCAAGAGGAGGTAGGCTGCCTCTTCGAAGCACCCTTGCTCTGCGATGTCATGTACGTCGTACCCTCTGTAAATCAGGCGCGACTTTTCAATGTCGATGTCACTAATGGTGGAAACCCCGGCCACTACGCCGGCGAGTCCTGGGCTGTATTCGGCCTGAGCTGCCATTTTCAATTCACTCCTTAGTCGTTGCCGGTTTTCGTTTCGTACGAAAGCCGTTGATCCAGATCCATGTATTCGGGATAGCGGATCAAGTCGTAAAGTTCTGCGCGCGTTCGCATTTTGTTGAGAATCCCGGCTTGTGTCCCTTCGCGGAGAAGAGTTTCGTAAGCCTCGCCGACGGCTTTCATCATGACGCGAAAAGCGGTCATCGGAAAGATGACGAGATTGTACCTAAGCGCCTCGAATTCCGAGACGGAGATGAGGGGCGTTTTTCCGAACTCCGTCATGTTGGCAAGAAGCAGCCCGGGGACGGCTTCTCGGAAGGCTCGGAACTCGTCTTGCGACTCGAGGCCTTCGGGGAAGATGGCGTCGGCTCCGGCTTGGACGTAGGCCTGGGCGCGGTCGATCGCGTCGTCGAGTCCGTTGACTCCCCTCGCGTCGGTTCGGGCGACGACGAGGAAGGCCGGGTCGTGTCGGGCGGAGCAGGCGGCCCGGATCTTTTCGCACATGGCCTGCTTCGAGATAAGTTCCTTCCCGTCGAGGTGTCCGCAGCGCTTCGGGCTGACTTGGTCCTCGATGTGGAGGCCGGCGAGGCCGGCTCGTTCGTACTCGCGGACGGTGCGGATCACGTTGACGACTTCGCCGAAGCCGGTGTCCGCGTCGGCGAGCACGGGGAGGGTCACGGCGTCGCTGACGTAGGCCGCGTGGCGGGCCATCTCGTCGAGGGTGATGACCGCGATGTCGGGGCATGCGGTCATGCTGTTGGTGACGCCTGCGCCGCTGAGGTAGATCGCTTTGGCGCCCGAGGCCTCGGCGAGTCGCGCGGTGATGGCGTCGTAGGCGCCAGGGAGGACGACCGTGCCGTCGCGAGCGAGTTCTCTGAGAACCGATCCGGGGGAATCGAGGCGCCGTCGGAGCACGGAGGGGAGGTTACCTGGTGGGGTCGGTGGACGCAGTTCCACTGATGAGATTGGGAGCAAACTCATCCTATTGGGTGATGGCAGGAGACTTGCATGAGGGCTACTCTTAGGCTGGTCGCGAAAGACCCGGAGACGGGCGTCGAGGCGGCCGACGGGTAGTTCTTCATGTGTGGCATTTGCGGATGGTTCCGCACCGGGTCCGGTGCGGCAGAGGTCGACGACGAGATTTCGTCGGCGATGTCCGCCGCGCTTTGGCGGAGAGGCCCGGACGCGAAGGGGAGTTACCAATCCCCGGACGGTCTGTGCTGGCTCGGGCACCGACGGCTTGCGATCGTGGACCTCGTGACGGGCGATCAGCCGATGGCAAACGAGACGGGGGATGTGTGGACCGCATTCAACGGGGAGATCTACAACTTTGAGGACTTGCGGCGCGAGTTGGCCTCGAAGGGGCACCGGTTCAGAACAAATGCCGACACGGAGGTGCTCGTTCATGGGTACGAAGAGTGGGGGATCGAGGGGCTCTCACAGAGGCTGCGCGGTATTTTTGCGTTCGCGATCTACGACGAGAAGGCGCGCACGCTGAGCCTGTCGAGGGACCACATGGGGGTGAAGCCACTATACTGGTGGTCCGACGGCTCGACGTTCCTGTTCGCGAGTGAGATCAAAAGCCTCCTGTGCCATCCGGGATTAGCGAAGCGTGAGGTAAGTCGGGAAGGCATCGCGCAGTTCATCGTGACGCGATACGTTTCGCGTCCGGACACGATGTTCAAGGGTGTTTACAAGGTGCCGGAGGCTTCGACGCTAACGGTGCGATTCGGGGAGGGGGTCGTCGAGGAACCCAGGAAGTACTGGGACATTCGGTACGACGCGTCGAGCACGCTGACGTTCGATGAGGCGGTGGAGAGGCTGGACGAGTTGCTTCACGAGTCGGTGAAGATGCAGTTGATGTCGGATGTGCCGTTAGGTGCGCAGCTATCGGGGGGGGTGGACAGCAGCGTCGTCGTGGCGATCATGGACAAGATTCGGCGCGAAGAGGGGATCAGCGATCCAGTCAAAACGTTTTCGGTCGGGTTCGACGTGGAGCGGTTCAGCGAGTTGCCTTATGCACGGCAGATCGCAGAGCGATACGGGACGGAGCATCACGAGATTCGCGTCGGCTTCGACGACTTCATTGAAGAGTTCGTGAACCTCTGCTGGATTTACGATGAGCCGGTGGGTGAGCCGCCCGCGATCCCGACTTACCTGATGTGTAAGAAGGCGAAGGAGCACGTGACGGTCATGCTCTGTGGCGAGGGGGCGGACGAGCAGTTCGGGGGCTACACGAAGTTTGCGTTCGACTTGTACTCTCGGTATCTCGACTTCCTACCGGCCGGCATCCGGCGGGGATCGCTGCGTACGTTGGCTCGGCTGTTGCCGTTCCAGGCGCGCAGACTGAGGAGCGTTTTCGAGATCCTCGCGCTCAGCGATCCCGCTCTCCGTTTCTCGTCTTGGTACGGAGCGTTCGACGCGGACTTGCAGTCGGACGTGCTCACGAAGGAGATGCGAGAAACGGTGGGCGCCGCTTTCGTGGAGAGGTACTTCCGGCCCTTGATTGAGGCATCGGGGACGAAGAGCCGTTTGAAAAAGTTCCAATACGTGGACAATCACACTCGGTTAGTGGACGACTTGCTCGTTAAAGGTGACCGGATGAGCATGGGGGCGAGCGTCGAGGCGAGAGTTCCGTTCTTGGATCATCACGTTGTGGAGTTTGCGGCGACGCTGCCCGATTCTTATCATGTTAAGGGGATGAAGACGAAGCGTTTGCTCAAGCGGCTCGCCGAGCGCTATGCGTCCGAGGAGATCATCTACCGACGAAAGGTCGGATTCACCGTGCCGCTTTCGACGTGGTTCTTGGGACCGCTCCGGCAGTACGTGGAGGAACTGCTTCTGAGCGATCGGTGCCTGGAGAGGGGTTACTTCCAGCCGGACTCCGTGCGGCGGATCGTGAAGGACCATTTGGAGGGTCGAGTGGATCGGGAGCAGGGGATTTGGGTGCTGCTTGCGCTGGAGATCTGGCATCGGCTGTATGTGGATCAAACGGGGGCAACCACGAGCGGCGAGGTGCCCGGCGCAGAAGGGATTGTGAGGCAGAGTTGATGAGCGGAGGGGAGAAACTTCGAGTCGTGGTCGTCGGGCCGGTGCCTCCGCCGATCGGCGGGGTCGAGACGGTCACGCAGGCCCTGTTGGAGTCGTCGGCGATGTCCGGATTCGACGTAACGCACTGCGATTTGACGAAGGGCAGACCGAAGCAGACGCAGGGGAAGTTCGATCTCGGCAACTTCCGGTGGGCGTGGATTCACATCAAGCGATTGAAGAAGGCTGTTCGCGAAGCGAGGCCGCACGTCGTGTACATGCCTTTGACGGCGACGTGGTCGGGGTTCTTGCGCGACCTGGCGCTCGCGCGCGTTGCGAAGCGGGGGGGCGCCAAGGTGGTCGCGCACGTGCATGGGGCGTGGTTCGATCAGATTTTGGATCGCACGGAGTACGGAGTTCGCGGCGAAGTCCGGATCGTTCCGTCCACATTTCGAAGAGAGGTGTTCGAGAGGGGGGGGGAGGCGACACGCCACTACGAAGGGTCTGCCAAGAGGATTCTGTTCTTAGGGCAGTTGGGGAAGCGGAAGGGAGTACCGGAATTGCTCCGCGCGCTGGCTGGCGTGCGCGGCGACCTTCCTGAGATGAGGGCGGTGTTCGTAGGGCCAGGAGAGTTCGAAGGGGAATGGGAGGAGATGCTCGCCCTTCGTAAGGAGTTGGGCCTCGAGGAGATCGCCGAGTTCACCGGCTCCCTGCAGGGCGATGATCTGTACGCCAAGTTTCGAGAGTGTGATCTGTTCGTTCTGCCGAGTCATTCGGAGGGGCTTCCTGTGGTGCTGTTCGAGGCGGGCGCGTTCGGACTGCCGGTCATCGCGACTCCCGTGGGGGCGATCGCCGACCTCATCGTTCACGAGGAGAGCGGGCTGCTTGTGGAGCCTGGCGACGTGGATGGCCTGGCTGCAGCGATACGAACGGCGGCGGCCGACGCCGGGCTAAGGCAGAGGTTGGCGACGAACCTCCGGAGCGCGATTCAGCCGTTCCATCCGGACGTGGTCACTCAGTCCATCGCGGATGCGATTCGCGAGACGGCTTCACGCGGGTAGGGAGGAGCGGCGGCGCAGGGGGCGAATCCCCTGCAGGTGAGTTCGAACCCCATCAGTCGAAAGGACTTCTTGAGAAGCGCGGCGGGCACTGCGCTCGTCGCTGCACTGCCGAATCTGGCGTTGCCGCAATCGCAATCGAATACCGACGAAATCACGATCGATGATCTGAAAGCGGCCCAAAGGCTCCTGGGCATCTCGTTCACAGATGAGCAACTGCGCGCTGTATTCAACGCGGTCGTGGATGCACGAAACCGCTACGCCGCTGTGCGAGCGATGCAGGTCGATTACACCGTCGAGCCGCCGACGATTTTCACTCCAACAGGGAAGAAGTTCGGAGCAGAGAAAGGAGTGCAGATTCGGCACGCGAGCGCCGTCTCGGACGAAGTGCCGGCGAACGAAGAGGAGCTTTGCTTCAGCTCGCTGAGGCGACTCGGGCGGCTGTTGCGAAAGAGGAAGATGTCGTCCGTCGAACTGACCACTACGTATCTGAACCGGCTCGAAAAATATGGAGAGTCGCTGCTCTGCGTGGTGACGTTGACGAAAGAGCACGCCCTGTTACAGGCAAAGAGAGCCGACGAAGAGTTGTCGCGGGGATTGGATCGCGGACCGCTGCACGGCATTCCGTACGGGATCAAGGATCTGTTCGCGACGAAGGGAATCCCGACGACTTGGGGGGCTGAGCCGTACAAGGACCAGGTGTTCGATTACGACTCGGCCGTCGTCGAGCGGTTGAATGCGGCGGGAGCGGTGATGCTCGCGAAACTGAGTCTTGGGGCCCTCGCTCAAGGCGACGTCTGGTTTCGCGGTCGGACGAAGAACCCGTGGAATCCCACACAGGGATCCAGCGGCTCGAGCGCTGGGAGCGCTTGTTCCGCCGCGGCAGGATTGGCGGCGTTCACGATCGGAACGGAGACTCTCGGCTCGATCGTTTCTCCCAGTCACGTGTGTCGCGTGACGGGACTGAGGCCGACGTACGGGCGGATCAGTCGGTACGGGGGAATGGCCGTGAGTTGGACCATGGACAAAGTGGGCCCAATCTGTCGATCCGCGGAGGATTGCGCGATCGTCTTTTCGCAGATCGTCGGGCGAGACGAGAGGGACGGTTCGACGAGCGACCGAGGGTTCCGATACGATGAGCAGATTGACTTCGGACGCCTCAACGTGTGCATGCTCGTTCAAGACAGGGAGGGCGCTGAACGATTCGATCAGCATGAAGCGGTGAAGGCGCTGAGGGAGATGGGGGCAAGGCTTCGGCCGGTGATCATCACACCGGCGCCTCCGGGAGCGACTTCGCTGCTGGGAGTCGAGGCCGCGGCGGCGTTCGACGACTTCACGTTGAGCGACCGCATTCAGAACCTCCGGAACAGCGCATGGCCGAACACTTATCGGTCCAACCGATTCGTGGGGGCCGTGGAGTATCTCCAGGCGCAGAGGGTAAGGACTCGCCTCATGCGGCAGTTCGAAGCGGAGTTGGGCGACTTCGACATGATGATCGCCGAGGAGAGAGGGGGGCACACGTTGTTCATCACGAACCTCACCGGGCATCCTCAGGTGCTCATCCCGTGCGGACAGGACGAGCGCGGGGCAGCGAGGAGCGTGTCGCTGATCGGCCGGCTTTACGACGAGGAACGGCTTCTCGCGGCGGCCTGGGCGATCCAGAAGCGACTCGGGAAGCATCTGCTTCGGCCCGACCTCAGCAAGATTGCCGGATCGTGATCGTCGGGCGTCCGGATGGCACGCCGGTTGCCATACGATGGATGGCTGAAAAGAACACACAGGCAATGCCTGCGCAAGTGTAGCCACCATCCTCCCTGTTCATCCCTCCGGTCCCGGCAAACGCCGGGACCTTCTCTCTTTGAGCGCCATGGGTTCGTTAAAGGCAGGGAAGAGACGAAAACTTAGACACATATCTAGCCCCGGGCGCTGATTTGCTCGTGGGTCCCAGCGCAGCGGGGTTTTCCGCGCAGATCCACGTTCGTCGACCAGGGGGACGTGCGTTGTGTGCGCTTCGGGTGGGGGGCTTGATGCGACGATCGGCGCGCGTCGCGTTCAGATTGGAATCTGCATCCGTATTTTCAGGGGCCGCACTCGGGTCACCGATATATTGGGACTTTCAAAATCAACGTGGAGGGCGACGCACGAAGGTGTTATAATATGTGTAGTTCCTGAATGGGCCGAGTCCGAGTCGCCGTCCTCTGTGTTCTCACAGCCTGCGCGTTTTTGCCGATAGCCGTGCAATACGAGCCGCAGGCCGGTTCTCAGCGCCTTTCGGGGACTGGAAGCGAATCCGCGGACTCGCCGTTCCCCCCACCCAGGCAGGTGAAGCACGCTCGTCGAGCGCTGCCGGCTGCGCCCAAGCCGATCTTCTCGATCCCGAAGAAGTTTGCGGACGGACACGTCGCTCTCTCTTTTGACATCGAGGCGGAGACATGCACTCCGCAACTTCTCAACGTCTTGGAGAAGCACGGAGTTCGAGCGACGTTTTTCATCTGCGGTACCTGGGCGAAGCTGCACCGACGGCTGCTGAAGGACATCGCAGAGGCGGGCCATGAGTTTGGGAATCACTCGAGCAGTCATCGGTCCCTCCCGGGCCTCGACGAGGAGTCGCTCCGTAAAGAACTAAGGGATCTCGAAAATCTTGTACTTTCCGAAACGGGCAAGAGTACGAAGCCGTGGCTTCGTCCGCCATACGGGGCGGTTGGCCCCGCATCGCTGAGCGTCGCGGCCGATGAGGGCTACGACCAGATCATTTTGTGGAACGTGGACGCGAAAGACGCGGCGCGGCCGAAGCGCACGAAGGACCAACTGCTGACGCGCCTACTTCGAGCGAGGCCGGGTTCCATCATCCTCATGCACAACCTCAACCCCGCGATCGTCGGCGCAGTCGACGAGTATCTGAGCGCGCTGAAGAAGCAGGGCCGAAAGGCGGTCGCGGTTTCCGAATTGCTCCAGATCCAAGCAGTCGCGGAAGAGCGTGAGGAGAGGATACGACGCCAGAAGGCGTTGGCCGCTCTGAAATAGCCCTTAAGCAAAAGTGACGGAGGAGGCGTCGCCGAGGACGAGGCGCGCGGTCTTCGGGGTTCCGTCCGACTTGTCCACGATGACCCCTCTGCCGATGAGGCTGGTCGAAAGACGCGCTGGGACGTCTCGAATCGTGCAGTCCTGCATGACGATGCTGTATTCGATTTCGGAGCCGAGGATTCGCGTGCCCGAGTCCACACTTGTGAAGGGCCCGACGTAGGAGTTTTCGACAACGCAGCCCGCCCCTATGATGGCCGGCCCGCGAATCGTGCTGCCGACGACTCGCGCCCCCGATTCGATCACGCAGTTTCCCTCGATCGTCGAATCCGAGACCTCGCCAGAAATGCGGCGCTCAATGTCTTGAAGCAGCAGCCTGTTGGCGTCCAGGATCGCCTCGACGGTTCCCGTGTCCTTCCACCAACCGGTTACGATCTGATAGCGAACGGTTTTGCCCCAGTCGAGGAGCGTTTGAATGGCGTCCGTGATCTCGTACTCTCCACGGAAACTCGGCTTCAGGGTTTCGATGGCATCGAAAACCGACGGATTGAAGAGGTAAACGCCCACGAGCGCCAAGTCGGACTTGGGCTGCTTCGGCTTCTCCTCGAGCCTCACGACACGCTCTCCGTCGAGTTCGGCGACGCCGAATTCCGAGGGGTTGTCAACATGAGTCAGCAGTATCGAGGCGTCACATTCGCCCGACTGAAAGTCCTCGACGAGTTCCGCGACACCACCCTTGATCAAGTTGTCACCGAGATACATGATGAACTTGCTGTCGTCGAGGAACGGATGGGCCGTCTTGACCGCGTGCGCAAGGCCGAGGGGTTCGCTTTGCGGGATGTAGGTGAACGTTGCTCCCCACCGGCTCCCATCTCCCAGAGCGGCTTTGATTTCCTGCGCGGAGTCGCCCACGATGATGCCGAAGTCCGTGATTCCGGACGCGCGGATCGCTTCGATCCCATACTCGATGACGGGTCGATTCGCAACGGGAACCAACTGCTTGGCGATGCTGTGCGTGATGGGGCGCAGCCGGGTGCCTTTACCGCCGGCGAGGATGAGGGCCTTCATCGGCGGCCATGTTAGCACGGGGCTTCCGCGAGGCGGATTTCGATCGTGGCCTCCAAACCGTTCATGTCCGCTGAGAGGCTCTTTGTCGGGAGGGTGTGCGAAAACCGGGGCGCAAAGAGAGAGTCGTGGAGGATCCACTCCCCGATTCGTTTGCCACGAATCTCAAGTGAACCTCCCGGCCACGAGACCAACGCACAATCCTCATGGAACTCGACACTGCAGCTCGGGCCAAGCGGGAAGTGAATTCGCCCCCCCGGACGGGATGTTTTGTCCTCAATTCGTATCAGGTTCGATTCGACGACGACGGATCTCCAGTGAATCTCGCCCGTGTACCACGCACATTCAAACCCTTGTGACTGTCTGCAGATGTTTGCGCGTCTGCCCCACAGGAAGGGGCCGAGCATTTCGCTCTGGCTCCTCCCGTCGAACGAGACGGTTGCGTGAGCGGGCGTGGATCGTAGCCGGTCTCGCGACTCGAGGTCGTCGTGATAGTGGGCCATGCCGGGGTCGGCGATAACTGGAGTTGAACCGTGATAGAGGCAGATGGACAGGGCGTCGGCGTGACCGTGGGCGGCGAGCGAGAGGTAGCCGAGGTCGCCGTGATCGAGCAGCAGCATCCAGGGGTCGCGACGCCACAAGGTGTATCCGGCCGCTTCGAATTCGCGATGCAGATCTTGGGGCGGTTTCGGGTGCGGGGTCTCGCCAAACATCAGACGCGCGAGGGCCGTATCGGCCGACGAGACTGCGGGCTGGCCAAGAAACGCCGCAAGCGCGTTGGCGACCAGCCGCGCCCGCGAGAACGCCTCCATCGGGAGGGCGACCCGGGCGTCGTCTTGGTCTCCCACTTTTGGGAGTCCGCCGTCGGGGAGCAGAACGGCGCGCAGAAACTCCAGCGAGCGATGCAGGCGTTCCGCAGAAGGTGCGGTATTGCCGCGGCCGGCGGCTCGCTCCATAGCGAAGGGAATGAGGAAGAGTTCGAGGATGAAGGGCAGGTACTCGAACGACTGTTCCGCGGGGCCGCCGTCTGCGTTGACCTGCTTCAGAAGTTCGGCGCGCAGCAGCCGGAGGCCAAGATTGCGAAGCGGCGTGAGACGTCTTGAATTCGGGGCGCAGAGGGCGGCGACTGCCATTCCCGAGGCCTCGGCGAGAAGGTGGTTGTTCGCGCTGGAGCCGAGGCTCAAGTTGGACCGAAGCCATAGGGCCTGTTGTGCCATGAAGCCGACGGACCTTTTGAAGTTGGGCTCGCTAAATGCGGATGGGCAGGCCGAGATGGCGAGGGAGATCGTGAGGTTGCGTACCCCCATCTCGATGCCGCTGGTGTGGTGGATCCCCCATCCGACCGGATTGCGATCCAGGAAGTCCGAGAGCAATAGGTTGAGCCGCTCTTTGAACTTGTCGTCCTGCGTGACTTCGTATGCGATCGCCAGGGTTGGAAGCCAGGTGAGCCTTCCCAGTTCCCACGTGAACTTCGGATCCCCTGCGAGTTTCGTGTCGTGGTAGTCGATCTTCTTGGAGGGCGCGTCGGGCCAAGTGTTGCCGGTCATGGGATTCGCATTCCAACGCGGGGGGGAGTCGAGCGCGACTTTGCGCCCGAACAGAACCCACTCTCCTCTAACGAGCGCTTCTGCATCTTCCAAAACGTGCGCACGCTCGATTTCGTCAAGGGAAGAACAGTGAAGATGGAACGGCCATTCGGCTATCAGTTGCTCCGTGTTTTCGTCAATCAGGTGAGAGTACGCTTCCTCCGGCGTCCATCGAAGATATGGGGGGGGCGGCAGGCGATTCAACAGGGCGCGGCGCGTCCTGTGCAGGATCTCGACCAGCCCCATCGCGCGAAGGCGACGAAGCCGCCAAACGAGTGAACTCATCGCACAGCCAAGTTCTCTTCGAGGATGGCTGCGATTCGCTGGGATACAGCGTGCGGATGAAACCTCTGTATGTCTTCGTTCAACTGTCGTCCCATCTTCCTTCGCGCTTCCGAGTCTCCCGCCATCATCATGAGGGCGTCTCGGATCCCCTCGACGTCGCCGGGGTTGACCAGCATCCCGTTTCGACCCGATTCGATCAGGTCCGGGATCGCCCCGACCGGCGTCGTGACGACGGGCATGCCGAACGCGCCCGCCTCAAAGAAGACGACGGGCAGGCCCTCTGCGTAGCTTGGCATGACCAGGAAATCAGCGGCTGCGAACTCCTTGAGCAGGCACTCGTTCATGAGCGGCCCGGTGAACCGCACCACGTCGCGGAGGGACAGGGCATCCGTCAGCCGCTTGGCCTCTTCCAATTCCTTGGGGTACTCCGACGGGCCGACCACGACGAGCCGGATCCTGGCGCCGAGGTCAATGGCTCCGCGGAGCGCGGCGAGAAGGTCGAAGATTCCCTTGCGCCGACCGACTTGGCCGACGAAGAGGGCGGTCGCATCAGCTTCCTGGCGCGGCAGTGAAGATAGGGCGGAGGCACGGTCAAAAAAGTCCTGCTTGAGAGTGGACGGGACGACGTAAACACGGCCGCGGAATCCGGAGTCACGGATTAACTCAAGCCAGCGGGTTCCGAGTGCGAGAAGAACATCGAAATGGGAGAGCGCGCGGCGGACTCTTCTGGCAGCGAGCCCGTTGTAGTTCAATATCTGATCGAAGCGGCCGCCGTGCACGTGCCCGATGACTTTGGCGCCGGAGGCTTTCGCGATCTTCGCAAGTACACCGTCACGGAGGAATCCGGACCACGAACTTGCGACGGGCATGTAGACCGCGTCGGGTCGGAATCGCGCGACGGCGGACCTCATTCGCGCGAAGTGGCGCATCGCCCAGTAGAAGTTTCCGAGGTCGAACCTACCTTGGGTCTGCTTTGGCCGGCCCTTCGTGATATCCACGTGGTGGACGTCGAACGTCTCGAAGGCCGGAGCCTCGAGAATCGCCTGGGTCACGGTTTCGACCCCCCCAATTGGCGGCGGCAGGGGGCCGACAATAAGAAGCCGAGGCTTCATCACGAAGTTACAAGGTAATCCCTAACGATGACGGGACATTTGCCTCGGTTCGTTCGCCGAACTTCGACGTCGCTTCGCAGGCTAACGGTGAAGTCCGATAGTTTTGGGGCGATCATGGCGAGAATTCGCTTCTCGTCCTCGACCGTGAAGCGCGCCGAAGGCACCACAGTGACTTCGACGCGGTCCTCCGCGACCTGCACCAACTGGTACTGCAGGACATTGTCCCAAGTGGAATCGTGCATGTTGAGGGCTGCCACGGTGAGTCTCGCGCCTGTCGGCGTGAGCAAGTAGTCGGCCGTCCGTCCGGCGATATGGGAGAGGGTGACGTGGGGGCGGCCGCATCGGCAGGGGATCGGCGATAGGGCGCCGATGTCGCCCGTAACGTAGCGAATGAAGGGGAAACTGTAGTTGAGGAGGCCGGTCAATACGACGTTGCCTTCCGTTCCGGGGGGGAGCGGTACGCCGTCGTCATCCGTTATCTCCACAACTCCCATCTCTTCCGAGAAGTGGTATCCGCCGAGTTCTGAACATTGTCCGGCGTTGCCGACGAGTTCCGTAAGTCCGTAGTAGTCGAAAACCTCGCAGCCGAATACCTCTCGTACCTGCGCTCGCTGCGAATCGTCGAGCGTTTCGGAGGAGGTGACGACCACTCGGATCCTCGGCGGTTCGCAACCGGCGTCGCGGATGAGTTTGGCAAGAAATGCCGCCATGCTGGGGTAGGCGTTGAGAACGGTGACCTTGGCCTTCCGCATTTCGTGCGCGACGTGTTCAATGGTCGCCGGCGAAAGGTGATAGGTGCTCACAAAGAGTTCCTTCCCGATGCGCAGAGTGGGCTTGCGAGGATTCACCTTGAGACGCAAACCCCGGAGGGTGGCGACCTTGTCGTCGTCGCGAACTCCCGCCCGCATCCAATGGCGCGCGAGGCAAGCCTTTTCGTAGAGAAGCGCTTTACGGTCCGAGAGAAATTCTACGGGGACTCCGGTGCTGCCGCCGCTGGTCAAGGCCTCGGGCTGGAAATCATGCGCGTTCGAGGCTCGGATGGCTGCGTTGTGCTGATGCAAGTCGTCGCGTGTCATCAACGGCAGGGCTGCGAGCGAGTCGGGCCCGCGTACGTCCGACGGCGACATGCCGGCCTTCTTCATGCCCGCTGCGTGAAACTCGGATCGTTCACATGCGAACGCGATCAGTCGCTGGAGCGATTCGTCCCTACGGCTGCGCAGTTGCTCCACGGACGCTTTGTCGCTCTGGAAGATGTCCTCTTTGATGGATGTGTAATCGCGTCCGAAGCGGATGCCGTCGGGAAGCGAGGCAAAGATGCTTCGGATTGCGGTCTGCACGAAAACGGGGCTGCTGTCGTGCAGTTTGCGAACGACGCTTCGAATGCTCAATGGATCGCCCGCATTATGGAGCGGCTCCCCTGCTGGCGGCGGCGTGGCTCGCGGCCTCCTCCCACGCCGTGCCGACCGCTTCGACGCTGCACTTGTCCTGGACCCACTTGCTTCCTCGCAGGCCCATATCTTGGATTTGCTCACGCGGGACTTTCGCTGCGCGTTCGAGTCCCTCCGCGATGCCCGCGACACCGGGCTCGCACACGATGCCGAAGTTCTCGTCCTGCGTGATTCGCGCGCAATCGTAAGCCCGCGTGACCATGCAGGCGCGCCCGAGTCCGAGTATTTCCGCCCACTTGGTGGGAAATGCGCCGGGCATGTGTTTTGCGCAGACTGCAGGCGTTGCTGTCACTCCGAAGTGCGACGACACAAGGTGCTCGATCGCCTGAGCGCGCGGCATACGAGGGTGCGCTTCTATTCCGTACTGTCTCGCGCGCGACATGAGCGTCACCTGTTCATCCCCGAAACCGACGATGGTGAGATCGAACGAGCGGCTGGTCTTCGGGTAGGCCTCGATGAGATCGGTCACCCCTTGCCAGCGATCCATTCCGCCGACGTAAGCGAAGCGAATTCTGTCGCTCTCGGGGAGGGGGCGGGGCTGAAAGAGCGACGCTTCGATCATGTTTCTCGCGAGGAAGAGATCTTCAGGCGATCGCTTGAAGACCCTGCGATAGTAGTCGATGGCGGAATCGGAAACGGTGGATATGGATCGGCATCGTCTTGCCGCCAGGGACTCATGGAGGAGCGACCTAAGGTAGATGAAGAGGTTTCGAGGAGTCTTGTTCGCCTTGAACATCATCAGCCTCTCGCCGATGATGGGCGTGTGAGAGTCGAACACGAGTCGGTCTCCGCTCGGGAGGGCGGCTGCTGCGAAGGCCGCGCAGTCGGTCGCACCGAGGTAAACCGCGTCGAGGTCGGCGAAGGCGTCGCGAAGCTGGGACTTTTTGCAGAGGGGGGCGAGTTTAAGTTTGCCTTCGAAGGGCGCGGCGTAGAGTTCGACGGTTTGGTGGCCCCTCCGCTCCATTTCCACCCGCAGCGTGTCGATCCGGTGGTAATAGGCGTGGGCGGCTTTGTCCCTGGACTCAGCGCCCCATATGAAGAAACCGATTCGCATGGCTGGCTCGGGCGGGCGAGATTATAGCAAGTGAAGGTATGAACGCCCGGTGAAGCGAGTGTTCGCCGTCTGCGGCACGAGGCCGGACGCCATCAAGATGGCGCCGGTCATCCTCGAACTGAGGGCCCACGGGGATTTGGACACGCGCGTGATCGCCAGCGGCCAGCACCGTGAGATGCTGCGTCAAGTTTTCGACACGTTCGAGATCCGAGAGGATCGGAACTTCGACGTGATGAGGGAGAGGCAGACGCTCGCGTACATCACGGCGTCGGTGCTGAGCGCTTTGGACGAGGCGATCGAGGCGGAGTCCCCGGACCTCGTGATTGCTCAGGGGGATACGACGAC
The DNA here is from genome assembly GCA_003577165.1 of Armatimonadota bacterium. Lineage (GTDB taxonomy): Bacteria > Armatimonadota > Fimbriimonadia > Fimbriimonadales > ATM1 > ATM1. The sequence goes on along the minus strand of QEUM01000019.1, from coordinate 25,044 downwards.
CACGTTGGTCGCGGGCATGGCCGCCTTCTATCGTCGGATACCGTTTGCCCATGTGGAGGCCGGTCTTCGGACGGATACGATCGAGAGCCCGTTTCCGGAGGAGTTCAACCGACGGGCGGTCTCGCAGGTTACGAGGCTGCACTTTGCTCCCACGGCCGCGGCGAAGGAGAATCTGGTTGCCGAGAGAGTGAAATCGGATTGGGTGCTGGTGACGGGGAACACGTCCATTGACGCGATCCTCGACATGAGCCGAAGGCTCGAACCGCTCAACCCCCCCCGCGATGGCCGCATGATACTGGTGACGACTCACAGGCGCGAAAACTGGGGTGAGCCTCAGAGGAGAATCTGCCGTGCGATCGTCCGAATTCTGGATGCGGTCGAGGACGCCTACGTGTACCTGCCGATGCACCCGAACAAGGTCGTTCGCGAAGTGCTCGAGTTAGAACTTGGGAAGAACGAGCGAGTGATTCTGACGGAGCCTCCCGAGTATCGAAGTTTCGCGCAACTCATGATGGCGTCGCATTTGATCCTGACGGATTCCGGCGGTGTGCAGGAGGAGGCGCCTTCGCTCGGAAAGCCGGTCCTTGTTTTGAGGGACGAGACGGAGCGTCCAGAGGGAATCGACGCGGGCAACGCCGTCCTGGTCGGAACCAACGAAGAGAAGATCTATGGGGAGGCGGTTCGCCTGCTGACGGACGCCGACGCGTACGACCGAATGGCGCAGGCGCGGAACCCGTACGGCGACGGGCTTGCGGCGAAGCGGATCGTTGCGGCGGTACGGAGGCATCTCGGTCTGCCTTACGAGGAAGTCGGCGAATTCCAGTCGTGACATCCCGGCAATCCCGCCAATAGCGGCAGGCCGCCGATGCGGAATGTTCGATCTGGCCCCTCGTCTCGGGGGCGAGGAGACAACCGATGTTTGCAACTCTCGCGGCGTTCGCCGCAACCTCTTTTGCGCCGGCTTCGCCTGCCGAGTCGGCTGCATGGCAGAGATACTCGCTCGGAACCTCCGGGCTCACGATGGAATTGCCGGCGGCCCCCAGTCGGTTCGACCTACCCCTTTCCAACGATGTCCGGGGAAAGGTGGAAGTGCAGGAGGCGTATATGGTCTCCTCCTCGTTCCCCGTCCTGATTGCGTCCTACACGCGGTACATGCAGGGGATCCAGGTGAACCTCGCAAGCGCTGCAGATGGAGCGGTGGGGAGCCTCAAATCGAGAGCGAAGCCTGGGACGTTTACTCTGAAGCAGAGCGACACGGAGGCTTGCGGCTACCCGGCGAAAGCGGCGTCCGGCAGTTTTGACTCGGGCCAAGGGAAGTTCCGATTCACTTTGTTGGCGTTTGGCGCCGGTCGAGACTTCTGGCAGACGATCGCGCTTTGGCCGGAGGGCTCGGACGGCGGATCGGCGGCGCAGCGAGCGCTCTCGTCGGTGCAAATGTCTCGCTGACGTTGCGCTGCGCCGTTTTCTGGAACTTGAAGGCGCTGTCCGTTTGTATGTATCTTGAGGAGCGAGCCTCCAAGGAGACATACGATGCTATCTCAGATTCTTGCCACCCTTACGGCTGGGCTGACGTTGGCCGCGCCGCCTGTTCAAGATCAGCAGCCGCTGTCAGCTGGTGAGGCCGTCCCGAACTACACATTCTTGGAGGCGAACAGTGGGAAGAACTTCGAATTGCACTCCCTGAAGGGCAAGGCGAAGTTGCTTCTGCTCGACTTCTTTGCTTCTTGGTGCGGACCGTGCCAGAAGGTCATCCCCGAGTTGATCGAGATGAACAACAAATACAAGTCGAAGGGCTTGATGGTTGTGGGGATTAACGTGAGCGATACGTGGGACGACATGAGGAAAAACATGGAGGAGAAGGGAATCAACTACCTCGTCCTTCATGACGCCAAGGGCCGGAATCCGGGAAATGTGAACTCCCTATTCCGAGTTCGTGGAATCCCGACGGTGTTTGCGGTTGACGCGGCGACGATGAAGGTTGTGAAGCACTGGGTGGGTGCGAATCCGAATCACCTCGCGGGTCAAATGGCGATTCTGAAGCAGTACGGCATAGCGAATTAGCGACCGTTCCGTTTCCCATGCAAGCAAGCCCCGTATCCGTTATGGACGCGGGGCATTTGCTTGCGTGTGCTCGGGGGAGGGATGGCTACAATTCGATTTCGAGCGGGCTGAACGAGGGGACGAATGGAAGGATGCCGGCTTCGGAGGCTTTCCGGATCGCTTGAATTCGGTTGCTGACGCCGAGTTTCCGATAGGTGTTTTCGAGGTGGTAGTCCACCGTCGACTTTGAGATGCAGAGGTCGTCTGCGGCCTGCTTGCTGCTGAGTCCTCTGGCGATGAGGGCGAGCACTTGAGTCTCGCGCCGGGACAGCGAGATCCTGCCGTCCCTCTCGAGTTCACCCTTGTTCTTGTTTCCGTTCCTCATGCGGCTCTCCAAGCCTGTAGGTCGACTCCGTCGCCTGCGCCCACCAGTTCTGGACACCGCCCTGGCTCGGCGGGGTCCCGTAACCTTGTCGGCCCTCTTCTAATCGGACCCGATCTACTTTCGTTTCCCAGCTAGCCATTTGACGGGGTTCGATTTTTGGAAAGTTCGTGCTTTTGGGGCCGCTCGCCCCGAAGGAATCCGGGTGGCGCCCGCCAAAGATGTGGCGTGTCCAAACTCGAGTCCAGGACTGCCCGGTGGCTGAGCCTGTGGGTCGGTCTGTTCCTGCTCAGCATCGTATCCATCTATCTCGCCGTGTCGCCGATTCCGCCCCTGTCGTCCGATGCGCGGCTCTGGTGCTTGGTGCTTGGGATCTTCGGCATGGGCGCTTCCGTGGTCGGGGCGATCATCACGATGGCGGCGGCGACGGCGATCCGGAGCGCGGCCATCTCCAAGGCCCGCACCGGGCCGCGGGTGAAGAAGGCGGTGATGATTCACTCTGTCTGGCGAACCGAGAAGGGGAGGATCATCGCTCCCCACGAGGAGGCGACACTGAAGCCCGGCTACCACGCTGTGCTCGTGACCGAGGACGGCCAGAGGATCGAGGTGGAGACCGATCCGGCTGTCTTTGCGGGATGCATCGAGGGGAGTTGGGGGTACGCGGAACTCCAGGGCGACTGGCTGGGCTCGTATCGGCCAGATCCGGAACTCTACACGAAGCATACTGGGCGGTAGTCCATGCGTACTGCTCTCGTTACGGGCGGGTCCCGCGGAATCGGGCGGGCGATCGCTCTTCGCCTCAGCCAGGAAGGTTGGAGGCCGCTGATCCACTACAGGGCCGCTCGCGATGAGGCGGAGGCGGCAGCAGCGGCTTGCGGAGGGGTGGCCGCGCCTTTCGGCGCCGACCTTGCAGAGCCAGAGGCGTGTGAGAGGCTTTGGGAGTGGGCCATCGGTCAGGGACCGGTGAACGCGTTGGTGAACAACGCCGGCGTCTACGTTCCCCGCGGCTTCCTTGCCGAAGGGGCGGAGGCGTTTGAGAATTGGCTCGACGGGCAGATGAGCATCAACTTCGTGGCGACGGCGAGGCTTTCGCGTTCCTTCGCGATGGAAGCGATACGAACCGGGACTCGGCCGGCGCGCATTCTCAACGTGTGCTCCCGAGTCGGGTTTCGCGGGGAGCCGGGGGCGGCTGCGTACGCTGCATCGAAGGCAGCGCAGATCAATCTCACGCGGTCGTTGGCGGTGGAACTTGCGAAATCCGGGATCGAGGTTTTCGGGATCGCGCCCGGATGGGTTGAGACGGCGATGACCCGGGAGGGGATGGAGGCGCGACGGAAGGAGATCGAGGACAGCATTCCGCTCGGCCGAGTGGCGACGCCGGAAGACTGCGCGCATGTCGCGGCGTTCCTTCTGTCCGATGAGGCGGCGTACTTAAGCGGCGTCGTCATCGACGTAAACGGCGCGAGTTATTTCCATTAGCGCCGGGTACACTCAACGGGTTCCCATCGGAACAATGGGGACCGGAGACACATTGACGCGTTACCTGGTCCTCAAGGATGGGTCGGTGCATGCCGGCAAGCCACTCGGCGCGAACACGGAAGCCGCCGGCGAAGTGGTTTTCAACACCGGGATGACCGGTTACCAGGAAATCCTCACGGACCCAAGTTACGCCGGACAGATCGTCCTCTTCACCTATCCGCTTATTGGCAACTACGGCGTGAATGCCGACGACTCCGAGTCCGACCGAATTCAGCCAAGCGCAATCATCGTCCGCGAGTGTTGCGAAACGCCGAGCAATTGGAGGTCCAAGTGGACTCTGCACGAGTACCTCTCGGAGAAGGGGGTGCCTGGCATCGAAGGAGTGGATACGCGCGCGCTGACGAAGCGGATTCGCTCGCTCGGCGTGACGATGGGACTGATCACCGATCGGTCACCCGATGAAGTTCGCAATGAAATTCAGGCGCTGCCGGATTACGGCGACCTCGACTATGTGGAGCGAGTCAGCACGAAGAGCGTTTACGCGTGGGGATTCGAGGGGAAGGAGCCGGTGGATGCGGCGACATCGGAATACAAGCACAAGATCGCCGTTCTCGACTGCGGTCTGAAGTTCAATATTCTTCGGCGGCTTGCTGCTCTCGGTTGTCGCAGCATCGTCTTCCCGTGGTCGGCGACGAGTGATGAGATTCTCGGATTCAAGCCGGATGGACTTCTCTTGTCGCCGGGTCCCGGAGACCCCGCGAAATTGACCAAGGTGATGGGAACGGTTCGGGACCTGCTGGGCGAGATTCCGATTGCTGGAATCTGCCTCGGTAACCAGATGCTGGCGTGCGCGCTTGGGGCGACGACTTTCAAACTTCGCTTCGGGCACAGGGGATCGAACCATCCCGTGAAGGACTTGATAAGCGGAAAGGTGACGATCACATCGCAGAACCACGGTTACGCGGTGGACCCCAACACTCTCAGCGGGACCGGCGCGGAGGTCACGCAGATCAATCTGAACGACGGGACGGTGGAAGGAATCCGGCACGAGGGACTCGGCGCATACAGCATTCAATACCATCCGGAGGCCGCGCCGGGACCGTGGGACTCGCGACCGTTCTTTGAACAGTTCATCTCCAGAATCGAAAGGGCGGGTGCGTGAAGAAGGTACTCGTCATCGGAAGCGGCCCCATCGTGATCGGTCAGGCCGCGGAATTCGACTACGCGGGATCGCAGGCGTGCAAGTCTCTCCGCGAAGAGGGTCTGGAGGTCATTCTGATCAACAGCAACCCTGCGACGATCATGACGGATGAGGAAACGGCCGATCGCGTCTACATCGAGCCTTTGACCGTCGAATTCTGCGAGCGAGTGATTGCGCAGGAAAGGCCAGACGGATTACTCGCGTCGCTCGGAGGCCAGACAGGATTGAACCTCGCAACGCAACTTGCGGAGCGGGGAATCCTGGACGATTACGGCGTGCGCTTGCTCGGCACTCCGCTCCGCACCATTCGAATGGCGGAGGATCGGGAACTGTTCCGGAGCCTCATGCAGGAAATCCGTGAACCGGTGCCCGAGAGTTGGATCGTTCAGAGCGTAGATGAACTGAAGGATCTCCTCGACAAGGCGCCTTACCCCTGCATTATTCGGCCTGCGTTCACTTTGGGAGGCACGGGCGGGGGGATCGCGCACGACCCGGACGAACTCCTTCAGATCGGACAACTCGGGCTGTCTTTGAGCCCAACGAGCCAAGTTCTGGTCGAGCGTTCACTCCTCGGATGGAAGGAGATCGAATACGAAGTGATGCGGGACAGCGCGGACAACTGCATCACGATCTGCAATATGGAGAACATCGACCCGATGGGGGTGCACACGGGTGATTCCATCGTTGTCGCTCCGTCTCAAACCTTGTCCGACATTGAGTATCACATCCTGCGCTCGGCTTCGCTAAAGATCATCCGCGCTCTCGGAGTGGAGGGGGGGTGCAACGTCCAACTCGCCGTAAACCCGAACTCGTTCGACTACTACGTCATCGAGGTAAATCCTCGCGTGTCGAGGTCTTCGGCGTTGGCCTCGAAGGCAACAGGTTATCCCATCGCGCGCGTGTCGGCGAAGATCTCCATCGGAAAGACGCTCGATGAGATTGACAACGCCATTACGAAGACGACGCGAGCGTGCTTCGAACCTGCCCTCGATTATTGTGTCGTCAAGATTCCGCGCTGGCCGTTCGACAAATTCCCTGACGGCGACCGGAGGCTCACCACGCAGATGAAGGCCACAGGCGAGGTGATGGCGATCGATCGTAACTTTGAAGAGGCGCTGCTGAAGGCGGTTCGTGGCTTGGAGATGCCGTGGAAGACGCTGTCTGCGCCAGCAATGACGTTAATCGCGGATGAGGAGTTGGCAGAGCAGGTTCGCGTCCCTACGGACACGCGGCTGTGGGCGGTCGCTGAGGCGATTCGGCGCGGATGGAGCACTGCGCGCATCAACGAATTGAGCCGCATCGATCCGTGGTTCATCGAGCGCATCGCGAACGCGGTGAAGATGGGGGATGGGCCCGAGCACCGATCCTTCAAGATGGTCGACACGTGCGCGGGTGAGTTTGAGAGCCGCACGCCGTACTACTACGGCTGCTCGGACCCAGAGGATGACTTCATTGGAGGCGATGAGAAGGAAGCCGTTTTGGTGTTGGGAAGCGGGCCGATACGTATCGGGCAGGGAATCGAATTCGACTACTCGTGCGTGCATTGCGCGAAGGAACTGCACGAGTTGGGCTACCGGTCGGTCATCCTGAACAACAATCCGGAGACGGTGAGTACGGACTTCGACACGGCCGACGCGCTCTACTTCGATCCTGTTACGGCCCGTGACGCGGTGATGGTCGCGCAGCACGAGAACGCGAAGGGAGTGATGCTGCAGTTCGGCGGACAGACGGCGATCAATTTAGCGGAGGGCCTGTCGCGGGCGGGACTTCAGGTGATGGGCACATCGCCGGGTGCAATCGCTGAAGCGGAGGATCGAGATCTGTTCGAGCGTCTCCTCACGAGGCTGGAGATTCCCAAGCCACCGGGGAGGGGGGTCACGAACGTGGACGACGCGATCGCAGTGGCCCATGCGGTCGGTTATCCGGTGCTCGTTCGGCCGAGTTACGTTCTGGGTGGACGGGCGATGGAGATCGTCTATTCGGACGACGATTTGCGGGGATACATGGACTCTGCGACTCGCGCGAGTGACCGTGCGCCGGTGCTCGTGGACAAGTACATCGTTGGAACGGAGGCAGAGGTCGACGTCATCTCCGATGGTGAGGAAACGGTCGTCCCCGGGATCATGGAGCATATCGAGCGAGCGGGCGTGCACTCCGGTGACAGCATGGCCGTGTATCCGGCGGTGACGCTCTCGACTTCCGTTCAGAGGCAGATGGTGAGATTCGCGTGCGAGATCGCAAGAGCGCTCAAGGTGAAGGGGCTGATGAACATCCAGTTCGTGATTCAGGACGACACGGCGTACGTGCTCGAAGTGAATCCGCGGGCAAGCCGCACCGTGCCGTATTTGAGCAAAGTGACACGCCTGCCGATGGCGAAGATCGCGACTCGGTGCGCGGCGGGCATCTCGCTTCGCGAACAAGGGCTGACGAGCGGCGTGTGGGATCCGGTCGAAGGGAGAGTCAGCCGATTCGGTTTAGATGACGGCGTGCCACATCCGCCGGATCCGGGACTCTTCGCTGTGAAGGCGCCGGTTTTCAGTTTTCAGAAGCTGACGTTGGTCGAGCCGACGCTTGGCCCCGAGATGAAGAGCACAGGCGAGGTCATGGGAGTGGATCACGACTTCGGTAACTCGCTGTGGAAGGCCATGCTGGCTGCGGGAATGAAGATGCCCGACGGGGGTACAGCGCTCATCACGGTGCGTGAAGCCGACAAGGACGAGGTGGCTCCGATCGCGGCATCTTTCGCAAAACTTGGATTCGAGCTCGCAGCCACGGCGGGCACGGCTCGGAGGCTCGAGGCGGATGGGCTGAACGTGCGGACCGTTCGGAAGATCGCGGAGGGCGAGGAGAACATCCTCACCGAGGTGAGATCGGGCCGCGTTGCCGTGCTCATCAACACGCCGAGCGCAGACAAGTCTGCGGAGGCGGAAGCCATGCGGATTCGCCGAGCGTGCGTGGAGTTCGGCGTCCCGTGCTTGACGAGCCTGGACACGGCGCGGGCGTACGCTCTTGCCGTGGAGGCGCGAAAGGGAAGGAGGAAGGCCTCCTGCAAAGCGATCGGCGATTACTTCGTTCGCGCTCGAGTCCAGCAACAGTAAGCGACCACAAGCAGGATGCCTGCTCCGTCGTAGAGCAGATCCCACGCGGTTCCGGTTCGTGATCCGAAGTGAGACTGGCGCCACTCGTCGCAGGCGCCGGTGGCGAGGGCGAGACCTGCAGCGACCGGCAGGGCGGGCTTCCGAAGGGCCAGGCTCAGGCTCCTCGCCAGGAGGAACGTGAGGACGGCGTAGTAGACGACGTGGGCTGCCTTTCTGACGATGAGGTTGGCGGTGTCGAGCGCCTCTCCCTCCAGCCCCAGAAGCCACCGTAGGAGGCGTCGGGTCCAACCGGCCCCGGCCCCTTCGCCTGACGTGAAAAGGACGAGGCTCCACCAGGCTGCGGTGAGGAGGTAGGTGGGATAACGAATCACGGCCGAAGCCGTCATAATGGCTGAATCCGCAGACAGGAGGCCGAGTTTTGCATCTGATCGTTGCGTCCCTCATGGCATTGTCGGCTGGCCAGGCCGACAAGGTTGAACTTACGCGCAAGTTCGCCGCGGGCGAGAAGATGACCTGTGATTTCGCGAGCCGGGTGGACGCAGAAATGCGCCAGTATCCGATCGAGACGTTTTTCCCTGACAACGTAGACTTCACTTACACATTCACCCTTGATGTCGAGAAGATGAAGCCGGACGGGGTCGCGGACGTGCGGTTCAAACGCAAGGAGTTCAAGATTCGGATGGCGGAGGATTTCGAGTCCGGTCCGAAAACGACGGTGATGGCCCAAAACGCCAACATGCTCATCACGTTTTCGAACCGCAACCAGATCCTCTCGATCAAAGACGAGACGCCGAAGAAGCCGCCAGCCGGTGGTGGTGCGCTTCGAGTGCTGTCGCGCTTCGGAGTCAAGGTGCAGGATCCGATCATGCAGATGATCCAGCAACTGCACAGTTTCGCGGCGTTCGCCAACTTCTATGATTTCGGGCCCTCGCTCCCGCTGCGTCCGGTTGCTGTCGGCGACACATGGAAGGAAACGATCGGATACACCCCGATGACGATTTCGTCGGGCGCCGAGAAGGGAAAGAGCCTGATGGGGCGCGTCGACTACCTTTACACCTACAAGGGCAACGCGTCCATCGACAACAAGACGTGTGTTTGGATTCAAGGGAAGATTGCAGTCGATACAGATGCCGCACCGTTCATCGCAACCTTCTTCGAACGGCCTGAGTTCTCGCCGTTCAAGGAGATCAAGTTGTTCATGGACGGAACTGTCGACTACTATCTGGAGCCCGCCAATCTGGCGACATACAAGATAGTCTCGAAGAGCGAAGGGAACGCCAGCATCTCCGTGAAGGATTATTCGGGCGGGCCCGTGTTCGAAGAGAGATTCAAGAGCCAGGGCAAACTGGTACGCAAGTAGGAAACATCCGGTCCGGGAAGACCTAGTACGTTGGGAGCCGTCGCGACGGCGCGGAAGCGCGCCGCGCGGTTTGGTGAGAGTGATAACAGGTTGAGGATGGCTGGCCGGAGAGTGGAACGGCGAGAGACGTTGGCACACGCCTTAACGGCGTTGGCAGCGATCTATCTCGCGCAAATACTGCCCGCGCCTGAAGTGAGCGCGACTCCTGCGTCTCTCGCTTGGATCTTCGCCCTTCTCGTCGCGTTTGAGATCGCCTCGCCTCGGCGTGCCGAATCCCAAGTCATTCCGCCTTTCACCATCGTTCCGCTCACAGTCCTGTACGCGGTGGGTCGGGGACTCGTGTCCGTGTTCGGCGCGTTTTGCGCTTGCCTCGTCGCGAGCATCGCGTACCACGTTTTCTGTGGGAGGAGGATCTCCATCCTACGGCACGTTGGAGAAGCTTCACTGCCTACGGTTTGCACCTTTGTCGCGGCGTCGGTCGGCTGGGCCGCTCGACAGATCTTCAGTGGTGCTCCTGTCGAGGCGTCGGTGATCGCATTCGCCCTCAGTTACTCCGGGCTGCACGCCATGTTGGGGCTGTTTTCGAAGGGCCGCGCGATAGACATGGTGAGCGGATGGATGTTGCCGGGTTCGCGCTTGGCGGGCTATCTGCTTCTCGCTGTTTCGGCAGGCGCAGCGGTGCCGCTGAGCCTCGTCGCATCCAAGGGCGTGATGTGGCCGCTCCTCCTTTCGATCGTGCCGGCGGGCCTTGCGTTCGGCTTGGCGTTGATGCTTCGGAGACAGGAGAGACGGGAGTTGGAAACCATCTCGGTCCTTTCGAGGCTGCTTCAAAGGGCACATCCGTACACGCACGGTCACATCCACCGTGTTGCGGAATATGGGTATCGGATTGCGCTCCGAATGGGTCTCTCTCCTGAGAGGGCGAAACTGGTGCGAAGCGCCGCCATCCTGCATGACCTCGGGAAGGTCGGCGTGGACGAGGCGCTGCTCGATCGGCCGGGGCCTTTGAACGAGAGTGAGACGATGCAGGTGCGGAAGCACTCCGAGATCGGCGCGTATGTTCTCGCTGCTGCGGGGCCGCTCTCGGTTGTTGCGGATTGGATTCGGCACCACCACGAGCGGGTGGATGGCAACGGTTACCCGAGCGGTCTGGTCGGCACGGAGATCCCGATCGAAAGTCGGATCATCGCCGTGGTGGACGCGTATGACGCGATGGTGGGGGGGGAGGGGCCGGAAGAGGCACGACCGTATCGAGAGAGGCTCACCCATGTGGAAGCGATGGCAGAACTGCGGGCCTGTTCAGGGACTCAGTTCGATGCGAGAGTCGTGGAGGAGTTTCGGCAGATGATGACGATGAACGGAGCGGCATGATGGACTGGCTGCTATTTGGGACCGTGCTCGTTTTGACCGCGGGGACGAGCGTGCTCGCGTGGTTCGTTTGGAGTTGGGTGCCGGCAAGATCTCGACTGACGCAGCAAGGGATTTTGAATTCCATTTCCCGTTCCATCGAAGTGAGGACGGGTCAGTTTGGGGAGACGAGGAGCATCGTACACTTCTGTCTCGAGGTCGCGGACATGCTGGACCTTCCATCCGCAACGAGAAGGTCGATCGAGCGGGCCGCTCACGTCGCTCAAATCGGACTGGTGGGAGTGCCCTATCGGACGCTTCGATCTTCATCGAAGCATGAGTGGACGGACGAACAGAATGAGGCATTTGAGGGGCATCCGACCGTGGGCTGCACCATGCTGTCGTTCATCCCGGAGTTTTCGGACCTGGTTCCGATCGTCAGTTGCCAGCGTGCTCGATTCGATGGAGTCGGATCGCGATTTCTTCCGGCAGGAAACGACATACCGATCGAGTCGCGCATTTTGTTCGCCGTGCAAACGTACGTTTCGGCGCGGAGACAGTATGGTGAATCCGAAGCGAGGCGAGTCCTACGCCAGGGGTCCGGGAGCGTTTTCTGTCCCATGGTCGTCGACGCTCTGCTTCGAGTGCTAAAATTGACGGGTGTCGAGCGAGCAGCAGAGCCCGCAGGAGTCGTCTGACGTTCTCCTCTCTCGACCGTCGCGGCGCGTTGTCGCGTCTGTTTTCATTCTCATAGCGCTTGCTGCGATGCTGCTGCGTCTGGGCGGCATCGGATGGGGGCTTCCGAATGAGTCGCACCACAATTCGCTGCACCCCGATGAGCCGATTCTCGCGGCGGCCGAAGCCGCGCCCTACTTCAAGCCAGGTTTTTACAACTACGGAAGCCTGTACACGACCGTTCAGAAACTCCTCTGTGACGCGGGGAGAACCTATGGGTGGATTCCAAAAGCAACCGAAGGCAAACTGTGGGAAGAGGAGCGAGGCGTCGTTCTCACGGGACGGGTTCTATCAGCCGCCGCAGGATCGCTTGCGTGCGCGTTTTTGTTCTTGGCTGCGTTGGAGATCGTGGGACTGGCTGGCGCGGTCGCAGCGGCGTTTTTGCTGTCCATCGGACCCGGGTTCGTGGTGCACGCGCGGTTCCAGACGACCGACGTATTCGTGACGCTGCTGGTGGCGATTGCGCTCTGGCTTGTGCTGCGCATCGTGCGGTCGGAGAACTCGCCTTTGCGCTTGGTGATCGCAGCGGGCGCATGTTGCGGACTCGCGGCGGGGACGAAGTACACGGGAGTGCTTCTGCTACTCTCGCTTTGGTCTGCTCTGTACATCGCGGACAAAGGCCAGTTTTGGAAGAGGTTCTGGGCCGGTACAGCTGCGGCAGCCGTGGCCTTCTTCATCGCGACGCCCGGTGTTCTGATCGACTCGGCGAAGTTCTGGAAAGACTTTAGTTACGAACTGTCGCATACAGCCACAGGGCATGGCCTCGTGTTCGAGAACACACCGAGCGGATTTCTGTACCACATCGGCAACCTGGTCGCAGCGTACGGCGGCGTGGCGCTGCTCGCTTCGGTTGGCGGCTTGGCGATGGGGGGGGTAAAGAAGTCTGCATGGCTTATACCCGTCGCTCTGTTCGCGGTGGCTTACTACATCGCCATCGGGCGCGCAGAAGTGAAGTTCATGCGCTACGTCTTTCCGCTTTTGCCATGTCTTGCTTTAGGAGTCGGTGTCATCGTCGAAGAACTGCATCGGCGCGGAACTCTGTGGAGGATTGCGAACGCCCTCCTCGTGCTCATCGCCGGGATTTCGATGACGTCGCCCACCGGTGCGGTGGGTCTTACGATGCTGATGGCGGATCAGGACCCGCGGGAGCAGGCCGGGAAGTGGCTTCTTGAGCGAGTTCGCTCGGGCGCATCGCTGGGATTCGTCTCAGATCCGTGGTTTTACAGTCCGACAGTGTTTCCGGGAACGAATCTCTTCTTCTATCCCTCGACGGGCCTCGTGGGCGCGGATGCGCGGCTTGCCGCGATGCGTGCGGCGAGCGAGCGGCTGATTCGGGTCGGCGAAGTGGGACAGGCTCGTTCCGACTACAACCTCGAGCTTCTCGATCTCGCGCCGGACTACATCGTGATCAGCAGTTTCGAGTTCCTAGATCACGATCGGGTACGCGATCCCGGTTACATGCGATTCATGCCAGAACTGCTGAAGCGATACGATCTGACGACCATCTTCTGGGCGGACACGCCGACGACGCGTCCGGAAGGACCCATCGAGGGGGGGGTTGAGCGGGATTGGAGCCGGGTTCGATTTGCGTTCTCATCGAGGTATCCGACATCTCCTCACGACCTGATGTACATTCGGCCCACGTTATGCGTGTTTCAGAAGAAGGGGAACTGACCGAGGCGATCGAGTGGTTTCTCGATTCGCTTAGCGGGGAGCGAGGCGCGAGCGCTCACACGATGGAGGCGTATCGGCGGGACCTAAGGGACGCCGCGCTGCACTTGGAGCGTGTCGGCAAGAAGAGTTGGCAGCAGTTCTCTGAGGAGGTGTCCTCGTCGTATCGTGCGAGTCTGGCGAAGCGGATGCTCTCTGGCAGAACGATCTCCCGCAAGATGTCCAGCCTGCGCTCATTCTTGAAGTACCTCGCGCGCAACGGTGAGATCTCCGAGGCGACGCTGCCTGTGACGGCGGGGGGGAGGCGTCCGAAACTGTTGCCGAAGGCCCTCACACGAGACGAAGTCGAGCGGCTGCTGGCGACGACTGACACCGCGACGTCTATCGGCTTGCGAGATCGGGCGATGATGGAGGTGCTCTACGGTACCGGGCTTCGGGTGAGCGAGTTGTGCCGCCTGAAGTTGGAGGACTACTCCGTGCAGGAGTCGGTTCTTCGCGTGTTCGGAAAGAGAGGCAAGACGAGGATCGTGCCGATTCCTGCCGTGACTCACGATGTGTTACGCGACTACCTGGAGAAATCGAGGCCGAAGCTCATTGGAAAGCGCCCGACGAGCGTCGTGTTTCTGAACTTCCGTGGAACGGGGATGTCGAGGAGCGGCGTGTTCAAGATTCTAAGGGCTTACGCCGCGGCCGCTGGAATCGACACAGAAATCGGTCCTCACACGCTTCGCCACTCGTATGCGGTGCATCTCGTGCAGGCGGGCGCGGACCTGAGAAGCGTGCAGGAACTGCTTGGGCACGAGTCGATCGCGACGACTGAGGTGTACACGATGCTCGACCTCGGGACGCTGCGGGAGAAATATGCTTCGGCTCACCCCCGCGCTAAGAAGAACTAAGGGCGAGGCGAATCCGCCCCGCCCTTCGTGCTGGGCGCTCTCTAATTTTCTGGTTACTTGATCTCGACTTTTCCGCCCGCTTCCTCGACGGTAGCCTTGATCTTCTCCGCTTCGTCCTTCGTCACGCCCTCTTTGATCTTGCCAGGCGCCGCGTCCACCAGGTCCTTGGCTTCTTTCAGGCCGAGGCCGGTGACTTCGCGAACGACTTTGATGACCTGCAGTTTCGCGCCGCCGACTTCGGACAGGATCACGTCGAAACTGGTCTTCTCTTCCGCCGCAGCGGCGTCTCCGCCGCCCGCGGGCATCATCATGGGCATGCCGACCGGCATAGCGGCGGCAGCCGTGACGTCGAAGCGCTCTTCCATCAACTTCTTGAGTTCGCTGAGTTCGAGAACGGTGAGATTTGCGATTTTGTCTACGATTTCCTCAATTGCACTAGGCATGACTTGACTCCTTATTCAGATTCGGTTGCAGATTCCTCTGCTGTGGTCGCTTCGGGTTCGGTTTCGGTTGCTTGTGCTTCCTGCTCCGGTTCGGGCGCGGCCTCGGCGGCCGCTTCGACGGGAGCGGGTTCGGGCGCTTGTGCTGTTGCCGTCGACGGCGCCCCCCCGCCCTTTTCCTCGATCGCAGCGACGAGTCGAATCGGCGCAGCGAGCAACTCGTTCATGATGCCTACGACATTGGAGATCGGCGCAGCCATCACTCCCACGATTTGCGCGAGGAGTTCTTTCTTCCCAGGGAGTTTGGCGAAGGCCTCGACTTCGGCGGCCGAGAGGGCTCGACCTTGGACGAATCCGCCCTTGATGGAAAAGGTCGGATGTGTCTTCTTGAAATCAGTTAGGGCCTTCGCGCAAGCGGTTTCCTCTTGGAAGATGAAGGCGGTTGCCGTGGTTCCGTTGTGGAACTCGGCGGGGAACTTCGCGATGTCGTCGCCGACCGCGATCCGGAACAGCGTGTTCTTTACGACCCGGTACTCTGCGCCTGCTTGGCGGAGCGACTTTCGGAGCTCCTGCATGTCGCGCACGGAGAGCCCGCGGTAGTCCGTAAAGATGACGCCAACCGATTTACCGTACCACTCAGTGGCTCGATCGATTAATGCACTTTTTGCTGGAGTGGGCACGATTCGATTCCTTCCAAATGATTTAGGCCCCGCACAGGCTGCGGGGCCCAAACAAAACTTGTCAGGCCTAGTTCGCTGCCCCTCGGTCGGCCCTCGCGGATTAAGTCCCGGTTTGGGACGCCGACTGTCTGCGGAGACGGTCAAAGGATACCCTAAACGACCGAGAAATAGGGAGGAAACCGCCCCCCCACGCCGACACGCAGCGGAGTCTGGGGGGTCTAACTGAACGGGTCGGATCAAGAAGCGACTCGGAGCGGACATGCACGAAAACCACGACATTTGGGACGAACTCGAACTGGTCACGGCTGGGGAGAACCTGGACGAGGAGATGTTCGAGTTGATCTCGGCCTACGCTGACGGCGAAGCGACCCCGAAAGAGAGGCGCTTGGTTGAGGCTTACATCGCGCAGAGCGCGGAGGGTCGGAGGCTGCTCGCGGACCTACGTGGGGGGAGCGCGATCCTGGCGCAGGCCCAAAGGTTTGAGGCGCCTT
This sequence comes from Armatimonadota bacterium, assembly GCA_003577165.1. GTDB lineage: Bacteria > Armatimonadota > Fimbriimonadia > Fimbriimonadales > ATM1 > ATM1. The sequence continues at coordinate 9,224 of QEUM01000019.1, read as the reverse complement.
CCTGGCTCGAGGGGGCGATCCTCGACGCGACGACCCGCAGACGAATTCGTCTGACGCTGCCCGCGGCGCTTCGTATCGCCGTGCCGGCAGCCGCGGCCGGTCTCGCCGTATTCCTGCTGCGGCCGAGCGACGTCGAGCCCTATGTCCCAGGCGCCCGGATCGTGGACGCTTCTGCCGCTTCGCCCACAGACCCGGGGCGAGTCTCCGTGGTGCCCGAGGCTTCCGGCCGGGCCGGCAGCGAACAGCTTGTGGCTCAAGCCAACCCAGCCGGCGAGACGAAGGGCGCACGGCGCTCCCTGAGGCCGCGGGCGACCGAGGCGGACACTCGGCTGGCTGGAGGCACGCTCTCGCCGGATCCTGGAGCAGGGTCGGGAGGAGCCGCGCTTGGCGGCGGCCGCACAGCTGCGCCTGAGTCCGCCGGCGCGCTGAGCGCGCACTCGTCGCCGAAAGTCAGCCTTTATGGGCCGACGTTCGGCGTGACCCCGAAGATGGCCGCAGAAGAGCCAGATCCGGTGGCGCTTCTTGCCTCTTCAGAGGAAAGGGAGCAGCGGGTCGTGACCTCTTCGAAATCCGACGAGCCCTCACCCGAGGCGAGGAACCGGCTGAGGGAGCAACTGAAGAAACTGAACGCGAACCAGAACGAACTCAAGGAGGCGGTGAAGAAGGGCGCATAGGCAACACAGAGAGCGGTTTCTGCCGACATTTATGGTGAGGAAGGGGAAGAACGGCAAGATGATGAGAGGCGTCGGAGCATCGGCGCTCGCAATCTCGCTTGCGGCCGCGGGGGCGGCGCAAGAGTTCAATGCCGTGTTCAACGACACGCCTTCCGCGTCGGCGATGACGCTCGGCGGGCGGCCGGCGATCGACATCATGCCGGGCCTAAAGAAGGGACTTGGCTATCCGCTCCGCTACGGGAACGTGATTAGGGGGAGCGCGCAAGTGTTCCTCGACGGCGTGCCGCTGAAAGAAGGGCAGGACTTTTCGATGGATTACGCGGGGGGGATGCTCTACCTGGCGAGTGAGGTCCGACCAGAACAGTCCATCCGTGTGAGTTATCGTCACGACCCGAGCTCGAAGTCTTCGAGCGCATTTAGTTCGCTTCCGATCATCGCTCTGAATTTCGGGACGGCGGGCCAACTCAACATGTTCCTGGGGTTGGCGGGCGCTTCGCGGTTTGCCGACGGGACGCTGATGAACGCGCAAGACGTCGGGATGAACAACCAACTCGCGTTTGCGGGCGGGCAGTTGTCAGGCCTGTTCCTGGTCAGCAATAGGACGACGTCGCTGACGCGCGCCGACTCGGCATCACTCGATCAGGGCGTCACGAAGCAGGGCGTCGAAGGAACCGGCACGCTGATCATGCAGAACTTCTCCGGCGATTACGGCGGAGTGAAGATTTCGGCAGACTACCAAAAAGTGGACGAGAAGTTCGCGGGTTTCGGAATGCTCGGCACGGCGGGCGTCGAAGCGGAGAGAGCAAAGCAACTGGAGAAGGAGAAGGGCCTTCAGAGGATGGGACTCGGCATGAGCGGAGTCAATCTCGGCGGGCTTTCTTTCACGAACAGTTACAGAACCATCGAAGATCGAGACGGGAAGATCGAATATCAAGATTACGCCGTCAAGTCGGCGGTGTTCGACCTCTTCTATAAGTCGAGGTCGATCGACGAAAGATTTAACCGGTTCAAGGATCTCTCCGAAGCGGATCGCGAACAACTTCAGAAGGAGCGTGGGATCGATCGGCGCGAGTTCGGAGGTGGAGTCAATTTCCTCGGAAGTACGCTGAAGTTCTCTCAGAACGACATCGAAGATCGGAACGGCGGGGTTCACCGAACTGCGCTGAGTTTGGATTCGCCGTACTTGAAGGCGAGTTACCTCGATCAATCGATTGACGCTGGTTTCCAGAGAGCCGGGAACCTCGCGGAAGCGGAGCGCGGTCAGTGGGCGAAGGAGGTCGGCATGGACCGCCGCGAACTTTCGCTCGCAGTCCCCAAGGAGCGGGCGGGGTTCGCTCTCTCCTATTCGCAGAAATCTTTGGGTTGGGACCAGGGATCGTTCGATTGGACGAGCGCGTCCATCGGCTTGGGCACGTACTCGCTCGAGTTCTGGCGACGAGGGAGCAACGCGGGTTACGGGAGGCTCAACGCGCTTGCGCAGCCGGAACTCGACGCGATGATCGTCGACACGCTGCGAATGTACGATCCAAAGGCGGGATTGAACGACAAGGACCGCCCCTGGATTACGCGAGAGGAGGGAATGCAGCGCGAGTTCTTCCGCGTCACCGGAGCGCCCGCTAAGAACTCGACTTTCCGATTCGATTCGATCGGCATCGAAGACACGTCCGGCGACTTGCGGCAGACGTATTTCGACTTCGCCGCCCCCAACCTGAGCCTGATGTATCGCCGGCAGACGATTGACGAAGGCTTCAACCGGACGTTCGACCTGCTCGAGTCCGAACGGAAACTGTTCGGAAACCAGCGCGGATTCGACAGAACCGATGCGAGCCTTGCGTTTTCGTTCGGTGGGATGCAGGTCGGTCTCAAGGGCCTCGACGTGACGTCCGCCGATGGCGGGATGAAACGCTACTCCGCCGAGGTGAAGACGAAGAACTTCGAACTTCGCGGTAATTATCGTGAGGTAGACGATTCGTTCACTCGCGTAGCCGACGTCGTGGACCCGGAGAAGGACTTCCTGACGACGCTCCTCGGGTACCGACAGTTCGACCTCTCGTTCAAGGGCGACCTCCTCAAGAACTTGAAGGTGGACGCTTTCTTGTACGACTCTTCGAACGGAAACGCCGAGCAGCGGCGGTTCAAGCACTTTGCCAACTTCATCTACACGCCGGACAAGGCGACGCAAGTGCGGTTCCGGTTGGACGATCACCAGTGGGACGGCATCGACGGTTTGCTCTTCGGTAACAGCCTCATGCTGGCGGAAGGAACGAGGTCGTTCGGCCGGTTCGGCACGCTGACTCTGAGGCACGAAGAGGAGCAATACATGGGCTCCACGTCCACGAGGCCCGACCGAGAGACGGACTACTTGAAGTACGAAACGAAGTTGACCAGTTCGACTACTCTCTCGACCGAGCAGGTGCGAAACGAATTTGCGGACGGAAGCTCTGAGCGCGGACAGTCGTACGGCTTTGGTTGGCAGGTAAACAAGCGCTTCGGCTTCAACGTTTCGCAGGTCACGATCGATCGCGAGGGCATCGGGCCGGATCTGTCGTTCCAGAATTTCGCTGCGACCTATGATTTCGGGAACAACATGAAGTTGGGCTACACGTGGTATCGAGAACTCAACTCGAACGGAAGCGGGAAGCGGAATTACCGGACGGACTTGACGAACGGCACCACCGGCGGGTTCGAGGTGGGGGGTTCGTATGACGAGAAGCGAATCGATGGGATTCGGACGACCGCTCTCGGCAACTTCTCCCTGAAGAACACGAAGCCGTTCAACTTCGGCCTTTTGAAGAACGTGAACCTGTCGGTCGGTTACAACAGCCTGACCGACGCCGGGGTGTGGCAGAGAGAGAACGAACTGGCATCGGTCAGCGCCGAGATCTGGGGAAGCGAAATCTCGGCGGCGTACGGTCAGGTGATGCTGCCGGGCGAAATCCGCGCGGCAGACAGAACATTCGGATTCAAACTCGATCCCTCCGGGAAGGACCCGCTGCAGTTGAACTTGATGTACAAGGTGCGGACGACACCGAGCGGGGGCACGCAGTACATCAAGGATTACGACATTAGTTACAAGGTGGGCGACAAGTTCAAGTTGGTTCACACGACGGACTTTTTGCCCGAGCAGAAGAAGGGCGACGCGCTGCTCGGTTCGCTGCTTCAACCGACGCAGGGAAGGACTTGGGCTGTGGATTACACGCCGAACAGTTTCGCCGCTTTCCGATTCTCGTTCCAGGACCTTTACAACCTGCAGTTGAACACGCTGGCACGGCGAACGACCCTGGGAGTGGACCTGTTCCGGAACACGGGAAGCCCGCTTAGGATCGCCTACACGTCGGAGCAGAACACTCTGCAGGGCGGCACGCGCAAGACGAGGACGATCTACGAAATCGGCTTTGACCAGAAGCCGGGGCCGAACCAGACGTTGACGTTCATGCTGGGCTACCTGGATTGGTTGGACGGCGCGCCGACGAACGAGCCCTGGTCGAACTGGCAGTTGCGGTTGGACTACCAGCTGAAGTTCTAACCGCGGCCCTCGCGCTCCGGTAACCTGCGCCAACTCGGCGCTCTTCCATGGATCACCTCTGGCTGCGATTCACGAAAACGGACGCGCAGATCGAACTGCGTCAGTGTCTGGATGAGGGGAAAGACCTCGGCGACCTGCGAAGCGAGTTCGATCGGGTTCAGGCCATCGAGTCGGATTCGAATAGCATCCACGATGAGGTCGCTCGCCTTCTGGATGTCAGCGCAAAACTTCCCACGAGGAGCGACTACGCGTATGTCGAGCCGAGCCCGTTAGAGGAGATTCACGCCGAGTGCGGGTCTCCCCCTCAGAGGGACTGGGACGACCGGATCGAGGATCGGATTCACGGCGCGTGGATGGGGCGATGCTGTGGCTGCCTTCTCGGTAAGCCGGTCGAGGGATGGCGGCGAGTGCAGATTCACGAGTTCCTGCAAAAGACGGGGCAGTATCCTCTGCAGGAATACATCCATTCGGGCGGGGGGGCGGAACACCCCGATCCGATCTCGGCAGGAAATCTCCCGTTCATCGACCGCGTCAGCGGGATGCCGGAGGACGACGACCTGAACTACACGGTGTGCGGGCTGTCGATCTATGAGAAGCATGGCAGAGGTTTCCGGCCGGAGGACGTCGCAAACCACTGGATGTCGAATCTTCCGATCCTCCACACGTGCACGGCGGAGCGCGTCGCATACAGGAATTTCGTGAACAACATCGGGCCGCCGGAGTCTGCCTTGCGGGGTAACCCGTATCGCGAGTGGATCGGCGCGCAAATCCGAGCGGACTTTTGGGGATACGCTGCGCCGGGAGACCCGCGGCGGGCTGCGGACTTCGCGTGGCGCGACGCGAGCATCTCGCACGTGAAGAACGGGATTTATGGCGAGATGTGGGCGGCTGCGATGATTTCTTGGGCGCTCGTTTGCGACGATGCAAGAGAGGCAATTGAGGTGGGGATGGCGTGCATTCCAAAGAGGTCGCGGATCTTCGAGGCGCTGGACCGGCAACTGAGGAATCGCGATTCGCTTCCCGATGTCAGCGCGGCTGTCGAAGAACTTCACGCGCGGCGGGATGAGCGGGATCCTCATGATTGGTGCCACACGATTTCGAACGCGGAGATCGTCGCGCTGGCGCTACTTTGGGGAGGGGGTGATTTCGGGCGAACACTGTGCATCGCGGTGGACGCGGGTTTCGACACGGACTGCAATGGGGCGACTTCGGGATCCACCATGGGGGCGATCCTCGGGGCGGACGGCATTCCGGAAAGTTGGACGGAGCCGCTTAGCGACACATTGGAAACGGGGATGGCGGGGTTTCACCGCGTCAGCATTCGAGAACTAGCGAATCGAACGGTTTCGCTCATAAAGCGCGAAGGCCGGGAATGAAACCCGGCCCCCACGTGCGTCGTATCGTCGGCTTACAGAAGGCTCAGCACGGCCTGCGGTGAGGCGTTCGCCTGAGCGAGCACCGCCAGACCAGCCTGCTGGAGGATCTGCAACTTGGTGAAGTTGGTGATCTCGCCCGCCATGTCGGCGTCGCGGATCGAACTTTCGGTCGCGATCAGGTTCTCGCGAGCAACGCCGAGCGATCGGATGTTGCTTTGAAGAACGTTGCGCTGGAAGTTGCCCACGTCTCCTCGCATCGTCGAGACTTCGGCGATGGCTGAGTCGATGATCTTCAGCGCGTCGTCCACGCCCTGCGCCGTAGTGATGTCGATCGTCGAGAGATTCTCGCCCGCGATGACGCTGCGTCCAAGTTGGCTGGACATGACGTTGCTGAGCGACAGGCTCACGACCTGGCCGGCGTTGGCGCCGATCTGGAACGAAGCGGAACCCGCGTCGATTCGACCAACCGCAGCCGCGGCTGCGACGGCGTTGCCCTGTTCGGTGAGCAGGATCGAGTTGCCGTAGTTGTCCGTCAGTCGAAGGCCGCTGTCGCCGTTGCGGCCGCCCGTGAAGGTGACCGACTCGGCTCCAGAAGTCGTCGTGACCGTGACGGTCGCGAGGGCATCCTGACCCGAGTCCGTTGCGTTGCCAGCGGTGTTGAGTTCGCCAGCGGTGTCCGTGAAGCTGATGGTCTCGTTCGAGCCGTAGCCCGTGCTGACCATCGTCACGTTCGTTCCGTTGAACCCGAAGGTCACGCCGGTAACGTCGGACTGGGCGTTGAACTCGGAGATGAGTTCCTGAAGCGTTCCGGTCCCGTCGGTCGTGAACGTGTAACCGTTGACGACGAAGGTGCCGGCGCCGATGATCGAGTCGAGTCCGCTCGCGGACAGGTCGACAGAGCCCGTGATGGACGCGCGCTGCGCTGCCTGCGTGACTTGGACGGTGACCGTGCCGCTCGTGTTGACGGTGTGGCCGTTGAACGTTCCACCGATGTTGATGGCGCCGAAGTTGGCGGCATCTGTCACGGTCGAAGTGATACCGGCAGAGCCGTCGAGCAACTTCTTGTTGCCGAACTGAGTCTGCTCAGCGATTCGGTTGATGGACGAGAGAATCGACTGAATCTGATTCTGGTTCGCCTGAATCGCGGCAGCATCCAGAACGCCGGTGTTACCGCTGGCGACGGCGAGTTTTCGCGCGTCGTTGAGCAGTCGGCTCACTTCCTCAAGAGCGCCTTCGGCGGTCTTGGCATAGTTGATTGCGTCCTGGTTATTCTGAAGAGCTGCGTCCAACCCACCAATCTGCGATCGGAGATTCTCCGAAATGATGAGACCGGCCGGATCGTCCGCACCCGTGACGATTCGGAGACCGGTCGAAAGTCGTGTAACCGACTTGCTGAACTCGAGCCCCGCGTTTGCCACGTTTCTCAGCGCGTTGAGCGCGCCGAGGTTAGTGTTGATCCTAAACATTCGTTTTCCTCCGTGATTCGAATCCCGGAGCGATCCGTCGCTCCGCGAATGGGGCCAGCAAAGACCCTCGACCCCGTGGGTACCTTCCATTCGGCCGTTTGCGGCCGTTCCGGGAAATTGCTGGGTTTTGGTGGGTCCCGCAGCAAGTGCTTCCGCTCAGCCGCGGTGAACCCCTGGGAATGTTGCGCGTCCAATCTGCCGTATCACGTGTAGGCAGGCGCCGAGAGGAACCTGATCCGATTAGGAGGCGAACTCAAAGATGATCCGACGAACCGTGTTCTTAGGCGCAGTCGTGGCCGCACTGGCCCTGATTGCGCCTCTCGCAGTGGCCCAAGGTGGCGGCGGAGGCGGAGGCGGCTTCCGCGGCGGCCAGGGCGGTGGATTTCGCGGCGGCATGGGCGGCCCGCGACTCCTCCTCAACCCCTCCGTTCAGCAGGAATTGAAACTCTCGCCCGAGCAGGTGCAGAAGATCCAGGCGCTGTTCGGCCAGCAGGGCGGCGCGCCCCCGGGCGGAGGACCTCCGGGAGGCGGCGGCCAGCGAATGACCCCGGAAGAGCGTGAGAAGATGCGCGCGGAGCAGGAGAAGCAGATCAAGCAGATCCTCGACGCGAACCAGTACGCACGCTATCAGCAGATCTCGCTTCAGCAGGAAGGGCCCGCTGCGTTCGCGCGAAAGGAAGTTGCGGACGCGCTCGGCCTGAGCGAAGCGCAGCGCAACCAAGTGCGTTCCATCCTCGACGCTCAGCGTCAGGCTCAGCAGGAGATGTTCCAGGGTGGCGGTGGCGGCGGAGACCGCCAAGCCATGATGGAGGCCATGCAGAAGCTGCGCGAGGAGACGAACAAGAAACTGCTCGCCGTTCTGACGAAGGAGCAGTCCGACAAGTGGACGGCGATGCTTGGCAAGCCGTTCCAGATTCAGCGACAGCCGCCGCCAGCGAAGTAGCGCATCGGTCAGTGCAAGGCGATACAGAATCCTCAGCCTAACGGCTGAGGATTCGCCTTTTGTGAATGTGCGCGCCGCGTGGGGACGGCAGTTGAACAAGGGCGCGAACCGCATACAGGTAGTCTCGAAAAATGAAAGCGAAGGAGTTCCTCATTTCGGAGACGCTTCGCGCGACGGACTCGTTTTTCGAGGCGGCGCGCAGGGTGCCGGCCGACAAGGTGGACTGGAAGCCGCTCGACCTCGGTCGGTCTGTGCTCGATCAGGCGAGAGAGTGCGCGCAATCTCCGACCTGGGGCGCGTCGGTCGTCAAGGCCGGGCGATTCGAGTGGAACCAGGAGATGTTCGAGGCAGCGAGGCGCGAGCGCGAGCAGTGGACGACCCTCGACGAGTGCGAAGCGGTGTGCAAGAAGAATCTCGCCGACCTCGTGTCGTTCATCGAGGGCTTGGACGAAGCAGAATTCGAGAAGACCATCGAGATCCCGTTCGGAAAGAACCCGAATTGGCGGGTCATCGACATCCTGCATTTGCACGCATGGAACGCGACTTACCACACAGGGCAGGTCAACTACATCCAGACCTTGTACGGCGATACGGCGATGCAGTAAGCAGCCGGCGGTCAGTATTCGTCGCGCGTCTGATACACGATGTAGATCAAGAATAGGTTGAGCGCGAGGGAGACGAACTGCTCGGACGCATGGAGCGTGGACTCATATCGGCCTGTCGCCAGACTCAGGATGTCGGTGATGGCCGTGAAACCGCAGAGGATGTAAACCCAGGGCGGGACCCACGACCACCGTAGGATCATTCCGAGACCGAGGAGCACCTGCACGAGGCCGACGATGCCGAAGCAGAAGCCGAGCCCGGACAGTGCCATGCCTTGTGCGGCTTGGTCGCTCAGCGATTGGACGCCGCCACCTGCTGCCAGTTCTGAGCCAAGGAGCGAGCCGAACGCCCCGACTGCGGCGACGATGAGGCCGTTGAGAATCCAGAGGCCAGCGAGGATGTGGCCGACGACGATCTTCCACGTCGCTGTCTGTGGGATTTGAACTTGCCAGTTTTGTGCTCGGGGATAGGGGGAATTGCGCGGAACCTTTGACACGTCGGTTCCGCAGAACTGGCACACGAGAGCCGCGGGTGGCAGAGTTGCGCCGCAACGTGGACATTGAAACACTTGTCTCCTCCCTCGGGGGCTGGAAACCCGCGTCGCGATGTCGGAAACCCGCCCGGGCCTCTGCACCC
>QEUM01000004.1 GCA_003577165.1 Armatimonadota bacterium | reverse complement strand
AGTCGTGACGACCCCGTCGTCGGTTCTCGACGTGATCTGCGACGCCGCGTCGTATCCGTACGAGTGCGACGACAGAGTCGCCCCCCCGGAGTTCTTGAGAGCTTTGAATATTCTTACCTGAACAGTAGCTGTATCAGATATGCAGCGCCGAACCCGGCTAGAGATATTGTCAGCAGTACTCCAGCCGGCCACAGGCAAGAGCTAAAGCGGTTGCTTCGTTTCTTCTTCCCGGGATCCCAGAGGTTGAGGAACACGAGGAAATCATGAAACGTCTCCAAGTAATCCGAGAGTCTTCCGCCGCCGTTAAGCGGCGAGAAATCAGGCGTCGGCGGGCCAAGAATGCTGGCGATTCGAGTTAGAGATGACTCTCTGGTGATTATGTGTAGCGCGGTCATATCCCCTTCGAACATGATTGCCGCGGAGATCGGGCCGCGGCCCCACACGAAACTCGCGAAGTCTTGCTGGACTTGGTTTTGGGAGATGCTGGGGGGGCGACACCCGGGTTCGTATGCCAGGGCGACACTCATAAAGTCCGCGTCATTCAAGTACAACGTGAAATCGGCGAGCGGTTCGGTCGTTACACTGGCACCGTGTTTCGAAACTCTTATCCACTCCAGTCCACCGTCCGAGCCTGGCTGAAAGTGACCCGGCACGCTATCTATGATGCCGGAGCAATAGTAAGAGTAAAGTCGCTCTGCCGACTCCTCCGCTAGCAAGAGATATACGACCGACAGGTGCTCGACTCGGCCGACCAATCGGCGTCCATCGGCATCGGTTAGCTCCCATTCGTCGGCGTCGCACTCCGGACAGTTCCAATACTCCAGGCCTGCGCCAAGGTCTCTGTCATCTTCGGCGACAAAGGAAAGCTCAGGATCGAATGTATGCCTGGCTTGCACGGGCCACTTGATACGCGGGTCTACCATCCTTCCCAGGGGCGGTGCTTACCGCGCACGGGTGCCACGGTCAAGCGAAGCGCGGCCGTGCAGAGAGTTCCTACAATTGCCACGGCCTCCAATTTTTCCCTGAAATCGGGTGCCAGATACAACGGTCAAGCGAAGCGCGGCCGTGCCTCGTCGAACCTGCACGCCACATTCATCCCATCGACCGCTCCGCCGTGAATCCGGTTGACTTCCCCCGCCTCCCTGTCCTTAAGGGTGTGCACCAAACCCTGCCTCCACTACGCCGCAAGGCCGCCCAAAAGACTCAACGACCTGACGGCCGGCTGCACGCACAAAACCTGCACGCTTTCCCACACGCGGAGCGTGCACCGTGCACCCGTGCAACCCCCCTCGATTCCGGAAGCCCCTTAGGTCGCTTAGGTCCCTTTCGTCCCTGGGGCAACCCGCGTTCGAGTCACCCCGAGCCTGCACGCTTTCCCACACGCGGAGCGTGCACCGTGCACCCGTGCAACCCCGATTCGAGCCGGAGAACCGGCCGCCCCGCTGTCATAATCCGACCATGCCGACCGACGCGCCAGAACAGGCCCTCCACCACGAGATGGGCCTCTCCGATGCGGAGTACGACGCGATCCTCGCCCAACTTGGCAGAACCCCGACCCTCACCGAACTCGGAATGTTCGGCGTCCTCTGGAGCGAGCACTGCAGTTACAAATCCAGCCGCGAGATCCTGAAGTACTTCGCCAACTACAAGTCCGCCATCGAAGGCTCAGGGCTCGAAAACGCAGGCGTCCTCGACATCGGCGACGGAATCGGCATCACATTCAAAATTGAAAGCCACAACCATCCCTCCGCAGTCGAACCATACGAAGGGGCGGCGACAGGCGTCGGCGGCATCATCCGAGACGTGCTCACCATGGGCGCAAGGCCCATCGCATGCCTCGACTCTCTTCGATTCGGCGACATCACCGAACAGGACAACGTCCTGGATCGAAGGCTCTTCGATAGAGTCGTTCAAGGAATCGGTGGATACGGAAACTGCATCGGAGTTCCCACCGTCGCCGGCGAAGTGACGTTCCATCGCCGATACAACGGAAGCCCGCTCGTCAACGCCATGTGCATCGGGCAACTGAGACTCGAGGACCTCACGACTGCCTCCGCATCCGGCCCCGGAAACGCGGTCGTCTATCTCGGCAGCGCGACGGGTAAGGACGGAATCCACGGCGCGACGTTCGCCAGCGACGTGCTCGGCGAAGACAGCGACGCAAAGCGTCCCAACGTGCAGATCGGCGACCCGTTCGCAGGAAAGCTGCTCAATGAAGCGACGCTCGAAGCGCTCGCAACCGGAGCGATCGTCGCCATCCAAGACATGGGCGCAGCAGGACTCACGTGCAGCACCTGCGAGATGTCCGCGAAAGGCGGCGTCGGAATGGACGTCGACCTGGACCGGGTGCCCACTCGCGAGCCGGGAATGTCCGCTTACGAAATCATGCTCAGCGAGAGCCAAGAACGCATGCTCGCCGTCGTGCGCTCCGGCCGCGAACAGGAAGTTCTCGACATCTTCCACAAGTGGGAGTTGCCCGCAGCCGTCATCGGCCGCGTCACGGATACAGGCAGAGTCGTCGTGCGACGCAACGGCCAAGTGGAGGCCGACGTTCCTGCGCAACTGCTCACAGACGGATGCCCAACCTTGAGCCTCGACGCAGCGCAGCCGCGAAGCGTCGAGGAGGCCGCACACTTCAACCCAGCAAGCCTTCCGGACACGCAGCGCCCAGCCGAAGATCTGCTCCGCATGATGGAGCATCCGGACGTCGCATCCAAACGATGGGTCTATGAACAGTACGATTACAGCGTTCAAACGCAAACGTCGCTCCCCCCCGGAGCGGCGGATGCCGCCGTTCTCGCGCTGCGCGGAACTCGGCGCGGACTCGCGGCGAAAACCGACGGAAACGGCAGATGGGTCTATGCCGACCCGTACGTCGGCGGACAACTCGCGATGGTCGAAGCGGCGAGAAACGTCGCTTGCACAGGAGCGCGTCCGAGGGGGGCGACGGATTGTCTCAACTTCGGAAACCCGAACGACCCGAACGTCTACTACCAGTTCCGAGAGGCCGTTCGAGGCGTCGCCGACGCTGCCGAGGCGCTCCGAATCCCGGTCCTCAGCGGCAACGTGAGTTTCTACAACGAGACAGACCTGGGCGAAGTTCTCCCCACGGCTACCATCGGAGTCGTAGGCACGCTCGAAGACGCGTCGTTCCGACTCCCCATGGGTCTTCCGAAGGAAGTCGGCTACGTCTTCCTCGCGCATCCGCTTCACCAACACGCCCGGCAGCACGGCCTCGGAGCCAGCCACTACCTTCGCGTCGTTCACGATTCCGAAGATGGCGCGCCGGAGCCCCCCCTCTTGGACCACGAGAAGTCTCTCATCGAGTTCCTCGTGGCGGCTGCGGAGAGTCGCCTCCTGTGCGCGGCTCACGACATCTCGGAGGGGGGGTTCGCCGTCGCTCTCGCCGAGATGTGCTTATCCGGCTCGGCGGGTGTGTTCGCGCTCGTGGATGGAGACGAGCACATGCAGAGGCACATCGTCGGCCCACTCTTCGAGAGCATGCTGCGCGGAAACCTGCAGCCGACCGAAGAGGTGTTCGCCTCCCTTGCAGGAGCCGAACACGCCCACGGCCCGTGGTCCTATTCCGACCGCACCGATGCGAAACTCTTCGGTGAGATGCCGGGCCGAGTTCTGCTCGCAATGGGTCGCGAAGCCATCGCAAGCCGAGGCGCGGAACGCCTCGCCGCGCTCGCTGAAGACCTACACGTCGGCCTTCTCTGCGTCGGCACCTTTAGTCAATCCTTCCGTACGTTCCAGGTGGTCACTCCATCGAGGCCGCTCATTAACTTGGACCTCGAACGGCTCGGGAACGCTTACTTCGATGCGATTCCGAAGTTGATGCAGCAAGCCTAATAGGAGTTGAATCCACATGCTCGAAGTCAAGATGCACATCGACGTTCTCACGACACCAGAGCGCGCGTTCAAGGCCGTCGCCGACCTGATGCAGCGAGGCCACTTTTTCCCCGACGTCGTCACGAATTTGAGGGAACTGGAACCGCGCCGAGAAGTCGAGACGGGAGCATTTCTCCCAGGGCAGAGGGTTGCGTTCGAATCCTACGGCCAGCACTTCGAACACATGATCGCGCAGGTGCACGAGTGGGACGACGTCGAAGCGCACGTGGTCGAGCGCGTCGTGCGATCACCTCACGGCGACGTGCTGGAATGGCGTCTCGCGGAACTCACCGCCGGGATGATACGCATCGAACTGACCTACCGAGGAAATTACGGAGGATTCGAGAAACTAACGCGAACGCGAGCGATCAAGAAGTTTTACGAACCGACGTTGGAAAGGCTCAAAATCTACTTGGAAGACCTTAACTCGTTTGCCGGGCCTCGCACGTTCGCGCCTCGCACGAAAGCGGAAGGCTGATCGACCTTCGTCGGCCGCGTCAGCAAGAACACCGTCAGCGAAACCGCGATCACGAGAAGCATTCCATCGAGCGGTAAGCCCAAGTCGGCAAATGCGACGCTCGAGAGAATCGAGATCCAGATCAAAACGATCGCGAACACCTTGTGGCGCATACGAATGCTGCGCTCTTGCTGCCAAGCCACGACAGGCGGGCCGAGCCTCGGGTGCTCGCAAATCCAACGCTCCATTCTCGGAGAACTCTTGCCGAAGCATCCTGCCGCGAGAATGAGGAATATGGTCGTCGGCATCACTGGCAAGAACGCGCCCACGACGCCGAGGGCGACGAGGATCACGCCGGATGCGAAGTAGACGGAACGCATTCGCTTTCTGATTTTAGCGACTGACGGGGCTTGACAGCGCCCTGCGCCAACGCCATCCGTCAGGTTTGCACCCTATTCGTTAGCGGCGACCAGCCGAAGGGCGGTCTGCCCGACCTCGACCACGTCGCCCACTCGCAGCTTTCGACCCCGTCGGCTCTCGGGCTCGCCGTTGACCCTCACTTCGCCGGATGCCAGGATCGCCTTCGCTTCGCCGCCCGTCACCGCCAGCCCGGCCAGTTTGAGGAACTGCCCCAGTTCGATGGTCTCGGTTCGAATCGCGATGGCGTCTTCGGACATTCCCCTCACCCTACCGCACCGGCTGAGCCGCGAGCGATAGACTGTCGCAATGCTGGTGCCCGCTCACCTCCTCATCGTCGACGCCGCTTTCGGTGGACCTTGCGAACTTTGGTATGCGCGCCCGGCGGACGAGTGGACGGAGGCCCTTCCCGTCGGGAACGGCCGCATGGGAGCGATGGTGTTCGGCGGCATTCAGGAGGAGCGCATTCAGCTGAACGAGGAATCGGTTTGGGCCGGCCCTCCGACTCCTTCTCACAAGGGCAATCTCAAGGCCGTATTGGACGAAGCGCGCCGCCTCCTGTTCGCAGGAAATCCCGCCGCAGCTCAGGACCTGATCGCGAATCGGTTCATGGCCGAGCACGAAGGACGGCGAAGTTACCAAACGCTCGGGGATTTGGTCATCCAACAGGAGTACCCGGGAATCCCCCCCACCCAAATCTCCACACTCGCCGGTTGGAAGCGCAGCGCCGATGTGTCGGAGTGCCCGCAGTTCTGGGTCACACCTGACTTCGACGATGCCGCATGGAAGGAGGCAACCGATCGTTCGGTTGCTCAGAATAGCGAAGCCGTCTTCCGAACAACCTTTCGCTTTGACAAGTCTGCGCATGCCGGAGCGGTTCTCCACCTTTCGCCAATCGACGACGAGAGCGCGATCTATGTCAACGGATTCCTGATTGGTCGGACGACTCAATACGACAGGCCTCACGCCATCGACATCTCCGCCGCACTGCAGTCCGGAGACAACCTCGTCGCGATCCGAGTCCGCAACTTTGGCGGCCCCGGCCACTTCGCGGAGACCGTTCGCCTGAGGCCCATCGTCCAGCACGCCGCGTATCGGCGCTCGCTCGATCTCAGCACGGCGGTCGCCACGACGATGTTCGAAGTCTCCGACGTCGTCTATCGCCGCGAAGTGTTCGTATCGCATCCGGACGATGTCATCGCCGTCCGCTTCACAGCGACGCAGCGAAAGTCCGTCGCACTTCGGCTAAAGCTGGCTCGCCCCGAAGGCGCACAGTTTCAATTAATCGGCAACAGCGGAGCCGCGCTCATCGGAAGGGCAAGCCACGGCGAACAAAACCCCGGAGTGAAGTTCGCCGCTGCCATGCGTGTCGTGAACGTCGGAGGCACGATTCGCGGTTCCAGCGGCGAAATTGAAGTCATGGGCGCGAACTCCGTCACTGTTCTCATCTCAGCGGCAACCGATTACAACAAGCGCGATCCGCGATCCCCCATGGCAATGGACCTGCTCGCCGTTGCTTCTGCAAAAGTGGACGCTGCGGCGAATCGCGAATACGAGCAACTCAAAGCGCGCAGCGTCGAAGATCACAGCGCCCTATTCAGCCGGGTGTCGCTCTTTCTCGGCCAGGCGCCGGAATCGTCCTTCCCGACGGACGTGCGCCTGCGCAACTACGCCGACGGCAAGCGTGACCCTGCGCTTGAAGCGCTCTACTTCCAGTTCGGCCGCTACCTTCTAGTCTGCAGTTCTCGGCCTCACGACCTGCCGGCGAACCTCCAGGGCGTTTGGAACGAGCACATGGTCGCGCCGTGGAACAGCGACTACCACACGAACATCAACCTGCAGATGAACTACTGGCTGGCGGAAGTCACCAACCTCAGCGAGTGTCACGATCCGCTGTTCGACTTCACGGATATGCTCCGCATCAATGGAAGGGTTACGGCTCGCCAATTCGGATGTCAAGGCTTCGTCGTTGGACACACGACCGATCTATGGGGATGGTGCGCTCTTTCCGGTCTACCCGTCTGGGGCATGTGGCCCCACGGGGGGGGCTGGCTTTCGGCGCACTTCATGGAGCATTACCGCTTCACTCTCGATTTGGATTTCCTCCGGGACCGCGCTTACCCGATCCTCAAAGAGTCGGCCGAGTTCTATCTCGACTGGCTGACCGAAGACCCGGAGACGGGGCTGCTTGTGAGCGGTCCGACCACGTCGCCTGAAAACACCTACATCCTCGACGGCAAGCACCTGAACCTCTCGATGGGCACGACGATGGATCAGCAGATCATTCGGGAGAACTTCGAGAACGTCTTGGAGGCCGCGCGAATTCTCTCCATCCGCGACGCGTTCACACTACGCGTGGAGAGCGCGCTCGCAAAACTCTCCCCAACAAGAGTCGGCCCCGACGGCCGCATCCTCGAATGGGCAAGGCAGTACGAAGAGGCGGAGCCTGGCCACCGCCACATGTCGCACCTCTATGCTCTCCATCCGAGCAATCAGATCGGAATGGATCGCACGCCGGATCTCGCCAAAGCCGCTCGGAAGACATTGGAGTCTCGGCTCGCAAGCGGCGGCGGCCACACGGGTTGGAGCCGAGCGTGGGTCATCAACTTCTGGGCTCGCCTTCGTGAGGCGGAGAACGCGCACGAGAACCTCCGCCTGCTCCTCGCGAAGTCCACGCTTACGAACCTGTTCGACAACCACCCGCCGTTCCAAATTGATGGCAACTTCGGCGGTTGCGCCGGCGTCGCCGAGATGCTGCTTCAGAGCCACGAGGATCGGATCGCCCTTCTGCCTTGTCTTCCCCGCGCGTGGCCGAATGGCTACGTCGCCGGTCTCCGCGCCAGGGGGGGGTGGGAAGTCTCGCAGTGGTGGTCGGACGGGAAGTTGACCAAGACCCTTCTCAAGAGGATTGCAGGAGACGGCGCCCCGATCATCTCGTGGCCTCAGAACGTAGTTCCCACGGCCGCGCGCATCAACTCGAAAGACTGCAATCCCTTGGAGATCCCGTCTGTGCCGAGGGGCTCGACGTTGGAGATCCGATTCGCAGCGCGCGGCGCGAACTAAGCGTGTCGGCCCGAGCTGCCGGGTGGGGGGTCGAAGTGGACGAACTCGGTGTCGGGAAGCCGCTCCTGCATCCTGGCCGCCAGCACCGCCATGGCGGGGTTTTCCGTTGCGAAGTGGCCAGCCTCGATGAGGAGGAATCCTGACTCCGCCGCCTCGACGGCCTCGTGATGTCGAACCTCGCCCGTAACGAGCGCTTCGCACCCACGATCGCGAGCCTCCCTCCAACCGAATCCTCCTGATCCGCCGATAACGCCGACGGTGAGCAATTGCTCCGCATGACCAAACACGCGGACGACGGCGTCGAGGTGATCGCTCACCATAGTCACGAAGTCCTCGACCGCCATCGGCTCAGGCAAAACGCCAATTCGCCCTATTCCGAAACCTGGGTTCGCAAGAGGATACAAGTCGAACGCCGGCTCGTCGTAAGGATGGGCTTTCATCAGGGCGCGCACCGCAGCGCTCTTCACCCCCCCCGGCACCACCATTTCGATTCGCTCTTCCGCGACGACCGATCGCTCCCCGACTTCGCCAGAAAACGGCTGTGCGCCCGCCTTCGGCTCGTAAGTCCCCCGTCCTTCGGACAGGAACGCGCACCGATCGTAGTTTCCGATCCTCCCGCATCCCACGGCCGAAAGGGCGTCGAGCACTTCATCCCTATGCTGAGCAGGAACAAACGTCACCAACTTGTAGTCTCTGGTCGTCGAGGCTTCGCCGAAGTCTACGACCTTCGTCAATCCAAGCAAGTCGCAAAGCGTGTCGTTGACGCCCCCTCGCGCGGCATCCCAATTCGTGTGCGCGGTTATCACCGCGAGATTCGCCTGCATCGCAGCGCGGATCGCGCGTACTTGCGCCGACTCGCCCGCCAAGGATTTCAAGCCGGAGTAGATCAGCGCATGGTGAGTGATGAGAGCCTGACAGTCGGCGCGGATCGCGAACTCGACTGCGCTCAGCGTGGGATCGAGCGCGACGGCGCAACGATGGACGCTTGAATCAACCGTTCCCAATTGAAGCCCGATCGGGTCGTCGCCGAGCGCAAGTCCCGGCGGCGCAATCTCTTCGAGCGCTTCCAGCAGTTGACCGACCGTCGCCATCGCCGACTGCTACTCCGAAGGAGGACTTTCGCTCGGTTCGTCCGGCACGTCTTCAGGACGCGTCTTTGCAGCCTCCAAGTTCTCAGTCTGAATCTGGGAGTAGATCTCTTGGCGGTGAACCGTGACGTTCTTCGGCGCGCGGATACCGAGGCGCACCTGCTCTCCTCTCACCTCGAGCACCACAACCTCGATCGAGTCGCCGATGATGATGCTCTGGTGAACTTTGCGCGTAAGTACAAGCATGGATTCCGCCCTCCTTGGCGACCCCCCGCCGGCTGCGCGCCGTCGAGGCTCCCATTATCCCATTCCCTGGCACTTTAACCGGGCTTACGCCGCAGCCCTTTCCTCCGCCACAGGCTGCTGAACGACCGCGAAGGCTCGTGCTCGGGTCTCCCAGCGAGCATCCTCGACGACCACCTGTCGGCCCTGCCGCGTCTCGCAGTTGATGACAATTGGCCCCGCCAGATTCAGCGTCATGTCCTGCGGCCTACCGGCTGGAATGCTCGCAATTGCGTACACCAACACAGGCGAAGACACGCCAAGCCCCAACTCCTCCGAAATCGCATCCGGAATGTCGATGTAGTAATCGCTCCTGAAATTTCCAGGCTCCGCGATGAGAAATGCCAAATCGTGACGCTCCACGCAATGCAGCCAACGGAACGCGCTTCCCTCTTTGTGATTCAGGATCACGTATCGCTCGTACTCCGGAAAACCGAGGATGCCGTCACGAATCGTGACGACGTCGTCCTCCGTAAATTCGATGCTCCCAAACCGACTCGATTGTATGGTCATGTCTATCCTCGGATGTAATCGAGCAGGCTCAAGCCAGCCGTGCTCGAGAACGCAGCCAGGGCCGCTTGGTAAGCGGTCTGCGCCGTCTGCATCTCGACAATCGTCTGCGCAAGGTCGGCGTCCTCCCGATCGGAAATCTGTCGCGCGAACTCATCCGAACGCTTCGCGGCCTGAGACTCCGCCCACTCGAACTGATTCACGCGTGAGCCCGCTTCAGCGCGCAGGAGTTGAATTCCGTTCGTTGCATCGTCGATCAATTCGAGCGTGACACCACTGAGCCCGCTGATATCCCCGGCAAGCAGTCGTTGCTCAGCGTCTTCGAGCGCTGAATACGCGTCGATCACCTGTTGATCTGCCAGTACGTTCTTCGGCAGCGTCAAGCCTGGACCGACTTCGACGTACTGCACTCCCTGATCGCCCTGGTATTCCAAGTACGGCGGAGTTGGACCCAGCGCAAATGGCGTCTTGTCCACTCTGAATCCGGCGAATAGATAGTGGCCCCCCGCGTCTCTCGAATTTGCGAGTTCGACAACGCGCGACTTGAGGCTTCTAATCTGCTCCGCGAGCGCCAGTCGCCCTGACTGGTCCACCGTCGCCGTCGCTCCCTGCACGGTCAAGACCTTCGCCCTCTTCATGAGGTCCCCGATTTCTCCGAGAGCGCTCTCGGCCATCCGAAGGTCGGCGGCGCCGGCCTGGGCTGCCTTGCGGTGCTGATCCGTCAAAGACTTGGAGGCGCGGAAGAGCAGCACTGCGTGCGCTCCGAACGGATCGTCGCTCGGCCTTTCGAGCCGCTTGCCGCTGGCGAGCATGCTCTGGGCAGAGACGAGCCGCCCCTCAGCGGATGCCATGTTCCGCTGGAGGAGTTCGTACTTCTGGAAGGAACTGATCCTCATTCTCTATCCGCCGCTATCGCCCAAAGCTCTTAATTAACTCTTCGGTCGTTTGGTCCAACACCGATAGGAGTTTGGCCGCTGCCTGGAACGACCTCTGGTACCGCATCATCGTGGCCATCTCCTCGTCTATGTTCACCCCGGAGATCGCCTGCTGCTGGGTCTCCAGTTGGGTCAGGACCGCCGCCTGGGTCTCCACTGAGTTGCCCGCCGACTTAGCGTCCTGTCCGAGAGTGCTGATCATGTCCGCATAGTACGAAAGGACTGACCTCCCACCGAGGGCGGGCGAGGGCAGGTCGCGGAGGGCGCTGATGGCCTGGGCCAGGCCGCCGTCGCCGGACTCCCCGGACGCGCCCGCTGCGATGTTGCGGATGTCGGCGAGGACTGCTGGGTCGAGGTCCAAGTCGCCTGCTCCCGCGCTCCCCGCGAAGAAGTCGATGCCCGTGCTTCCGTTCAGATTCGTGCCTCCGGCGTGAATGGTGTTCACCTGCGTCCGAACATCGTCCACAAGTTGGTCGAGCCTCGAAGAATACATGTTGTTCGCGTTGATCGAGCCGAAGATGCCGGCCAACCTGCCGCCGCGAATGAGAATCGACTTCGAACCGTCCGTCAGCGTGCTCGTCGCCGCATCGAACGTGAGTGGCAGAGGCTTCGCCTCGATGGGGTTCACGAGCGTATGCTGATGAATGAACACGGAGATCGTCTGATCCGGCATCACCTGCGTCCGAATGTCCACGAGTTCGCTCAATCTTCGAAGCAGCAGGTCTCTTTGATCCATCAAGTCGTTCGGCTGGGCGCCGCTTGCTGCCTGCTGTCGAATCTCTGTGTTCAACTCGACGATCTCGTCAGCCAACTGATTGATGTTCCGAATCGTATCGGTCGCTTCGCCCTCGAGGCGTACGACGTTTCCGACCATCTGATTGTGAGCGTCACGAACCCGACTGATAAAGAGGCTGGCCGTCATGCGCACATTGAGCCGCGATCCCTCGTCGGCGGGATTGACGCTCAACTGATGCCACGCGTCGAACATCGAGGTCATCGCTGACTGGATGCCGTCGATCCCGGGCTCACCGAAGACGTTCTCGAGTTGCACGAGCGACGACTGCAGCTGTCCTAACCTCGATCCCTCACTGTTCGTCTGCAGGAATCGCCCTTCGAGGAACGCGTCGCGAATCCGCGAAACATTGTGCACCCACGACCCGGATCCCAGCGTGGTTGGAAGCAGGCCATAGAAGGTCACGCTCGGCGTCTGCTCGATCGTGATTCTCTGTCTTGAGTAGCCTTCCGTGTTGACGTTCGCCAGGTTGTGGCCCGTCACGTTCAGCGCCATCTCAAACGAGCGAAGCGCGCGGGAGGCGATGTCAATTCCGAAAAATGAACTCGGCATGGTCTAAGCCCTCTCGTCGACGAGCACCGCGGCATGCGTCTTCTGGCCGAACTGCCCTTCGTGATTTTCGGCTGCCCGCGCCATGACGTGCAGTGAACCGGAAACGAACGCCAACTCGTTCTCGATGAGCGCCTGGTTCTTCTGGATGACGGCCTGCACGGACTGCGCCGCCGCTTTCACACGATTCGCAAGCGCGTGGACAGACCGTTGTTCCTCGCTCGAAAGCGCGTTTACCAGGCTTCGGAAGTTGGGATCAACACCCAACTCTCCGGCCAGCTCTTTGGCAGACGTAACGGCCTTGTCGTCGATGGCTTGCAGCAGCGTGAGCAGTCTCTCGATCTCGGGCTGAAGCCGCTCCACGCGCTCCACATCCCGAAGAACCACGGCTGCCGTCTGCTCGTGCAGGGATCGCAACAGTCGCTCCGACGTCGAGAGATAGTCCCACCAGCAGGCTTGGAGCTGCTTGGTTTTCACGTTTTGACCTCCTCATGGTCTCGTTGAGTTGATTTGGCGTCCTTTGCCGGATCGGGCCTCATCTCCGCGGCCAACTGCCGAAGGAGCGTCTCTTCCATGCGCCCAAACAGTGTCTTCGCGATTCCCAGCCCCCCTCCGCGCGCCACTTGCTTCGCCACTGCTTCGTCGAGCAAGTCGGCGTAGATTTGCGCCTGCAGGCTCTTGCCGAAGATGCCCTGCGATCCGCCCTTTCGCATCTCGCCGACGAGCAACTTGGCAAATATCGCTTCGAAGTCTTCCGCGGCCTGCCGAAGTTTCTTCAAACGAGCCTGCGCTTCAGGGGTCTCCTTGATCGCCTTCAGGTCGATCTTCGGAATCTTCAAGTCGAACTCGATCTTCTTCATGACCTCACCTACTGAGTCTTGATCGTCGCCTTGATCGCGCCCTGGGCTTTCAGCCCCTGGATGATCGCGATCATGTCCCTCGGCGAAATTCGAAGTGCGCGGAACACCTTGGCCAGGTCGTCGATCGTCGCATTCGACTTGATGACGCCGATCCGAACCGTCTCTTCCTTCGCCTTGACTTCCGTGTTCTGCTGCAATCCCGTTTGACCGCCGCTCAGGGGGGGAGGCTGCACGATTTCGTTGTATTCGTTGATCTTCACGGTCAATCCACCGTGGGCAATCATCGCGGGGCCGATCTTCACGTTGCCGCCGACGACGATCGTGCCGGTCCGTTCATTGATCACGATGACGGCCGGAGTGTCCGGCACTACGGAGACGTTTTCAATCGCGCTGAGAGCAGCGACCGCATCCGCTGTGTTCGGGTCGTTCGCTCGAATCTCGACGCCGCCGGCATCCTTGGCGACCGCGGTCCAACCCGGGTGCTCGGACATAATCGCCTCTGCGATCCGACTCGCGGTCGTGAAGTCCGGCTCCAATAGTTCCAGATAGAAACTGCCGTTCCAATTGAACTCGGTCGGGACGGAGTTCTCGACGAGCGCTCCGTTCGTCACGATGCCAACGTTGACGTGGTTCTTTTGCGAACTCGTTCCGCCCTGGCTCGCGTTGAACCCGCCGATGCTGACCGGCCCCATCGCTACTGCGTAGGCGCGAGCTTTATCAGCAGGTCCATAGAGCGGCGTGGGAAGCAGATATCCGCCCTGCAGGCTCTTCGCGTCCCCGACGGAACTCACGGTCACGTCGATCCGATTGCCCGGTCTCGCGAACGGCGGAAGTTCCGCCGTCACCATCACGAGCGCGACGTTCTTCAGGTTCATCTGCCGCGCCTCAAGGCTGATGCCGTAATCCTTCACCAGGTTTGCGATCGCCTGCTGCGCCCACGGAGAGTTTCGCGTGTCACCCGTGCCTTCGAGGCCGACGACGACACCCAGATTGGTGATCTGGTTGTAGCGAACTCCGCGAACGCGTGTGATGTCCTTCACGCGAACCGACATCCCGCTCGGATCCTGAGTCTCGGATTCCGATGCGCCTCCTCGGCCTTGACCGAGGGCCGGCGCTGCCAACGCGATCGCCAATGCGATGACGAACTGAATTCTCATCTTCTTCACCTAAAACAGCCAGTCGAGCAGAGTCGTCAGAATTCCCTTCCTCTGGCGATCGCTGACCGTGCCCTTGCCGTCGTAGCGGATTTCGGCCTCTGCGACGAACTCGCTCAAAATCGTGTTGTCCGAGCGAATGTCGTCCGGTCGAACAATTCCCGTGATGACGAACTTCTGCACGTCCTTGTTGATCTGAATGAATCGAGATCCCTCAATGACAAAGTTGCCGTTCTCGAGAACCTCTTTCACGATCACGGTCATTCGAGTCGTGAACTTGCCGGTTCGAGTGGTCGTTCCGCTGCCCGAGCCGCTGTGGCTCGCGGAGGATCCGAGCGCAGGAATCAGCGATTCGAGAATCGGGCCCAATCCCGCCGTGATCTGATTGTCGTCCTGCTTCGCGGTTGCGGTCGAACCGCTCGACGAAGCGGTGCTCTGCTCTGAGATCAGAACCGTGAGCACGTCACCGACTGAGTGAGCCTTCCGGTCGATCAGCGGGTTCTTCGCGGAGTCGCTCCAAAGCGAACCGGGATTCTCCGACTGTCCGATCGCGAATGCGGACGCGAGAAGCGCCAACGC
The DNA here is from genome assembly GCA_003577165.1 of Armatimonadota bacterium. Classification (GTDB taxonomy): domain Bacteria; phylum Armatimonadota; class Fimbriimonadia; order Fimbriimonadales; family ATM1; genus ATM1. The sequence continues at coordinate 443,559 of QEUM01000004.1, read as the reverse complement.
TGTGAGTGCGGTTTTCATAGTTTCACCTCTACGCTGCCGTCCACAGCCAGAACACCGGTGAGGACGGACTTCGTATCTTCGATGTACACGCTGACAAGTTCGCCCACTTTCGCGGCGCTGCGAGTCTTGCCGTAAACTTCACAAACCACGTCGTTCGAGATCAGTCGCACTTTCACGATCTGCCCCGAACGGACGCTAACAGGCGGCTGACCCTCGACTTGCGTCGAAGGCGCCGCGCCTGCCTTGAAAACGACTTGCTGAATGGCCTGGCGCTCCGCCCCCACCCAGACCTCGACCTGCACGATGTGCGAGTCGGAGGCGACGGAGTGGCGAACGGCGCGAAACTCGACTTCGCCTGCAACGATCCTTCGATCTGTGACCTGCGTCGAAGATCCCCAGGACTGCTGGCCCACCGTCGTGCTCAGCCAGTCGCGCGCGAATGCGATCACCTGGCTGCCGACGAGCATCTGCGAGGCGCGACGCGCGATCGCCTTGTCCGGAACTTCGATCACGACGCTGTCCAGCGGGATGCCGGCCGTTCGCAGGGCGGACTGAATCGTCACCTTCGAGATCGCTCGATCTGAGCCGACCAGCGGCGACGGGCCGATGACCGCGCTGCGAGCCTTCTCGGCGACAGCGCTCTCTCCAGAGACCATCGCGACATCGCCCACTCGAACTGTCGGGCCGAAGACCTCGGACACCGCGTTGATCGTGACGACGATTCGTCCGACGCCGCCCGTGGGCGACGCCTCCGTGATCTGCGCGACGGAGATCGTTCCGAATCCGCCTTCGCCGGCGGTTCCGAGCGTCGGCTTTGCGCTCGTGCGATACACGTTGCCGTCCCGCTTAAGAACTGCGCCGGGCGCGAACTTCGCAAGCACGAGTTGGCTGACGACGATCTCTTCCGTTCCTGTCTTCGCCGTGACTTCGCCCGTCGAACTGATCCCCAAGCCGGTAGCGGCGTTTGGGATACGCACGGGCGGCGTGACGATCCGCCCCTCGGAATCGGCGAGCAGTCCCGACTGAACGGAGAGCGCGAGGGAGCGTGCGTACACCACCTCGTCTTCCGCTTCGAGTCGGAAGTACCCTTCCCCGTTGATCCCAACGGAGAGAGTGAGGAGACTGCTAAGAACGAGCGTCGAAATCATGCTTTAGCCCCTTACCGTCGAAGGTTGTTCGTCACGGAGAGCATCTCGTCGGCCGTCTGGATCGCCTTCGAATTCACTTCATAGGCGCGCTGCGCCATGATCATGCGAACCATCTCGTCCACCATCGAAACGTTCGAGCCTTCGAGGAATCCCTGCTCGAGTCGCCCACTGCCCTCTGTGCCCGGTTCGACGTCCGTCGCCTCACCGCTCGCGCCCGAGACGCGGAAAAGGTTCTTGCCGATCCGCTCCAGTCCGGCGGGATTCGGGAACATCGAGACGTTGATCTGACCCAACACTTGGATGTCCGATCCGCCCGCGATCTGCGCAGAGACCGTTCCGTTCGGAGCGATCGTAATGACCGGCGCATTGGTGGGGATCTGAATGTTCGCGGCGAGCCGCATCCCGTCACTCGTCACGAGCGTTCCGTTCGCGTCCGGTGAAAAGGAACCGTCGCGCGTGTATGCCGTAGTCCCGTCGGGAAGCAGCACTGCGAAGAAGCCGTCGCCGTTCAGCGCGATGTCGAACTGTCGCCCGGTCGCGTTGAGCGGGCCTGTGGCGAATGTCGTCGCGTTCGCGACGAACTTCGCTCCCATGCCGACCTGCTGGGCCGCAGGAAGTGTGTTGCCGGAACCCTGCTCGGCGCCCGCGAGGCGGAGCGTCTGATACATGAGGTCCTGGAACTCGGCGCGACTGGCTTTGAACGCCGTCGTGTTGATGTTCGCCAGGTTGTTGGCGATGACATCCAAGTTCCTCTGCTGCACCGCCATGCCTGTGGCGGCCGTCGTAAGCGATCGAATCATTCTCTTACCTCCAAACTCTTGGGTTCGATCGCCTTGCGAGATGCCTTCCGAGTCGCGGAACGGCTCTCCCTCCCGGACCTAAGTCCGGGACCAGGTGTTATCTCGTCGCAAGGCTCTGAATCAATTGTCCTGTCATTTCATCCTGTGAGTGAATTGCTTTTTGCGCGCTCTCAAACTGTCGCATGATGGAAATCATCTGAACCAACGCCTCAAGCACGGACACGTTCGAACTCTCGAGCGCGCCGACTTCGATTGAGGGAGTGGTGGCTTGCGATAGGTTGCCGGCCCAAAGGTTCGAACCGACCTTCGTCGCATCGCCTTCGCGAATGTCGAGAAGTCCGATCTCGACGCCGTTCTCCAACACCGCGCCGTTCGGCGTAAACTCGATCTTCACGCCAGAGGCGCCGGTGAGCGTGATAGGCGAACCGGACGCGTCCAAAACCGGATAGCCGTCGCGCGTGACGAGAACGCCCTGCGTGTTCGGCCGAATTCCTCCGTCTCGCGTGTAGCGGATTCCTTGCGGAGTCGAAACCGCGAAGTACTGATCCGCGTTTCGAAGCGCGAGGTCCATCGGGTTGCCGGTCGCGACGATCGGCCCAACCGAGTCAATCGTGAACTGAACGGGCTTCGCGCCTCCGAGCGACGCCTCGCCGATCGGCCGCTCGAATCTTCCGTTTCGCACGGACAGCCGGCTCTCCAGCGTTTCCCGAAATGCGATTCCGTCCGCCTTGAAGCCGACCGTGCTTTGGTTGGCGATGTTATTGGAGAGAACGTCCAACATCAGTTGGTTTGCTCTCATTCCCTCGGCTGCGGCCGAAATGCCCCTATTCATTCCACGTTGGAATATCGGTGATGCCCGAAATCCACTCAGGGCTGGAATTTCGCAATCTTCTTGAGGTTTCGCACCTCTTGCCCACCCGCGCCCCGTGCCGGGCCCACTGGGACCATCGGCCCAGATGCTCGCGGACGTGGAACCCCGGGGCCGCGATGAACAGTTACCAGTCTCGGAAGGAAATCACGAAAGGATATGCAAGCCACACTCACTCATGAAGGAATCACGGGGCTGCGGAACGACTACCGCACCCTCTGGCATCGCACTTATGCGCCGCTCCGCAGGTCGCTGGCCGGCGAGTGGCTGAAAGAGCCGGGAGGGGAAAGGTCGACGCTCAAGTTCGACGCCTTCGGCCGGTTCCATAGGAAGTGCCTCGACGCGGGGACGGACGTCCACGGTCTCTACACCGTCGTCCGCCACGCGGACAGCCACTACATCGTCCTCGAAGACGGCGAGAACCCACCCACGCCGCTCAAGATCGAAGACATGGACGGCCTCAGGCTCAGCCTGCGGGATGAAACGACGGGCAAGCGCCTCGAATTCGTCCGCCGCGGCCACGCCGCCTAACGACTCTCTATCTCCTCCCTACAAACCACACACCCCTCCCCTCCCACCACAGCCCTCCGCCCAACCCGGAGGGCTGTTTTGCTTGTGTGGGCGGGCGGCAGCCCTGGCGACGCGGATCTACGGCGCAAGGCGTGGCGGACTCGCTCCAATTGGTATCCTTGTGCGCCGAAAAGTGATCCTCATCTCGACCACGCATCAGCCGGCCACGGACATCGGATTCCTGCTGCACAAGAATCCGCATCGCGTCCACGTTTCAGACCTGACGTTCGGAAAGTCCTACGTCGTCTACCCGGAGGCGACAGATGAACGCGCCACGGCCGCCCTGATCGTGGACATCGACCCCGTAAGGCTGGTGCGCGGGATGGACCGCGCAAAAGGGTCGCTCACTAACTATGTCAACGATCGGCCCTACGTTGCAAGTTCGTTCTTGAGCGTGGCGATCGCGGATGCATTTGGCACGGCGATGTCTGGAAGAAGCAAGGAGCGGCCCGAACTCGTGGAAACGCCGTTGCCGCTCGAAGTCGAGATCCCCGTGCTTCCTTGCCGTTCGCATCCCGATCGCATCAACAGGCTCTTCGAGCCGCTGGGGTACGCCATTCATATTAAGCGACACCCCTTGGACCCAGAGTTCCCGGAGTGGGGGCAGAGTCACCTTTACCGCGTTCATCTGAGCGCAAGGGTCACTGTCCGAGATGCTCTTCGACAGATCTATCTCCTCCTCCCCGTCCTTGACGCGAAGAAGCACTACTTCATGGATGCTCGCGAAGTTGACAAGATCGTCCAAAAGGGTCGCGGATGGTTGGAGTCCCATCCCGAGAAGAACTGGATCCTCCGCTCGTCGCTCGGTCGCAAGCCCTCTCTGTTCCGCGAAGCCCTTGAGCAACTTGCGAACGCGGAAGAGGAACTCCTCGTCGAAGCGGAGGACACGGACTCGGCGCTCGCCGGCCCAGAGATGGATGAATCCGATCCGGTCACGCCCACAGACCGAACCGCTGCGCCTCCCCTCCACCGCCTTCGCCACGACCGCATTGTCGAACTTGTAAAGGACCTTCGACCGAAGTCGGTGCTCGACCTCGGCTGCGGCGAAGGCAAACTGCTTCGATTGCTTGTGCCGATTCAAGGAATCGAGCGCATCGTGGGAGTGGATGTCTCGATGTACGCTCTCGAAAGGGCGGCGAAAGCGCTTCACCTTGAGGACGCGACTCCCCGCTTTGCGGAGCGCGTACAGTTGATCCATGGAAGCCTGATGTACAAGGATGAGCGCTTGAGGGGCTTCGACCTTTGCACAGTCGTGGAAGTCATCGAGCACCTCGACCAGCCTCGGCTCGCAGCATTTGAGAAGGTGGTCTTCGGTAGCGCGCAACCCAATGCCGTCGTCGTCACGACTCCGAACCGAGAGTACAACGCCTTGTACGAAATCTCCGGACTGCGACACGAAGACCACAGGTTCGAGTGGGATCGTCAGCAGTTTCGCCGGTGGTCGGAGAGCGTAGCGGCGACCTTTGGTTACTCCGTTGACGTGGAGGGCATAGGAGACGAACATCCCAATTATGGTCCGCCAAGTCAGTTGGCGCTATTTCGACGATGAGAATCGCAATTCCTGAGTTCTCGATGGTGGCGCTTATCGGCGCAAGTGGTTCCGGCAAGTCGACGTTTGCCCGGAAACACTTTCTGCCAACGCAAGTTCTCAGCAGCGACACCTTCCGCGGATATGTGTGTGATGACGAAGAGAGTCAAGAGCACTCTGCGGAAGCGTTCGACGCGCTCTACTATATGCTCGCAAAGCGCTTGGAGATCGGACGCCTCACTGTGGTGGATGCAACAAACGTTCAACAGGAACATCGCAAACGCCTCATTCGAATCGCCAACGAGTGGCACGCGCTGAGGGTTGCCATCGTCTTCGATACACCTGAAAGCGTGTGCCACGAACGAAATGCCCAGCGACCGAACCGCCAATTCGGCCGCCACGTCGTGCGCAATCAACGCATGGACCTCCGGAGAACGATCCGGCAGCTGAAAGCCGAGCGTTGGCACAAGGTGTACTTCATCCGACCGGAAGATTCGGACGACATCGAAGTCTTTACGGAGCGACTTTGGAGTCGGCGGCCGGACCTCACTGGACCGTTCGACATCATCGGCGACGTCCACGGATGCCTGGTCGAGCTCAAAGCGCTTCTTGAGAAACTGGGGTGGACTCTCGAACCTGAGCCGACGCATCCTGACGGAAGGATGATCGTCTTCGTCGGCGATCTTGTGGATCGCGGTCCGGATCCGGTGGGCGTGCTCAAGTTCGTGATGAGTGCGGTCAAGGCAGGCCGCGCTCTTTGCGTACCCGGAAACCACGACATCCGATTAGTGAAAGCACTTCGAGGCGCGAAAGTCGGATTGGGACACGGATTGAGGGAAACACTTGAGGCCGTTCAGAGTGAGACTCCTGAATTCTGTGCCGAGGTCGCGGACTTTCTGGAAGCGCTCGTCAGCCATCTCGTTCTCGATAATGGAAACTTGTGCGTGGCGCACGCGGGGCTGCCTACAAGCATGCAGGGCCGGGGCTCCGCCGTCGTGCGTAAGTTCTGCCTCTACGGCGAGACGACCGGCGAAGTCGACGAGTTCGGCTTGCCGATTCGGTACGAGTGGGCGAGGAACTACCGCGGGCGCGCGCTTGTGGTGCACGGCCACGTGCCCGTCATCTCGCCGCAGTGGGTGAACAACACGATCGACATCGACACGGGCTGCTGCTTTGGCGGATCACTGACTGCCCTTCGGTATCCGGAAAAGGAGATCGTGAGCGTTCCCGCGCGCGCGACCTACGTCGAGCCGATCCGCCCCCCCTCCATTGATGTCGAGCCCACGCGCTCGGACGAACTTCTCGACATCCAGGATGTTCTCGGCCGCCGTTCGATCGAAACAGAACTCGCAGGCCGAGTTACGATCCGCGAGGAGAACGCAATCGCTGCCTTGGAGGTGATGTCCCGGTTCGCCTGTGATCCTCGCTGGCTGATCTACCTCCCGCCGACGATGTCTCCCTGCGCAACTTCTCGGCGGGAGGGATGCCTCGAATACCCGGAGGAAGCGTTCCAGTATTACGAAGAGTGCGAAATCGAGGAAGTGATCTGCGAGGAGAAGCACATGGGTTCTCGCGCGGTTGCCGTCGTCTGTCGGAGCCCTGATACGGCACGCCGTCGATTCGGCGTCGAAACGGGCGAGATGGGAGTCATCACAACCCGAACGGGTCGGCGGTTCTTCGAGGACATCGAATGGGAAAGGCAGATCGTCGGTCGCATCGTTCGCGCGGCAGATACTGCAGGCATCTTCGAACATCTCGAGTCTGACTGGATGCTGCTGGACATGGAACTCATGCCTTGGTCGGCGAAAGCCGTCGGCCTGCTTCGGGATCAATATGCACCCGTCGGAGCGGCAGCAGAGAACTTCTCGCACGCCTTGTCGCGAGTCGCCGACAAGTTGAAGTCACGCAGTATCGAAGGCTCCGATGAGATCGTCGCCCTTGCCGAGCGTCGCTCCGAGAGCGCAAGGCGATTCCGCGATGCATATCGGCGCTACTGCTGGCCGGTGAACCTTATCGAAGATCTGAAATTGGCTCCATTCCATCTCATGGCGAGCGAAGGCAAGGTCCACATCGACAAAGATCACCGATGGCATGTTGCAGCCTGTGAGCGTCTTTGCGAAGCCGATCCGAACCTCTTCCAAAAGACGAAGAACCGCACAGTGCTCCTGGCTGATCCGGAACAGCGGCGTGAGGCCTGCGAATGGTGGGAATCGCTTGTGTCTTCCGGCGGTGAGGGAATCGTTGTCAAGCCGATGAATTTCGTCGCCCGTCACAAGGGACGGTTGATTCAACCGGCAGTCAAATGTCGTGGTCCTGAGTACTTGCGCATTGTCTACGGCCCCGAGTACCTCGAACCCGAGAACCTAACGCGACTCCGCCAGCGAGGACTGACGCGCAAACGAGGTCTCGCCATTCGCGAGTTCGCGCTCGGCATCGAGGCCCTGCGCAGGTTCGTCGAAAACGCCCACCCAAGCCAAGTGCACGAGTGCGTGTTCGGCGTTCTCGCCCTTGAGAGTGAGCCGGTGGATCCGCGGCTGTAGAGAGTGACGGGGGCACGCGGGTACCGCCCGTCACTCACGCAAAGAACCGAGATGCCGACCTGCGCATCACCTCGCTCCCTTTTCGCAATGGTTAGCGCGGCTTTGGCGACTTGGTCGTCTTCGGTCCTCCGTTGTTCTGAGACAGTTTCTGATCACGGCTCTGCGTACGCGGTCCGGAGAGGTCAACTGGGCGGTAGTGGATGCCGTACTCCTTCGGCATTCCATAGAGATCGGGATGGAGGTACTTGCCCTTGATCTCGTCTTCCTTCTCCTGTTCGGTCTCGTACCCGTACTTCCGAACATAGGGATCGTTGCGAATGCCCTTCACTTCCCACGAGACTTTCACGCGGGGCTTGTTGGTGCGGATCACAAACTCGTTGTCTCGAATCTCTCGCACCACCTTCGCCAACACGAAGTCGTCGCTGTCGTCGATCACCGTAAGTTGGTAGCGAAAGTCACGGTTGATCGAATCGAAGTAGTCCGGCAGTCGCACGGTGGCGTAGCCGCGTGCGTCGGTGACCACGTTTCCGCTGTAGGCGTTGAGGGGTTCCGGCGCCTCCGTGCAGAAGTGATTGAGGTAGTGGGTTTCCGGCCACAGCGGGTGGTCGATCTGGAACGACTTCGTGCCCGTTGCTGCAAAGGAGCCCAGGGCGTAAACCGCATGCCCTGCTGCGCCCGAAGGCTCGACCCCGAAGACCCCGTAGCCCACCGGGCTATCACACCCGCCTAACACGCCGATGGATGGCCCACTCGTCGACGTCGCCACACCATACACGCCCCTTCCGTCGGGACTCACGCTGTGCCCGAAGACTCCGTACGTAGTTCCCGTAACCCAAGCAGCCTCGCCGGTCACTCCCCTGCCAGAGGGACTAAGGCTCCTTCCGTAAACACCGTGGGTAATCCCGCTGATGTTCGACACCTCGCCGTACACGCCGATGCCGTCCGGGCTACGACTTAGTCCATACACGCCGCGCGTGCCGACCGCGGAAGTACTCGAGTTCTCGCCATATACTCCCGCGCCATCCGGACTCTGGTTCAGTCCGAATACCCCGTACGTGGTTCCGCTCGTAGCGGTCGTTACCCCGTACACGCCTGTGCCAGAGGTGCTTCGACTTAGCCCGAACAATCCGTAGGTCGAACCGCTGGTCGCGGATGCCTCACCGGCCACGCCCCTTCCAGAGGTGCTGCCCGTCAAGCCATGGACGCCGAAGTTGATGCCGCTGGCAGCGATTGCCTGGCCGGACACACCCGTACCCGACGAGCTAAGGGTGACACCAGACACGCCAGCGGAGGCTCCGGTAGTCGACGTTGCCGATCCGTACACGCCTCGACCGTCAGGACTCACGCTCGTCCCGATGACACCAAACGTTAGACCGCTGCTTGCGGAGGCGATGCCATGAACTCCTCCACCCGATGTGCTGGCGCTGTGTCCTCGGACGCCGTAGGTGTTCCCGTTAGCGGCCGTATTCTCACCGAACACACCCGTGCCGCTTGTGCTCACGCTCAGCCCAATTACACCGTATGTGGCGCCAGTCGCGGCAGACGCATGGCCGGCAACGCCCCTTCCGTCGGTGCTCGCAGTGTAGCCATACACTCCGAAGTTGGTACCGGTCGTCGCGCTTGCAACGCCGTAAACGCCTCGGCCGTCGGGACTGGAAGTCTGCCCCCACATCCCGTAGGTCACGCCCGTGTTGGAGATGTTCTCACCGAACACACCCGTGCCGGATGGGCTCGCGCTTCGTCCATACACGCCATAGGTGTTTCCGCTCGCGGCAGTAACTAGACCGTACACTCCCCTTCCCGAGGAGCTTGCGCTCTCGCCGAAGACCCCGTAGTTGGTTCCGGTCTGGGCGTAAGTCACGCCCCACACTCCGCGACCATCGGGACTCAAACTCGCCCCAACCGTCCCCGTGGTGGGTCCGCTCGCGCCGATAGCGACGCCCACGACTCCCCGCCCATCTCCCGTGCTCTCGCTTCGTCCATACACACCCCATGCCGATCCGGTGGCGGCGGTCGCCAAACCGAACACGCCGACTCCGCCCGTGCTGGAGGTTTGGCCCGCCACGCCATACGCGGCGCCAGTGGCGGCAGTCGCCTCACCCAACACGCCGTACATGATTCCGGTGGTCCCGGTATTGACACCATAGATCGCTCGTCCGCCGCTGCTGGTCACCACATGCAGTGGATAAGCGGGCGAAGTGGTGCCAATCCCAACGAAGCCCGAGTTGCTGTTGAAGATGTGGCTGCCCGACAGAGCCCACAGAGACGCGCCAGGAGGAAGCGGTTGCCAACTCGCGTTGCCACTCGCATCGCTCGTCAAGACGCTACCCGCGGCGGCGCCCGTGGCCATTTGCAGAGCATCCGTCTTCACTGCGCCTGCGATCAAAGTCCCGCTCACGTTCACGTGACCCGTCTGCTGAATCCCAGGAGTCGAGGGCTGCAGGCGAACGAGGCCCCAAGCCTCAGCAGGTTGACCCTGATACGACTCAATCTCCACCTCAGGAGAAGTGGCCAGCACGTAGTACTCACCGCCATCTCGCAGTGGGCCTTGTGGCAAGGAGGCTGTGTACTTGCCCGAGCGAACTTCCAACTCTCCTACCGCTCGATGCACGAGATCGCGCTTCTCTTTGTCGAAAAAGTGGAACCCGACGGGAAACTTCCCTTCAGGCGCCTCTCCCTCAACGCGACCCGAAAGAACGACGACGTCCTCGCCTCTACCAGGAGTGTGAAGAAGAACGAGTACCAAAACGCCAAGAACAACAAGTGAAAGAAGAGATGTCAAGGATCTCATCAAATTCCTCCGTCAAATGAGTGTTTTTGGATTTGTACATGCGAAGTCGCCATCTTGTGGATGGAGAAGGTGAGCCTGCCTGAAGGCTTGCCATCGGAGCCCACCCTCCCGGAACTTCTTGCCGTCAATTATTTAACGAGACAGGGCCCGGGCGAGATTAATTCACAAGAGAACCAGCAAAAATTCTGGCCCCGCACCCTGGTGGGCGCAGGGCCGAGCCGCACTCAGGCCGCCTCCGGCCGAGGGGCCGGCGCCGATGGCGCCGGCCCCTCGAACCCGAAGGTCAGCGCGCCTTAGGCGACTTGGTCGTCCTCGGTCCTCGATTGGTCTGCGGAGATTTCGAACGTCGTTGATCGGAGAGCCTCTCATCGTCCGCGTCCGGCAGGTAGTGAATCCCGTACTGCTTCGGCATTCCGTATAGTTCGGGATGGAGGTACTTGCCCTTGATCTCGTCCTCCTTCTCCTGTTCGGTCTCGTACCCGTACTTCCGAACATAGGGATCGTTGCGAATGCCCTTCACTTCCCACGAGACTTCGACACGCGGCTTGTTTGTGCGAATCACGAACTGATTGTTCTGAATCTTGCGCACCACCTTCGCCAACACGAAGTCATCGCTGTCGTCGATCACCGTAAGTTGATAGCGAAAGTCACGGTTGATCGAATCGAAGTAGTCCGGCAACTGCACCGTCGCATAGCCCCGTGCGTCGGTGACCACGTTCCCACTGTAGGCGTTGAGGGGTTCCGGCGCCTCCGTGCAGAAGTGATTGAGGTAGTGGGTCTCCGGCCACAGCGGGTGGTCGATCTGGAACGACTTCGTGCCAGTCGCAGCGAAGTCTCCAACTGAATACACGCCAAAGCCCGAAGGGCTGGCACTTGCCCCATACACGCCGAAGGTGGTGCCGCTTGTGGCAGTTGCCGCGCCGTAAACGCCTCGGCCCGATGTGCTGGCGCTTTCAAACCTCCCGCCGTAGTTGGTGCCGGTGGTGGCATTCGCCTCGCCGAGGACGCCTATGCCCGCGGTGCTCTCGCATATCCCCCACACGCCGAAGGTGGAGCCGGTTCCGGCGGTTGCCCAGCCCAAGACGGCTCGACCTGATGTGCTGTCGCTTTCAAACCTCCCGCCGTAGTTGAAGCCGGTGGTGGCTGATGCAAAGCCGAACACGGCACTGCCCGATGTGCTGGGGGTTGACCCATAGACGCCGTAGGTGGTACCGCCGGTCGCGGTTGCCACCCCGTAAATGCCCCTGCCATTTTGGCTGTCGCTTTGGAACCTTCCGCCATATGTGGTGCCGGTGCCGGTGGCGGTTGCCGTGCCAGAAACGCCTATGCCCGATGTGCTGGCGCTTTGCCCGTGCACGCCGTAGGTGGTGCCGGTGGTGGCGGTTGCCCAGCCAAAGACCCCGAGGCCCGATGTGCTGGCGCTCTCAAACCTGCCGCCGTAGTTAAGGCCAGTGGTGCCCGTATGATCTCCGAAGATGGCGCGACTTCCGGTGCTTGTTTCAACATGAAGGCGGTAAAGAGGGAGGCTGACGCCAATCCCCACCTCGCCCGCGGCGTAGAAGATGTCCAGTCCCGCCGCCTGCCAAAAGGAATCTCGCAGATCAGCGCCAGGCGACCACGCGCTGCCGTCCCATTTCAGCGCCTGTCCGGTGGTGGGAGCCGTGCTCGCGACCGCGCGACCCTGCAGTCCATCTACCGACGGGTTAGGATATGACCCTAACAAATCCCCCCCGCTGCGCCTGACGGAGGAGGAAGCTCCTGCCACATCCCGTTCCCCGAAGCATCCGAGGTGAGAACGCGCCCCGCCGAAGCGCCCGTGGCCATCTGAAACGCATTCGTTTTTATCGCGCCAGCGATCAGCGTGCCGCTGACGTTCACATGGCCAGTCTGCGGAATCCCAGGGCTCGTAGGCTGCAAGCGAACGAGGCCCCAAGCCTCAGCAGGTTGACCCTGATACCAATCCAACTCCACCTCTGGTGAAGTGGCCATCACATAGAACTCGCCCCCGCTGCTCAACGGGCCAGGCCGCAAGGCAATCTCGTACGAATCGGAGTGAACCACCAACTCCCCGGCAACTCGGTGCACGAGGGCGCGGTTCCCCTTGTCGAAAAAGTGAAACGCCACAGGAAATTTCCCTTCGGGCGCATCCCCCTGCACGCGACCCGAAAGAACGACGACGTCTTCGCCCCGCACGGGACTGTGGAAGAAAACGAGTACCAAAACGCCAAGGCATACGATCGCAATAAGAGATGTCAGAGATCTCATCATGTCCCTCCCTCAAATGAGTGTTTGTGGATTTGTGGATGCGAAGTCTGGCCCGAATCGCAAGAAGGGGTGCGCCCGCTCGTCTGCCTGATGACTGCCGTGCGACCCTCTCCCTACCGGGACTTCCTGCAGTCTATTGTCCAACAAAGGAACGCCCCGGCGGGAACGCGCTAATAGAGAACCCGCAAAAATGCCGGCCTCTCGCCCCCGAAGCACCATACGCGTGCCCGGATTCGCCCGCGTCCACCCCCTGGTATAACCTCCCGCCATGCATCGAATCGCCTCTGCCGTCGCTCTTCTGCTTGCCGTCACCGCTCTCGCGGGCCCGAAGGGCCCCACGCCGAAAGAGGCTTTCGAGCAACTCAAGAAACTCGTCGGCACTTGGGAAGAGAGCAAAGAAGCCGGCGGCAATCAGGTCATCTATCGCCTCACGGGTGGAGGAACCGCCCTGATCGAAACTCAATTGCCCGGCACGCCGACGGAGATGGTCAGCATCTATCACATGGACGGCGCAAATCTCATCATGACTCACTACTGCGCGGCCGGCAATCAGCCCACGATGATCTACAAGCCCGGCAGTGGCAAGGCGCTCGAGTTCGAGTTCCTGAAAGGCTCCAACATGAAGCCCACCGACATGCACATCCACGCCGCGCGCATACGCATTCTCTCGGAGGACACGATGGAGAGCGATTGGATCGGCTACAGCGACGGCAAAGAAGCGGGCACGGTTACGTTTAAGTTGAAGCGAAAGGCATAACTCGACAAGTAAGCCGCGCGAAGCCAGTCAGCAGGTTCATCGTGCAACTGTGACCCGCGCGCGAGGTGCCCCCGGCTGTCCGCAATGCGGGGCGCACGGATTCAAGAGCAAACTTCTACAGTGCTCTGCTCCCACGGAATCTGTCCGCGCACTACGAGGAGATCCTGAAACTCGCGCGCGTCACACTCGGACGCACTCGAATCCGCCAACCTGACGATAATGCAAAAGAACCTGCCTTGGGGGCTTGACTCCGCACCATGGTTCATAGTGGAGACTGGCTAGGAGATGAAGATCGGCGAGGTGGCGAAGGCTGCTGGCGTAAGTGTGTCAACTCTGCGCTTTTACGAGCGCCAGGGGCTCATGCTGAAGCCCGAGACCCGTGATTCTGGCTACCGCGAGTATTCTCAAGTCGACCTCACGCGGCTGCGGCTGATCGTTGCGGCCAAGAGGCAGCGATTCCCTTTGCGCTTGATCCGGGTTTTGCTGAGAGCGATCGAGGGCAAACCGGAGCCGTGCCAGGAAGTCGCGAAGATTGTCGAGTCGCGCCTGATGCAAATCGGCGAAGAGATTACGGAGCTTTCCCTGCTGCGTCGGCGGTTGGAATCCCAACTGGCGGCCTGGCGGGAAGGACGGTTGCCGCGATCGGAATGCCTGTGTGCGATCCTCGAGACTGCCGCGCTGCCTTCATCCAAGGAGAAAACCATGAGCAAATCCACCATCGAAATCTTCACCGCCGGGTGCGCGAATTGCGACGAGGCGGTGCGAATCGTCAATGAGGCGGTTTCGACCTGCGGCTGCGAGGTTAATGTCCTTACCGCCGACGGCCCTGAGGCGAAAGAGCGGGGGGTGAACCTAGCGCCGTGCATCTGGAAGGACGGCGAGCGCGTGTTTTGCGGCGTTCCCAGCCTGGAAGAGGCGATCGCAAAGTTGAGGATCGACTGAGGATGCGGCCGCTCTTGTGGCTGTTAGCGACGGCGCCGGCCCTTGCCGTAGCCCAAACGCAGTCGCCCGGCTGACCCATTTGACCCGCTGGAGCGGCAGGGGCCGGTGCGGCCCCCGACAGCAAGTGGACGCTGGACACAGTTTGGGTTCCTGGCAGCCTGACGGAAGGCGAGTCCTTCCTATGGCATCGCCCCGGACCCCGTCTGCAAGTGGGGCTCGCGTATCTCTGGAAGCAGAACGCCGTTCGCATTTTGGGCAATTACGTGCTGATCGAGGAGGCTCCATCGCGGCCGAACCTTAAGATTGGATTTGGCATCCAGAGCATCACGACAGGCAACCCAGGCGTGTTCGCGACCAGCGAGAAGAACTTCGCCGTCCCGGAAGGAAAGCTGAATGTGTATGTCGGGATCGCGGTCCGGTCCAGCGAAGACCACGTTCACGGCGTGGGGGGGATCAAGTTCGAGCCTCAGGGCTCCTGGGCGTTCGGCCTTCAGATAGACGGACATGACGTGCATCCGTACATCACGCATAGAATCGGCAACGTAATCGTGGGTTACTACTTGGCAAGCTTCGAGAGTTCAGGCTATTTCGTTGGCGTCAGGTTTTGAGCGGCTCATCGCGCGGGTGCCACGGTCAAGCGAAGCGCGGCCGTGCCTCGTCGAACCTGCACGCCCCACCCGGCTGCTGGGCTACCGTCCGCCCTTGGTTCGGTTGCAGATCATGCACAGAATCTGACAATTCTCAAGGATGGTCTTTCCGCCTTTGTGCCAGGGCACGATGTGGTCGGCTTCCATCTGCGCGATATCGAAGGGCTTCCTGCACGCCCGACAAACACCGCCTTGCTGTTCGTAAACCTTCCGCTTCATCTTGTCGTCGAAGGCGCGCAGGTTCAGCGTCTTCTCATTGCCGGTCAGCAGGTACTCATAGATTCCCTTGTTGCTCTGCACTTCATCATCGTCGAGCAGTTTCTTGATTCGGGCTTCGAGAGTTGCGGCGTTCAAGTCGCTTCTTTGGCCGTGCTCGCGGTAGAACCTGCCCCAATCCAACCCCTTCATCTCCTTCCGGTAGCTTGGAAACACCACCCGTGTCCAGTTGATCACGTTTTGAAAATGCTGCCAGAGCTCTTGGGCATCGGCGTCGTGCTGGTGCGCGCTCATGTAGCCATTGATGTCCCCGCCGCTGATCCAGTTGATTGCCGTTTCCAGCAGACCCTGCCGATTTACCGCGTGATCACCGTCTGTTCGGACGTACTTCTCTCCCTCCCTGTAGGCTGGGCAGCCGGTCTTGCTGAACCACCGCTTGGCGTCAGCGAGCCAAGGACCCGTGTAGATCGCGTTGCGCAGCTCCTGGTTGGTCAGCTTGATGCTCGCGATGTTGATGATCTCGAACCACTTCAGTTTCTCGCTCTCCTCGCCGTCGCAGACGTAGATGAAGAGCTCGTAGTCGAGGATCTGGTTCTGCTGCCCAGGGGTGAGGTTGTGGAAGTAGCGCGGCTTGCCGTCGTCCCATTCCACCGAGAATTCGCCGATGTACGTGCCATCGGGACCCAGTTGTCCAACGTACTGGCAGATGCTGATCGTGCGCTGCTGCCCGTCCATCAACTCGAAGCCCTCGCCCGCCACGACCCAATACATCGTGTTGAGCGGGAAGTTCTTGCGGACGGTGTGGATGACCTCGTTGCGCTGTTTCTCCTTGTAGATGAACTCGCGCTGGTACGCGGGGCGGATGTTCAGCTTGCCGGCATAGCCGCGCACGCCCTCCTCCTGCTTGTCCACGTACCCCTCGACCAGGTCGCGGACGGTGATGTTCTTGAGTTCGATTTTCATTGCCTGGGCTGTCACATTTTCACTAACTCTCTGACGCCTTGTGCTCGACGACAGACTTGTCGATTTCGCCAGCCAACAGATTCAAGGCAGTCTCCTTGGACGGCTGGCTAGACACCGGAGGTATGCTCCGAACCTCGTAACGGTTCGCCTCGATGATGCCATGCACTGAGGTGACGAGCCGTTCAACTGCCTGACCGTACCAATCCTGATCTTCTCGGTCGCGGGCAACATGGATTGTCCATCCCCTGTAGTGGCTCAGATACTCCTCGTCGCAAAGAAAGGTCGAACTAGGCTGTCGAACCAACTCGCGGTCGGGCCAAGGGGTAATGGCAGGCAGAGGCGGACGCTCCGGCAGGGGTATTGCCTTCGGTGAATCTGAGGGCCTGAGAGTAATGGCCGTCCGGGTCGAGAGAGTTCCTTTGGGAGCAATGAAATCGTAGCTTGGTGGACGTGCGGTGAGGGTATGAACTGCGATCCCCGCTTCAATAAAGGGTTGCGGATCAACTGGGTATTCGGCATGCGGATTAATAAAGAGGTGAAGGCCGTCAACGAGTGATTCGACGTAGCTTCCCTTCGGCCCCCCGCAAAACACAGAGTTCCCCTGTGAGTCAAATCGGACCGCAAAGAAGAACAGATCCGGATTGGGGACAGGACTGAGCGCCTGGCACTTGCTTGTGGTGACGAGAGCAGAGCAGAGCACAGCGCTGACCTCCTTCGCTCGTTCATCTCTAAAGATTCCCAAGTCAATCGGAGCGTCAAAGCGCTTAAGTTCCCGCTCTCTGCTGGCCGTTCCGATTATCACAACTTTTCGTTCGTGCCATATGTAGAGTGGTTCGTCTAAGCCGAAGAGGACTCTGAGGGCCGGAATGTGCCCACAAAGGAAGAACAGTGGCTGCTCGTACTGCCCGATGGCCAAGATGATTGGCTTTCCCGTCACGTGCGGCAGGGAGAGGTAGGATTCCCGAATCTTCGCCAGCTTTGAAGAGAAGGCATTAGCAAACCGGACGGTGGCATAGTGAAACATCAGATCGTTGTGCCCGGGGCGAATTTCGCTGATGTGGCGCAGCCACTCCGGCGAGGTGCCAGCAGCAGCCTGAGTGGTTGTAGCCTCAACGACGAGATTGGCCCCACCAACGGTGATCGCGTAGTCTGGTGACGGGAAATCATAACTGGGCGCGAAGCCTGCCTGGTTAAAGACCTTGTGCAGGTACAGCTCCCATAGCTGTTGGTTAAATCTCGTCTGGAATTCAATTACAAAGTTCCCATCGCGGTCCGGAAAGCCGTCGGCCCACTCACCTATTACCGTTCGGACAGGTTCAAAGTGGGCATCTTCCGCAATGGTCCTGAAATTCGGATGAAAGCGAGTCGCGTCAACCTTGGGTGTAAATAAGTCCATACCTCTCGTCCTCTAACCTCATCCTTGGAATCCATAGAGCCCGTTCTCATCGGCAAGTAACGTTAGCTCGACGTATCCGCCATCGTGCCCCATTCGCCCTTGAACTTTCTTGCATTCCCTGTAGCTGCGCCTAGATTCCGTGACGAGGTTCATCACTGCCAGAGCGGTGTTAATGGCAAGCTGAATGCGCGGAACGAGCCACTCGAACGGAACGATCGATGTCTGCGTGTTGTAGGGAGCACCCGTTTCGTCAACATAGCCAATCTTCAGGCCCTTGCCTGAAAGGGGTGGAGCGTTTGTGAGCCGGAACTCGTCGTCGAACAGCGTGTACTGGGAATGGAAGAAGCCGTTCCGTACTGGGCGAATCAGAGCCGATTCAAAAATGTCGCCCACGGCATCAAAACCAGCGTCACGCGCAAGGCGGGAAACTCGAAGAGCGTCACCCATGCAGTCGTAGGTTCTGTCCCATCCCTTTGGAAGTTTGCCTCCGGTGTTGACGGCATCCATATGGTATCGCTCGCCTTGGCACACGCGAATCATGTTCGCGACGATGCGGTACATTTCGTCCATCTCGCAGAGGTGGCAGTACAGGAAGAGCATTAACCGTCTGCGAAAAAGCTCGTCAATTGGACTGTTCAAGAAAGCGACGGTCTGATGAATGAGGTGATCGCTTTCAATAAGCGGATCCCAGCCTGCATCCTGGCATCCTCGGATGCGCAGGAGGGTGCAACCGAATTCAAACTCATCCTTCGCCCGCGCCTTTTCGAAGAGTTCCTTTAGAACCTTGAACGGCTCGGGAAAGGACGGCTCCTGCAAGATCTCTTTATGTCGATCTCCACTTTCGCTCATGGGTCTCCTAAATCGGCGGCTCCTGGATGGCTGGGACTCCCATCTTCTTGCGCTTGATGAGCAGGCGGGCATAGGTCGATTTGAGCTCGCCGTCCACCGAAACTACGCCTCGCCGGTTCAGGTCGCCCGGATTCGGTACGTCCGCCTCCGTGTAAGTCCTGCTCTTGAGGCCGGAGTTGTTGTCCCGATCCGTGATTCCGAGAATCCGAAACTGCTCAGGGTTGTATTTGTCGAGAAACGTGACGGGGACGCCCATCGCGCCGTCGTAGTCTACCGGGATGTCGGCGACCCTGTTCACGTTGATCGCATCGTAGTTGTCGTATTTCGGATACGCCTCTGGGGAGTACCTCTTGAAGAGTGGGATGAACTCGTGGCGCTTCGCGTGATCCATGTTCGTGAACCAGCGAACGCCCTTCACCCGGATGTACTTCACGCCGTTCGCATCCACCCGGAATCCGGCCGCTTCGAGCGGGTAGTAGTCGGGGACGCGGAACTCGCGGTCGCCGCTGTGGATGCTCGGCCCCATCCAGATCTTGTTTTCCTTGACCAGCTTGAATACTTCCTTGTACGTGATCGCGTTCACGTTTCCGATGATCAGGAACTGCTTGCCATGCTCCACGAGCTGGGCGACGTACTCGCGGAACAGGGAGAAGGGCGGGTTGGTGACGACGATGTCTGCCGTCTTGAGGATCTCCACGCACTCTTTGCTTCGGAAATCCCCTCCTGGGTATTGGTCGTCCGCTTTCAATGCCCTTCGCACGGCCTTGTTCCGCTTGAGGAAGAGTTCCACGTCGTGGAGGGTGGCGGCGCCGTCGCCCGTCTCGTCTTTCACCTGTTCGAGCGTGACGACAACGGCCTTTGGCTTCTGTCGCTTGCCGTTGCCTTCATGGTATTCCGCGAAGAGGACGCCCTGGCCGGCGATGGGCGAGCCGTCGTAGCTGGTGCAGACGAGCTTCTTCAGTCCGAGGGCGTTGAAGTTGGCGGCGAAGTACTTGAAGAAGTTGCTCTCGAAGGGGTCGTCGCAGTTGCAGAGGACGACCTTGCCCCTGAAGTGGTCTCTGTAGTGTTTCAGCTCGTTTTCGATGTCGGCGAGCTGAGTGTAGAACTCGTCCTGCTTCGCCCGCTTCGCTTGGGCGAGGGTGCGGTTGCCGGATGCTGTGGACGAACGGCCAGTGCTCACCTCTCACATTATCCCCGCCGAGCGCATATCCGCTCGGAGGTTTCAAAGAACATGCGCCTTACCTCGAAGCGCTCTGCTTGAGTGCTTTGGTCGGGCGGGCGCAACGGCCAAGCGCGGCGCGGCCGTGCCTCGTCGAACCTGCACGCCCCATCCATCCCACCGACTGCTCCACCGAGAACTCGGTTGACTTCCCCCGCCTCCTTGACCTAATAGCGTGTGCTCCAAATCCTGCCTCTCCGACCACGTAATCCCGCCCGAAAAACTCAGCGAGCAGACAGCCGCCTGCACGCACAAAACCTGCACGCTTTCCCACACGCGGAGCGTGCACCGTGCACCCGTGCAACCCCGCTCGAATCCGGAAGCCCCTTAGGTCGCTTAGGTCCCTTTCGTCCCTGGGGCAACCCGCGTACGACTCACCCCGAACCTGCACGCTTTCCCACACGCGGAGCGTGCACCGTGCACCCGTGCAACTCGGCGACCCCCACGCCGAATGCAGAACAAACTCGCTGATTCAGCGCCTTCGGCCGCGCGGATGCCGCTTCGCAACGACCTCGCGCAGCCTCTCGATCGAAACGTGCGTGTAAATCTGCGTCGTCTGCAGGCTCTCGTGGCCCAGCAGTTGCTGAACCGTCCGCAGGTCCGCGCCGCCCGTCAGCATGTGAGTCGCAAAGCTGTGGCGCAGCGAGTGCGGAGTCACGTCCGCGTCCAACCCCACGGCTGCCCGCCGCCTCTCCACGATTCTCTGGATCGTCCTCTGGCTGATTCGAGATCCGGCCTCGTTCACGAACAGGGCCGCTCCCGATTCGGCCGGGCGTTCCGCATCCAGGTAGGCGGCGACCGCGTCGCGGCACGGGGCGCCAAACAGGACCACCCGGTCCTTGTTTCCCTTGCCGTGCACCCGAGCCGAGCACTCCCCGAGGTCCACGTCCTTCACGTCGAGGCTGACGACTTCCGACGCCCGGAGGCCGGCTCCGTAGAGCAGTTCGAGCACCGCTCGGTCGCGCAGCGGGAACCTGCCGAGGCCCGCCGTGACCAGCGCCTCGGCCTGCTCGGGGCTGATGTCCTTGGGCAGAGGGCGGCGGCGGATCGGAGCCTCGAGCCCGGCTGTGAAGTCACTCCGGATCGCCTTCGTCCGAACCAGGAACCCAGCGAACGCCCGAATCGCGCACAGCTTTCGGGCGCGAGTCGAAGGGGTAAGGCCGTACGACCTCAAGTACCGACGCGCCTCAGCTGCGGTCACCCTCCGAACGTCGGTGACCCCTGCCTTTTCGCAGACGGCGGCGAACTGGGCCAGGTCCGTGCCGTAACTCCGCACCGTGTGCCGGGACCGACCGGCGGCCAGTTCAGCGAGGAACCGGTCTATCGCGCGGTCGAGGGAGAAGTCAAGGGCCATTAGAGCCTAAAGCATAGACGCCCGGGGGGCCGGAAAGGCCAGGTGTTATAATCTCCGCCGTTTCCAGAGGGCTTGCTGCCCCGGAGGACTACATTCCTTGCAAAAGCGTGGCGTTTACTTTCTATTGCTCGTGGTCGGCCTGGTCGCGATTTCAGGCCTGCTCAACTACATCGGCCTTTCTAACTACGCGAATAAGAAGAAGGATCCGAGTGCAAAGCCCGTACTCGGCCTCGAAATCGCGCCCAAGTTAGGCCTCGACGTAGATGGTGGGTTCCGCTTTACGATCCGAGCGGACCGGTCGAAACTCTCTCCCGAAGACCTGAAACTCTGGGACCAGAAAGCCGCGCAAGTCGTCAACATCCTCGAAAAGCGCGCGCAGAAAGCGCTTGGTGTCGTCGAAGCCACCGTTTATCGCAAGGGCGACGAGAGGTTCATCGTCGAACTCCCCGGCTTCAAGGATGAGCAGGAAGCTCGGCAAGTCATCAGCACGAGCGCACGGCTCGACTACTATTGGGCGAAGTCCACCGTAACCGCGCTCCGCGCGAATCGCCGGTACGAAGAGGTCACTCGCCAAAACGATCAGGGCGAACCGGAGATCTGGTTCAAGCGTCGAGGGCAGCCGGACGAAGAAGCGTTCGGACCGGGATCGCCCGAATGGAAAGAGATGCTCGCGAGTTGGGAGCCCGTCGTGTCGGGTGAGCACCTCTCTAATGCGGTCCCGATCCAGTCCAGGAGCGGTCAGGGCTACGACATCGAGTTGCACTTCGACGCCGAGGGCGCGAGACAACTCAACGAATTTGCAAAGAAAGTTTACAACAAGAAGGAGAACCTCGCGGCGGTCCTCGACGACCGCGTCGTCACGTTTGCGTTTGTGCAGGACGGCGCGACGTTTCCGGAAGGAATCGCGGTTCTCCAAGCCGCCTTCCCTGCGTCGGAAGCCGAGCGCATCGTCGGGCTGCTTCGCGCCGGCGCCCTTCCTGTCGACTTGGTCGAAGAGAGCGTTCTGCGCGTTGACCCAGTCATCGGCACCCAGGCCCTGGGACAAATCATCACTGCCGGCCTGATCGCGTTCGGCGTCATCGTGCTGTTCCTGCTGGTGTATTACGCCTTCCCTGGGTTCGTGGCTCTGCTTGCGCTGATCATCTACGCTCTGATCTGTTTCGCAGTATTCCAATTCCTCGGCGTCACGTTCTCGTTAGCGGCTATCGCGGGATTCATCCTGTCCATCGGCATGGCCGTGGACGCGAACATCCTCATCTTTGAGCGGCTCAAAGAAGAGATGCGGGGGGGGAAGGGCCTCATGACGGCCATCGACCTCGGCTTCAAACGCGCGTTCCCCGCCATCCTCGACTCGAACACCTGTACGATTCTCACGAGCCTCGTGCTCATGAACATAGGAACGGGCCCCGTCAAGGGATTCGCGACGACGCTGATGATCGGCGTGCTCCTGAGCCTGTTCACCGCCGTCACGGTCACCCGGTCGCTTCTCGTCTTCATGCTCGATTCGGGCATCGGCAAGAACCCGAAGTTGTACGCGATGAATCGCGGCTGGTTCGGCGAGGGCCTGGAGCAGCGAGCGAACGAAAAGCCGATGCGAATCATCGAGCGCATGGGGCTCTACTTCGTTATCTCCGGCATCGTGATCCTGCCCGGTCTCATCTTCATGGGCATGGGCGGCATTAAGCCGAACGTCGAGTTTTTGTACGGCGTCGAATCCCAAGTCGTCCTCCCCCCCGGATCGACGACGAAGCCTTCGGAACTGAACGGCAAGCTCGAATCCGCCGGCCTTCGCGGAGCCAACGTCAAGATCGGAGTGCAGGATCAAGCGAGCGGGGGCCAGGTCACCGCCTTCGTCACGGTCCCGCTGGACTCGAATCCTGAACTGAAGAAGTTGGTGATTGACGGCACGAACGAAGAGAAGATGCGTGGCCGCCAGATGATCGTTCGCGCCCTCGGTGGCGATGACACCATTGTTCAAAACACGGGCGACGAGGGGGCATCTGTTTCGGATGAAAAGACCGGAATCAAGGGCGAGGTCTCCTTCGAATCAACGAGCCCGACCGTGCGCGAGGAGACGATTCGAGGCGCGATTATCGGCGGCGTCGTTTCATCCGTGCTCATCGTTCTGTACCTTGCGATGCGCTTCGGCGTCGCGCTCGGTGGATTCGTCGTCGGGCTCCGCTTCGGTTTGAGCGCAATCATCGCGATGCTGCACGACGTCGTCGTCGTCCTGGGATTGGCCGCAATTACCGGCTACTTCCTGAACTGGGAGATCAGCCAGTTGACGATTACGGCGATGCTCACCGTCATCGGGTTCTCGGTTCACGACACCATCGTCATCTTTGACAGAATTCGCGAGAACTTGCGGCGACCTCTTCCCGGAGAGAACTTCGAGCATCTTGTGAACCGCTCCATCACTCAAAGTTTCGCGAGATCGCTCAACACGAGCGGAACGGTCATCGTAACTCTTGCGATTCTTGTGTTCATCGGTAGCGCGACACCGGACCTGCGCCACTTCAACGCCGCGATGCTGGTCGGCATCTTGTCGGGAACCTATTCCTCGATCTTCAACGCCGCGCCGATCCTCGTGGTTTGGGAGAGGATCGTGCTGAAGCGTAAGGGCGCCGGCGCGACCGTCATGGCGCATCAAGCCAACGTAGCAGCGCTCGAACGCGAGGCAGCGAAGCGGGAATCCGAAGACGACGAGCCGCCCACTTCCGGCTACGCTCAAACGAAACGCAAAAAGTAGCCTCGACTCCGGCTATAATTCTTACGTGCCAAGACCCGAGGACGTCGAAGCGTCGAAACAAGTACGCAAGGAGATCGCGCGTCGGCCGCTCGACACGAGCCTCATGAACGTTCGCGTATCCCACGGAGTCGTCTATTTGACCGGCACCGTCAAGTCCATGCGTGGTCACAACGTGGACGCGAAGCAGGAGATGGATATGTTCGCTCGGGTCCTAAGGCAGAGGCCCGGCATCCGCGACGTCGTCCTCGACCTGACGTTCCGGGGCTAAATCCGGCCGCCGGAACTCCTAGCGCGAGCCCAGGCAGCGCCGAAGTCCGGCAACCCCTGTGCCTTGCCAAGCGTCTCGGCCACCCAGTAGATGGTCGCCACTCGCTCCAGGGTTTCCATGTAACAGAACGCGTCGCCCGGAGTTCGCCCAAACGTCAACGCGCCATGGTTCATCAGGAGGATCGCTTTATGGTCTTTCAGGTGCGGCCTGACCGCTGCCCCAACTTCCTCAGTGCCGGGGATCGCAAACGGAACGACCGCTATCGGGCCAAGGTACACGTCGGCTTCGGGCAGAACTCCCATCGGGATCGCCCGTCCCGCCAAGGCGGTTCCCGTCGCGAACGGAGGATGCGCATGAACGACGGCTCCCGCATCGGGTCGCTCTTGGTAGACGCTGCAGTGGAGGAGAACTTCGGAACTCGCCTCCTTGCCGTCAAGCGGTTCGCCGTTGAGATTCGCGACCACGAGGTCCTCACACTCGACGTCGGCTTTGATTGCGCCCGCGGGAGTAATCAGGATTTGGTCTTCGCTCAATCTGCAGGAGAGATTGCCTTCTGTCGCTCCGATTAGCCCGCGATCCCATGCCCTTTTCGCCCATCGGCACAGATCGCGGCGGAGATCTAACTCGGTCACGCGAGGATTCTACATCCGCTTGGTGCCCAGGGCGGGATTCGAACCCGCATGGGTTTCCCCGGGGGATTTTAAGTCCCCTGTGTCTACCGTTCCACCACCTGGGCCTTTCGCGAAGTATAGCGGGCGAATCCGGCCCGCAGTCCCACCAGGTTCGATGCGACCCCTTCGCATTGGGCACGGCGATTGCCCAGTGAAGACCATCGGCTCATGGAGCCGCCTGAAAGGAGAGGAGCGGTCGCACCATGGAGGGATTCCTTTGTGGGCGACCCACTAACCCCGGCCCGCGGTGGCCGGGGTTAGTCCCTTCGGCCTGACGCGAAAATGGGCAACGCCTGAATATGGGAAAAGGGTGGTGCGCGGAAGAGGACTCGAACCTCCACGCCCGTTAGGGCACATGCACCTCAAGCATGCGTGTCTACCATTCCACCACCCGCGCTTGGGGAGGGCGAAGTATACCTTTGGGCAAGCCCGACCTCGGGACAGAAAAAAAGCGCAAAATGCCCCTGAGGAGCGGCGGGTCGTCGTCCGACAATCCAATTCAGAGGCACCACGCCGACTGACAGAAAAAGGCAATCCCCCGTGTTGGGGAGCGCAAAGCCACGGGACCGTGAGGTTAGCCGGGTCGCCTGTCCGGAATCTGGCAATCGAGCCTGAGGAAAGACAGACATGAAAGTATCGATGGAACAGGTGAAGCGCGTCTTGGAGCGCCATGGGCGCCCAAAGACCGACCTTAGCGAGGCCGCGCGCCTCCTCGACAAGGACCACCAGGTCTCAGACCAAAGCAAACTCATTCGCAAGGTTCGCCACGAGGTCATGGCGATGCCCGAAGTGCGGGCCGAACTCGTCGCTGAACTGAAAGCGCGGATCGAGCGCGGCGAATACCAAGTTTCGAGCGAGGACATCGTCGACTCGATGATCCGCAGAGCGATCGCAGATCGCATCGAGTAGACGACTCGAACCAACTCCGAGATGAGGGGACTCCGGCGGTTCGCCGGAGTCCCCTCATCCTTCTCGGAAGTAAACTGCCCCCGATGTCGGAGAAGGTAACCGCGCCCTCAATCCGCGGGATGAAGGGCCAGCGGATCGTTTGCGTGACGGCCTACGATGCTCCGTCGGCGCGAGTTGCGGACGAAGCCGGCGTGGACCTGGTTCTCGTCGGCGATTCCGTTGGGAACGTGCTACTCGGATATGACAGCACGCTTCCGGTCTCGCTGGAAGAGATGATTCACCACACGAAGGCGGCAAGGGCCGGATGCAAGCGGGCTCTGCTCGTATCCGACATGCCGTTTGGGACGTACCAAACCTCTCCCGAAGACGCAGTTAGGTCGGCCTGCGCTCTGGTTCGTGCCGGCGCGGAGGCCGTGAAACTCGAAGGCGCTTTCGTGGACGCGATCGCAGCCATCGTCGCAACCGGCATTCCCGTCATGGGCCACGTCGGGATGACGCCGCAGTCGGTCAACGCGTTCGGCGGTTATCGAGTTCAGGGACGGGGCAAGCAAGCCGAACTCGTCGTGGAGGCTGCGCGCAAGGTTGCAGACGCCGGCGCATTCTGCATCGTGCTCGAAGTGATTCCCGCAGTGGTTGCAGAGCGAATCACATCGGAGATCGCAGTTCCCACGATCGGGATCGGCGCAGGCCCGCACTGCGATGGCGAAGTGCAGGTGTTCCACGACATCATGGGTTTGTCACCGGGCGAACCGTATAAGCACACTCGGCGCTTCCTCAACGGCGCAACGATGATGGTCGAAGCGATGCGGCAGTATGCCGACGCCGTGCGGTCTGGGACTTTTCCCGACGAAGAGAACACATTCTAAAATATGAAGGTCGTTCGAACGGCCGTCGAACTCTCCGACGCCATCGGTAGGAACGAGAGCGTTCACTTCGTTCCGACCATGGGCTATCTCCATGACGGTCACCTTTCCCTCATTCGCGCCGCTGCGCGAGATGCGAACGCCGGTCGTCCGAAGGGTGTCGTCGTCGTTTCTTCTTTCGTCAACCCGACGCAATTCAACGATCCGCGTGACCTTAAAGCATACCCACGAGACGAGCCGCGCGACATCGAACTGGCGAGGTCTGCGCACTGTGATGTGTTCTTTGCGCCAGACGTTGATACGATCTACCGCGAGGGCTTGAGCGGTACGCGAGTCCACGTGCCCGGGGTTAGTGAGAGGTGGGAGGGCGAGTTTCGGCCAGGGCACTTCGACGGAGTCGCCACGGTCGTCGCGAAGCTGTTTCACCTCGTCGTGCCGACCGTTGCGTACTTTGGCGAAAAGGACTGGCAGCAGTGTCGAGTCATCGCGAAGATGGTGGACGACCTCGACTTTCCACTCTCTCTGAAGTTCTGCGAAACCGTTCGCGAGCCCGATGGGCTCGCGATGTCTTCCAGAAACGCGAGGTTTCGGCCAGAAGTTCGGGCGAAGGCGCCAGCGCTGTACGAAACTCTCCGAGAAGGCGCTCGCGCCGCCGCCGCGGGAGGCGACCTCCGTACGATCGAGCGGGGCGCAGAGCACGCACTTCGAGTTGCAGGTTTTGAGAAGGTGGACTACTTCGCGATCGTGGATGAGAGAACGCTCGAGCGGACCGATTCACCGACGGCCGGCACCCGAGTGATTGCCGCAGCATGGATCGGAGGTGTCCGTTTGATCGACAACGTCGAAGTGCCTGTCTAGACAACTAATATAGGGCCGGAATTGAGATGAAAGCACATACGGAGTACATCACGTTCGAGACCAGGAAGCGAGAAGAGTTCGTCCGGATCACAGACGAGGTCGCCGGCATCGTCTCCCGGTCTCTGGTTAAAGATGGATTTGCGCTCGTGAGCGCAATGCACATCACGGCAGCGGTGTATGTCAACGACTGGGAGGATGGCCTCATCGAGGACATCCGGGAGTGGCTCGACGGACTCGCACCCCGTAAAAATTACCGGCATCATCGCACGGGCGAGGACAACGGGGAGGCCCACCTCAAGAACCTGATCCTCCACCACCAAGTCATCCTGCCCATCACGGGAGGCAGGCTCGACTTGGGCCCCTGGCAGCAGGTGTTTTACGCTGAGTTCGACGGGAGGCGGCCGAAGCGAGTGGTGGTGAAGATTCTGGGAATTTAGCCAAAACGTTTCAATCTCCGAAAAAGGTTGATAAAATGCGTTCAGCGCGGCGCTTACGTCGCGTCCGGGAGGAACTTGCATGCGATTCTTTAGAACCCTCGCGCCCTTGGCTGTGTCGGCTTTGGCCCTCACCTCGGGCCTTGCCCAGTCCGAAGCGCCGAGGATCGACGATCACCTATTCATCACCACGAAGAAGCCGATCACGATCCTGACCCTTCCTTTCGTCGGACCCACGACGTCGGACCCGACCCTGAACACCTCGCTCCGCCGGTGGCAGGTCCTGCGTGTGGACCCGCTTTCGCCGCACGGATACGCAAACGAGAAGCTGGCTTCGGAACTCGGATTAGACCGCGTCTACGTCGTGCGATTTGTGGCGCACGCCGACCTCGACCGAATGAGCCAAGCCTTCGCGGCCTCTCGGATCGTCGAGCGAGTCGAACGTGACCAGGTCGTCGGGACGGTGGGAGTTCCGAACGACCCACTGATCGCTCAGTGCTGGGGCCTGAACAACACGGGACAGACTGGCGGGATCGTGGATGCAGACATTGACGCTTTTGAAGCGTGGGACGTGTTCACCGGCAGCGACAACGTCATCGCCGCGATTCTCGACACGGGTGTCGACGGCAATCACCAAGAATTCGTCGGCCGAATGCTCGCGGGATGGAACACCTATTCGAATAACGGAAATACATCGGACGGCAACGGCCATGGGACGCACACCTGCGGAACGACGACTGCGAAGGGCAACAACTCGCTCGGAGTGGCTGGCGTGTCGCACTCTGCTGCGATTCTGCCCGTGAAAGTGCTCAGCGATGGCGGTGGCGGAACTTGGGAAAGCGTCGCAAACGGATTCACTTGGGCAGTCGACCACGGCGCTCGAGTTCTCAACGTCAGCCTCGGCGGCGGCCAGCCCCCGGCATTCGTGGAGTCGGCCGTGAACTACGCCTGGGGTCAAGGCGCCGTCATCTGTGCCGCGTCAGGAAACGGCGGTGGAAACAACATGATCTGGCCGGCCCGCTACGTGAACTGCATCGCGGTCGGCGCGACGAATCACACCGACGCTCGCGCTGGGTTCTCAAGCTACGGCGCCGACTTGGACGTCACGGCACCTGGAGAAAATGTGTTCTCGACTTACCCCGGTAACCAGTACGGCCTCAATTCCGGGACTTCGATGGCCACCCCACACGTTGCCGGACTCGCCGCGCTTCTCTTCTCTCTCGATCCCGCACTCTCCAACTCGCAAGTCCGCTCGCTCATCGAGTCGACGTGCGACGATAAAGGCAGCGCGGGATGGGACCAGTTCTTTGGATTCGGTCGCATCAACGCGAACCGCGCGATTCTCGCGGCCAACCTGCCCCTCGTCTATCCGACGTCGATGAGCGTGTATCGCGGCGTTGGGCTGACCGGCGGAGTCAACGAGATTCGAATGTCGGACAACTCACGTGCGACGCTCAATCCGGGACCTGCGACGGGCCCATCGGATCCCCCGGTTTCCGTCATCGTCCGCGGATTCACGACGACCCTGTCGCCGTCTCGCGTCGACTTGCTCGCGGAGGCTTCCACAACCACGAGCGGCCTCACGGTGCGCCTCGAGTTGTGGAACTACGCCGCAGGCATCTGGGAAAACCTGCATACGTCGGCAGTTGGGACGTCGGACACACCGCGATTCGCGATTGTCACGTCGAACGCGTCGCGGTTCGTCCACCAGGGCTCCGGTGAAATGACTGGACGGGTCTCGATCTACGCAGCCACTCCCGTGGCTGCGACCTGGAACGCGAGGTTCGACCAGATCCGGTTCGCGTCGCGGTAACCGCCAGGCGACCCTATCGGGCCTGCGGGACTTCGGTCCCGCAGGCCCTGTTCTTTTGGCCCAGGCCGAAAGTTAACCCTTGACAATTTTTCTGAACTATGGTTAACATTTCGCCATGACCGCTGCCGTCCAGGACTACGTCAAGGCGATCCACCTTCTCTCGGCCGAAGGGGGAGGCGTCGGAACAAAGCGGATTGCTGCGTATCTGGGCACGAGCCAGCCTGCGGTCAGCAAGATGCTCCGGCTCCTGGCGGAGCGGGGTTGGGTGAAGCACGCGCCCTACTATGGGGCGAGCCTCACGGAGCGGGGCCTCGAGATGGCCCTCGAAGTCATCCGCCACCACAGGCTCCTCGAGCGGTACCTCATGGAGCACCTCGGGTTTTCCGAGGACGAGGTCCATGAGCAGGCGGAAATCCTCGAGCATCACATCTCGGAGGAGTTCGAAGACCGCATCGCGGAACTCATGGGGCATCCTGAGACCTGCCCGCATGGCAAGCCGATCCCGCCCAAGGTCAGGAGGGGTGCGTGATCTGCACACTTGCGGACCTGAAGCCCGGAGAAGCGGGGGTCGTCGCGGAACTTCTATGCGAAGGCGACACGCGCGCGCGGTTCCTCGATCTTGGGTTGGTGCCGGAGACAACGGTGCGGGTCGCATACGACGGGCCGTTGGGTGATCCTACGGCCTACGAGATTCGCGGCTCCCTGATCGCCATCCGCGATGAAGATGCGCAGTTCATTCGAGTAAGGAGGGTGAATTGAAGGCCGCTCCTGCGCCTGCGAATCCGGCCGCCGAATTCCGATCCGGCCTCATACGGATGGGGTTGGACCCCAGGAAGTTCGACTATGTCGTCGCCCTTGCAGGAAACCCGAACACTGGAAAGAGCACAGTTTTCAATCAACTAACGGGCCTCAATCAGCACACAGGCAACTGGCCTGGAAAGACTGTCGCGCGAGCTGAGGGCCGTTTCGACGCTTTCGGGAAGAAGTACAAAGTCGTAGACCTTCCAGGGACGTACTCATTGTTGAGTCGAACCGTCGAGGAGGAAATCGCGCGCGACTTCCTCCTGTTCGGAAGCCCCGATGTCGTCGTTGTCGTTGTTGACGCAACGTGCCTCGAAAGAAACCTCAACCTCACGCTGCAACTCTTGGACATCACGGATCGCGTGGTGGTTTGCCTCAACCTCATGGACGAAGCAAAGCGTCGTGGGATCGAAGTCGACGCGACAAAACTCGAGGAGATGCTCGGCGTTCCAGTGGTTCCTTGCGCTGCGAGGCGCGGCGACGGCTTGTCGAATCTGGTGGAGAAGGTTCACGCAGTAGCCACAGGGGCGGTTAAGTGCAGTCCCGTGCGATTGAACCCACGCCCTGAAATTCAGCGCGCTCTCGACGAGTTGACACCGCAGGTGGCGCAGGTGTTGCCGCACGCTGCGAACCCGCGCTGGGTCGCCATGCGATTGTTGGACGGAGACGAGACCATCATGGAAGAAGTGCAGCGCGGTCATCTCGCTCACTTCGACGCCCGGCCGATCGAGGGACAAGCATGAGTTCTGCTGAATTGCTCCTCCGTCGCGCCGCTGAACTGCGCAAGGACGTCGGTGGCGTTCACGAAAGTCTTACGAAGGACGTCTACGAAACCGCGTCGAAGATCGCGGGCGCGTGTGTTTCGGGCACCGATTCACGGAACCGCCTGGAGATGCGGCTCGATCGCATCTTGACTTCGAAACTCTGGGGCTTTCCCATCATGCTGGCCCTGCTTGCGGGCGTGTTCTGGGTCACCATCGAAGGGGCCAACGTGCCGTCGCAAATGCTGGCCAGCGGGCTGTTTTGGATCGAAGATCAACTCGCCTATGCGTTCCAGGCCGTGTCGGCTCCCGCATGGCTCGAAGGGCTGCTCGTGCACGGCGTCTACCGGTCGCTCGCTTGGGTCGTCTCCGTGATGCTGCCCCCGATGGCGATCTTCTTCCCCACGTTTACGCTTTTGGAAGACCTCGGCTACCTTCCGCGAGTGGCCTTCAACATGGACAGGCTGTTCAAGAAGGCCGGCGCGCACGGGAAGCAGGCGTTGAGCATGAGCATGGGCTTCGGATGCAACGCGGCAGGCGTCATTGCCACGCGCATCATCGATTCGCCGAGGGAGCGCCTCATCGCGATCATCACGAACAACTTCGTGCCGTGCAACGGGCGGTGGCCGACGCTCATCATGTTGGCGACGGTGTTTGTGGCCGCCGCGTTTCCGCCGAGCGTCGGTTCCGTCGTCGCAGCGTCTTCACTCGTGGGGCTCGTGCTCTTTGGGATCCTTGTCACCCTCGTGGTAAGCGCGTTGCTCAGCCGGACGGTCCTCAAGGGAGTTCCGTCGGCGTTTTCGCTGGAACTGCCTCCGTATCGAAAACCGCAACTCTTGAGAGTTCTCTACACTTCGCTCATTGACCGCACGATCTTCGTGTTGTGGAGGGCCGTCGTGTGGGCGATTCCTTGTGGGGCTGTCGCCTGGATCATCGCGAACATCTCCATCGGTGACGCGACGATCATGGCTCACATCGTTGGGTTCCTAGATCCGCTCGGTCGAGCGATCGGGCTCGATGGCGTGATCTTACTTGCGTACATCGTGGCGATTCCCGCGAACGAGATCGTCGTGCCGACGATGCTAATGGCGTACATGAACGTGGATCGAATGATCGAGATTGACGACATGACCCAATTGCGCCACCTGCTGATCTACGAGCACGGTTGGACGACTCTAACCGCAGTCTCGCTCATGCTGTTCTCTCTGTTGCACAACCCGTGCTCGACCACGATTTGGACGATCTTCAAGGAGACCGGGAGCAAGCGATGGACGGCGCTCGCCACGTTCTTACCTCTGGTGATTGCTTTCGCCGTGTGTTTCATCGTTGCCCAGACTGCGCGGCTGTTGGGGCTCGGCTAAGTTCGTACCGGCGCACCAATGGGCGACGCGGTCGCGCGGTCGCCTGATCCGTCTGGATTCCGTCAGGCGGGAATCTCGTCGTGAGGCAATTCCCGGCTACAGCGTGTGGATGCTCTTTCCGTGCGCTGCCGCTTCGAATGCCTCCAGCAGCGGCTCCGCGAGAGTCGGGTGGGCGTGGATCGTATCCACCATGTAATCCAGAGTCGCTTCGAGTTTGATCGCGGCAACCCCCTCGTGGATGAGGTCGGTTGCGTGCGGGCCGATGATGTGAACACCCAGGACCTCGCCGTACTTCTTCTCCGCAACGACTTTGGCGAATCCGTCCTGTTCCACGATCGCCATGGCTTTGCCATTTGCGCGGAAATTGTATTTGCCGATCGTAACATCGTGGCCCTGTGACTTCGCCTCGCTCTCCGTCAGCCCGACGCTTGCAACCTCCGGAACCGTGTACACGCAGTTCGGCACAGACTTGTAGTCCATCTCTTTTCCGTCGTTGAGAACGGCGTTGTGGGCGGCGACGATTCCTTCCATGCTGGCAACGTGGGCGAGTTGGATCTTTCCGATGACGTCGCCGACTGCGTAAATGTTCGGAACGTGCGTTTGCATCTTGTTATTGACCACTTCGATGCCGCGCTTGTGCTGTTTGACGCCGATTTTGTCCAGGTTGAGCCCTTCGACGTTTGCCTTGCGGCCTACGCCGACGAGAACGACTTCGGCTTCAATCGTCTGAACGCCCGACGGCGTTTTAACGTGGCATTTCCATCCGGCTTTCGTCTTCTCAGCCTTTTCGACCATTGCGCCAGTGAGAACCTCGATGCCTTGCTTCTTGAAGGCCCGCTGAAGTTCTGCGCCCAAATCCTCGTCGAACATCGGGATGAGGGACGTCATCATTTCGACGACGGTCGTCTTCGATCCCAGCCCGTTCAGCACATATCCGAATTCGCATCCGACTGCGCCACCTCCGATCACGAGAACGCTCTTCGGGATGAATTTCGGAAAGACCGCATCGTCGCTCGTCCAAACGTTTGCCTCGGCTCCGCCTTCGAGTCCTGGGATCTTCAAATCCATTACACTCGAACCACCGGCGATAATCGTGCACTTCGCTCTCAGAGTTTGTTTCTGTCCGTCTTTGACTACTTGAATCGTGTTTGCATCCACGAAAGAGGCGGTGCCTTCGATGTGCTTGACGTTGTTCTTCTTGAACAGCATCCCGACGCCGCCACGCTGCGTGGATACGATCTTTTCGACGCGGGCGTTCATCGCAGCGAAGTCTGGCTCGACGCTTCCGGTCACCTTCACGCCCAACTGTTCTGCGTGGCGAACGTGCTGAAGTCTCTCGACCGATGAGATCCAAACTTTGGATGGGATGCACCCGACGTTGAGGCAGGTGCCGCCGAGGTACGCCTTTTCGATACAAACTACAGAGGCGCCGAGTTGAGCAGCCTTGATGGCTGCAACGTATCCTCCGGGGCCTGCGCCGATAACCGCAACATCAGCATCGAATTTTCCATTGGACATGGATTGTGGGTCCTCCTCAGGGCTCAGGGATTCGATATCTCGAATGAGGCCGGCTGCTCCGAGTACTGCCGCCGGGGCGGTGCGTTCGAGGGCTCGCATTCCGGCTGGAGAGGTGGGTCGTCTCGACATCGGGAACAGCCGGGAGTCCTCTCCCGGCGCCGGACTGAGTATACCTGCGGCCGGCCGGAGAGCCAGAACGATGCGAACGCCCTCGATGGGATAAGATGTCTTTCGATTGAGTCTCTTGGCTTCCGGGCAAAGGGCGGCGGCCCGATCGCCGACGCCCTCCTTGAGACATTTCGGATGAGAGGAGGTGCGTAAGCACATGAAATTTGGACGCGCCCGAGCGGCGCTCACGCTCGCTGCGACACTGTTGTTGTCGCTTATTTTTGTCAGCGCATTTGGCCAGCCGTCATCCGGCGGACAAGTCGCCCTTTCCGGTCAATTCACCAGCGTCGTAGTCTGCACTTTCGGACAGGGCGCAAGCGAAGAGATCGCTGACTACCTTATGGCGGAGTCAGGGAAGAGGTACCGAATTCACCTTCCGCCTGGCATGCAGAAGCCGACGACCGGAGACGAAGTTCGCGTCAGCGGTCGAGTGCAGGGCAACGACCTTTATGTGAGAACGCTCACGAATATGGGAAACGACGGACCTGGCAACCCTTCGACGGGTGAGCAGAGGTGGATCGTGTTGCTCTGCAACTTCCAGGACAACACGACTGAGAACGTGAGTGTTTCTCAAGTCTATTCGACGTTTTTCGATCCCAACGACTCTTCCGATGTCTGGTGGCGCCAGGCATCGTTCAACAAGATGTGGATCACAGGCGAAGTGCACGGTTGGTACACGCTGCCTGTCAACGTGGGTTGTGACCCGTGGACATGGCATGATCTCGCCATTCAAGCGGCGGACCCCGATGTGGACTTTTCGCAGTTTGACCGCCTGTACATCTTGGTTCCGGACGGCGGCGGATGCGGCTGGGGCGGCCTCGGCACGCTTGGCAAATTCACGACGAATACGGATGATGGACCTTTCTATCATTCGAGTTCGTGGGGCCGTTCAGAGTACTACAACTCGCTCACCCTCGCGATTCAACTCACGACGCACGAAGGTGGGCACAACCATGGCCTACTGCACGCCCACTCCGTTGCGTTCCCAGGGGAGCCGATCGGGCCGTTCAACACCAACGGCGCGGGCGCTTCGGTCACTGAGTACGGAGACGCGTTCAGTTCGATGGGCGCGTGGAACTGGGGCAGTTATTCCCCTCCACAGAAAATCGCGCTCAACTGGTTCAATACGAACAACGTAAAAACTGTAACGACAAGCGGCGTCTACGTCGTGGATGGCTACCTGACGAACTCTTTCGTACCGAAAGTGCTGAAAGTATTCCGGGGTCACGCGGCGAGCACCAACCAGGATGAGTGGCTCTATTTCCACCAGAGGCTGCCGCAGGGCTACGACGCGAATCTGAATTACTACGGCGGATATAACTTCGGCGCTGCGCTCTGCCATTACGAGTGGAGACAGAACAACATCACTGGAAGCAATCTCGTCGACTTCACCTACGCTGACGGCGACGTGCGCAACGGAGCTCTGCGGCCAGGCGAGGTGTGGACCGATCCTTACACGGAGTTGAGCATCAAGCCGCTCTACACGATCGGAGACGACCTCTACATCCTGGTCTCCTTCGGCCCCCTGGTCTCGGTGACCGCGGATCCGACGGTGGTGACGGGCGGAACCCGAATTCAGGGGACTGTCCAACTCAACCGACCGGCCGGCAAAGACGGTGAATTGGTGAGCGTCTCCTCATCCGATCCGAGTTCTGCATCGGTGCCGGCGACTGTTCTCGTTCCAGAAGGCGAGATGTCTGCGCCGTTCTGGATCTACACCGCGAATGTCGTGAACGTAACTGAAGTCACGATCACAGTCGAACTCGACAGCATCGAGGATTCGGTCGAGATCACGATCATCCCGCTGGCGGTGACCGGAGTCACGGTTGATCCCGGCACGGTGACTGGTGGTCGAACGGCCACGGGTCGCGTGACACTTAACGGCCCTGCAGCGTTCGGCGGATCTTCGGTATCGCTGAGCAGCCAGAAGCCGTGGCGGGCACAGGTGCCGCCGTCGGTGACCGTGAACGAAGGTGAGACATCTGCGACGTTTACGATCACCACGACGCCCACGCAGGCGACGGAATCCGTGAAGATCTTCGCGACATTCAACGGAGTGCTCAAGTTCGCGACGCTGTACGTAGCGACACCCGTCGTCGAGGGGATCAAACTCAACCCATCGAAAGTTCAGGGAGGATCGCCATCAACGGCGATCGTCATCCTGAGCGGTCCGGCTCCGGCTGGCGGAACCGTCGTGACGATGTCTTCGTCGAACACATCCGTCGCGTCCGTTCCCATGTCCGTGACGGTCCAGCCCGGCGATCAGCAGATCGTCGTTCCGATCACGACGTACACCGTGACGGCGACTCGGTTGGTATCCATCCGGGCGTCTCGGTTCATAACGCGGTCGGCGCCACTCACCGTGACACCGTAGCCACGGGATTGGAGCGAAATACCCGGCGTGGGAAACCCGCCGGGTATTTCTTCTTAAAGTGCCGCATAATCGGCTCGTGGACGAAGACCCGAAGCAGCGAGAGTCTGCGCCGCCACTGCTGCCAACGGACGAGGTTCGCGAGTCCGCGAAGAGGAAGCCGCGGGACCTCGAGGGCATGATGATGGTCGGTTTCTTCACGGCGTCCGCCGCTGCGCTCCTTGCGTGCGTTCCCGTTGTCGCGATCTACAGCGCGATTGACGTGCGCACGACAGACGATCTGTCCAAGTGGATGATCGTGTTCACACTGATGTCGGGCACTGTCGGCATGATCGCCGGACTCGCCGGCGGGATCGCAGGCTTCTGCGGCAGCGTCGGGGGGATGCTTCCGTCCGCGCTGTTCCTCGGACTTCGGCTGAGAGACAAGGCTCTCGGCGTGCCAGGGGTGCAGGGGATGGAGCCTGCCGAGTTCGCAGCGACCACGGCGATTCTGTATGTTGTGATGTATGTGTTCGCCGTGACTCTGGCCGCCATCGTTGGGCTCTCCGCCCGCACCGCGCTCGAACGCAGGCGTTCGAGATAAACTGTTCTCCAGGCGGGCCACATGAGGCCTCCAACTTTCGAATCGAGAAGGAGAAACGATGAGTCAAACAACCACAGGATTCGACACAAAGGCGCACCTCGCGTTTTGGGCACGGCGCGTTGGCGTAATGTTCTCGAAGGACCTCAGACACATCCCGGAGGACAAGTTCAAGGTTTCTCCCGGAGGGAAGGCGCGGCCGATTCAGGATATCACGGCTGAAGTCGTGGCCTACAATCGGCTGGCGGCGGCAACGTTGCGAGGCGAGGAGGCGAGAACGGCAACCCCAGAAGTTAAGGAAGCCATGAAGGCCGAACTGACCGATCCCACGACCAGCCGCGAAATCGTGCAGGCGAGCGCCGAAGCTCTCGCCCAGGCGATCGAGAGCGCTTCTCATGAACGACTTTGCGAGACCATGCTGGCGCCGTGGGGAGCGGAACTGCCCGGTTATGCCATGGCAAACGTATGCGCGGGTCACATGTGGTATCACGACGCGCAACTCAACTATTTCCAGGCGCTGCACGGCGACGACCAGGTTCACTGGGCAGAGGAATAGCGCGGTCTCAGGTTTAGCCTGAACGAGTCCCGACGGCGACCCGCGGAATCCCCGCGAGGTCGCTTTCGATTTCTACGCCGTACCCGTTTTTCGTCAGAATCAACTCGATGCTGATCGCCTGGCCGTGACCGAACTCCAGGATTAGCAGTCCCGGCGTTGTGAGAACCTTCACGGACTGTGCGACCAAACGCTCGATGACCTTCACCCCCCCCTCTGCGAACAGAGCGACGGAGGGCTCCCACGTCTTGACTCCGACATCGAGCAGTGGATCGGACGGATCGACATAAGGGAGGTTGGCGACTATCGCGTCGAGACTCCCATCCTGAAACCCCTCGAGAAGGTCACCTTGATGGAATGAGACGATTGCTGAGTGGCGTTCGGCGTTCTCCTTAGCAATCTTGAGAGCTGCCGCGCTCACGTCGCTGAGAGTCACTCGCAGGTCGCTCCGTTCGAGGGCCAGCGTCACTCCGATCACTCCAGAGCCGGTCCCAACGTCGGCGACGCGAGAGCTCTCGGGCAGGCGGCTTAGGGCGCACTCGACGAGAATTTCCGTTTCCGGCCTGGGAATGAGCACCCCCGGTCGCACTACGAATTCCCGACCGAAGAACTCTTTCTTACCAAGAACGTACGCCATCGGCTCCCCGCGGAGGCGCCTTTCGGCGAGGGCCGCGACTGCGAGTCTGGGCGGCATCGCTTCGGGATGAGCGACGAGCCACTCGCGCGACACGCCGAGCACGTGCGCGACCAGCATTTCAGCTTCGAGCCGAGGCGAGTCCAGATGCGCGTCGGTGAACGCGCTTTCCAACTGGTGGAGCCACTCGGCCGCCGTCACTTTGCGAGACTCGACAATCGCGCGTGCATCTCCGAGGTCACTTCCGCGCGAACGTGGATTCCGTCCTCTAAGTGCTCGATCGACAGCACGCGTCCATAGTCATAGCATTCTTGCAGGAGCCCGCTTTGTGCATAGGGGATGACCGCTTCGATCGGGTGGAGAAGCGAGCGGATCATTTTGGTCAGCGCTTGAATCAGATCGTCTATTCCCTTGCCCGTGAGGGCGGACACGTCCACGGAATCGGGCGTGTCTGCGACAGCCTGCCTCAGTTCTTGAGTGTCATGAAGGCGATCGATCTTGTTGAAGACAGACAGAATCGGCTTCTTCTCTGCGCCGAGAGACTCCAACGTTTCCATGACGGCATCTCGCTGAGTTCTCCAACTGTGGTGACTGACGTCGATGACGTGAATCAAGAAGTCGGCGTCCGTGACCTCTTCTAATGTGGCCCGGAAGGCCGCGACGAGTTTTGTTGGAAGGTTTCGGACAAATCCGACGGTATCCGTTACGAAAAGCGAGTAGCCGTCCGGAAGATCGACCTTGCGCGTGGTCGGGTCGAGCGTTGCGAACAGCATCGGATCGGCGAACAGTTCGCTTCCGGCGAGTCGGTTCATCAGCGTGCTCTTGCCTGCGCTCGTGTATCCAACGATCGTGGCAAATGGGAACGGGTGTTTTCGGCGGCCCTTCCTCTGCCGTTCGCGGGCCGATCGGATGTGCTCTAACTCGTCGCGAAGTGCGGTGATTCTGTCCCGGATGCGACGACGATCCGACTCCAGTTGCTGCTCGCCTGGCCCTCGCATTCCGATGCCGCCTTTCTGTCGCTCGAACTTCGTGTAGAAAGACGTGATGCGCGGCAGCAAGTAGGTGTATTGCGCAAGTTCGACTTGGACGATGCCCTCTCGAGTGTGGGCGCGGTGCGCGAAGATGTCGAGAATGAGTTGCGTCCTGTCTAAGACTTTGACGCGAAGTTCGTCCGATAGGTTTCGCTGCTGAATTGCCGAGAGTTCGCAATCGAAGAGAGCGATGTCGGCTCTTTCGTCCTTGACTGCGGCAAGGACGTCTTCCACTTTTCCTCGACCGATGTACGTAGCGGTCGTCGGGTGGTCAACCCTTTGGCGGACGACGGCCACCGGCTCCACGCCGGCCGCTTCACAGAGAGAAGTTAGTTCCTCTTCAGCGTACTCGTCGTCTTCGGCATTCGGATTGACGAGAACCATGACGGCCCGCTCTGCGGGCGGTTTGGTCTCGACCGGTCCTCGTGGCATTCAGTCCGTGTTAGATGCGAATCTCGAAGAGTCTTACGCCTGCCGACAGGAAGAAGCCGCTGAAATCAAGCCCCTCAAAGTCGCTGAAGACATCGTATCGCGCTTCCACATAAAAGGTGTTGCCG
This sequence comes from Armatimonadota bacterium, assembly GCA_003577165.1. GTDB lineage: Bacteria > Armatimonadota > Fimbriimonadia > Fimbriimonadales > ATM1 > ATM1. The sequence continues at coordinate 403,806 of QEUM01000004.1, read as the reverse complement.
AAAGTGAGCCCCAGTGCTGCATTCGCGTCAAATCCGATTTTGTTCTCGTCGATGCCCAGCGGAGGCGAGAACACATCTCCGAAATAAGGCCCCACCCTCAGCGCGACGTACGGTCGGACGTCCGACGATGTGCCAAAAGACCGAGTGATGCCGAAGGTGATCGGCATCAGAGTTGCGCGACCCAGAGAGGTCGAGTTCCGCAGATAAGCGATGTCGAAGGTGAACTTCCACTGTTCCGGTCTTTGGAATCCGAGGGGCGTGATGCCGACTCGGAACCACTGGTCATCAAACGTGTCCTTGACCGTTTCGTTCTGAGGATAGAAGATTCCGACATCGACGCCGATCGGGATTCGCGCCGAACCGTCTTGTGCAGCGCCCGTGGTCGCAGCAAAAGCGCAGAGGGCAATCAAGGCCCCGGACGTCCATTTCGTTCGCATAGTCCATTTTGGCGCATCGAAAGCGGGCCTGGGAGCGGCGAGGGGGTATATCGGCTGTATGCGCGAGCAGATCAGCGTGCCGATCGTCCTGGATGCGGATGAACTCGTGCCAACGTACGCGTCTGAAAGCGCCGCGGGGATGGACTTGAAGGCTAACGAGAGCGTCGTCCTCAGGCCCATGGAACGGTACGCCGTCTCGACGGGGATACGAATCGCCATCCCCGATGGGTATGAAGGCCAAGTGAGGCCGAGGTCCGGCCTGGCGCTGAAGAAGGGGCTCTCGATACCGAATGCCCCCGGAACCATCGACTCTGACTACCGGGGAGAGGTCAAGGTCATCCTAATCAACCTGGGGGCGGAACCGGTCGCTATCGGCAAGGGGGACCGAATCGCCCAACTCGTGGTCGCGCCGGTTGCAAAGGTGCATTGGGAGCCTTGCGAGGAACTGCCGGAGACCACCCGGGGGACCGGCGGGTTCGGCAGCACCGGGATCGAATCATGAAACTCTGTGATCGGTGCTACTCGATGCTGGAGGAATCTGCTCTGGTCTGCCAAGAGTGCGGCGCCACCATGGAGTCCGCGTCGGCTCCGCAGGCTGCGGACGCGGTCGCGTATCCCGAGATCGCGCGGGCCAACCTGAAGAGGATGAAGGGCGAGTACGCCGAGGCCGAGCAGATCTGCCTCGCGGTGCTCAAGCAGTTTCCGAACAACCTCTCCGCCCATCTGCTGCTCGGCGATGTCGCCTGGGACCGAGGGGACGCCCGGCAGGCGGTGCAGTGGTACGACATGGCGGTTGACCTCGCGCCGGAGTCGGCGTCCACGAGGGCCAAGTTGGACCGGGCGCGGGCCCTCGTTGCGAAAGAGGAGATTCGTGCCGGGCTGGCGGGCCTCGAGGGAGATCCATCCAGGGCCGGGTTCATCTGGACGACGCTCCTGGTCATCGCGGCGATCGTGATCGTCGGCGTGTTCGCCTTCCGCGCGGGGGGCGAAAGGGGGAGGCGTGAGGCCAGCGACCTCGACAAGTATGTCGAGCCGATCTCGATCGGGGGAGAGGCGCCGAGAGTGGACCAGCAGCCCGAGGAGGGATCCTTGCAACCGCCGGAGCCTCCGGCCGCACAGGTCCAGCCCCTTCAGTCTATGGCGGAAACGCGCATCCTGGAGGCTGTCCGGACAGGGCTGGGGGCGGAGGCGTCGAGGGTGGCAGCGTGCCACTTCGATCCCCGCACCGGGGACGCAGCGCTCAGCGTCCTGTTCGGAGATGGCGGGGATGGGGACTTGATCTTGTTGGCGCGGGCGGGCGCTGCGGCGATCGAGTCGAATCTGGGGGTCTCTCGGGTGGTTCTCAAACTGATCGCTACCGACGGGCGGCTCGTGATGGCGGGCACAGTGACGGCGGATTCGCTTCGGGGGGCGGCCGGACAGCCTTCGACGGTCGAATGGGCCAACTCCATCCTTCGAGACATCTCAAGAGAGTAGTTCTTTCGCGCTATAATTGATGCAACTTTCGAAAAGCGGCTCTTTTTTTGTATGTACCGAATTCTAATTGTCGATGACGAAGAAGACGTCAGGAAAAGCGTTCAGCGACGACTCGAGAGGCAAGGATATCAGGTCGAGACAGCGGCTTCTGCCGAAGAAGGTATTTCGAAAATCTCGACAGCCTCAGAGCCGTTCGACGTAATCGTGACCGATATGAGCATGGAGGATCCCGAGGCGGGAATCCAGATCCTCCAGGCCGCTTTCGGTCGTGACGTGTTCGCGGAAGTCATCGTCATGACCGCGTACGGCAACGTCAAGAACGCGGTCGAATGCATGAAGCGCGGGGCTTTCGATTACATCGAAAAGAACATTCCAGGGGTGGACGTGTACGAACTCCTGACGATCAAACTCGAACAGGCCCTCGACCGACGCCGACAAAGCATGCAAGCCGTTCGCGGTTTCGACGGCGTTGCCCTGAAGAAGTAGCGACGAGGCCATGGACCTCGCTCACATTCGCAACTTCTGCATCGTCGCGCACATCGATCACGGAAAGTCGACGCTCGCCGATCGCATCCTTGAGATCACGGGCGCCGTGCGAGGCCAAGCCCGCGAGCAGATGCTGGATTCGATGGACTTGGAGCGAGAGCGCGGGATCACCATCAAGATGACCGCGGTTCGCCTGCAGTATCGGTCCAAGGCAGGCGAGGACTTTGAGTTCAACCTCATTGATACTCCGGGGCACGTGGACTTCACGTATGAAGTCTCACGTTCCCTGGCAGCGTGCGAAGGAGCGCTGCTGGTGGTCGACGCAACCCAGGGCGTCGAAGCACAGACGATCGCAAACGCGGCGATGGCGATGAATCAAGGCTTAGAGATCATCCCCGTCATCAACAAGATCGATTTGCCTCACGCGGACGTTCAGCGCGCGAAAGAGGAGATCGAAGCCGCGCTCGCGATTGATGCCAGCGATGCGATTCTGGTTTCCGCAAAAACAGGAGAGGGGGTTCCCGATTTGCTGGAGGCGATTGTGTTGCGCGTCCCCCCTGCTGCCAAGCCAAGGCCGGATGTCGTCGGTGGCGTCTCGACGCCGTCGGCCGACAACCCTTTGCGCGCGCTCATCTTCGATTCGCACTTCGATACCTATCAAGGCGCTGTGGCCTACATACGGGTATTCGATGGCAGGGTCAAAAAAGGCGATCGAATTCGGATGATGTCGACCGGATCGGAGTTCGAAGTGGACGAGGTCGGCGTGTTCGCACCTGAAAAGCAGCGCGTGGAATTGCTGGAGGCAGGAGAAGTCGGATACCTGACGGCTGCGATGAAGGAGATCGGTGACGCCGGCGTGGGGGACACCGTGACGACGGCGGGTCGTCCTGCGACTTCGGCGCTTGCCGGTTATCGCCGCGCAAAGCCGATGGTCTTTTGCGGTCTCTATCCAACCGACGGCGATAAATACGAAGAGCTGCGAGATGCCATCGAGAAACTTCAACTCAACGACGCCGCCCTTCAATTCGAGCCGGAGACATCGGATGCGCTTGGATTCGGATTCCGCTGTGGTTTCTTAGGACTGCTGCACATGGACATCGCGAGGGAGAGGCTCGAGCGAGAGTTCGGCCTCGACCTGATCCTCACATCGCCCAGTGTCAATTACGCGATCTTCAAGACGGACGGAACGGTGGAGCAGGTTTCGAATCCTTCGAAGTTCCCTCCCCCCCACCACATCGCCCACATCGAGGAGCCGGCCGTCAAAGCCACAGTGATGGTGCCACAGGAGTACGTCGGGGCAGTGATGAATCTCTGCAAGGCGAGGCGGGGAGCATTTCAGAAGATGGAGTATCCGAGCCCACAGCGCGTCATGCTCTATTACATCCTGCCGCTGTCTGAGATATTGCTCGACTTCTACGACAAACTAAAGTCGCAGACTCGCGGATACGCCAGTTTCGATTACGAGTTTACGGACTACGTGCGGGCCGACCTCGTCAAGGTGGATGTGCTTCTCAACGGGGACTCGGTGGACGCCCTGTCGTTCATCGTTCATCGTGACGAGTCGTATGTGCGCGCTCGCGCGGTTGTCGAACAGTTGCGCAAGTCCATTCCACGCCAACAGTTCGAAGTGAGGATTCAAGCGGCGATCGGCGCAAAGGTCATCGCGGCAGAAAGCGTGAAGCCATTCCGAAAAGACGTGATCGCGAAGTGTTACGGCGGGGACATCACGCGGAAGCGGAAACTGCTGGAGAAGCAGAAAGAGGGCAAGAAGCGGATGAAGAACATCGGCAGCGTCGAAATCCCCCAAGAGGCGTTCCTCAGCGTACTCAAGGTCGCGGAATGACGGCTTGGCCTCCTGAATCCTCGGGGTAAGGCCGAACTCTCGCCGCGGGCGGCACCGTCTTCTGTCACGTGCCCGCTACATTTGCGGGCAGCGAAGCAACAGAAGGAGGAAACGCATGAAACTGCTTCTTGCTCCGGCGCTCGCCGGAATCGTCCTCGGAACCCTGCCTGTGAGTTCGACCAAAGTCGTCGTCTCCGGCGCAGTCAACGAACCGAAGGCCCTCTCCCTCGATAAACCGATCCCGCTCCGCGAGGCGATCCACGCCGCAGGGGGTCTGCGCCCCGATGCGGACGCGATGCGTATCGCCGTTCAGTTCCGGGAGGGCCATCAATCCGTGTACAACGCTACGCTGCCGGGTCCCCTCTGCCTGATTCGACCGGGTGACAGGGTCGACGTGCCCGTTCGCGACGAAGGCAAGTACGTGCACGTCTCCGGCGCAGTGGGAAGTCCTGGCTACGTCGAGTTTGCCGGAGGCTTGAATGTGCGCGAAGCGCTCTCCCGCGCAGGAGGAATGATCACGGACGCTTCCGTCGTCAAAGTGACACGGAACGCCGGTGACGCAGGGCCCGAGATCTACGTGCTCAACCTGGATGACGACTCCGATGGAGGCGACTTCCTCGTGCAGCCCGCGGATCGCATCGAAGTCCCGCACGCCCGAAGCATGGCCGCATCCGACCGTGAACTTCTGACGATCATCGTGGTGGGCCTCCTCATTCTGCTCCTGGTGAAGTAATCCCCCGACCACCCTTTCGCTCGCCGGGAGCCCGTCCAACGCGTGGGCCCCCGGCGAGCCCCCAGGTATAATTCCGATTCGAGCCTCGCCGTACGCGCAATCATCAAAGAGGACCCTTGAACAGTGCGCGTTGCGCCCGCGAGGCAGAGGCTCAGGATATTTTGAAACGCTTCATAATTTACCGAGATCCGTCCGCGATCGGATTCTCGTTCTGGCATTTTTCAGTTTTCGTCATCGCTCAAACTGCCGTTTGGCTTGTCCTGAATTACTTCATCTGGAAGGCGATACGGCCTGATGTTCTCGCCTCCCAGCTGTCCGCGCCCTGGTATGCCTACGTCGGCTGGTTCGCACTCATTCACCTTTTGCTCGGGCTCTTCGAGTATTTCTTTCACCGATACGTATTGCACAGCGCTTTCTGGAGTCTGCTGCGGCCGATGAAGCGAAAGCACACAGAACATCACTCCCACACGCACGTGCGGGAACTCGCGAACACGGAAGACACTGAAGGGCGACTCCGAGTGCGCAACAAGTACCCGATCATCTCGCCGGAGCAGATCGAGTCGTCCGCATTTCCGGCCTATGCACTGTTGAGTTTTTGGCTGCTGTTCAGTTTGGCGCTCATTCCAGCGCAGTTGTGGTTTGTCAACGCGCCGCTTCTGCTGTCAGGCTACATCGCAGTGACTGCGTCCTTTGCGCTCTATGAAATCAAACACGCGGTCGAGCACCTCGATTACGACAAACATTGGAAGGAGCGGGTGGAGCGAAGCCGGTTCTTTCGCACTTGGTACGCTTTCCACCTGATGCACCACTCTCGGATTCGAGTGAATCAGGCGATCGGAGGAGTGTTCGCGCTTCCGGTTTGGGACTGGGTCTTTCGAACGTATTTCATTCCGAAGGAGTTGCCGCTTCCCGGGTCGCGCGTTTCGCCCGACTCGCAGTCGCCACCCAAGCCGGTCGCGCTGCTGCGATGGCTCGATCGAGTGGTTGCGAATGCGGAGGCTCGTCTCGTGAACCGAGACAAGGCGCGCGCGATCCGGCGATCTGCGCGGTAAATCTCAAACGACTCGATTGCGCTACGTAAAGTGCATCCTTCGGTGCGAACGCGATTTGGCGTGGCGGCTCGATTCCGGGCTCACAAGGATACTCTTTGCGCGAGCCGTGGATGGCTTTTGATGAACCTGTCGGCACCAGTTGCCGGCTCCGGTGATTAGGTGCATACCTAAGAAATGTTGCACTGCACTATTCACCTCACTCTAGTTCTCTGCGGCATCTCTTCAACACATCGACGCCAAAAGTCCTCTCCATCAACTGCATTGAGGTGGGTGTTGAAGAAATCAAGTACTTCGGCGCGCATTATTTCGATTGCATCATCAACAAATCTTGCTCTACCTGACCAGTTGTAGGCTGGGCCGTGAGGTGAGCCGATTGCATTGAAAATAGATTTCGGATGAAGGTGAGAATGGCAGCCGCCTGGACAGTCGCCGCGGAACTTGGGGTAGCGCGTTAGGTCTCGGAACTGCGGATAGTAGGCGCGAAAATGAGTGTAGCACACTTGATCAACTAGCACTGTAAAGAATAGGGCAGTCGCAAACAGATTTCTTCGCTCGAGGGTCAGGCCGTTGATGGCAGGATTCTCAATAGATAGAGTGCGGGGCTGAACCACGACATCTTGCCAGTCAGAATGCAGGGACGGGCATGAGGCGACGATGGCACCGAGATCAGAGCGAAATGGCTCACCGTAGTATTCCTTGAATGTCATAACTCCTCCTCTCATTCCGCGTGATAAGCACTCAGCAAGATCGCGGTGCAGTGGGCGGCCGGCCGGTCGTCCCCCGCCATGGGCGAATTACGGTAGCCATTATGCGGCACGACTCCGGCATCGGACAACCAGGCACGCTAACACTCTCCCCAGGATCCCCGGTCCGAAAGCCCCCGAAAGAACTACTCCAGTCTACGCTGCGACGCCTAGTGGGACGGAGCAACCCGGCAGAACTTGCTTTGCGGTACAGGGAGATCTTGCGACCAATTCCGAGCCTTCACACATTGGGGTGCAGGCTTGCTGCCGTGCACCTACCGTCCATGGCGAGCCGCGGACAGACTCAACCGGCGTGGGATCAGACGGGCAGCTTTCCGATCCGACCAGCTTTCCTTACCTCCCTGCGTCCCGCCTCAGCAGAACCGCCAGGCGGTCAGGGTCCGCCTCGGCCATCGATTCGATCTTGTCGTAGAGGAGTGCACGCCTGAACTCCGAGACAAATGTCCGAATTGCATCGGTGTGACTTGGACCGAACTCGAGAGGTTCACCACCGAAGCTCATTGTCGTTCCCCAAGTGTTGAAGAGGTCACCCGGGGCAACAAGCCTGGATCTCTTATTTCCTCCAGGAAACCGCTCCTCAATGTGCTCCAGGTGGTTTCGCATCTTGACAGATGCATCCAGAATCTTCCTGTGTCGCTTAAGAACTCGTGCAACTCGTGGGAACCGCGTACACCCCGCGACGAACCGCGCGAAAGACGCAATCCTGCTCACACAAACCAAGTAAAAATGGACCTCGCTATGCAGATTCGAATCTTGAACTCCCGTGCCACGGTTCAGTTTGGCGATTGCCTTCCCGATACGCTTTTTTTGGATGCGGGCGGCTGAGAAATAGGACTCTATCGAGCTTACGGCTAGCATTATGGAGACCTCATCCATCAAGAGGCTGTCAAGTCGAATCGCTGAGATCGCGTATTCCGGCCACCTCGCCATGAACGGTGGTGGAGCAATTTCGCCCACTTTGAGACTTGGCATTACGTGATTCTATTACGTCAGGCGTGAGATCGTCAACACCTTGGACCGACCATCGGAGCCTATCCATGTGCGCCGCCTTCGATCCCGGAAGTAACATGGGGTGCAGCAGGCGGAACTTTTGCATGGGTTGCGTTTCGATTCTTGCTGATGAATCCTCCGTGGGACACGGACGCGGAAGACGAAGCGGCAGGACGGGGTGGATCAGATACGTTGGATATCCATAGCATCGGTGTGAGTCGTGTAGCCGTCCCACCCGATTCGGTCGGTGCCCTCAGGGCACTCCTTGTCGGGTCACGCGTGACTGAAGGGTTGCTCGGGCCACATCTCTCTTGCCTGCGGTGTGGCGACTTTGCTTCGCCCGTTCTGGATGAAGTACTCGAACTCATCGCGGAAAACTTTGATCGCGCCGACGACGGGCCACGCCGCCGCATCGCCGAGGGCGCAGAACGACCGGCCGTCAATCTGTGAGCAGATCTCTTCGAGCAGTTCGATGTCTCCCGGCTTGCCACCACCCTCCCGAATTCGGTTGAGGGCCTTCACCAACCAGTCCGTGCCTTCTCGACACGGCGTGCACTTGCCACAGGACTCTTTCGCGTAAAAAAGCGAAGTCCGCCAGATGAACGTGACGATGCAGGTGTGCTCGTTCAAGAAGATGCACCCGCCGGATCCCACCATGCTCCCGGCTTCCACAAGTTCTTCGTAGCCGATGACGGCGTCCATCGTCGTCTTCGCGTCGAGCATCGGCACGGACGAGCCGCCGGGAACGCACGCCTTGAGCGCGCCGCCCTTCATTCCGCCCGCCAGTTCGAGGAGTTCGCCGAGAGTTGTGCCGAATTCGACCTCGTAGTTCCCCGGTCGGTTCACATGCCCCGAAACGCTGAAGATCTTCGTGCCCCTTGAGTTCTTGGTGGATGCGCCGAATTGCGCGTACCATGCGCCGCCCTTATCGAGAATCAACGGGGCGCAGGCGTAGGACTCGACGTTGTTGATCACCGTCGGGCAATCCCAGAGCCCCGCGATCGTCGGGAGGGGGGCGTGGGGGAACTTGAGGCGCGGCATGCCTCGCTCGCCCATCAGGCTGCTCATCAGAGCGCTTTCTTCTCCACATTCGTAGGATCCGGCGCCGAGGTGCACGTAAAGGTCGAAGTCGAGGCCCGAGCCTAAGATGTTCTTCCCCAAGTAGTTGTTCGCATACGCCTCGTCTATGGCCGACTTGATCGCCCGGGCCGCATCCACGAATTCACCTCGAATGTAGATGTAGCCCACTTTCGATTGAGTCGCATGCGCTGCGATGGTCATCCCTTCGATGACGAGGAACGGAGTGTTCTCCATCAGTTCCTTGTCTTTGAAAGTGCCGGGCTCGCCTTCGTCGGCGTTGCACAGAACGTAATGAGGCTTCGAAGTGTCCTTCGGAATGCCGTTCCATTTGATCCAAGTGGGAAATCCCGCGCCGCCCCGACCTCTCAATCCGCTCGCCTTGATTTCGTCGATCACCGCTTGGCGGTCCAGTCCCAGCGCCTTCTTCAACCCCTGGTAGCCGCCCTTTGCGAGGTAGCCGTCGAGGGTGCGATAGGCGGGATCGTTGGTGTGTTCCAGGAGCAGTCTGCGTTCCGGCATTCCGGTCGGATTCTACCTACGCTCTCGGCTGACGAACCGATGCCGTATAATCCTGAAGGTTGCCCTCGGTCAGCGTTCTCATCCCTTCCTACAACCACCTTAGGTTCCTCCCGGCCTGCCTGGAGAGTGTCTGGGGACAGACGTTTTCCGACTACGAGATCGTCGTGGTCGACGACGGCAGCGCCGACGGTTCCGTCGAGTATCTCCGCGCATGCGGCGATCGAATTCGACTCTCCGAGCAGGAGAATCAGGGGACTTATGCGACGCTCAACCGATGCGCTCGCGAAGCGAAGGGCGACTACCTCGCAATTCTCAACTCGGACGACCTGTGGATGCCGAACAAATTGGCGGCGCAAGTCGCCATCTTGAATTCCAAGCCGGAAGTCGGATTAGTTCACACAGGCGGGATCTTCGTAGACTCCGAGGGACGGGAGACGAAGGAGAACCCGTTCGGATTCGCGTGGCCTTCCACGGAGTCTGGTCGCGTGCTCGAAGCGATGATCCTGCACAACCACGTCGTTGCCTCGTCTGTGCTTCTTCGGCGAGATGCTTTTGAGCGAGAGGGCGGTTTCGACGAGCGGCTATACGGTTCCGGCGACTGGGACATGTGGCTCCGAGTGTCCAAGCACTGGGAATTCGCATACGTCGCCGAACGCCTTACAGGCTATCGCATCCACGAGGAAATGGCCTCTGCGAAGAAGCAGCCCGTCGTTCTCGACGAAATTCTGATTCGTACGGAGCGAATTCACGCGTGCGAAGACGAACTGCTCCGGCTTGCCGCCGATCAAACGCGGATGATGCGCGCGCTCGCGCACTCGTGGGCGTGCTTGGGCACGGAGTACGCTCAACTCGGCCGGACGGCGGATGCCAGAAGGGCGTACTTCGAATCGGTGAAGCGGAATCCGTTGCGACTCAAGTCTTGGGTGCGAATGGTGATCGGTCTGTAGCTTCGCTTTCGAGCAGAAGTCTGTTTAGTGCGGCTTCCGCCTCTCGAGGTTTGAAACCTGCGGGTCCGGGCTCACCCTTGTATGAGATCTTCCCCGCCTTGTCTACGATGAAGATGCGATCGGGCCAACCGCTGTATCGCTTCTCGATGCCATCGTCCATGCCGTCGATCAGGATCGGAATCGAGAGGTTGAGCGCCCTTGCACAATGGGATGCGATGGATTCGCGCTCGGCCAGGGTCTTGGGTTCGTTGTAAATCACCCCTTGGTTCTTGTTTTGCGGAACTTGCCACCCGTCTTCCGGATGCGCCTCACGAATGTAGACAACTTTGAAGTCGGCCCGATCCTTGTAGCGCTTATAGAGTGATTCGAGTTGCGCAGCCTGCGCACGGAATGGAGGTCAGGTGTAACTGCCGAATATCAGAACCGTTGGGACCTTGCCAAAGTTGGACTGCAGGCTGAACGTCTCGTCCCGGCCGAGGTACTTCGCGGTGAATTCGGGCGCAAGAGAGCCGAGCGCAGGCGAGTTGTCTCTCGGGCGCTGCGCGGCGACCTGGAGAGTCAAGATGCAGCCTAACGAGGCGATGAATTGCGCCGTCATATTCCGGTTTGACGCTCCATTCTCGCCGTGGTTCACATAGCTCTCGGGTAGACTTCGGAGGTTCCCATGGGCCTTCCGATCGAGGATCTGACGCCGCGAGAGATTGTTGCAGAACTGGACCGATATATCATCGGCCAGAACGACGCAAAGAGAGCCGTGGCGGTCGCAATTCGCAACCGGTACCGTCGTCAGCAACTTCCACCGGGACAGCGCGAAGACATCATCCCGAAGAACATCTTAATGATCGGGCCAACGGGTGTCGGCAAGACGGAAATCGCGCGACGGCTCGCTCAGTTGGTGCGGGCTCCGTTTGTGAAGGTCGAAGCGACGAAATTCACCGAAGTCGGATACGTAGGGCGCGACGTGGAGAGCATCGTTCGCGACCTCGTCAACGTCGCGGTGCGGCTTGTCGAAACGGAGAAGATCGAAGAAGTCCGACCGAAGGCGCTCCACTTGGCGATCGAACGACTGACGGACCTGATCGTTAAGCCGACCCACGAGGCGCGCGCTCGGAGCCACGAGCAGAATTTCGCCGCCGCCGTCGAACACTTGCTGCGCGCGCGATCTGATTCGCCGTCGTCCGAACCTCAACAAGAGGACAAGGAGGACGAGAAGGCGGAAGCGGCTTACCAAAGGCGGCGGGAGAAAGTGCGCCAGCAGATCGCCGAAGGCTTGCGAGACGACGAGACGGTCGAGATCGAAGTGGAAGAGTCCAATTCGCCGTTCCTGCAAGTGTTTTCGCCTCAAGGGATGGAGGAGATGGGGTTCGATTTGTCCTCGAAGTTGAACTCCGCGTTCGGGACGCGGCACACGTCGCGCAAAGTGCCCATCCGCGAGGCGAAGGAACTGCTCACCGAAGAGGAGGCCGCTAAGCTGATTGATCGGTCCGCACTTCAGCGGGAGGCGATCGAGCGGGCCGAACAGACTGGCATCGTCTTCATAGACGAACTGGACAAGATCGCCGGCCGGGAGGGGGGCGCAGGACCGGACGTGTCCCGAGAAGGCGTTCAGCGAGACCTGCTGCCCATCATTGAAGGTTCGACGGTCGTCACCAAGTTCGGTTCGGTAAGGACCGACCACATTCTCTTCATCGGCGCCGGTGCGTTTCACATCAGCAAACCGAGCGATCTGATTCCCGAACTGCAGGGGCGGCTTCCGATTCGCGTCGAACTGAGCGACCTCGGTGAAGCGGACTTGCGCAGAATCCTCACAGAACCCAAGAACGCGCTGACGACGCAATACCAACTGCTTCTCGCAGCGGACGGAGTGAATCTCGAATTCACCGACGATGCGATCGATGCGATCGCGGCCATGGCTCACGAAGTGAACTCGAAGACCGAGAACATCGGCGCGAGACGGCTGCACACGATCATGGAGCGCTTACTGGAAGACGCCCTTTTCGACGCGCCGAACCCCAAGCGAACGACGGTGAGAATCGATGCCGACGCGGTACGCGAGAAATTGAGCGACCTCGTAAGAGACGTTGACCTCTCGAAATACATCTTATGACGACCGGATTCGACGCCGCAAGCGTTGGCCTGTACTCACAGTTGTTGTCCAGCATTGCGGAGGAGATGGGGACCGTACTCGAGCGAAGCTCCTTCTCTCCGAACATCAAAGAGCGCAGGGACTACTCCTGCGGGCTGTTTACGTCGTCGGGACTGTTGGCAGCGCAGGCGGCTCACATCCCGGTCCATTTGGGCGCGATGGAGTTCCTTCTGCAAAAGTGGCTTGCCGACGGCCCCAGCATCGAGGCGGGCCGAACGTACATCTCGAACGACCCCTTTTTCGCCGGGACGCACCTTCCGGACATCACATTCCTACGCGCCGTTGAAGTGCGAGGGAGGATCATCGGCTATGTCGCGAATCGTGCTCACCATGCCGACGTGGGCGGAAGCAGCCCGGGGAGTTTTGCTCCGGCGCCGTCGGTGCACGAAGAAGGCGTCCTCGTCCGGCCACAGGAAGCGACCGCCGAACTCATCGCCGAACTTGCGGGCCAGATGAGGAACCCGAAGGAGCGGATAGGCGACCTTCAGGCGCAAGCGGCAGCGAACCTCGTCGGCGCGGATCGCCTGTCCTCTCTGGCGAACCGGTGGGGCGACGAGTTCGACGAGCGCATCGCCCAGTGCCTCGCCTACTCCGAGGCTCACACGCGTAACTTCCTGAGAAGCGTTCCGCGAGGCGAGTGGACTGCACGGGAGAGCCTCGATCCGCTCGACGACGGTGAGGTTCTGAATATCTGCCTACGGATTGAGTGCGATGGAAACGGCGGGATCACATTCGACTTTTCCGGGACGAGTCCGCTGGCTCCGATGGGAATCAACGCAACCGAGGCAGTAACGCGATCGGCGTGCTATTACGTTGTCCGCTGCCTCTGTTCTGAAGCGCCCGCGAATCATGGGTGTTTTGCGCCTGTGTCCGTGAATGTCCCTGCCGGCACGATTCTCAACGCCGTCTATCCGGCGCCTGTCGTTGCCGGAAACACGGAGACGAGTCAGCGCACAGTCGACGCAATTCTGAGAACGCTGCAACAGGCGCTTCCCGACCTGGCACCTGCTTGCAGTCAGGGGACGATGAACAACCTTGCCCTCGGCACTGACGAATGGGCTTACTACGAAACGATTGCCGGAGGCGCCGGAGGGGGGCCGAATCGAGCGGGTGCGAGCGCAGTCCACACCCACATGACGAACACCCGGAACACTCCCATCGAGGCGATGGAAATCGAATTGCCAGTGAGGTTCTCACGCTACGAAATGCGGCGCGGCAGCGGAGGCGACGGAGTGCATAGCGGCGGCGACGGAGTGATCCGCGAATTCGAAGTTCTTGAGGACGAGGTGACGCTGAGCCTGATGACGGAGCGCCGAACATCCGGGCCGTGCGGAGCGCAAGGGGGCGCGCCCGGCTCGCCCGGAAGGAACCTACTTCTTCGTCGAGGAGAGTCTCGACCCCTTGGGTCACGCGACGTGGTTCGGCTTGCTCAGGACGATGTCGTTCGGATCGAGACGCCAGGCGGAGGAGGCTGGGGAAAACCCGCCGCCGATGCTGTTTTGACGTAGCCCGCACGGGTATAATTTCACGGTGCGGAAGGGTCCATTTGTGCCCACTTTTTTCCTGAATCCTGCACGTTTCTCTCACTTACGATAATGGCCAAGACCAACACCAAAAAGGCGCGTCCGGAACCCGAAGAAGAATCTCTATCGCGCGTCGTGGACAGCGAGTACACGGCCGAGAACATCACGGTTTTAGAGGGGCTCGAAGCGGTCCGCCAGAGGCCCGCGATGTACATTGGAGACACGGGTTCGAGGGGGCTGCACCACCTCTTCAACGAAGTGCTCGACAACTCGATCGACGAGGCGCTGGCCGGGCACTGCGACAAGATCGTCTGCACGCTTCACACGGACAACTCTCTGAGCGTCGTCGACAACGGCCGCGGCATTCCGGTCGACAAGCACGAGAAGTACGGCGTTTCCGCGCTGCAGGTCGTGATGACGGTCTTGCACGCGGGCGGAAAGTTCGGTGGCGGGGGATATCGGGTTTCCGGTGGGCTCCACGGCGTCGGCGTTTCGTGCGTCAACGCGCTCTCCGAGTGGTGCGAGGTGACGGTTGAGCGAGATGGAAAGAAGTACTACCAAAAGTACAAGCGAGGCGTACCGGAAGCGGACGTGAAGGAGATCGGCAAGGCCACCGGCAAAGGAACCGCAACCCGCTGGATGGCCGACTCGAAGATCTTCGAGGACATCAAGTACGACTCACACATCTTCAAGACGCGTATCCGCGAGCTGGCGTACTTGAACCCCAACGTCTCGATCGAGTTCGTCAATGAGAAGAACCCCGACGAGAACGAGACTTTCCACTTTAAGGACGGCATCAAAGCGCTCGTGCAGGACATCAACGAGTCGCACGACGTGCTCCACAAGCCGATCTACTTCAAGAAGACTCGAGAAGACACCGAGGTCGAGGTAGCGCTGCAGTATCACACAGGCTATAAGGAGAACATCCTCTCCTTCGCCAACAACATCAACACGATAGAGGGCGGGACTCACACGACCGGCGCGAAGACTGCCCTAACTCGCGTGATCAACAACTACGCGCGCAAGGTGAACCTGCTCAAGGAGAAGGAACAGAACTTTATCGGCGAGGATGTCCGTGGCGGCTTGACGATGGTGATCTCCGTGAAGCTGCTGCACCCACAGTTCGAGGGTCAGACGAAAACGAAGTTGGGGAACGGCGAAGTCGAGGGGTTGGTCAACTCCATCATGGGAGAAGCGCTCGGCGAGTTCTTCGATGAGAACCCGGCCATCGCGAAGCGAATCGTCGAGAAGGCGATCATCGAGCAGAGGGCGAGGGAAGCAGCCAGGAAGGCCGCCGAGGCCGTCAAACGCAGCAGCGCGCTCGATTCGTTCGGCTTAGCCGCCAAACTCGTCGACTGCATCGAGAAGGACCCGATGAAGACGGAGTTGTTCATCGTCGAGGGCGACTCGGCTGCGGGGCCCGCAAAGGGGGCGAGGGACAGGCGATTCCAGGCGGTTCTTCCGATCAAGGGCAAGATTCTCAACGTCGAAAGAGCGCGAGTGGACAAGGCGCTCGACAACAACGAGATCAAGGCGCTGATTTCGAGCCTCGGAACAGGAATTGACATCAGCGTCGGGCGCGAACATGACGATGCGGAAGGCAACGGCAGCGCCCACGGATTCGACATCTCCAAGATCCGGTACGGCAAGATCATTTTGCTGACTGACGCCGACGTCGACGGCGAGCATATACGCACTCTGCTGCTGACGTTCTTCTATCGCTACATGAAGCCGATCATCGACCACGGCATGGTGTATTTGGCGAAGCCTCCGCTGTTCACGATCAAGGCGGGCAAAGACGAGAGGTATTACGCGCAAGACGAGCAGGAGCGCGACGAAATCGTGCGGTCACTGAAGAAGAAGGACGTGCAGATCACGAGGTTCAAGGGGCTTGGCGAGATGAATCCGGAGGAACTCGAAGAGACGGCAATGAACCCCAGCACCCGAACTCTGCTTCAGATTCGCCTGACGCCTGAAGACGAGATCGAAACGGAGATGATCTTCTCAAGGCTCATGGGCGACAAGGTCGAGCCTCGGCGGGAGTACATCGAGAAGCACGCGAAAGAGGTCACGGACCTCGACTGGCATTATTAGCCCTTAGGCGCGTCGCCTCTCTTTCAGTTTTCTGGCGGAGCGGGTGGGATTCGAACCCACGACCCGCTATTCACGAGTACGCGATTTCCAATCGCGCTCCTTCGACCACTCGGACACCGCTCCGGGTTAGACGGCGATTATGGGGCGGAGGCAGGAGCCCCGTCAAGGCGCTCAGCTCCGGGCGCCCCAGAGGAGCCTGGTTCGGAGCTTCATTAGGAAATCGGTTCGGTCCACCTGGACCAAGCGTGTGACTCTTTCCGACCGGGTAAATCTGCGGAGAACACGGCATCGCCCTGGACGTCGACCGTCATTTCGACCCGGCTGTCGGGCGACAACACCAAAGGTCTCGCGCCTAGTGAGTGAGGGGTGATGGGCGTCAAGATCATCGCCTGGACGCGCGGCTCGACAACTGGGCCGCCCGCGCTGAGAGAATAGGCGGTCGAGCCGGTTGGCGTCGCGACGAGCAAGCCGTCCGCAGGGTACGAGGTGACGTCTTCCCAGTCAATGCTCACGCGAAAGATCATCATCCGCGTTGCGATGGAACGCTGAACGGCGACTTCGTTGAGAGCGTGCAGAGTCGCCACGGACTCCGCCCCCCGCACGAGTTCCCCTTTGATCATGAGACGGTCGTCAAACTCGCTTTCACCGTCGAGGAATTGGCGCAAGGCCGTTCTTACTTCCTGCGGGTCGCACTGGGTTACGAATCCAAAGCGCCCGAAGTAGACGCCAAGAATGGGAGTCGGTCGTTCGCTGCAGAAACCTGCTGCCCGAATTAGGGTGCCATCTCCGCCAAAGGTAACCACGAGGTCTGCGCTACCGAGTTCGTTGAGGTGAACGGACGCCTCGTCGAGGAGCGCACCGGATTCGTAGTCGAAGTAAACATCGACTCCATGTTCGCGAAGCCACGCCGCCGTGTCTCGGGCTGAGCGAACGGCGTCGGTTCTCTGGCTATTGACCAGGAAGTGAAATCTCGGCATCCGCGGGCTAACGACCCGAGGATTGAAGGCGCTCCAAGTTCTTCCTTGCCTCGCCGTACGTCGGGTCAATCTCCAGTGCCTTTTTCAACATGCGGATGGCCTCTTCCTTCTTATTGAGCCGTTCGAGCGTAACTGCGAGGTTGTTATAGGCTTGCACGAACTTCGGATTGGCGCTGATCGCGTCGCGGAACCTCTTCTCGGCGTCCGTCATCCGGTTGGCCCGATAGTCGATGAGACCGAGGCCGTTCATGGCCTCGAAGTGCTTTGGATTGCCGAGGAGCAGTTGGCGATAGTGATACGCGGCTCCCTCGTTGTCTCCCGTCAAGTAAAGAGCGTTGGCGAGAGACAGGCGAACATCGTGACGAGCCGGATACGACCGAATCACGATCTTCCACATCGCGATGGCTTCGGCGTACTTCCCCTGCTTGGAGTAGGCCGCAGCAAGATTGAGTTTTGCTTCAGCGCTTCCCGGGAACAGGTCAACTGCCCTATTGAAGACTGATTCCGCCTCTATGAACTCGCCCAATTGCATATGCGCGAGTCCGAGATTCGTCATGCAGTCTTGATCCGTGGGAAGAATCTCGAGCGAACGGCGATAAGATTGAATCGAATCCGCGACGCGGCCGACCTTCCCTTGGAGCACGCCGAGGTTGTACCAAAGCGTGGCGTCGTTGGGAACGCTCTTGACGACTTGTTCCAACATCTGCAGCGCTCGGTCGGTTTTTCCGGTAGCGCTATACGCCTGCGCAAGGCCCGCGAGCGTGTCGACATCGCCAGGAAGCCCCTTCTCTGCCGCTTCGAGGTGTGGGATGGCTTCGGCTGCTTTGCCGAGCCTCACCAGCGCGAGTCCTGCGTTCTTGGCGAACACAGGCTTGTCCCGCCGTTGGTTCGCTGCCTTGACGAAGCACTCTGCGGCCTTTTCGTGCATTCCCTTCGAAGTGTAAGCGGCACCCAAGTTGTTGAGCGTGAAAGGCTCATCAGGCCTGATGATGAGCGCTTTTGTGTACGCTTCGATGGCCGAGTCGTTTTGGCCCTGCTTCTGGCGAATGATGCCGATGTTGTACCAACCGTCAAAGAACCTGGGCTGAAGCGTCACTGCGTCGCCATAGACGCGCAACGCTTTGTCGTACTGCTCCACGGCCATGTAGGCCCCCCCCAAATTATTGAGCAGTTCGATGTTCTTCGGAAGCAACTCGGCGGCCTTTTCGAGTGGCGGTATGGCTTCCGTGGGGTTGCCCATCTTGAGATGAACGAAGCCAAGCCACTGCAGAACGTCGGGGTCTTGTGGGAACTCTTTCGCAAGGCCCTGCAGCAAGCCAAGCGATTCCGGCAACTTCTCGGCCTTGTAGAGAGCGATCGCTTCTTGAAGCCGTTCTGTGGGTGTCTGAGCCTGCGACACGGCCACCACGCAGATGGCGGCTAATACCAATACGACCTTCTTGAGCAGCATCTCGAATCTCCTTCTCACGGGCCAGCCGACAGACAGTCCATTCTACCGTCACGGGTTTCCCGTCCCCGGCTTCCCTCTGATGTTCAGACTGGGATGCCTGTTATGAGTTCCAGTTCCAATGGCTCTGCAATTTGCATACCAACGGAGGTGGGCTGTCACTGAACCTGGCGCAGGCTCAGGATTCCGGTTGGTATTCGAGTCTGTTTCTGGTGAGCCGGGTGGGGATCGAACCCACGACCCACGGCTTAAAAGGCCGTTGCTCTACCCCTGAGCTACCGGCTCACCGACAAGGGATGCGTTGTACCCGACCCGATCCCCTCCGCCCGCCCCAACGCGTTCAGATTTCGGGCCGTCAATCAGGCATACTCGCCCCGTGTCGTTGGAGGACGTCTGGGAGTTGCGAACCCCGACGGATCGTTTGATTTCCGCACTTCTCCTCCCCGCCAGTTGGCTGTATGGGTTCGGGTGGGAGTCGTATGAAGCCATTTACCGGTTAGGACTGAAGCGGCCTTTCCGACCCGAGTTCCGCACGATCGCAATCGGCAACCTTCAGGTCGGCGGCCTCGGAAAGACGCCTCTGACGCTTGCCTGCGCGAGGCTCCTCGAAAGATCCGGCGTCCGGGTCGCCATCAGCGCGAGCGGATATGGGTCCCCAGCGTGGAACAGCGGCGTGGTGGTGGAGCCGCGTGAGGCGGCCGACGCGGGCGCGGTGGGCGACGAGGCCGCGCTGATCCGGACGAAACTCCCCGACGTGCCGCTGCTCGTGGGAAGAGATCGAGTGTGGGCGGCCCAGACCGCGGCGCGCTACCAACCGACGATATTGCTACTCGACGACGGATTCCAACACCTGCGCCTGGCGCGCGACGCGGACCTCGTCATCTGGGACCCCAACTCGGCGAACAAGCGCTGCCTTCCGGCAGGTCCGCTTCGCGAGCCTGTTGGAGGTCTCAAGCGGGCAGCAGCGATTGCCACCTGGGTATCGGAATGCAAACCGGTCGAGGGCGACTCACAAAAGCCGACCTTCACTTTCGTTCGCAGGTTCACGGGAGTTCGCGGCCTCAAAACGGACGAACATCGAACGATCGAATCGCTGAAGGGCTGGCGAGTCAACGCGCTTTGTGCAATCGCGCGGCCCGAAAGGTTCTATGCCGCATTGCGGGAGTTGGGATGTGAACTCGCGACGACTGTGGCTCTGAAAGATCACGATTCCATGGATGGACCGATGCCGAGTGAGGGCGATTGGATCGTAACGGCGAAGGACGCGGTTAAACTCGAACGCCGCGACGACATTGGAGGCAATTGGTTTGTGTTGGAAATGGACACCAATCCGTGTGAGGAGGAAGCGCTGTTGTCATGGCTGACCGCAGAACGACGTCGCTAAAGCGGAAGACGATCTCGGCTGCAGGAGGCTGTCTGCTGAGAGTTTTCATTCCCATCGCAGGCTGGTTGCCTGCGAAGACGGCAGACCGAGTTGGCGCGTTTATCGGTCGCTTCGCGATGTCCGTAGCGAAAAAGCAAAGGGAGAGGACGATCTCCAATCTCAAGATGTGCTTCCCGGATTGGGACGACGCCAAAGTGCGCAAGACGGCGAGGCAAGTGTTCGAGCACTTCGGCCGCACCACCATGCGCTTTCTTCGTGCATTCAAGACGAGGCCATCCAACGTCGACGAGTTGACACGTGAGGAGGGATTCGAGCATCTCGAAGCGGCGCTTGCGCAAGGGCGAGGAGCGCTGGTTATCACGGCGCACTTCGGGAACTGGGAGTGGGCGGGCCTGTTTCTCCACCACAAGGGGTACGAGGTGTCCGCAATCGCCCGAGACGCGAATGATCGCACCACCACGAATCTGGTCAACAAGATCCGAGCCCAAGAGGGGGTCGAGATCTTTCCTCGCGGCTCAGCGGCGAGGCCCGTGCTGCGAAGTCTTGCCGCAAACCGGATCGTAATGATACTGCCCGATCAGAATCACGACGAACTCTACGTTCCGTTCTTTGGGTTTCCGGCAGGCACGGTCGCAGGGCCTGCAGTCTTACACCTTCGTTCCGGCGCGCCTATGGTCACCTGTTTCTGCTTCGAGAATGAGACTGGCGGATACACGGTCCGAGTCTCTCCGATCGAGATCCCGCCCCTCGTCGGAGAACGGATGGAAGACGCTGCGCGGATCATGACCGAGGTGAACGCGGCGATCGAGCGCATTATTCGCGAACATCCTGAGCAGTGGCTTTGGATGCACGATCGTTGGAAGTTGGCTCGCCAGAAGGGAATGCTCCCAGGTGGCTAACGTCCTGCTCATTCGGTGGGCCGCGATGGGAGACATTGTCATGGCGCTCCCTTGTGCAGCGGCCATCAAAGCGCAATCCCCGAACGATTCCCTTGCCTGGTCGGTGGACACGCGGTTCGCCGAACTTGTCACCTACCAAGCGGATATTGACCGTGTGTTCTCTTTTGATCGGAGGGCGGTGCGCGGCAAAGGTTGGAACCCTCTGTATTGGCGTCGGATCCTCCGGTCATATCTCGCCCCTCGCGCCTTTCGAGCCGACGTGGCCATCGATCTCCAGGGTCATGCGAAGACGACGCTCGCTCTGATGTTTTCGGGAGCGAAGCGGAAAGTCACATTCGCTCCCAAGGACTTGGTGGCGCGCACGCTGGGAGGAAAGTCCTTCCTACCTGAACGCAAGCACCAAAGCCTTCAATTCCTCGACTGCCTGGCGTCGGCGGGATATCGGAGCGACGGAGTTGTGTTTCGGCTACCGATCTCCGAGGCCAACGCGAAGACTGCCGTCGAGCTCTTCCCTTCGGATCCGTTCGTCACGTTTCACCTCGGAAGCACACACATCAAGAAACAGTGGCAGGTCGAAAAGTTTGCGACGGTCGGACGCCGCCTTGCCGAAACTGGCAAACTGGTCGTCGTCGTGGGGGGGGCAGGAGAACAGGCGCTGGTCGATCAGTTTGCTCAACACTGTCCGTGTGTCGATTTAGTCGGACTGACGTCGATTCTCGTGCTCGCCGCCGGACTGCAGATGAGCGACTTGCACGTGAGCGGCGACACCGGCACGGCTCACCTCGCGGCGGCGGGGGGGACGCCGTGCGTTACCGTGTTCGGACACATGGATCCCGAGGTGTATCATCCGTACGGGCAGAGGGCAGGCGTCATCGAGTCCGGCGGGGATATCAACCAGGTCGAAGCAGATGCCGTCATCGCCCGGAGCCTTCAGGTGCTCTCGCAGCGAACCTAAGGGTACATTGTCGCCGTGGCTGGAGTATCCCTTCGAGGAATCACCAAGCGATTCGGCAAAGTTGTCGCCGTCGACAACCTCACGCTCGACATCGACGATGGCGAGTTCGTCGTCTTAGTCGGTCCGAGCGGCTGCGGGAAGACGACCGCGCTGAGAATCGTAGCGGGCCTCGAAGAACTGACGGCGGGCGAGGTCGCAATCGGAGACAAGATCGTGAACAACGTTCCGCCGAAGGATCGCGACATCGCGATGGTCTTTCAGAGTTACGCTCTGTATCCTCACATGAACGTTCGCGAGAACATGTCCTTCGGTCTGAAAGTTCGCATGCTGAAGTCGTTTTTCTGGCAACTTGCGAATCGCAGCAAGGCGCGAGACGTTCGTGCCGAGATCGAGAGGAGAGTCCAAGAGACCGCAGAACTGCTCGGCCTCGAGCACCTTTTGGAGAGAAGGCCGAGCGAACTCTCAGGCGGACAACGGCAAAGGGTTGCCCTGGGCCGCGCCATCGTTCGGGAGCCCAAGGTGTTCCTGATGGATGAGCCTCTGAGCAACCTGGATGCAAAACTCCGCGTGCAGACGCGAGCCGAGTTGATCCGGCTCCACCGCCGGCTCGGAATCACGACCATCTACGTCACGCATGATCAGACCGAGGCGATGACGATGGGAGATCGCATTGCCGTGATGAAAGACGGCGTATTGCAGCAATACGACACACCTGACGCGGTCTACCGCCATCCTGCAAACACATTCGTTGCCTCGTTCATCGGAATGCCGCCGATGAACCTCCTCGAAGTGCAGACGTCCAACGGGTTTGCGAAGTTGGGTGACAACTCCATCGAGTTGCCGAAGCAAGTTCAGAACGGCAACGTCACCGTGGGAATACGGCCCGAGGCGCTCCGACCGTCGGAAGGCGATCTGCGACTCTCCTTCCAAGTGGACGTCGTTGAGCCGCTCGGGGCCACCAAAACCGTGTACCTCCGAATCGGCGACCAACAGTTCGTCGGCACACTCGACTCGGACGTCGCCACACCAGAGGGCGAGCAGATCCAACTTTTCGTGAGAAAGTCCGACATTCACTTGTTCGATTCCGAGTCGGGTCGCTCACTTCGCCAAGGGGCGTAAGCAGAAGAACTCGAAGCTGGTTGCGACGATGAGATTGTGGCCATTCCGTAAGGGAGCGAAACAAGAGAGCCCTCTTACACTGAACAAGAACTTCTACTTGAGCATCCTCGCCGGACCAGGACCTCTGCCGCCGATGCTCCAGGTCGTCAACCCTGACGGCAGCAACGGCGCAGTGGCAGGATTCGGTGCGCCGCTCTCAGAAGGCGTCTCGAAGGACATGCTGAACCAGCCACTTCTGGTCGGCAGTTATGCGATTACGACGAAAAACCGAGACACCGTTCTGCTCTTCGATCTGTTCGAATTGGCCCAGGTCCCGCACTTTCGCCTTCCCGAAGATCCGAAGTCTTTGGCCGAAGCCGGCCTCGTCGGTGAGAAACTCGCGTTAGCGAAGGGGGCGCAGTATCTCATGACCCTCACGTTCAAGGGATACTCGCCAGAATTGTTCCCGTCCGTGCGGTTCTTTCTCGACGTTGCAAGCCGCATCGCTGAACTCTCGAACGGAGTGATTGCAGATCCGCTGGCGGAGGTCTATCGCGATCCGAAGGAATTTCGTTTACCTGGCCGGCTCGATCCCAGACTTGACTTCCGCGAAATTGGGAGCATCAAAGCCGTGGCGTTGTCAGACGGACTCTGGATCAGCACGCGCGGCCTCGCAAAATTCAATCTGCCGGAATTCGAGATGTTCGGCATTCCGATGGACTTGAGAGACGGAGCCGCACGCATGTTGATCGCAGCGGCGCAACAAACCCTTCTTGGGCTCCCCATGAAGGCGGGGGAGACCGCTTTTGCTCCGGGAACGCCGCTCTACATCGTGGTTGGGTCAAAGAAGTCGGACGAGTGGGGCGACCGGCCCGTGCTTGAATTCACTGATGAAGACGGCCGCGGCGCGGCGAAGGGGGTTCGGGCTTGGGTAGACCTCGGAAATTAGACTCCCTCCTGCTGGGCTGCGCCTTCTTGATCGCAGTTCTTGGCGTCGTGTTCGTCGGCAGGAGGCTGTGGCCTGGCGGAGTTCCGCTCACGCACGAGTTCTACAGGGCGCTGCACGCTTGGTCTGCGGCCATTCTCTTCTTCGGTTTTGCCGCTTGTGTCACGAGGTTCGCAGACAAGTCGACATGGAAGGAACTCGCGCAGGCATTGTTGATTCCTGCGCTGCTCGTTTCCGTAATCAACGTTTCTCGGTTCCTATTCCAAACGGACTTCGAACTCGCGCGCGGATTCGACTGGATCTGGAGGATGATCGAGCCGTTGTTCTGGTTATCCGTGACGTTTCCGGTCTATTGCCTGGGTCGAACCCCGCGATTTCGCCCCGTCTCCATGGCCGTCACTTCGCTCCTGTATGGCCTTGCGGCGACTCCGCTATTCGGCACGACTCGTCATCACCCCCCCCTGTCGTGGGGTTTCGGTCTTCCCGGATGGGTCATGGTGCTCCTCTGGGGGGTCGCTCTCTTCGCGGGATTTGTCGGATTGGCGTCTCTCGCGCCGGAAAGCGAAAGGACGGAACAGAGCGATACGGTTTTCGTGACGAAGTGGATGTGGGTTCTGGCCGGGTGGCTCGCCTTTACCGACATCGTTCTCGGCGAGTACCTGCCGCTGCTCTGGACAATCCCCTCGGTCGCCGGCGTCCTCTACCTCTGCATCCCCTATTTCCGAGGGCAGAGAACGGCCGAATAGGCACGAACGACTCTCTTGGCCGCCTCCACCGGCGCCTCAGGCGACGTGTCCTTGCCAAATGTAAATCGAAGGCACTCCTTGGCCTCTGACGCGCTGAAACCCATCGCCGTTAAAACGTGCGATGGCTCGACGCTTCCGGAACTGCAAGCCGCGCCGGAACCTGCGTCGACGCCGAAAGAGTCCAGGTTGATCAACATGCTCTGAGCGTCCGCGCCCGGAAATCGGACGTGACAGTGCTGCGGCAGTCTCGCAACGCCTTCGCCGAGTGTGGGTATCGGCCTGGGCAGTCCTTCTTCGCCGCAGCCTCCAAAGAGTCGCTTCTCGAATTCATCGCGCGCGGCTTGTATTCTGGAGGCGCGAGAAGCGTCCCTGTATGTTGACTCAATCGCCGCCCCCAAGCCGACGATGGCCGCCACGTTCTCCGTTCCGGAACGCAACTCTCTTTCTTGCCCCCCTCCGGTAATGAGCGGCGCAAGGCGTACGCCGGCTCTCACGTACAGGACGCCTACGCCCTTAGGGCCATAGCATTTGTGTCCAGATAAGGTCAGCAAGTCAATCGGAGCTGTTGTTAGGTCGATGGGAAGGATGCCAAAAGACTGGACGGCGTCGCAATGGTAGAGAACTCCGTGATGCCTGCACATCGAGCCGATTCGAGCGAAGTCGTAAATCTCCCCCGTCTCGTTGTTCGCATGCATCACGCTTGCGAGAAACGCTTGCTCATCGATCTCTTCGACAATCCGTCTTGGATCGCAGATCCGGGGTTCGAATCCGAGGCGCGAGATCCACTCGGTCAGGTTGAGAACAGCGTGGTGTTCCGTCGCACCGAGGAGAACTTTCTTGCGGCCGGAGTCACGCGCAGCGATCAGCGACCCGATGACGGCGAGATTCGCTGACTCGGTCCCGGAAGACGTGAAGATCAGTTCCGCGGGATGACAGGAGAGGACGCCTGCGATCCTGTCTCTTGCTGCGTCGACTGCGCGTCGTGCTTCTCTTGCGCCTTCATAGAGGCTCGACGGATTATGAAAACTCGTGCGAAGAAACGGCAGCATCGCTTCGATGGCTGCCGGTTCGAGAGGTGTGGTGGCCGCGTAGTCGAGGTAGATCCTCTCCACGCTCCTATTGTGGCCCGGTTTCTCCCCTTCTTATGTCGAGGGACTCGCGGATGACCGCCTGCTTACTGGAAGCCTTCTCCCCTGTGTATCCGAGCACTTCGCTCTCTTTCCACTTGTATGGCAGGAGCACCGTCACGCGCCGGTTGACGAAACTCAGCGGGTTCCTCTTATCTTTGAGTCTGCGGTCAGCGAATCCTCGAACGGCAAGGATGTACTTCTCTTGAACTCCCGCGGACTGAAGGACCCGGAGCACGGCTACGGCTCGGTCGTTGGAAAGGTTCCAGTTGTCGTAGCCTGTTGACGAGTTGAAGGGTTGAGCGTCGGTGTGGCCATCAATGGTCATGTTCCTCGGCTGCTTTGCGAGTATGCCCCCGAGCCGATTGAACAGCTTGCGAGCGACAGGGCGCACTTCGGCGCTCCCTGATTCGAAGAACATGGAACCCGCCCCTTCGACGAATTCGAGAACCAGCCCTTCTTCGGACTCGCTGATTTGCACGAATTTTCCAAGTTCCTTTAGGTCGCCTTCCTGTTCGATCGCCTGGCGAATCTGCTTTCCCAGTTCGTCGAGTCGCTTCTGCTCATCCTCTTTCCAACGCAAGCCATCGAGGTCGTTCGCAGGTTCCTCGTTGCCCTTCTGGTTGGCGTCCTTGCTCATCAGGCTTTCAAGCTTGCTGCCCTGACTCTTCTTCGCAAAGTCGAGCGGGTCATTGAAGTAGCCGGCGATGGCGCTCCTCGTCTCCTCATCGAGGCCAATGATCCACATGACGAGGAAGAAGGCCATCATCGCGGTCATGAAGTCGGCGAACGCGACCTTCCACGACCCGCCATGGTGACCATGTCCGGCCTTTCGGATCTTCTTGACGATGATAGGCTGCTGCTGACTGCTCATCGCTTAGGCGGCTTCCTTGTTGCGGACCGCTTTCTCCATCTCGGAAAAACTCGGACGGATTTCCGGATCAATATTTCTTCGCGCAAATTCGATGCACGTGATGGGACTTTCGCCCCGCGCAAAACTAAAGAGCGCGTAGCGAACGCAGTGCATGTACTGAATCGCCTGCTTGTTGCGCTTCATCAGTCCGGAGGCGATCGGGCCGAAAACGCCGTAGGCCATCAGCACGCCGAGCATCGTGCCCACCAGAGCGGCGGCGACGTGGTGCCCGATCTGCGCGGGATCGCCGCCAATCGAGCCCATCGTTACGATGACTCCCAAAACCGCGGCGACGATGCCAAACCCAGGCATCGCATCTCCCGTTGTTTGCACGACGTGCGCAGTGTGTCCCACCTCGTGATCGAAGACTTCGAGATCAATCTCCATCATCTCCATCAAGTCATGTGGCGCAACCGCGCCTGTGAGAATCACTTTCGTTGTGTCTGCGAAGAACGAAAGCGCGTGATGGTTCTCCAGAAGTTGCGGACACTGCTTGAAGACTTCACTGTTCTCAGGATCTTCGACGTGGCCCTCGAGTGCAAGCAGTCCGTCCCTTCGAGCCAGGTTGAACATATTGAACAGCATTTTCAGGAGCGACATGTACGCGTCCTTGCTGTAGGGGCTCGGCTTCATCAAGGTCATACACTCCTTGATCATCTTCCCGATGAAGGAGGGAGGATTCGAAACCAGGATCGAGCCGATCGCCGCACCGCCGATCACGATGAACTCGGAGATCTGGATGAGAACGGCCACCTGCCCGCCGGCGATCATGAATCCGCCGAGGACGGCAAGGAGCACGACGATCAGGCCAATAATCATGGGGCCTCACCGCCGGGGAGACTCGTAGGAAGGGGCCGCAGCATCCCCCTTTCATATCGGCGTCCTGCGCCTGAAACTGAACCTGGCCACGCCCGAGAAACGGTTGCCAGCCGGCTCCCCCGGCGACCCTCGGAGCGGAGTATCCTTCTGCCTCGTTTCGGCCCCTCGAGGCCGAATCTGGAGGGAGAGAGTTGATGCGTCCTGTTCTTGGTCGTCTTGGCCCCCTGGGGCTGTTGTTCGCTGCCGTCTGCCTGCACCTGTCGGCTTTTGCCCAGGAGCGCCCGCTGGACCACTCGGATTACGACAAGTGGCTGTCTCTCCGGAGCCAGGCGATCTCGGCCGACGGCCGGTTCGTCCAGTACGTTTTGGCCCCGCCGGAGGGGGACGCCAAACTGATCGTCCGGGACACGGCCACGGGCCGGGATATGGCCATCGAGCGCGGGACAAATGGCCGATTCTCGTCCGACTCCAAGTTCGCCGTCTGCCTGGTCGTCCCGAAGAAGGCGGATGTTGACGCGGCGACGAAGGCGAAGAAGAAACCGGACGAGATGCCGAAGAACGAGCTCGCCGTTCTCAACCTCACGACTGGGGAGGTGGTCCGGACCGAGAGGGTCGACTCCCTTGCCTTCCCCGGTAAAGACGCAGGATGGTTCGCCTTCAGGCCCACGAAGGACCCTGCGCCGGCACCGGAGGGTCAGAAGCCGCCTCCGGCGGAAGAGCCGAAACAGACTCCGCAGCCTCCGAAGGGGCCACAGAAGAAGGCCTCTGACCCTCTCGGCTCCAAGCTGGTGCTCCAGGAACTCGCAACTGGTCGCAGGTTGCTGCTGGAAGACGTGCTTCACTTTTCCTGGACCGAAGACGGAAAGAGCCTTGTGTACGTCGTTTCCGGCAAGTCGGGCGCAAATGACGGCGTCTTTGTCTTGGACCCTTCATCCGGGGACACGAATACGGTTTTCGCAGGCGTCGGAGCAGTCGCGAATTTGACTGTGTCCGATTCCGGTGGGGAGATCGCGTTCACCTCCAACCACCAAACTTACGATCAGAAGGAACCTGCAAAAGCGGTCTACTGCTGGAGAAACGGTCAACTCTCAAACGTAATCGAGAATGGAATGCCAGGCATTCCAGCCGGATGGGAAATCGCGAGCAACCCGGGTCTCGACTTCTCAAAGAGCGGAAGCCGATTGTATTTCTCGACGGCGCCCGCAAAACCCAAAGAGGAGCCGAAGGGCGACGAACAGGAAAAGCCCGTCCTCGACGTTTGGAACTGGAAAGACCCGCTGCTCCAACCAATGCAGTTGCGTCAGGCCTCCGCGGAAATCAACCGCACATTCCGCGCCGTGTGCCACTTGAATGAAGGAACGATCGTGCAACTTGCGACGAAAGACATGCCTGACGTGACCCTGTCGCAGGAAGGAGACGGAAGATACGCTCTTGGGTCAAGTTCCCTGCCCTACCGCCAACTCGTCTCTTGGGATACCACTTATCGCGATCTCTATCTCGTCGACGTCGCCACTGGCAAAGCGAAGCAGTTCCTCACACAACACGACGGGCCGGTTTCGTTCTCGCCGCAAGGGAAGTTCATCACGTGGTTCGACAACGACGTCCGGCAGTGGTTTGCGCTTAATGTTCTGACGCACGACAAGTACCCCATCACGTCCGGTATCCGACACCCGCTGTTCGACGAACTCGACGATCACCCGGCTCCCCCCCCACCGTACGGCTTGGGTGGATGGACGACCGATGACGCCTCCGTCGTCGTGTACGATCGCTTCGACGCTTGGATTGTCGACCCCACCGCGAAGGATCGGCCTGTGTGCCTCACGGGAGGCTATGGCAGGATCCGAAACGTGCAGCTGCGGATCGTGCGCCTCGACACGGAACGGGCGTTGAACGTCGAAAAGCCAATACTCCTTAAGGCGGAAGATCTGGAAACGCGAGATGAGGGCTTCTTCAGCGTTCGGTGGCGCCAGATGCCCCTGGTCGAGAAACTCGTTCTCGAACCGAAGGCGTTCTCGAATCCGGTGAAGGCTGAGAACGCCGATCGTGTGGTCTACACCAAACAATCTTTCTCCGAATTCCCCAACCTGTGGGTTGCCTCCACTTCGTTCGCACAGCAGACGCAGGTGAGCGACGCGAACCCACAGCAGTCAGACTACAACTGGGGAACATCGGAGTTGGTCTTTTGGAGATCGGCGGACGGAGTCCCGCTGAGCGGAGTGCTTTATAAGCCGGAGAACTTCGATCCAGGAAAGTCCTATCCGCTTCTCGTTTACATCTACGAGCGGCTCAGCGACACGCTCCATGCTTACACGCCTCCCGCTCCTGGAAGCAGCTCGATTAACACGTCCTTCTACGTGAGCCGAGGTTACGTTGTGTTCCGGCCCGACATTCCCTACACCGTCGGATATCCGGGAGACAGTTGCATGAAGGCTGTCCTGTCCGGAATCCAAGAGGTGGCGGGACGCGGCTACATCGACCCCAAGCGGATCGGCATTCAGGGCCACAGTTGGGGCGGATATCAGATCGCGTATATGGTGACGCAGACCAACTTGTTCGCCTGCGCAGAGGCCGGCGCGCCAGTTTCGAACATGATCAGCGCCTATGGTGGCATCCGGTATGGCACCGGAATGAGCCGGATGTTCCAATACGAAAAGACGCAAAGCAGAATCGGCGGCACGATTTGGGATTATCCGCTGCGTTTCATTGAGAACTCGCCGATCTTTTGGGTGGACAAGGTCTCGACTCCGTTACTCATCCTGCACAACGACAACGACGGCGCCGTGCCGTGGACGCAAGGCATCGAGTTGTTTACCGCCTTGCGCCGCCTCGGAAAGCCGAGTTGGCTCGTGAACTACAACGGCGAAGACCATGGAATCGGAAAGAGGGTGAACCAGAAAGACTGGGCGATCCGCATGCAGCAGTTCTTCGACCACTATCTCATGGGCGCGCCTGCGCCCGCCTGGTTACTGGAAGGAGTCCCGGCAACGGCCAAGGGCAAGTCCCTCGGATTGGAGATTAAGGGCGGGGGCTAAGGCAGTTTCTTCTGCTTCGTCGAGGTTTGCCCCGACGCGGCGAAGTACATCTGAATGCCTCGGCTCGAGATAATCGAGCCTGCGACGCACATCACGAGCAGGAAGGCGATGCGAAGGAGAACATCGCCGATCGAGGCGCCGATCTTCGCGACGTCCGGATTGCTGCTCTCAATGAGCGTGGAGGGGGGCTGAGAAAACAGATCCCACGCCTTGTAAAAGGTCAAACCGAGCAACGAGATTCCACCCAAGAAGACGATCGCGCCCAGGATGAGACCGAAGCGGTCCTTCGGTCTACTCTCCTCCATTCCAAGTCACCCTTGCTACGTCTCCCGGCTTGACGGTACCGGGCCCAACAACGCGGGCGAGCATTCCGCGTCGGCCCGTCATCTTGGAAATAAACGAATCCGCTTCCTCGCCCACGTAGCCTGCCATGGTCTTGCACGGCGCGCAGTCGAAGGTGATTTGCAGAGTCGAAGTGCCGACCTGCAGTTGAGTTCCCGGCTTGAGCGTCTGCAGATTCTCGAAATCCAAGAGAATCTGCTCACGGAGTTCGCCGGGCTGATATCCGAATTCGCTCAGCGTTCTCTGATCTAACAGAAGCACTTGCCTCGTCGGATGACCGTAGTGATAGTCACCCTCGATACCGGACGGAGACAACTCGAGGCAGGTGGCCTCTTCCATTTCCTGACGCCGGATTTTGCGACGGACCGAAACGACTCGCCCCTCCATCGCCTGGCAGTCTACCCACCCGAATTCACCGTGGAGGCAGGAAGTCGGCCTCACGACCCTCGACGCCTGAGGGCCCTCCGTCATCCCTTCGATCCGGTCCGAAACTGTAGAGCGAGTAGTCGATTCCCTTCGGAGTGTAGGCGAAGTCTTGACCGGAATAGGGGTCCGTCCTGAGCCAAGCGGGGAGGCCCGAAAGATCGCTCGGCAATCCGCGCCCCTCCTTCAGCCTGGCGAGCAGCGCTGCGTCCACCGCCATCAGACGCAGGAGCGCTTCGTTCGCGAGCCAGGCGTCCATGAGATACCTTCCGCTTCGGAAGTAGTGCGCGGCGAAGCGCTTCCAGGGGCGCGTTCCGCTCGGGTCGGGTGGAGGAGTCCATGTCTCAGTCGGCTGCCCTGCGATCTTGACAAGCCGCTCGTACTCGAGGTCCGCCTCTCGCGCGAAGCCGCGGAAGTACTCGATCTGCTCGCTCTTGTCTTTGCTGCGAAGTTCGCGGAGATACTTGACAGCCGGTGAGACTCGATCCCCGAGCGCCTTTTCGAACAGGGCGACGTCACCCTCCAAGAACTCATCTTGGATCGCTTGAATGGCCGCCTTCATCGTATACAGTTCATGCCTCAATGTCTGCTCGAGTGTAGGCGCGCCGTCGAGTCCGGACAGAATCTTCGCGTAGGTTTTGCGAAGTTCGTTGGGCGATAAAGAGTCGAACGATTTCCAAAGCGGCTTCGCGCAATCGCGAACAAGCGAGTAGCCCAGGTCCGCATCCATCGCATCGCCACCCGTTAGGTCGAGCCCAAAGCGCAGTGCGATCGCGAATGTCTCCACCGCCTGATCGTAGCGCTCGGATTCCAGTTCGAATTCGACCTTCCAGGCGAGGATGCGGCCCAGAAAGCGCCAGCCTTTGCGGTCTGGCGGGGGGGCAAGGGGGCTGGTGGGAAGGAACACGAAGGCGATTCGGTTCTCTTGTGCGGACTTCAAGCGCCAGATGAATGCCGCCGCGCGACGCACCGCTTCCTGCTTACGCGCAGTTGACAACTCCGCCCTTGAGATGATGTCTGCAAATGCATTCTGCACTTCGGACGAGAGTTGGCGATAGATTTCGAAGCCGGAATTGGTCGGCTCGCTGAGGTATTCTGCGAGGTGATCGGGGAATCGACGTTCTTCTTGTCGCCCACACCCGTTGGTACCGAAACAAACCGCCGCTGTGACGGCCGCAGAGAGTAGGCATCCGACGGCGTTCCGGACCACAATCATCTTCAGAATGATCATTGTATCGCGAGAGGCAGCCCGATGAGGGGCGTGATCCTGGCCGCCGGCAAAGGATCCCGGCTGTTTCCCGTCACCCTGCACATCCCGAAGCCCTTGCTCCCCATCGCCAACACTCCCACGCTCTGCTACGGTCTCGAGAGGCTGAGGGAGATCGGCGTCTCGGAAGTTTGCATCATCGTCGGTGACAATCGAACCTCCATCGAGTCGGCATTTGGTGACGGGGGGGAGGTCGGGATGCGAATTGCGTATGCGACCCAGACCGAGCCAAAAGGGCTCGCTCATGCGGTTTCATTTGCCGAGGAATTCGTTGGCGGTGATCCATTCGTGCTCTATCTCGGAGATGCCGTCTACTCCGATTCGCTAAATGCGCTGCGAGCCCAATTTGAGGAATCGGGCTGCGAGAACCTGAATATGGTGCAGCATGTGGACGATCCGTCCAGATTTGGAGTCGCGGTTCTGGAGGGAGATCGCATCCTCAAACTGGTCGAAAAGCCGAAGACACCGATGTCGAACTTCGCGATGGCCGGTGTCTATTTTTTCCGGTCGGCGATTTGGGATGCGATCCGAGATCTCACGCCGAGCGCACGTGGGGAGTACGAGATTACGGACGCCATTCAGTTGTTGGTCGAGCGGGGGCACGATGTTCGTGCGGGCATTTATCGTGGTCGCTGGTTCGACACAGGCACGCTCGACTCGTTCCTCGACTGCTCGAGATTCCTTCTTGGAAACGGAGTCTCGATCGGAGCGGGCGCGACGGTGGACGCTCAGATGCGAAACTGTGTAGCAGTCGGAGAGGAAGCAGAGGTGCGATGTGAGTCACTGGAAGACGTGACGATACTGCCCTCCGCGCGTGTCGAGGTATCCGGACGCATCGAACACTGCATCTTAGGCGGCACGATTCGCCATGAAGGCGACCTCGTCGGTCAGATTCTTTGGCAGTAGGTCAGGCGAGGTCTTTGGCCGGAGACGTATCCTCCCACGGAAACGCCTCATTGCCGAAGTGGCCGTTTTTCGCTGTTGGAAGGTACCTGAATCCGTTTCTGAGTCCGAGGTGCTCGGTGATCCCGCCGGGCGTGAGATCGAACCTCTCACGAATTCGGCTTCGAATCGTCTTCGGGTCTACGGTCTCCGTGCCGAAGGTTTCAACCGACACTTGGACGGGCTCGCGGATGCCGATCACGTACGCCAGGCTGACCTGGGCCCTCTCCGCCAAACCTGCCGCGACAACGCACTTAGCGATGTGCCGCGCCATGTAGGCGGCTGAACGGTCCACCTTCGTCGGGTCCTTCCCGCTAAACGCGCCACCGCCGTGGGGACAAAACGCTCCGTAGGTGTCCACGATGATCTTCCTCCCAGTGAGACCAGAGTCTGCCTCCGGCCCGCCCTTTTCGAACGAACCGGTCGGATTCACGTGGAAGCAGATGTCGTCTGTGATGTCCACCAATCCCGCGTACTGCTGCAGGACGGGCTTCACGACGTGTTCGATCACCCGAATATGAACTTCTTCGTGGCGCATCGGTTCATGCTGGCAAGAGCAAACGATCGTCTCCACACGAGTCGGTTTGCCGTCCTCGTATGCGACCGTCACCTGGCTTTTGGCATCCGGCCTCAGTCCGAGTTCCGGCTTCTCCCGTTTCACTTTTGCTTGCTGTCGCATGAGCGCGTGAGCCATGGAGATCGGCAGCGGCATGAGTTCCGGTGTTTCTCGGCATGCCATACCGAACATCATGCCTTGGTCGCCTGCGCCTCCTGTATCAACCCCCATGGCGATCTCTTCCGACTGCTCGTGCACGGAAACGAGAACGCCACACGTCCGACCATCCATGCCCTTGTCAATGTGGTCGTATCCTACGGAGCAGATGACCTCGCGCACGACTTTGGGCATGTCGACGTAGCCCTTCGTTCGCACTTCGCCGGTAATGACGGCGAAGCCCATGCCTAAGAGGGTTTCGATCGCGCATCGGCTTGTAGGATCCTGCTCAAGACAGGCGTCCAAGATGGCGTCGGAAATCTGGTCGGCGAGTTTGTCGGGATGGCCCTCGCTTACGCTTTCTGAAGTAAACGTCGGAGCCCGGAAGGTGGACATTGCGGGCGAATTATACCGGTCAGTCGAGTGGTCCACCTTCCGGGCGAGCCGACGATCAGATCTTGATGTCTACGATCGCGCTGACGCCCACGCCTTCAACCCGGCGGATGTCCTTAACGACATCTTTGGACTCGATCGGGATGAGCGCTTTCAGGCGAACCACACGGCCCGCGAAATCGCCTTCGATTTGTGCGACGGCCTTCACCTTCTGCACGAGGTTCTTGGGTCCCATCACCTGCGCTGCGCCGATGTAGCCGCCCTTGCCGACCGAGAGAATCGGCACGGTCTTCGTCATCGCTGCTTCACTGTCGGAGAAGCCCTGAAGTTTGTTGATGGCCTTATTGATGTCGGGGCCGAAGCGATCCACGGCTGCGCCGATGCCCAGCACTTTGATCAAGTCGCCCAGTTGTCCGAACGCAAGCGTCACGATGCCGATTGAAATGGCGATGGAGAGGAATCTCTTCTTCATATTGACCTCCTACTTTCGTGGATGGATA
The DNA here is from genome assembly GCA_003577165.1 of Armatimonadota bacterium. Classification (GTDB taxonomy): domain Bacteria; phylum Armatimonadota; class Fimbriimonadia; order Fimbriimonadales; family ATM1; genus ATM1. The sequence continues at coordinate 368,794 of QEUM01000004.1, read as the reverse complement.
CCCTACTTTAGACGTCCAAAACTTCGGGCCAGCACTGCTTGCGGCAAAGAAATACGTAGGGCCGGACAAGTCCGGCCCTACGCTTCGGCCTAGTCTGAAATCAGATTAGGTCTTCTTGTGCCACTGGATGGTGAGCAGTCCGCCCTTGGCGAATTCGCCGAAGTCGTCCTCACCGTGGCTGTTCTCGTACAGGAACTTCAACCAAGAACCGTCGGACATGCTGTGAGTCATGCCGAGGCGGAACCAGGTGTACCACTCCTCTTCGGTGCCGTCCCAGTTGAACCGGTCGTACTCGAACCCGAACAGCCAGCTCCAGACATCGTTCATGCGATACGTGAGCATCGCAATGATGCCTGTGGCTTCGTACTCAGGGCTGAGGATGAATCCATCGAGGCCCTGGTAGGAGTAGCCATCGAGGCTCAACTTCCAGCGGTCGCTCATGTTGAACCAGACGTTGGCGAACACGCCCTCGTGGTCCGTTGGGTTCCACGAAATGGCCTGTCGGCCCCAGTCACCAGGAGCGCCGAACCACGGGTCGATGTGGCGATAGCCGACACCACCTCCCCAACGATTGCCGTTGTACTGAATCTGAGCCCAGTAAGCGGCGTTGTCCTCGTCGAGGATTACGTCATCGTTCTCTTGGTAGTTGGTCTGGCTGTAACCACCGTTCAGGCTGAAGGCATCGTTGAACGCGTAGTTCAACTCGCCGCCCCAAACGACGATTCGGTTCTGGCCGGCGGATCCGAAGTTATTACTATCCAGGTAGATGTAATTCATCGCGATGTCGCCGCGGTCACCGAGACCGAAGTTCAGGTGGAAGCCGAGCAGCTGGTCGATCAACAGGTCGCCGAAGCCGAAGAACAGGCTTCCCGATTCAGCCTGGAAGCCTGCGGACAGGTTCCAGATGTTGTTGAAGAAGAAGCCAGTCGTCTCGGTCGTGTTGCCCTGATTGACTCGGCCGCCGTATACATCGAGGCCGGTGCTTCCCCAGTTGAACTTGAGAATGCCGCCGTCGAAGTACCAGTTGCCATCATCCCAGCGCGGGTTGTCGAAGTACGGAGTGTTGTCGTACCTCCTGAAGAAGTAGTTGCCGGCTTGATAGCCGACGCGACCCAACTCCGCCGTGAAGTTCTGGCCCCAGACCGAGGTGTCGAAGTTGACACCGAAGCTCTGGACGTACACCGTTTCATTCACTTCGTTAAACGGAGCGAACGAGAAAGGTACGTGACCCTGGTTGCCATAGAAGAACCCGCTTCCCTCGAAGTCGCCGAAGCCCATGAGGTTGCCCACAACGATCGTTGCGTGCCACTTTGGACCGTCGTCGTTGGTGCCAGAGAAGGTGAAACCTGCCTCATGGCCCATGGTGAGGTCGCGAGTCATTCCAACCGGATCGCCTTCGTAGTCGCCGCGACCGAATCCGGTCAGGCGGCGGTCCACGGTCATGCCGAACATGTCGTCCGTCGAGTGGCCTGCGTGCATCACGAAGTTGAGATCTCCGTGAATGTCAATCGCGGGCTTCCGGGCTTCGAGTTTGGCAACGCGGTCAGCGAGATCCGAAAGATCGCGCTTCATCGCGTCAACGTCGACGCCCAGTTCCTTCAACTCGTTGGACAGCATGTCGACCAACTTCTTCATGTTGGCGATGTCATCGCCCCAGCCCTTCATCATTTGGATGTCGCGCTGGATCTGAGCCAGTTGGTCACGAAGTGCGGCGAGCTCCGCCTTCGTGGCGAAGTTGTCCATGTTGTCAAGCTTCTGGTTGATCGCGTCGATCTGGTTTTGCAGACCGCCGATCATGCCCTTCAGCTTTTCGTAGGCCGCGTTCAGCGCACCGGCGAGTTCACGCCGTGATGCGGGGCGGCCAGGTCGAAAGAGACCATCCGGGTACCCGACGAGGATTCCCTCGTTCTTCAGGTTGAGGATGGCGTTGAACGCCCAGTCCCATTCCTGGGTGTCTGGGAAGTTCTGGGCAGCGACTGGGGCTACCAGCGCAGCACCAAGAACGGCGCCGAAAGCAAGTTTCAGCGTTCGATTCATCCTTGACTCCTCCTTGAGTTGTGATGGCGGCGGAGTCTTTCCTCGTCCCTTACCCAGTTTCCGTAGTTTCCTTCGGGCTCGGGCTACGGTCCGACCCACCGCAGACTCATGCGCTCTAAGGCGCACCTTGCTCCATTTTGGCTCATGGTGCAGGAAAAAGCACGGGGTAGGGGGCCCAGGTGAGGGATTTTCGGGGACTGAAGTCCCGCCTGAGTACAATTCCGCCGTGCCGCCCACCCCTGCCCTCTTGGGTCTGGACCGAGCCGAACTTGCGGAAGCCCTCTCCTCAGCCGACAGGCCGGCCCTCCGCGCCCGCCAACTTGCCCGTTGGCTGTACGCGGGAGAGACCGACTTCGAAAAGATGAGCGACCTCCCGGCCGATGTCCGAGAGGCCCTCGGCGAGCGATACGTCGCCTCCGGACTCGTCGAAACCCGGCGGGTGGAATCCGAGGATGGGGTCGTGAAAGTGCTCGCTCACGGGGGCGACGAGGAGTCCTTCGAGTGTGTGCTGCTCCCCTACGCCGACCGGGTCAGCTGCTGCCTCAGCACCCAAGTCGGCTGCCCGATGGGGTGCGCTTTTTGCGCCACCGGCCTCGGGGGCTTCGACCGGAACCTGTCGGCAGGAGAGATCCTCGGCCAGTACTTTCTGCTTCAGAGCATCTCGCCCAGGCGAATTTCGCACGTCGTATACATGGGAATGGGCGAACCGCTGCTCAACTATCCGGAGGTCGTGAAGTCGATTCGGCTCTTCAAGCAGGAGGTCGGCCTAAGCCCGCGCCATATCACCGTGTCCACCGTCGGCATCGTGCCGCGAATCCGAGAACTGGCCCAAGAGAACCTGCCCATTCACCTCGCCATTTCGCTCCACTCCACGAAAGACGAGATCCGGAACAGCCTCATGCCCGTGAACCAGAAGTGGCCGATCAGCGAAGTGCTGTCGGCAGCGAAGGAGTACGTGAACGCGACCGGTCGCAAGGTCACATTCGAGTACCTGTTGATCGAGGGCGTAACCGACACGATCGATCAGGCGGAAGACCTCGCGACGATGGTTCGCGGGTTTCCGAGCCTTGTCAACCTGATTCCCTTCAACTATGTGTCTACAGGACAAGGATTCAAGCGGCCCGCTCCAAGCCGGATCACTCAGTTTCGCCGCACGCTCGAATCCTTGGGAGTGAACGTTACTCAGCGGAGAGAGCGTGGTCACCGAATCGCCGCAGCATGCGGCCAACTGGCAGGAGTTCACGGCGGCAGGTTCGCCCGCAGGAGGTCGCCATCAGACTTGTCGGTCCTCTCCTAATCTGCCTTTGCGTCGGGATTGCCGCCTGCACCTCCTCCGGGAATCGCGCGGCGCGCGACCTCTTTGAACCGGAGTCGGACGAGTTGGAGATCGGCGGCAGGATGAAAACGCTCTCCCTGCATGCCACCAGCTCGGACGGGGAGAAACTCTGGTCTCTGTCGGCCTCCTCCGCCACGGGCTCGGTGGGCGACTCGGGGGGCTACGGTCAGCTTTCGGACGTCGAAGTGGTCCTCTTCGACGAGGACCAGCCTCTCGTCACTGTCACCGCAGACAGCGGTGATGCGGAGGAAACGAACCGCGTCTTCCGGCTTCGGGGCAACGTGCGGGCCGTGTCCTCCGACGGGCGCGTGAGCCTCAGGTGTGACAGAATCAGCGGTTCGCAGAAGAAGGGTGAACTCGTCGCGGAGGACATACGCGAAGCCAACGTCAACGGGATGCGGATAGGCCCGTCGAAAAAGGGAGTTGCGCTCTTCGCGAGTGAATCGAATATGAAGGCTTCGTCCACCGCCCTTGTGCTCGCCTCCCTGCTGGTAACCGGCCAAGACATCTGGTTCGAAACCGACGAAATCAAAGTCGTCGGAGTCACCAAGGGCTCGCTGAAGATGCAGGAGGGGGGGAAGAATCGGCTGCTCGTCGTCGAAGGCAGTCCCGTGATCGCCACTTGGAAGCAGCGCGGAGTAACCGTCCAGGGCAAGAAATTGGACACGGTTCTTGGATCGACCGACGGATCGGAACAGTATGGGCTGCTTGAGGGGAAGTTCACCGGCGGGATTCGCGTCGAGATGACGGGAAGCGAAAGGACAGCGAACCAACCGGCCAATTGGAAGATGGTTCTTGCTAGCCGAGAGGCCGAGTTCTCCGCTCAAACGCAGAGGCTCGTCGCAAGCGGCGGTGTTTCGGTGGACAGCTCGCACCCTTCTGCGCCGGGGAAATTCTCATCCGACACCGCGACCATCGAGTTTATGAAAGCCGAGAGTGGGGGCCGAACGGATTACTCCCCACAGACCATGAGCGCCGATGGGAAGAACGTCACTTACGAGTACTCCGAGGGTGATCACGAGTACTCCTTAACGAACGCGACTCACGTGGAGATGACTTACGTTTCGACGGCTTACGACCGACTGACTGCGAGAGGCGCGCCGATGCGATTCACCAGCAGAAATCCAAAGGAGAAATCGAAATTCGTCGTTGCCTGCCCGAATTTCGCGGCAGACGGCAAACGCACCGTCCAGGATGGAAAAAAGGTGTACGTTCTCTCCTCTTGGCAGATGTCGGGCGGGGTTCGCATTACGGTTGAGGGCGAAGCGGAGGACGAGAAGGGCCAACCGAAACCTTGGACTTTGAACATCGACTGCCCAACCGCGAGTTTCAACGAAAGCATGTCGGAGTTGAAACTCAAGGGGGGGGTGACCATCTCCGGCTCGCACCCTGTACTCGGACCCGGCGGAGCGAAGGCCTTTGCGCCGCAGGTCACGCTCGGCTTCAGCCCGGACACCTATGAACTCCGCTCGGTCGAGTTCTCAGGGGGCGCCCAAAGAAGGTGAAAGTCCGAGCGAAGGACCTCGTAAAGGCGTATCGCGGGCGGCGAGTCGTCGATCACGTTTCGCTCGAATTCGAAACTGGCAAGATCACTGCGCTGCTCGGTCCCAACGGAGCCGGCAAGACCACAACGTTTTACATGATCGTCGGGCTGGTCCGACCGAATTCTGGCCACGTTTTCCTCGAGTCCACGGAGTCCACCGAACTGACGAAGTGGCCCATGTACAAGCGCGCCCGCGCGGGAATCGGCTATCTCCCGCAGGAAGCCTCTGTCTTCCGCAACCTGACGGTTGAGGAGAACTTGAGGTTGGTGCTCGAACTACGGGGCGTTTCCAAGACCGAGCAGAACAAGAAGATCAAGGAACTCCTCGGAGAACTGGGGATGCTCGACTTCCGGTCGAGCAAGGGGCGAGTGCTCTCCGGAGGCGAGAGGCGAAGGGTTGAGATCGCAAGGGCGCTCGCTTCGGATCCGAAGTTCATCTTGTTGGATGAACCTTTCACGGGAATTGACCCGCGAACCATCGAAGAGTTGCAGTCAATTCTGCTCCAACTCAAAGAGCGCGGAATCGGCATCCTGATCACAGACCACAACGTCGGCGCGACATTGGGCATCACGGACTGGAATTACATCCTAATAGACGGTCGCATCTCCAAAGAAGGAGACCGTGAGGCGATCGTCAGCGACCCCGACGTGAAGAAGCACTACCTCGGAGAGCAGTTCCAGTAATGCCCTGGATCTTGACTCGCCTCATCATTCGCGAGCTAATCGGTCCCTGGCTCTTCGGCGTGGTCCTATTCACGGTTCTGCTGCTCGCAGGTACCTATCTCTTTCGACTCACGAACCTATTCGTAAGCGGAATCGACATCCAAACCGTCTTAGAACTGAGCGCGATGTATATGCCCGCCCTCATCGTCAAGACGCTGCCGATGGCTGTGCTGTTGGCAAGCCTCCTGGCGTTCATGAGGCTGTCGAACGACTCGGAGGTGGTGGCCGCTGTCGCCGCAGGCGCAAGCCTCTTCACGATCATGCGGCCCGTGGCCTTCTTCGGGTTGGTCGTCAGCGGGATCACCTTCGTCTTCGGCGAATACGTCGTGCCGCCAGCAACCTATCGCGCCACCGAACTTCAGCTGGAAGTGTCTCAATCTCTAAAGCAGGCGAAGGCCGGCAGCATCTACCAGCCGCTGTACGTAAAAGACGAATTCCGTGGCAGCCTTATGGCGAGAGAAACGAACTTCGGCACGAGCGAGATGTACGACGTGACAGGCGTCTGGTTCGATGAGAAGAACCAGCCGGAGATGTGGTTTCACGCGGAGAAACTCTACTATTCGCCCGGCAAGGAGTGGAGGATGCAGAACGTCCGCGTCTGGAGAACCACTCCCGAAGGGGACACGGTCACGACGTTCATCGGCGACACGCGCCCCCTGCCCGGTACGACTTTTGACTTCACTCCGAAGGACTTCCTCACTCGAAACCTCGACTCTCCAGATGCGCTCTCGATGACCGATCTCGCGGATCAACTCGAGCGCCTCAAGAAGAACCCGCGAATGAATCAGGACAAGATCCGGGAGTGGGAAGTCGGCTACTGGCTGAAGATCGCTATACCTCTCACCGCGCTTGTGTTCGGGCTGGTCGGCGCGCCGGTCGCCATTCGCAACAGCCGCCAGAGCATGGGCGTCGGCTTTTCGATGAGCATCCTCATCATTTTCCTCTACTACACTGCCCAGCAATACATGATGATCATGGCCAAGCGGGCGGTTATCGATCCGGCAATTGCGGCCTTCGCGCCCGTTGTATTGGGGCTTGCTGCAGCATTCGTGCTCTTTTGGAATAAGAATCGGTAGGACAGTCATGGAAGTCTCGTCACCAGCCATCCTCGCGCTATTCGTCCTGATGGGCGGACTGATCGCCTACGTCGGCGACTGGCTTGGCAGAAAGCTCGGCAAGAAGCGCCTTCGCCTCGCTGGTCTTCGGCCACGCCACACGGCGGTGGTGTTTACCGTCATCTCCGGAATGCTGATTCCCGTTGCGACGACCTACGCGATTCTCACGATCTCCGCGCCAGTCCGCGAGTGGATGGCGAAAGGCCCGCAGATAGTGCGCGAATACAAGGAGTTAGAAGGCCGCAATGCGATGCTCAATCAACAGGCCGAGGAAGCGCAGTCGCAAGTTACGGATCTAAGAACGGAAGTGGGGAGAAATGAAGCGCGCGTGCGCGAACAGCAGGCCCAACTCGCGAAACTCGAAGGAGAAGTTTCGGATGCCGTCGCCTCAAAGAACCAAGCCGAAGCGGCTCACCGACGCGCGGAGTCGGAGCGCGCGGCCGCGCAAGCGCAGGTGACGCAACTGAAGACCGAAGCGGACGGCCTTTCGCGCGAAGTCTCCAGGCTCCGTCAGGAACAGGAGGCCGCAAACCGCTTCTCGCTCCAACTCGCCCATGAAGTCGAAGTCGCAGAGAACAACCTAGAGCAGGCCCAGCAGGAGCTGACACAACTGCAGCAAGACAAAGAGAGACTGCAGAGAGAAGTGGACACGCTCGAGATGACCGAATCCAGTCTGCGCAATCGAGTGGCGGCGCTAACCGACGAGAGCGCTCGATTGCAGGCAGGCATTGGACGGCTTCTGCAGGGCATCGAGTCCATTCGAACCAGCACCCTTCTGTTCCGCAAAGATGAGGAACTCTCCCGTCTGGTCATGCAGGGAGGAAAGACGCCGAACGAAATCCTGCAGCAGCTTTCCACGCTCGTGAAGTCTGCGAACGTCCGCGCGCTCGAGAGGGGCGTCGAACCGGATGAGCACGGTATCGCGGCAGGCATCGTCGAGCGGCAGAGAATCACATCCGAGGGCACGATCACGATCAGCGTGGAGGCTCAGGTGCGGAGCATCATCGAAGCCATCGCCAGCACGACCGACGACTTGGTTCTCATCGCGCGGTCCTATTACAATTACTTCCAGGAAGAGGACCTGCCGGTGCCCCTCGAAATCGGCGTCTTTCGCAATCGGGTCGTTTTCGAACAGGACGCAGTCGTCGCGTCCACGGTCATAGACGGCAGCAGAACGCTGGACGAGACTATTTCGACGTTGGCGTCCTTCATTAACCGCGACGTTCGCGAGGCTGCGTTGACGGCCGGAATGATTCCCGTCGCAGGCGGAGAGAACACGCTTGGCTCGGTGAACGTGCGGCAAGTGATAGACGTCGCCGAGGCGATCCACGCGCAAGGTGGAAACGTGCGCGTGGACGCGAAGGCGCAAGCGAGGACGCGCTCTGCCGACATTTTGCTCCTGAGCCTGGTCATCCGCAACGACCGATGAAGACCGTGCTCGGCGTGGACCCCGGCACAGGAAAGTGCGGCCTGGCCGTGGTGCGCACCGACGGCGAGAAAACCGAGATTCTCGCGCGCGACATCTGCGACGTATCCGGCGTCGGACTCCGCGCGCATGAGTTGGTGCAAGCGCACAACGTGCAACTCGCAGTCGTGGGCAATGGGACGAACTCCAAAGCGGTTCAAGTCGCGTTGCGCGAATCCAGCCCTGGACTGTCGCTTCTCATCGTGGATGAGAGGGATTCGTCCATTCGAGCAAGAGAAAGGTACTGGGAATGCACTCCGCGTCGCGGCTGGCGTCGCCTTCTGCCGAGCAGCCTTCAGGTTCCGCCCGTTCCCATTGACGACTACGTCGCAGTCATCCTCGCGGAGCGCGCGATCAGCGCCCACTGACGACACGCCTCGACGAACGCCGCGAAGAGTGCGCGGGTCGCCTCCGAATCAGGTGTTCGCTCTGGATGCCATTGCACTCCGAATCGGAAGCGGTTCGAGTCCTCTTCCACCGCTTCGATCACTCCGTCCTTCGCGATTGCAGCGATCTTCCACCCGGGCGCGACATCCTTCACCGCTTGGTGGTGTGAGGTCGAGCCAGTGAATCGAATCGGAAGCCCGAGGCCGAATAGTCGGCTCGATTCGATCAAGTCGATCTCCTCGAATCCGGAGCGGTGCTCGTTGTGCCCGATCACGTCCGGAAGATGCGTGTGAAGCGTCCCGCCGTGTGCGACGTTCAGGAACTGACTGCCGAAGCAGATTCCGAGAATCGGCAGGTTCGAGTCTTGAAACTTCCGAAGCACTTGCCACTCGAAGGACTCGCGACGGGGATGAAGGACACAGACCTCGGGATGGGGCTGTTCGCCATAGCTGGAGGGGGAAAGGTCGTTGCCGCCCGGAATGAGCCAGCCGTCCAGAGTTTCGAGGACGGCATCGTTCGTGACGCCTGGCATCAGGAGGACCGGATCGCCTCCCGCCGCAAAGATCGCCTCGGCGTACCGAAAGTCCAACTGGAGAAGCGCCTCACCGTCCGCTTCCCGCATGCCGACGTCGCACGATATCCCGATCCGGGGAGAGGGCACGGCTGAGTCTACTCGGACTCACGAGGGGGCCGAGGTATATTCGGTTCCCCCTAACCACTGCAGAATGAGTGTCGAGGGCGGTTAGCTCAGTGGTAGAGCACTTCGTTCACACCGAAGGGGTCACTGGTTCAAGTCCAGTACCGCCCACCAACCTCCAGCGCTTCCATCCCTTCCCGCTTCCACTAGCGCCCTCTGCCACTCCGGGCTAGGGCCTCGAATCCGTTTCCCCTGCTTGCCATGAGCGCGGCTCAGTCGCCGCCACGCGCGTGAGTCTCCCGAACTTGCACTTCCGCTGGTCGCGTGACGCGGAAGTAAAAGGACTCGAAAAGAAATTAACTGAGCGCGCGCATGGTAAGGCGCTTCAGTTCCGGGACTCCAACTACCCGGAACATGAAGGACTTACAAAGATTTCTCAACCGACACGCGAATGCTCTGCGGCGCGTGGCCTGCTTGACGCTGGCGGGTTTCGCGCTCGCAGTCACGATGGGCTGTCGGCAACAGACGGCGAATTTCGACGGCGACTATTCCGAGCGTCTCGCAGGCGGCGTCGTGCGGGGTGCGTTGGAACTACTCGCCGGTCGGTGATGTCTATCGCTCACGCACGGTAAACGAGTACGTTCCCGACTCCAACTCGAACCGATGCTCGTCCGCCCTCTTGCCGAGCGGCTTCACTCCAAGGGCGGACGCCGGGTCCCTACCTGATTCGAGAACTACATCGCCAAAGGTCGCGGGCAGCGCCAACTCGGCCGTGGTGTTAGCAGGCACCGTTACGGAGACGGCCAGTCCCTCGGGCGAAACGACCCAACTGCATTCGATCTTGCCGCGGACGGATTGGTAACTGCCGCGACAGGACGAAATCCCCCCACCCGGCATGGGGCGGATAACGAACCTCTTCCATCCCGGCGAGTCGTCCACCGGGTTGATTCCTACGAGGCATCGCATCATCCACTCGCCGATCGCGCCGAAGGCCCAGTGGTTAAGGGAGTTCATTCCGGGATCCTGGAAGCCCCTTCCCTTCACGTAGCCGTCCCAGCGCTCCCAGATCGAAGTCGCCCCGTTCTCAAGCGAATACCCCCACCCTGGAAAGGTCGTCTGTGTGGCGAGTTTGCACGCGAGTTCATGCATCCCCAACTTCGAGAGTTGGATCATCATGCGATGCGTGGAGTGAAATCCGGTCGAAAGGTGATCGCCGTACGCGGCCACGCTTCGTCTCAGGTTCTCGACAGCCTTGTCTCGCAATTCGGGCGGAACAAGGTCGAAGTCGAGGGCAATGGCGTAGCCGGCTTGAGTATCCCCCTTCACGACTCCGTCCTCGTTGATAAACTCCTGCGCGAATTTCGAACGAATCTGCTGGTACAGCCCGGCATAGTCAGAGGCTTCTTTTTCGCGTCCGAGAGCGCGAGCCATCTCTGCGACGAGGCGGCAGGACTCCGCGAAGAACGCCGTCGCGAAGACTTCGTTCGGAATCGTTGCGCCCGTCCGCGGCCAGCCTGGCGCGATGAGAGTGTCCCCGTTGAGCCAGTCGTTGTAATCGTTGTGCCTTCCATTACGCCAGACGAAGTCTGAGTTCTTGGATCGGATCCAGTCCACCCACCTGCGCGCCGATTCGAAGTGGTCCGCAAGAAAACCGACGTCGCCGTAGTTTTGATATGCGATCCAAGGGACGAAAACTCCCGCGTCTCCCCACGCGGGCGCACCCGTGAAACTTCTGTTTTTGCCGAAGGGATGGGGCGCGAAGTCCGGATAACGACCGTCGTCGGCCTGCGCATCTCGCACGTCTTGAAACCACTTGTCGAAGAACGCGGCCAGGTCCATGCGAAAGACGGCAGTCTGCCCATACGCGAGGATGTCTCCCATCCAGCCCAGGCGCTCGTCTCTCTGCGGGCAATCCGTCGGAACGCTTTGCAGATTGGCGCGCTGCGTGCGGAGGATGTTGTCCCACAGTTTGTTGAGCAGCGGATTCGAGCACTCGAAGTCCGCCGTTTCGGGACTGCTCGATGCCTGCACCAGAGCGACGAAGTCGGACGCCGACGGTGTGTAATCGAGTCCTTCGATCGAAGCGTATCGAAAGCCATGGTATGTGAACTTCGGACGAAACGTCAGTTCCTTCGAGTCGCCGAAGATGACCGTGTCCATCTGCGCCGCTCCTCGAAGGTTCGCGGTGTAGAGTGAACCGTCGTCTGCGATTGCCTCACCGTGGCGGATCGTAACTCGTACCCCCTTCGAACCCCGAAGCCGAGCCTCGAGGACACCCGCGATGTTCTGTCCGAAGTCCACCAGCACAGCGCCGTCGTCCAATCTCTGAACCGAAACTGCTGGAATCCTCTCAACTACGGAGATCGGCTCGTTGACTTGGGGCACCGTATTCGCGGAGATTCTCTCTGCAATGTGTGCGCTTCCCCAACTTCTGTCGTCGAATCCGGGTGCATCCCATCCCGGCATTTCGAAATTTGCGTCGTAGACTTCCCCATCCAAGATATCCGATGCGCGGATCGGGCCCTGAGTCGTCGTGCGCCAACTACCGTCGGTTCCGATCCACGCTTCCCTCCCGTCCGCAAACCGGACTTCGAGCATCGCGCGCACCGCATGTTGGCGGCCGTACACTTCCCGCGGCAATCCTGTCGTGCCAAGTGATTGCGCCATCCCGATGCGTCCGCAATACCACCCGTCACCCACCTCGAAGCCGAGAACGTTGTTGCCTTCTCGAACGAGAGGTGTCACATCCCATGTCTGGACTTGGACCCTTGTGCTGTAGTCGGTCCATTCGGGCGCAAGCAGCGAGTTTCCGATTCGGCTTCCGTTGAGCCTCGGCTCATAGACTCCCAGCGCGGTGGAGTGCAGGTATGCCTCTTTCACCTTGCCGTTCAACTCGAAGCCGCGACGAAAGTAAGTGGCGGGGAGGGGGCCGCGATCCTTCGCGCGATGCGACGTGAGGTCACCGTCCACGAGTCTCTGTTTAGACCAAGAGTTCGACTCGATGCTGTCGGATGCCGTGACTTCACACGACTTCGATACAACGGCTCCTTCGGGATCGAGCGCCTGCATCTCTGCAAGGGCGAACCCGAAGTTGCCGGGATCTCGTTCTCGAAGTTTCGTGACACGCAGGCGAACGAATCTTGCGGTCACAGGAGAGAACGTGAACCGGCGCGCCGAGTTCGGCGCTTCAAAGTCCTCAGCGGTCGCGTCATGCAGCAGCGTTCGCTTAGAGAAATCGCTCGCGTCAGCCGCTTCCAAGACGAACCGCACCGGAAAGAGAAATCCAGGCTCGTCCCGAATCCAATCGAACGGCCGCGCTGGATGTAGTCTGATTTCGGAAATCCGCTGCGGCTTTCCCAGATCCAACGTCACCCACTTCTCCGCTCCCGGCGACGAAGCCAACTCCGTGTGAAACCCGTTGTGCGGAGGCTGACCGCTCGGGGCGATCTGCTCGTCGCGAATCCACTCGCCGCGCCAGTCGCTTTCGTGCCGGAAGCCGGTGCGAAACTGCGCGACGGAACTCCAATCGGATTCCTGTCCCTTCTGGTCCCACGCCTTCACCCGCCAGAAGGCAGACGAAAGGCGCGGGAGCGGATTACCTGCATAACGGATTGAGATCGTGTTGTCGGACGAGACTTTGCCCGAATCCCAGAGGTCTCCCGCTCCGGACTCGGCGCGTTCACGGGAGGACGATACGATGATTCGGTATGCGCTCTGTCTCGCACCGCGCGTAGAAGACTCCACGTTCCACGAGAGACGGGGACTTGGATCTTCTACCGACAGCGGGTTCTCGAGAAATTCGCAACGAAGGTTGACGACCTGGATCGAAGAGGACATGGGAACACCGATTGTCGTGCCCAATGCGAGCAGCGAGACGAAGAACATTTGAGCGACCGACCGCGACCATTCTATTCTGCCGAGCAGCCGACCCGCCCGCCGCGTGGCGGTCGTCTGAACGGCGAAGGGATGCCATACTCCCGCTCCGCGACCGGGAGAAGGTGAATTTCGATGGAGCGCAGGACGTCGCATGCCAATGCAGGGCATCCAGAAGCCAAGGTCCTCCAGACCATCGGTTGGAGGGAGTGGGTCACCCTGCCCAGCCTCGGAGGGTGCCGCGTAAAAGCGAAGATCGACACCGGGGCGCGCTCCTCTTCGCTCCACGCGTTTTTCGTGCGAGAGTTCTCGAAGGACGGCTGTCCGTGGGTACGCTTCACGATCCATCCGAAGCAGCGCGACAGCCACCAGGCGGTCGTCGTCGAGGCGCCTCTTCTCGAACACCGCTGGGTGAAGGATTCGGGAGGCCGGGCACAACTGAGGCCCGTGATTGAAACGTCCGTTCGGCTCGGGCCGGAAGAGTGGACGATCGAGGTCACGCTGGCGCGCAGAGACGTCATGGGCTTCCGCATGCTGCTCGGGAGGCAAGCGCTTCGAAATCGGTTTACAGTCGATCCTGCACGCTCCTATCTGTTAGGAAAGCGCACAAAAAATTCTTCGAAGGCAAACGAATGAGAATTGGGATTCTGTCCAGAAGGCCGTACTTGTACTCGACTCGTCGGCTCAAAGAGGCCGCTGAGAAGCGCGGACACGACGTTCGCGTGGTGGACTATCTTCGTTGTTACATGAACATCACGGCACACAAGCCGGAGGTGTTCTTCCGGGGCGAGCCGCTTCGTTTTGACACGATCATCCCGAGGATCGGCGCATCTCGGACTTTCTACGGAACTGCAGTCGTCCGGCAATTCGAAATGATGGGGATCTTCCCAGCGAACGAGTCGCAAGCGATCGCGAGGTCCCGGGACAAACTTAGATGCTTGCAGTTGCTGGCGAGGGCTGGCGTTGGCTTGCCCGTTTCGGGATTTGCCCACTACACGAAGGACATCGACGATATCATCAACATGGTCGGCGGCGCGCCGCTCGTGGTGAAACTCCTCGAAGGCACTCAAGGCATAGGAGTCGTTCTCGCCGAGACGAAGAAGGCTGCTCAGTCCGTCATCGCTGCGTTCCGGGAGTTGGACGCGAACCTATTGGTGCAGGAGTACATCAAGGAGGCCGGAGGCACCGACATTCGAGCGCTCGTCGTTGGTGGCAGAGTCGTCGCTGCGATGCAAAGGTCTGCAGCGCCTGGGGACTTCCGTGCGAATCTCCACCGGGGGGGCACCGCAGCGCGCGCAAGATTGACACCCGAGGAGCGAAGCATCGCCAGAAGGGCCGCCAAGATCATGGGCCTCAACGTTGCGGGCGTCGACATGCTGAGATCGAATCACGGCCCTGTGGTAATCGAAGTGAACTCCTCGCCAGGCTTGGAGGGAATTGAGGCGGCCTCAGGAGTGGACGTGGCAGGCAAGATCGTCGAGTTCTTGGAAGAGAACGCGCTCCGCGGCAAGACGCGCGATCGCGGCCACGAGTAGATCAGCGAACGCCCAAGAACTTGTGAACCTGCAGGCTGAGCCTCCACTTAGGGCGCCGAAGGCAGTATTCGAGCGCAAGTTTCGTGTTCTCCGCGAGGCGCGGGCCGTCCATCGGCTGTAGAAAGAAGTGCCGAAAGTCCAGGCCCTCGAAATCTTCCGGTGTGCAGTTCTCCTGCGGAAACACCAACTTCAACTCGTCTCCTGACAACTGCTTCAAGTCGGTGCCGGCCTTCGGACTCACGCAAATCCAATCCACCCCGCTCGGCACGGGCAGCGTGCCGTTTGTCTCGATGGCGATCGAGAAGCCGGCCGCATGGAGCGCATTTGTCAAATCCGGATCGACTTGAAGGCATGGCTCCCCGCCGGTGAGCACAACGAACTTCTCCCCCGAGTCGCCCGGTGGCCATAGCGACGCCAAGTGCGCGCCGAGGCTCTCGGGGGACCGAAACTGGCCCCCCCCGATCCCATCTACGCCGACGAAGTCGGTGTCACAGAACGCACAGACGGCGGACGCTCGATCTTCTTCCCTTCCTGTCCAGAGGTTGCACCCGGCGAAGCGGCAGAAGACCGCGGGCCTGCCGACATTCGCGCCCTCCCCTTGGATCGAATAGAACGCTTCCTTGACTGAGTAGATTTTCATTCCGATCCGAGCGCCGCGTCGCTCTTCGCTCTGTATCGGATCGGGTCGGTCAAGCCGGCTTCTTCAAATCCCCTCAGCCGAATCAGACAGGAATCACATTCGCCGCAGGCGAGATCACCTTGCGGGTCGTAGCAACTCCAGGTGAGTTCGTGAGGAACGCCGAGCGAATTGCCCAGCCTTATGATCTCCGCTTTCGACAAGTTCATTAGCGGCGTTCGAATCCGTACGATCAGCTTGCCCAGAACTGCGTCGCGAATCGCAAGGTTGGCCATTCGCTCGAATGCGTCCATGAACTCGCGCCGACAGTCGGGGTAACCAGAGTAGTCCACCGCGTTTGCTCCAATGTAGATCTCTCCAGTCCCTGAGACTTCCGCCATCCCGAGCGCATAGGACAAGAAGAGCGTGTTTCGCGCAGGAACGTAGGTGGACGGAATGTCGTTGAAGTCCGCGATCTTCGTTCGGTTCTTCGGCACCTCGCCCTCCCCCGTGAGCGATGACGCCGCAAGCGCGAGGTGATCAATGGAGATGATGTGATGCGAAAGGACGGAGAAGTTCTCCGCGACGCACTTGGCGGCGGACACCTCGCGTGCATGCCGCTGGCCGTACTGAAACGTCAGGGCGTGGATATCGAGGCCCTCGGCCTTCGCGATTGCGAGGCAAGTCGCGGAGTCCAGCCCGCCGCTGAGGAGCACGATTGCCTTCGGCTTGCTCACTGTGGCTCAGATTAAAGCCCGGCGAGGGCGGTAACTTCTCAGGGAATGAGTCCGGAACTGCGAGCCGCCCTCGATGCAGCAGCCGCGGCGGGGGCGATCTGCCTTCGCTACTTCGGGACCGAGTTCGAGCCCGAATTCAAGGCGGACGACTCGCCAGTGACGGCCGCCGATCGCGAGGCGGAGGCAGCGATTCGGGAGAGCCTGCTCTCGAAGTTCCCGTCGTACGGATTCCTCGGCGAAGAGTCCGGCAGCGAGAGGTCGGAAGCGGAGTCCGTTTGGGTCGTGGACCCGATCGACGGCACCAAGTCCTTTGTGTACGGAGTGCCTTTGTTCGCCGTGCTCATCGGCCTGAGACGGGCCGGGCGGGCGGCGCTCGGTGTGGCATACCTCCCCGCGCTCGACTCCACGTATTGGGCGGAGGCGGGCGGCGGCGCCTACCGCGACGGGCGCCAGATTCGGGTGAGTCCCGAAGTCGAATTCGGAAGGGCCCTCGTGGTGTGCGGAAGCCACGGCGGGTTCCAGAGGGTCGGTCGGGAAGAAGGGATGGCGCGTGTCGCCGAGCGTGCCTATGCGACGAGGACGTGGGGCGACGCGTATGGACATCTCATGGTCGCATCGGGCCGGGCGGGCTGCATGTTGGACCCAGTCGTGAACGAGTGGGACATCTTGCCGTTGATTCCGATCGTCGAAGAGGCGGGCGGCGTGGTGACGGACTTTTCTGGGCGACCCTGGAGCGGACAGCCGGAGGCGATTTCGTCGAGCCCCCAACTATTGGAGGCTGCGGTGGAGGCCTTCAGAGCGTGAAGATTCTGGCAGTCGACTACGGATCTCGCCGAATCGGAATCGCCTTCGCGGACACGGACTTGGCGATCGCGTTTGCGCGAGAGCCGATGGCCGGAAGCGGCGAGGTCGTTTCCGATGCGCGCGCGATCGCGCAACTTGCAGAAGAGGAGGAGATCGATCAGATCATCGTCGGACTGCCGCTGCTGGAAAGCGGTGAAGAAGGAACCCAAGCATCCATCTGTCGTGAATTCGGCGACGAACTCATGAAACTCGGACGATCCGTGAAGTTCGTGGACGAACGATACACATCCGCAGCCGCGGAGGCTGCGCTGGCTCATCTGCCAGGACGCAAGCGCAGACAGGTCGCCGACAGCGAAGCCGCGCGCATCCTGCTTTCCGAATACCTTTCCCAATCCGATGCGCCGTAAGTCGTTTCGCGCCGTCCTCACGATCGTCGTCGCGCTCGGTGCGCTGCTCGGCGGCGGCTGGTGGCAACTGCAGAGGGCGCTTGCTCCCGTAGACCCGAATGCGAAGGAAACGTACTTTCGAGTTGAGGACGGCGACACATTGATGACGGTTCTTATTCGCGCCGAGAAGCAAGGCCTCATTCGAAGCGCAACGGCGGTTCGACTGTGGAGCAGGCTCACTGGACAGTCCGGAACCTTGTCGAAGGGCACCTTTTCGGTAAGCGCGTCCATGAGCGGAAACGAGTTTCTGCAGAAGCTCCTGAGCGGACGACTGGTCGGCCAGCGCGTGTTGGTTCGCGAGGGCCTATGGATCACCAGACTTGCGAAACTTCTCGACTCGAAGGGCATTGACAAAGCGGAGAACGTCATACGAGAGGCGTCGAAGGCGGAACCCCTTCTCGCATATGTCCAGGACTCGCCCGCCCGGACGTTAGAGGGCTATCTGTTCCCCGACACTTACGACTTTCCGCCGCTGCTCGGCGCGAAAGAGACGATCGGAAAGATGCTCGAGGCCTTCAATCGCAAAGTCTTCGAACCATTGGGAAGACCAAGAGGGGACGTACTGCATAAGTGGGTGATCATCGGATCCATGGTGGAGTTGGAGGCGGCGGTGCCACAGGACCGCCGTCGCATCGCCGGCGTCATTTACAATCGATTGCGGATCGGCATGCCGCTGCAGATTGACGCAACGGTGGCTTACGCGAAGGGGGTGTGGGCGCCTGTTACGGTGCGAGACTACCGGCTCGATCACCCATATAACACGTATCGAATTCGTGGACTCCCCCCCGGCCCGATCTGCTCGCCGGGACTTGATTCCATCAAGGCCGCCGCGAATCCGGAAGAGCATCAGTTCCTCTATTACGTCGCAATGCCGGACAAGACTCACTTGTTCAGCCGCACGTATGACGAGCACCTTCGCAACATCTCGAAAAGCAGAAAGGCGTTCTCGGAGGCGGGCGCGCGATGAGTGACCAGCTGACGCGTTACGCCCGCCATCGCGCTCCGTCGGCGCTGCGACGCTTCTGTCCGCACGTGCGAGCGGAAGCGCTGAGTCAAATCGACCCCGAGGAACTGTATGATGCGGGGGTTCGCGCCGTGCTCCTCGACCTTGACAATACGTTGCTGCCCTGGAAGAGTTCCGTCGTTCCTGCTGACTCGATCGCATGGGTGGAGCGTTGTCGCGAAGCCGGGTTGAAACTCTGCTTGGTGAGCAACACGCGTAATCTGCCCCGGCTCAAGGCAATCGCCGACAAACTCGGAATTCCGTTCGTGAAGTCTCGGATGAAGCCGGCGAGGGACGGATTCGAGAAGGCGCTTTCGCTCATGGCAACGTCTCCTGAACAGACGGTCATGGTCGGAGATCAGATGTTCACGGATGTTTGGGGCGGCAACCGAATGGGGATAACGACGATCTGGGTCAAGCAGATGCACAAGCGCGAGTTCATCGGGACGCGTTTCAGCCGAGTGGCGGAAAGTTTGGTCAAACGCATGATCAGTCGCGCGAAGGCGGGCGACGCTTGACCGGGATTCTGATTTCGATGCGTCCACGACAGTGGACGAAGAACCTCCTGCTGCTCGCGGGAATTGTGTTCACCGCGCGATTCGGCGAGGCGGAGGCGTGGCGAACAGTTGGCTTCGCGATCCTTTCGTTCTGCTTTCTCTCCTCAGCGGGTTACTTGTTCAACGACATCCTGGACCGAGGGTCGGATGCTCTGCACCCCGAGAAGCGGCACCGACCCGTCGCGGCCGGCACGCTTAAGCCGACGGCGGCTGCGTCCGCGGCGATTCTGCTTGCTGCCTTCGCCGTCGCTTTCGCGTGGATGTCGCACACCTATGCTCTCTATTCGGTCGCGGCGTACTCGGCGAACCAACTTCTTTACATGCTCGTCGCGAGGAGCGTAGCCATCCTCGACGTTTTCGTAATCTCATTCGGCTTTCTCATTCGCGCGGTGGCTGGCGCCGCGGTTCTCGAGGAGAGGATCAGCGTGTGGCTGCTCCTGTGCACGCTCCTACTCGCTCTCTTTCTCGGCTTCTCGAAGCGGCGGCATGAGTTTCGAACGGCGGGCGAGTCTCGTGGCGCGCTGCGCGGATACACGTTGCCTCTGCTTGACCAACTGATCGGGATTTCTGCGTCCGCTGCAGTGATCGCCTACAGCCTGTACGCCATTCAATCCGAGACGGGGGTCGCGCATCCTCTGCTCGCTTACACGATCCCCCTCCCCATGTTCGGCGTGTTTCGATACCTTCAGATCGTGTTTCGCAACAACGGCGGCGGGAGTCCGGACGCGGAACTGGTGCGTGATCCGTGGATATGGGGCACGCTGATTCTTTGGATGGCGCTCAGCGTGTTTGCCATGTCACAGGGAACCGACGTGGTGAGCACGTAAGTGGCCAACGCTCTCGTATCTCGCGTGCTGTCGAGCCGCACGATCCGCCAATTCTTGAAGTTTTGCGTCGTTGGCGCGGCTTCGACCGCAATCGACTGGGGAATACACAGACTCCTGTATAAGGGCTTCGGCGGAGAACTTGCAGACACCGTCAACCGATGGGTGCTCGCCACTTTTCCAAGCCTCCAACACCCGGACTTCGACGGCGCATACACGGTGTTCAAGGTGGTGAGCTTCCTGTTCGCCGCACTCAACGGATTTCTGTGGAACCGCCTGTGGACCTTCAGAATTCGCGGAGAAGCGGAGAGGTTCCGACAGTTGGGCAAGTTCTACATTGTCACAGGGACCGGCATGATCATCAACGCGCTCATCGGCAGCCGCATCCACAAACCGGACGCCGGAGAATGGAACTACTACTTCTCGCTCGCGGCGGCGACGGCGGCGGTGATGATCTGGAATTTCATGGGCCACAAGTTCTGGACCTTTCGAGTCAAAAAAGAAGCATGAGAGCCTGGCGCGATGCGACTCGCGAGGAGTCAGGACTTCGGCTCGCCGTGATCGGAAAGCCCGTCGCCCAATCTCTCTCTCCGAAGATGCAGTCCGCTGCGCTTCGGGAGTTAGGAGTCGCCGGTTCGTACGAGGCCTTCGAAGTCGAGCCCGAAGAACTTCGCGACTGCCTTTCGCACCTCGCTGATTGTGGCTTTCGTGGAGTGAACGTGACGATTCCCTACAAATCTCCCGTCGCTGCTCTCTGTGAACTCGAGGGATCGGAGGCGATCGAAACGGGATGCGTCAACACCGTACGGTTTGGAGAGAAGTGGGTCGGCAGCAACACGGACGTCGCGGGGTTTCTTCACCCGATTCGAACTTGGCCTCCCGGCGAAGCGCTCCTCATCGGTGCGGGGGGGGCCGCCGAAGCGGCGGCTTATGCGCTCCTGACGAGTGGCTGGAGTGTTTCGTTGTGGAATCGAACTGCGGAAAGGGCCGAGGAGTTGGCGCGCCGGTTTTCGCGGTTTGGCAGCATCCAAGCCCTGGTCACGCCAGCGGAGGCAAGCGCGGACTTGGTCGTGAGCGCAATTCCCGCGCCCGGCGAAGAGAACGTGTTTCCAGTTCGATTTGAGACACTGTCTCGAAGCGCAGCGATCTACGATCTCGCATATGCCGAGGGAGGCACTCGACTTACGCGATGGGCGATCGAGGCCGGCCGGAGGGTGGTGGATGGCCGGGAGATGCTGGTCGAGCAGGGCGCGCTGGCGCTTGAGTGGTGGACCGGGCTAACCGCGCCTCGGCCCGTCATGCGAGCGGCGATCGGCCTACCCCCGCAGGAAATTTAGACGCGGGAAGCGAAATCAGCCGGATGCTTCGAGTCCTTGGGGCTTGCCTGCTCCTTATCTCTGGTTCCTCTCTTCTGATTGCGCAGTCGTTCGAGAAGCCGAACCTCATCCTGCTCGACAACGCGAAGATCGTCGTCCGGCCGGGCGAGGTGATGGAATCGGGCGATCTGCTGATTCGAAACGGAGTCATCGCCGAAGTCGCGCAGCAGATCACCGCGCCCGAAAACGCCCAGGTCGTGGACTGCAAGGGTCTCACGCTCTATCCCGGGTTCATCCACCCGATGCTGGCCGCCCCCAGCGCGGACATCGAGAAGCAGTTACCGGCCGACCCAGCGCGAAGGCTCGCCGACCCGATGAATGCGGCCGGGAACCTCGCGACGCGCCTTCGGACGGTCGACTTCGAATTCACGACTCCCGCCCTGTTGATGAACCTATCGAAGAGCGGATATTGCGTCGCGCACGTGTACACCCCGGCGGGGCTCGTGGGGCCGCAGAGCGCGGTGCTCAGCTGCGCGTCCGATCGCAAGTCCGGGTTGGTCTATGAGTCGAGTTTCGGCGTTCCGGTAGCAATCCAGAACGCAAACGCTCGCGGCCTGTATCCCTCAAGCATCATGGGCGCCATCGCCTTCATTCGGCAAGCCTTTTACGATGCGCAATGGCAGAGCAGGCTGACGAGACGATATGAGGCGAATCCGACGGGACTCCCGCGGCCGGCACAGGACGAGAGCCTCGCGCAACTGGATTCGGTCCTGCGCCGCGATCGCCCTGCGCTGTTCGACAACTTATCCGATCTCTCCGCCCTGCAAGCACTTGCGATCTGCGACGAATTCAAACTGCTGCCTGCGCTCCGCTTTCGCAGCGGCGCGGGAGCGCTGCTCGATCTGCTCGCGAAGGGCAACCATACTGTGCTCCTCTCTGGCGAGGTTCCTCCAAAGCCGTCCCTCTGGGACAAGAACGAGTTCAATCTGCTGAGTTCCGTTCGCAACTACTTCAATGAACTGCAGAGCGGGAAGGCCGTCGAGGGCGCCGGCCTTAAGTTCTCCTATTCGCCGAGCGCATCGGATCCGCTTGCAGGAATTCGCGCATATGTCCGCTCCGGGCTGTCGAAGACGGCCGCACTCGAGGCGATGACGACGAGACCCGCCGAACTCCTCGGAATCTCGCGAAAAACCGGAACGCTCGAGAAAGGCAAACTCGCAAACGTCGTAGTCGTGCAGGGCGATATTTTCGCTTCTTCGTCCCAGATCATCGCGACGTTCGTAGACGGCCGAAAAGTCGACATGCCGGAGCCGCAGCGAAAGAAGCCCGAAGAGTTAGTGGATGACGCGCCAGAAAAGTTGATGAAGCCCAACTTCGACTTCTTCCCGCGTCCTGCAGAGACCGCGCCGGCCTTTCGGCTCTACAAGAACGCTACGGTATGGACCATGGGGTCCCAGGGCATGCTGACGAACGCCGACGTTTTGATCCGGGACGGCAAGATCGCAGCCGTCGGAAGAAACGTAAGCCCCCCCTCTGGATGCGAAGTCATCGACGCGACCGGCAAGCACATCACCCCAGGGATATGGGATTGCCATTCCCACACGGCCATTGACGGCAACGTCAATGAGTTCACGAACATGGTGACAATCGAGTGCCGAATCAAGGACGTGATCGATCACCGGGACGTCAACGTCTACCATCAGTTGGCAGGCGGGACGGTCGGCGCGCAGCAACTCCACGGCTCGGCAAACGTAATCGGCGGTCAGACCTCGACCAGCAAGTGGCGCTGGGGCATGAGCCCGAGCGACTATCCGGTCGCGGGTGCGCCAGAGGGGGTGAAATTCGCGCTCGGAGAAAACCCGATCGAGGAAGATGAAGGCGGATTCAGGCAGCCATCAAACCAGCCCCCCTCCGAGCGGCCGCGGACGCGGATGGGAATCGACCGATGGGTGAGAGAAACGTTCGACAAAGCGAAGCGCTACAAGCAGGAGTGGGATGCTTTCAAATCTGGTGCGACGCGCGACGAACCGCGACGCATTCTGCAAATGGACGCTCTCGTCGAGCTGCTCGAAGGAACGAGACTCGTGCATTCACACGGATACAGGCAGGACGAATTTCTCACACTGATTCGTACTTGCCAGGAATACGGAGTGAAGATCGCGACCTTCCAACACGTCTTGGAAGGCTACAAAATCGCGGACGAAATGGCAGCGGCGGGCATCGGCGGCTCCACGTTTTCCGACTGGTGGGGATACAAACTCGAAGCGTACGATGCAATCCCCCACAACATGGCGCTGATGTACGCCCGAGGAGTGAGTGTCAGCGTGAATTCGGACAGCGATGACCACGCGCGAAGGCTGAACCTCGAAGCGGCGAAGGCCATGCGCTACGGCGGAGTCGATCCCCAAGTCGCCCTCTCGTTCGTGACCACGGAACCTGCGAAGCAATTGCGCATTTTCAACAGAACTGGATCGCTTGAGGTCGGCAAGGACGCGGACGTCGCGATCTGGTCTGGGGATCCTCTCAGCACTTACACGGTTTGCTTGGCAACCTACGTGGATGGCGTGAAGCGCTTCGACATCAAGAACGACATGGAGCAGAGGAAAGAGAGGGCGCAGGAACTGGAGGAAGCCCGAAATATCCTTGGCGAGACGAAAACAGCAGAGCCGACGATCGGCGCGAAGGCTACCGTCCGGAAGGCGACCATCGAAGGTCAAGCCGGCGTAGCCAAGTATCCGAATACTCCGGTGCTCATCGTTGGAGCGGTCGTTCATCCGGTTGTGTCGGAGCCTTTTGTTGGAGACGTGCTGATCGGAGCGAACGGAAAGATCGAGCAAGTCGGGAAAGTGACGCCGCCGAAAAACGTCACGCGAGTCGACGCGAAAGGGCTGCACCTCTATCCCGGTCTGATTGATGCGTGGACAACACTGGGGCTCACCGAGATCGGTCAGGTGCCCGTCAGCGTCGACACGTCGGAACGAGGAGACTTCAACCCGGACCTTCGGCCCGAGCGCGCTCTCAACCCTGACAGTGAGACGCTGTTCGTCGCCCGCAATCAAGGAGTGCTGACGGCTCTAATCCGCCCTACGGGCCAGTTCCTGCCGGGGCAGGCTGCACTTATCACTTTGGATGGGTACACCTGGGAGGACTTTCGCATTCAGGGAAGTCTCGGCGTAGTTTGCGACGTTGGGGGGGGGCCACGAGTCGAACCTCAAGCGTCTCAGCAACTCAAGTCGCAACTTGAGAGGCTCGGCAAACTCCTCGACGAGGCCCGGGAGTACGCTCGCCTCAGATCGGGCGCGGGCGCAGCGGGCGTTATCGTCGAGGCGAATGAAAAGTTCGAGACCCTCGCCAAGGTGGCGCGGGGCGAGCTTCCCGTGTTCTTCGTCGCGCAGTCCGGTGCTGCGATCTCGGAGACGCTAAAGTGGGCTGACGAGAAGGGCATCGAGGCTCGCCTCGTTGGCTGCGGTGGCGCGCCCGAGATCGCGGCGCAGTTGTCTGCGCGGGGGGAGGCTGTCATCTTTGGGAGCGTTTACGGGGTGCCGCCCGCCGAGCGGCCGTACGACGACTTCTACTCCGCTCCCGCTCGGATGAGGGCAGGCGGCCTTAAGTTCTGCCTCACGACGGGCGACGCCCACAACGTTCGGCAACTCAGGGACATCGCGGGCATGGCGGCCCGGCACGGCCTCGCCAAGGAGGACGCTCTGAAGGCGATCACCCTTTGGCCCGCCGAAATCCTCGGCGTTGCCCACCGGCTCGGCTCGATCCGACCAGGCATGGAAGCGACCCTGTTCCTGGCGACCGGAGACATCCTCGAGGTTCGCACGCAAGTGACCCGGGCCTGGATCCTCGGCCGCGAAATCTCCCTCGAAACGAGGCAGACGAGGCTGTACGAGAAGTACCGAACCCGGCCGAAAGGGGTTGGAAGCCGGGCGGGGGCGACTGTGCCATAATCCGCGTCCGCCGAGCCTGGCGATTCACAGACATGAGCGACGAACAAACCAACTTGGAGACCAGCGAGCCGGAGTCCGCCGCAGAAAAGGCAGCCCGGACCGTTCGCAGTTACGTTGCCAAGGACGAAGAGGAAGAGGACCGGGGCAGCCGCAGAATGGGCGGCCCGAAGGAGCCTCGGCCCCGCGGCAAGCGGCGGCGAAAAGTCAGTTTCCTGACGGTCAACAAGATCGACGTGGTGACGCACCGCGACGTGGACATCCTTAGGAGGTTCATCAACGACCAGGGCAAGATCCTGTCGGCCAGGCAGACCGGAAACACGGCCAAGCAGCAGAGGATGGTTTCGCTTGCAATCCGACGAGCAAGGGAGATGGCTCTGCTTCCATTCACGGCGCTTGAGTCGTGGGGAGGCGAGTACTCGCCCGGCGGCAGAGGACGCCGCCCCAGGCCGGATTCGTCGCCTCGAGATTAGTCTTTGCCCTCCATGGGCTTTCGTGCTCGCCCCGCGCGTTGCTTAGGCTGGTCATCAGCCAGGACAAGCGGGGCGATGTTCTTTGCGATGCTCCTTTTCGCAGGCTGCGGATCCGACACAGATTGGATGCCGCTTGAGGAAGGAAGGTCGTGGACTTACTACGTCCAGACGCCAGCGATCAACCGAGTCGAGACACTTCGATGCGAAGAACCCGTGCGGGTCGGGGCGACGAGGGGGTGGAAAATCACAAGCGATGCTGGCGTCAGCAAGTTGGCCTGGAGCGGCTCCGACCTACTTGCGTCAGAACTTCTCGGCACGTCTTATGACCCCCCCCTAAGGTTGCTGGATGCGTCGTCGCAGACCGCAAGGTGGGAGTATTCCGGGGAGTGCCAATGGGGCATGACAACGGCCAAAATCACGATGACCGCGCGACAGGCGCCGGACAAATTGCGTGCAGGGGGGCAGGACCGGAGTTCGATCCTCGTCACTCACGAATTCACTTTCGACGGCAAGAAGCACGAGTTAAAGACTTGGTATCAACTGGGGCTCGGAGTGATTCGACAGGAGCACAGAATCGATCGCCGCAGGGTCGTGGCGTTGGAGTGGATCGGCGGTAAGTAGTCACTCCATCATGAAGTCCGCCCGCAGCGAGGACACTGAAGGCAACTCGCAGGATAGGCCTCATGACAGTGACGGCAGTACACCGCGTCGTCTGGCGCTTCCTCCGCTTCGGATGCCGGCAACTGGTCTCGTTCATGAACTTCTCGCAGAAGTCCGAGATCGTAAGGATCACGCCTCAATAATAGGAAACCACGCAAGAGGAAGAACAGGCTCCCGCCGGCGCAAAGCACCAGGAACAGAGGCGATCGCAGAGCAAAGCGCAGAGCGAAAAGCAGGAGCATGCTCAGCGCGAAGCTGGCCGCCGCTCCTGATCTCACGAAGTTCTTCACGACCTCCTACCGCCTCATCGCACCGACTCCGTCATGCGCCTTCACCCGGCATCGCAGACTGAAGCATGGCACGGATTTCTCGCCGCTTGGTCACGAGTTTTCGAAACGTCGAGTCGGAGGCAAACGCGAATTGGTACGCCATGTCGAGGAAATCGAACACGTCCAGTAGTTCCGTCAGCCTTCTTTTCACGGCCTGCGCCTTCGGGTCAGCGTCGGCTTCACCAAGTTGTCCTAAGCAGCCCTCGATGGCTGAGACGGTGGGATCGAGTTCGCGGTGCTTTCTTTGTCTCACCACTTGCGCGATTGTCTGAATTGCGTCCATGTCCGTGAAGTAGGCCACTGGTTCGGGCTCTTCGCCTTTCTTCTTAACAACGCCCCAATCCACCAGAACACTGAGGCTTTGAAGCACTTCATCTTTGGGTGCGCGAATCCTCTCCATCAACTCTTCTGGAGTGAAGGGTTGTCCGGCCAAGAACATCAAAGCGTGGATTCGAGCGACCGTGGGCGCAATTCCCCAGCGGGAACTCATAACGCCCCACTCGCGAACGAACGAGTCTTCAACTGCTCGGATGTTCTGACTTGCCTCAGGGTTCGTACCGTGATCGTCCATTCTCTGCCTCTGCAGACGCCGTACTACGACGACGCGCTCCATGTAGAATGGCACACATGGTTCGGCAAGCCATCTCCACATCCGACGCGCCCGCCGCGATTGGGCCCTATAGTCAGGCCATCCTCGCAGAAGGCCGATTCCTATTCCTCAGCGGGCAGATTCCACTCACGTCCGACGGAGTTCTCGTCGAGGGCGGGATCGAGGCACAAGCGAAGCAAGCGTGCGACAACCTCAAGGCCATTTTGGCTGCCGCCGGACTGAGTCCCGCCAACCTCGTCAAAACGACGATCCTTCTCAAGGACATGAAGGACTTCGCCGCCGTGAACGAGATCTACGGGGAATTCGTCGGAGAGAACCCACCAGCGCGGGCAACATATTCCGTGGTTGGACTTCCGAGGGACGTTCTGATCGAGATCGAAGCGATCGCCGTCGCTTAGCCGCCGATCACACTTAGGTTGGGAGTGGTGGGCGATGAGGGACTTGAACCCCCGACATCCTCCTTGTAAGGGAGGCGCTCTACCACTGAGCTAATCGCCCGCGCTCGAAACTCTACCCAACGACCGAAGCGGGCCGACCTGGCTGGGAAAACTCGATCGGCTCCACGATGTTGCCGGACGCATCGAGGAAGTAGAGCCAAGTTGGCAGAACTTTGGGCTTGTTTCTCAGAGACTTGATCAGGAACGTCGTCTCCCCTTCGGATGAGAACTCAATCGAGTACGGGGGCTTCGAAACGGGATAGGGACGATGGGTGTCCTGATACCAAGCGACCTTCGCGCCGTCTATCCACACGACGTGTCCGACAGGCGACGCCAAAACCAGTCTGTATCTGCCCGGCTCAAACTTTGCACGCGTGGTCAAGTAGAGGACTCCCGGCGCATCCATGAAAAAGGGTTCGAGGTCGAGCCTGCATCCCTGAAACCTTCGCCGCTCCCACTTGCAGACGAGATCAGAACGGCCGCCAAAAACAGCGTCCGGGTCGGTGACTAATTCGGGCGAATACTCTTTCGCATAGCCTTGTCGCTCTTCATTAGCGAATGGCCCCGTTACCCACCAGACTTGTGGCGAGAAGAAGGGCGCCGAGTGCTCGATGCCTCCAACGAGAATCGAAAGCGTGACAGGAATCTCTTCCTGATTCGCAGGAGGCTTGGCAACAACTCCGAACGAGTGGGCGCCGCCCGGTTCGATTTTCGTCTTTTGCCCCCGATGCGCGATCGTCCATTCCTTAGGAGCCGCGACTTGAAGATCCACCACCCGATCCGTTGCCGACCGATTCTCCACGGAGATGGCGGCGACGCATGTGTTGGCTCGGCCGACCGTCGGTCCATCGGGATATTGAACACAAATCCGAAAGGCTTCGTTCACGATGCAGGACATATCCCGCGAGCGGCTGTGCAGCGCCTGCACTTCTGAGAAGTCTACAATAGGCTGTGGCTTGAGTGCGGCCACTGTAGGAGCGGCCACGGTCGGAGTTGCCTCGGTCACAGAGGTCGTTTCAACCGTGGGAACTTCCTGATCCGCTGAGGGCTCCTCAACGGGCGAAGGCTCTTGCGCCCAGAGCGCTTCCCCCCCTCCGGCAAGGAGTTCCAGTTTCTCGATCACGCTCGTGCAGAACGCGTCGATGGTTGCCGGCAATTTGGTTTCTGTCACGGCCGCGGAAACGATCAGGGCTTCACCCAGTGGCGCCAGCCAGTCTGCAGGCACGTCTCCAGAACAAGCCGCGACGAGGGCGCACGCGCATCCGCATGCTTCGATGGCCGATCCTCCGCAACCCGCCGCGATTCTCGCAGTCGTCCGAAAGTCGCCGCCACCGTAGACGGATGCCACGGATGCGAAGCCGTGAGCGGCGAGAGCCTCTTCAGGTATGACCCCCCCCCAAAGTTCCAGCACTCTCGATCGGCTGTCTTGCCAATCGCTTCCAGAAGCATGCATCGACCTCACTCCAGAACTGACCTCGCGGAGGCCCGTGTTCGGCGGGAGAGCGGCCTCCGCGGCTTGGAGGCAGTCCGCGACGTCGGAGATGAAGGGTGCAAGCGCGATCGCTGCCGCCCAATACGCACACGCCCACACGGCGTCGCCAGCGTGATCGAGTGAGGCGTCCCAATAGGCCCACTTCGCAGCTTCTCCGGGCCTGCCGCAAAAGAGGAATCCCCAAAACGGCGCGCGCTGCATCGCGCTCGCATCATCGAAGAAAGGATTGTCGAACGAACCAGACATCGGCGGGCGGAGTCCACGGCGCAGGTTGCGCAGCGCGAAGCGCGCAGCCTCGGGCCCGTACGACAACCGAGCGCGCCAAATCGACTCGAGAGACTCGGGGCGTGAATCGCTCTCGACACCTGCCAAGTAAGCGACAGTAGAGTCGACGCCAAAGGTGGGAGCCATGCTGGACGGCACCGGAGAGTAGAAGTTGACGTTCGCCCAGTCGCGCCGTCCCTGAAGCGGCGCCCCAAGAGTCTGTCCCGCGATCCAGCCAACGACTCCGGCTCGGACCTTCCTCGTCGTCTCATCTCTATCGAAGCCAAGGGAGACCACGCTGCCATTATGAAACGGCCCACTCACCTTCGGACCGTATAATCAGCCCATGTTGGGTCCATGGGACCGCGCGGTTTTCCACTGGATCAACCATGACTTGCAGAGCGGCCTGCTCGATCCCGTCTTTTGGTTCTTCAGTTTGGGAGTCAAGGAAACGTGGTTGAGGCTCTCTCTCGCTGCCCTGGCCATGCTTTTGCTCTTCGATTCGCGCCGCCGCCCTGCGGTCGTCCAGGCGCTGCTCGCCTTTCCGTTGGCGAACCTTCTGTCCGATGCCTTTAAGCGCGGGCTGCCGTTCCCTCGCCCTCCGGCAGAACTCGCCGACGCCCATGTTATGGGACCTCTGCTCACGAGCGCGGGCACGATGAGCGCACATGCTGCGAACATGGCTGCAGTGGCGACCGTCTTCTGGCTCCGGTGCGGAAAGGGGTGGGGGGGAGCTTGGACGCTGGTCGCGTTTCTGACCGGCGTCTCGCGCATCTATGTCGGCGCGCACTATCCTTCTCAGGTGATTCTGGGCTGGGCAGGGGGGGCCTTGTGCGGATTCGTCATTTGCAAGGTTTGGGATCTGATTCGAACTCGTCGCAGTCTTCAGCGAACTGGCTGAGGCTCCGAAAGGTCGATCATCCCGAGAGATAGCAAACGCTCTTCGCCTTCGAAGAAAACGGCGCGCTTCGCGCTCGAATTCTGCTGAACTGCTTTGAGGATCCCCTTGATCAGGGTCGCTTCATCGTCGGACCCGTAGCCTTTCGCCGTGAGTCCCTCGAAGTGAAGCGAAAGCGTGTCACCGTCGAGACGCGTAGAAGCGAGGTGCGCGTCCTTAGCGATTCCCGAGGATTGCAGGAACGAGTCGACAGCAACTATCACCGGGTCGCGATCTCCGGCAACTTCTTTCGGCTCCGTCACCCACTCGACTTCTCCGCCTTTTTCGATCGCCCGAGGAACGAGGACGGTCTTCGCGTTCTGTTGAATTGGTTTCGACCGGTTTTCAGGCCCGGAAGGCTTGTCCACGTCCTTTCGAGGCACGTCAGCAGGAGGGCCGTACTTTGCGTAGTAGGCGAGCGCAAGGAACCCGGCGATCGCAAGGATCGGAACCACCCAGCCGGCTCGCGACTTCTTCTTACCCACCGATGTACTCTCTAAGGCCTTTCACGACGGCTTCTGCGACCGCTTGCTGAAATGCCTCGTCTAAAAGCCTTCGCACATCGCCTTCGTGATTGATGTACGCGATTTCGACCAGAACCGCTGGCATGACTGAAGCTCTCAGCACCGCCAGGCCTGTGTCGTAAAGAGTTCTGTCACTTCTCGATCCGTTGTCTGGGAGGCCGGACACCCTTGCGATCTCAGCCTGGATGCAATCCGCGAGGAGTCTGGAGTCCGGGACGTCCATATGGAAATACGTAAACGTTCCGGACTTGCTGTTGACGACTGTGTTCGAGTTAATGTGAATGCTGATGAAGAAGTCGGCGTTACACGAGTTCGCGAGTTCTGGTCGGCTGTAGAGTTCGACATAAGTGTCCTCCTCGCGCGTCATCACGACCGTCGTGCCTTCCGCTTCCAGTATGGAGGCAATCCGCTTCGTAATCGCCAAAGTGAGGTCTTTCTCCCGAATCTCCTGTTCACCGAAACGGCCCACTGCCCCGGCGTCACGCCCACCATGACCTGCGTCCAGCACAATCGTCTTGCCGGCGAGCGTGCCGCCCGCGCCTCGCGGCTTGGTGAACCTCACTTCAAGGTTCGGGCCGACAACTCCGACCCTTACTCCCATTGGTCCTGCCGTCTCTACTCTCAGCGTGTAGCCCCCCCCTTGTCGAGGGAGGACCCGCGCAGATCGGACGGCCGATCCAACAATCTCACGGGGATTCGAGTCTTCGAGAGACTCAGCGCTCGGAAAGTCAATCCAGTACACGCCGTTGCCGTCTCTCTTTGCGGAGAACCTCCAGTTCGCCGCGCCTGACACGGGAATCTGCACGATTGCAAGTTCAGGCGTGTCCACGGTTAGAAGCAGGCCACCGATTTTGAACGGCTCTGGCGGCGGCTGGGATGCGAAATCGATCTTCGACACCTTGACGGACTTCGCTCCGCGCCAAAACACTTTCGCGGTTCTCTCGCCGGTTACCGGCTTGACAAGCGAAGGCTCATCGTCGAGTTCTGCAACAACGCGTACGGTGGATGAATCGAATTGCGAGTAACGGAAACTTCCAGAAGTTGTCGGCGGCTTCGCCCTGTCGAGTTTTGCAGGAGACACGTCGAGCACCAATCGGCGTGGCGATTCGAGCAACAGGAACTGCGCACGCACCGGGAGAGTTCCCTCCACCAGGATCGATGCGTTTTCAACCTCGATTCGCTTGATCCGCGAACACACAACCAGGGAGGTGTCTCCAGTCCACTCCGTCAATCCGCCTGCCGACTCCGCGATGGACCGGACGGGAAGACAGTTCTGCTGACTGATCTTGCGGCAAAAGGCCGCGACTCGAGTGCCACCAACAGTGACGGTCGCCTTCTCACCGGAAAGCTCCACCTTCCAGCCCGCTTTCCTCGCGTGCTCCAGCGGTAGGAAACACTCATCACCCAGCCGGACCGCCGGGGGTGACAGATTCTCGGGAAGCCCGAACATCGCGAGGCGCACCGGTACGGGGACATCCACCGTCCCGAACGCCGTCGCTGTCGCCATCCATGGCAGTAGCGCCGCTCCTGCAAGGCGAATCGTTCGCATCGTCACCTATCGCGTTAGATTTCCGTCCGTGGAAATCGTTGCGGAGAGTCTGTGGGGCATTTTAGCGCGCCGGAGCGATTCCGATGTGCGCACAGGCCGCCTCGATCAGGCTCCGGCTGGCCGTCACCATCTCGCACTCGTCCTGCGGAGAGACGGTCCGCTCTTCGAACCCATCCAGGCTGTATGTAATCGAACAGCCCTCCTCACCGAACTCATAGGCTGCCATCGGCATCGAGACAAAGCAGACAAATTCGGCGACCTCCTGCTCCCTCTCGGGCTCCCTGTGATGGCCTCCCCCAGCCGTGTCCGTAACTCGAACCGGGAGCACGACCGAACACTGAGGGTCCGAGGAGGCCGAACGCACAGCCAGAAGTTCGACCGCGTGGCGGGCGATGCTGCGAGGCAGGTCGGGCCGATAGCCAGCCGCGTAGCCGAACGGGACGTGGTGGTGCAGGTCGAGGCCAAGGTCCTCTGTCGCAGAACTGAGTGCTCGGTAGACCAGAGCCTCGGCGGGAGAGCGGAGGAGCCGACCCGTGCCCGTGGTCGTATTGTCCAGCGCCCAGTCAACGATGGTCTGGGCGCACCGTCCGACCTGTTCAGCGTCGGCTTGAAACTTCGCGGCGAGTCCACTCCGGTCAAATCGAAGGATGGCGCCCTTCGGGGACTGCTCGGCATCGACAAACGGTATGTCGTGCAATCGGTACAACTCCCGGATTCCGGGGCTGATCGTGTCCGTCTCGAGCACCAGTACCGGCCGAGATCCTGTGTCGTCGTCGCGAACGAGGGCCGCGAAGGCCGGTTTGCTCAGCTCCACCTGGAGCGATGGGACCTCGGGGTCCTTCACGAACAGGCAGCGGCGGGCCGGTCGCAGCGCGAGACGGAGGCCATGGCTCCTGCCGAAGCAGTCCATGACCAGCCTCTGGCCGGACTCTAGAACGAGCCGATTCGGTTGAAACCCCACGATGCCCCCAGGCTAATTTGACCTGCTGTGAGCGGCCACCCCCGATCGTAAAAAAGGCCCACCCAACTAGGTGACGTTCATTTTGTCCGTCTGTTGCGTCCTTTCGCAAGGACGGAGGCAAAACACCGTCCAGGGACGGTCAAGGTCATGGAGTCGAATTCGTTCAAAGCCGGCATGGCGGAAGCCCTCGGGGTCTTCTTCTTGGTGTTCGTTGGAAGTTCAGCCATCTGCATGGATATGCACATGGCAGGGCCCGACAGGGTCGGGTTCGGGCTGCTCGGCATCGCGCTCGCACACGGTCTCGCCCTCGCGATCGGTGTCTACGCGACCGCGGGCATCTCAGGCGCCCACCTGAATCCTGCCGTCACGGTCGCCTTGCTCGTGAACGGCAAGATCAGCGGGTCGCGAGCCCTCACCTACATCGTCATGCAGATCGTGGGAGCGGTCATAGCCGCCCTCTTCGTGTTCGGCATGTTCACGAAGATGCGGGAAGGCTTGCCCTGGCTGGGGACTCCTTCTTATCCGGACAACCCCCTGACGGAGGGGGCGATCAGCATGCCGAAGGCGATCGGAATAGAGGCAATCCTTACCTTCCTGCTGGTGATGACCGTTCTGATGACCGCCGTGGACGCAGCCCGGGCAGCGAAGCAGCTGTTCGGCCTTTGCATAGGCGGTGCGGTCGCCATGGCGATTCTCATCGGTGGACCCTATACTGGCGCTGCCTTGAACCCGGCTCGCTACTTCGGGCCAGCGGTCGTAAGCGGACATGTCTCCCAGATGGCGACGTACATTGTTGGGCCTCTGCTCGGAGGCCTGGCTGCCGCTCTCCTCTACCGGTTCGTGTTCGCGACAAGAGAGTCTTCGTCACCGCCCGCCTGAGGCCGGGTCCGCCTCGGGGCCGCGGAAGCCGGATCGCCAAAAAAGTGGCTTGAGAAACCAGGCACCTCGTGGCGCGTCCCGATAGTATCTAAAGAGACCGATGACTATGAAGCACTGGCTCCTTTCAGCCCTTGCCGCGCTTGCGGCCATGCCGCTCGTCGCCCAGCCCATTACTGCGGAGAGCAAGACGACGATCCTCGGCGAGGTGGCCGAGCGCATTGCAAAGTCCGCCTACGTCGGAGGAGCAGACTTCAGCAAGTGGCCCGAGTTCCTTGCGAAGCACAAGGAAGCGATCGACGCCGCGGAGACGGAGGAACAATTCTCGGCCGCCGTCAACGCCGCATTCCTTGAATTCGGTTTCAGCCATCTTCGGCTGCTCAGTCCCCGAGCTGCCGAATCCCAGCGGACGGGCAACTCTGTCGGAATCGGGATTCTGGCTGCGCCGGATCCCGAAGGAGTCCGCGTGGCCGAAGTCTTGGAAGGTGGAAACGCATTCAAAGCAGGGCTGAAGCCCGGAGATGTCATCCTGAAGGCGAACGGCAAGAAGGTCTCCACTCCAGAAGAGTTGAGGGGCGAGGCTGGGACGAAAGTCAAGATCGAGGTCAAGCGAGTCGATGGCACGGTCGCCGAGTTCGAAATCGAACGCGCAGTTTTCAGCCTGGTTCGGAAAGACAAACTCACGTGGCTCGATGAATCAACTGCAGTTCTGAAAGTCCATTCTTTCGCCGCCGGCTACGACATGAAGGCGATCGACCAGTTCTTCGAAGAGGCTTCCAAAGCGAAGAAGTTGATTCTCGACCTCCGCGGAAACGGAGGCGGTAGTACGGCGAACCTCTTTCATCTCGCCGGCAAGTTCATGGATTCGCAGACCGAACTCGGCAAGTTCATCACGCGCGGACACGCGCAGATGTACATCGAGAAGTTCGGTGGCACGGGTTCGGATCCCGTCGCAGTCGCGAAGGAATATGGAATTCCGCTGAGACCGTTCCCGAGCCGTTCTGGCAAGAGATTCGAGGGCGCGGTGGCCGTGCTGATCAATGCGGGGAGCGGCAGCGCCTCCGAGATTCTCGCCGCAGGCGTGCAGGACACGAAGCGCGGGAAGCTCGTCGGCAGCCGCACCGCGGGCGCAGTGTTGGCTTCTACGTTCATGAGGCTGAGCAGCGGCTTCTCGCTTCAACTCCCCCTGATGGAGTACGTGTCCCCCGGAGGCAAGCGGCTCGAAGGCGCGGGCGTATCACCTGACGTCGCTCTTGCGGCGGAGAAGATGGCCGACGACGCAGGAGTCATCAAGGCGGCCGTGGCGGCCATCGATTCCAGCCCGGCCTAAACGGACAAAGCCCCGATCTTTCGCCCATCGCCGACCTCGCTGCGGCGGCGGTATCCTTGTTGACGCTAACCACCGGGTAAGCCAGCAAGGAGAACGCAATGCCTGATATCAAGCAAGTTACAGCCGTCCCGCTCGCTGAGAAGGTCTTTACGACCGAGAAAGTCGGAATCAGCCGCAGAACGCATGAAGAGCATTTCAAGCTCTACCAAGGCTACGCGAACAAGACGAACGAACTTCGCCGCCTCATGGCCGAACTGGACCGCGACCCGGCGAAGGCGAACCAAGTGTACAGTTCGACGCGGGCCCTCAAGGTTGACTACACCTTCGCTTACGGGGGATACCTGAACCACACCCTCTTCTTCGACATCTTGGGCGGAGACGGGCAATGCAAGGGCCTCGCGAAAGAGATGATCGAGAAGGAGTTCGGGTCCGTCGAGGCGTGGGCAGCCGACTTGAAATCCAGTGGGATCGCCGGGCGAGGTTGGGTCTGGCTGGCCGTTGACCACAACGACGGCTCCCTCTTCAACTTCATCGGAGACGCCCAGAACACCTACCCTGTTTGGAACTGCACGCCGGTTCTTGCCCTGGACGTGTACGAGCACGCCTACTACCTGGACTTCGGGACTGGGCGGGCCGCCTACATAGACGCCTTCCTCAAGGTGGTTGACTGGGAGGCGGTGAACCGGCACCTGGCGGCGGCCACCTCGGGCGTCCTCGGGCACCCAAAGTAGGAATACTGGGAACCCCCGGCCGAGAAATCCCGTCTACAAACCGAACAGGTTTTTTGCCGCGAAGGCCCGATTTGGCTCGAACTGTGATATACTCATTCGTTACAGTTGCGTCCGGTCAGAGCCGTCCGGCGTGCCTGTGTTCATTGGCTGTATAGCCTTGCACTACTACCTAGGAGGAAAATAGATGCGACGAAAAGCGTTTACGCTTATCGAGCTCCTGGTCGTGATCGCGATTATCGCGATTCTTGCGGCCATCCTGTTCCCGGTCTTCGCCGCGGCCCGTGAAAAGGCCAAGCAGACCACCTGTCTGAACAACAGCAAGCAGTTGGCAACCGCCTTCCAGCTTTATCTGTCAGACCATGACCAGAAGTTCCCGATGGCTTACATGATCGAGCCCGGTACCAACCGGTGGATGATCGGTACTCCGCGGAACATCAGCGACCTGGGTGCGACGCCCTACAACTGGCGTCCGAGCCAGACCGCCGCTCAGCACGGTAACAACCAAACCCACTGGGCCAACTCGATCTTCCCGTACGTCAACAGCTGGGGCATCTATGCATGTCCGAGCGGCCCTGAGCGCGACCGCATTGCGGAAGGCGCTCCTGGCTCTGACTACCAGACGCCGAACGTCCGACCGCAGAACGACAGCTACACCTTCAACGGTCTGCTGCACACGTTCAACGACTCGGGCATCGTCGATCCGTCGAACCTCCCCGTCATCTGGGAAGGCCACGGTAAAGCGAAGATCACTGGTTTCGCCCTTGCCAACCCGTTCCTGAGGTGCACCACCACGGCAGCCCCGTGCATTTATCGCTACCTCAGCAACCCGGCTGGCGGCATGTTCGGTACGGGTTCGACTGGAACCTGGCCGGGCGGCGAGCAGTGGATCCACAACAAGGGCATGCACGTCGGCTTTTCCGACACGCACGCCAAGTGGCGCCGAGCAGGCGCGCAGATCACCACGGGTGGTCCGTGCTCCGGTCCTCACACGGACTGGCGCGTGGACTTCTTCACCTCCTACCTCGGCACGGGCTACGCTCAGTGCTACTGGTACGATGGTTTCCACGCGTGGCTGTTCCGCCCGCCGTATGACTTCGCCGACTAATCACGGCGTAGCATAGGTAACCGATTGAGCGCGGGTCCATTTGGACTCGCGCTCAATTCTTTTTTGGGGTCAATGTAAAATGGTCTGCGGAGTCGGCCGGGCGACGGCCTCGCTTAATTGCGGGGAGGAAAGTCCGGGCTCCAAAGGGCAGGGCGCCAGGTAACACCTGGGCGGAGCGATCCGACGGAAAGTGCAACAGAAACATACCGCCTCGACTTGGTCGGGGTAAGGGTGAAATGGTGGGGTAAGAGCCCACCTCGGTCCGTCGTAAGGCGGCCGGGTGCAAACCCCGCCCGGAGCAAGGCCTAATAGGAGGGGGATGATGCTGCCC
The DNA here is from genome assembly GCA_003577165.1 of Armatimonadota bacterium. Lineage (GTDB taxonomy): Bacteria > Armatimonadota > Fimbriimonadia > Fimbriimonadales > ATM1 > ATM1. The sequence continues at coordinate 331,281 of QEUM01000004.1, read as the reverse complement.
GCGGACCCCTCGGGTTGGCCGCACCAGCTCGCCGGCGACAGCGAGCGCAGACAGATCGTCGCACAAAGACAGAACCCGGCTTATAGGCCGACTCCCAGAACCTGGCACTTCTAATGATGCCAGGTAGGGCCCAATGGCCTTAAACTTCGGTTACACTGTTTGGACTCGCGGCGAACGAATCGGCCGCGCCCCACGTTCGTTTGAGAGGAGGTTTACATGCACTCATGGTTCAGGCAGGCCGCAAGGGCCTGCGTGGTGCTGATCTCGGGGGCCATCGCTTACCCCGCGATCTCGCAGCACCGAAACCCTTACGACGACCTTAGAAACTGGGTCGACTCCGCAGTCCGGGAGAAGCTCGCTCAGGTTGGACGAAACGTCAGCCTGGAAGGCCCGGCTGAATGCCGGATGTCGCCGACTATGGCGGTGATGTTCGCTCCGGGAACTCCGAAGGAAGTCAAGGATCGCGTGATGCGGAACGTCAGCGGTGACGTCTCGCTCTATTACCAATTGAATGCGAGGTGGTCCTCCACTGCCAACGGCGGAACGGGTGCCCAAGGGAATCCGGTGACCCTGACGTGGAGCATCGTGCCGGACGGCGTGTTCATTCCGAACGGCGGACTCGGAAGTGGCAGCAACGTCCTTAATGCTCGACTGACCGCCCAGTTCGGAAGCGGGACGCTGTGGAAGGACAAACTGAGGGAATCCTTCAACCGTTGGGATCAGGTCTCGGGGCTTACGCTGGTCGAAACGGTCGATGACGGAGCAGCGCTGCACGGCAGCGCAGGCGTGCTGAACGTCAGGGGCGACGTGCGGCTTTCCGGTTTCGACATGGGAACCGGCAGCGGAGTGTTGGCTTACAACTACTTCCCGAATAACGGGGACATGGTCATCAACACTTCCTGGGGCTGGAACAACGCAACCAACAACCATCGGTTCCTTCGAAACACGGTCATGCACGAGCACGGCCACGGCTTCGGAATGAACCACGTCGACCCCACCAACGGAACGAAGTTGATGGAGGCATTCCTCAACACCAACTTTGACGGTCCGCAGGACGACGACATCCAGGGTTGTCAGAGGCATTACGGCGACGTTCAAGAGAACAACGACACGAACGCGACCCGCAGAGACCTGGGAACCGTCACGAACGGTCAAACCATCGAGTTCCTGTCCATCGACGACGACGCCGACGATGACTGGAGCAGGATCTTCGTTCCTCCAGGAAAGGTGGTGACGATCACGGCCCAGCCGATCGGAAGCACCTATCTACAGGGACCGCAGGGCGGAGGCACGGCGAACCGGAACTCGCTTGCCATCCACAACCTTAGGATCCGCGCGTACCGCACAGACGGCGTCACGCTGCTTGCAACATCGGACGCGACGGCCGCAGGCGTGAGCGAGGTTATGGCGAATCTCGTCCCGCCGCTCGACAACCTCGTACACCTCAACGTCGACTGCTCGGACGCAGCCAACGACATCCAGAGGTATCGGCTGATCCTCAACCTGGCAGCACTAACCGAGGCGTACGTGCCCGGAGCGTTCCAGGTGTTCCGAGGCGTGCTCGTCGGCGGCGACATTGCGAGCCTTGCAAACTCAGACGACAATTCGATGGTCATTCAGAAGGGCCTCACGCTGAATCCGGCGGAAGCCCCGATCCAGTTGATCGTCGAAAGCACGGCAAGAACGAACACGGTGAGCGTGCTGAAGTTCAAACTGGAGGCGCGCGCCTCGTTCACGGTGCTCCAGCAGACGATCGAACTGTACAACTTCAACACGAATATGTACGAGACCGTCGATCAGCGAGCGGCAACCACTACCGATTCCGTCGTCGAGGTTGTGATCAACTCAAGCGCGGATCGGTTCGTTCAAGCCGGATCGAACCTAATGCGGGCGAAGGTCTCCTATAAGCCTGTCGGCCCCATCCCTGGCGCGACGTTCCAGGCGGCCTTCGACCAGACCCTCTGGACGCTGACCTACCAGTAGGCCGGCGCAGAACGTATCGGGCCGGGAGCGCATGTACCCCGGCCCGGTCTTGCTTTTGGAGACTCGCAGGAATCTCTCGATGAACGTGTTTCTCGTGCATTGGAACGAGCAGGAACTCGCGGAGCACGCTTCGGCCCTCGAGTGGGAGGGACATCGCGTGCGTGGGCACTTCTCGACGGAGTCGTTCGAGAAGTGGGGCGAGTATCTGCCCGATGCGGTAGTCGTTTCACTCGATCGTTTGCCGTCGCACGGGCGACAAGTGGCCGAATGGTTCTGGGAGGCGAAGTACCGCCGCTCGATTCCGGTCTTCTTCGTCGGCGGTGAGCCGGCCAAGATTGAGGCAACTCAGTCGAAGTTTCCTGCGGCAGTCTTCTGCAGTTGGGCTGATCTTCCTGCGCACCTCGCCGACTCAACCTATACCGAATCGTAGTTCGGTTCAGCGGGCGCCGGCCAGCGACGGGTCACGCGTGAGTATCCTTGCGCAATGCTCATTCCCGTCCTCACAGCGCTCGCCCTGTCCGGCGATTCCTGGACGGCAGACTGGATAACGATACGACGTCCGTCAACTGCGGTGGAGACCGCGAGTTGGATTTGGGCGCACGAGGAAGGATCACCTTTGCCGACGAGAACGACGGCGCCCGAAGGCAAGATCTTCCTGCGGCACGGTTTCGAGGTGTCGGGAGTCGTGAAGCGGGCCACTTTGTCCGTTGCGGCCGACAACAGCGCAAAGGTGTTTCTCAACGGCCTCCAAGTGCATACCTGCTCTGATTGGTCGACAATCGACCGCGCGGACGTTGCGAAGGCGCTCGTCGCCGGCAGGAATGAGATACGGATCGAAGCGACGAACGATCCCGGAGTCGCCCTCGGAAACCCCGCTGGCGTGTTGATCTTTCTCGAGTGGGAGTCGGCCGACGGTCGCGTTGGAAAGTTGGTCAGCGACTCAACATGGGAGGCATCGCTCGATGAACAGTTTCGAAATCGAGCGCAGACGGTGGTCATCGGCCCGTTCTCTTCCCCCCCGTGGAATCTCCGCACTGAGACACCTCATCCCCCGATGTTCCGCAAGGAGTTCTCGCTGCCTGCGAAGACAAATCGAACCACCGTTCGCATCGTCGGCCTTGGCGATTACGAATTGTACGTCAACGGACAGTTGATAGGCGATACGAAGTTCAACCAACCGTGGTCGCAGTACGACAAGACCTTGTTTTGGAGAGAGTTCGACGTAACGGCGGTTGTAAGGCCCGGATCCAACGCCGTGGGAGTCATGCTTGGCAACTCGTTCTGGAACGTCTGTTCGCCAGGAGACCTCCGTTACACCAAGGGCGATGCAATGCCGGATTTTGGAAAGGAACGGCCTTTCCTGCTGCGGTTAGAAGTCCGGACAGAAGCTCCCGGGAGGGAGTCGAAGGTCGCAGGAACCGATCGAAGTTGGCGGTTTGCGAACTCACCCACAACCTACTCGCACATCTTCGGGGGTGAAGACTTCGACGCGAGGTTGGAACAGGCGGGCTGGTCGAGCGTCGGCTTTGACGATTCGGGTTGGACTCCCGCGCAGATCGCGTCGCCACCATCGAGCCGTCTCGTGCGGCAGTCTTGGCCGGGGATCAAGGTTCACGAAGTATTCGAACCCACAAAGTGGATTCGACTCGCTGCAGACAAGTGGTCCGCTTGCTTCGCTCAAAACTGCTCGGGCGTCGTGGAACTGCAAGTGAGCGGCCCACGGGGAGCCGTCGTGACACTCAAGCCTTCGGAGGTGATCTCAGCAGAAGGTGAGGTCCAACAGCTGAACCTCTGGGGAAGACAAACGGTCTTCCGTTACACGCTCGCAGGACGGGGCGTTGAGAAGTGGCAGTGGAAGTTCCACTATCACGGATTCCAATTCGTCGAAGTCGCGGGCGCAGTGCCGAAGGGCGAGCCGAACCCAGACGGGTTGCCGACGATTCACGCGTTACGTCTTCTGCATACGCGGGCCGCGCTGCCGGAAGTCGGAACATTCGAGTGCTCGAGCGAACTGTACAACCGGACTCACTCCCTCGTGGACTGGGCCATGCGATCGAACATGAGCCACGTGCTTACGGACTGTCCGCACAGAGAAAAGTTGGGCTGGCTGGAATGTTCTTATCTGCTCGCTCCAACCTTTTCGTATCGTTTTCGAACGGACGCCTGGTTCCAGAAGATTTGCATGGACATTCGCGACTCTCAGCAGCCGGACGGAAGGATTTGCACTGTCGCTCCGAGGTTCCTGACCCGTCCTCCCGATGACTACTGGTCCTTTACCGTCGAATGGGGAGCGGCGGGAGTGCTGCTGCCATGGCACATGTACGAATGGTACGGAGATCGTCGCATCCTCGAGGAAAGTTACGCCAGCATGAAGGCGTTTACGGAACACGTGGGCGCGATCGCAAAGGACCACATCGCCCCCGGAGTTCTCGGGGATTGGTACGACTACGGCCATGGCCAACCCCCCGGCCCGAGCCGGTTTACTCCTCAGGATTTGAGCGCGACCGCGACATGGGCGATGTGCGCGGATGCCGTTTCGAAGGCCGCACGCATCCTATTGAAAACGGAGGATGAAAAGCGATTCGCTGCTCTTCGACGGAATATCGAATCCGCCTTCCTTTCGAAGTTCTATGATCCTGTCGCGAAGAAGTTCGCTCATCACGGCAGCCCGCAAGCAGGGCACTCCATGGCGCTTGTTGCGGATTTAGTGCCGCGGCAAGATCGGGATGACGTGCTGAACGCAGTCCTCGACGATCTGTCGAACAGAGACTATCAACAGACGGCAGGAGACGTCGGTCATGTGTATTTCATCCGCGCCTTGGCCAACGCGGGGCGAAGCGACGTTCTGCACAAAGTGTATTCGAGAACTGGAACCGGCAGTTACGGCGGAATTCTCGAAAAGGGCCTGACGACCATGCCCGAAACGTGGGATGCGATTACCGTCGGCAGCAACTCCCTCAATCACTGCATGCTCGGTCACGTGATCGAGTGGTTCTACGGTTGGGTTCTGGGCATCCGGCAGAAGGAGGGAACGGTCGGGTGGAACGACGTCTGGATCGCTCCGGAGCCGGGGCCTCTCGAACACGCGCGAGGAAAATTCGAATCGCCCCGCGGGGCGATCTCGGTTTCGTGGAGAAGTTCTCCACACGAGTTCGTCCTGGAGGCGACCGTGCCGCAAGGGATCCGCGCTTCGCTGGTCGCGCCGAGCGGCGCCCTGCGCTTGACCACCCTCAACGGCAAGCCGGTTACGTCGCCGAGCGCCGGCCCCTTCGGCCGAAAGGCGGTAAACGTGGGCTCCGGAAAGTTCATCCTGAGATGCGCGAGGCCATAGACTTCGCCGGTATTAGTGCCGGGTTGGCCCTGTCTGGACTCACTGCGAGGCTCTTCGAATTTATAATCACTCCCCATGTCGAGGAGTAGTGAATTCGAAAAGCTGGGTCGGTTGATTGCAGGCGCCGAACCGACTGAGGGGAACGGACTGGCAAGACGTTCGAGGCGTAGGTTTCTCCGAGATTCAGCGCTGGCCCTCGGCGCGCTTACCGCTGCCGGCGCATCGGGCGCGCGCAATAGGCCGGCCCCACGCATCGCCATCATCGGGGGAGGGCTCGCCGGGCTCACCTGCGCGGATCGGCTGCGCGCGAAGGGATTTGCGGCAACCATCTACGAGGCATCGAATCGAGTCGGAGGAAGGTGTTTCTCCCTTCGCGGGTACTTCCCTGGACAAATCGCGGAGTTAGGAGGCGAGTTCATTGATACTGGGCACAAGACGATGCTGAACTACGCGCGGGAGTTTGGACTGTTGCGCGAAGACGTCACACGTGGACCGGGCGAAACGGCCTTTTACGTAAACGGGCAACACTACTCTGAGGCGGAGGTCGTTGCAGAGTATCGAGAACTCGTTCCTCGGATGAGGGCCGACTTGCAGACCCTTTCTGGATCGCCAACGTTCTACGAACACACTCCGGCAGACGAAGTCCTCGATTACACGGACTTGGCGACGTATCTGAGCACTCGCGCGGCGGATTTGCCCGTCATCCGAGACGTACTCGACATCGCCTACGTGGCGGAGTACGGCCTCGAGACAAGCGAGCAGAGCTGTCTGAATTTCCTTCTCTTCATTCACGCTGATAGGCGATCGAAGTTCACGCCGTTTGGCGTATTCAGCGACGAGCGCTACCACATTCGCGATGGCAACGACGGGATCGCGGAGCACATCGCTGACCGTCTTCCCGGATCGATCGAACTCGACATGAACCTGGTGCGTTTGGGCATCAACGGTTTCGGCGAATACGAGATGAGGTTCGACAATGGCGAAGTGCGGACGTCCGACGCCGTCGTCCTCGCCATCCCCTTCACGGTACTGCGAGGGGTGATAATGGAGCCCAGCCTCGGGCTTTCGGCGGACAAGCTGCGCGCAATCAACGAACTCGGATATGGGAACAACGCGAAAACGATGCTGGGCTTCACGGGCAGACCCTGGCTCGATCTGCACGACGGCAACGGCGAGACTCTCGCCGACCTAACCCACGTTCAAAACACCTGGGAGACCAATCCAGCGGACGCAGGTGTGAGGTCGATCCTCACGGACTACTCTGGCGGCAACCGAGGACGGGACCTGGCCAACCAGTCCCTGGCAACACGGATCGCCGAGTTCCTCGGCGATTTGGAATCCGTATATCCGGGCATCTCGGCGCGATACTCCGGACTCGCCCAACGGAAGCACTGGCCGAGCCACCCCTTCAGTCTCGGCAGTTACACCTGCTACAAGCCCGGGCAGTTCACGACCATCGCAGGGCTCGAGGGCGAGCCCGCGGGGCGGCTGAAGTTCGCCGGAGAGCACGCGGACTCGTTCTACTCCTGGCAGGGCTTCATGGAGGGGGCGTGCCTCTCGGGGATTCGAGCCGCCAACGAGGTTCTGGCCGACATTCGGGATGGGGTCATTCCATAGGCGGGCCAAGGAACGCCGAAAGGCTCCCCGGACGTAAGTAGTGCTTGGGCCGCTGCAGATCGCGGCAGGTCCAGACTACTGGAGGTATTGAAGTGCGTTTTTCGAAGTTCGTGGCCATAACGGCGATTGCAGCCTTGGCCCTATCCGTGCTCGCTCAGGGAGGGGGTCCGCGCGGCGGCGGCTTCGGCAGGCCAGGCGCGAATTCCAAGTCGTTCCTGCTCATGCGGGAGGACGTACAGAAGGATCTCAAAATCACCGCAGCGCAAAAGTCGAAACTCCAGGCGATCCAAAGCGATGTCCGCAAGCAGATGGAGTCCGCGATGCAGAACATGCGCGATGCAAATCAGGCCGAACGCGACAAGGCGCAGAAGAAGGTCGAGGGCATACTGAAGGGCGCAGACACGAAGGTGATGGCGCTTCTCACCGCGACGCAGAAAACGCGCCTGAACGAGATCGCGATCCAACTCGCAGGCAATGCGGCGATTCTCGACCCGGAAGTGCAAAAGAAACTCGGCATGACTGCAGCCCAAATCACGAAAGTAAAGAACCTGCAGACTTCGCACCAACAGGCGATGCAGAAACTCTTCCAGCAGGGAGGCGGGCGCTCAGGGCAGAACGGACAGGGCCAGAATCAGCAGAACCGTGAGCAGATGCGCGAGAAGATGCAGGCGGCCCAGAAGAAGTTCACCGACGGACTTGCGGCCGTGCTCACCGCCGCTCAAAAGACTAAACTGAAGCAACTCGGCGGCAAGAAGTTCGAAGCCACAGCCCGGCGAGGGCCGGGAGGCGGCGGCAGATAACCTCCGATACTGAGAGTTCGTAGTGCCCGCCTGGGATAGAATCCGAGGCGGGCATTCGGCCCTTTTGGGAGCAACCATGGCGCATACAGCAGTCCCCGTTCTACTCGCAGCATTGTTGTCGCAACAGTCCAACGAGACGATCTCATTGTTCGACGGCAAGACGCTCGAAGGATGGACGCCCAAGATCGCCGGCTTCCCCTTAGGCGAGAACTACAAGAACACCTTCCGTGTCGAGAACGGCGCGATCAAGGTGTCGTACGACGGTTACGAGAATTTCGACAATCGTTTCGGACACCTTTTCTACAAGACGCCGTTTTCGTACTACATCCTCAAGCTCGAGTATCGGTTCACCGGCAAGCAGGTGCCGGGGGGCCCGGGATGGGCGGTTCGGAACAGCGGCGTAATGCTGCATTGCCAGCCCCCGCAGACGATGGGTAAGGATCAATCCTTCCCTGTTTCCATCGAGATCCAGTTCCTGGGCGGCGACGGCAAAGAGGAAAGGGCGACGGGCAACGTTTGCACACCGGGCACCCACGTCGTGATGAACGGTGCGCTCGTAACGCAGCACTGCATCAACTCGACCTCGCGGACGTATCACGGAGATCAGTGGGTGCGGGTCGAGGTCGAAGTCCACGGAGGCAAGAACACGATTTGCAAGATCAGCGGTGCGACCGTCATCGAGTTTGAGCAGCCGCAACTCGATCCAAACGACCCGGACGCGAACCCTCTGATCAAGAACGGCGAGAAGTTGCTCACGGGCGGCTACATCGCCCTACAGTCCGAGAGCCATCCCGTCGAGTTCAGAAACATCACCATCACGAAACTGAAGAATGGCGTCTCACGTTAGGGCGTTTCGCCCAGACGTTTCAACTCCGCCTCGGCTGCTATGTAGCCGAACGCAGCCCACGACTCGCTGGTCATCGCGCGCTTGAATCGCTCGACCGCGCTCGGCCGATTGCCGGACAGCAGTTCGCTCATCCCGATGCCGTAACAAAGGGTTGCGAGGTCCACGCCTTTGGCATCTTCGAGAGCAGACAGGGCGGAATCGTGACTACCCTTCAGGTGGAGCAGCAGTTTCAAGTAGATTTCGTTTTCGATTAGTGACAGGGAATCGTCGAAATTGGCGAGCACTTCGTTCGACTCCTCGATCTTTCCCAGTCTTCGAAGCGTGAGGACGAGCCAATAGGATTGGCTGACGAGTTTGTCAGCGTTGTTCGAGACGGAAACCCCCCGCTGACAGGCCTCCAGTGCTCGATCGAAATCGCCGGTCAAGTAGTGAGCGAGCGCGAGATGGTACCAAACGTTCGAATGGAGAGAACTGATGGGCGTATTGAGTCGGTTCGGCACTCCATCGGGCTCGACCTCGTCGGCGGTTCCTCCGATTAGTTTCGCCGCTTCCGCGAGGTCTTTCACCGCGAGATCGAACCTGCGCACTGTGATGTACCTGTGACCCCTATGCCGAAGCAGTTTCGCGTTGCGTCCGAAACGCTCGAGGCCCTCTGTGAACGACGCGATCGCTTCGCGGTACCGCCCGAGGTAGGCCAGGCGACGCCCGACCCATATCCATGCGTCCACGCTCGTCGGATTCGCCGCGGCCCCCTTGCGCGCGGCCTCCAGATCGGCTTCCAGGCGGCGCTTCGCATCGTCGGAGAGGACAGGGGCGAAGAGCGGCTTGCCGAAGAGCGAAGTCGCCTCAGGTTCGTTGCCTTGCTCGCTTGGCGCGGGCTGCGATCCGTCTCGGTTTCCAGCCGCGATGGCGAGCACGAGGCAGGCGAGGGCGAGGGTCGTCTCCACCGGCAGTCGGTTCGTCGGCGAGGAGGGTCTGTCCTGCCGGCAGGTACAATTCCGCCCCTCGTGGGGATGTAGCTCAGCTGGGAGAGCGCTGCAATCGCACTGCAGAGGTCGTGGGTTCGAATCCCATCATCTCCACCAAGATCAGCCGAGCTCACGGACATCGCCCAAGGTTCCTAAAATTGGTTCCTAAACGCGAGGAGTGCGGGTCGAGCCTGCGGAGGCTGGTTTCGGGTGAAACGCCGGCACATCCGCACCAATGTTGCAACACCATTCCGCACGGACTTGTATAATCGCTCCTCGTGAGGCACTTGCGCGCGGCGCTTCTCATCGCGGCGATCCTGGCCGGGCAGGCACATGCCTGCTGGACGGTATGGTTTTTGCCGAATGGCAAGGCGTGCGGCACCTGCCCAACTCTGCCCTGCCCTCCAGAGATGACTGTGACTTCAAAAGTCAAGGCCACGGTGGAGGTCAGCGCGAAAGCCGCGCAGGACTGCAGAGCGTGCTGCAGCCTCAGTTCCTGCGAGGACAAGCATCCGCAAGCGGCGCTCAGGGTCGCAGGGGTCGTTCAGATCGATCTTTGCTTGCCTGGCGACGTCGCGCATGTGGAAGCGACTTCGTCATTCGAGCCGGAGCCGTTTTCTGTTCACGTTCAGCGATCGCTCCCAAACGCGCCCCCGCTTCCCGTCCCCTCCCGCGCGCCTCCTTTCCAGTTGAATTAGGCATTTGCGGCCGCAGGCCGCCCCGACCCTTATTCAGCTGGAGTTTCTTTGAAATCAATCTTGACGATCCTTTGCCTGTCGCCTTTGGCGGCAACGGCGCAAGCCCAACAGCCCATCACATTGGAACAAGCGTTGCGAAGCGCGCGGGAGAACCGGCCCGCCATCGTGGCGGCCCAGATGCGCGTGAGCAGCGCTCGCCTTTCACGGCGGGGCCTCGGCGCCTATCCCACAACTAAGCTCTTCGTCGGCCACACGGACAGAGAGGAGGTCGGCGGCATCGACGATGACTTGGTCCTGGTTCAGCCCATCGACATCTTCGGACGCGCTGCCGCCGCCAGAGCGGTTGGGAGCGCAGAGATCCTGAGAGCCGAGTCGGAACTGGCGCAGGTCCTTGCCGAGATCCAGTACGAGGTCATCGCCGGCTACAGCGAAGCGGCGTCGGCCAAAGCGCTCGCCGACAACGCAGGACAGCTCATGGAGCTTGCACAGAGGCTTCACGATGCGGTCAAAGTGCTGGTTGCCGAGGGAAAGCTGCCCGGGGTCCAACTATCTCGCGTCGCCATCGAATTGGAGCGCGCAAAGCTCACGTTCCAGCGGCGGACCGCCGAGTTTCAGTCGAGTGTTCGACGTCTGGCCGGCATCCTTGGCCTTTCTCCCGAGCAAATCGCCATCAGCGATTTCGCAACGCTGAACGTCGGGATGGTAGATCCTGCCGTTTTGAAAACCCGGCGCGCCGACCTTCGCCTTCTCGCGGCCGACATTCAGCTCGCGCAAGCCGAATCCAGGGTTGCGAACCTCGGAAGCAAGCCCGAGCTGGAGGTGCACGGAAGGCAGACCTCCTGGCACGATTCCCACCGTCAGTACGGGATTCGGGTCCAACTCGCCATCCCGCTCTACGACTTCGGAAAGTCAAGATCGGAGACGGCAGCGGCTCGCATGCGTGCCGAGGCTGCAGAGAGAGCGTTAGCCGATGCAACACGGATCGCCGAGTCGGAGCTTCTGGCCGCACAGATAGAGCTCGAATCTGCGCAAGAACAGGTCGCGCGGTATGGACAAGTCGTTACCGATGCTCGGTCGCTGGTCGACAAGTCGCGCCAAGGCTTCGTCGATCGGGCGGTCACGCTCATCGAGCTGTTAGAGGCAACCCGTGCTTTGCGGGAGCTCGAGGAAGGCTATGTCGAAGCGCGGCTTCACCTGGCTTCAGCACAAGCCGCATACCTCAAAGCTAGCGGGACCATCTTGGAGGTGGGCAAGTGAAGCGGAGCCAATTCTCGTTTCTCATCGGGGCCTCGATGCTCCTCTTGTCCGGTTGCGGCAAGCAAGACGCCCCGCAGTCAGAGGAGGGCCACGCCGGCGAAGCGGCACATGCAGGCGAGGGCCACGCCCAAGACATCATCCTTACTGCCGAGGCCGCCAAGATCGCCGGGATCGAAATAGAAGAGTCCCGGCGCATGACGATGCAGGGCGAGCTGAAAGTGCCGGGAGTGGTGACCAACACCGCCCGGGGCAAGGCGGTCGTAACTCCGCCCGTAGCTGGCAAGGTCGTCCGCCTCTTCGTTCAAGCAGGAGACCGGGTGGCTGCCGGCCAGCCGATCGCCACGCTCCAGTCGTCCGAGCTTGCCGGAGCCTGGGCGGACATCATCGAGGCCGAGCGGGACTTGTCGAGCGCTCAGGCATCCGTGCGCGAAGCGCTCGCCGAACTTGAGCTCTCAAAATCCGCGCAGAAGACAGCTCAAGCTTCATTGGAGCGACAGAAGCAGTTCGCCAGCACGGGCGCCTTTAGCCAGCCGTCGCTCCAGCAAGCTCAGAAAGACCTCAACGAAGCGGAGACAGAGCTGGAGGAGGCGATTCAAGAGCATGTCGTGCACCAGGCCCAGCTGGAACGGGCCGAGCGCCTCTTCAAGCAAGAGCTCATCTCCCGAAGCGAGCTGGAAGAAGCCCGGCTCGAAGTTCAAAAGGACAAGCTCCGCCAGGACAAGGCCAAGCGCCAGATCGAAATCGCCAAGGCTGCATTCGACCGCGAGAAGGCCATTGCCGAGCGCAACCTGATGAACTCCAAGGAGATCCAGACCGCCGAGGCCGATGTCCGCTCCGCCGAGATTGCCGTTGTGCAGTCGAGGATCAAGCACCAATCGGCTCTGGCTTCCGAAAAGGGCGCCCGGAAGGGACTTCAAGCCGCCAGGGCCGGCTACGCGGCTCTCTCCGGCGGCAGCCGGGCTTCAGGTGGGGCCGTGACCGTGGCCGCTCCCATCGGCGGGGTGGTGACGGACGTGGACGCCACGCTCGGTCAAGCGCTCGAGCGGACGTCCGAGATCTGCCACATCGAGAACCTGCGCTCTGTTTGGGTCACCGCAAGCGTGCCGGAGAAGGAAATCGGCAAGGCGAGAAAGGGCGCCCCCGCGCAGATCGCCGTCAAGGCCTTTCCCGGCCGCGTCTTCGCCGGCGTGGTGCAAGTGGTCGGCAGCCGGCTCGACCCCAAGACCCGGACCATGCCCGTGCAGGTACTCGTGGACAACGCGGACGGCTCGCTCCGGGCGGACATGTTCGCCACCGTCTCGCTGGGCGTCGGCCGCAGCGACACCGTGCTCGCCGTTCGCCGCAGCGCCATCGTCGAGGACGGCGACCGCAGGCTGCTTTTCGTCGCGGAAGACGGAGGCAAGTATGAGGAGAAGCTCGTCGAGCTTGGGCGGACCCAAGGCGACTATGTCGAGGTCCTCTCCGGCTTGGAGGAGGGCGCGAAGGTGGTCGTCAAAGGCGCGTTCGTTCTCAAGAGCGAGAAGATCAAGAGCGAGCTCAAGGGGCATGAAGACTGATGCTGGACAAAGTGCTTCACTTCAGCCTCACACAGAGGCTCCTCGTCATCCTCGGCGCGATCGCGCTGGCGATCTGGGGGGCCGTGTCGTGGACCCGGCTCAACCTCGACGCCGTGCCCGACATCACGACCAACCAGGTGCAGATCAACACCGAGACCGGCGGCATGGGGCCGGAGGAAGTCGAGCGGCTCGTCACCTTCCCCATTGAGACCGCGATGGGCGGCCTCCCGGGCGTCGAGGGCGTGCGCTCGCTCAGCCAGTACGGCCTCTCCCAGGTGACCGTGACATTCGGGGACCACGTGGACATCTTCTTTGCGCGGCAGCTTGTGAACGAGCGGCTTGGCAACGTGCGCGAGGTCCTGCCCTCCAGCGTCGAGGCGCCGCAGATGGGGCCAGTCTCCACGGGTCTGGGCGACATCTACATGTTCTCCATCGAGAGCGACAAGCGAGAAATCACTGAGCTTCGCGCGATCATGGACTGGCAGATCGCGCCCCAGGTGAGGACCGTTCCCGGCGTGGCGGAAGTCAACGTCGCGGATGGAAACGTGAAGCAGTATCAGGTGGTTGCCGACCCGATGCGGCTCCAGGCGCGGGGCCTCGGGGTGCACGACCTGATCGAGGCCCTTCAGAACAACAACCAGAACGCGGGCGGCGGGGTGGTCGACAGCGGCGGCGAAAGGGTCTTGATCCGCTCGGTCGGCATGGCCACGAAGGCCGCCGACATCGAGCTGATCCCCATCACGACCGAGGAAGGCACACCGGTGCTCGTTCGCGATGTGGCGGACGTGACGACGGGCACGCCGGTGCTCACCGGCCTCAGCACGAAGGACGGGCAGCAGGCGATGGTCGCGATCGCCATGATGCTCAAGGGCGCGAACGGGCGGACGGTCTCGGAGGCGGTCGACAAGCGAATCGGAGAGATCAAGGCGCAGCTCCCGGAGGATGTGAAGCTGACGACGGTCTACAACCGCTCCATCCTTGTGAACAAAACGGTCAGCACGGTTCAGAAGAACTTGCTTGAGGGTGGAGCGCTGGTCATTTTCGTGCTCCTGGTGCTGCTCGGCAACCTGCGCGGGGCGCTCCTGGCGGCGCTGGTCATTCCCCTCTCCATGCTGTTCGGGTTCTCCTTGATGACCACCTACGGCATTTCGGGCAACCTCATGAGCCTGGGTGCAATCGACTTCGGGCTGATCGTGGACGGCGCGGTGTTCATGATCGAAAACGCTGTGCGCCGCCTGGCTGAGCGCCGGGAGCATGAGGGCCGGAGGCTGAGCCGAGAAGAGGTGCGGCAAACCACCCTGGAGGCTTCGCGAGAAGTCGCCAAGCCGACTCTGACCGCGCTGACGATCATCACGGTCGTCTATCTGCCGATTCTCGCGCTCGAAGGGACCGAAGGCAAGATGTTCAAGCCGATGGCCTGGACGGTGGCCTTCTGCCTCATTGGAGCGCTGCTGCTCACCTTGACGCTCGTGCCTACGCTCGCGAGCCTGGTGCTGTCCGGCGATACGAAGGAAAAGAACAACCCGGTCATGGGATTCTTCTCCAAGCTATATCGGCCGACGCTCGACTTTGTCCTGCGGTATCGAGGTCCGGTCGTGGCTGGGTCTCTTCTGGTTCTGGCGGTGGCAGGTCTTGTGTTTACTCGGCTCGGGTCGGAGTTCATTCCCACTCTCGATGAAGGCGACCTTGTCGTTCAGCCCATCCGTGCTCGCACGGTGAACGCCGAGGAAACCGTACGGCTCGTAACGGCAGCCGAGAAGAAGGTGAAAGAAGTCCCCGAGGTGATCACCATGTTTTCGCGAAGCGGCACGCCCGAGGTCGCTACCGACCCGATGCCTATCAGTCTGACCGACTCCTTCATCATGCTCAAAGAGCGGGGCCAATGGCGGCCAGGGATCACGAAAGACAAAATCCAAGAGGAAATCGAGGGGAAGCTCTCCGAAGTTCCCGGCCAGGGCTACAACTTCTCCCAGCCTATCGAAATGCGATTCTCTGAGCTCGTGTCCGGCGTCAAGGCCGACATCGGCATCAAAGTCTTCGGCGAGGACTTGGACGTGCTCAAGCAGAAAGCGGACGAAATTGCAGCGGTCGTTCGCGCGCTGCCTGGCGCAAGGGATGTGGAGGTCGAGCAGGTCGAGCCGATCCCGGTCCTCCAGTTCGATATTGACCGCGAAGCCATCGCGCGCTACGGGGTGAGCATCAGCGAAGTCCAAGAGCTCGTCAGCTCGGCTTTGGGAGGCGAGGAGATCGGGCAGATCATCGAGGGTGACAAGCGGTTCGCCCTCGTTGTGCGCCTTCCCGAGGAGCTTCGCAATGATCCCGAGGCGATCGCCAGCCTTCCGATCAAGGCGAGCAACGGCGAAAGCGTCCCGCTCTTCGCCCTGGCACATATCGACAACAAGCCTGCCCCCGCGCAGATCAGCCGGGAGTCGGGCAAGCGCCGCGTCGTCGTGCAGCTCAATGTTCGCGGCACGGACATGGGCACCTTCGTCGCCAAGGCGCAGGCTGCCATCCAGAAGCAGGTCAAGCTTCCCGAAGGGTACTACCTCACCTGGGGCGGGCAGTTCGAAAACCTCCAGAAGGCGAGCCAGCGGCTGATGATCGTGGTCCCAGCGGCGCTCGGGCTGATCTTCCTCATCCTGTTCATGAACTTCGGCTCGATGAAGCAGACGTTGCTGATCTACACGGGGGTGCCCCTGGCGATCACGGGAGGCGTCTTCGCTCTGGCTCTTCGGGGCTTGCCCTTTTCTATCTCCGCAGGCGTGGGATTCATCGCGCTGTCGGGCGTGGCAGTGCTCCATGGCGTTGTGATGGTTTCGGCAATCAATCGTCTGCGCGAGGACTTTGGGCTGTCCGTCAGAGATGCAGTTCGACAAGGTGCGATGGAGAAGCTGCGGCCCGTTCTGATGACCGCGCTTGTGGCGGCGCTCGGCTTCGTGCCCATGGCGCTGAACACGGACATCGGCGCGGAGGTCCAGCGTCCGCTGGCGACGGTTGTCATCGGTGGAATCGCCTCCGCCACGCTGCTGACGCTGGTCATCGTGCCCGTGCTGTACACGTGGTTCGAGCGAGAGCGGCCGGGTCCCGAAGCTGTGGCGGAGGCTACTGAAGGAGCGAATGTATGAAAGAGGTCAAAGCGGTAGTACAGCCTCACAAGCTGGACCAGGTTTTCCACAACCTGCACGATATCGGAAACTTGCCGTCCGTCGTGACTGCAGAAGCGAAGGTCACAAACGTCGTTCCGGGATTCTATGAAACCGCGACGATGGCAAAGCTCGAGCTGATGGTCCCCGACGCCTTGGTGGAGGCGGTTGTGCAGGCAATTCAGAGCGGCGCGCAAACGGGCCAGCCCGGCGATGGACGGATCTTCATCATCCCGATCGAAGACAGCGTCGTGATCCGGACAGGGGAAAGGGGAGAAGAAGCACGATGACCGAACAACATGGGATTGCCGAAACGGGCTGCCCGCTGGATGCGGCGTTCGTGGCGGTGAACTATATCACCTGCAAACCCGAGTATCGGGAGCGGTTTGAGGAGCTCTTCGCCACGCGCGCCCACGCCATCGACCGCATGCCCGGCTTCTGCGGGATGCAGGTCCTGAGGCCGGAGGGCAAGCCCAGGCGCCCCAAGCGAGCGCCCAAGGGAGCCGTCCAAGCAGGGGATGTCGAAGGCGCCTACCTCATCGTCAGCTACTGGCGGCGAAAGAAGGACTTTGACGCCTGGACCGGCTCCCCCGAGTTCCTGGAGGGCCACCAGCGCGGCTTCGAGGATGTCCGGAAGGCGAAGGCGGAGGGCAAGGAGCCGCCGATGACTTCGAGTTTCCGAGTCTATGAAGTGGTCGCAAAATGAATGAGAAAGGCCCTTGACCCTGCGAACACCAGCGTCGCTTATCGCAATTCATATGCCAGTGGAAGGCTCGCATACGCGTAACCTCGCTGAACTCGGAAATACCGTAGGAAGTAGCGAGCGTTGACGAAAAGCACCTTCACCATCGAGGCCATGGACTGCCCCACCGAGGAGCAGATCATCCGCAACCGCTTCAAGGGCGTGAAGGAGGTCGAGAGCCTGGGCTTCGACCTGATGAACCGCCGCCTCACCGTCTCCCACCGCTTCCCGGACAACGCGCCCCTCATCGCGGCTCTCAAGCAGATCGGGATGGCCCCGAGCGAGGCCCTGCCCGAGACGCCGAGCGAGGAGATGGCCCAGGGCCTGGGGCGAAGGGAGCGCTGGCGGGTCGGCATCGCGCTGGCCCTTGCCCTCTCCAGCGAGATCGCCGCCTTTGCGGGGGGAAACGAAGGCGCGTGGTACGTGATCGCGCTCGCGGTCTCGGCGGTGCTGCTGGGCGGGCTCAAGGCGTTTCGCAAGGGGATCGTCGCCCTTCGAACGCTCACCCTCAACATCAACTTCCTGATGACAATCGCGGTGGTCGGCGCGATGGCGATCGGAGAGTGGCCCGAAGCGGCGGTCGTGATCGTGCTCTTCGAGACCGCGGAGCTGATCGAGGGATTCTCGCTGGACCGCGCCCGCAACGCGATCCGGGGTCTGATGGCGATGGCGCCGGACCGTGCTTTCGTTCGCAACGCCTCGGGGAACTGGGTGGAGACTGATGCCGCTTCGGTCCAGGTTGGCGCAATCGTTCGCGTTCGGCCCGGAGACCGTTTGCCCTTCGATGGCGAAGTGACGAGTGGCCAGAGCACGGTGGATCAGGCGCCGATAACCGGCGAGAGCGTGCCGGTCGAGAAGAAGCCCGGAGACAAGGTGTTCGCGGGGACGATCAACCACGAGGGGGTGCTGGAATTCACCGTGACGGGAAACCGGGGAAACACGACCCTTGACCGGATCATCCGAACGGTCCAGGAGGCGCAGGCTTCCCGAGCGCCGACCCAGAGGTTTGTCGATTCCTTTGCCAAGGTCTACACGCCCATCGTGGTGGTGCTGGCCCTGCTTGTTGCGGTCGCCCTCCCGTTGATCTTGGCGCAGCCGTTCCTGCCGTGGCTCTACAAAGCGCTCGTGCTGCTCGTGATCGCCTGCCCCTGCGCGCTGGTGATTTCGACCCCAGTGACCGTGGTCAGCGGTCTTGCCTCGGCGGCTCGCCGGGGAATCCTCATCAAGGGAGGCGTTCACCTGGAAAACGGCCGAAAGCTCCGGGTTATCGCGCTCGACAAGACGGGCACTCTCACTGAAGGCAAGCCGAAGGTTACAGACTTCCATGCTTTGCACGATCGCGAAGAGGAGCGCTCGAAGCAAATCGCCGCCAGCCTCGATGCGCACACCGACCACCCCGTCGCGCGCGCCATATCCCAATACTGGCAAGGCGAGCGGCTTCCGGTCGAAGCCTTCCGTTCACTCTTCGGCAAGGGTGTGCAGGGCAAGATCGAGGGAAAGACCTACTTCGTCGGCAACCACAAGCTCGCCGAGGGAAAAAGCGTTTGCTGCGACCATGTTCACGACGTGCTTTATGCCCTCCAAGATCAGGGAAAGACGGCGATCGTCCTCACGGACGAAAAGGAGGCGCTGGCGGTCTTTGGCGTGGCCGACACCTTGCGGGAATCCAGCGTTCAAGCTCTTCGCGATCTGCACTCGCTGGGCCTGACGACTCTCATGCTGACCGGGGATAATGAGGCCACCGCTCGAAAGATCGCTCACGAAGCGGGCATCGACGAAGTCCGTGCCGAGCTTTCACCCGAAGACAAGCTTCGTTCTGTGGAGGAGCTTCAAGAGCAGCGCGGCCACGTCGGCATGGTCGGGGATGGGGTGAACGACGCTCCGGCGCTCGCCAAAGCGGAAATCGGCTTCGCGATGGGCGCGGCGGGAACCGACACCGCGCTCGAGACCGCCGACGTGGCGCTGATGGAAGACGACCTTCGCAAAGTGCCGGAGTTCCTGCGCCTGAGCCGCAAGACCGCCGCGGTTCTCACTCAGAACATCGTCATCGCGCTCGGGATCAAAGCCGTCTTTTTCGGCCTGGCGCTGTCGGGCCTTGCCACGCTCTGGATGGCCGTCTTTGCCGACATGGGTGCGAGCCTAGTCGTCGTTGGAAATGGGCTGCGTTTGTTGCGATTGCGCTGATTCGTGACGGATAAGCAGCCAATTCGCGAGCTTCTCAAGCCTCGCCTCCGGCGCAAAAACGGTTGACCTCTGCAGACTGCATCTGCAGAGGTCGCCTAGGTTCAAAAAACGGAAGATTTTCGGTAATCAGTCCGTCAAGCGGGACATCGCACTGCGGAGGTCGTGGGTTCGAATCCCATCATCTCCACCAGGTTCAATTGAACCTAAATTGGTTCCCCCATCTGGTTTCTAAGCGGCCTTTGCCCGTTACGCAAGATGTGACGACTCCGGCACACTAGGCAACAGATTCCTAGTAGAATCTCATCATGTCGGTCCCTCCCCTTGAGAGAGGAGACAGTATCGGGGCTTTAGGCAAGCCAGTCTTGTGGCACACGCAGATCCTGTCGCGGGTGTACAACAGGATCGACGATCCAGAACTCGAGATCGAGATTTCTTGTCGAACGGAGCGAAACAACCTATTCGCCGCAAGGATCGGGTTGCCGACGATCGGGCAGGAGCTAGAGAACCGGCACGGCTTGCACTTCAGGGTGCAGTCCCACGTCTACTTGCCCAACGTGAACACGGCTCATCGGTGGACCTCAGGCGAGAAGGGGCTACCGGAGGACCTGTATCCGGTCATCGAGCCGTTAAACATGTCCCAGCGATTCATGGATTTCATCGGCAAAGTGGACCGCTGTACGACGAAGGTCTTCGTCCCGGTTGACACAATGCCGGGCTACCGGAGGGATCCTGTTCCAAGACACAACTTCTTGAACAGTGCCGACCCGCACGGGCTGCTCCTGTTCCTTGATGCGGCAACCCTGCACGAAACGATCTTTGCGCACGAGGTGGGCCATGCATGGTTGCAATACGTTTACGAATGCGAGGATGAACGAACGCTGGCGGATATTTCCGACCCTGCGAGGTCGAACCAGGTCAACTTCATCCAATCGTACGTCCTCGATCTCAAAGTAAATGAGTTGCTACGGAGAAAAGGATTCGATATGGAGCCGATTGATGGCGACCAGGCCATCGCGATGAACAATCTGTCATTACTTCTGGACTCAGGATTTTCTCCGCATAGTAAGCGTGAAGCAGTTCTTGGAGCCCTTCAGTTTGCCGAGCAGATCGTCGAGCATGAGCGGGGGAACCGACCGGACCTCATTCGGTTCGACGATGCCCTTGCGAAGTTGACGAGGTTCGAGCCCGAGATTTATAAACTCGCCACTAAGATGGCTGAGGCGGTTTTCGAATTCGGCATGGAAAGCAAAGCAGCCATTCGCAATGCAATCGACAAATGCCTTACCCTTGCTTTTGAATTCACGGGCGATCCCCTGGACCTTGAGACGGACTTGGTAGTCCCACCTAACGAAGAGCCAAACTTCGACAAATGGCCAGACTGGATACCGGGCGCAAACGTACGATCAAAGTGCCAGATCGGTCGTGTGATGGCGCTACACGACATCCCCGACGACAGCACATGGTCCCTGTCCTGCGATCGAATCAGCGGGGCACGGTTGACTTTTCAGCTGAGTGACGGCTCGATACTTGGCCCGTGGCACGTATCGACACCCTACAACGCATGGAACCTTCACCAAATGAAGGAGCTGGACAAGATGAACAGAGAAGCGAGCAATCGGCATTCGAATCTGATTCAGGATGCGATAAACCGAAATAGAGAGAATGAAGAGCGACGGCAAGCGACAATCGATGCGACGACGAGGCAAGCCACACCGAATTCCCCCGCGACGCCGCGTGTTCCGAGTCATGGGTTGCCATTCCCAACGCACATCCCGGGCAGAAGACCATACATGGCCGGATTGGGCAGGTTTTTGACTGAGGCCAGACTAGCCGAAAGGCTGGCGGGCGAGCACCCGTACGGATATGCGTTGAATAGTCCTACCACGTACACTGATCCCACGGGTCTGTGGGTCAAAAAGTCTGGGCACTGCGAGGCAACTGTAATCACTCCAGAAAAGGGAGACCGACTTGGCATAGTCGTCGGCCCGGGAGGAACAATTATTCGTGGCGGCGAGGCAATTCGACTATTTAGGCGGCCGCGCGAGAACTGTATTGCGGTAAACGCCGGGTTCTTCGGTCCCGGCGGACCCTATCATCCTGGCGAAAATCGGTGGCCCGTGGGTCATGTCACCGACTGCCATGGCAAGGTCTATCCCGATCCCAAACTGCAGAAAGGCGGCTCCTATTCTTTCCCGCTGCTTCCGGTGATACTAACCGGACAAGGAGGACGGACCTATGGTAGGCCGCCATCCGAACCTGGAGGCGCGGGAGCAGGGGCCGTCACACGAACCGGCGCATGTACGGACAAGAATGGGAACCTCGTAGCAATCGTGGTCATTCCTCGCGTTGATTTCGAGACATTCGAGTCTTGCATGAAGAAGATCTGCCCAAAGGGATCTACTATCGTACTTCTTGACGGTGGTGGGTCTTCGCAGATTGTGACATCCCCAACACACGATTCTGGCAGACCCGTTCATAACTGGATTGTCATTTGCGAATGATCTTGATTCTGCTTTCGCTTTGCCTTAGCTGGCCTGCACAACAAGAACAGGTGATTCTTGCATCTGGGGTTACTGAGCATCCTCCAGAGGAGATTGTACGTGTAGAAGATGGCCGCTGGATTCCAATACGGAGGCTCTTCGAGGCTCGACCCGCGTACCGCGTCTCTAAGTTTGTGGGGCTCACCCCATCAGCAGATATTCGCTTTGATTTGATTCCAAAACGCCTTGTTGCGAGTCACACTAAGTCGTACCAACCTCTGTGGTCCCTGAGGGCAAGCGACTCGATCCAGCACGCCAACAGAATTGATGTGCTCTGTTCAAACGCCGTGCTTCAAGTCGACTTCGACGGCAAACTCGTTTCATCAAAGCAGCTTCCGAGGGGCTATACCTGGCGCGCTCTCGACTTTAACCGGAGATTCGTGATAGGTTTTCGAAACGGTCGGCAATCGGAGTCACTTGTTGCGGTTCATCTCGAATCATTCAAGATTTCGTCTATACCAATCGCACTTGACTTTGGACGCGAGGAAGTCCCGCGGATCGTATCTAAGAGTGACCATGAGTTCTTGATTCTGCGCGAAGAATCTCCTGGCTGGTGTCAGCCGATCGTGCGCTCCAAGGCATCCTTGGTGAAGTGGGCTCCTGCCGGTAGGACTGACCCGTATTGGGTTTCAGACGTAACAGTACAGGATGGGACAATTCTCCTGCTAGTCAACAGACCGGGTTATAGGGTTGCTGTGGTGGAATCATGGCCTTCCTCGCTGTCAGCACTCCCAATGAAGACTTCCGGCCTTGTCGGATTCGTTCGCGACTTGCGGAGGGATTCTGTTCTGACTTTTGGTTATGATGGACGACGCTGGTTTGTTGTAGGTGATCAATCGAAGGACGTTCCTACGGCTCAGCGTGTACAACGGCGATCTGTTACGGCAGGTCCCGAAGAGCACATGCATGAAGTCCTCGGCGCGCCTTCACGATAAACTTTTCGGTTGCAATCGCAGTGGTCTCACTCTAAACCTTGTCCTCTCATCGTCGAACCTGATGGACGGCGACAGTCGCAGGTTATGCGAACTTCGGACCGCAGAAGTCGCGGTTTCGTATCCCTTCCAATCCACTAACAACAGGAGTTCCACCCGAGGTTTGTATCCGCGCCTTGTCGCGGAGCCAGAACGGCACGCCCAACGGATGAGATGAAGCTTGATAGAGAATCGAGGCTTCGTGGGCGAGACGGAGGGGGATGCCGCCTGAATCGGCCCTACTGCCTCCGAGGGCGGCGGAATCGTGATGGCGCGTCGCCCGGCCTCGCGCTCCTCCCCCACCGCAAATGCACCAAAATACTGGAGATGGCGACACTCGAATCGCTCCGAGCCCAGCGCGCTGCCATATTGCGCATCGCGGCGAAGTATGGGGCCACTAATGTGCGCGTCTTCGGTTCCGTCGCGCGTGGCGAAGCCGGTCCCGATAGCGACGTCGACTTGCTTGTCGACTTCGAGCCTGGACGGAGCCTTCTCGATCATGCCGGATTGGTAATCGAACTGGAGAAACTCCTCGAGCGGAAGGTCGAGGTGGGAACTGCCAAAGGCTTAAACAGCAGGCATCGCGAGCGCATCCTGCGGGAGGCTGTCGCTCTGTGAGGGCCCTGCGAGACCGCCTCGCGGACATTCTTGCGGCCATATAGAACATTGAAACCGAGGTCGCCAGGGGCAGAGCGTCTTTCGATGCCGATCCAAAGAACCAGGTCTGGGTCATTCACCATCTTCGAGTCATTGGAGAGGCGGTCCGGGCGTGCTCGGATCAGGTCAAAGAACTGAGCCCGGAAACTCCGTGGGCCCAATTCGTCGGAATGAGGCACATTCTGGTTCACGACTACTTCGGTGTGGACCCAGACGAAGTCTGGAATGCGGCTGAAGGTGATTTGCCCGCCCTCAAGGAGACAGTGGAGGCTTTGCTTCGAAAACTCTGATCGACAATATGTGGTCGGTCGACGTTCAGTGCGCTCAGCGCAGCGACCGCACCGAAGTGGCTGAACGTTTTCGCGCCTCCCCTTGACTCTCCCCTTGGGGCAGGGTTCAGACTGGAACGCATGGAGTCCCGGAACGCGTTCATCCCGATCGGCGCTTTCGCAGCGCGTACCCGCCTTTCGCTCAAGGCGCTCCGGCTCTACGATAAGTTGGACCTCTTGAAGCCCATCCACACGGACCCGGACTCCGGGTATCGCTACTATTCTCCGGAGCAGGAGAAGGAGGCGAAACTCATCTTCCTGATGCGAAGAATGGAGATGCCGCTCGTCGAGATCCGAAACGTCCTGCAGGCAACGGACAGTGAAGCGAGCGACATGCTTCAGGAGTACCAGCGAGATTTCCAATGCCGCTTCGAGCGAAACCGACGCCTGCTCGGGGACCTGCTCGCACTTCTGCGAAATGAGGAGTTACAGATGAACTTTGAAGTCAGAACCGAGCGCGTCCCTGCGCAAACCATTGCGAGTATCGAAAAGCGAGTTCGCATCGGCGAACTCGAAGATCACATTCATCAGTCTATTGGCAAACTGCAATCGAGCCTCGGCGACCGAATCGCAGGTTCGTTTTTCGGCATCTATCACGGTGAGGTCAGCGAGGAGAACGATGGCCCGATGGAGGTGGCGGTGCCGATTCGCGGCGACGGGCCGGTGGATGGAGCGACCGTTCGTCACTTGGAGGCCACGGATGCGGCGGTTGTGGAAGTGCCCCCGGATCAGTGTCACTTCCCTGCGATTCTCGGCGCATATGAGGCCGCCTGCCAATGGCTGCGCGATAACGGCAAATCCGCAAGCGAGCCGCCGCGCGAGATCTGGAACTGCGACGGCGGAGAGATGTGGATGACCGTCGTTTCACCCTATCGGCGCAGCGACGAGGGTGCCGAGTCTTGACGTAGTTGGCCGCTCGACCAGGCTCTCGTCTACCTGATAGCGCGCGCCACTCGGCTGCCGGACAGCATCACTGAAATCGCCTTGCCCGGTGCGCAGAAAAATTCATCCATCGGCGAAACTTAGCTATGCTATATTACAATCGTGAAGAGAGCCTGGTTATTCCCCGCCTTCCTCCTTGCTCCACTGGTCTTGATCCAACAAGCGCAAGCAACGCCCCAATTCTCTCGGGAGTTCAAGATGCCGTGCATCACCTGCCACTCCCACGTGCCGAAACTTAACGCGTTCGGTGAGCAGTTTCTATCGAACGGATATCGCATCCCCGGCCGATCCAAGGCGCCCACCGTTCCTGCTTCCGTTTGGGCAAGCGGGCTCACTCAGAACTACCCGAATGACGCGGAACGCTTCAAGTCGATTTTCAATCGCGTCGAGTTGATCAGCGCTGGGGAATCGGACAACGGACGAATCTCGTACTTCGCCGAGTGGCGAGTCGTCAGCCTCGAGTTTCTCAGCGACATGTCGGTTCGCGACCGCAGCGGGCGGTTCGAGGATCTATTCGCGACATTTGCTCTGGGCGATGATTTGAAGCTCCAGATCGGCCAGTATCGCGCGCTGTCGCAGATCGACGTTTCGCGGCGACTCAACCTTGCGGAGCCGATCGTATTCTCGACGGCGTTACCTGGCGAGAGCCACCCGGATCCACGCATCCAATCGCTGCGCGGCTTTTCGCTGTCTGGAAGGTCGCCGAGCCTCCGAGTTTCTGCCGAGCGACAGGGCTGGACGTATGCTGCGATTGTCCCATTCCCGGGCGAGTTCAGCATCCCTTTGTCGGACGAAGCGAGGACCACCGCGAGTTTTGAATTTGAACCGGATCCCAAGGGAGTTCTATTGGAGGCCTTCTTCCGAGATGGCGTGAATTCAATTGGCATCCACAGTTTCTTTGGGAGGAACGAGCGAGAACTTGTTGGAGTCGCCGGCCAGGGCAGGTGGAAGAACCTCTGGTTTGAAGGCGGGATCGCGAGGGCCGAGTTCGCGGGCGGCAGCGAGTGGCGATACAGCATAGGTTTCGACTGGATTCCAAGCGACGAGATCGCGGCGGGGATGCGAGTGGACCAGCGTCAAATCGCAGGGCAGAAGGCGATGTTTCTTCCCTACATTAGTTGGCAGCGACCGTTCGGCGACCAATCGGCAAAGGTCGTGTTCGAGGGCCGGTTACAGAACGGTCGAACTCCACGTTGGCTGATGGAGATCGGTTGGATGTTCTAACGGTCGGGTTGCACGCCGGCGTAAGCCTCGGACTAACGCCCTGAGGCTTACGCCGGTGCGGATTCGTCGAATGGAAGTCCCCTATCCCACCCTCACCGCAAATCGAGTCAGCACGTGGTTGTAAGTGTGATCAGTGCACCGTGATGCCCGTGGGCATGAGCGGTGCGGAGCATACGCTGTGCTTTGCAGGATTCGAACCCGCTCAGCTGCTCTGCGCTTAACCTCTTGTTCGTGCTCGCCCTCGCTTCACAGTTACCTACTTCGTTCACTCGACGAGTTCGACTCTCCAGTTGATCTCTTGCACCTTGACCTCAAGGGCTCTGAATTCAGCGGCGATCTGATTGGCCCGCTTTCGGATATCAGGCACAGACACGCTTGGAGCATACTTGACTTGCGTCTGGCCATAGCGCTCTTTCTTCGGCGTCGCTTCGGTTGCGAACTCGTGTAAGAACGCATGCTGCTTCTTGACCACATCTCGCTCCGCAAGCAGGTCTGTGAGCGTTTTGCCTGGGCTGACCTCGGTCTGAGAATTGGTGCGATTGATCTGTTGAATCAACGTCTGCAAGCGTTGATACGCTTGCTCCAATTCAGCCAACAACACTTGCGGGTCTTCCGCGGGCTCCTCGCCCTGCTGAACCAAAGCGATGTTCTTGAGGCGCTGCTGCAGTTGCTCGATCGCCCTCTGGCAGCTCGCGCGGTCGATTAGAGCCTCCGCTAACTTCATCGGTGTGAGGATACTCTGCTCCCGAAGGAGCACTCAACCTGGGCCGCTGCGTCGGGACTCGGCTCCAGAGGCACTGTTGGGGGAGGGCAGCCCCTGGATGCGCCACCGCCTCATCCACCTCTGCGATTTTCGACACCGCGCGGCGCCAATCGGGTCGGCGGATCCGTGGAGAGTTGCATGCAGCCGAGGATGGCTCGCAGGTGCGGCAAACCCCGGGATGACATGTGGTGGCGACAAAGCTGAAGAACGAGCGTAAGGTCAGGTGGTTATCCGGACTCATAGCGAGCCAGTCGATCCAAGAACTCCAGGTACTTCGCTGTTTCCCCTTCACGCTCGGCCCATTCGGCGATCTCCGCGAGATCAACGTCTCGAGATCGAGCGGCAGACACTCCGCAAGCCGCCACGAGCGCCGAACGGTCGTGGAACCAGAAGAAACTCGCAAGGCGGTCCCGAACACAGTCCGTCGGTGTGAGGATGTACAGCGTCAGCCCATCTTCCTCCAAGGTTTCGTAACGCTCCACGACATCGCTTCCGATTCGGATCTCCTCATCCAGGAAGTCGAGGGTCGTAGGGACCGCTGTATGGATGAAGAATCCGCCGCTTTGCTCGAAGCCAAGGCCCGAGAGGACCGTCATCAAGTTTGACGGACTCTTCATCGCATAGGTTAGGAAGTCTGCGTCGCGAGATTGATAGACCTCAGGTGCATAGATGGATGCAGCGCTGCCCCCTGTCAGAACGACCTTTACTCCCCCCCGCATCAGCGCCGTGCAGACCTTGAATACGACGGCTCGCAGATCGTCGCCAGGTTCGATCCGGATGTCGTTCATATCTCCTTCCCTTGACGACGAGGACGTCGGCGAAGGGATTCTGCGACAGACTCGGTCTCACGATCGCGCCGAGCCAGCGCCGAGAGCAGCGCCTTCAATTCTGTGCAGGCGAAGTACCGGTCATTCAAACGGATTCTCCGTTCGCGCCCGACCGTTCGACCAACGATCAGCATCTCGTCTTCGAGGGCGTTCAAGATTCGCTGAACCGTCTTGAGTGGAGTGCCCAGCAGCGTGGCCAATTCGGACGCATGGGTTTCGGCAAGGAGGTGGATCAGGAGGAGGACCTGGGTCCGCCGCCTGGTGCCGAACAGCTTGTTCGTCTGCCTGGTTTCCATATACGTCTATTATGACGTGATATCACGTCATTCGTGACGTGATATTGTTAGGTTTGCGGCTCGGGCAGGCGACAGGAGTGTCCAGCCCGGGCCGTGGCCTGGCCGAATGCAGGGCCTCTGGACGAGCCTCCGCCGGCAGGCGCGAGGCTATTTCGAGTACTTCGGCTGATAGAGTTGGATGGTGAAGTCCCCCGGAGCCTTGAAGAACGTGACGAAGCCGTAGCCGTGGTCTTCGATCTCCTGCGTGAACTCGACGCCCCGCTCGACGAGTTCGGCTACTGTGGCGCGGATGTCATCGCAGTAGAACGACAGGTGAGCCGTACCGGAGGGAGGGCCGCCGGCCTCGGTCGGGTGAACGCCGAGATCGGCCTCCGGCATTTCGAAAATGAGCCATCCGTCGCCAACGTCCACGCCGTCGAAACCCAGTTTGTCGCGAAGGAAGGACCGAAGCCCTTCAGCATCGGACGAGTAGAACATCCCGTGAAGACCGCGTATCATAAACTTCCCTCGGTCAGATTATGCACGTCACCCAGGCAATCGCGGCAGACGGGCTTGCGGGAGGCGATTTGTGGCCTATGAGCGGCCACCCGGGATGGGGACCGCGACTTCCAGCCCCGTAGACTTCGCCAAATCGAAGCAGGCGGCGGCGACGCGTTTCGCGAGGTCGTCGAGGCTGGAGGTGTCCCCTGTGACTTCGACGGGACCAGCCACGACCTCCGTGCCGCGCGCGAGTCGAATCGTCACGGTAACTGACGTTCCGACAATCTTGTAAGTTCCGGATGGGCGGAGCGCGCCTTGCAGTTTGACGGCATCCACGAACCACGCCGGAAGATCGTGCCACCCCCCCCGCGCGTACGGGTCGCTCGACACTGCCAGTTCGCGCGTCACCTTCTCCGTGATATCGAGATTGTCAATTTGAAGATCGCCATTGAGGAAAACCGGACGAATCAATTGAGGTTTCGGACTGGGAAGCCTCTCGCTGAGTTGAGACACCTGGGCGGGCCCGAACTCGCCAATTGTGAACGATCCACTCTGAGTGAACACCTGCGGCGCCTGAATTCCCCCCAGGTTGCGAGCGAGAATGGGCACCTGGTTCTGGGCGTATCTCGCCACGAGGCCGATGTCGGCGTACTTGGAATCCCGGAGACCTGGTCCCGTGAGAGCCTGAAGAAGCGTGTAAGTGAGAATTCCATGACCATAAGCGCTCGCTTCATAACTCGCTTTGTCGGCGGCGCTGCCTGCGATGACCCAAAACCCGGTGTTGTCGCGGAATCGGTCGTACTCTTTGATCCTCGCGTCGCTGTCCGCATCCTTCATCATGACGCTGAGGTCCTGAACCAGTTGGCCGGAGGAGCAGGTGTCGAGAATAAGAGCGCGCTTGCAGGCCTTGATGTCCTTCGTCCAGGCGGCGAGTTCGCCAAAGGTCACGGCCTTGTTCTTCCGCACCTCTTCGATTGACAAGTCGCCGGACGTCGCCTCGAGTGTCAAGTAGGCATATGCCTTTCCTGAAGCCGATGTGTAGGTCACGCCGTGACCGGAGAAGAAGAGCAGGACGGCGTCGCCCGGCTGCGCGACGGCCGCAATCTCCTTCATCTCCTGCTCGATGCGCGCCTTCGTCGGCTCGCCGAATTCGACACCGGTGAGCGCGGACTCTTCGGTGCTGAGCAACGTGAGGTGCGTCCGCCCCTCGAAAAAGCCGCTCCCCAAGGTTGCCGCTTCGAGAAAGGCCTCCGCATCTCTCGCGGCCAGTCGTAAATCGAGACGGTCGTTCGCGTAGTCATTCGTGCCGACGGCGAGCACGTAGAGGTGAGGACTATAGGGGCTCCCTTTCGCCGGCACGCTCACCGTGACCGCGCGCCCTCGGAGCGGCAGATCCTCGTCGCTGTTGTCGGCCACGACTGCGACGAAGTTCTGTTGGCCTGGGATCATGAACGCGCCGATGTCCACCGTGAGCTCCTCGTTCGGAGCGTCGGGATCCGCGCTCGGACCCCTTGCGTCGAGGGTTACGGGCCGGTCGTTCACGAAGACCTTGACTTTTCCGATGCCTCCACCGCGATTGGTGAGGCTCAGTTTGATCTGCGCGTCGCCCGCTTGCGGGGGGGCGATGCTCACTTCGGGCCAAAGTCCGATCCCTTCGAGTTTTGGCAGATCCTCGATCTTTTCTCCCTTCCAGATCTTCGCGAGCAACCCCGGCGTCCAGTAGAGGTCCTTGAACTGACCCAGTTCGATCGCTTCAAGAATGCCTCGCTTCGAATCGGAATACGCCCAATGCAGGCCGTCCACGTCGCCCGCGTTGCTTGCATCGTAGCGACCGGTTCTGGGGTCAATGACGGCCCAACCCCCCTCGGCGAAGAACACGAGGTCGCACAATTCGGTCGCGGTCTCGACGTCCCAAATCTTGCAGGTTCCATCGTGGCTTGCGGAGAACATCCGCTTTTCGTCTTTTGTAAACTCCAGCTCCGTCACGTTTCCCTTGTGAGCTCGAATCCTCTTAATGAGCGCACCAGTCTCGGCGTCGGATATCGCCACGAAGCCGTAGAGGCCGGTCGTCACGACACGCTTTCCACCGTCCAAAAAGCGCGCATAGGTGTCGCCGTCCTCGCTATTCTTCAGGCTTACAATTTGCTTTCCACTCTCCGCATCCCACACGATCGCGGACCTGAAGATGCTCGCACCGACGATCTTCTTGCCGTCCGGTGAGAATTCTGCGTAGGAGGGAGCGAACCCGATCGAAGACTCCTCGCTTGCGTCAGGGAGTTTCATGACCGCAACTTGGCGGCCGCCGGGATTCTCCCAGACGCGAATCGAGTCATCGCAAGTTGTGAGAATTCG
Source organism: Armatimonadota bacterium (assembly GCA_003577165.1). Taxonomy (GTDB): domain Bacteria; phylum Armatimonadota; class Fimbriimonadia; order Fimbriimonadales; family ATM1; genus ATM1. The sequence goes on along the minus strand of QEUM01000004.1, from coordinate 300,774 downwards.
CTTGCCGTCGGGAGAGTATCGCGCAGTCTCCAGAGCATCTTCGCCTTCCATCCGCGCGCGAAACCGACCTAGCAACTGCCCCGACTTCATGTCCCATCTCAGGACCTCGTCTTCGTTTGCAGTGATGAACTCGGATTCGTCCGGCGCAATGTCGAGGGCCTCCGTGCGGACTTCATCTTCCGCTTCCGGCCCGGGGAGGATCAAGTCACCAGCCTCAGCGCTCCAGCGCTTGTGCCCCTCGAAGATGCTCGCTACCAACAGCGAGTTCGAATCGGCGACGAATCTGCACTCTGTTATTGGACTTCCTGATGCTGTAAGCGTAAGGGATACGTCGCCCCTCTCCAACGAAACGATTCGCGCGACGCCGTCGCCGCCGCCCACGGCAAGCCGTATCGTGTCCTGCGAAAAGTCGAACGACGTGACCGAGAACGACTCTCCCATCAGCAAAGCCAGGGGCTCACCAGTGTTCGCGTCCCAAACAACGCCAAAGTTGTCCGTTCCTGCACTGACAATCCTCTTACTGTCGGGAGAATAGCAGAGGGACGCCACATCGTCGAAGTGGCCCGTTAGAGTGAGACTCTCTTCACCGTCGCTCGCGTCCAGTATCCTGACAACTCTCTCGTCGTTGTAGGCGACTCGTTTTCCGTCAGGCGAAATCTCAGCGCGAGTCTGGAAGTCTGCACCGACGTCCTTCTCCCAAATAACATCGCCCGACTCCGCATTGCATACGCGAATCGTCCCATCGTCGCTCGATGTGACCATACGCTTCCCATCCTGCGAAAAACTGATGCTCCGAACCGCATCTTCGTGCTCAGTCCGCACTCCCTCATGCTTCCTTGACTGAACGTCCAAAATGTCCACGTTCCCGTCGTAGTCGCCAACCGCAATGTGAGTGCCGTCCTTGAAGAATGTCGCACAAGTTACCGATGCAGAAGTGAGTTCCCTGAGATCCCATTCGATGTCGCCATCGGATGCGTCACGCAGGCAGAGTCCATTCTCACCGAAAGTCAGTATGTATTTTCCGTCATAGGAGTACTCGGCAATGTCGACGCTGAGAATGTGCGAACGACTCCACGTCATCAACTCAACGCCTCGAATGGCATCCCAAACTCGAACTTCTCCTTCCCCACCCCCTGACACGATTCGTTTGCCATCTGGCGAAAAGTTAGCGACCTCCACCGGGCCCGAACCGATGTGACCGACTAGCGGCAGCAATTCGGTGCCTGTCTCCGCATCCCAAATGCGCACCGTCTGGTCCCAACTCGTCGTTACGATGCGCCTCCCGTCGCGCGAGTACCTTGCCGACGTAAGCATCGAAGCATGACCCGACTGCGGGACGAGTTGGAGCTTCTGGTCGTCAGTTTGAGAACCGACGACGCAGGACAGAACGCAAGCGGAGACAGTAAGGGTCAGCATTTGAATTCACTCCACGCGTGACAGAACTGACGATTCGCCGCCGAAGCCGCTTGTCCTGCGGGGCCGAAGGACCCAGAGGGTGGTTTCTGTGCAGTTCGCTGCTTCTGGCGAGGCCCGAATCGAACCAAAGGGAACTCGCTGCCCGGCTCGATTAGGCTCGTTCTTTCCGCAAAGCGCGCCAAGCGCCGCAGAGGTCTGCAGCCGCTTCGGACCACGACGAAAACTCGAACCCGTACCCGCTCTCGATGAGCCTTTTGGGGAGTACGCGGCGGCTTTTGAGAATGAGTTCCGTTTCCGTTCCGAGCAGTCGGGCTCCGAAAGCGAGGAAAGGCGCCGGTGCCGGTAGGCCCAATCGGATCCCCCAGGACTGCCGGAGAACTCGCATGAACTCGGCATTCGGCAACGGGTGGGGGGAAGACATGTTCACCGGGCCTTCGATGGACTCTCTGTCCAGGATGTGAAGCACGGCCCCTGCGAAGTCGCGATGGTGAATCCAGGATACGAATTGATTTCCGCGCCCCTGCGTTCCTCCGAGTCCACGCCGAACGAGCCCGAGAAGGACATCGAATACTCCGCCCCTCTCCGGTGTTAGCGCCAGCGTAGTTCGCAGGATGACTTTTCGCGTATTTGGCGTATCGCTGTCGGCGCAAGCGCGCTCCCAGTCGATTGCGAGTCGCGCTGCAAACCTCCATGCGTCCGGCAGACGAGTAGACGAAAGATCGTCGAGGGGCGAGTCTTCGTCGCAGGGCCGGTCGGGATTCGGACTATAGAGATTCGCGGCCCCTGCCTGCAGCCACACCCGGGGGGGAGAGGAGCATTGCCGAATCGCTTCGCCGATGACGCGTGCGGAGTCCACTCTCGATTCATACAGAAGCCTCCTGTTTTGAGGCGTGAACCTGCAGTTGATGGGCGCGCCGGCGAGGTTGATGACGGCGTTCGCCCCCTCCAACTCGCCCGCCCAATCGCCGAAGGTCTTCGCGTTCCAGGGCACAGCGCGGTAGCGGAGCGGACGCGGGGACCGACTGAGGATCACGACCTCTGCGCCTCGCTCCGCGAGCGCACGGGCGAGAAGACGACCGATGGACCCGGTCCCAGCAGCGAGCACCACCTTCATCACGCAGTCAAGGTACCTCCGCTCGAGGCCGAGCGCGCCGGCCGGAGCGGAACAGTCTTCGAAGTTAGGGCCCGATTCGGACGAAGGAATTCGCGCATGGAGAGGCGAAATCAACCCTCGTAGGTCGAGGGACCTAGGGCCGGCCGCCGAAGGGAAACGCACCCGAGGGGGGCACGTCCTGCTTTCGGACTTGCGAAGGAGAATTTATGAACATCAAATCCGTGTTTTCAACGCTAACGGTCGGCGTGGCAATGATGATGTGCGGTGCGGCGAGAGCAGAGACATATGCGCTCATCATCGGAATCAACGACTACGAAGGGGACGACAGCGACTTGCGAGGCTGCGTCAATGACGCGAAGGCCTTTCGAGACCTGCTCGTGTCGAAGTACGACGTGCCCTTAAGCAACACTCGAAACCTCTACGACGACAGTGCGGACGTCGAAGGATTCGTAGAGGGCATGAAGTGGCTCCTCCAATCGGCGTCTCCCGGCGATCAGATCGTCTTCTTCTACTCTGGCCATGGCGTACAACTCGACGTCGGCGAGGATGACGACGGGTCCGACGCCGCCGACGGCATGGACGAGTGTCTGGTTCTTAGCGATCTTAATTGCGTTCCAGACAATCTCTTCGGCATGATCGGAAACTACTGTTTGGAATCGAACATTCGGGCATCGTTCTTGATGGACTGCTGTTTCAGCGGCGGAATGTCTCGCGCCGATGCAAGGGTCAAGTACTTCTCCGGAAAGGGCAAGCGTGCTCTAAAGTCGATGGGCCGCACCAGTTATGCGCCGATTCGGGCGAAGATGCGCAAGAAGGGTGCTGCATCGGACGATGGCTCGTTCGCTTACATGTTCGCGAGCCGTGAAGATCAGACCTCGATCGATCTCGGCGTGTCTCCCCTCGGTCGCCCACACGGCGCATTCACCTGCGCCCTGCTACTCGCGCTGCGCGACGATCCCGATGTGACGAGTTCGGAATTGGCCGCAGCCGTGGTAACGAAACTCCGCGACATCGACATTCCCGAAGACGAGCAGCAGCCGACGTTCGAGTTCAGTTCGGACGCAAGAAAGGACGAGCCGCTCATTTTGCACGACGAAACTGAGTAATTCTCGAAGCGGACCTCGGGACGGAATTTAACCTCGTCCCGAGGTCCGCCTTCTTTTTGCATGTGGGCGCGCGGCGCGGTCCACCTTCGCGATAGGCACCTTCAAAGTGGCAACCATGAACAGACTCAGCGTCATTCGAACCGACAGAGGCGGGCAGTGCCGAACAGTACGCAGATCGTGGACCCTGCTTTCTGCGCTTCTCTGTTTGGTGTCGCTCGCGCTTGGACTCACTCGTTGGCAGTCGCCGAACTCTGGTGGACTCACAAGTGCCGGCGCGCAAGAAGCGAATCGTCCCCGACTTCAGGCGCAAACTGGCCACGGAGGAATCGTCACCGGCGTCTGCTTTTCGCGCGACGGGAAGTTGATGGCGACGGCCGCGATGGACGGTTCCGTCCGGATCTGGCACGCCGGCGCGGGAAAACTCATTCGGGAAATCACGATCGGTCGGGGGCGCGGGGAGTCGGACTCTGCGCCCCAGGTGTGCTTCGACCTCACTGGAACTCAGTTGGTCCACGCCGGCGCGGAACTTCATGTCATCGAGGTTCTTAGCGGAAAGGCGCGCAAACTTGGCGATCTCCTTGGAATCGAGACCGCATCTTTCGCTGCCGACGGAAAGACCGTGGTTGTATTGAGCGCGGAGGGATGCTTCGCAATCGATGTCCTCACGGGCACGGCGAAAGAATTGAATGTCACAGGGCACGAGGTCACCTCGTTGGAAGGAACGCGAGACGGGAAGTCCGCGATCATGGGCACCAGCGCCGGGTGGCTTCTGGTCGTGAACATCTCAAGCGGACAGGTGTTGGCGTCGAATCGAATCGGCAGAACGGAAGTTACTCAGATTCGGGCATCGGCCGACCGTTCGCGGTACTTCGTTCAGATCGGAACGAGCATCGAGTGTGTGAACGCGGGCACTCTCGCCAGCATTCGGCGAATCCCTGTGCAGGGCGAAATCCTGGGCTTCGCCGGGACAACGGACCTCGTCGTCGTTTTGGCCGACGACTCGATGACAGAAACGAACTTAGCAAGTGGAAAGCGCAATGAGATCGCAACCAGTTTGGGCGATGAGTTCTGGGACGAAGACGAAGCCGACGAAGCGCGAGCCGTCGCGCTCTCTCCCGACGGACGGGAAGTCGCGGTCTGCGGTGCGACATGGACAGTTCACTGGGCGACTTCCTTAGGGGGAAATCGGTTCATCCGGGAGGAGCCGGCTCTCACAAGGGTAGTTCCGCATTGGGACAACGTTGCGCTCGTCCCTTGGTGCGCGGCTGCATCTCCTGACGGCTCGATGCTCGTCGTAGGTCACCAGGAGGGAGACATCGTCGACTGGGACCTCGGGACGGGGAACGGATACACGATTCCCAGACATTACATGCGTTGGGTCACTGCGATCGCGTTCGCTCCCGACGGGAGTTTTTACGTTTCGGCCGGACCAAACGGCGTGATTGCGCACGAAGCGAGATCAGGGCGGACCCAAGCCAACGAAACCGAAGAGAATGCAACGGGGGCAACCTGTGCATCCGTGGCCAGCGACGGCACCATCGCAGGTCTTTTTCCAGAGGAAATCCGGTTCTACCGGCGGCCGGACTTCTCGAACGCAAGTGGCTATCTCGTTGAAGTCTCCCGCTACCGCCGAACGTCCGAGATCGACGCGTTCGGGTTCCTTGCAAGCGGCAGTACAGCCGCCATTCCGTCCAATCGGGGAATTGCGCTCGTGGATGGAACGACCGGCAAGGAGAGCGCGATCCTCTCTTATCCTGAGCGCTTCTCCGTCGGATACGACGCGGACACCATTGCCGAGCGGAGAGTTTTCTGTACGACGTCGCCGACGAACCGAGATCTGCTCCTCGGAGACCTGACGTCGGGTTTCAATATCTACAGGATTCGCCTAAACGGAAACACCGTCGAGAGTGTTCTCGACATTGGCTTGGGTGGGGGATTGGTGTGGGCAGCGTTCTCGTCGTCGGGCGACCTCTTCTGTGCGGCGACGGACTTCGGCTCTCTTCGCATTTGGGAAACCGCCACTGGGAAGCAGATCGCTTCGTGGGACATCGGCAGCCAGGTACCGGAGGCCGTCGGCTTCTTGGGAGCCTCCTCGCGAGTGTACGTTCTTTTGCCGGATGGCCTCGTTCGCATCTATGAGGTGAACCAGCCAAGCGAAATCTGTTCGCTCGCCTCTTTCCAGAACAGGACGTGGGCCGTTGCGGCTGCGGATGGGCGATTCGACACCAACAGCTTCGACGACGGTGCCGGCCTCCACTGGCTTCCGCCGAGCGATCCTCTGTCGCCGCTGGGAATCGAGGCGTTCATGAGACAGTACTACGAGCCTCGGCTGTTGGCGAAGCTTTTGAACGGCGTGTCTCTGTCGGCGGTCCCGAGCCTCGCTGGACTCAATCTCAATCAGCCGATAGTGGAAATCACGTCGGTTACCTCTGGATCCAATCGCACGGCGACCGTCACGATGAAGGTCCGCGCGCCTGCGAGTGGCGGCGCAGGGAGGAAGTCCGGCGCGCACGACTTGCGGCTGTTTCGCGACGGACGGCTCGTTCGTCAAGTATCCGCTGAACTGCTCGGCGAAAGCGAAGTCGAAGCGGAGTTCGTGGAGGAAGGGATCCCATTGCCTACATCCGGAGAGGAGGTGGAGTTTGCCGCGTACTGCTTCAACGATAGCGAGGTGAAGAGCCCGTCAGCGAAGTTCGTCTTCCCGCTGCCCGCCGGTGCCGAGAAGAAGGGCCGAGTGTATGCGATATCCGTCGGAATCGACGGCTATGAGAGCGAAGCGCTATCGGACTTGAAGTACGCAGCCAACGACGCGCGAACTACTTCCGCTGCATTGGAAGATGCGCTCGCCGAGTCTGATCTCTACGACGAGGTGGTCGCCGTCGCCCTGATCTCGGAAGTGGACGGCGATGCGAACGCCGGAAAGGAGATCATCCGAGCGGTGATCGAAGTTCTCGGAGGTCGGAGCGCACCCCCAGACGTCCTCGCGCGCATTCCCGATGCCGGCAAACTGAAGAAGGCCACGCCAGACGATTTGGTCTTTCTATCATGGGCGGGGCACGGCTTTGCGGGGGGGAGTGGGAGGTTCTTCCTCGTGCCGCAAGATGCAAAGGGCAGGCCCCTCGACGAGACGTCGTGCGTCAGCACGGACGAACTCAGCGAGTGGCTGAAGGGGGTTGATGCAGGCGAATTCGTGTTCGTGCTCGATGCCTGTCAGTCGGCGAGCGCCTTTCAGGAGGAGGGCTTCCGCCCGGGGCCGATGGGTACGAAGGGCTTCGGCCAACTCGCGTACGACAAGGGGATGCTGCTGCTCGCCGCGACTCAGGCGGAGGACACTGCACTCGAAAGCGGACGACTGCAGCATGGACTGCTCACTTACGCGCTCGTCCAAGAAGGACTGCGTGGCGGACGCGCCGCGGACGACGGCGTCGTCCTGCTCCTGGATTGGCTCCGATATGCTGTTTGGCGAGTGCCCGAAATCTATGACGCGCTTCGCTCGGGCAGAGAGATCACAGGAACGGACGGGAGAGCCGTAGTCGTGTCTGCGGGGGGGGTCACCGAGGCAAAGTCAAGGAGTCGCCAGACACCGATGCTGTTTGACTTTCTACTTAAGCGGCCGGATGTGACCTTGGAAGCAGGAGGCTGATCACTGGCAGTAGTTAAAGTGCTGAGAGGTCGGCGGTTTGCCGACCTCTCACTTCTGGGGACGTGCTGCTTGCTTAGCATTCGCCCACGATGATCGTCCAGAGCTCTTCGATGAGTTCGTAGGTCGCTTCGAGCTGCTTCTTACCGAACTTCTCAGCCTCTGCCAATTTCGCCAGATCGGTAACGATTCTCTTCACCTCAGCGTCCTCATTGTCTGCAGCAGTTTGCGCGAGTCCAACGAAAACCTGAAGAGAGTCCTGCACATCCGGAGCCTCGAAGATCTCAAGTTCGTACAGGGCGAGGGACAGACCCGCATAGCCGTGCCAGAAGCCGAGGTAGCCATACCATGTGACTCGTCCCTCATCGCTCGCGAGCAAGTTCATCATGAACTCGTCGAAGGCCCCGTAAAGGCTCTCGAGCACCACGCCGTATTCATAGTCACCGTCTGCGATGTCTTCTGCCGTCGCCTCGATGACCTGGGCAAACTCTTCATATGCAGCGTCGTCGTCCAAGTAAGCCTCCGAGAGGCCCGAGGCCGCAACGTTCATGGTGTCCAAGTTGAGACTTGCCAGTTCGAGGTACTCCGCGTCAGCAAAGGCAAACAGAATGTTGCTTCCAAACTCCGCAGCAGCCGAGCCTAGGACAAATCCAGCTGTAGTCATTTCTGCATCGGCATTCTCGATGCCGGTTTCGGTTGAGCCGACGACCTGGGCGGATGCCGTGGTTGCCAGCGAAGCGACGATTGCGATTCCTGCGATTGCTTTGTTGATAGTGTTCATTTTTTTCTCCTCGTCCGCCCTCTGGGTCGGACAAGAACCCAGATGCGGAAATCGGAGGCCCCTTACCATCGAACGTGACAATTTTCGAAAACGCTCTCGGAAGGGTCGCCGGCAGGATTGCGCTGGAGCGAAAGGGGACGAGCCGAGGGCGTGGAAGTAATAAGGCATCCCATGGAGGCGAGCCTGAGTCGGCTGTTCCGGGCCAGGTCGCCTGGCGAATTCGACGACTTGCTCGGTCGCCTCATCGAAGGCGACGTCGCTCCTGCGGTTCGCGCCGTGGTTCGGGCGCGGCTGGGGGGTGGGCGCGCCACGCCGGACGACGCCGAAGACGTCTCGGCTGAAGCGGTGGCGGCCGTCGTATCGCGTCTCCGGGGCCTCCAGAACGGCAGTTCCGCCGACAGCATCGGCGACGTCACGGCCTACTCCAGAACCGTAGCCAAGAACGCCTGCGACGCCTTCTTCCGGAAGGCGTTTCCTGTCCGCGCGAGTTTGTCGGCGCAGGTGATGCTGCGGCTGAAGGAGCATCCCGGGTTCAGGCTGGTCGTAGGTCCAGGTGGAGAGAGGTTCGCCTCGTTCGAGGCCTGGGCCAACCGAGAGCCAGCGGCGGACCGGCGGAAGGCGGAGATGCTTACGCGGGACTTGGGTCGGTGCGCGGCGCATGTGCGGGACAGCCTTCCGGCGGGCGCAGACCTCGCCAAGGCGATGGCGGCCGCGCTCGACTGGTTCGGCGGCCCGATGCCGGTGGAGGGCCTGGTGGCCCTGTGCGGAGAGTTGACAGGCAAGGTGGATTCGGTGGCGACCGAGCCGCGAGACGACGATCCAGATCCCGTGGCCTCCATCGCTGCGGAGACCCCGGCCCTCGATACCCAGATGACCCTCCAAGACCAGTTGCGGGCGATCTGGGCAGAGATCGCCTTACTTCCCCCTAACCAGGCGAAGGCGCTTCTACTGAATTTCCGTGACGACCGGCGGCGCGGCGTTCTGGACTTCCTGCTCCTCACGGGGACAGCGACGCAGGAGCAGATCGCCGAGGCCATGGAGATGACTCCCGAGGAACTGGCGGATCTCTGGGAGGACCTCCCGTTGGATGACGCCGCCCTCGCGGGGCGCCTCGGCTGCCGGCCGATCGACGTCTCGAACCTGCGGTCTGTCGCACGCAGGCGGCTCTCGCGTCGTCTGGGACCCGACTTTTTCGGAGGGGACGAAAATTGATTGGTAAGGTGGTCGGCCGGCCCGCATCCAGACGTCGTGAGGTCCATGTCCGATGGACCAAAGGAGCGCCCAAGCGATGACCGATCGAGAACGAAACGAACTGGTGAGACGGCTGGAGCAGGCGAAGACGCCGGATGAGTTCGCGAGCGCTCTGTCCGAGGTCGAACCGGAGGTCGCTCGGACCGTTGTCTCCGAACTCGCGCGAGAAGGACGCTTGATGCCGAGACTTCTCGGCGACCAGGCCGACGTGCAGATCACTGACGAGGATCTGGTGGAATACGTGGCCGGTCGCGCCAATCCGATGATGTGCGAGGTGATCGAGGATGCCATGGACTGGCAGCCCGGCCTTCGCGAAGTCGTAGCGAGCCTGCGCTCCGAGTACGCACACATGAGCGCGTACGGAGTTGAACCGGTCGGACCGACGGAAAGAAAGCGGGGGGGGATCTTTTCTCTTTCGTGGCTCCGGCTCTCCGTCGAGGCCGGCGTGGCAATGGCAGCCGCAGCATTGCTGTTCGCGCTGCTTCGAGTCGGATCGAGCCCAGGAGAAAGCGGTGCCGACCTGCTTGCGCGCTTGGAGGCCGCCGAAACGAAGAACGGCGAACTGGCCCAGGGACTGAAAGATAGCGCCGATCGAATGAACGAAATCCGCCGCGAACTCGATGCCACACAAGGACGCGCCGGACAGGCGGAGAGCGAACTGGAAGCGGCTCGACAATCGCTGGAGGAGGAGAAGAGTCGGAGCGATTCCCTCGCGAAGCGACTCGCCGGCGCCGGCAACTCGAGCGGGGGGACGCGGACGCGGTCCGTTCGAGACGGGGATCGAGTGATCTACGAAATCGACGGCGGGTTCGCCGAAAGTCTGCCGTCAAATGACCCGGCCGCGGACGCCTTGAAAAAGGGGCGCATCGAGGCCGGTCGAAGCAACGAGGACCTGAAGCAGGCCGCTCGCGACGACGCGCCATTCGATTTGATTTCGCCAATCGTGACGAGCGTGCGCGCGGAGGACGTCGTCTTTCGATGGCAACCGTTTGCGAAATCCGCAACGTACGTCGTGACCGTGTACGCGAATGGACGGATCATCGAGGAGTCAGGGCCCATCACGGGAACGAGTTGGCGACCTGACGGCGGAACTCTGCCTCAAGGCGAGGTGTTCACGTGGAGCGTTCGAGCGTTCGTCGAAGGACGCAGCGCGGAGTCATCGCATTGCGGAAAGGTTGCGGCGACGTTCCGAACCTTGAGCCCTCAGGAAGAGAGCGCTCTGCGGTCGAGGCTCGACGAAGCACACGGTTCCTTGTTAGGCAAGGCGAGCGCGTTCGCGGAGTTCGGAATGACGGAGGCGGCGCTGGAAGCACTTCGTGAGTTCGCGAGGCTCAATCCGCGATCCGAAGCGGCGGCGGCGATGCTTCGAGATTTTGAGGCGCGGCGCAAGAAGGAACTCGAACTGCAGCCGTAGAGTTCCGACGGCTGCAGTTACGACTTGGACCTTAGCGTGCCTGTAAGGCGTACTTGACGCGAAACTTTGAGAAGCAGATCCTCATCTACGATGGGACTCATCAGCACGATCTCGAAGAGGCGGTCCACTTCCTCCTGAGTGAGGCCAAGGCTGATGATGGTGGGTTCGTAGACTTTGTGAAGCGTTTCGATTTCCATGGTTTTCCTCCGTTGGCGTCTTGCGCCGCAATGGAGGAGTCCGGCAGACGGCTCGCCTTACCACCGGAAATCGAGAATTGCGCCTTTACTCCGTCGGAGGCACGACCCGGATCGAAACGTCCACCGCCATCCATTCCCGGTTTCCATTCCCAGAGGAGAAGGGCTGTGCTCTTGTGGTCACACCTTCCCGCGCGTAATCCAGGAGGATCTGAGCGAGCGGGCTGGACTCGCCTCTCGGGCTTCTGTCTTCGCCGATGAGCAAGCCGGAGTAGTCCTCCGGCGTTCTCGTCGCGATCAGCTTGAAGACCTGTACGCCCAGCGGATCCCGGAATGCTGGATTTGGATGCGTCGGATCGGAGCCGAGGACGAGAATGTCCTCCAGAGCGCGCGTGTCGGTGGGAAGCGCAGTTCCGTAAAGGTTGCGCAGCCAGCGCCACTGACCGTCGGCGATCACCCTACTATCGTCCTGCAGGCTCTGAAACCCGCGGTTTTGCGGCCACAACTGAGTGATGCGACCCGTGGGGAGTAGATTGAGAATCGCGACGCAGGGGTCCCAGAGTTTCGGCGGGTTCGCGATCCACGTCGCCCGAACGCGAATCGCATAGTACTGGTTCTTCGTGAAATCGAGCGCCGTGCTGGAGGCGGCTTCGTTTTGAATCCCGTCGAACTGCAGGTGACCCGTCGGCAGTTGTTTGACTTTGACTCGCACGATTTCCATGTCGACACGAACATCGCAGCCGCCGGAGCCTCGTCCAAGTTCCCGAATCGCGCGCCACTTCCCGACTTCGCGGAGCGCAGCGCCGAGAGGATCGGAGTTCTCACGCGACTCGGCGGCGACACGCTGAAACTCCGTGCCGTCCGGGTGCGCGATGACGAAGTACTTTCGCCCTTGCTCTTCCCGCTCTAGTACCGACACGTCATGATCGCCAAGCGTGCAGTCGGTCGAAACGAACTTGAGTTCGCCAAGTCGGGCGCGGAGGGAAGCCGTAGAGGAGGGATCGAGGTACACACGGAGCTGTCCGCTTCCGATGGGGGGGGAAGCGACACGAGCCCGCCCTCCGGCCAGGGAAGCAACATTCACCGGCGGCGTCTGGTCGCTCGGCAACTCGAGATCGCATTCACCGGTCTGCAGATTCCTCGCCGTGGCGCGAACGATCGGCTTCGTCTTGTCGAAGTCCTCGGTCTCGGCAGGATAGACATCCACGAGAGTGCCTTCCTCGATGCCGTGAACGATGCCTGCATCGAGGACGACTTTTGATCCCTCGACGGAGACGAGGAAGTAAGGCTTCCGCGTGAGAGTTTCCGTCGTGAACAGTTTTCGATTGACTTCGCCTTCGATTACAGGATCCTGCGAGTTGGTGCCCGGCACCGCAAACATCTCCGAAACAAGCCGCTCGTAGAGTGAAAGATAAGTCGAATCGGGAGAGCATCGCCCGACTGCGGCACGCAAGGCCTGCGTAAATCGCCCTCCCTTGCTGTTCTCATACGCACGCTGCGTAGACCGCGCGGCGGAAAGAACGACATACCCTCCAAGTTTGCCGTCGTCTTTGAAGGCGTCTTCAGTGGACTTCGGGAAAATCGCCGGCGCTTGCGGGTTTTCGACCGCACGCTCGATCCACTCACCGCGCGAGCCCCCACCCGAATGGCAGCAGTCGAAGATCAGCGTGACGTTTTCGACTCCGGCGTCTCTAAGCCTCTTGATCCTCGTCGCGATTTCATCGTCCGTAATGAGCGTCTTCGGATCGAGAACATCGCCCGCGTACTTCGCATCGGAAGGAACGAGCGCTTCGTCAAGCCCGTCGGATTCGTCGCCGTTGGGTTCGTCCTTCGTTTGCGTTCCGTGTCCTGAGTAGAAGATGACGACAACGGTCTCCTTGTTTTGCGTCGCCCGTCCGATGAACCCGTCCAGTTCGTTTATAAACTTCGTCTTCGTCACGCGCGGGGTGAGCGGAGTGATGTCGCTCGGCGCAAACCCTGCGGTTGCCGAAAGCAACTCGCGCATGATCTTAACGTCTTTGTCGCCGTTGAGATCGTTGATGGGCTTCTCGTCGTATTCCTTGATACCGATGAGGAGCGCCATCTTGGGGGGCGCGGCATGCGGCTGTGCAAGAACTGCGAGGGACACAAGGGCCGATATCGTCAACATTTTTAGGGTCCTCAATTCAGGCGGAACGCCTGCTCCACGCAATCGAGTTCATGACGACTCGTCGCCAGAATTCGACTACAGCTTCGTCGAACGCCGCGCCATCTGAAAGCACACTTGCATTATTCACGAAGAGCCCCCATATCGGAGTCCAAACGTCGCCTGTGGTCGCTTGCACCATCTCGATCTGCGGTCGTGTCTTCAGGAAGTCGAATAGCGAGGGTCGCTGGAGGTCTTCACGGGTCTTCATGGACGCGGTGGAGCCGGAGAAGATCACCGCCCGTCCATCTTCACCTCGGATGTCTTCCCCCTTCGCAAGCGCGGCATATATCTCAGGCACACGGGACTCGGCGTACTTCAGCCAACCTTGAAGGCCTAGAAAACCGTTGGCGTCCTTCGCCTTGCCGGCGATGTAGCCGTCCTCGACCAACGCGTAGGTGAGCAGACCATGCTGAAGTTTGTTCACCTCCAGCGCGACGTCCTCGGCCTGAGTCGCCGCTAGAACCAACATGCCCTTGTCATAGGCGAGTTGGCCGAGGCCTCTCGCACCCATCGGCCCCGGCTTGAAGCCCTCCTGCTCAATGGCTTTCGCTGAGTGACAGGCATCCAGAATGAAGGCCATCTCGAGGGCGTCGAGGTCCCTGAACCACTCGGAGAGTTCATCTGAACTGATCGAATCCTCTCGAAGCGTTTCCTTGGACTTGATGTTCGAGGGAACGAGATAGAACTTGCCGTCATCACCCGATACGCCGTGTCCGGAGAACGTCACGATGACGATGTCATCGGGAGTTGCTTTGGTGAGTTTCTTCAGGTCAGGCGCTCTCTCCAGAACCTCCGAGGAGACTTGCCTTCCGCAAAGGAGATCGAGCGCGGCCTTGAAGTTCTCTTTGGTCGCTTGCTTTGCGCCTTCGGACTCGGAGACGAAGGACAGGGAGACCACTTGTTCGATGCCTGCGTGGTTCGTAAAGGCACTTGTGAACGTCTTCTCGAATGCCTTCGCGTCCGCAGCGGCGTACTTGAGATCGCGCACCGCATCCCCGTCATAATCGTCCGCTCCGAAGCACATCGCAAAGACTCGCGGCTTTCTCACGACCGCGCTCGGCGGCACGTCGAGGATGTACGCTGCTGTTTCGCTCTTGACATCATCGTCGTTGAAGCAGTAGGCGGTGAACAGCACCTCAGAGAGTTCGGGCCTGGTGCGCAGCGGGATGTCGTCGAGGACGAACATCTTGGATTCGACCCCCCCCTCAATGAGGTTGCCCTCCACGTGGCGGATGAGCCTGCCGTTCCTAAAGACCCGCAAGTCGTTGGCGGATGTTTCAACTTCGACTCGTGATCCGTCCCGCTCGAACGCTTCTTTGCCTCTCGTCACTTCAATCCTGATGGTGGCAGTGTCGTTCGCTCGGTCCCTTACCACGCTGAGAATCTGCAACTTCGGCTGAACTCGATTGAGTTGGGCAATGCTCTTGACTTCGGGAAGCCGTTCTCCGCGAAAGATCCGTGTGAGCAACTTCGGCTCAAAGTACTGTCGCATGAACACCTCGACTCCGAGGGGCCTGAACGGCTGATCGGACGCGATCCAATGCATGCCTGGAACCCAGTTGAGATCGTCCGTGTCGAAGCGATGATCGGGTGTCGTCACCACCCATCCACCTTCGAGTGTGAACATCACGGAACACACTTCGGCGCCCGAGCTCGAATCCCATATCCGGCAGGTCCCATCCATTCCAGCGCTCACGAGTCGAGTGCCGTCGTCGCTGAACGAAACTCGATTGATGGTGCCGGTATGCCCGATGAGTTGGAGGAGCAGTTTGCCGGTTTCGGCATCGAACAGCCGGATGGGGCCATCGAGTCCACATGCGGCGATCCGCTTGCCGTCGGGTGAAAAGGCCACCGACGTGTCGCTGCCCGAATCGCCTTCCAGTCGGAACAGTTCCGCACCCGTGGCTGCATCCCAAACTCGACCCGGGTGAAACGCGTTGACCGATGCGATTCGCGTCCCGGAGGGGGAATATACGGCAGAAGAAATGGGCAATACGGAGAACAGAGTCAGTTCGTCGCGGTTCTCCATTCGTTCCTCGACGGCTCCCGTGCGAGAGTTCCAAATCACGACTCCAAAGTCTGTCGCTGTCACGACATGATCATCGTCTGGTGAAAGCTCTGCCGAGAGAAGTCCTCCTGCGTCCACGGTCTCCTTGAGGAGCGTCAACTCCGACTTCCCTGTCTGCGAGTTCCAAATGCGCGCAGAACCATCTGCGCTGGAGGTCACGATGCGCGTGCCGTCGTGAGAGTAACGGGCGGACTGAACCCCGTCCGTGTGGCCCGACAGCACGAACTTCCTCGATCCGTCTGCAGCATCCCAGACGATCGCCGTACCGTCGGCGCCTGCCGTGACAAGATTTCGTTGATCGGGGGAGAAGTGCGCATCCACGATCGGCGCCTCATGGCCGCGAAGTTCGAGGATTCGGCCCCCCTCGTTGATCTGGAGAATTCGGCATATGCCGTCGATGCCTCCGATCACCAGCCGATTCGGAGACTGAGCGAGGACTGAGGCAAACACGGGGGGGGCGAAAGGAAACAGCCTCGCCAGTTCCACAGAGGATTCCGCGTTCCAGATCCTTGCGGTCCAATCCGATCCGGCGGTAACGATCTTTCGCCCGTCCGGAAAGTACGCGGCGTGCATCACGACGTCGATGTGCCCATCGAGCGATGCCCTCTCCTTACCAGTCGTGGAGTCCCAGATCTTTGGAGAATTGCCTCCGAGCGTGAGGAAGGTCTTCGCATCGGGTGAGAACTTGGCGTACAGGAGGCCTTCCGTGGGTACGGGCTGCTTCAGAACCTGCTTTCCGGTTTGCGCACTCCAGATCCGGACCGTTTCGTCGTATCCTGCAGTGAGCAGTTTCGACCCATCGGCCGAGTACTCGACGGAGTTGATCGAGTCTTCATGCCCAACGAGCGTGCGCTTCGTCGCGCCGGTCTGAAAATCGCAGACCACAACGTCACCGTCGAAAGTCGCGATAGCGATTTCCCGGCCGTTTGGGGAGATTGCCGCTTCGACGATCATTCCCTCGACGCTGAGCCGTCGCTGCACCTTGCCCGAGGCCATGTCGAGTACGGCCAGGCTCCCCTCTTCGTCTCCGGCGACGACCGTCGCCTCGTCGGGCGAGATCACTATCGGTGACGACCAGCCCTCTTCCGCGCCGAACTTGCGTTTCTCCTTCCCCGTCGCTGCGTCCCAGAATCGAATCGTGCGATCCCCCCCTGCCGTGACAATCTCCCGGCCGCCCTTTAAGAACGCGACGAACTCGACGCCTCCAGGTCCGTCGTGGCCGACGTAAGTGACGATCGCCGCGCCGGATTGCGCGTCCCAGAGTTGTGCCTTCTGGTCGGCTCCCCCCGTGAGCACAAGGCGGCCGTCAGGCGAGACGGCAACGGAGTCCAGGGGGCAAGCGTGCCCGGTCTGGGGAACCAGGCGGGCTGTGGGCCTCACCTGCGCGAGAGGGCCGACGACGGCTGCGGTGAGGAGTATGTGTAAAACCATTGGTCGAGTCGGCCTCTGCCGAGGGGAGACGGTTCGCCAGAGCCGTGTGTTACTCCTGTAGGGGGAGAAGGTCCCGCGCGGCTCTCGACCTTTCCAGACGAACTCGGCTATGCGATGGTAAGGAGATCGGCAGGCCCGACTCCATGTTGTCGGAGGGGCTGAAGAACTCGGCCCAAACGAAACATGAAAAACGTCGGTCCGGTCTTAGTTCTGGTTCTCTTGAGTTGCGTAGCCCTCATGGGCGGGTCCTCGGAAACGAACTATCAGCCGATCATGGGCTGCGTCACCCCTGGGGGTTACCAAGTCCACGAGGCGACGGCCGGGGCCGGTGAACACCGCCTGTCCATCACGAGTTTTAGCGGCGGCCCGATCGGGGTCTATGTCATGCAGAGCGGAAAGGTGATCGCGCGCCGAGAAGGCGGGGGGGCGGCCGTGGAATTCGGTTTCAGAACCAACAGTCAGGCGCCGATGACCATCGTCGTTGAAAACTGTGGACCCTATCTCGCCTATTACGAAGGCGTAATCCTCGATAAGGGCCGTTAGTCGCTGTCCTGAGCTTCGCCCCGCGACGGAATCGGCTCAGGACAGCGTTCGCCGAACGGACACCGCCCCTCGCCCGCATGAAGGAGGCCGTGCGAAGCGTATTTCGAATATCCGTCCGCAAAGACCGTGACGACTGCGTCGAACTCGTCTACGAAGCGCGACGCTGCGAGGAAGTTGGCGCCGGATGAGATTCCAACGCAGATACCGTGCTTCGCGCGAAGCCTGTGCGAGGCTTCGATAGCATCTTCCGTGGAAACTCGGACAACTTCGTCGATTTCGCTGCTCACCCCCCCTTGTCCATTGCCGACGATGGGAGGGATGAACCCGTCGCCGATCCCGAATATCCCGTGAGGCCCGGACGCCCCCCCGCTCATCACAGCGGATTCGCTCGGCTCGACCGCAACGAGTCGCACTCTCGGATACGCGAGGCGAAGCGCTCGTCCAACTCCCATCAGCGTCCCGCCCGTGCCGACGCCTGCGATGAATGCGACCGACTGAGGGTTGCGATGCGAAATCTGCCGAATGATCTCTTGCCCCGTTGTTCGGAAGTGGCACTCGACGTTCAGCGGATTGGAGAACTGGTCGGGGTTGAACGCGCCCTGTTCGCTCGCAATGCGATCTCGAATCTCGACTGCTTCCGCGAAACTGCCCTCTTTCGAACAGAGAATGAGGTTCGCTCCGAGTTTTCGGATGAGGTCTTTGCGCTCTTCCGTCATGTGTTCAGGCATGACGATGTTCACACCATAGCCTTTCTGCTTTCCATAGTAAGCGAAGGCGATGCCAGTGTTGCCGCTCGTCGCTTCGACGATCGTCATTCCCGGCGCAAGAATGCCGAGCCTTTCGCTCTGCTCGATGATGAACTTCGCGATTCTGTCCTTGACGCTTCCACAGGGATTGACGCACTCCAACTTGGCGAATACGCCTTCGACTCGCGCGACGGGAGTGTTGCCGACGAGGTTCACTTGTCGGCAAGGTACCACCCCGCCTTCGGGGGTGGCATGACGGAAGTCATATGGCAGAAGAATGCCCTTTGCAGGCAAGGATGCCGGGTTTTGGGCCCGACTTGCGCAGTCCGCGACCCCAAACGTGGAATCAAGAACGGGGGTTGTGTGGGTATGCAGCGCTGTTCTAAGTGCGACGCGATTCTATCGGGTGACGCGAAGGTCTGCCAACTTTGCTTCGCGCCAACTACAAGTGGACCGGCTCTTCCTGAGAGGTTGCCTGCGGCGCCGGGCATGCCGGTGACTGAGCCTGCCGTCGCGTGCGGAAGGCCGTATTCGTGGATTCACGGGATCGTCGCAGTTCTCGCGTTCCTATGGATTCTCGACGGCGGCCTGCTCTTGTGGGCTGGCATCGCCTCAGAGGCGGCGATGAAGCAGTTCGGTCTTGGCGGCATTGGGGCAATTCCCACAATCGCCGGAAGCATCTATCTTCTCTGCGGGATCGGACTGATATTGGGCCAGGAATGGGCGTTTGGAACGGTCAAGGCGGTTTGCTGGATGCGCGCGCTGCTCTCCCTGTTCTGGCTTTGGTTCGCAATCAACGTCTCACCCGCTGCAGCCGTCTACCCTGCATTTGGAATCGCATTCGCCGGATTCCAAATATGGGTGCTTTCTCGCGCCGAGCAGACTTAGGGCCCAACTCCTTCTAAACGAGCACGCCGCGTCATGGTAGACTGCGGCGCATGACGACCTTTGGGACTCATTGACTTGGCGCCACTTTGACGGCGCCCCTCGCCGTTCGATCCCCTCTCGGGGACCACGCCGATCAACCCAAACGGTCATGTCCATAGCACCACCCAAAAAGACTCGCTCGCCATTGTCGCATTCCGGCTTCCGATACCTTTGGTACGGAACCGTCATCTCAGATTTCGGCAACGTGCTCCACTTCATGGTGTTCATGTGGTGGGCGGGGGAAATCGCGGGAGGATATGGCGCCGGTGTAGTCGGATTCGTCTCCCTGGCGGTTCAAGCGGTGTTCGGTCTGGCTGCAGGAGCATTCGTAGACCGGATGGATCGGAGACGCATTCTCGTCGTTTCGTGCTTGTTGGGAGCGCTCGTCTCGCTGTTCTTGTCCGCGCTCGGCTGGTATCAGCCCTTGCCGCCTCTGTGGGTGTTGTGCTTTGCCACTGCGCTGCTGAGGTTCAACTTCCTGCTGTACCGGCCGGCGAGGCTGGCTGCGATTCCGCGCCTCGTTCCGCCTGAAGATCTCGCGAGGGCGAACGCGCTGATGTCCGCTGGCCAGACTGCCACTCCGCTGATATCGCAAACGGTTGGAACGGGGCTGCTCGGCGTCATCTTCGAGTTGAGCAAGCGGGCTGCCTACGCGATTACATTTCTCGTCGATGCGATCACGTTTGTGCTCGCAGCGCTCTTTGCCTCGCGCTTGCCCTCCATCAAGCCTGAGCGAATCGAGGAGAAGCACCCATTTCAGGAGGTCCTGGATGGCCTTCGCTATCTCTGGAGCCACAACGGTCTGCGCATCGCGACAATCTTGGAAGGCGCATTCAGTTTCTTCGTCGCGCCGTTCATGGTGGCGTACGTCGCTCTGGCCAACACAACGTTCAAAGACGGCCTCGACATCGCAGGGTTTGCGCTCCGAGGTCCGGCATTGCTTTGCTTCCTGGAGGCCGGCTTCTTCTTGGGATTTGTGGCGGGCAGCCTGTATGTTTACAAACGAGTCCCGCAGCGCGTCGCGATCGCGTACGGAGTCGCGACGCTCGTTGGCGGGCTGCTCATCGCTCCGATGGGTATGGCGCCGACAGTGATGTCGTTCTTCTTGCTGAACTTGGCTTGCGGCCTCGTGCTTCCGTTCGGTTCCATCCCGCTCGAGACCTACATTCTGCAATCCGCTCCCGACGCCTATCGCGGGCGCGTGAACGCGGCCGTGGGGACTCTGGCCGCATTGACCGCCGGAGCAGGAATGCTTCTCGGGGGGGCGCTGATGGATGCGAAGGGAGTGGCCATCGGATACCCGTGGATGGGATTTGGAATGGTAGCGACTGCTCTCATCGCCCTCTCCGTCCGCAGTTTCCGATCAGCGACTCTAAGGAGCGGCGAAAGCGACGATGCCGAGACCGCGCAGGCCGCGGAAGCCACACTCCAAGAAGCGTAGTTTCTATCGCGCCGGGGAAGTGAACCTCATCGGGATGAACCGCCAGGCCGCGGCGAGGTCCCTTTGGTCGGAGAAGTGCGGAGACGCCTCATCCTCGCTCGATCCCGGGGGGGCGATGAACCAGCCGACAGGCTGTCTGAGCAGTTCGACGACTTGGATGTAAGTTCCGCGTTCATTGTAGAGAACGGGCGGCATACCTCGAAAGTCAATTCGGCCTGGGGCGAACTTCCACTTCGTCACATCCGCTCCCCGAGACTTCTCAAGGGCTTCGACAGCCTTCAGGAAGGCGGCGAAGGCGACGTCTTCGGCCGACCGACCTTCGAGAAAGTCGGTCTTGGTCTCGCCCCGCAGCGCGCGATAGACGAGCGAAGCTTGCACTGCAAGGGTGAAGTTGCCGAACATCGCGCCCAACTTCTTCTCGCAGAGCTCCCGCTGAAGGTTGGTGTAATACGCTTGGTAAATCGTCGCAGGAACCGTTCCTTCAACTCGCGATCCGGTCCAACTGAGGACTTGTTCGAGAGCCGCCCGCTGCACCGGAGAGAGGCTTCTGCTTCGCGCGCCTTCGAGGAACGAAATGAAGCGAAGCCCCGTGATGTCCTTCATCGCGATCGTCTTAGCAAGGTTCACCACGTCGTTGCGATCGAGAGTCGCCGCTTTCTCAAGTTGACGAACCAAGTTTTCATTCCGGAAAATCACGCCCCAAGTTGGTGTATCCATGTTGGGCCACCAGGCGACCGGCTTGTTGTTCCAGTTGGCGATCCAGCCCTGCTTGGGATTGATTACATAAGGCATTTTGGAGGGCGGTACAAACCCCCTCCAATCGTATTTCGCTTCCGCGGGCGCGGGGAGTCGTGGATCGACTTCCGGTGAACGGATCGGCGACTTCGCGACAAAGAACCAACCGATGTCGCCCTGCGAGGTCGCCGCAAAGAGGTTGAAACTCGCTGTCATCTTGCGGGCGATCGCGCCGACCTCTTCGATCGTCCTGCATTGCGGGAGGTGGTAGAGGTACTCGATGCTCTGCGGCTCGCCAAGCCACAGCGATGATTTGCGAACATACGCGACTCCCGTACCAGTGGACTTCAGAATGACAGGACCGAAAGCGGACATCTCTCGAACAGCGGTTTCCTGCGCACCGTCCTTCACCTCGATTGGCACTTCGGTGCGTTCGAAGGGGACCCACTTTCCGTTCAGCGAGTACTCGTCAGGGTTCTTCGGATTCAGCCTCACGAAGAACACGTCGTCTGTGTCGGCGACTCCGCTCGTGAGTCCCCACGCAAGGGTCTTCGAGTGACCGACGACGACGCCAGGAATGCCTGGGACCTCCATGCCGACGGCCTGATACTCTGGACATGAGATGCTCGTTTGATGAACGATGCTCGGCGTCTGAAATCCCATTTGCGGGCCGTTCATCAAGATCGGCGCGCCGATCTTCGATCGCTGAGGCGCAATCAGAACCGCGTAACTTCCCCACTTGTTCGGCAGGCCTAACTCGGCAGCAATTTCACGGGCCTCCGCCTGCTCCATGATTCGAATGCCCGGAAGCAATTCGAGCAGATTCACTTTCGGCAGGAGCGCCGCGTGGTTTTTAAGGCTGTCCTTTGGAACTGGCGAGAAGGGGCTCTTGCCTTTGTGCGGATCGTCGCCCGGCGTGCACGTCGGAATCGAGTCGGGATCTGAGATCCAAAGCAGGTCATCGAGTGCATCAAACGTTGCGTCTCCCAGACGATCCTTCAGATAGGTGAGGAGAAGAAGGTTGCGAATCTCACCTGCGCCTCCGCGACCGAATTGGCGCACCATGTTGACTGTGATCGCGAGTGAGTCGAGTCGAGTCCAAGGTGTTGGTTTTTGGGAAGCGAACTGTGCGGGAAGTCGGCCCTCGGAAGCTGCGGTCTCTATCCAATGATTGACGCCACTGCAGTACGCATCCAGGGCCTCGCGAGTCTTAGCGTCGAAGGACCGGTAGATGGATTCGTATTCGGAATCCGTGTATCCAAAGCGAAGGATGTCCTTGTCGCTATTGACAGCCGTCCTTCCGAGCAGTTGGCTGAGTTTCCCTCTGGCAAGACGGCGGCTGAGTTCCATTTGCCAAAGCCGATCCTCCGCGACGGCGTAGCCCTGCCAGAAGAAGGCGCCCGCAAGCGAGCGCGCGGAGATGGAGGGGATGCCGAAGTCGTCTCGCGTTACTTTGCCGTCGGGCGGGGGGACGTTCAACGCAGAGAAAAGCGCGGCGACGGCCAGTGCACAGAGCATGGGCCTATTATCGCCGCGAAAACGAGTCGCCCGATCGCTACGGGAGCCAGCGACGGCCGCCGCCGATCGACTTCCGCCCTGCCACTCCCACGATGATGAGCACGATGGCCGCAACGACCGCCACGGGCACAAGGATTCCCAGCAACCATCCCATCACTTTGATCGCGATGGCTCCGAGGATCAGCACACCGATTATCGTCAGCCCTAACTTCAGCGGGTCTTTCATTGTTCGCTCCGACAGTAAGCACGGCCGGTCGGGGCATTAGGTTGCACCCTGGGGCCTTCGGCCTTTGAGATTCGCCCTCACGTTCCGTGCCATCCGCCGATGCCCCGCCCGCATCAGGGCGCTGCCCGCGTACTGGGCGACGAACCAGCCCGGGTCGCCGTTCTGAAGTTGGTCGAGGTCCGGTGAGACGTTTTGCGCCCTCGGCGCGAAATCCGGCTCGGTCGTTTCGGGCGACCTCAGAGGGTGATGTGGACGCGGTTGGTTGAACGGGCAGACCTCTTGGCAGACGTCGCATCCAAAGACCCAGCCGGCCAGACTCTCTTCCTGCTCGGGGGTGAAGTCTCCGGGATGCTCGATGGTGAGATAACTGATGCATTTGCGGCTGTCGACGCGCGGGATGCCGTTGGATTGGCTGAGGATCGCCCCGGTGGGACAGGCGTCAATGCAGGCCCGGCACGTGCCGCAGGCGCCGACGGCCGGTTCGTCCGGCTCCAAGACTTCGCTCGTCGCAACGAGTCCGATGAAGAACCAACTCCCGCGACGGGAGTCGATCAGGCACGAGTTCTTGCCGAACCAGCCGAGGCCTGCAAGCCATGCGTAATCCCGCTCCAACACGGGCGCAGAGTCCACGCAGATCCTGCACTTCGCATCCGGTGACTTCGAACGGATGAACGTCTCGAGCCTCCGGAGTTTCCCGCGAAGCACCTTGTGATAGTCGCGACCGAGCGCATACCGGGAAATGCCGTTCGGCTGAACGGGGGTGTAGTAGTCCTGTGCGACGGCGATGACGGACTGCGCTTCAGGCAGGAGGCTGCGAATCGTGCGCTTGAGTCCGGCGTGGCGGGCAAGCCATCCCATCTCCGCATGGAAGCCTCCTGCGAGCCAATCCATGTACGCGGAGTAGTGCGGCGCAGGCACCGCCTCGCAGACTCCGGCACGCAGGCCGAGTTCCGAGGCGAGTTCTTTGATCTCGGCTGAGGTCACAGCCATTGACTTGATTATGTTTGGTCGCACGCGGACGGGATTCCGCTACAATCCGCCACTCACGCATGGACAGCATCATCGCCGTCGACCTGGGGGGAACAAATGTGCGCGCCGCGCTGTTCCCCGACGGCGGCGTACGGGCGCAGCGGCGAGTCGAACGACCTTCCCACGCGGCGGAGAGCGTCCGCGAGTGCGTGGAGGCCATCGTTGGCGCGGTCGAGGAGGTGGCCGACGGAGCCGATCCCTCGCCAAAGAGGATCGGCATGGCAGTGCCGGGCCACATTGTCGGAAAGGTCGTCCACTGGGCGCCAAACTTCGGCGACCCCGTCGACGGGGAGTGGCGCTGTTGGAGAGACATTCCGCTCGGCGAGATGTTGGAGTCGCGCCTCGGGCTAAGCATCGTGATGGGCAACGATGCAAACCTCGCCGCGCTCGGGGAGTACTGGTACGGCGCAGGGAAAGGTCGGGCCGCTGGGCTCGCGATGATCACGCTCGGCACCGGAATTGGTACGGGAATCGTGCTCTCGCCCGAGTGCGTGCAGGGGGGGCTGAGCCGGCCCACTCTGCTTATCGGAGGAAACGGGGGGGGCGCAGAACTCGGTCACCTCGTAATCGTAAGGGACGGCCAGACTCACCCGTCCGCGACGGACGGAACCGTGGAAGCCTATTGCGGCACGCACGGGATCCTCGTCCGAGCGCGAACGCTATTTCCCTCGTCCGGACCTCTCTTCGATCTCTGCAAAGGAGACGAAGACGCGCTTAGCCCGAAGGTGCTCTTCGATGCGGCAGTAACGGGAGACGCAACCGCGCAAGAAGTGTGGCGTGAGACCGGCGGTTATCTGGGAGTGCTCTTCGGAAACATCATCAACGCGTTCGCGCCCGAAGTCATCGCGATCGGGGGGCAGATTTCAAAGGCGTGGAAATACATGGAGGACGGGGCCATGTGGGAAGTGAAGAAGACGGCGATTCCTTCGCTCGTCGACGACACTCGCATTGTAATCGCTGAACTTCAGGAGGATGCCGGCCTCTTGGGCGCGCTCGTACTCGCACGGGAGTCGGAGAGTTGAAGTTCTGGCGACAAGACCGCACGATCTCCGGCGACCGCCGCCTCTACCTGTATCACTTCGCAGACGCCGAGAATCACTCTCGGCAGCGGATGTTCACACGAGCGGTTGCCTCTGCATGGAAGGAGCGCGCAGAGGCAATCGAAGAGTGGTTTGCGCCCGTCACCCAGGCCATGCAGCAAGGGCTCGTTGGGAAGGGCGGCTTACTGCTCGACATCGGTTGTGGCGCGGGATCGATGCCGGTTGGCAGCGAGTGGACAAGGATCGGCGTCGATGTCTCCGCAGAAGTCCTGACGCCAAGATTCCCGGCGATCGTCGCGGGATGCAATCCTCTGCCGCTTCGAAGCGGCGTCTTCGATGCAGCGATTTCTCGATTCGCCGTCATCTTCGCCTCAGATGTCACAGAGGCCATTAAGGAGACAAGGCGCGTGCTCGTTCCGGGGGGGACGTTTGTCTTCTCCGCATGGCGATCGGAAGAACTCAACGCATCGTTCGACGTGCCTGGCCGCATTTTAGGAGAGCAACTGGGGATTCGGCCCATAAGTCGCAGCGATCCCAGCGCATTTCGGCTCGCAGATGTGGACGAGACGGCACGGCTGCTTTCGGGTGCCGGATTTGATCCTCAGTCTGCGATGGATGTCGAACTGCCCTATCTTGCGCGGATGGATGCGGATTCCGCGTTCCAGCATTTGATGACCTTCGCGGGGGGGATTCGCACGATGTTCGACCGAGTCGCGCTCTTCGACCGAGAACGAGTTAAAGAGCGGATTGTGAAGGCGTTGGACGAATCGGATCGAACGGGCTACGCGACGGTGTGGATCGCGAAAGCGATAGAACCTTAGTTGCGACGCCTTTTCAGTTCGGCCGCCTCGGCTGCGGCAAGCTCCTTCTTCGTCTTGCGTTTCGACTGATCCGGAACGCTCGCGTCGTCGTATGGGACGTCGGTTCGAACCGAGGTGCCGTCGTACTCCTCTTCGTCATCATCGAGGAGTGAGGGTTGAGCCTTCGGTGGGGCTTTGGGTCCCTTCTCAAGATCCGCGCTTCTCAGCAGCAAAACAAAGTTTGCGCTGAACTGCCGCTCCTCTTTGGAGAGTTTTCTCCTCTGCTCTTCGCCCAACGATTCGATGAACTTGGCGCGCATTCTGCGGACGGCCTCGGTGTGAACATCGGCGAGCAGTTTCGGCATTGCATCCTCATCGACGCGCACGGCTACTTCATCCTTTGAAAAGACCTGCGCGACCGTGCCAGTGAGGTGCGCCATATGGGGGAAATACTGGTTCGTCTCTTTGTCGGCTTCCGTCTGCTTGCGCGAGATGACTTTCACCCTGTCGCCTGGCTTCCAAGTTGGCATTGGGTGGATTTTACTTCGGCTTCGCGCTCAAATTCAGCACACCACCTGCTCAGGGCGCGCAGTAAGGCGTGAGGCTCGCTCGAGGTCCTTGCGGCGGATCACTCCGATGAGTTCGGTTCCCGCAAGGGACGTGCCCAACTCGCCCGCCCGCCTTTCGATCCACTCCGCGATCGGGTCGAACGAAGTTTCGTCGGGCCGGGTGAGGTTCATCGAAACCTGAGAAAGGCCCCGTGACGGCAGAGGAAGTCCGAGCGCACGCACGCCTGCAAACCCAGGATCAGCGTCGCGGACCCGGCGCAAGTCGCGAGCGATCTGCCGGGCGATGGCGACATCCTCGGTCGCAAGGTTCACGTTCACGGCGAGCAGCCAGTCGCGCAGCCCCATCACTGTCGCCCCGTACCAGGGGTTTGCAGTCCGTGGACCGAAGTCGGGATCGAGGTTTCGCCCGAACAGCCCTTCGTATTGACCCTTGCGGAGCGAAGGAAGGTCGGCGGCGTGCTTTCCCGTTTCGCTCTTTTCATACAGAAGCACGGGCACGTCGTACTTCTTAGCGAATCGCTCGGCCACCCATGCGATCCACGACTTCGCTTCCTCGACAGTGGGTGAGTCTCCAACGATGATGAACGGACACACATCGAGGGCGCCGATTCGAGGATGAACGCCCTCATGCTTGCGCATGTCCATGCGATCGAGCGCTGCATCGGCGATTTTGAACAGCGCGCGGTCTACGTCGTCAGGCCATCCGGAGAAAGCCGTCACGATTCGGTTGTGGTCTGGATCGGATCCTTCATAGTGAATCTTCACTTCGCTGGATCGCATCGCCCACCGAATATCGGCAAGCGTGACCTCGTCCCGCCCTTCCGACCAGTTGGCGACGCAGAGGAGCACTCGGTCAGAGTCCCATTACGGAATAGCCGCTGTCGACGTAAATCGTCTGACCCGTAACTCCGCGACTTAAATCGCTGAGGAGATACAGAGAGGTGTTGGCGACTTCCGCCTGCTCCGCAGGCCGTTTGAGCGGCGTTCTCTGGGAGACCACGTCGAGTATCTGCGTGAACCCTCGGATGCCTCGGGCAGCGACGGTGTTGATCGGTCCAGGCGAAACCGCGTTGACGCGGATGCCGCGATCGCCGAGGTCGTGCGCGAGGTATCGGGTCGCGGCTTCCAGCGCGGCCTTCGCGACACCCATCACGTTATATCCAGGAAGCACGCGCTGACTCCCGAGATATGTCATCGTAATGACGCTGGCATCCTCAGCGAAAATCTCCTCCAACGCCTTCGCCATCGCGACGAAGGTGTAAGCAGAGGTTTCGAGGGCGACTTTGAAGCCCTCGCGGCTGGTCTCGATGAATCGGCCGGCGAGGTCCTCTCGAAGCGCGTATGCGACGCTGTGAACTGCGAAGTCCAGCGCGCCGAACTGACGCTTCAGAGTTTCTGCGCACGCCGTCAACTGTTCGTCGTCGTTCAGGTCGACTTGCACAAGTTGGAATCCGCTTCGGCCTTCGATCAGTTTCGCGGCAGTCTCTGCCATGCGTTCGTTTTGAACGCCGATGGCGATCGTTGCTCCGTGTTGGGCCGCGAGGTCGGCGACAGCCCATGCGATGCTGCGTTGGTTCGCGACTCCGAAGACGACTCCCCGCTTTCCTTCCAACAGCCCCATGTTTGTCCTTACACTATGGCGACGTCTCCGCCGCCTTTCGAGAGTTCTCCGATCATGTACGCGGATTCTCCGGATTCATTGAGCCTCTGAAGCACGGCATTCGCGCGCACACTCGGGCAAACCAACACCATTCCGATGCCCATGTTAAAGGTCCGGTACATCTCGTCATCTGGCACGTCCCCCGCCTGTTGAATCATCTGGAAGATCGGCTGAGGCGTCCAGGAACGTCTTTCGACAACCGCGCGACAATCCTGAGGAATGACCCTCGGAATGTTCTCGTAGAAGCCGCCGCCAGTAATGTGCGCGATGGCGTTGATGAATCCGCCCTCTTCAAGGAGCGGTTCGAGGGCACGGAAATAGCATCGGTGCGGACGAAGCAACTCCTCTCCGATCGTGCGACCCAATTCGGGAATCTCCTCGTCGGGCTGCTTCCCTGCGACCTCGAAGAGAGCCTTGCGCGCAAGGCTGTACCCATTCGTGTGGAGGCCGTCCGATGCGAGGCCGATGAGGAGGTCGCCGGCGGACGTGTGGTGCTTGGGCAAGACTTTTTCACGGTCCACGACGCCGACGATGGCCCCGACAACGTCGATCTCGCCTTCGGAATACACGCCGGGAAGTTCGGCGATCTCGCCTCCGATGAGAACGCAGCCGTTCGCCCGGCAAGCCTCGGCCGCCCCCTGCACGACATCGCGCACGATCTCCGCGGACAGCTTGCTTGTCGCAAAGTAGTCGAGGAAGAAGAGCGGCTTCGCCCCCTGGGCCAGGATGTCGTTGACGGAGTGTCCGACGATGTCACGACCGAGCCCCTCGTACATGCCCAGGGCGATCGCGATCTTTGTCTTCGTGCCGACTCCGTCGATGCTGCTGACAAGAAGCGGCTCGACCATGCCCTCGAAACGGGTCGAGAACAGGCCTCCGAAGCTGCCCACGTCGCTGAGCACGCTCTCGTTGTAGGTCGAGCGGACGGCGTCGCGGAACAGGCGAATGGCCCGGTTCTGTTCCCCGATATCGACTCCGCTTGCCCCGTAGGTGAGGCCCTGGTCCGGCATGGGGTCCGAGGTTACCATCCCCCGTCCCTGCGGGCGGTTCTACGTGAGACGAACGCTCCGCCGCAAGCCCCGCATCCATCATAATCTGCGTATGACCGCATCGGGCGTCTGGGATCCAGATTTCGACACGCCCAGGGAAGAGTGCGGAATCTTCGGAGTCTTCGGACCCGACATCGAGGCGGCTCGAACTTGCTTCTTCGGGTTGTTCGCGCTGCAGCACCGCGGTCAGGAGTCCTGTGGGATCGCCGTATCCGACGGAACCAAGATACGGATGCACAAGGACATGGGCCTGGTGAGCCAGGTCTTCAACGAAGACATCCTGCGGACGCTGCCCGGCCACATCGGGATTGGTCACACGAGGTACTCGACGACCGGATCCAGCGTTCGAAGAAACGCGCAGCCGATGAGCTGCACCACCATGGTGGGCGACATCGCAGTTGCTCACAACGGGAACCTGATCAACGCTGCCGAACTTCGACACAGCCTGGAGCAGGATGGCGAGGTGTTCGACACTACGAACGACAGCGAGGTCATGGCGAAACTGCTGTCCCGCGAAAAGCACAACCACATCGAACACGCAATCGGTTCGATCATGCGGAAACTGCAGGGCGCATACAGCGTTGCGATCCTAACCCCGCGTCAAGTCATCGGCTTCCGTGATCCGTCCGGGATTCGACCTCTCGTCGTCGGAAAACTGCCGGACGGTGGTTACGTTCTCGCGAGCGAGACGTGCGCCTTCAACCCGGTCGGAGCAGACCTGCTGTTCGAGCTCGAGCCGGGGCAGATCGTCGTCATAGACGAAAGCGGGTACAGGCTGAGCCAAGGCGTTCCCGCCTCCCGCCCCGCGATGTGCATGTTCGAGTTTATTTACTTCGCACGCCCCGACTCAACGATGTACGGCACCCTCCTTTATCAGGCGCGGACGCAGATGGGAATGGAACTCGCGCGCGAGCATCCGGCCGATGCGGACGTCGTGATTCCTGTGCCTGACACAGGAATCCCCGGGGCACTCGGCTTCTCGCGTGTCAGCGGAATCCCATACGGCGAAGGGCTGATCAAGAGCCGCTACATCCATCGAACGTTCATCCAACCCGACCAGAGGATGCGCGAACTGGGCGTTCGCCTCAAACTCACGCCGCTTGTCGAAAATATCCGCGGCCAGAGACTTGTTCTCGTCGACGATTCCATCGTTCGCGCGACGACGACGAAGCAGATCGTTCGATTGCTCTTTGAGAGCGGCGCGAGTGAAGTTCACGTTCGAATTACAGCGCCGCCGATCGTGCATCCCTGCTTCTACGGCATCGACATGGCCCGTCGCGGAGAACTCGCTGCCGCAAAGTGGAGCGTCGAAGAGATCCGACAGCACATCGGCGCAACCAGTCTCGGTTATCTCAGCATCGACGGC
This sequence comes from Armatimonadota bacterium, assembly GCA_003577165.1. Lineage (GTDB taxonomy): Bacteria > Armatimonadota > Fimbriimonadia > Fimbriimonadales > ATM1 > ATM1. Next base: position 270,522 of record QEUM01000004.1, on the reverse strand, counting down.
GCGGTGCGAGCCGTTGGAAAGCCGAAGAACACTTTCTGCTTAGCATGCTTCAACGGCGACTACCCAATACCCGTCCCGGTCGAAGTCCAAAAAGACATCTTCGAGAAGCCGAAGGTGGGAGCGTTCGCAACCGTGCGCAGCGGACAGCCGGCGCTCGAGTTCGACAGCGAGTGAGTTAGTTTCCGCCCGCCGGAGAAGGTGCGCGGCGCAGCCGAAGCGTGCGCGCCTTTCGACCGAAGCGCAGGGCGCCCGCAAGCGATCCGAAGACCCCAAGGAACCGGTCGAACTTCATTACGCGGAGGATGCGGCTGACCTTCGAGCCTTCTTGCGAGACGATGCGGACGCTGACGCCCATCGCTACAAGTTTGGCCGTCACCTGCTCCAGCCAGTCGATGGCAAAACTGTCGAGTTTGCTCGCAGCCCGCAGGTCGAGAAGGACGATGTCCTTCGAACTCTGAGCGACCCGTTCGACGACGTCAGCCGCCGGAGGGCATGCGCGGTCGAGGTCGCCGACGATAGAGATCCAAACAGCACGCCTCTTGGCGCGAAGCGCGAACCGCCCCACGCCGACCGATTCGGTGGTATGCACGTTCAATCTCAAACGACGGTTTGGCGGCGGCATCCGGTTCACGACATTCCTCATCTACCTACGATCGCTGTCGCCATACCGGACAGGTTCCGACGGAACTGGTATTTGTTGGGGGCCATTTGACCCTCGAGTCGCCCGTTTGCCACAATGGCGGCTCGCATGGCCGGCCACTCGAAGTGGGCAAACATCAGAATCCGCAAGGGCAAGCAGGACGCCTTGCGAGGCAATCTCTTCACGAAACTGTCTCGCGAGATCATCGTATCCGCGAAGGTCGGCGGACCTGACCCCGAGGGCAACTCGCGTCTCCGCACCGCAATCGCAAAGGCAAAGTCGAACCGGATGCCCAACGATACGATACAGAGAGCGATCGAAAAGGCGACCGGAGGCGGCGAAGGCTCCAACGTCGAAGAACTGATGTACGAGGGATACGGCCCCGGCGGCGTCGCGATCATGGTGAAGTGCCTCACGGACAACAAGAACCGCACTGTGCCGGAACTCCGCCACGCTTTCGGCAAAGAGGGAGGGAATCTGGCCGAGAACGGATCGGTCAGTTGGCAATTCAAACAACAGGGCGAGATTCTCATCGCGAAGAACGGAACTTCGGAAGAGGACCTGACTCTGGCGGCCTTGGACGCTGGGGCCGAAGACGTCAAAGAGGAGGAACGCGGCTTCCTCGTCGTGACCCCAGTCGACGCCTTTCATGCGGTGCAGATCAGCTTGAGCGGAGCCGGATTCGAAATCCTCGAGGCGGAACTCGCGATGAACCCGACAAACATGACGGAGATTTCGCGAGAGGACGCTGAGCGGCTGGTTCGCCTCCTTGAACGCCTGGACGAGTTGGACGACGTGCAGGAAACGTACTTCAACGCGGAGATTCCGGACGACGTCGGCTAATCGAATATGTCGCGCAGGGTCCCGTTCGCAACCCTCTTGCTCCTGGGAGCAAACCTGGTGGCGGCGGGCTTCTACCTGGGTGATGTCGACGCGGCCTGGAAGAACGGATTCGTCCCCGCTCCCCTCGTCTCGCCGACGATTCTGCTGCGCCTGACGTCTGCCCTCACCGCGCAGTTCACTCACATCGAGCCCCTGCACCTGTTGGGCAACATGCTGCTGCTCGCTGCGCTCGGACCTCTCGTAGAGAGTTCGATCGGAGGAGTTCGTTTCCTGATCCTCTACGTATTCACAGGCCTCGTCGGGTTCGGCGCCCACTGGGCTATGGCAACGTGGGCGACGACCTTCCTCGCGGGCGAGCCTGTGATCGGCGCGAGCGCTTCGATCGCAGGCGTCATCGGGTACGCGTGGGTGAGGTTCTACCGACGTTGCGTTCCGCTCCTCCCGCGCGTCGCCGTACCTGCCTATGTTGTCGTCGCCGTCTGGGCCGGCTTGCAAGTCGCGGGCGCGGCGTTCTCGGCTTCCCGGTTCGGCACTGCGACCGCCTACTGGACTCACCTGGGTGGGCTCCTGGCCGGCCTTCTGCTCGCGCTGATCTTCCGCGCGCCGCAGGGAGCGAAGGACGAAGCCTCCGAGCGGAGGATGGCTGAGGCGGCCGGGCGCACAGCCGACTCGCTCGCCTCTGCGGCTCGGGAGAGGCTCGCAGACAAGCCCCGCGACCCCAAGGGGCTGAAGACGCTGGCGGAGTCAAGGCTCGCAGTCGGGGACACAGATGGGGCGGTGGCTGCGCTCGGCGAATTGCTCCGGACGAGCCCTGAGCACGAGGGCGGGTACGCCGCGCTCGAGCTGTGCCGCCTGAAGGCTGCGTCGGTGACGACGACCGAGGAGCGGATCGCAGCAGCCAGGGCCTTGTCCGCACGGAACCCCGAAGCTGCGGAGCGCCTTCTGATGACACTTTTGGAAGAGGCTCCTGGGGAATCAGTCGCAGAAGCTCTCGGGATGCTCGTAGACATCGCGGCCAAAGACGACCCGGCCGGCGCCCAGCACTATCTCAAGCAGTTGGAACGGGATTACCCAGAGAGCAGGGCCCTAGCGGACACTCGTCGCCGCCACCCCCGAATCTTGCTCTGAGCTACGCCTTCTTCATGCACTCTCGCAGCGTAGCCGCGAGGGTGGCCACTTCCTCTGTGGAGATCTCGCCCGTTTCGATGAACTCCGCGAGCCGCGTCTCCACTTCGCCGAATTCGGCTTCACCAAACCGCGCAAGAGGCGCATTCGGCGAGTCAAGTGCGCAAAGGGTGATTCGGAAGCCGGCGTTCTTGTCGCAGATCGGACGGATCCCCACCCCGCGCTCCACGAGGTCCGGGATGGAGGTGAAGATTCCCGTCACTTCGCTCCTGCCCGCATCATCGAGCTGCTCCGTGACCCAGTAGATACGCCTAAACCGAATTCCCAAAGGTTGCTCCTTAGCGTCGCTTCTTGGCGGGCCGCGCGGACAGATACTTACCCCACCAGTTCACGATTTCGTTCAGGCGGTGGATCCTCAGGTCGGCAGGGCCGCCTCTGCTCATGCCGTGGCTCGTCGAAAGGGGATACCGCACGAACCGTGCCGGAATGCCTCGAACCTTGAGGGCCGTAAACACCTGCTCGCCCTGCTCCACGTTGCACCTCAGGTCGCCCTCGCTGTGAATGATGAGCGTCGGAGTCTGCACTTTGTCGAAGTAGTGAATGGGGCTCTGAGACCACAGAACCTGATAGTTGCTCCACGGGTCGCCCTTCCAGTACCTGTTCGGCACGAACGGGAAGTCGCTGTTCCCGGCCATGCTGACGAGGTTCGAAACGCACCGGTCGGTGATCGCGGCTGCGAACTCCTTGGAGTGCGAAATCACCCAATTCGTCATGTATCCGCCGTAACTTCCTCCCATCACGCCTACGCGCTTTGAGTCCACGTCCTTCCTTGACCTCATGTAGTTGGCAACGGCTTGAACATCGATCCAGTCTTTGTTTCCCCAGTCACCTCGAATCGCGTCACAGTGAGCCTCGCCGTAGCCCTTGCTTCCTCTCGGGTTGCTGTAGAACACCATGTAGCCCTTCGCTGCCAACACTTGAAACTCATGGAAGAACACGAAACCGTATTGCGCGTGCGGCCCGCCGTGTATTTCGAGAACTGCCGGATGCTTCTTGGTGGGCGAGTAGTTCAGCGGCTTCAGAAACCACGCATGCACCTTCGAACCGTCAGGGGTGGAAATCCAAACCGACTCCGGCTTCACGAGATCCAGTTCGGACAACAAGGCTTCGTTGAACGAAGTTAACTGCCGTACCGAGATTTCCGAAGTGGAGAACTGTCCAATAGCGACTTCCGCGAGCGCGAGCGGCGATCCAGTGGTGAGACCCAACACCTTGCCGTTCGAACTTCGAGAACCGAGAGTGAGAGCCACAGCCCCTTTCGTCAGTTGCCTCCACTTCCCCGATGCTGAGTCGACGAGTGCGATGTGTGATTCTCCGTGCCAAGAGAGGTTCACGAGCAGCCCTTTCGAATCTTGAGTCCATTCGAAGTTCGCAGAGTAACCGGCTTCTTTCGTATCGGAGAGCACGGCCGCTGAGAGGCAGTAATCCACGGACGCCGACAGGTTTCGCATCTTGCCCGTCTTCGCATCGCACACAAAGAGGTGCGTATTCATGGACCCCCAATCGTTGTCCTTGCCCTCCCTTCCGGCAAACGCGATCGCCTTCCCGTCGGGAGACCACTTCGGTGACTCCTTCGATCCGTCGAACTGTCCCGGGATTTCCTTGAGTTTTCCGGAAGCAACTTCCAAGCGATAGAGTCGCGATTTCCACGGATGCAATAGAGGATTACGGTCGAGGTTCGCGGCGACGACCAACTCCTTCCCATCGGGTGACCAGTCGAATTCGAACCAGCCGGTCTTGTCCTTGTCGAAGATCTTCTTCGTGGCGCCGGTTTCCGCATCTACGATGTAAAGGTAGTGCCGCTGATGGAGGAAGTAACCGTCACCGTCGAGGCGATAGAACATCTCCTCCGTGATTCGGGGGGGCGTCGAAGCGCCGGTCTGTTCGCGCTTTTTGCCCGCCTCCTCCGTCCAGATCGGATCCTGCTCGCGGAAGGAGACCGCGAGGCGCTTTCCGTCCGGAGACCACTTGAAGCCGGAGATGGAGCCTTCCGGAAAGTCGGTGAGAGCGGTCGCTTCGCCGCCGTCCGATCGCATCACGAATATCTGAGATTTGGGCTTGTTTCTGCCGCTTATGAATGCGATGCGCGCGCCGTCAGGTGACCAGCGGGGATGACCGTCCTTGCCGCTCGTCGTGAACTGCCGGATGGTCTTTCCACTCGTTGAGGCAATCCAGATGTTTGAGACGGACTCGTTCTTTTCGCCCGTGTGGCGTCGAACAAAAAGGACCGAATCGGCATTCGGCGACACCTGGGCATCGGAAACGAAGATGAACTTCGTGAGGTCTTCCGGCTGGATCGGACGCTTCTTCGACTTCGCGCTGGCTGGCATTCAGTCGTTTTACCCGCGCCGCTGCTCAGACCTGAACGAGTGCGCTTAGAGCCCCGGGACTTTTCGCAAGGGGCGGAATTGAAAGTACGGTACCGGCGTCATCACCGAGGCAGCGCAGGAAAGAACCTGCGCGAGAGAGATGTTAGATCCACCTTCCAACGTCCCTCCTGCCGTATGAGGGGCAACTCCACTTCCTCTCCCTCGGCACCGCCCTGCGCGCCTCGGAACTCCATGATGGCGAGGCGAATCGAGGCCTCATCGTCCGAGACTCGCTTGATCCCGTAGTACTCCCACAAGAACACATAGTGCTTTGCCCTCTCGACGCAGGTTTGCCACTGCTCCTTGAGAGGCGGATCGGCGTCGGGAAGATAACTCATCTCCGTGAGAGTGTCCACGTCGTGCCTCGCGAGAGCGCGCATGAATTCATCCGCAGCGGCCTCAGGGGATTGGGCAGCGAGGGACAAGACGGCAATGACGACGAAGACCGAAACGACAAGAAAGACAGCGACGAGGTCGAATCGCATTCGGCCGATTTCTTTTCGACGCCGGATCATCATTGTACGCCCAGGGTCCCTTGGCCGAAGAAGTAGGCCGTCATCTCAGGGTGAACATACCATGTACTTTGCTTGCGGTAGAGCATCCAGACGGTCGTCTCCTCGTATCCGTTCGGGTACTGGAAGAGCACGACTGCATGGGCGTGATCTCCCTCCCTCCGGATCTCGAGGACGGCGTACCGCCCCCCCATCCCGAAAACGGCGCTGCTCTCGCCGTAGAGCCATCGCAGCGAAGGGGAGTCGAGGCCACCTGTGGCTGCGAGGGCCCGATCCGGCCTCCTCTCGCTGACGGCTCGGAAAAAGCGGTGGAGCGCGCCCTCCGGCCCGGTCGCCTGATTGGAGGCGAACACAAAGAGAGTCAGAGAGGCCAACAGGATCGCGACGACGGGGCCGGAAACGCTGTGCCTGGACGGCATCGGCGGGAGAATACCGCAGGGCCGTTCGGCTCTCTGCTACCAGGGCTAGGCGTTCTGCGGGGTATATAGTCCGTGGGCCGCTTCAAACGAGGGGGTCGGGCCAGATGACTTCTGGCCGAACAAATCCAATCTGACGGAGGTGAGACATATGAAACGATGGTTAGCTGCTTTTTTGACGATCGCCGTGCTTGGCGGCATTCTTGCGGGCTGTAGCGGTGGCGGTGAAGCCACCGAGGGCACGGAAAAAGCGCCGGCTGAAGGTGCAGGCGGAGAGGGCGGAAGCTAGTCCCTCCGCGACAGCGATTCGTCAGGCGCCCCTGTGACCGAGTTACAGGGGCGCCCTTGTTTCAGGCTCCGTCGCAACCCAGCAGGGTGACCGAACCGTATCATGTACAATCCGGTAGGAGGTCGAAATGGTCGGGCTATTTGTATTCATTGGTGCAGTCCTACTGCTCCTCCTCATCGTGGCGGGGATGTACAACGGCCTCGTCCGTGCACGGCAAGAAGTCAACAACGCTTGGAGTCAGATCGACGTTCAACTTCGACGCCGATACGACCTGATCCCGAATCTGGTCGAGACCGTCAAGGGTTACATGAAGCATGAGCAGGAAACCCTTGAAAAGGTAATCCTGGCGCGGCAGCACGCGATCGACGCAACAGGAGTGAGGCAACAGGCCGAGGCAGAAAACGTCCTGACCCGCGCGCTCTCCGGGCTGTTCGCCGTCGCCGAAGCGTATCCCGACCTCAAGGCAAACCAGAACATGTTGGCCTTGCAGGAGGAATTGGCGAGCACCGAAAACAAGATCGCGTTCGCCAGACAGTTCTACAACGACTCCGTCCTGAACTTGAACACGAAAATCGAACAGTTCCCAACGAACATCTTGGCAAGCATGTTCAACTTCAAGAAGCGGGACATGTTCGAAATCGACGAACCTGCAGCACGCGAGCCGGTGAAGGTTCAGTTCACGTAAGCCTCCTCCAGAAACACCGAAGTGTTCTGGAAACAGATCTCGGCAAACAAGCGCGCTACGGCGTTGCTTGTTTTCTTTATGGGCCTGCTGCTGGCCGCCACGGCATCCGCATTCGTTTTCCTGTACGAACGTGATTTCTGGTGGGTGGGGGCCGCTGGAGCGGTTCTTTTCACGCTAATCTACGCAGCCTTCCTTTCTACCGGCGGAAGCCGATCGGTGCTAACCATGGTGGGCGCGCGCCGCGCAACGCATGAAGAAGATCAAGTCCTCGTCAACGTCGGTGAGGAGATGGCGATCGCCGCAGGCATTCCTATGCCCGAGGTGTGGGTCATCGATGACTCCTCTCCGAACGCGTTCGCGACAGGATGGCACCCGAGGAAGGCGGCGGTGTGCTTCACCACTGGGATCCTGAAGAAACTCGACAGGGACGAGCTACAGGGCGTGATGGCGCACGAACTCGCGCACATTCGGAACTACGACACGCGTCTCATGCTCACGCTTGCTCTGACCGTCGGAATCCTCGTCATGCTGCGGGACTCGTTCTTGCGATCCACGCGCGGATCGAGGCGAGACTCGAAATCGGGCGGAACCGGGGCCCTGGCGATCTTCGCCATCTTGCTCATCATTCTCGCGCCCCTGTTCGCGGTTCTGCTGAAGATGGCGGTCAGCCGAAAGCGAGAGTATCTCGCAGATGCGTCGGCGGTCCAATTTACAAGGAATCCGAACGGCCTCGCGTCGGCCCTCGTGAAAATTGCCAGCGACCCGGATCCCCTCGAAGCGGGGAATCACGCCGTTGAGCACATGTTTATCGTTAACCCTTTCGACAAGATGAGCGCGGCAATCAACGGCCTCTTCTCCACCCACCCACCGATTTCCCAGCGTGTTCTCAGACTCAAGGAGATGGGAGCGACGATCGCGCCGGAGAAAAAGGAGTTCGAAGGCATGCCTGAGATCCCGGTGCGCCGGCCCGATCCAGACTAACTCTCAATGCCGAGAAGTTGCTGCAGTCGCCGCAAGTCGTTGATCGCATAGCCGGAGTAGTGGTTGTTGAAGTAGCCGAAGATTCGAAATCGGTCGTCGTCCAGGCTCCGGATGAGTTCCGCCCATGCGGTGATGTGAGGTTCACGATCCACGACCGACTTCTCGAACGAAATCTCGCCTAAGACCTTTGCGATCATGTCTTCAGTTCTCTGGCGGTCGCCCAGCCATCTGATGTACGTGAAGTCGGTCGTTATGAGTTCGTGGACACGCTCACGATATTGGCCGGCGAACGGCATGTAAGGGTGGTCGATAAGAGCCAGGGCCACGCCGTGATCCCTCAACAGGCCGAGCAGCGGCTCCCGGAGCCAAGTCTTGTTGCGCGTTTCAACGGCTACCTGCATTCCCTCCGGGACAAGGCCGAGAATTGCCGATAATCGGCTGACGAACTCGTCCAGTTCGATTTCGCCCTTTCGGAAATACCGAAACTGAAATAACAAAGGCCCCAATTTTTCACGCAATCCGGACATCGCGTCCACGAATGCCTGCACTTGCATCTCGCAGTCGAGGAGCAACCGTTCGTGCGTGATCTCTTGCGGGACCTTTGCAGCAAACAAGAAGCCCGGTTCGGTCGCTTCGTACCACCTTTGGACCGTTCGAGCCGCGGGAATTGCGTAAAACGTCGCGTCGATCTCGACCGTATTGAACTGCTTCGAATAGTAGGCAATGTAGTCGCGTGGTGGAAGCCGTTCAGGGTAGAAGGCTCGATTCCAGCCCTCTGCCGTCCACGAAGACGTGCCTAAGCGTACCACCGGCTCGCCAGTTCCGTAAGGTCTGTAATGCCCTCTTTGTCCATGCGCTCCAAGAGTTCGTGGAGGATTCTCGACACCGCGTGGGGGCCACGATACACAAAGGCAGTGTAGATCTGGCACGCGTTCGCTCCAGCGGCGAGCCTTCGGAAGAGATCGTCACCAGTGAAGATTCCGCCGACGCCGATGATTTCGAGTTCGTCTCGCGCGTAGGTGCGCAACAACTTGCAAACCTGTTCTGCCCGCGACCGGAGCGGCCTTCCCGACAACCCGCCCTCCTCGGAAGCGGCGTTGGATCTCAGGTTCGTTCGCTTCACGGTCGTGTTCGTGGCGATGATTCCCTTCACTCTTTCCGAGCGACAGACATCGGTAACCTCTTTGAGTTCGTCGTCCGTCGAGTCAGGCGAAACCTTGACGAACACAGGCGTGTCCTGCGATGCTTCGACCACTGCTTTCAAAAGTGTTCCAAGGCTTTCAGGCCCTTGCAGCAGCCTCAGTCCCGGAGTGTTCGGAGAACTCACGTTCACCGCGATGTAGTCCGCCATCTTGTGCACCCTGCGGGCGCACTCCGCGTAGTCTTCGACGGCGTCTTCGTTCTTCGTATCGCGGTTTCGTCCGATGTTGACGCCGACGGGGATCGGAGTCCGCCGAAGGGAGAGCCTTCGCTCCAATTCGTCGAGACCTGCGTTGTTGAACCCCATCCGGTTGATCAGCGCGTCATCCTGCGGAAGCCGGAAAAGTCGAGGGGTCTTGTTTCCCATCTGCGGGCGCAGCGTCACTGTGCCCAATTCGACGAAGGCAAATCCCAGCGAAGCCCAGGCGTTGAGCGCGTCGCCGTCCTTATCGAAACCTGCGGCAAGCCCCACCGGGTGGGGGAGCCGCTTGCCGAACGATGTGCATCGCAGGCGAGGGTCTTCGACAGGAGAAGATCTTGCGAGACCCGACTCGATGGCCCACATCGCAAAGCGATGCGCGCGCTCAGGGTCGAACCTGAAGAGGATCGAGCGAACGAGTTTCTCGTAGATTATAGATACGCTCCTCGTCTCCCGAGATTGTGCCCGATTACGTTCTCCTCGCAGTCCACTTCTCGGATGTTGGCCTCGACGTTGCCGCTGAGAAGATTGCCACGGATTTCGTTCTTGCGGGTGCGGACCAGTTCGATCCCGATTCGGTTGTCTTGGATGTCGTTATCGAGAATTTTGTGGGAATGGGGCCACACGCTTGGGTCGCCCGCGTCGGCCGCCTCCAGGTTGCGAATGCCATGGTCCTGGTCGGCAGCGATGCGGATGCCGACTCCGTTCCTGTAGAACCTGTTCCCCGTAATCTGCCAGTCTCGGCTGGTGTCGTTATCGGGATGCGACTGTGCGAAGTCCGCGACATGGTGGCTCCACAAGAGGATGCCGTGACCGTTCGACTGGAAGTGGTTGCCGGTTACGACAAGCTCGATTCCGTTCTCGACGGCGATACCGGCCTGCCGGTTGAACAGCATCCGGTTGCCTTCGATTTTCGTGTTCCGACTGAACCCAAGCCAGAATCCGTAATTGCACCGATCGGCGAAGTTGTTGATGAACACGTTGCCGGAGCAGAACGTCGCCTCGAATGCGATGTTCGGACTGAGGGATGCGTCGTTCTCCTCAAACACGTTGTCGTCGCAGCCCGCGGCGATGTCGGGCCCGCGTCCCGCAAGAAAGAAGCCGTCGCCACCGAGGCGGGCGGTGTTTCGGTAAAAGCGATTCCGGCTTGAGCCGGCAACGCAGACGAAGCCCGCTGCATCCGCGCCCATGTGCCCATAGTGAAGCCCCCCCTCCCTGACTTCAAAGCGGCAGCAGTAATCGCAGGAGTTCTCGATGAACTCAGAATCCGTGGTTCCGTACAGGAAAATCCCGAACCCGCTGTTGTAATTGCACTCGTTATTGCGCGCCTTGAGTGAGGAGCAGTGATAGGCGAGCAGCCCGCTCTGCTGATGCTGAAAATCGTTCTCGACGAGTTCGACACCGACGCAGCGATTGAGTAGAACGGCCCCGCCGTACGCCCTCTCCACGGGAAGCCAGATGTCGAGAAAGAGCGTGTTCGGCGCAAGCTCTGCGGTGCAGCGAATGTTGCAGCCTGAAATCGAAACGTCCCGGCAGTCCTCGGCGAAGATGCCATGCCGATATTCGCGAAGCGAAAGACCGGAGATCGAGACGTTGGACGCGTTGTGAACTCGCACGCCTTGACCCTGTCTTTCCACGCCGACGAAGGAAACCCCGGCGGCCTCTACTGCAACTCCATCGGCGACGATGTCGATGCCCTGCGGCATGAAATACACGCCCGGCTCGAACCGAACGGACTCGGCGACCTGCATGCCGTCTGTCGGTGCAACCGTCTTCATCAGTCGAAACCTACCCCAAACCGCCGTCAGGTAGACTCGTCGCCTCGCGCATGAGCTTCTCCCAACGCACACGATACTGCGGCGAACTGAGGAAGAGCGACGTCGGCAAGACGGTTACGCTGAACGGTTGGTGCCATCGGATCCGGGATCTTGGAGGCCTCTACTTCAGCGCTGCGAAGCGAATTCGTCCTGTCCGTGACCGGCCTCGTGGCGGAACGAAGTCCGGAAGCCGTGAACCCTAAGTTGCCGACGGGAGAGATCGAGGTTGTGGTCGAGCACTACGAAGTGCTCAACGAGTGCGAAGTCTTGCCGTTTCCGGTTTCGGACGAAGAGCAGATGCGCAAGGTCTCCGAGGAACTGCGGATCAAGCATCGCTACGTGGACCTTCGGCGGCCAACGATGTATCAGAAACTCGCTGTCCGAGCAGCGTGCGTGCGCAACATTCGCCAATACCTGGACGAAAGTGGGTTTCTCGAGATCGAGACGCCGATCATGACGAAGAGCACTCCGGAAGGCGCGCGCGACTACCTCGTTCCCTACCGACTGGAGCCGGGCAAGTTCTACGCGCTTCCACAAAGCCCACAGCAGTACAAGCAACTGCTGATGGTCGCGGGGGTCGAGAGGTACTACCAGATCGCGAAGTGCTTCCGAGACGAAGCCCAGAGGGCGGATCGGCAGCCGGAATTCACCCAACTCGACTTGGAGATGAGTTTCGTAACGCAGGAAGATGTGATCGAAGTGGCCGAAGGCGTGACTCGGTTTGTATGCAATCGCGTCATCGAGGAGTTCGACCTGCCCCTGAGTCCGGTATCGGAGTTTCCGAGGCTCACTTACGACGACGCGCTGGCGAGATTCGGCACGGACAAGCCCGACCTGCGCTTCGGCCTTGAGCTGTTTGATGTCACGGAGATTGCGTCTGAAAGCGAATTCGGCGTGTTTCGCTCGGCTGTCGAAGCCGGTGGCATCGTTCGTGGAATCCGGTACCCGGGAGGAGCCGCTCTTTCGCGAAAGCAGATTGCGGACATGGAAACGTTTGCGAAGGAGTTCGGCGCAAAGGGGCTCGCGCACCTGCCGGTCGCAGCCTCGAACGACGAGGAAGCGAAGGGCATCGCTCGGTTTTTCAGCAAGGAACAGTTAGCCAAGATCACACAAGCCGCCTCAGCGGAACCGGGCGATCTGCTCCTCTTCGTCGCCGACAGACAGTCCGTGACGCTCAACGTTTTGGCTCGACTCAGGAATGAGATCGGGGACCGATGCGGCTTGCGAGATCCGATGCGCCTTGCGTTCTGTTGGGTGCTCGACTTCCCTCTCGTGCTATGGGACGAGGAGGAGGGACGGTGGGAGGCATCGCACCACCCTTTCACTTCACCGAAGGCGAGCGACCTCGAGTATCTGGAGTCCGATCCCGGACGGGTACGCGCGGACTGCTACGACATCGTCTGCAACGGCGTCGAATGGGCGAGTGGCAGCATCAGAATCCACCGACCGGATGTCCAAGCCCGCGTCTTCTCGCTGCTTGGGATTGACGAGGCGTCGCAACAAGAGCGTTTCGGGCACATCCTTCAGGCCTTTCGGCTTGGCGCCCCCCCGCACGGCGGCATCGCGCCGGGAATCGACCGCTTGGTCATGCTTCTCTTAGGAGAAGACAACATCCGAGAGGTAATGGCGTTCCCCAAAGTGGGCGGAGGATACGACCCTCTCATGGACGCTCCGAGCGAAGTGGATGCGGCACAACTGCGGGAACTCGGCATTCTGATCGAGACCGATCCGGAGGACTAACCGAGGGCCTGATTCAGGTCCTCGATCAAATCGTCGGTGTCCTCGAGGCCGACGCTCAACCTGAGCAGCCCGGGCGTCACTCCACGCGCCAGGCGCTCCTCTTCTCCGAGCATCGCGTGCGACATCACGGGCGGGTATCCGATCAGAGATTCGACGCCGCCGAGCGACGCTGCGATGCGGAACAAACGAGTCTTGGTTGTAAACGACTCGGCTTCCGCTCTCGCCCCCTCGACTTCGAACGCGACCATCCCTGAAAAGCCGCGCATCTGTCGTTTCGCGAGTTCATGTCCGGGATGCGTCGGCAAGCCCGGGTAATGCACTGCGGCGACGCGAGGGTGCGATGCGAGAAACTCAGCAATCCGCATTGCCGACTTCTCATGCTGGCGCATCCGAACTCCAAGCGTCTTCAGACCACGAAGCACGAGCCAGCAGTCGAACGGGCTCGGTATGTTGCCGGCCCTTTTGGAATACGCGCGGAGGCGCCCGCCGATTTCAGCGTTGCGCCAGATCAACGCGCCCATGACGACGTCGCTGTGTCCATTGATGTACTTCGTGGCCGAATGCATCACGATGTCCACTCCGAGGTCGAGCGGATTCTGGAAGTAAGGAGACGCGAACGTGTTGTCGACGCCAACGTATGCGCCTGCGCGATGGGCGATTTCCGCACACGCAGCCAGGTCGATGATTTTAAGCGTCGGATTCGACGGAGATTCGAGCCACACGAGCCTTGTATTCGGCCTGAAGGCCGCGCGATAGGACTCAACGTCCGAATGATCGAGAAACGTCGCCTCGACGCCGAACTGTTCGAGTTCGCGAGTCAAGTAGGCGAAGGTTCCGCCATAGGCGTCCATCGGCGCGATGACATGATCGCCCGCTTTAAGCAGCGAGCACACCGAGGCGACCGCCGCCATGCCGCTTGACAAACAGAGACAATCGGACCCTCGCTCCAAGTCGGCAAGCGTTTTCTCGAGCAGGTCGCGAGTCGGATTTCCGTAACGCGTGTACATCGGCACCGGCTCTTCCTGGAGGGACTCCCAGCCATAGGTCGCCGTCTGGTAGATGGGAGGGCTGACCGCGGACTTCGGATCCTGCTTGAACCGCCCTGTGTGAATCGCCTTCGTGTCGAAGTTCATTGAGAGGATTCTACCGGCGCGGGGTAGACGGCGCCGTCGTCCATCGTGACGACGCGATCAGCCGAAGCAATCATCGCTTGGTCATGAGTGACCATTACGAGGGAGCCCGTTCGATGCTCACGCAGAACTTGGACGACGCCCTTCCCGGCCTCTTGATCTAACGAGGCAGTCGGCTCATCGGCGAAAACGACCTCGGGGTCGTTGTAAAGCGCGCGAGCGACGCAAACCCTCTGCTTCTGTCCTCCCGAAAGTTCGCTCGGATAACGATTCGCTTCAGTGCGCAGGCCGACGCGATCGAGGAGGTCGAGCGCGCGTTCCCTGGAGTCCCCCCGAATGGGATCCACGAGCATCACATTTTCGATAGCGGTCAAGTAGCCGACGAGAAACGCCTGTTGGAAGAGAAATCCGAAGTTCTCGATGCGAATGCGCGCCCGCTCCGCGTCGGACATCTCGGCGTAGTCGCGGCCCTTGAACCATGCGCTGCCGGACGTCGGCGACTTGAGGCCGCTCAGGAGATAAAGAAGTGACGACTTGCCGCTCCCACTCGGGCCGAGGATCGCGACGAACTCACCCGCTGCAACCTCCAGCGTCACCTCGCGACAAGCGTACACTTGCCGATCGAAGTCCTGATACACGAGCGATGCGCTCCGGACCTCGATCACAGGATTCTCCTCTCAATGACGGAGATCGGATCGAATCTCTTGAATCGAATCCAAATCGTGATCGTAGCCGTGAGGAGGATGGCCGCGGGCGCTGGGATGGTGTAAAGGTACGCGGCGCGATCGAACGGGTCGAGGAGATACGCTTTCGGATCCAGCACCTGCGCCTTGATGGCGGTCAGAACGACGATCGCAAGGCCGATCCCCAGCACCCAACCCGCCGCCACCATGATGACCGATTCAAGGACGGCGCGCCGGATCAACTTCGACCGCGTGAATCCGATCGCCTGGAGCAGGCCGAATTCCGCAATCCTCTGCGAAAGGTAGATGCTAATCATCATGCCCATCATGATCGTGATGACCAACACGAGCAGACCGATGACGATGTTGAGAATCTGAAAGAGAGTTGCGAGCGCTTCGTCCGCCTCCTTCTCGAGATTCGGATAACTCAACACAATGGCGCGGGTGCCTTTGAACTTCTTCTCGCACCACTCGTCGATCTCCCTTTGCCTCTGTGGGTCCTTCGCGTAGGCCAGCAGCGAGTCGACGGGCGGAAAGTGGTTTTGAGCGACGTATTCGTAGGACGTGTAGGCAAACCACTCGTCCGAGTCGTGAATGCCGACGACTCGCACCTCCAGCGGCGCGTAGTTCCTGCGATCGTCGGGCCGGAGCATCACGTCGCCGAGATCGAGACCCAGATTCGTTGCCACGGGCCGCGTGATGACGGCCTCGGGCTTCCCTGGCTCCGGCAGACGCCCTCGCAGGCGACCGAGCCCCATGCGTCTGGCGTTGTACAAAGCGTCCTCTTGATTGAGACCGTGGAGCACAGACAGGAAATCGCCCGTGATGCTCGAGATGTTGAAGAGCGCCGTGCGGACTTTCACCACACGCTCAACGGGAACAGGGCACTCCTGGAGAGTCCGCTCGACTTCCGGCACGAGGTATGGATTTCCACGGGTCGCGACCGCGGTGAAGAACCGTGCATACCCGTAGACCGTTCGGACGCTGAGCGGAATCGAGTCCATGATCGCGACGATTCCAGCGACGAGCAAGACCGCCAGCATGATCACCGAAATCAGGGGCAAAGTCTTGCCTGGATTTCGCATAGGAAACACCCAGGGCGCGAGGGGTCGACCGGCTGGCCGGTGCGGCATCGTCGCCATTATGTCTTCGCGGCGAGAGCGGATTCGGGGCTATACTCCAAGGCATCTTATGGCTACGAAAGTCGGCATCAACGGATTTGGTCGAATCGGACGCTTGACTCTGCGCGCTCTTCTCGAAACCTCGACGGACGACATCGAAGTGGTGGCCGTCAACGACATCACGGACCCGCAGACCAACGCACACCTATTTCGGTATGACAGCACATACGGACGTTTCAACGGATCGGCACAATTCGACGAGGACGAGATCGTAATCAACGGTCAGAGAATTCGTTCTTTCAAATCACCCGACCCAGCATCCATCGACTGGAACTCCGTGGGAACCGAAGTCGTCGTCGAGGCGACCGGCCGATTCACGGATCGCGAAACCGCAGGTCAGCACCTGGGAGGAAGCGTCAAAAAGGTCGTCATCAGCGCGCCAGCGAAGGGCGAAGATGTTACGCTGGTGCTAGGTGTCAACGACGACGCATACGACCCTCTTCAACACCACGTGGTGAGCAACGCGAGTTGCACCACGAACTGCCTTGCGCCAATGGCGAAGGTCCTGCTTGATTCGTTCGGCATCGAACGCGGGTTGATGACGACGATTCACAGTTATACGAACGACCAAAAGGTGCAGGACCAAGCCCACAAGGACTTAAGGCGGGCGCGCGCCGCGGCACAGAACATCATCCCGACGAGCACGGGAGCGGCCAAAGCGATCGGCCTCGTCGTCCCTGCTCTCAAAGGCAAGATGCACGGATACGCGCTACGTGTTCCGACGCCCACGGTTTCCGTCGTGGACCTTGTAGTAACCACCGAGAAGGACGTCACTGCGGAAGCTATCAACGACGCGATGCGCCAAGCGGCGAGCGGCCCGATGAAGGGCATCCTGCAAGTCTGCGACGATCCTCTCGTCAGCACCGACTTCATCAAGGACCCCCATTCCTGTTCCCTCGACTCCGCGCTGACGATGGCGATGGGCCCACGATTCGCAAAGGTTGTCGGCTGGTACGACAACGAGTGGGGCTACGCGATGCGCGTGGTGGACCTGATCCGGTTCATGGCCTCCAAGGGCCTGTAAGCGGGCCTACGCTCCCAGCACGCCCACAGCAGCCTTCTCCAAGCCCGGGAAGACCCTGGAGGCATCTGGCAGGTCCATGCGGCCCGTCAGCACCTCCGCGAGCACCGATCTGTAGTCCGTCGTGACGCGAAGGTCGCCCGGCTCCTCTAACTGATCCTCCGCGAGGCCGGGCCAGTCGCCGTGGACTTGGCCGCCCCGAACTCCTCCGCCCAGAACGAGCATGAAACTCGCCCGGCCGTGGTCGGTGCCAAGCCCCGTGTTCTCATACGCTCGCCGTCCGAACTCCGTCATCACGACGACGGTGGTGTCGTCGAGCATCGGCCCCAAGTCCTCTGCGAACGCCGCAAGGCTCTGCGACAAGTCTGTGAGCAGCGACGCATGCCATCCCGCCGTCGAACCCTGCGCGACGTGCGTGTCCCACCCCCCCCGCTCGACGCAGATGACCTCCGCGCCCAGATCGCTGCGCAGCAGAAACGCCGCCTGTCGCAAGGACGCACCGAGGTCCGAGTCCGGATACTTGCCGACCGGGTTTTGTCGTGCCACATTGGAGAGTTTCTCAAGCACTTCCAGCGTTTCGCGCCCCGCGCGTGAGAACGAATCCTCACCGCCCGAGTAAATGGCGCGCAGCATCGCCTGCACCGACTCGCGTTCTGCTTGCGGCATGTCCAGACGAAACGATTCGATGGACTCGAGCGCGAGCGAGTGCGTGGCTCCGATGAGCGAGTCCGGTTTCACGGAACTGAACGAAACTGCTGTAAGCGGTGAAGTAGAGGTGTGATTCCGTGCAGCCAAATAACGCGCTAGCCAACCGTCCGAAGGCGCGTCGGCAACCTCTGCAACGCCGCGCTCCATTGCATTCATCGCTTCAAAGTGAGAACGACTTCTGTCGTCGGATCCGACGGCCTGTACGACTGCAAGTTTGCCGTCTGCGAAGAGAGGGCGGATCGGCTGGAGAGCGGGGTGAAATCCGAAAGACCCGTCGAGATCGATCACCTCCGACTTCGGAATCGCCAGAGAGGGCCGAAGTCTGTAGTACGCATCGTCCTCAACAGGGACGACGGTGTTCAGTCCGTCGGCTCCCCCCCTCAGAAACAGAACGACCAACGCCCGCTTTCGATCTCGTCGTTGGATGTCGAGGAGGGCCTGCGAGAGACCGGACGTTGCGGCGGCGATGGTGAGCCCCCCCATGAGGAAGGCTCTACGCGAAAGTTGAGAGTACTCGCGGCAAACCTGCATTTTTATCTCCACTGAAACTCGGGAGACGCAAGGGCAGCGAACAGCGCAGACTGGAAAGTCGGCGCATCACGAACGGCCTTTGGCGCACTGCCCACTGCCTTCGACGGCACACCGAGAACCGCCTCACAAGCGATCCTCCTCGCCTCAGAAAGGTTTTTGACTCCCTCGCCGAGCCGCGGCTTCGTGCCTTCGATCCGGCCGCTTGCGAGTGCGTAGGCAAAATTCCATCTCGCGAGCAGCGTTCCCGTCCAAGCATGGGCGTCCGCCGGATAGCCATCCGGCATCGGCCACATGTTTGGGAGATGACCCATCTTATCGAGGTGGTCGAGCACCGGGGCACCTGCGTCGGTGCCGGCATCGACCGCGCGAAGCGCGGATACGACGAAGTCGAACGGCCTCTTGGGGAGGGGGGGCGATTCCAACAACTCCTTGGAGTTGAGAATCTCACGCAGCATCGACCGAATGTCGCCCTTCGTTTGGAGATAGACGGCCGCGACCCGGCGTTCGAGATCGGGGAATCCTGCTCCGACGAAGTGTCCACAAAGTTTGCGAGCGATGTGACTTGCAGTGCTCGGATGGGACGTTATGATTTCGATGACTCGCTCCCCAGCTCGGACTCCAAGCCCTGGTGCAATCCTAACTCCCAGCACAAACTTCTCGCCATCGTCGTGTCGAGATTCGTCGAAGAGGAATCTGCCACGGCTGCGCCCGAAACGACTTTCGATCGTCCAACCCGTAAAGCACCGAGCGACCTCCTGAACATCTCGCTGCGTGTAGCCGCCGTGGACGCCGAGCGTATGAAGTTCCATCAACTCCCGCGCGTAGTTCTCGTTCGCAGTCCCCTTTCGATTGAGATGATTGTCGAGATACTCAAGCATCGCCGGACTTTTAGCCGACGCCAGCACCATGTCCGGGAACTTGCCCAGCGCATGCTTTCGGATCACCTCGACGTAGTCGGTTGGGATTCGATAAGACCCGTACGCCTTCGGCGCATAGATGTTGAAGTGGTCCGACCAGATAGCGACCATCCGCTCGTACAACTGGTTCGGGCTGTAGACGGCGCGCAGCAGGGCCGCCTGCTGCAATTGAGCCTGAGCCGACTTGAAGCTGATGTCGCCCATCTCGGATGCAGAAAGCGTGAACACGTCCATCCGCGCGATCTGAAGCGAGACAGTAGGGTCTTCTGGAAGGTCTGCGCGAAGTTGCTCCTCCACGTAGGCCTCGTGTCCGATCTGAGCCACCCCGGCGGGGTCGCCGGGCACCGGCCCATATCCGGCGCGGTCGAGCAGCCGTCGGACGGGCCCGGAATTGGAAGCGGGCAGGTCCCTCCAGGCGTGGCGCCGCCCGAACAACTCCCGAATCGGCCCACAGCCGCCGAGGAGCGCCATCCCGCCCGCTGCGCCGAGCTGCACGAAAGTGCGGCGGTTCATCTGGGTCCCTCTACGCTACGGAGTCTCCGACCTCACGCCTCGAGACGAGCGCCTGCAGGCCGCAGCCGATCGAGAAGAACAGCACGATGGGCGCGAGCACGAACCAGCCAACCACGGGCAGGATGCAAGAAGCCACGATAAGGCCTGCCGCCCGTCCCAGCGCGCCGACGCGAGAGAATTGAGGATCGGACCGGGTCATCCGGTCTGCGAGAACCCGGGCGATCGCCGACCCGCCGAGCGCCGCCACCAGCGCGAAGGCACAGTATCCGAGCAGCGCCATCAACTTCAGGGCGGGAAGAGGCTGCGCGCCGACAGCCACCAGGAGGGTCCCGCCGAACACGGTCACTAGAAAGCCGACTAAGAGCGAGATCCACGGCGACCCGAGCAATGCGTCGCGTGCCCGGATCGAGCGATTCTCGAAAAGGTGTGCCCCTGCGACCATCATCGCCCAGGAGGAAATGCAGAAGGCGAGGACGGTGAACACTACCGTCAGGACGTCTCCAATCGTGATTCCCATGTTTTGCTCCTATGCCGCTGTGACGCGCGGCTCCTCCAATAGGATGAGACCTCGCAGGGCCTCTTGGCGAAAACCGGGGCTTAAGGCCCCTGCAATCCGACGCGATGTGGAATCATCGCCGCTCGGCGATGTCGCAGGAAATCCCTCTCACGAAAGAAGCGCGGACGCTGGTCGAAAAACTCGACCTGCAGCCTCATCCTGAGGGAGGGTTCTATAAGGAAGTGTTTCGCTCGCCGATCCAGGTCGAGTCACTTCCGGAGCACGCTCAGAGGGTCGCCGCGACTTCCATCTACTATCTTCTTCCGGCAGGAGACTTTTCTGCCTTCCATCGGCTTCAGTCCGACGAAGTGTGGAGTCACGTATTGGGTGATCCGCTGCGCCTGCACCTCATCCATCCAAGTGCGGGCTGCTTCCACATCGAACTTGGGAAGGCGCTCGCCGACGGCCAACATGGCCAGTTCACCGTTCTAGCGGGAACGTGGCAGGCCGCAGAAGTCATCGGTCAGAACTTTGCGCTCTGCACGTGCACCGTCGCCCCAGGGTTCGACTTCTCTGAATTCGAACTCGCGACAAAGGACCGACTCCTGGCATCTCATCCCGAGTGCAAAGACGTCGTCGAACGCCTCTGTCGAGAATGAGCCGGGACCTACGAACTGAGTTGGTCCGGGTTGAGGCCCTGCAGTTCCGGCAGGACGAAGAGGCCGTCCTTGCGGACAAGCACTCCGTCAAACCAAACCTCCCCCCCTCCATACTCAGGACGCTGAATGACAACTTTGTCCCAGTGAACGGCCGACTTGTTGCCGTTCCCCCCCGGACCCTCGTAGGCGTTCCCTGGAGTCAAATGAAATGAACCCGCGATCTTCTCGTCGAAAAGCGTGTCTTTCATTGGATGCAGGATGTAGGGATTGAATCCAAGGGACCACTCACCGAAGTATCTTGCACCCTCATCCGTGTCCAAGATTTCATTCAACTTCGCCGTGTGCTCACCTGCGGTGGCTTCAACGATCTTCCCGGCTTTCACGACGTAGCGAACGTTGTTGAATTCCGTGCCGTGGTACAGAGAGACGGTGTTATAGGTGACTTCGCCCTCGGCCGATTCACGCACGGGACAGCTGAAGCACTCTCCGTCCGGGATGTTGCGGAGACCGACGCACGGAACCGACCCAATGTCCTTGATGGAAAACGTCAGGTCGGTACCAGGCCCCACTAATCGCACGACGTCTGTTTTGTCCATGAGGTCTTTCAGAGGGGCGCATGCCTTCGCCATCTTGTCGTAGTCCATCGTACAGACATCGAAGTAGAAGTTCTCGAATGCAGCGGTGCTCATCCCGGCTTGCTGCGCCATTCCAGGTGAGGGCCACCGTAGCACCACCCACTTCGTCTTCGGAACGCGCCGCTCGAAGACGACGGGAACCGCATACACTCTCTGCCACATCTGCTGTGTGTCGGTCGGCACGTCGGAGAGTTCTGCGTAATTCCCCCCTCCCCGAATCGCGATGTACGCGGTCATCCGGTCCATCTCCGCGGACTCGACGTCGGCGATTATCTTCGCGTTGTCCTCCGTCATCCCCAAGAGCAACTGTCGTCGTACGGCCGTATTCTCCAAGCGCACGGCCACTTTCGCGCCGGCCTCATGAGCGACCCGAACCAACTCTGCGACGGCCTCATCAGGGATGTCGAACGCATGAATGAGAACGGTGTCTTCTTTGGTGAGTCTCGTCGAGTGCCCCGTGAGCAGTTGCGCGAGTCTGGTTACGCGTGGGTCCAACACGGTGCGCAGGTTACCCGCGATAGGGGGCAACAACCGTCCCGGGTTGCGCGCATCGCGTAACTCGCGGCACGCTCAAGCGGCAGGACTTGTGCGGGCCTGGGTCGTGAGTGTTCGCTCAAGGGCTTCGATCAGTGATCGAAGGGCGTCCACATGGTTGAAGAGAAACTGGATGTCCAAACGCGAGGACCCAGTCTCCCTTAGGTACTCGTGAAGGATGGCAGCCTGCGCGAGCGCTGCCTGCAGAGTGATTTGGTCTTTCATTTGTTGGCCTCGGTTGCCAACCGGCCCGGTCCGTGCATCGCGCCGACTTCCATCGGCGCATCCGGTTCATCGAGTCGGCGGCTTGGATCGCCTTCGCACCGTCGAGAGTGACCAGGGCTCGACGGCGTGCCTCGAGACACGGCCGTTGATTAGATGATACGCGGAAAACTTGCGCGCCTCAGTCTCGGAGGGCCGCAGATCTGCCGATTCTGATTTAAATTCAGATTCGATGCGGATGCGCCTACCGCACCTGTTCCACTTTGAAGGCCGCCTCGGCGGACGCGCCGTGGACCTGAATCGACAGCGTCCCGATGGATCGCACCATCCGGCCCGTCGCCACCTCCACCCAAATCTGGGGCGGTGAGACTGCCTTCAGGGACGAGTCGCCGCTGACCTCCATCGTGAGAACCACCGCCTCTTTGCCGTTGACCTTCTCGTAGCCTTCGACCTGGTACGTGACGAAGGCCTGCTGTCCGCCGGCATCGATCTTGGCAGTCCACTTCGCGCCCTTATGCAGCGGCACGTCTCCGAACTCAGGAGTCAGCGCGCCCTGAAGCGACTGGGTCGGGCCCTGCGAATCGCCTTCCGTTCGAATGAGCCTGCCCATCCGGTCGAAAACCTGGGTGACGGACGTGCCTTCGATCGCCTTGAACTGAGGAGCCAGCATCTCGGTGAGGCCGGCTGCCTTCACCGTCACCTTCTGGAAGGTCGTTCGGATCGTGATCGAATCTCGACCCGCCTCGATGACCTCATCCTCCGAGTCGAAGCCCACACGGATCGTCTGACGACCCCCCGAGGCAAGGTCGAGGCGGAGTTCCATGTCCGTGTGGTACGTGCGCTTCTCGCCTTTCGGAGGCTTGAATTCGAGGCGAAGGCCGCTCCCCGCTCCGCTGCAGCCGGCGATGGCCACGAACGGCACGATCCAAACCAGAAGCCTGGACATACGCAGCCACTATACACAACC
This sequence comes from Armatimonadota bacterium, assembly GCA_003577165.1. Taxonomy (GTDB): domain Bacteria; phylum Armatimonadota; class Fimbriimonadia; order Fimbriimonadales; family ATM1; genus ATM1. The sequence goes on along the minus strand of QEUM01000004.1, from coordinate 247,449 downwards.
ACCGGTAGAATCTCGACCTATGCAGCCGCTCGTCGGGCTCATCATGGGCTCCAAATCCGACTGGGAGACAATGCAGCATGCGGCATCCACACTCGACGACCTGGGAGTTCCCTACGAGACAAAGGTCGTTTCCGCTCACCGGACACCGCGCCTCCTCGTGGAGTACGCCGACAGCGCGGAGAGCCGTGGGCTGAAGGTGATCATCGCTGGAGCGGGCGGAGCGGCGCACCTACCAGGGATGACGGCATCGCTCACGGCGCTTCCGGTGCTCGGCGTTCCAGTCGAGAGCAAGACCCTGAAGGGCATCGACTCACTGCTCTCGATCGTTCAGATGCCGGCAGGCATCCCCGTCGGCACGCTTGCGATCGGAAAGGCGGGCGCAACGAACGCCGCCCTCCTCGCGGCGGGCATCCTCGCCCTCGAACACGCGGACATTCGAAAGAAGTTGAAGTCGTGGAGATTGCGACAAACCAAGTCGGTTCTCGACAATCCCGATCCGCGGAAACAATCGTGAGGGTTGGCGTTCTCGGGGGGGGCCAACTTGGCCGCATGCTCGGCATTGCCGGGGTTCCGATGGGCCTCCAGTTTCGGTTTCTCGACCCATCTCCAGCGCCTCCGGCCGCCGCCGTCGGGGAGTGCGTCTGCGCCGCGTACGATGACGAACAAGGCCTGCAGCGATTCCTCGAGGGAATCGAAGTCGCAACTTATGAATTCGAGAACGTGCCTGCGTCGGCTGCCAAATACCTGGAAGGACACGTTCCTGTGTTTCCAGGATGGAACGCACTCGAAGTCGCTCAGGATCGCCTGCATGAGAAGAGACTCTTCGAGAAATTGGGAATCCCGTGCCCGAACTATTGTGCCGTTGAAACCCTCGACGACCTGAAGTCGGCGTTGACTTCCGTTGCTCCGCCCTGCATCTTGAAGACGCGCAGGCATGGCTACGACGGCAAGGGACAGCACCGAATCGAACGGATCGAGGAGGCTGAAGAGGCTTGGCTCGCCATCGGTGAACGAGAGGCGATCGTCGAATCCCTGGTCGAATTCGATTGGGAGTGCTCGGTGCTTTGTGTTCGCTCTAAAGACGGCACCTCCAAGACCTACCCGATCGTGCAGAACTACCATCGCGGCGGAATCCTGAGGACTTCGCACTGCCCCCCCGCCGTTGCAGTGCCGCCGGATTTGGAGGCAACCGCCGTCGCCTACGCATCTCGTATTGCGCACGATCTCGAATACGTCGGCGTTCTCGCTCTGGAGATGTTCTCTGTGGGCGGCCGATTGCTGGCGAACGAACTCGCGCCTCGCGTGCACAACTCCGGGCACTGGACGATCGAGGGAGCCGAATGCAGTCAATTCGAGAACCACCTCCGTGCTGTTCTGGGTTGGCCTCTGGGGTCGACGGAAGTGCGGGGCTACTCCGCGATGGTCAATCTAATCGGTCAGGAAGTCGATCCCTGCTCAGTGCTGTCGCTCGGCGCGCACTACCACTGGTACGGCAAAGAGGTGCGCCCCGGCCGGAAGGTAGGCCACGTTACCGTTGTGGAAGCTTCTGCGGAAGCGCGCGACAAGAAAGTCAGCTCGCTGCAGGAACGAATTGCGCAGCACGCCTGAGTCGCAGAAGGATTCGCTCGGGCCCCAAAAGCGCCATTAATTCAAAAAGCGACGGCCCAAACGTTTTCCCCGTGAGTGCAACCCTCGTTGGATGGATAGCCTGCGCGCGCTTCTCCAATCCGAGGGATACAACGACTCCGTCGATGATCTTTTCTGCATCTTCGGCGGATATCGTTGACCGACCCGCAACCTCAGCCTCCAACTTCTCCAGCAGCGCACCCACGTAAGGTTGGCCGAACCACTTGGCGACGCCTTGCGGATCCATTTCCGGCTCGTCGACGAAGAAGAAGCGGCATGCTTCGGCGAATTCCGACAGGAGTTTGACGCGCTCCTGTTCGAGGCGGAACGCCTCCGTCACGTACTCCTGCGGCAATGACTGGATCGCCGCCGTCAGCGCGGCGCACCCTTCGGAACCGCGATACTCCTCGTCGGTCGTCGAGGTGTGCCAACTGACTACGGTGTCGAATAGGTCCTCCGGAGACTTCGAACGAATGTAGTGGCCGTTCATCCAAAGCAGTTTCGTGATGTCGAACACGCCGGGATTCGGCTGAATCCCCTCGACCGAAAACGCTTCCGCCATCTCCGACATCGTCATCAGTTCCCGTTCATCTCCGGGCGACCACCCGATGAGAGCGATGAAGTTCGCGACGGCTTCCGATAGGAACCCCTTTTCGCGATAGTCCAAGCACCGCGTGTCTCCGTGGCGTTTGCTCAACTTCGCTCCGTCCGGCCCCTTGATGATCGGCGCGTGGGCGAAGATCGGCATGTTCCAACCGAACGAATTGTAGAGAACTACGTGCTTCGGCGTCGAGTTAATCCACTCGTCTCCGCGGATCACGTGGGTGATGCCCTGAAGGTAGTCGTCTACGACATTTGCGAGGTGATAAGTCGGCCAGCCATCGCTCTTCAAGAGCACCTGATCATCGAGCAGGCGGCTCTCGAACGCCACTCGACCGCGAATGGCATCCTGGAACTCGATCTCACCCTCGAGTGGCATCGCAAGTCGAACGACATACGGCTTTCCCGACGCCTCGAGCGCTTCGACCTCGTCATCCGATCGAAACCTGCATCTCCGGTCGTATCCCGTCGGCAGGTTGTTGATGCGTTGATACTCGCGCATCTCAGTGAGTTCTTCGGGAGTGCAGAAGCACTTGTAGGCTCGCTTCGCCGCGAGCAAAATGTCCACGTGGCGTCGATAGATTTCCAGCCGCTCACTCTGAAAATAGGGACCGTGACTCCCTCCGCGCTCGGGGCCCTCGTCCCATTCAATCCCCAACCAGCGAAGCGAGTCGAGAATATCTTCGAGGGCGCCCGGCACTTTGCGCGTCTGATCCGTATCCTCGATGCGGACGACGAACGTCCCCGAATATCTCTTTGCGAGCAGGTAATTGAAGAGGGCCGTTCGGATGTTGCCCACATGAGGGCTGCCCGTGGGGGAGGGAGCGTAGCGAACTCGAATCATCCGGTGGGATGCTACCCGCGAGTGGGATCCTGAGCGGACCTCGCGAGGGTCTGTTCTCGCATCATAAACTCGCCGAGATTCTCTGGCGTCAGCATTCCGACGAGTTGGTCACCGTCCATCACGAGGATCGCGGTTCGATCCTGTCCGCTGAACATCTCGAGGGCAACCTCCAAAGGAGCGTCGGGTAGCAAACGCCTAAAATCTCGGATGATGTGATCGGCGACGTAGTCGTCCGCTCGGCCCGCGGCGCTGGCTGCGTACAAGTTTCCTTTCGTGAGCAGGCCGAGCGTCTCCGAACCATACACAACTGGGAAGTCGTCCTGGTTGCCGTCGAGCAGCATCCTCCAGGCCGTGTTCAGAGTCTCGCCATGTGCGATGGTACGAAATTGAGTTAGCATCGCGTCACGGACCCGGCGATGCTCAACTAAAGAGAACGCCAACGTCGCGCTCACTTCTTGACCGGCGCCCAAGAAAACGAACAGAGCGATCACCATCCAGAGGATGTTGCCTGTAAACACACCGGCGATTCCGAAAGCCATCGCAAGCAACTGCCCAAGAACTCCTGCAATCTGCGTCGCCTTCGGATTCGGCATGAGCATCGCCAAAACGGCCCTCAACACACGACCGCCATCCATAGGAAATGCAGGCACCATATTGAACACGACGATGAATGCGTTCGCGATCACCAGGTCGCGGATGAATCCCTGCCGGCCCAGTCCTAAATCGAATTTCGGCAGATCGCTTCCCGTCGCCAACAGTACGAGCGTGATCACGCCCGCGATGACGACGTTGACGGCTGGACCCGCAACCGCGATCCAGAACTCCTCCTTCGGCTTAGGACGTCCTTCGATCATCGCGACTCCACCGATGGGATACAAAGTGATGTCGCGCGTCTTGATTCCGAACCTCTTCGCCACGAGAGCGTGCCCCAATTCGTGCAAAAGCACGCAGAAGAAGATCGCGGGAATGAGCGCAATGCCCTCGGCATCCTGCTTCTGCTGGTTCGCGGCCGCAGCGAGCCAAGCGAGAAAGAGCACAAACGTGAAGTGCAGCCGGATCGGGATGCCGGCAATGGTGGCGATCCGGGGGGCCCAGATCGAGGAGGAGGAGTTGCTGCGACTCATTCGCCGTCTAAGAATACGCCGAATTGGCTGTCGGCTGCGGCGTCTCGCTTCTGTGCCCAATTCACCGTTCGCACGGAGTTTCCGGCCCAGGTGAGGTCTTTCGGGTAGGCATCGCTTCCCTTCTCGTCTACGAAGACTCCCATGCAGATCGCTTGACTGCGGAAGGCTCCTTCTCCAGGATTCGCTTTCCCGAGGGTCGTGCCGGATGATGCGTAGGTGTCATTGCCGGAAACCTCCCGGAAAACTCCGATCCCCGAGGCGTTCCCCGCCCCGAGCGACAAGTTCGGCGCCGAGTAACTGTCGTTCCCCCCTCCGTCGGTGAGCCACCCAACGCTGAAGTCGTGTCCCGCTCCCTGGGCCATGTTCATGGTCGCTTTATATACATCGTCGCCCTGCCTGTCTTCGAGGTAACCGATGGCAAAGTGCGCGCACGCGCCCTGCACGTACCACAGACCTGAATAGCGATCATTGCCCGCCAAATCGCAGACTGCGCCGATGCCTTGCCAATATCCGACGCCCTGACCGAATACCGCGCAGGCATAAGAGTCGTCCCCTGCTGTGTCCAACAGAAACCCCAGCCCGCCGCCAAGGCTGTGGCCGTCGCTGAAATCGGCGCGCAATCCGTATCCCGCGCCTTGACTCATCGAGACGTTGTGCGCCGACGATTGCGGAGAGGGAAAGTCAATCTGCTCGTCGTTCGAGATGTACACGTCGTTTCCGCCCAACTCCGACAAGATCCCCGCGCCGAGTGTGAGCCCGCATGCCTGCGACTGGGAGAAACACGAGTAACCATCGTCACCAGATCCGTCGATCAGGACTCCGACACCTGTGTCTCCGAATCCCTGGGAATTCGTGTAAGCATCGTACACGTCCTGCCCTTGGTAATCAACGAGGGCTCCCACTCCGAACACGCCGCTGCCTTGGGCCGGCCGGATGCATCGGTAGATGTCGTTCCCGCTCATGTCGAGGACGAGTGCAGCGCCCATGAGCGCGCCGCCCTGGGCGGGCCGTGCAGTGCCGGAAGATCGGCCCGCGTAAGCGCTCACCGTGGACGACGCGAGTTCCTCGTGGGAGAGGTAGCGGTCGTTTCCCGATACGTCCAAAAGAACCGACGCCCAATTCGACGCGCTCGCGTTCGCCCCCCCGGCCAAGTACAGGTCGTCCCCCCCGAGATCGAGGATGAGAAGGTACTCGCCGGGCGGCGTGATGTGGGATCCGGCGCCGCGAATCAGCACCTTTCCAAGTCGAGTGTTCGCCGACCACTCGAAGTCGGTCGAGACTGAGGCAGTTCGGAGCCAATCTGCCGCCGTTTGGCTCGCCAGGAACAGATCGTGCGCGGCCGCGTACAGTTGCCCGAGGTCCACCGAGCGCATCAGTTTTCGCTTTCTTGCCCAATCTGTTTCACTCCGAGCGAGCCACGAGAAGGCCTCGGTTCGGTCGGATATCTCCCGAAATGCGCCGCTGAACAGCGCTTCCGTTCCTATGACAGAGTTCAGGACAAGGGCGGCGGCTTCGGCTGCTGGTTTCGGAACATCCGGTGCAGATGTGGACGACGCCTCGAGAGCGGTAAGCGCCTTTTGAAGCCCATCCGGCGATTTTGCCGCTTGCTGCCACGCCGCAGTAGGATCGCCCAGCAATGTGCGGCGCGGCGCATGCCCTAAGATTGGGCGCGTCCACATCAGAGCCTCGCTCGCTTTCAGACCACAATTCTGAAGTCCGTCGGCGAACGCCGTCATCGCTCTGGGCAGGAAGAACGGATCCCGAGAGAGGGCCCCAAAGGACGGCATTGTGAACTCGTCGAAAGAATAGAAACTCAAAATGGTGGGATTGAAAGTCGCCGTTTTCTTGTCGAGACCAGCGAGTCCGAGGGCCTCCTCGAGCGTGTCGGCATTTGCGCCGAAAGGGAGGCAGAATGCCATGGCGATTGCAGCAGCGTTGGCGGCTTTCATATCGCTTGGTTCGACCGCGCGCGGGCAACTTCCTTCGGTGCACGACATCCCTCCGGAGACTCAGGATTACGTCGAGACTCCGCGAAGCAGCGGGCCGGACCAGATCGCCAGCATCCTCCGGTTCCCAAGCCCGATCTCCACGAAGGTTCAAGAGAACAACACAGTCGAAGCGGAGATATATCTTCCGCGTGACGTCCCTTCGCGGGTTCCGTGCGTGATTCTCCTCCACTTTTGGGGTGCAACCGATCTCGCCATCGTGCAATCGCTCGCGCGGCAACTGAATCGAAACGGCATCGGCGCGGCCGTGATGGTCCTGCCGTACCACCTTCGAAGATCTCCTCCCGGCGTGCGCTCAGGCGAACTCGCCCTCCAAGCCGATGTCAATCACCTGCGCGAATCCATGACGCAAGCGGTCCTCGACGTCAAACGGCTGTACGCTTGGCTGTCGCGCCATCCAGCGATCGACGGATCGAAGATCGGCGTTGCGGGCATCAGCCTCGGCGGCGTGGTTGCCTCCCTTTGCTTCGGAGTGGATGACCGACTCTCGTCCGGCGCATTCGTGCTAGCGGGAGGCGACCTGGCTCACTTAATTTGGAATTCGAGCGTGACTTTAGAGGCGCGTCTGGACTTTCGACGACAGGGCGTCACGGAGGACGATTTGCGAAGAGAACTCGCAGACGTTGAGCCACTCGAGCATGTGAGGCAGGCAGCAGGAGAGAACGTCCTGATTATCGCGGCGAAGTTCGACGAAGTCGTTCCGCCGGAGGACACGAAGAAGTTGGCGGAGGCCTATCCATCGTCGCGGGTCGTCACACTCGACTCGGGCCATTACGGCGCGGTCTTCGCGGAGAACCGAATTCACCGAACCGTCGCAGACTTCTTTCGTTCGGAGTTCTTTGGTGCGCCCTACACACCACCGTCAAGCCTTCGGACGCCCACGATTCGCGTCGGCGTGCATTACGACCCTGAAACGGATGTGACCTTGGGCGTGGGGATCGATCTGTTTCGAATGAAGCGGCAGCCTTCGCCGTTCGTTGCAGGCCTCCTCACGCCGAGAGGCCCGATCTTATACGGCGGCGTAGAGATTTCGAACGGACTCTCTGTAGGTGTTGCCGCAACGACGGAGCGAGCGACGTGGGGCATTCTTTGGAGCATCGTTCTGTAATCGAAACGAACTCGGTGCGATCACACATCGCAGCCGTCTACCTCTCTCTGGCGGAGCAGGCGCGAAGCGCGCGCGTCGTCCGCACGGACAGCATGTGGACAGTTGAGAGCGCAATCGACCACCCCGTCGGCAACCTCGCAATTCGCCTATCAGTTTCCAATGAAGACATCCGAGATCTGGCGCGCATTGCGCGCTCAAACCCCAACTTTCGAGTTCACGTTCTTCCGGGGGACCGACCTTTCAGCCTGGGAGCGCACCTGGAGAACGAGGGGCTGCGCCAAGTCTATGAACTTTCGATTTTGACGATTGACGAACGCCCGCCCGCGGCCGGAGTGTTGGTTCGATGCCCCGACACCGAAGTCGCGCACCTCTGTGCGTTCATCATCGACAACTTCCTCTGGACTTCGCCGGCGAGCCTCCGGGCCGAGGTGGCGGCCGTGTGCGCCCGGGCAGCGAACGAGCGAACTCGATTCTTCAGGGTAGACAGAGGCGGGCAAACGGTCGGCGCGGGCTGCCTCATCGAGGCGAGCGGCGTGACCGGCCTTTACAACATCTGCGTGAGCCCAGGTGAGCGGGGCCAAGGACTCGGCACGAAAATTGTCGCGGATCTGTGTGCCTTCGCCCCCGAGGACCAGCCGATCCTCCTGCTCTCGGAGCAGGAACTCGTCCCCTGGTACCGGTCCATGGGGTTCCGGGAGATTGGGAGGTCGGCCGTTTACGCCTCGCCCAGGGCGCACCGCCGGTAAAAAATACCGGGAGATCGAGGAACCCGGAGGAGGAAACCGGAATCTTATCGAAGGTACCGGGAGCGCTGCTGATATAATGACCCTCGGAGGCCGAGCCTGAAACACCGCCCTGCATCCGCCTTCACATTGGTCGAACTACTGGTTACGACCTCCATTCTGGCGGTTCTCGGCGCGGTCCTCTTCCCGGTGTTCAAGTCGGCTATCGACTCCGCCAAGAGGGTCAACTGCCTCACGAACTTCCGTCAGATTTCCGCCGCAATGATGATGTACGAGGCGGATTACGACGAAGCCGTGCCTCCCGTGAACTACGAGATGGTGGACGTCACCGGCCGAGGTAACGACCGCACCTGGGTTCAAACGCTCCTGCCCTACGTCGGAAACTTCGGACCGTTCACCTGCCCCGCTGACACGGGCCGAACAGACCCGCCCACCGCGACGGAGTCCCCCGAAGTCGTCGGGGATCCGTGGGCAACGTACTACAACGCCTCGCTCCGCTCAAACCTCGGCTACAACTACCTCTACTTCAGCCCGCTCGTGAAATACCCCGGCACCGACTGGCGGCCAATCCCAATCAGGAATTCACAAATATCGAACCCGGCCAACACTCTCGCCTTCATCGATTCCGTGTATGACCGTACTGAGGCCGGATACCCTTACGGCGGCGGAAGCTGGGTCGTCGTGCCGCCGTGCCGCTATCTGCGCGGCTCGCGCAACACGGCCGACACGTTCCGACTGGAAGGGACAGTGGCCTACTTCGGGTTCCAGCCGGTCGGATGGCATCCGGAAAGTTCGCTTTCCTGGCTGGTTTACGGAGGCGCATGGCCGTGGCACAAGGGTAAGTTCACCGTTGCATTCGCGGACGGACATGTCAAAAGCGTGAGCCTCGGCCAACTGATCGACGGATGCGACTTCCTGCCCGAGTGGCGGGGGCCGATCACGTCGCTCGAAGACTACATTTGGGACATCACAAGATGAAGCAGTTTCAAACAGGAAACTTTTGGCTGACGCTGCTGATCGTGGGTCTTGTGACGGCGGCGCTCGCCTATGGAATCGCACGGTGGGCAGCGGATCGAATACCGACGCTCGAAGCCGAGGGACCCAAAGATTTTCCGATGACAACGGGAGCGAACCAGCCGATCGATCAGAGCGGCCCCAAGGTGGTCGACCCGTTGGCGCCCATCAAGGCGAACTCGCGAAGCCAACGCTAACCATCGGTTAGCAGTTCGAGAATTCGGCCCTTCATCATCTGCACAAGCACCGCATCTCCGCGCGACTCGACGTTTAGTCGAATCACCGGCTCCGTGTTGCTCGCACGAACGTTGAACCTCCAGTTCTCGTACTCGACCGAGAGTCCGTCGGTTCGATCGATCTCCCCATCCGAGAACTCGCGCTCGACTCGGATGAGAGCAGACATCGCATCCGCCACAGAGACATTCACTTCGCCGCTGCACGGATACCGACGCTGCATCTCCGAAACCAAGTCACCGAGTGATCGCCCGGACTGCGACACGAGCCTCGCGATCTGGAGGAACGGGATGATGCCGCTATCGCAAAACCAGTGAGCCTTGAAGTAATGGTGCGCGCTCATCTCGCCCCCGTACTCCGCGTCCTCTTGTCTCATCCGCTCCTTGATGAAAGCGTGTCCGGTCTTGCACTGAACCGCGCGACCTCCGTACTTGCTCACAATTTCGAGCGTGTTCCACGTAAGTCTGGGGTCGTGGATGATCGTCGCTCCGAGGTGGTTCCGTAGAGTGTCCTCCGCGAGTAGGCCGACAATGTAGTAGCCCTCGATGAAATTCCCCTGCTCATCGAAGAAGAAGCAGCGATCGTAATCTCCATCCCACGCGACGCCGAAATCGAATCCGCCGTTCCGCATCATCTCGACCGTTTCAGCGCGATTCTCCTCAAGTATCGGGTTCGGCACCCCCTTCGGAAATGTCCCATCCGGCTCGAAGTTGAGTTCCGTGATCGCGAGCGGGAGGAAGGGCGCGATCGCGCGCACCGCCAATCCGGCGCACCCATTCCCTGCGTTCGCGAGAACCTTGAGCGGCCGCAGCCCGTCAGGGGGGACGACGCTGAGCATGTGCTGCGCGAAGTCACCCACGACTTCGCGAGATGTGCGCGATCCGCCGCCGGTTCGCACGAAGTCGGCGTTGCGCGCCCTCTCTTCGATCGCCCACAGCCCTGAATCGCCAGAAATAGGCTTGCTCCCTTCACGCACCAATTTCATCCCGTTGTATTCAGGGGGGTTGTGGCTTGCAGTCACCATCACGCCTGCGTCGAAACCGTACTTTGCGGTGGCGAAATAGACCATCTCCGTGCCGGAAATGCCGATGTCCGTCACGGCGACTCCTGCGTCCTGCAGCCCCCCTGCGAGTGCATCTGCAATCGCAGGGCTCGTCAACCTTGCGTCCCATCCAACGACGGCCGTCATTGCGCCGAGTTCATCCGCAAGGGCGCGGCCAACCCGGTACGCGATCTCCTCATTCAATTCGCCAGGAACACGTCCGCGAATGTCATACGCCTTGAAACAGCTCAGCCTCTCGGTCATTCAGTCCTCGTAATTCTCCCTCGAAGTTACTCGAGCGTCGTGCCGTTCACCTGCAATTGGAATCGATATCCCAGAACTTCCGCGCTGCGGCGGCACATGACCATTCGCGTCAAGAATATTTCGAAGTACTCCATCGCCGTCGCGAACGAGGAATCGATCTCGAGAAGCAAGGAGATCTCGCTCTTTCCTTCCGGGATTTCCACTCTGCTCTTTTGAACCGCATAGTTGACGCGGTCGTGGATGTCGAAGGTCTCTAAAATGGGATTCTGCACTCGGCTAAAGTGCACGTCGCTCTTATCGGCGATGATGAGGGCCGCCGACATGTGGCTGACGGGTTGACCCTGCAGCTCCTCATGATTGCCTATCGCTCCCATGATCGGCACGATCTCCTGAGTCGGCATGCCCAAACGAGAGAGAATGTTCTGCGCCATGACCGCACCGATCATCGGGTGGTTCAAGCGGTTGATGACGTTGCCGATGTCGTGAAGAAACGCGGCGATCGCTCCGAGTTCCTGCTCTCGTTCGGACGCTCCCGACTTCTGCAAGATGTACTTCGTAATTGTGCTGACAATTCCGGCATGACGGAGGCCGTGCTCGGTGTATCCCATCGCGTTCAGAAGGTCGTTGGCGCCGGTGAGCAGTTCCTGAACTTCTCGGTCGGCCTTGACGTCCCTCAGGGTCACGGCGGTTGGTTGGGGCGAGCGGGCCGGCATCAGTCGGATTATACGGACTTAGTGGCGCGACGCCTCTCCCACTTCGATTTCCCAAATGCTCACGGTCCGGTCCAGGCCCCCCGCGGCGAGCGTGCGCCCGTCCCTCGAAAAGGAAACCGCCTTGAGCGGGGCCGAGTGGCCGCCCAGGGACGTCAGGAGTTTGCCGGAGAGCGCGTTCCACAACAGGATCGCGCCCGCTCGGCAGACCGACGCGAGGATCCATCCGCACGGGTGAAACGCGATCGCCTCGATCGGAGCCTCATGCCCCCAAAGTGACCGACGCGTCTTGCCCGTCCTCAACTCGTAGACGCGGGTCGTTCGATCGGCGAGAGCAGCAGCCAGCAGGCTGTCGTCGTTCGCAAAGGCGAGGGACACAGGCTGGGCGCCCAGGGGGCCTAACGTCGAGTACTCAACTCCCCGAGATGCCTCAAAGAGAGTCACCTGCTCGTCGTTGCTGCCGACGGCGATGAGTCGTCCGTCGGTGCTGAAAGAAACGGCGGTAATAGGGCTGCCGCCAAGCCACCGGTGATACACCTCCTGCCCGGTGCCCCGATTGATCACGGAGATCCCACCGTCGGCGGACCCCAACACAACGCGGTTGCCGCGAATGGAAACGTCGAGATGCGACGCCCACTTCGTGCGTTTCGTTTTGTGCTCGACGACTTCTCGGTCTCGAATCAGCCAGCAGCGCGCCGTGCGCTCGCCTACGCCTCCCGCAACCACGGTTCGTCTCGATGCGTGTTTGACGACGTTGATCGCGCCCCCGGGCAGCACGGTCTCACCCATCAGTAGGCCGTTCCGAGAAGACATGAACCGAACCACATTGTCGAAGCACGCCGCCGCGAACTCCCGTCCATCCGGCGAGAGCGACAGGGAGTATATGGGAGACGGGAAATCTACGACGGTAATGCGGTGTCGGGTGCCCACCTCCCCGGCAGCCGTTGGCGGAGGGGGGGCTTCCGGAATGCCTTGGCGCAGTCTTGCATCGTACTGTGCTTTGAGGTCCTCGTTTGACAGCGTTTGGTATGCAGCGTTAACCTCCGCCATCCTTTCGGCTGCATCTTTGCGTCGGTTGACATCCGGGTGAAGCTTGCGCGCGAGTCGGCGATAGGCCTTTTTGATCTCTGCGGCGTCCGCAGCGCGAGTAACGCCCAACAGACGGTAGTGATCGACGGGCGGCGTCTTCACTGCCCGAAAACCAGAACGCCGATTCCAGCGAGGTTTGCGAGAACTGTAATTGCGCCCGAGACGATTCCGACAATTGCATGCGCCTTTCCGTGTACCCAGGGCTGTCGCTTGTACTCGTTCAAACCCGCGATTCCAAGCCAAATCGCGACAGGGCCGACGACAAGCGCCACGCACGGAATGAGGGACGCGACGCCGAGATAATAAGCAAGCAGCGCCTTCGGGTTGGCGACGGGGAGAAGTTTGCTGCCGCTCGGTTGCTGAACCGGCGGCGCGGAGATTTGCGGCGGCTTCGACCAATCCGGCTGCCCTGCGTCACTCGGCCCATTCCGATCTGGTCTATCCGAGTTCATGCCCCCACCGCCTTGTCCCTGCTGGATCGAAAGTCCAATCGGACGGGAGTGCCTTCGAGCGGCAGTTCATCGCGGATCCTGTTCTCCAAATACCTTTGATAACTGAAGTGCGCGAGGTCCGGATCGTTGCAGAACAGAGCGAACGTCGGCGGGCAAGTCCCAGTCTGCGTTGCATAGTAGACTTTGAAGGCCTTCCCCTTACGAGTAAGGGGCCGCGCGAACATCGCCTCGCGAATGATCCCATTCAACCGGCCCGTTGCTACGCGGAAGTGGTGGTTTTCCGAAGCCTCCATGCAAGTCTCGAGCAGCGCCTCCAAGCCGGTTCGCTTGAACGCACTGACAAATGCAAGCGGCGCATAAGTGAGTTCCGGGAAATCGTCGCGTACCGACTTCGCAAACTCAGTCTTCACCTTGCTACGCTTGTTCGGCCTTCCGTCCGGTGGCTCCACGATGTCCCACTTGTTTACAGCGAGCACGGCCGCCTTGCCATGTTCGTGCGCTTGCTTCGCGATTCTCTTGTCACCGTCGGTAAGGCCCTCGGCTCCGTCCACCACCACAAGCGCGACGTCCGCTCGTTCGAGCGCTCGCTCCGCCCGAAGCACCATGTAGTACTCGATCGACCCCTGCACCTTGCCTCGTCTGCGAATCCCCGCTGTGTCAACGAGAGTGATCGTTTCTCCGCGGAAGGCGATCCGAGAGTCGATCGCATCGCGCGTCGTTCCAGGGAGATCGCTCACGATCATGCGCTCTTCCCCCAACAGCGCGTTTGTGAGTGACGATTTGCCCACGTTTGGCCGTCCGACGATCGCTATCCGCGTCGTATCCTCCTCCGTTGGCACGACGTTGACCGTGGGAAGCCGCCTGACGACTTCGTCGAGCAACTCCGCCGTTCCTCGGCCGTGCAGGGCGCTGATCGGGTGCACATCGCCAAGACCCAGACCATAGAACTCCGTGGTCCACGTCTCCCGATCCTCGTTGTCGGCCTTGTTCGCGACGACGAGAACAGGACAGCGCAGCCCGCGAATCTTGTCGGCCAAGTCGTAATCCGCCGGCATCGGCCCGTCCACCGCGTCCACCATGAACAGGACGACATCGGCCTCCTCCAGGGCGATCTGAGCCTGAACTCGGATCTGCTCGACGAGGGGGTCATCCTCCCCAAAGAGGATTCCTCCCGTGTCCACCAACTCGAAATTGATCCCAGACCACTCCGCGACGTGATACAGCCGGTCTCGCGTAACTCCCGGCTGATGTTCGATGACGGCGAGGCGCCGGCCGATAATGCGATTGAATAGGCTGGACTTCCCCACATTGGGGCGCCCGACAATGACAACTCTTGGGAGGCGACCGACGCTCGACATCGTTCGGAAGTGAGGCGGGATGAGACATCCCGCCAAAGCCAATTATGAAACTTCCTGAGGCTGACAGCGACGAAGCGTCCGGTTGGTAGACTAACAGACCACGGCGCAGCAAGGGCAAGTGCAATACGTTTGGCAGCTTTTCGACCAGGATGGACCGCCCCTTGGCGTCCAAATCCTTGACGTCGCGATCGTGGCGTACCTTGCCTATCGCCTCCTGGCCCTGGTTCGTGGCTCCAGGGCTTGGCGGATCATCGGCGGAATATTCATCTACCTCCTCGTTTGGTATCTCAGCGACCAGTTCGGCCTGAAAACCCTCCACTACGTGCTCGACAAGGCTCTCGTCCTCGGGCCGGTGGCCCTCGTCATCCTCCTTCTCCCCGAACTGCGGTCGGCAATCGAGGGCTTCGGCCGCATTGGGTTCTGGCCGGAGCGGCTGCGCGGAGGGGAGTCCGCCATCCGCGCTCAGACGATCGACGAAATCGCGGACGCGGCGGGGGGGCTTGCCGAAACGAGGTCCGGCGCCCTGATCGTCATCGAGCGGAGCCGCTCGCTCCCCGAGGTCGAAAGGACCGGAATCACGGTGGACGCGGAGGTCTCAGCACACCTGTTGCTGGCCCTGTTCCACGGAACGAACCCCCTGCACGACGGCGCAAGCCTGATTCGAGGGAACCGAATCGTTGCAGCGGCGTGTCAACTGCCTCTTGCCGAAACGAGGTTGCCCGGCCACATGCACTTGCGCCATCGAGCTGCTGTCGGTGTAACCGAGGCGACGGACGCGGTCGCGGTGGTTGTTTCCGAAGAACGAGGGACTTTGTCCATGTGCGTGGATTCGACTGTCGAGGAGGGCCTGAGTCAAGCGGAACTTCGACGCAGGCTCCGCGAGTTGCTCCTGTCGGCGCCGAGATCGAGGACAATGCCCTGGCGACGCGGAAACAACGCAGCATCCATGAAGTCCGAGGAAGACGATCGCACGACGATCGAGAATGTCACCCTCGAAGCGAGAAACCTCCCAGACGACTTGGAGATCGCGAAGGGCCCCGCGTCCGTGCGCATCGAGGTGACCGCTAAGTCAATGCAACTCCCCGATCTTTCGGAAGCAGTCGTAAGAGCCTACGTGGATGTGAAGGGCGCGAAGCCTGGGAAGAACACGTTTACTGTAATGCTCGACGTGCCGGGCTTCCTACGACGTGAAGCCGACTTCGTAGCAAAGCCCTCGACGGTCGAGTTGGAACTCGTGCGAGTTTCGAGCCGGTTAGTGCGCGTACTTCTCAACGTCGGTCGCGTGCACCCAGACTACGTGCTCGACGCTTACTCGATCGAGCCTTCGACCGTTCGAGTCGTCGGTCAAGAGTCGCGCGTCAATAGCGTCGACGTCGCACGCGTGACCGTCGACCTCTCTTCAATGGAGCCTGGCGGCGCGTACGCCCTCAAGGTCGAGGCGCTGGACGACGACGGGCGGCCGGTCTCCGTTACTGCCGATCCAGCGCGCGTCACTTTTCGCCCGAAACTGGAACCAAAGCCGAGCGAGAAGACCGTTCTTGTGAATCCAATATGGACCGGGGCCGCTCGTCCAGGATACAGGGTCACAGCCGTGACCGTCGACCCGACGCAGGTCACCGTTCGCGGGCCGGCAGCCCAACTTGCTGCCATCAACGTCGTCGAAACGGAGCCGATCGACCTATCGAACCTGCGCGCGGACCGCACGTTCGAGGCGCGCGTAGACCTCCCGGAAGGGGTCGCCACGAGCAATCGCAACGTCCGGGTTCGCGTCACGGTCGAAAGGATCCGCTGAACGAATGGAACTTCGCACGATTCGGCCGGACGAGGCCGACGAGTTTTTGCGCCTGATGTGCAGCGTGTTCTCGCTCGACTTCGAGCGGGCGCGAGGTGTGTTCCGAAGTGAGCCCTTCTTCGACGTGAAGAGCAAGTGGGCGGCCGTTCAAAACGGTGAGATACTCGCATGCTTGACGACGGTGCCGCTGCACTTCGGTATCGGGGGGGCAATCGGGATCGCCGGAGTCGGCACGCGAGAGGACTTCAGGGGGCAGGGGCTCGCGAGCGATCTTCTTCAGACCGCCGTCGCCGCCTGCCAAGAACAGTCTGAGGGCCGCGCGCTCCTTTTCGCGCGCGACGAGAGGATTTATGCTCGCCTTGGCTTCGAGGTTCTGGACGACGTCGTGGTCGCGCCGATGGGGGATCCTGAGATCGAGGTCGTCTGTCCCCCCGCGTCGTTCAATTTCGTGCGTGCGGTCTACGACCGATGGGCGGCAGAACACCCTCTTCGTCTGCGCCGTGACGAACGCCGGTGGAACTACTGGACCTGGTCGAGCAAACAGCCAATCAAAGTGGGAGACGGATACTATGCGATGGAATCTCCTCGCATTCGCGAACTGCTTCCCAGTTACGTAGGTTCGGCAACCCGCGACCGGCAGGAGTTTTTCGGACTGCGAAGCATGGTCCAGGCAATCGACCTGGTCCCTCCCCGTGCAACGGGTGACTTGGTGCTCATGGGCAAGGGCTTTTCGGAAGTTCCGCAGATGTTCATGACTGACCAATTCTAAAAGGTAGGATTCGGCCGAACCATGGCGGAACCGAATCGGCTTGAGCGCTACCACGCGCTCCGAAACGCCAACCTGGATATGGCGTTCGCCACGGTGTTCGGAGCTCTCGTCGCTGGCAGTTTCCTGCAGGAGTTCATCCGTCAGTTGACGTCCGATGACCGAATTCGCGCATGGTTGAGCGCACTGCCTGCGATTCTCGGAATCCTCATGATTCCAGGCAGCATTCTTGGAGAGCGGCAGAAGAACTACAAGTCGTTCGTCGCCGTCGGTGGGCTTTTGTGGCGGCTCTTCTGGATTCCCGTCATCTTTCTTCCCCTCTTGCCTCCTTCATGGCCCCGCCTGGAGATCCTGTTCGCCTGCATCGTTCTCCAAGCGGTCTCCATCTTCACGATCAATGCGACTTATAACCAATGGCTCAGCCAATTGGTACCGGAGTCGCACCGCGGCTGGTACTTCAGCCGAAGGTTCGCCCTCGGCATCGTCGTCGGCGCCGCGGTCGGATTTCCAACGAGCCTGTTCGCTGACGCGATGCGCGATTCAGGGATGACGAACGCCGGCCTGTCAATCATCTTCGCCGTCGGCGTCATCTGCGGACTCATCAGCTTCATCTTCTACCTTCGGATGCCCTCGACGGAGAGAACCTCGGTAGCGAGCGGCACAATGACAGAGAGCCTTCGGTCCTTAGGCGCGCCGTTTTCACACAAACCGTTTCGGCGGTTGTTCACCTTTCTCGTTGTTTTCACCGTCGCTCAAGTGATCGGCGGCCCGTTCTTCTTCTACTACGGACGGGAAGTGCTCGACCTCAGGCTTATCGACCTCACCATCATCGGATCGTTCATGGCTGCGGCAAGCCTCGCATCCGCGCCGATGTGGGGATTCCTGTCCGACAAATACGGCAACAAGCCCGTTCTGTTCGTCTCTGGAGCGCTTCTCGCGGTTGGACCCTTGGCGTGGACCATCACATCGCCCGGCGCGTACGTTTGGAACTACACCGTTTTGATCTTGGGACACGTTTAGTTTCACGCTCGCCGTCGCGAAACCGCAGCATCGCGCGCAGGCAATCGGCTTAACGCAAGCCCTCGGCGCCGTCGTTGGCGGTCTCGCGCCGATGGCATCCGGCGTGTGGCTGGAGTTCTCGAAGGGGATGTTCGACGAACCGACCGGATACACCGTCCTCTTCGCTGTCAACAGTCTGCTTCGTGTCGTTTCCGTTCTGTTCCTGTTCGGAATCGTAGATCCGACCTCGCACTCGATCCGCACGTTCATCAAACAGGTCGCTTCCGTCCGGCCCACTGGCGTGCTGGCGATGAAGAAACTCTCTCAGTCCGGCGAAGCCGCAGAACGCCAACTCGCAATTCAGCGAATCGGCGAGGCAGGAATGACCTTGGCAGAGTCCGAGTTGGTGAAGCTGTTGACGGATCCTTCTCCACGGGTCCGCAGGGAGGCCGCCGTCGCGCTTTCGACCGTCGGCGGAAAGGAAGCGGCGGGAGCGCTCATCGACCTCGTCGAGTCACACCCGTATCTCGTCGAAGAGGAGATGGTGGATGCGCTGGGTGCGAGCGGAGATCCTGCTGCCGCCGACGCGCTTATCAAACTTCTCGAAAACCCGTCCTCCGCACTCCGCAGGGCGAGCGCGCGATCGCTGGGAAGACTTGGAGATGAGCGCGCGCTTGAGTCGCTCATCGCAGCTGCAAACCATCCCGGCGACGCGGAACTTCGTCGAGCATCGATCCAAGCCCTTCGAACGATCGGCAACGCGATGTGCGAGGAGGTCTTGGTGAAGCACCTTGAGGACCCATATCCTTCCGTACGGATTGCAGCCGCAGAAGCCGTCGCAGAGTTGAACCTGCGAGGCGGAACGCAAACGCTCAGGAACTTGCTTCAAAACGAGGTCGACGACTCTGCTGCCGAATTCGCTTACGCACTCGGCCGCGTCGGCAACGACGAGGACGCTGCGCTTATCCTTGAGACTGCCAACAGGATGACGACCGTGACAGCGCGGAGGCGTTGCCTACTGGGCGCCGCGGTGCGCTTCGGAGTCGAGGCTGAGTTCTATCGCCTCATTCTTCAGGATTCGATGGCGCTCGATAAGGAGTTGGTGCAGATCGCGAGGGGGGGCGACCCCATCTTCACTACGGCGCTAACCAAGTTTCACCAGGGCCAGGAAGCAGAAGCGATTCGCATGCTCGCAGAGCGGGCGAACAGCCCGGCTCTATCCGCCCTGGCGAAGGCGGCGCCTCGCGACGGCTTCCTGTTGGCCGTTGTCTTGTGGCAGACGGCAAGCCAATAGACGTTCAGTTGGCGGTCGGCGGCGCGCCAAACTTCCTCACGATCCAATCGCCGATCGCTCCAAGCACCTGCGGCGAAATCGTTTCGGTAATCGTTCCGTATTCCGTCGGAGATCCCGTCTTCGTCGACTGGAACAGATGATTGAGCCCAGCGAATTTGATGATCGTGTAATCCGAGTTTCCTCCTTCCTCCAAGCATCTGTGGATCTCGGGAAGATTTTGGGCGGCTGGGACTTGAAGGTCTAACTCCCCGTTGAGCACCAACACCGGAACGCTTAGTTTCTTGAGGACCGGGCGAGGGTCGTAGGAAACGAAGTGGACGAACCACTTGTTCGCCACCTGCATTGTCTGCATCATCACATACGCATCCACGTTGCCTAGCGACTTCCTTTCTTCCTCTGGCAGGGCTTCGACTCGCTTGCGCAAAACGGCCACGACCTCTGAGCGCTTTTCCTCGAGGGATTTCTCGCTCTTGAGGATCGCGAAGATCTCCTTCTGACCGCTGATCTGCTCGGCGACCTGCTCATCCGTCGCGCCCATTACCTTTGCGATGAGCCCCCCCTGCATATACAGAATCTCCTCACCAGGCACTCCCGTTCCCGCAAGCATGACGACGAAGGCGATGTTGGAGGACTTCGTCGCGGCAAGCGGGCCGATGATTCCTCCCTCCGAGTGGCCGATCAACCCGATCCGCTTTGCGTCGACTTCCCTTCGCGACCGGAGAAACTCGACTCCCGCGAGAGCGTCGTCTGCTAATTCTGAGGACGTGGACTCCATTAGGTTTCCGCCGGTTCCCCCCACCCCGCGATCATCCACGCGCAACACGGCTATTCCGCGGCGCGTCAAGTAGTCTGCGATCACCCAAAACGGCTTGTGCCCCATGATGGATTCGTTCCGATCCTGCGCTCCAGAACCGGTGAGGAGGAGCACTGCGGGAAACGGCCCGTCACCTGCAGGCAAAGAGAGCGTGCCCGCAATCTTGATTCCTGCCGATTTGTTCTCGTAAGAAACTTCTTCCTCTTTGTAAGGAAACGGGCCCTTCGGCGTTTGAGGGCGTTCCAGCGTCGGCTTTGAAGTCTGCCTCTCAAAGATGAGTTCACGGTCAACTCCAGCCTGCGTGAACTTTCCTGAGATCTTCTTACCGTCAGAAGAGAGAATGCCCTCGTACGTCGCGGCTAAATTCGGCGCCTCGAATATGAACGCCCTGGACGGGGCATCGAAGGCAGTCTTAGCAACCTTGATTCCGAACACGCCCTGATCGAGGCTGTCCATCGTCGTGATGAACGCACCGTCCGCCGCCCGCGTCACCTCGAGCGCGATGCGAAGGCTGAGGCTGCCGATCTGCAGTGATCCCAGCCAATGCCCTTCGATTTGCGCCATCGCTGCCGAGGCGGCGCACGCAATTCCGGCGAGAGAGATCTGCAACCAGGCTCTTTTCATTAGTCCTCCGATGTCGTCCTACGCCACATTCTACGTCCCAGGGAATAGAATGCGGAGAAGATGCGGCCTGTCGAGGCCTTTTACGACGCGACCGTCGTGCAGCAGTGGGAACGGCTGACCCGACAGAAAACGGAGTTCGCCGTCACCCTCAGCCTGATCGAGCGGTTCGCCCCGCCTCCGCCTGCTCGCGTTCTCGATCTCGGCGGCGGCCCCGGCCGATACGCTCTCGACCTCGCCGCCCGGGGCTACGAGGTGACTCTGGCCGACCTCTCCTCGGCGGCCCTTGAGTTCGCGAAGGCGAAAGCCGAAGGGTCGGGGATCCACCTGCACCGCGTGCTTCACCTCTCAGCAGAAGACCTCTCGGAGCTTCCGGACAACGAATTCGACTTCGCCGTCGCACTCGGCCCGTTCTATGGGATCCTCACCGAGGAGGGACGCCGCTCCGCCGCACGGGAACTGCATCGGGTTCTCAGACCTGGCGGCTGCTGCATCGCCGCTTGGCTCTGCCGATACGCATGGCTCCGCCTAATGGCCAAGATCGCGCCCCTTGCCCCGTCGGCTCAACCCGACCGAGTTCGCGAACTTCTCGACACCGGCGTGCTGCGGGCAGCCGAAGGTGGAGGACCTCTCCCCGACTCCTATTGCGAATTCCCGTCGGAAATCGCTCCGTTTATGGAGGCGCAGGGGTTTGAAACACTGGGCATATACGCTGCAGAGGGTCTGCTCGGTGTGCTCGGCGAAAACGTGAACCGCCTGATCGGACGCTCCTTCGACGCGTGGGCCGCGATAAATACCAGGTTTTGCGGTGACCCCACGCTGCTCGGTTCGGCCGAGCATATCCTGTATGTTGGTGCGGCTCCAAAAGACTAGCGAGGACAGCCGCAAACGCGGCCGCGCACGGGGCCCTTATTGACCCCTCGAGGAGTGGGATTGTGATACTGCGCCAGACATTTGTGGCTCTTGGCATCTTATTGCTTGCCCTGACTAACTTCGTCTCTGCCAAGGCTTCGACGCCCTCATCTCAAGAGCTTCTCCACCAGCTCGAAGAACGGTGGCCGGGTGTGAAGGTCTACCGACTTGGCCATCGATTGAGCCGCATCTGGGGTGTTCCGCTTGGAGCCGGCGACTCTCCGGTCTTGGCCGCTGAGTCATTTGTCCGCCAGTTCGGGAGCATCTTCTCTCCCGGACGCTCCGAGTTCCAGATCGAACGGATCACGGATCTACTCTCGGGCAAGTTCACGGCCGTCCAGTTTCGGCAGGTGGCAAAGGGATTGCCCGTTGATCGCGGCTCGCTTGTTTTGCTCGTGCGAAACCGGTCGAACGAGGTTGTTCTCGCGTCAAGCCAAGTGCGAACGATCGATCGGGTGCCTGACCGTCCACGCGTTTCCGCAGCGCGTGCCATGCAAGCGGCCCAATTGGATTCGCCATGGGTGCTTCGATTCGGCGACCCACGGTTAGTCCTATGGGAATCTGAGGAAGAGGAACGGATTGCCTGGTGCTTCCACGCCGAGAACGGCTTGGCCTCGATGCCCAGCGCCCACTTAGTGTTCGTCGACGCCGTCACCGCGAATGTTCTCGAGTGGAGAAATCTCGTCCGTGAAATCAATATCTACGGAAACGTAACGGGATTCGCAACCCCCGGTCTCAAACCGGATCAACCCAACAATCCTCCACTGGAGATTGCGTTGTCTGACTTACGCGTAGCAGTCGCCGGCGGCGACTACGCCTTCACTAACAGCGATGGCTCCTACACGATACTGCACGGTGGCTCGGACCCGGTGAACGTAACAGCCGAGCTGAAGGGAAAGTGGGTCTCCGTGACCAATGGTGGCGGCAGTAACCTGGTTCTCTCTCAAACGATTACTCCGCCGGGCCCCGCAAACTTCATCTTCAACTCGCCACCCGCAGAGTTTGGCACTGCTCAAGTCAATGGCTTCGTCCACACGGAGCGAGCCCATGACTTTGCCAAGCAATTGAATCCAAACTACCCAGGAATCGACATTGCCCTTCCAGCCTACGTTAACTTGAACAACACCTGCCGCGCCTACTACACCGGAAGCTCAATAGCGTTCTACCGAGCCGGCAACGGTTGCGCCAACACCGCATATTCCACGATCATCTACCACGAGTACGGGCACTTCATCGTCCACAAAGGACACGCGACGGCCGCTGGCGATTATCACGAAGGCATGGCAGACGTGACCGCAGCGCTCATCGCCGACAGTCCATGTCTGGGCGAGGACTTCCTTGGACAAGGTGCCGGATGCGGGAGAAATGCTTACAACAACGTTCGATATCCGTGCTCGGGCGAAGTTCATCTGTGCGGGCAAGTGCTGAGCGGCGCCTTTTGGCTAACCCTGGATCGCCTTGACCTATCGGAGGGACATGAAACTGCCCTCGACCTGGTACGCCAGTGGTACATCAACAGCATCTTGCTCCTGCCAAGCGGGATCACTCCAGAGATAACCATCGATGTCTTGACTCTTGATGATGACGACGGAAACATCAGTAACGGGACCCCCCACTACGGAGAGATCGCGTCCGGCTTCGGCGCGAAGGGACTCGATGCTCCCGACTTGCACTGGGTAGTGCTCGAGCCCTTGCGACTCGCGCCAGAGTTCCTTCAACTCCCGTCAGCGAGCGCGCGGATTCCGATTACCATGCGGATTTCGAGTGGTTCCGGCATTCTCAATCCACTGGCCGTTCGTCTCGTGATGCGAACAAACCAAGATGACTGGGTGGAAACGCCCATGATCCAGTTGTCGCCGGGCGTCTTCGGAACTTCGCTTCCCGTACCACCTCCTGGCTCCTCCATCCAGTACTACGTAAAGGCGCAAGACACTTACGGGCGCGGGAACACCTATCCGAAGAGAGGTCCGTCAGACCCGCTCTTCACTGTATCAGGCACGTCGATCACGCTCTCATTTGAGGACACGTTCGATGCCGACACGGGATGGAGCATCGAAAGCACAAGTCCTGTAGACGGCGAATGGACTCGCGCCGATCCCATCGGCACAACAGAGTTCGGTCAAAGCGCCAACCCGGAAGACGATAGTGAGGATGTAGGCACCTTCTGCTTATTCACTGGACTGGGCTCCCCAGGTGGTCCTCCAGGAGCGGCTGACGTAGACGGTGGTCCGACCCGAGCGACATCGCCTCGCATTGACCTCTCCAATGCAAATGCGATCATCGAGTACGAGAGGTGGCTGTGGAATGACGCGGGAGATGACTACTTCTCGGTTGAGGTTTCAAACGACGATGGAGCAACCTGGCGACTCATCGAGCGAGTTGCATTTGCTACCGGATTCAACACGTGGATACGTCGAAAGTTCGTCGTAAGCGCATACGTCGTCCCGACTATGCAAACCAGGGTTCGATTCTCGATCTCGGACGATCCAAACAACTCCGTCACCGAGGCGGGCGTCGACTGGTTCCGGGTGAGAAGGATCAGCAGACCGTGAGCCGGCCGCCGGCAGACGCACCTTCGGGACGTGACGGCGGACCCGCCCGTCCGTGCCTGTCAACTTTGCCAGGTTTGCGGTTCCCACCCCCGGAGAGGGTTGGGACCTGGGTGCGGCAGGCCGGTCCATGTTCGGTTGCGCGAACGGCGCGCCGGGCGAAACTCGTCCATGAGTCGGGCCTAATTCGGGCCGCTACGGTTGTGAGGAGGAGAACTTCATGAAATTCAGGGCCTTTTTGGCGGCCGCTGTCGCCTTGTTCAGCGCGTCGCTGCTCGCTCAGGGGTCGCCTAACGTGCGATCTCTGCAGGAAGCCGCGATCCGTGACCTTCAGGACGCAGCGCCCGGCGTCAAAATTTTTCGCTTGGGTGCGCGCGTCAGCCGCATCTGGGGTGTACCGTTCGCAACGGGAACAGATCCGATCCAGGCAGCGAACGACTTCGTTTCGAACTACACCGAGATTTTCGCGCCCGGCGCGTCCTCGCTTCATCTGCGAAGATCTACCGACTTGATGAATGGCAAGTTCACCGCTGTCGAGTATTCGCAAAGCGTACGCAACAAACGAGTTGAGCACGGATCCCTTGTCCTCTTAGTGTTGAATCGCACGAACCAGGTCGTGCTGGCTTCCAACAACGTGCGCACGATTGAGCGAGATCCAGGCTCTGCTCGGATCTCCTCCAAGCAAGCCATTCGCTACGCGCAACTCGATTCGCCCTGGGCGCTCCAGTTTTCAGACCCACAGTTGGTTGTTTTGGAAGGCGAGACCACCGACCACGTCGCGTGGAGCCTTCTCGCCGACAACGGCCTGCTCACCACACCTGCGGTGTACCGAGTCTACGTCGATGCACGAACCGGTACCGTTCTGGAATGGAAGAACCTCGTGCGCGAAATCGACGTGAACGGGAACGTGAAGGGCTGGGCAACGCCCGGCCTGAAGCCGGATCAGCCCAACAACCCGCCGCAACTCTTCAACCTCGGCGACCTCCGTGTGAACATCACCGGCGGCAACTTCGCCTACACGAACCCCAATGGCGATTTCACGATCACGCACGGCGGCACGACTCAGGTCACAGTGAATGCGGAACTGAAAGGTCGGTGGGTGACGGTTGTCAACACCGCTGGAGCGAATCTGGTCCTCAGCCAGAACGTGACGCCTCCCGGCCCAGCGAACTTCATCTTCAATTCTGCCCCGGCTGAGTTCAATACCGCGCAAGTCAACGCCTTCATCCAAACGGAGAAGGTGCACGACTTCGCGGACGGAATCAACCCCGCATATCCGGGAATCGACGTTGCGCTTCCCGCAAACGTCAACCTGAATGACACTTGCAACGCCTTCTACAACGGAAGTTCCATCAACTTCTACCGCGCAGGGGGCGGCTGCGGCAACACGGCGTTCACGACCGTCGTCTGGCACGAGTACGGACACTTCATCATCGACAGGGGCCACCCAGGTGCTGCGGGCGACTACCACGAGGGAATGTCCGACGTCACGGCCGCGCTCTTGGGCGATTCGCCCTGCTTGGGCGAGGACTTCTTCGGCCAGGGCTCAGGCTGTCTCCGGAACGCATACAACAGCGTCGTCTACCCGTGCAGCGGCGGAGTTCACCTTTGCGGTCAAGTCATCAGCGGCGCCTTTTGGCTCACGCTCGATGAATTGGACATCACTGAGGGTCATACAGTAGGAATGAACCTCGTTCGCAGTTGGTATCTCAACAGCATCCTGCTGCTGCCGAGCGGAATCACACCTGAAGTGACAATCGACGTCCTGACACTCGATGACAACGACGGCAACATCTACAACGGCACTCCTCACTACACTGAGATTGCCACTGGATTCGGCGCGAAGCGATTGTATGCGCCCCAACTCGATTGGGTCAACTTCGAAGCCGTGAGACTCGCGCCGGAGTTCATCCAACTCCCGAGTTTCTCGGCGAGAGTTCCTGTCACGGTACGAGTGACGAACAATGCCGGAACGCTGGATCCTTCTTCCGTTCGCCTACATTACAGAGTGAATTCAGGCGCGTGGCAAGAGACGACGATGCTCCAGACTTCGCCGAATGACTTTACGGGCTCCTTCCCGCTTCCTCAGTGCGGGTCGTACGTTCTGTACTACGTCACTGCGCTCGACACAGCCGGTCACATGTCGTCGTTCCCGCGCAGCGGAAGCGCCGATCCGTTCTTCTCGATCGCCGGCACCGGCATCGTCACGGCGCTCGAAGACCCGTTCAGCGCGGACCTCGGTTGGGCGGTCACGAATGTCAACCTGTCAACCGGCGCTTGGACTCGCGCAGACCCGAACGGGACGACGCAGAACGGCCAGCCCGCAAATCCTGAGAATGACTCTTCGGATTCAGGCACCTTCTGCTACTTCACCGGACAGGGAGCTGTGGGAGGAGCGGTCGGTGATCAGGACGTCGACGGCGGACCCACGTACCTCACTTCGCCGACCTTCAATCTCGCCGGCGCGAATGCGATCGTCGAGTATCGGCGGTGGTTCTGGAACGACGATGGAGATGACACGTTCCGAGTCGAAGTGTCGAACGACGGCGGAGCAACATGGGTCGTCGTGGAAAACACGCCGTTCTCCACCGGCATGAACTCGTGGATTCAGCGGAGGTTCGTGGTGAGCGCCTTTGTGACGCCGACCGCGAACGTCAAGATTCGCTTCTCCACGGCCGACCAACCGAACAACTCGATCACCGAAGCGGCCGTCGACTACGTCGTCGTCCGTAAGGTCACCTGCGGCTAATCCACCCGAAGGGCGGCGAACCGGCAACGGCTCGCCGCCCTCCCTCTTTTGTCCTTCGGGCGGTATATTCCCGCCCATGCAAGTGAGATCTCTTCTGATCGTCGCCATAGGGTCCCTCCTCGTGGCGACGTCAATCGGCTGCGGAGGCGGGACGCAAGAGCAGGACCCGCCAAAGCAAGACGACGCATCCGCGACCGCCGGCGAGCAGAACGGCGCGACCACCGAGCCGGTCGCCTTCACCAACGCCAACGGCGAAATCGTTTGCCCCGTCATGGGCACGGTCATCGCCTCGAAAGACAAGGCCGTAGGTCACCAAGACTACGAAGGAAAGCGTTACTACTTCTGTTGCGGAAACTGCCCCGAAGCTTTCGCCGGCGATCCTGCCAAGTACAAGGACGGCAAGCCTGCTGAGGATGCCGGCACAGGCGCGGCCGACGGACACGAAGGCCACGACCACTCCGAGGGCGACACCCACTAGAACCCACGGGATCAGACTGCGGGCGGAGTTCTCGGACGATCCGCCCGCAGTCTCCACTCTCCGGGAACAGAAGCCTGGTTTTCACCGTTCTAACCCGAAGATGCAGTTCAAAGCGCTCCCCCTCACAGCCGCGATCGCCCTTCCGTGTGCCCTCGCCTTTGCAGCCGCTCTGACTCAGTCCGGAGGCAAGCAGGCCCTCGACGGCCATGTGAGCAAGTTGGCCTCTGCCCAGGCCCTCACAGCGAAACTAACGGCACAGAGGCTGCCGGGAGCGCCGACCGAGTGGACCGTGCAGTTTTCTCGGCCGAACTACCTCCGAATCGAATCCCCGACTCACCTGTGGTTGAGTGACGGCAAGTCTCTCTACTCGCTCGACAAGGCGAAGAACCGTTACGCCGTCGAAGTGGTCGCTTCAGACACGTGTGCGAAGATCGCCGGCATAGATGAAACGGCAGGGTGGGCCGCGTTCTTCGACCCAAAGGTCCTCGCTGACGCCAAGTCCGTCACCCTCGGGTCCAAGCGCAACATCAAGGGCAATGCCACGCAAGAAGTGACCTACACGCTGGGGGGGAAGACGTTCACGCTCTACCTGGATTCCAAACTTGGCATCGCGCGCGGGTTTTCGTTAAAGTCGGGCGATGCCGAGTCGCTCATCCTCTCCAGCGAGTTCGCGGTTCTCGATGACGCTCTCGATGCCTCCGCGTTCGCTTTTGCGCCGCCAGCCGGCGCCACAAAGATCGACCCCAGCGTCGCCCGCGAGCTTTCTTTCGCTGACGTCGCGCCGATCTTCATGCGAAACTGTTCGAGTTGCCACAACTCATCTCGGCTTACGGGGGGGATCGATCTGACCTCCTACGCGTCCATCATGAAAGTCTCGGGGCTCGTTCGACCCGGCGATCCGGACAACAGCATTCTCTACGGCGCCGTCTCGTGGACGCGCGGACGCAGCATGCCTCCGAGCGGCGGGAAACTGCCGCAAAGCGATATCGACGCCATTCGAAAATGGATCGCCGACGGAGCGAAGAACTGATCGCCGAGCCGATCTAACGTAGAGCGCGCTCGATCACGGGGAACGGCGGCGCATCGTACACAAGTCGAATCCGGAGTTCGGGGTTTCTGGACTTCGCCGAAGCCCAACCACCGCCACCTCAGCCATAGGTCATCCGCCCGCTCTCGACGACCTTCCCCGCAGCATCGAGGAGTTCGTACGAAATCGGAATCCGCTTTCCGCTGCGGTAAATGCTAACGCCTGAATGGTGAAGTCCACGAATCTCCATGCCGAGATTTCCGCCTACGTTTCTGGACGCGACGGTGATCGTGTCTTCCGAGAGGAGCGAAGCTCTCTTCCCCGCCTCGACGCGAACGTCCACGGGCTTTGGTGGAATGCCGGAAATGAACCAGTCCGTGCCGTCCTTCGCTTTCTTCAAGATTCGGTACCCGCGAAGTTGATACGTCCCTGGCGGCAGATGGATTGACTTCTCAGCCCCCCCACCGGATTCCCAATCCAACCTCACAAACTTCCCATCGCTGTTTCGGAGAAGCACGGAGGCTCGGTCAAACCCTGCTCGCACCTCCCCCCCTGAAGCGTCGCTCGCGCCGGGCGTGAGCCTCGTCGGGAGCGGAAACGGCTGCGACTCGAGGAAGGCCACGAGAGCCTCACGGGCTCCCGCAGGTGTGTCCGTTCAGGACGTTTCCCGAACCTGCCCGAGCCAGGCACGATCGGTGGCCATCGCCATGTCAGGAGGCTGATGACAGCCGAGGCACCTCTGTGTGAACATCGCACGCACGTCGTTATGCTGGGGCTCCGTTCCAAATGCAAATAGCGCCGTGCCCACTGCCGCAACGCCAAGACCGCCGACCGCTAAGAGCCTGCTGTTCGTCATGGCGCTGATAGTAGCAGAACCCGTGCCAGGCTCGTCTACACGGCCGCGGCCGCCCGCTCCGAGAAGGTGAAGGAGCCTTCGCGGAAATCCACTACGACCGTGGAGCCGTCTCGGATGTGCCCCGACAGGATCTCCCGCGCGAGCGGATTCAGGATTTCGTTCTGAATCGCGCGCTTGAGCGGCCGCGCGCCGAACGCTGGGTCGTAACCGATCACGGCCAGTTGATCCTTTGCGCTCTCCGTCAATTCGAGCGAGATCTTGCGCTCGCCGAGCCTCTTCAGAAGGATCGCGATCTGAAGTTCCGCGATGCGTTTGATCTCGACCGCAGTCAGCGGGCTGAACACGACGATGTCGTCAATCCTGTTTAGGAACTCTGGTCTGAAGAAGGTCTTGACTGTTTCGAGCACGCGCCGCTTGGCCGTGTCTGCCTTACCGTCCTCGTCGCCGATATTGAGCGGATATTCACCGAATTCGTGCGATCCGAGATTGCTCGTCATGATGAGCAAAGTGTTCTTGAAGTCCACGGTCCTGCCTTGCCCGTCGGTCAGCCTTCCGTCGTCCAACACCTGCAGCAAAACGTTGAACACTTCCGGATGCGCCTTCTCGATCTCGTCCAGAAGCACGACGCTGTACGGCTTCCGGCGGACGGCCTCGGTGAGTTGGCCACCCTCTTCGTATCCGACATAGCCGGGGGGGGCTCCGATCAGCCGAGCAACCGTGTGCTTCTCCTGGTACTCACTCATGTCGATGCGGACCATGTTCCGCTCATCGTCAAACAGGAATTCTGCGAGTGCCCTCGCAAGCTCGGTCTTTCCGACACCGGTCGGGCCCAAGAACAGGAATGAACCGATCGGACGGTTCGGATCGCCGATGCCGCTTCTCGATCGCCTCACCGCGTCGCTGACAACTCGAATCGCCTCGTCCTGACCAATGACGCGATCATGCAGCCGATCCTCCATCCGAAGGAGTTTCGCCATCTCGCCCTCGAGGAGTTTGCTCACGGGAATGCCGGTCCACTTCGACACGACTTCCGCAACGTCTTCCTCGTCGACCTCCTCCTTGAGCATTTTCACGTCTGACTGAAGCGTCGCGAGTTCGCTCTCCAACGTCTTCAGTTCCTTCTCCATCTGAGGGATCTCACCGTGCTGAAGTTGGGCCGCCCGCTCCCAGTCTGCGTCACGCGTGGCGTGCTCGAGCTCCACCCTCGCCTTGTCCATGCGCTCCTTCAGTTCGCGAATCTGTGAAATCTTCTCCTTTTCGCGCTGCCAATGTGCAGCCAGCCCGCTCCGCTCTTCCGACAGTTCGCTGAGTTCGCGCTCCAGTTTTTCGAGGCGCTCTTTGCTCGCGGCGTCCTGTTCTTTCTTGAGGGCCTGCTTCTCGATTTCAAGTTGCCTCATTCTCCGGTCCAGCGTGTCAATCTCAACGGGCACGCTGTCAATCTCGATGCGCAAACGACTCGCGGCCTCGTCGACCAGGTCAATGGCCTTGTCCGGCAAAAACCGATCCGAAATGTATCGGTCGCTGAGCGTCGCTGCGGCGACGATCGCGGAGTCAGTAATTCGCACGCCGTGATGGACCTCGTACCGCTCCTTGAGTCCACGCAAAATCGCAATGCTGTCCTCAACGGACGGCTCGTCCACCAATACAGGTTGGAAGCGCCTTTCTAACGCCGCATCCTTTTCGATGTACTTGCGATACTCATCGAGCGTGGTCGCACCAACGCAGCGGAGTTCGCCGCGCGCCAACATCGGCTTGAGCATATTCGCCGCATCCATCGAACCTTCGGCACGCCCCGCGCCAACGAGCGTGTGCATCTCGTCGATGAACAGGATGATCTGGCCATCCGAGCGCTTGATCTCTTCGAGAACCGCCTTAAGCCTCTCTTCGAATTCGCCCCGGAACTTCGCGCCCGCGACGAGCGCGGCAAGGTCAAGCGCGACGACGGTCTTGTTCTTCAGGCTCTCCGGCACGTCGCCCGCCACGATTCTCTGAGCCAGCCCTTCCGCGATCGCCGTCTTCCCAACGCCAGGTTCACCAATGAGCACCGGGTTGTTCTTGGTTCGCCGGCTGAGCACCTGGACCACCCGTCGGATCTCCTCATCGCGGCCGATGACCGGATCGAGTTTCCCCTGACGGGCCATTGCCGTCAGATCGCGACCGTACTTCTCGAGGGCCTGATATTTGTCCTCCGGAGACTGGTCAGTGACCCTTGTTCCTCCGCGAATCTCCTCGATCGCGCGCAGGAGGTTCTTCCTGTCAGCGCCGGCTCGCCGCAGCGCGCGTCCCGCAAAGCCCTTCTGCTCCGCAGACAGACCGAGGAGAAGGTGCTCGGTGCTGACGTACTCGTCCTCCATCTCCTCGGCGTCGGAGAAGGCCTTGTCAAAGACCTCCTTCAGCGCGGGCGACAGCGCGGAACCGTACGACGCCGCACCCTCCACCTTCGGGCGGGATCCAAGTTCCGCGGTCAGCTCTTTCAGGAGGAGAGCGGGAAGGGCGCCGACCTTTTCGAGCAGCGGCTTCGCCACGCCTTCAGACTGAGTCAGGAGTGCGTACAGAAGGTGCTCAGGCTCGATCTGGCTGTGCTTGAACTCCTCCGCGGCCTCCTGCGAGGCCCTGACTGAGTCCTGGGCTTTCAGGGTCAATTTGTCCAGTCTCATCCTTACTTGAGTCTCCTATTGTCAAATAGTCTAAGTCTATTATACGCCACCTTTGTTCCAACCGTTATAGGAAACGACAAAAAATGCGGGGCAGGCTCTCGCCTGCCCCGCTCGATGTTGAGTCGGTGGGCCTACTTGGCCCGGGTGACCGTCATGTTCGCGTTAACGGGCGGCATCTCAGCCTGGATCACGACGTTCGTGCCGACCATCGTGGCCTTCACCATCTCGCCGTCGTCCGGGTTCATCCACACCGTGCCGGTCGCCTTCATCGGCGTGGTGCCCTCCGTCTCTTCGAAAGCGTATTCGACCTTCCAGCAGTTGATGCCGTCGATCGCCTCGAAGCCCTTAAACGTGTAGGTGCACTTGGCGTTGACCGTCCCCCGCGCGGGGTCAGGCTTGACGACTCGCGTCCAGGACTCCCCGACCCTTACGGTCTTGCCTGGGTAATTGAAAGACGTCACCTCTTCGAAACGGCCGGCCGCCGCGCCCATGTCGCTCTGCGACGAGACGATTGTGCCGTCGAGGTTGTGGACGGTCGTGCCCTTGATTACCTGGCCCTGGAGCGGGTCCATCTCCATTCCGTTGAAGGCGACCTTCATGTCGGACTGGCTGCTCTCGACCGTGACTTTGCCGTTCTCCACCTTGGCGGTCTTCGTAGACATCATGAAAGTGACGCCAATCTCCATCTGTCCGCCACCGAAGTCGCCCGACGCCGTCATGGCGGCCTTGTACTTCAGCTCTTGGCCGACTTTCGGCTTCCATTCGATCTTTGCCTCGCCTTGGGCGAGAAGCAGGGCCGGGACGAGCAGGGCGCCGGCCAAAACGCTAAATCTTCGTGTCATTTGTAGTGATTCCTCCGATATGCCAAGGGCAAAAGATACCCTCCGATGGACGCCCCGAGCCCCGGCGGGTTTCCCCGGATAGGCAGAAGGTCTCGGCCTCCCGGCCCTTAGCGCGAGGTGACCCGACGGACCCAGTTCGCCACGAGTTCCTTGCCGCTCTCGGAGAGCGCGCTTTCTGGATGGAACTGCACTCCCTCGACGTCGAGGCCGCGGTGACGCACCCCCATGATCTCCCCATCTTCGCTGGTCGCCGTGACTTCGAGTTCCGAAGGCACCGAGGAGGGTTCTATGACCAGGCTGTGGTACCGAATCGCCCGAAACCGGCTCGGCAGGCCCTGAAACACTCCCTTCCCTTCATGACGGATCTCTGAATCCTTTCCGTGCATGATCTGCTTCGCGCGCACGATCTTGCCTCCGTACACCTCTCCAATCGCCTGCATCCCCAAGCAGACACCGAAGATCGGAATTCGACCGCCCAGGCGTTGGATGACTTCCTCCGAAATCCCCGCCTTGTCCGGTGTGCACGGTCCTGGACTGATGAGGATTCCCTGCGGCGCCATCGCCTCGATCTCCTCCACGGTGATGTCATCGTTTCGCCGAACGACGACCTCGGCTCCCAACTCTTGAACGTATTGAGCGAGGTTGTAAGTGAAACTGTCGTAGTTATCGAGAATCAGAATCATCTTTTGAATGCTCTGTGGGGGCAGGCCCCATCAGCCTGGTAGTCCAGTATACGGCGACCGCAACTCGGTCGCGCAGCCCCAACTTCCTGAGCGCTGACGCCAAGTGCGTCTTAACTGTGTTCACTGACAGAACAAGGCTCTGCGCGATCTCCTCGTTCGTCAGCCCCTCCGCAACCAGCCGGCAAACGTCAATCTCGCGGTGCGTCAACTCCTGCTCATCGTGTTGAGGCGATCCGGCCGCGATCTCCGCAATCCGTTGAGCGATTACGTCGGAGGCAAGTTCTTTCGTGAGGAAACCGTCTGCACCCGCCCGCACCGCCGCTCCACGGATCGCCTTGCCCTGGCCCGTCAAGACAATCACTTTCACATGAGGCTGGATGGCCTTCAAAACCCCGATGCTCGACAGGTCCTTCGAGTCAGGAAGAAGAACGTCGAGCAGGATCACATCAGGCTCGACGCGCTGCATCAGCGTCTTCGCTTCGGAAAGGCTCGCCGCTCGGCCCACGACTTCGATCCTCTTGTCAAAAGAAAGCAATCGGACCAAGCCCTCGACGACGACGACGTGATCGTCGACGATCAAGACTCGGACTCGGTTCATGCCCGTCTGAACTCCGCCGTGATGCGCGCCCCCCCGTCCGGCAACACTCCGATGTCGAGCGATCCGCCCGCCTCTTCGACAAGTTCTCTCAGCCGCGTGAGGCCGTAACCGGTTTCAAACTTCGGCTGCATCCCGATTCCGTTGTCTTCTAATGAACACACTACCGATGCTCCTCGGCGCGTCATTCGGAAGGTGACCTTCGTCGCTCTCGCGTGTCGCTTTGCGTTGTTCAAACCTTCGGTGATGAGGAGTCGCAGCGCGCGACTCTCAACGTCGCTGAGCGCAATACTGGCGTCAACGTCCATCTCGACGTCGCCCGGCCATCGCGATTGGAGCAGGGCCTCGAGGCCGGCCGTCGTGAGCGATTCCGCTCCAAGCGGAGCGATCGCGATGTCCCGAACTTGTTGCGCTGCATCACGCGCGATCTGCTTGATCGCGTCGAGTTCGGATTGAACGGCCTCCATCTGCGGGCCAGCCAGAATCCTCGCAGCCTCCGCGCGCATGTCGAGGGCTGCGAGAGTCTGAAGAAAGTTGTCGTGCAGTTCGTCTGCGATGCGCCGCCTTTCGCCGAGGGCACGCGATTCCGCAAGGCGCTCGTTGGCACGAATCCGGTAGAGAGCAGCAGCCGCTCTGTCGCAAAGCACGGCGATGAGAGAGCCCTGCTGCTTGCTGATCGGCTTGTTCGTCCCGATGACAACCGTTCCAAGGTCCTGATTGCTCGCGAGCAGTTTCCGAGTGAGTCCGTGCACGTGCTTTATCGCCTCGCTTCCAGCACGTCCCTCCAACGACACCCACACCTCGTCCAAGCCTAAGTTGGACTGCAGGTTCCGAAGCAGAATCGTGACAACGTCATCTTCCGTGTGGGCCTGCGAAAACTCCCCTGCCGCCGACTCGATCGCAGCCAACAGTTTCGACTGCTGAGTGAGATACGAGGTCGTGATGGCCACCACGGCGCCGACTCCGAGAAGGAAGGTGGATCGAACGAGCACCACCGTCACGTCCAACGGAACGGGCTGAGGCACACTTGCGATGACGAAGTGCCCCAAGAAACCCATGCCGGTCGCCAGCCACGGCAGCCAGGCGTAGCGGCTGAAGCCCGTGCCGATCACGCCGAAAACGATCCAGAGATTGAAAGGACTCGTGTAACTCCCGGTAAACGAGATCAATGCCACTGCGAATCCTATGTCGAGAAGCGGTGATACCAACTCATACGTCGCCAGCTTCGCATACCCATACCTCAGCATTCCGTAAGAGACGAGCGCATATACGAAGAACGCGCACGCGACTCCCACCCCGATCGGAAGATTTATGTTCGCCGAGGAGGCCTCGAATTTCGCATCGAGGAACAAAACACCGAAGTTGATGATCGTGAGCACCAGTCGCACGCCCGCAAGGCGTTCCGCAAGGCTGCGAGCGTAGAACGGTTCGCTGCTGCGCTCACCCCCGCGCATCTCTATCCGACCTGGCCACCCGCAGCAACTTCGACGGCTTCGATCACGGCGCGCGCCTTGCTCACGCACTCTTCATACTCGCGCTCGGGCACGCTGTCGTACACGATGCCCGCTCCGGCTTGAACGTGCGCGGCTCCGTCCTTCAAGAGCACCGTGCGGATTGCGATCGCTGTGTCCATGTTGCCGTCGAAGCCGAAATATCCAACCGCGCCTGCGTAAAGTCCTCTTCTTGTGGGCTCGAGTTCTTCGATGATCTCCATCGCTCGCACCTTGGGCGCGCCCGAAACTGTGCCTGCGGGAAATGTCGCGCGCAAAAGGTCGAAGGCGTCCATGTTGTCGCAAATCGTCCCCGTTACATCGCTCACGATGTGCATCACGTGCGAGTACCTCTCGATCACCATAAGTTGGTTCACTGATACGGACCCGGGGACCGAAACGCGCCCGAGATCGTTTCTCCCAAGATCAACAAGCATGATGTGCTCGGCGCGCTCCTTATCGTCGGCTAACAGTTCCTCCGCCATGCGAGCGTCGTCGGCTTCATTCTTGCCTCTCTTCCTCGTTCCAGCGATGGGGCGGACTCGCGCGCGGCGGCCGTCCAACGTAACAAGCACCTCGGGCGATGCTCCGACGATGTCGCAGTTCCCCAGCCTCAGCAGGTACATGTAAGGCGAGGGGTTCAGTGAACGCAATGCGCGGTAGATCGGCAGAGGGTGGCAGGAACAAGCAGAACTAAACCGCTGGGACAGCACCATCTGCACTCCGTCTCCGGCCTCGATGTATCCGATCGTTCGCTTAACCGACTCGAGGTAATCCTCCCTGCCGACGTTCGACTCAAACCTGATCTCTTCCGGCGTGACCGCAGGCAGGGCCGGCAGCCCGCCTCGAAGCCTATCTACGACGGATGCGATCGTCTCTGCAGCCGACTCATAAGAGTTGTCATCTTCCGTTGCGTGTGCGATGACGAGAATCTGGTTCTTTGCGTGATCGAAGGCGACGATGGTGTCGCAGATCATCATCGAAAGATCGTCACAGCCGAGATCGTCTTTCGTGCCGTGGGGAAGTCTTTCGAAGAAACGCACCAAGTCGTACGCCAGCATCCCGACCGCCCCGCCCGTGAATCGAGGCAGCCCTTCCAACGCACAGTATTCGCGTCCAACCGTTGCGCGGCGCAACACGTCGAGAGGAGTCTCGTTCGGCGAGAGTTCAGACTCCTGCCACTCACCCGCCATAAGAACCGAGACGCGTCTGCCCTTGCAACGCACGACGCTTTTCGGATTGACCCCCAAGAAACTGAATCGCGCTAAGTTCTCGCCGCCTGTGACAGATTCCAGGAGGAATGAGAAGTCTGCATCATGGGCGAGTTTCCAATACGCGCTCAACGGCGTCTCGAAGTCAGCGGGAATCACACACCATATCGGCACCAACTTCCCGCCTGAAGAAAGGCGCCGAAACTCGCCTGCACTGGGCTGAATCGGCAGTGCTGTGCTCATTCAGGACGCTACCTAAGATACGCGGCGGGAACTCCCGCATCAACCGTCAGCGCAGCTCCTGTCGTCTTTGCGCTGCGGTCCGACGCGAAGAACAGGACAGCCTCGGCGATATCCTCTGGCAGGACGTTCCTCTTCAGCGTCGTTCGGTTGCGATAGAACTCCTCGAGGTCCTCCGGTCGAATGCCGTAGGCCTCCGCCCTCTGCCGCCTCCACTCCCCATCCCAGATCGAAGAACCGGAGAGCACGGCGTCCGGCATCACACAATTAACTCGAACGCCGAGAGCCCCCCCCTCTTCGGCGAGGCACCTCGCCAAGTGCTGTTCCGCGGCTTTTGCTGCGCTGTAGGCCGATGCGTTTTTGCCGGCCGCGACAGCGTTCTTGCTCGTCACGAAAACCAGCGAGCCGCCAGTGCCTTGCCGCCTCCACACCTTGAAGGACTCCTTCGCAAAGAGGAAGTACCCCTTGGCCAGGACGTCGAAGTTCCTTTGCCACTCCGCTTCGGTGGTCTCCTCGACGGGGGCGCTCGATGCGATGCCGGCGCTGCAAACCGTGACGTCCAACCCGCCCCAGGTGAGAACGCACGTCTCGACCGTCCTTGCGACATCGGATTCCGACGTCACGTCGCACTGCGCCGCAACAGACCTCATTAGCCCCCACTTTTTCTGAATCTCGCCCGCCGCGTCCTGCGCGCGGTCGAAGTTGATGTCCGCGACGCAGACATGCGCGCCCTGCTCGGCGAGTCGAAGCGCCGTCGCCCTTCCGATTCCACTTGCCCCCCCCGTGACGAGCGCGATGTGACCAGCGAGTTCCTTGTCGGGCGGCCTCTGCTTCAATTTGTATAGTTCGAGGGGCCAGTATTCGATCGCGAAGCATTCGCGATGAGAGAGGCTTTCAAATCCCCCGAGCGCTTCGGCGCCTTCGATGACTTCGACAGCACGATGGTAGAGTTGTCGGCTCACGTCGGCCAACTGCGCGTCCTTCCCGACGGCGGCAAGGCCGAAGCCTGGAATCAAAACGACTCGAGGAGCCGGGTCGAACATGACGTCGGAGGCTTCTGCGTGAGCGGCGAAGTACTCCTCATACCTCCTGCGGTACTCTTCGACCGCATCACCTATCTGCCCAGCTGTCGGATCCCAATACAAAGGAAACGGCTTTACGTGCACCAAGTGATCCGGGCATGCTGCGCCGATCTGCGACAGATCTTTTGCCCTCGGGCTATTCACCATCGACAGCACTCGGTCCGACTGATCGACCAACACGATCTGCTTGCGCTGCTTGCTCACAGCGCCTCGCAGTTCTGGAAGAAACTCGATGGCGGCCATCGAAGGTTGTGCAAAGTCCGCAGCCCAAACCTTTTTCTCCGATTCACGAATCGCGTCTTCGGCCTCCGAGATGATGCGAATCGTCCGTTCGTAACTCTCCTTGGCTGTGTCGCCCCAACAAACTAATCCGTGCTTTCCCATCACCACGCATTCAGCGCGCGGATTGGATGCGACGGCGTCCGCGATGAGCCGGCTAAGCCGGAAGCCCGGACGGATGTAATCAACCCACGCCGCCCGATCGCCGAACACTTCATCGGCAGCGTCGCGCCCGCGCGCAGTGCAGGCAAGAGCGATGATCGAGTCCGGGTGCGTGTGGTCCACCTCGTCATACGGCAGGAAAGCGTGAAGGAGCGTCTCGATGGACTGCCGCGGCCGACCCGGCTCGAAGACGCATCGCCCGAGGTACTCGACCATCTCCTCGTCCGACATGTCCTCCCGTTTCATCAGGGGAAGCACCTCGTCGAGTTTCAGCCCGGCAAAACTTTCGCACGAGCAGTCAGCCATGTCAGAGCCGCTGCCCTTAACCCAAAGCACTCGGGTCTCGCGGCCCAGATGATCCACCTCGGTCACCTTCGACGACGTGTTCCCCCCGTAGATGTTGATGACGGACCTGTCGGATGCCAGAAGTCGAGACCGATAGGCGAGCAGCGAGAGACCGGTCAGTTGGCTCGCTTCGCGGTCGTTCCAAAGGCTTTGGGGCACGGCCGATTGTGGCACCGGGGTGGAGATAAACTCTCTGAGTGCGCCTCGCGTTGCTCCTGCTCGTAGCCTTTGCCGCTGCCGTTGGCTGTCGGCCCCCCGAAGTCAACCCACAGGACTTCATCGGAACTTGGCGTACGGTCGACGCAAATGACGGCGGCGTGGTTCTGGAGTTAAGGGCCGACGGCACCTTCGTCCGCCGATCCCAGTACGGCGGCGTCACGATCGAGGAGGGCGGGTCCTACAAGGTGGCGACGAATCTCATCACATTCACCGCCGAAATCGAGTCCGTACAAAACCGAGAGCCGCTAACCTCGAAGGCGGTATTCAAAACCCCCTACAGGCTCGAAGGCCAAATCCTCGTGCTGGACCCAGGCACGCCAAGAGAGCGCAAGTTCATGATGCTCGAGGATCCGAGGACTAGGATTCGGAAACCGTCACCCGAATCCCAATCGTCGAGATGATCGCTGCGACCCGGTTGCACTCCTCGCGAGAAGCGTTGTGCACGACGGACGACCCCAGGTGGTCGATCTCCCAAGTCTCGATATAGGCCTCTTCGGGTGTGCAGCCGGTCGCCATCTGGAGGATCGCCATCACCTCGTCGTACGTGTTGTAGTCGTTGTCGAAGACTGTGACGATGTAGCCGTGGTCTCCCCGGCCGCTATCCTGCTTGCCTTCCCCGATCTCGGGAAGCAGTTCGGGCAGCGTTGCGCTACTCATCCCACTCCGGGCGAACTTCGGTCCTCACTCCGATGGCTGAGATGATGGAGGCGACGGCGCAGCAGGAACTCTGGGTGCCGAAGTAGACCGGCGCCTGTCCAAAGGTGTGCGCCTCCCATGTCTCCGCGTACGCCTCTTCGAGCGAGCAAGAGGTCGCAAAGATGATCTGGCGCATCACCTCCTCAAAGGTGTTCCTGTCGTTGTTGAAGATCAGCGCCATGTAGCGTCCTCGGTATCCCGAGTCCGCGTCACGGACGGTCGGCTCAACTCGCTCTCGTGTTTCCGGCATTCTCAGACTTCGCGCGCCCTCTCCAATATATCAAAAAGAGAGCCAAAACGCCAACTGGAAAAAGAATCAATCCCATGCGGTACCCGGCCGGCCGGTACAAGTACCGGTGTGGCCCCGGCTCGACCCGCTCCGGCGCCGGAGTAACTCCCGTGTCTGTCTCCTCCAGCCAGTCCTCCCGATCCGCAAAGGGGAAAGGGGCTGCCCGATCAAACTCGACCTCGACTGACGTGAAGCCGGGCCCGGTCACGCGCCAGTCCGGCTTGGGAAGCGCGTAAAGAGCCCACCCATTACCCGAAGCGACCCTCTCCAGGCTGCCGAGGTCCGTCGAAGCTGTCGCAAGTACGTGGCTGGCGCCGGCGAGGCGGAGCTTCTCGACATCGAAGCCCGGCTTCAGGAAGACGATGTTGCCGTTAGCCTCCGGCGCAGAGTCTCGGCCGTTCACGTCGTCCATCCTCTGCTTCGTGAACTCCGGGATGATGGAGTCGTAGCCGGTCACCTCTTGGATCCGATACGGCAGCAGGGAGTTGGGGGGGGCGATGACCCCGGGCGCAGCCGTATACAGCGACCAGTTCTCGTTCATGACCGCAACGCGGTCCGTCGGCGACAGCCCCGAGATCGGAATCGAATCCCCCTCGTTCCGTGAACCTGGGTTGAGTGGCGCGAACAGCCAAAACGAGGCAACAGTCCCAAACGCTATCCCCGCCCATGCGAACTTGGGCCGCGCGACGCACGCCGCAGCCAATCCAATTCCGACAAGGCCGATCAGAACCGGAACGAGACTCCGCTGCCGCCAACACTCGGCGAGGGCTTCGATCGGTCCGCCGTCCGTTGGCGAACCAACGAATATCGAAGCGAGACCGTACGCGCAAAGCAGCAGCGGGACGACGCCGATCAGCCAGCCCCATCGTCCCCCCCCCTCCCGCTCGTCGCGTACCGATGCGCCGGCGACGGCACACAGCGCGATCGCAAACAGCACGGCAGACCTGCCCGGCGAACCCGTTGCAGACCAGCCGGGCAGATAGAAGAACAGCGCTTGAGCAACCGCGCTCCCGACTGCGACCAACGCGGAAAACAGGGCGATCAACGAAAGCCCGCTGATTCCCGGCAAACCCCGCCATCGTCGCAGGCCGAAGAAGAACAGGGGAAGAACGATCGGCCCGACGTAGAACGCGGCTTCCGCGAAGTGGGCGCCGGGCTTCGCGTAGGCGAGCCAGTAAGCCGTGCCGTCCGCAGGCAGTCCGGCCGACTTCGCCGCCGCCAACTTCGGATCAGAGTCGAGGCTGATGTTGGGTAAGCCGAACCAGGTCGGCGCGACGAGAGTCAGAAACTGCTCGGGCTCGACGGCCTGCCTTTTGTAGCCGTTCCAGGCCTCGACCGACGGCCCTCCCGACCTGTGCCCGCTTCGGCCCGCCTGGACGGACGGAATCAACTGCGGCGCCGCGAGAAGCCCGCCGATCGCAACGCCGACGATCATCGCAGCGACAGGTCGAAGAGAGCGGGCGCCGACGGCGACGGCGATCGCAAGAATGCCCGCGCCCATCAAACCGAATGCAGCGATCTGCAGGTGCCCGGCGAGCAGCATCGCTGCGCTGCTCGCGACCAGGCCCATGAGGGCGCCCGGTCGTGATCGGTCGAGTCGAACGATGCACGCGAACACCCACGGAATCCATGCGGCTGTCATTCCCACGCTGGGAAGAAGCAGCCATCCGTAAGTGAATGCGCTCATCTGGATGGCGACCGCGCCGAGGATTCCCCCAGTCACGTTTCCTCCGAGCGTGCGAACCAGAACAAACGTTCCGAGACCAATTAGCGCGACATGCAGCCACGCCGAAAACCTCATGAGATCTTCCGCGCCGAAAGGAGTCAGCGACCAAATGAGGTGCACCGGATATAGAGGCGCGGACTGAGAGTTCGCCAGGAACGGAGTCCCACCGAGTGTGTACGGGTTCCACAAGGGGACCTCACGATTCCGAAGTGACTCCAGCATCAGGTCGCGCCACGGCAGGAACTGAAGCGCGCCGTCCAACTGCAGGATGTCCCAAGGGGGGGTGGCCGGCTCGTTCCACGGAGCGAACTGACGAACTTGGTCCACTGGCGCCGGAACCTCGCCGCCGAACACAAACTGACGTGTTGGCAAGATCGCCGTCGCGGCAAGGAAGAGATACGGCCAGATTCGGAGAAGGCGATTCAAGGTCGCTCCGTGGGGGGAGATTCTAGACCCGAACTCGTTTCAGCCGCCGGCTTACTTGAAGTACGCGAGTTGCTGCTTCGCTTTGTCGTGATTCGGGTTCATCCGCAGGACTTCGCGGAACTCCGACTCGGCCAGGGCGTACTCGCCGAGCATTGTGAGGGTCATCGCGTAGTCGTAGCGAATCTCAGTGTCGTCCGGCGCGAGAGTGGCGACCTCTCTGAGCCCTTCGAGGCTCCCGTCGTAATCGCCCTCGAACCCCTTGATCAGCGCTAACTGCCACTTGGCCTTGATATGGCTGGGGTCCAGGCGCAGCACTTCGTTGAGGGCTTCTTTTGCAAGCCCATACTCCCCCCGGCAGCGGTATTCAAATCCTTGTTGATACTGCTGCTCGACGGTCATCGTTGGCTGCTGCCTCTCGTCCTGCACGGATGCCATACTACGCCGCTCGATGAGGGCTACCCTGCCTCACAGCAGTATAACACGCTCTTTCGACTTCCGAGGCGGGAAAATTTTAGCCTAAGTCTCGGCTGTCCCCGGCTTGAGTTTGGGGCTGAGGCGACCCTCTCGGGGCCGCTCCTCGACCGGCACGCCGTCCGCGGCCGCTGGCTCTGAGGTCTTCTCTTCGCTCGCTCCAGCCGACTCGTCCGTGCCGTGGAGGATCGTGAGGAACTCCTGCCTCTCGAGGCTCTCGCGCTCCATGAGCGAGGCCACAAGCGAATCCAACTTGTCCCGATGGGACTCTAAGATCTCCGTCGCCCGACGATGGCAGACCTCGACGATCGAGTGGATTTCCTCGTCGATCATCTTTGCGACGTCCTCGCTGTAGTTCCGGTCCTCCATGTAGTCCCTACCGAGGAACGGGTTGTCGCTCCTTCGGCCGAGGGCCAGCGTTCCGAGTTTGTCGCTCATGCCGTACTTCGTCACCATCGCTCGCGCGATGTTCGTCACGCGTTCTAAATCGTTGCTTGCGCCGGTGGTCACTTCGCCGAAAACCACCTCTTCCGCGACACGCCCACCCAACAGCGCAGTGATGTCGTCGAGCAGTTCGCTCTTCGAGACCAAGTACTTGTCGGTCTCCGGAAGTTGCCACGTGCTTCCCAGGGACATTCCGCGCGGAAGGATCGTGACCTTGTGCACAGGGTCTGTGTGTTCGAGCAGTTCGCCCACGATCGCGTGGCCCGCTTCGTGATACGCGATCACTTCGCGCTCTTTCGCATCGACGACGCGGCTCTTTCGCTGCGGCCCTGCGATCACTCGGTCGAGAGCCTCCTCCACTTCCGCCATGGCGATCTCCTGCTTGCCGCGTCGTGCGGTGAGGAGCGCCGCTTCGTTCAGCGTATTCGCGAGGTCCGCGCCGGTAAAGCCGACGGTTCTCTTTGCGATGATGGATAAATCAACGTCGCTTGCAAACGGCTTGCCCTTCGCATGGATTCGTAAGATCTTCTCGCGGCCGATGACATCGGGAGCATCCACGACGATTTGCCGGTCGAAGCGACCCGGTCTGAGCAAGGCGGGATCGAGAACGTCCGGCCGGTTCGTCGCAGCGATGAGAATCACGCCGGCGTTCGGATCGAATCCATCCATCTCCACCAGCAGTTGGTTGAGTGTCTGTTCGCGCTCGTCGTGTCCTCCGCCGAGCCCCGCGCCGCGCTGACGGCCGACCGCGTCGATCTCGTCCACGAAAATCAAACTCGGGCGATGCGCCTTCGCCGTCTCGAAGAGGTCTCTGACGCGCGCCGCGCCGACACCAACGAACATCTCCACGAAATCGGAGCCGCTAATGTGGAAGAAGGGAACTCCCGCCTCACCCGCGACTGCGCGCGCGAGGTGCGTCTTTCCGCATCCGGGGGGGCCAGTCAGAAGCACGCCCTTCGGGATCTTTGCGCCGACTGCCACGTACTTCTTCGTGTTCTTCAGGAAGTCAACGATCTCTTCGAGTTCCTGCTTCGCTTCGTCAACTCCCGCAACGTCGTCAAACGTCGTCTTCGGGATGCTTTCGCTCACCCGCTTCGC
This sequence comes from Armatimonadota bacterium, assembly GCA_003577165.1. GTDB lineage: Bacteria > Armatimonadota > Fimbriimonadia > Fimbriimonadales > ATM1 > ATM1. The sequence continues at coordinate 203,423 of QEUM01000004.1, read as the reverse complement.
TCGGCTGCGGCCGAAACTCAGAGCCTGGTTGCCCCCGGCTTGCGCGGGCCGAATGAGAAGAAACCAGATGAGCACGAGAATCCCGATCGGAAGCAGAAGCGTCACCAGGATGCCCATCATCCCTTCGCTGATGGGCGGGTCCAGTTTGTTGACCTTCACGCCGTATTCGGAAAGCCGCGCGAGCAACTCGCCGCCTGCGGGGGATTCGACGTTCGGGACGTTTGCGACCACCTTGGTGCCGTCCTTGTAGGTCGCCGTAAATTTCGTTTGCTGGTACTCACCGGCGTCGATCCGGCCGTCGCGAGCATCGTTCAGCAGTGTCGAATAGGTGATCGTCTTCGGGCCGCCGAACAGCACGCCGCCACCGCTGCTCAGAGAACTCAGGAACCAAACTCCAAGAGCGATGAGGAAGAGGGTGATGATAAGCGTGCGTGTGCGGTTATTCACTGCATCTCCGGGCGGGCGACTCCGTGTTCATCCTACGCCCTGCCGTGACCGGCCGTTTCGCGGACTGCTTGAAACGGGCGCCATTATACCGTTCCGTCGGTCGAATCGGGCTCTAACCTCAGCCTCAGCGTCCGCTTCGTCGCGGGCGTCACCTGAACCCGTGACGCCGTGGCGCATTCAGGCACCCAAACCGGACCCTCGTCGTCGCAAACGATCGGGCATCGCCGCCTCGCCTTCAGAGGGAGGCCCGCATTCTCCAGGAGTTCGAACGCTCGCCTCCGCCTGGTGTCGCCCACTGGGACCAGTTCGTCCTCCGACCGAGCGGCGCGAACAACGAGGGCGCCGACGATGCTGTCGGCATCCAACCAGGCCGTCAGACGGCTCCCGTCCGGCAACATCTCGCCCGGGAGGACGCCCGCGCCTAGCCTCCCGCCGAGGCGGGGGAGAGGCACTGATCCGCCCGCTTCGACCTCCACCTCGTAGTCCACTGTGGCTTCGTCCCGCACGACTCGCAGAGTCCGCTCGCCGACCAAGACCCTCACCGGCGCGCCCTCGACCGCCACGGACGCCTTATCGCCCGACTGAATAGCCGTTGTGACGATGTCGGTGAGCGTCCAATCGAGGTCCACGTCGAATCGGCGCGCCGCGATCCGGACGACTCGCCGAAGAAGCGCAGTCGGCGCCGCCTTCAGCGGCTCGACGCGCAGTTCCAAATAAAGCCCGTCGCACACAAAGTCGAGCGCCCCCCCGCGCCTTCGCATGCATGCGGCCAGCGCGTCTTCGGCCAGTGCATCGAGGAGCGCATCTTCCTCCGAGAGGATTCGCGCGGAGCGCGCCGCCGCCTCCGCCGCCCCAAATCGGATCTGCTCGAATCCGGGGATCACGAATTTGCGCACGCGGTTGCGCGCAAACTGCAAGTCCTCGTTCGCCGGGTCGCTGAGTATCAACAGCCCATGTTCGCGACAATATTCTTGAGTCTCCGACCGCCTGACCCACAGCAGCGGACGAATCACGTAGTCCCGGCGCATTGGGATTCCCGACAACCCGCGCGCACCGGACCCTCGGGCGAGATTCATGAGAATCGTCTCGACGTGGTCGTCCAGCGTGTGCGCCGTCGCCACGGGCGCTCCGATCTTCTTGTGGACGGCTGCGAAGAAGGAGTATCTTGCCTTCCGCCCGGCCTCTTCGAGTCCAATCCCATCCTGTTCCGCGATAGCCCTCACGTCGGCACACCCCTTCTCAAAGCGCGCACCATGCTTCAGTGCGAACGCACGGCACAGTTCGGCCTCGCGCTCCGCTTCTTCACGAAGCCCGTGGACCAGGTGGGCGGCCGTCACATCGCAGCCACTAAGCGTGAGAAGATGCAGAAGGCAACTGGAATCAGGCCCACCGGAAAACGCGATGATGACGCTCGCCCCCGGTTCGAGGAGCCGCTCGACCGAGAGGCGACGTTGGAACTCCTGAAGCATCGGTCGGGGTTAGGATACCGGTCGCCCCGACCGGCGGGTATCCTTCCGTCTCTCACGGCGGTGGTAGCTCAGGGGTTAGAGCGCCTGACTGTGGCTCAGGAGGTCGTGGGTTCAAATCCCATTCGCCGCCCCATTTCCCTTTTGCTTTCGCCCTCGGGCGTTAGCCCGATGACGAGTTGCCGAGATTCACGCTGATGCTCGCAAGACGCCACGCGCCCGCTTCCAGTAGATAGCCCAGATTGAAACGAGTCACCGGCTGCGACTCGAAGTGACCCTCGACGCGAAGAATACCGGTGTCCTCCAGCGCGGGCCGCCGGTCGAATCGAGCCTCCATCTTCGCGACGGGCGAGAGGTCGATCTTCTTCTCGATGAACTCGCGGAAAACGGCCTTCAACTCCTCGGCCGTGATCTGCTGCTTCCAAACCTCCGCGATCTCCGCGTGGAACTCGACGAACGACCCGTTGTTCACGGCGTTTGCAAACGACGACATCGAGTCGGCGACCATCTCCCGGACCTCGGACTCCTGGGGAATCGTAGGAGCGACTTCCTCGCCTCCGGTCGTCACATCCTCACCAATTACCGCCCGGACGACGCGCCATTCATCCGTCTTCACCAGCACGATGAACGCCTTGACCGGCCCGACACCTTCGATTTCGACCGTTCCACGAACTTCGCCTGTGCTGTTATCCACCGACCTCGACGACCAACTCGCGGACCGAAACTTTTGGAGTTCACGGCTTTCGACGAACTCTTTGAACTCGTCCAGGGACGTCGCGATCTGGAAGTCAGGATGGGTCGAAGCGTACGCGCCCTCCACGTCCCCCTTTGCGATGCGCTCCAAAAACTCATCCGCCGCCTTGACCGGCCCGGACGTGAGCCAAAACGCTCCTCCAACGCACATCGCGACGCAGCCGCCTACGAGCGCCAAGATGCCGACGACAATGAGAATGATAATGCGTGCCATACGCCTCCCCTCAAGACTGGGAGGATTATGGCCGAGTCACCGCTCGGAGGTTTCCTAAGCCGCCCGCGTGGATCGCCAAGCGAGTTTGTTGAGACCGTGAAGCGCGGCGACCTTATAGCACTCCGCGAGTGTTGGGTAGTTGAAGACTTGATCGACGAAGTACCTCACGCTTCCTTCGAGCGCGAGCACCGCTTGACCGATGTGCACGAGTTCGGTCGCACCCTCGCCGATGATGTGAACGCCCAAGAGTTGCTCCGTCTCGCGGTGGAAGATGAGCTTGAGCCGCCCAGTCGTATCGCCGATGATATTGCCGCGCGCGATTTCACGATAGTGAGCCATGCCGCACTCGTAGGGAACCGACTCGCTGGTTAACTCCTCTTCCGTCTTGCCGACGAAGGAGATTTCCGGAATCGTGTAGATTCCGTAAGGCACCTGCTTCGCGACCACCGCATCCGCAACGCCGAACGCTCGGGCCGCCGCAATGCGCCCCTGCTCCATGGACGTCGAGGCGAGACTCGGAAACCCAATCACGTCTCCTGCCGCGAAGACAGTGGGCACGGCCGTTCTGTAGTCCTCGTCCACGGTGAGACGGCCACGAGAATCGGCTTCTAATCCAGCTGCACCGAGGTTAAGGTCGCGTGTGTTGCCCTGACGACCCACGGCGTACAAAACGGTTTCGGCTCTGAGAAGTTTGTTGCTCTTCGTATGGGCGACGACTTCATCGCCGTCCCTTTCCACACGCTCCACCTCTTCGCCGAGTCGGAATACGACTCCCATGTCGCGCATGTGATACTTCAACGCCTCGACGATCTCGCCGTCGAGGAATTCAAGAAACGTACTTCGCTTCTCCATCACGGTCACATGCACGCCGAGCGTGGCGAACATGCTCGCATACTCCAACCCAATGACGCCGGCTCCGACGACGATCATAGTCCTGGGAACTTTGCGAAGCGAGAACACCCCGTCAGCGTCGATGATTCTCTCGCCGTCGACAGGGAAGTCCGCGGACTGTGCGGGAACGGTTCCGACAGCGAGCAAAACGTATCGCGTCGAAAACTCGTGAATGCCGTCCGGGCCAGTGACCCGCACTGAGTTCGGCCCCGTCAGCTCTGCGCGGCCCTGCAAAACGTCAACCCCGTTGCGCCCGAACTGAGCCCGATACACGTCGACCTCTTGATTGACGACTCGCTCGCATCGGTACAGTAAATCCTGAATCGTCAAGTCGCTCTTGACGCGATAACTGTAACCGTAGAGCCCGCGCTGTCGAAACCCCGACAAAAACAGAACCGCCTCGCGGAGCGTTTTGGAGGGCACGGTGCCCGTATTGAAACAGACGCCTCCGACGCACTTCTCGCGCTCGACGATGGCGACCCGATGCCCCAGTTTCGCTGCCTGGATCGCACCGTGGTGTCCGGCCGGCCCGCTGCCGATGACGATCAGGTCGTACTGAAAATTCTCATGAGAAACCATCTTGGGTCTTGGGGCCCCCGCCCCGTCATGGATTGGTAGCGGGCTGCGTTATGCAGCCCCTTCTTCTTTTTGCGGCGTCTCTTCCGTGGGCTCGGCTGCCTCTTTAGGCTCGGCCTCATCCGCCCCCCCCTCTGCAGAGCCGCTCTCTTCAGACTCCGCATGCCGATGAAGGAAGGATGTGAGGATTTCCTGACCCGACAAGAACTTGATGAACGTCGCGCCCACTTCGAATCCGCCTGAGTGGCACTCCGTGCCGTTGACCACCCTCACAATCCGAACGAGGGCGATGACGGGCTCCTCTTCGAAGTAAATCTGAACGTGTGCCAGCGTTCGTACCGTGTGAGGTGTTCGGACCCTCATCCGCAAGCCGGTTTCGCTGATGTTGTACAGAGTGCCGATGGTGCGCTTGGTTTCCCTTTCGCCGTCCTGCTCCGTGACGTGAGTGACGATCACGCGAACGCTGCACGGAATTCGCTGCGCGCGGGTGGCGCTTCCCGCCTCCCATCGGAGCGACTCAACGGGAAGCACCGTGTGATCGCCGTGCAGAGTGTGAATCCCCACAATGCCCCATCCGAGCGACGCCCCCTCGATCTGCGGGTCGATGAACACCGAACTCCCGTGGCGAAGCATGGCCAGGTCGGTCGGCCCCCTGAGGGTTAGCGCTCCCGACGAGTGCGAAACGACCTCGACCTCGAATGAGTCGACCGTTTGAGCGGAGGCGCGCCCAAGTTGGACGACCTGGCCCGGGGACAGTTCGATGACAGGGTTCGAGTCCGACATGCAGGTGCCTTTAGGGGCGTTCGCCCCACCGTTGATTGTCGGCTCGATTGGCCTACGGTAATTAGCCCCGAGATTTCAGCCATCCCACGATCGCGGAGAGAGCGCCGGGCGACACCTTGCCTTGATCTTCGGGCGACGCCGCAGTGACCCCGTACGGGAACGGCGCGAGGTAGTGAGTCGCGCCGGGAACGTACTCCACCGTCGCCTTCTCGCCGAACGCCGCCTTCAATTCCGCGGCGTTCCGGGACAGCACTTGTAGGTCCTCTAACCCTTGAACGAGGAGCACGGGATCGGACACCTGCGAAGCGAGTTTCGTCGGATCGAGGTTCATGTGCTCCCGGAGCCAGGCGAGTTCGATGCCGTCCACGCTCCCTGCCTCCCCGGCAGTCGCCTTCGCGATCGCCTCGGTCACCTTCGGGATCTTCGCGGAGGCCTGATCTCGAATCGCCTGGGGCAGCCGGTCGTCGGCCTGCTGCGCGTTCAGTTGCTCGAGCAGGACGCGATCCAGCGACTTCGACGGGCATCCGATGAGAATGCCGCCCTTCAGCCACGCGTCCTCCGCAAGGAGTTTGAGCGCGGCCACCGCGCCTTCGCTGTGTCCTAAAATGTACACTCGGAACGGGTCGACCTCCGACCGCGATTTCAAGTAGTTGGCGAGGGAGCGAGAGTCGGCGACAGCGGCGGCGAAGGACTGGCCCTTCGGGCCGGTCGAACGACCCACACCGCGGTCATCGAAACGCAGGACGACGTAACCGGCCCCGGCAAGCGCGTCCGCGATCTGAAGACCCATCCCCATCGTCAGGCTCGGCTGCGAGTCCCAGTCCCGATCCGAAGGGCCTGATCCGCCGATCATCAAGACTCCCGGATGCCTGCCGCCCTCGACCGGAACCATGAGCGAGCCCGCGATCAGGACGTTCGCGGACGTGAGTACGCGGATCTCCTGCTCGCGGTACTTCTCCCGATTTGGCTGCAGGTCAGGGCGCGGAGTGGGAGCGCTCAGCGCTGTCCTGAGCCGCTCGTATCCCTTGCGCACTACTTCGAGTTTCTGATCTGGGATTTCGACGTACAAGACTCTTCCGTCTCGGTCCGAGACAAGCATCGCGCTCCGCCCGTTCATCGAAAGTTGCCACCGCTGAAGTTCGCCGGAAGTGTCCTGCAGCGCACCCGACTTCAGCACTGTCCATCGGTGTATCTCTCCCAACGAAGGAGCGATGACATCGTAGGCGAGTTCGGTCGAACCCTCATACGCCCTCAGGAGATGCGAGATTTGATGCCAAGCGTATGGCTCGACGCAGAAGACCGACCTTTGCGCATCGGCGATGCGCTTTCCGCCACTGTCCACCAGATGGCCTTCCGGCGTTCTCTGCAGGCGGTACGTTCGAACGGAGACGATGTTCACCGTTGCGGACGAAACTCTCCCACCCTCGACGAGAAGTTCCGTCTTCACGCTAAGTTTCGATCCACCGGCTGTCTTCGTGGAGATGAGCGAACTGCTCTTCCCACTTTCCAACATCCGAAAACCTTCCGTCGAAATCTCTCCTCCCGACAAGTAGGTAGTGAAGGTCCCTTGGTCGAACAGCCCGCTCTGCGCCAAGGCTAACGCGATTACTCCTGCAAGCATTCCAACCAGATGGACGCTGTGGGCGGGCGTTCCGTGTCGGCTCTACGGAATCCATCGGTAAACTGCCGAGCGTGTCCCGGATCGCCGATCGCTTCGCTCACCTGGCCGCATCGAATGAAAAGGCGCTCGTCTGTTTCGTGACCGGGGGCGATCCGGATGTCGGCCAACTGCCTGCGATTCTCGAGAACCTCGAGGCCGGCGGCGCGGACATCATCGAAGTGGGCATCCCGTTCAGCGACCCGATCGCGGACGGCCCGACCATCCAAGAGAGCAGCCAACGCGCGCTTGACCGCGGAACGAAGGTCAGCGAGATATTCGAAGCCGTAAAGAGCGCGAACATCACCGTCCCGATCGTCTACATGGGCTATACGAACACGGCCATGCGGCATGGATTTCAGCGATTCGCCCAAGAAGTCGCGGATTCTGGTGCGGATGGCGTGCTCCTCAGCGACCTCACGCCGGAAGGGGGCGAGGAGTGGAAACAGCACGCGCACGCTGCAGGACTCGACACCATCTTCCTCGCCGCTCCGACTAGCACAGACGATCGGCTGCGATGCGCCTGCGGCGCAGCTACAGGGTTCGTGTATTGCGTTTCGCGAACGGGCGTCACGGGGTCGGAGCGCGAAGTGCCCAGAGAGGTCACGGATCTCGTCGCGCGCGTGCGCAAAGTCACGTCTTTGCCGATCTGCGTGGGCTTTGGAATCTCCAACGCAGATCATGTGCGCATGGTGTGCGGCGTCGCAGACGGAGCCGTCGTGGGGAGTCACGTCGTGAAGTTAATTCACGAGTGCTGGGGCCGTCCGCACTGCGAAGAGACTCTTCGCGCCGAAGTCGCGCGGCTGAAGTCCGGGACTCGCTAAAAGTCTGCCGACTCAAGGTCGAGAACGAATCCCCACTCTTCGTAAGATTGCGCGCCGCTCGCATAGGTACAGGATCGATCGCCGATGGATCGCGCGCCGATTCGAGTGTACAGCCTGTGCGCGAGCGTGAGCACTTTGTCAGACCAAATCTCCATGTCGTGGAAGCCGAGACGCTTTGCCTCGTCCACCGCGTGCCGCAACAGCCTCATTCCTTGGCCTGATCCTCGGAACTCGGGCAGAAGATACAGGCGATACAGTTCGCACCTCTCTTCAGTCAACCTCTTGATCGCGACCGTGCCGACGATGCGGTCCCCGTCGGCCAAAACCCAGAACCCCCCTCCGGCCAGGTACTCCTCGGCAATCCTCGACACATCCGCGTTATAGCCCTCGGGCTCATAAAGGAAATCGTGCTCCTCGAACACGGATCGAATGACAGCCTCGATGGCAGGCTCATCACCTGGAACGTAGGCGCGAATCTGGAGGGACACGGGCCAAGATACCCCGAAGGTACACTCAGGTCACGCGAGACGCGCAATGAGAATCCTGCTAACAGGCGGCACGGGAATGTTGGGCGTGGATTTGCGTCGAGCGATGCAAGCCGAGGGACACGTTGTTGACTGTCCCAATCGCAACGATCTCGATCTGTCGAGCGGCCCTTCAATCGATGCTTTCTTCCTCAATGTGTCGGCGGACTGGATCGTTAACTGCGCGGCATACACGAAGGTGGACGAAGCAGAGTCCGAACAGTACGAAGCGAATTACCTCAATGCCGTCGCGCCATTCACGCTCGCTCGTCATGCAAGGCGCATCGGAGCGCGAATTCTGCATCTAAGCACAGACTTCGTCTTCGATGGCGCGAAGCAACGGCCCTACACAGAATCCGATGAACCGAACCCCATCGGCAACTATGGGAGAAGCAAACTCCAAGGCGAGCGGCTTCTGCAGAAGGAGAACCCCGACGGCGTCGTAGTTCGGACTGCTTGGCTGTTCGGCGCATTCGGCAAGTGTTTCCCGAGAACGATCCTCTCCGCTTTCGAGTCCGGTCGCCAACTTCGAGTCGTGGACGATCAGGTGGGATCTCCAACCTACACGAGAGACATTTCTGAAGCAATTACAAACCTCATCGGAAACAACGCGCCGCCTGGCGTCTATCACATCGTAAACGCAGGACAAGCTTCCTGGCGCGAACTCGCCGTCGAAACGATTTTCGCGCACCTCTTGAGATCGTCACACTCGAGTGAGAGCCGACAGGAGGAGTCGGAACTCCGAGCCCGCGCAGAGGCCGCGGTGTTGCCGATCCGCACCGAGGATTGGCCCACAAAGGCGCAGAGGCCGAATTACAGCGTGCTCTGCACGGACAAATACTGCTCCCTCGGATTCGAGCGGCTCCCGGATTGGCGCGATGCCGTCGCTCGTTTCGTATCCGAACTACAGCCCTTACCCGCGTGATTCAAACGGGTGCGGGAGCAACTCCACAAACTTGAAATCCGCCACGGGAGTCTCTCCCGCGATGAGGATCGCCCTGCATTGCGCCGGGTCGGACGCGAACTCCTGCAGCACTTGGAGGCAGGCTCCGCACGGCCGCGCGCCGTTCTCGGTTGCAATCGCGATGCGCGTCCACTTCGTCTCCCCCCCGCGGATCATCGCCGCGATCGCGTTCCGCTCGGCGCACGTCGTCAAGCCGATCGAGGCGTTCTCGACGTTGCAGCCCGTGAACACTTCACCCCCGGCTGCCTCGACGGCCGCCCCAACCCGAAATTCGGAGTACGGAGCATAGGCGAACTGCCTCGCTTCGATGGCCGCCTGAATCAGAGCGTCGTTCATGGCTTGAGATATGCGATTGTGACGCCTGCGCCGCCTTCGCCAGCGCCCCCCTCGCGATAAGACTCCACGTCGGCTCTCCGCCTCAGAAAGTCCAGGACGATGCGCTTGAGGGTGCCCGTGCCCTTCCCGTGGACGATGCGCACACTGTGGAGGTTGGCCAGCACGGCATCATCGAAGAACTTCTCCAGTTCGAGTTCTGCGTCCTCGGCGCGCAGGCGGCGAAGGTTGATCTCTGTGGACGCTTGCAGGGACTTCTGCAGACTGAGAGAACTCGCCCGCTGAGGCCTTTCGGGGCGCGTCGGCGTTGGAGCCGCGACGGGCACCAGATCCTGACGGTCCGCCGTGACTTTGAACATCCCGACCTGCACAGTGATCTTCCCGCTCTTTGCCACACGCACGACCGTTCCCACCTGGCCCGTGGAAACGATCCTCACCGTCATCCCCACGTCGAGGGCGACGCTTTCGCCAACGGGAACGACGTCAGCCGCGAGACTTCGGCTCTGTTCAGCCTTTTCGAGCAGCCTGCGGCCGGACTGAATCACCTCCTCTCGCTCGGTGGATCCGATCGTTCCAGTCGCTTCGAGAGCGCGCACTCGATCCAGGAGTTCGCGATACTGCTCGCGGGACTCTCTCAACGCGGCCTCAATGGCGGCGGCCTGTTCGCGCCGCTCCTTCTGAACCTTCTCTCGCAGCGCGATCAACTCCTCCTCCGCCCGCTTCTTGATTTGCTCCGCTTCTTGCCTCTGTCGCTCGGCCTCCTCTCGCTCCTCGCGCGCAGCGGCCAGATTCGCATCGATGGACTTCGCCTTGCTCCTTTCCTCTCGCACCTCCGAACCCACATAGCGTTCCGCGGAATCGACCGTCTTCGCAGGTAGTCCAAAGCGCCTCGCGATTTCCAAAGCATGGCTTGCGCCGGACGCGCCAGCAACGAGTCGAAATGTTGGAGCAAGCGTCTTCTCATCAAACTCCATCGCCGCGCACGAGAACCTGCCGCTTCCAAAAGCGAAGTCCTTCAACTCGCCGAAGTGCGTCGTTGCTGCGATCACACAGCCACGCTCCGCGAGATCTTCGAGGATCGCCCGTCCGAGGGCCGCGCCTTCCCGTGGGTCCGTGCCCGCGCCGATTTCGTCGAGCAGCACGAGCGCAGACTCCCTCGCGTCACGGAACACTTGAGCGATGTTGCGGAGGTGAGAGCTGAAAGTCGAAAGCGATTGTTGAAGGCTCTGCTCGTCACCGATGTCCGCATAGACTCCGGAGAAGGGACCGTATTCAACATGCGAAGCAGGAGGAAACATCCCGCATCCCATCATCAGCGCATACAGCCCGAGCAGTTTGAGCGCCACCGTCTTGCCACCGGTGTTCGGCCCCGTAATCAAGAGCGAGCGCGCTCGCCCTCCGACCTCGATGTCGAGCGGCACAGAGACCTCCATCGGAATCAAAGGATGGTGGCCCTGACGGACAGCAAGTCGGCCCTTGCCCGTGATCGTCGGCGTCGCGGCGTTCCGATCGAGCGCGTATTTTGCTTTCGCCAAAGTCGCGTCGATTTCGCCAAGCGATTCGAGGCCCGCCGCGATCTCCTCACCATGCTCGCCGACTTTGCGGGACAGTTCTGAGAGGATGCGATCGATCTCTTCGGTCTCATACGCTTCGATCTCTCGGAGTTTGTTCGACTCAGCGATCACAGCCTCAGGCTCTATGTATACGGTTTGACCGGAGGCACTGGCATCGTGCACGATGCCCTTCACCTGGCCTTGGTGGCCGGCCTTGACGGGGAGAACGTAGCGCCCCCCCCGTTGGGTATAGAGCGGCTCCTGCAGCGCAGAACGAAAGGGGCCGCTGATGAGCGACTGAAGTTTCGCGATTAGACGGTTCTGGTGCGTGCGCCGTTGGGACCGAAGTCTCGCAAGTTCAGGGCTTGCGGAGTCCAACACCGTGCCATCCGGCGCGACCGTCTTGAAGATTTGCTTTTCGAGTGAGTCCAAATAGGGGAGCTGCTCGCCCTTCGCCCAAAGTCGAGGCGCCCGCTCGCGGTGATGGAGGAGAAACGCTCGCAGCCTGGAGAGGGCCGCGAGAGATTCCCCCACTCGGAACATCTCCTCTCCTCCTATCTGCCCGCCCTTCGCAGCATCGAGCACATGCGATCGAACGTCGCGCGCGGCGCCGATCGCGGGCAGGTCGCCCAGGGAAACGATGAGTCGCGCTTCTTCGGTTTCCTGCAGCCGCCCGGTGACAGTCTCGGCATCGAACGACGGTCGAGTTTCTCGGAGCCGCTCCACGCCGAGGAGCGATGCGCAGCGAGCGGACACGTCCTCGATGACACGCTCGAACTCCAGCACACTTTCGATCCGCGGCCGTTCGAGCATCGGAGTTGATTGTGGCACCCGCCCCGAGCGTGTAGAATCCGACCGGTGAGTGGCCGCCCGTACGCAGCGATCTTTCCGGGTCAAGGGTCTCAGAAGCCAGGTATGGGCAAAGAGGTCTATGACGCCAGCGAAGTCGCGCGCTCTGTGTTCCAGCGCGTGAGCGATGCCGTCGAACGGGACATCGCGTCCCTCTGTTTCGAGTCCGACGAGGAAACGCTCCGCCAAACTCAAAACGCTCAGATCGCTCTCTACACGGTCGGAGTTGCCACGTTCATGGCGTTCACCGATGAAGCCGAGACGCCGCCTGCCGTTCTGGCAGGTCATAGCGTCGGTGAGTACGGCGCGCTCGCGAGCGCGGGCTTTCTGAGCATCGAAGAGGGCGCGCGCCTGGTCCGACTCCGAGGCGACCTCATGGCGAAGGCTGGCAAGGACAGACCTGGCGCTATGGCAGCCGTGCTGGGTCTCGACGACGACGCCGTGGACGAAGTCTGCCGCAACTGCAGCCGGCCGGGCCACGTCGTCGTGGTGGCGAACAGAAACTGCCCTGGGCAGACCGTCATCTCCGGCGACGCCGAAGCCGTCGCGGAGGCAGCCGAGGCTTTGAAGGCGGCAGGCGCGAAGCGGTGCCTTCCCCTCAATGTGAGCGGCGCTTTCCACAGCCCCCTCATGGTCGAATCCGCCGAGGACATGGGTCTTGCGCTCCGCTCTGCCACGTTTTCCAAGCCCGCGAGCAGCGTCCGCCTGATCAGCAACGTAACGGCCGACGTCGTCGAAGACCCACAATCCTGGCCGGAGATGCTGGAGCGTCAACTCCACTCGCCGGTTCGGTGGACCGAGTCCATTCGGCGAGCCGGAGCCCTCGGCATCGGCTTGTTCCTTGAATTCGGGCCGGGCGAGGTGCTATCCGGCCTCGTGAAGCGGATTCTCCCCGAGGCGGAAACCCTCGCGATCCATGGTGGGAGCGACCTCGCGACCGCAAAACAGTTGGTGGCTGGGGTGCCGGCTTGAGCCTCACCGGCAAAGCGGCCCTGGTAACCGGCGCCAGCCGAGGAATCGGCCGGGCCATCGCCCTCGGCCTGGCTGAGGCAGGATGCGCCGTGGCCTGCATCGCCTCCAGAAAGGAGAACGCGGCGGATGTGGTCTCGGAGATCACGGCCGGCGGCGGAAAGGCCCTCGCGATCGGAGCAGACGTTGGCTCGCTCGCCGCCGCCGAGGAGGCCGTCTCCCGGTGCATCGCCGAGTTCGGATCCCTCGATGTGCTCGTGAACAACGCTGGAATCGCGCGGGACCAACTGATCCTCCGAATGACCGAAGAGGAGTGGGATCAGGTCATCACGACCAATCTGAAGGGAGCCTGGAACTTCGCAAAGGCCGCGGCCAAGCCGATGATGAAGGCCCGCTGGGGCCGAATCATCAACCTGTCGAGCATCGTCGGTCTAAGCGGACAGGCCGGCCAAACCAACTACGCGGCGGCGAAGGCGGGCCTGATAGGACTCACCATGAGCCTTGCAAAGGAGTTCGGCAGCCGGGGTATCACTTGCAACGCTGTTGCGCCAGGCTTCATCGAAACCGACATGACCCAGGGCCTCCCCAACGAGATGCGAGAACAAATCTTGAAATCTGCCCCGGTGGGACGCCTGGGAACCCCCGAAGATGTCGCCGCGGCGGTACTCTTTTTGGCTGGAGAAGGCGCTTCGTACATCACCGGTCAGGTGTTGGTCGTCGATGGAGGACTGACTCTCTGACCAGCCGATGCTCGAAGCGCGGCAATGGCAAAACTGAAATTCGAGGTTGATTCTAAAATGAGCGAGACCATGACACAAGACGAAGTACTCTCAAAAGTCAAGAAAGTCATCGAATCCGAGCTGGGACGGAAGGAAGAGGAAATCAGCCTCGACTCAGCATTTGTCGAGGACTTTGGCGCAGATTCTCTCGACGTAGTCCAACTCGTAATGGGATTCGAAGACGAGTTCGGAATCGACATCCCCGACGAGGATGTCGAGAAGATGAGAACCGTGAGGGACGCCGTCGAGTACATCAGCGCAAAGGTTGAAGCTGGCGGCTAACCGGCGCCAGAGCAAACTATGAGCGCTTCTCAGCGCGTCGTAATTACGGGGCTGGGCGCCGTAACGCCGTTAGGGCTCTCTGTCGAAAGCACCTGGAAGAACGTCGTTGCGGGCAAGAACGCAGTCGGCCGCATCACCCATATGGATGCGTCCGCCTTTTCTTGCCAAATCGCCGCCGAAGTCAGGGACTTCAACCCCGAGGATCATCTCGACGCCAAGGAGGCTCGGCGACTTTCTCGATTCATCCAGTTCGCCGTCGTCGCCAGCGATGCGGCCATCCGGGACGCATGCCTCGACCTCGAATCAGAGGACAGGGACCGGATCGGCGTGATGATCGGTTCCGGAATCGGCGGCCTCGACATTCTGGGTGAGCAGTTCCGAAGGCAGATCGAAGGCGGACCTTCAAAGGTGTCGCCGTTCCTTGTGCCCTACATGATCCCCGACATGGCGAGCGGATACGTTTCCATTCGCCACGACCTGCGTGGTCCCAACTCCTGCGTCGTCACGGCTTGCAGCACGGGGGCGAACGCCATCGGCGATGCAGCCCACATCATTCGCCGAGGCGAAGCGGACGTCATGATCGCCGGCGGAGTCGAAGCGCCGATCACCGAGATCGGCCTCGGCGGCTTTTGCGCTGCCAGGGCAGTCAGCACTCGAAACGACGACCCCGAGCATGCCAGCCGACCGTTCGACAAGGAGCGCGACGGATTCGTGATGGGAGAGGGCGGAGGTGTGCTCGTCATGGAGAGTTACGAGCACGCGAAGGCGCGGAACGCAAAAATCGCCGCTGAACTCGTGGGATACGCGATGACCGCCGACGCGTTTCACATCACTCAGCCGTCACCCGATGCAGCAGGGGCTCGCAAATCCATGGAATTGGCTCTGAAGTACGCCGGGCTGCAACCGGAAGACATCCAATACATCAACGCCCACGGAACGAGCACGCCTTACAATGACCGGCTCGAAACCAAAGCCATCAAGGACGCATTCGGCGCGCATGCAGAGAAGATCATGGTGAGCAGCACGAAGTCCATGGTCGGACATTCCCTCGGGGCGGCCGGCGCGATCGAATCAATCGTCTGCATCAAGGCGCTTCAGGACTCCATCGTCCCGCCGACAATCAACTACGAAGTGCCCGATCCGGAGTGCGATCTCGACTACGTTCCCAACGAGTCTCGTAACGTGCCCATCCGGTACGCGATGAAGAACTCGTTCGGATTTGGCGGACACAACGTCACGCTGATCTTCAAGAAGTTCGATGAGTGACGCAGGCGTCGAACCCGCAGCAGAAACCGCTCTCATCCTAAGAGAGCGAAAACACGCACGCATCTTCTTTGCCGTAGGTTGGGTTCTGATTCTGGCGAACCTTGTTACTGCCGCCTACAGCATCTTTCTGCCAATCGAACTGATCCTCCGTGGCATATATCCGGACGGCCTCTTCGCATACTGGTTCGGCTACGAAAGACCCGGTGTCTACTTCGACTACGAAGAACAATTGCCGTTCATCAATGTGGTGGTGGTGCTCTTCATCGCGCTTTGGCTGTTCATGTTCATCCAGATCGTGTTGCTTCCGAAGATTGGGAAGAAACTCACGTTAGACATGGAAGAGGTCGCGGCCGCAGATTCTGCGCTCAGCCTCGCTCGTCTTGGTGCGTTCCTCGCCTTCGGGCTGATGACCTTGACGTCCGTCGTCGTACTCCGCACCTACACGCAGTGGCACGCGGACTACGAAGTGATCCAATCGCTTCTGGGTCAATAAGGCTCGTCGCGCAATAGCGCATCCGAGATGCCGCTGTGCCCTCGCTCCAGTTCTGCGAGCCAACTGGTCAACGCCTTCGCATCGAATCGGAGCGCGCCGCCCCCGCGCGTTCCCCTCAGGAACTCCGCCAACGGCGTCGCCTCGTGCTTCTTGAGTTCGAGCGACGCGTACAAATCTCCCTGAACCACGCGAAGAGCGTAGTGCGCCGCCGTGACTCGGGACGCTGAGTCAAGTGTCTCCGGCGCATCGATGTCGACAGCTGTTGCCGCAAGGAGTTGAGAAGTCAATCGCGTTGGTCTCACCATGTTCACGACGATCGGGTCGTGCAGTCCTGACAGAAGATCATTGACCCTTTCGAACAGTGGGTTGAGGAGGACTGCGCGAATCTTGTCGGCTTCTTCCGCCTGCGGCAAGATCCCGAACCGCTCCAGCACGCTCTCAAACCTCGCCTGCAGCGGTCCCAATCCGAAGCAGAGCACGATGAAATCCGCGCCCTCGAGGGCGGATTCGAGAGACGACCCCGACCAGATCTCCAATCCGGAATTGGACTCCGCCGCGTACAGAGTCGCCATCCGGCTGAACAGATCGAGCGCCTCGCCATGCACGTCGCAAAGGTGCAAACGTGACCCTTGGGGCCAGGGCCGACTGAAGACGGCCCCGAGAATGGTCGGAGAGCACCGAAGACTCCCCGCTCCGATCACCGCCACCTTGGTGGCCGTGTCCAGCAGAGGCGGGCGACCACCGGTCACTCCGCGGCCTCCTTGTGCTTTCGTGTCACCACTTCTCTTCGCCGATGCCTTCGACGGAACCCAAGCTGAGTTCGAGGTCGCCTCGCGTCTCGATCTTTGCGATCTGTCCGTCACGTATGTAGACGATTCTGTCCGACACATCCAGCATCTTCAAATCGTGCGTGGCGGAAATTATTGTGACGCCGCGCTCGTCATTGAGCCTTCGCAGCAGTTCGATGATCTCCTTTCCCGTCCTCAGGTCGAGGTTGCCAGTGGGCTCGTCAGCTAACAAAATTGCCGGGGCGTTCGCGAGTGCCCGGGCGATCGCCACCCTCTGCTGCTGACCCCCCGAGAGTTCGGTCGGCCGGTGATGAAGCCGCTCTCCAAGGCCGACCGCGTCGAGAAGTTGCGCGCCCTTCTCGTCCGCTTCCTCGGCGTTCATTCCGGCGAACAGCATCGGCAGAGTCACGTTCTCCAGCGCCGTCCGCACTTGAATGAGGTTGAAGGTTTGAAAGATGTATCCGATTGTGTGGCACCGTAGGAACGCAAGTTCGGAAGGCGTGAGTTGCGCGATGTCCACCTCGTTGATGTAAACGCTTCCCTTGTCCGGCTTGTCCAGTCCGCCGATCACGTTGAACAGAGTGCTCTTTCCACTCCCGCTCGGCCCCATGATGCTCACATACTCGCCTCGGTGAACGTCGAGCGATACTCCGTCTAAAGCGCGAACCACGTGCTCTCCCAACACGTAAGTTTTCGCGACGTCGCGCGTTCGCACAATCAGTTCGGACTCGTGGTGCGGAACCTGACCGTCGGCAGCAGCAGAGTTCATAACTTCACTCACACTTCCACTCGCAGCGCAGCCGCGGCAGGCATTCGAGCAGCCTGCATCGCAGGCAGCACGGAGGCGACGACCGTCAAGGCCACTCCGACCAACATCGAAATTCCACCGACTCGAAGCGCCGCCAAAATCACGTCGGGCGCATCCGGAACCGAGTCCGATATGGCTCGCGCTCCGATGGCGACGCCGATTCCGAGAATCGTCCCTACGAGAGAAGCGAGAACTCCGAGCACGAGCGCTTCAAGAAAGAACACGAAAACGACGAACCGATCGCTCGCTCCCAAACACTTGAGAGTCCCGATTTCGCGGTACCGCTCCGTTACGCTCATGAGCATCGAGTTCGAAATCCCAACAAGGCACATCACCAACGACAGCGCAGAGAGCCAATTGAGCCGAGTCGCCCACTCCGCGTCGGCCGTGCCTGACGGCGCAAGGTGCGTCAACGCCTGACTCGTTCGAACGCTCGCGAAAAACGCGATCCCCAGAACGACGCCGAGCGCAGCAGCCACCTGCCGCCAAAAGCGAACGTAGATGCTCTTGACCGCTTGGGCGAAAGCGATCTCGAGCATCGTCGGCTTGCGCTTCGTAGAACTCACTTCGACGTCAACTCCAAGCGAATATATTGCCTCTTAAGAAGAGTCTCGAGAAAGGAGACCAGGGAAGCCTCCGCTTCCACCTTGCTAAGTTTGTATTCGCCCGACAGCAGGCGCGCGATTCCTTCGCACGTGTGCTTTCCATCGCAAAGTTTCCAGACGAATGCTCCGACCGGCTCCAATTCCACCTCTTTGACCGACGGCCAACGGCCGACCTTCGAGAGCCAGCGAACCGCGCGACCGCGAATCTCGACGGGAATGCTCAAGATCACCCGGCCATCCTCCTCCTCGGCGAACTGGAGCCGTTCGCTGCGGACCGGCCGCGCCTTGAGAATCTGGTTGCGGTTGGGGACCTTTCGCTTGTTCTTCAGATTCACAAAACCCATGCAGGCTCCGGCAACTCCGGCCTTCGTCCTTCGCTTCGAAGCACCACGAGTTGGTTCCTATCTTCTTGATGGACCACAATCGCCCTCGCTCGTTTCGGCCACCTTCCGCCTTCCAGCGTCACGATTCCGTTGTTGGTCGCCGATGCAGCCAGCCCGGTGGCGGACTCCCCCCAACCTCGCAAGCCCTTCGACGCCGTGAGTTGCTCCGCGAAACTCCATCGATCGACGATCATCCGCGATCCTCGGGTAAGGAAGTTGAGCGTGATTCTGCCACTGAACAGCTTCCAGTCTCGAATCGTGAAGCGATCCGGGATTTGAAGCCGCAGCCCGAGGAGACTCCACGGGAGCGTCGGGCCGCCGTAAGTCTTCACCGCTTGGCACCACTCTCGCGCTTCGCGCTTGAAACTCTTCTTGGCGTCACCGGATTGCTCGACGAGGACTGTCCTACGCGTCTCCGAGTCCCAAAGCAGCCGCCCGTAGCCTTTCACTCCAGCGTGCCAAGAAAAGTCAACGAAGGAATCGCCGAGATCGAAGTCGCCCTGAAACCCAAGCCGACGCTTCTTCGCGCCCGACTCCAACTTGGAGAAATACTCGAGGACCTTACGATTCAAATGGTCGCCCGTTCGGGCTGACTTCCACTTGACTTGGATGAGAAGGCCGCCGCTCGTCTCGAACCGCGCGTATCCGTCGCGGAACGTCCCTGCTAAAGTGAGGGGTCGCCAGTCGTCTCCGACGGGAAAGGAAAAGCCTTGCCAGGCGAAATCGCTCTCCAGTCGAACATCACCCCTTCTGGCTTATTCTTTGTTCGTCTCGTCAGCCTCAGTCGAGGTTCCGGCGCGATTCGCTTCGTCCTTGAATTTCTGGAGAGCGTGCTTCCCTTCTTCGACACCCTTCTGGAACTCACCCATGCCTCGCCCGACTCCGCGCATCAGTTGCGGGATCTTCGTTCCTCCAAAGAGGAGCAGGATGATGATGATGATGACAATCAGTTCCGGGCCGCCCAGGCTGAAGGCGAGGAGCTGGTCGAGGGGGCTCCAAGGAAGACTCACATCCCCATTATACGCGCCGGGCCCTGCGGTCGCTCACCCCGGGCCGAGGGAAAACCTGCAGGGGAGCAACGTAGAATAGGCGCAGTGGCTCAATCCGAACGGCGTCGCCTTCCGAGCGTTCACGCTCTGCTGGAGCACGCGGCTCTCACGGACCTCCCCCGCCCGATCGCCTTGCGGGCCGTCCGAGAGACCCTCGACCGGCTAAGGAAGAACGACGGTGCGCCCCCAAAGGACGAGGAGATCGTCGAGATCGCCGCCGAGCGCGCTGCCAGCCTGCTGAAGCCGTCTTTCCAATCCGCCGTCAACGCCACAGGCACGATCCTCAACACCGGACTCGGCCGTGCCCGGCTCGCCAAATCGGCGGCCGAAGCGGCGGCCCGCGCCGCTGGAGAACACACGACGCTGGAGATCGACCTTGAGTCGGGAACTCGCGGCGACCGACAAAAGGCCCTTCGAAGACTGCTTTGCGACCTTACGGGAGCCGAAAGCGCATACGTCGTGAACAACAACGCGGCGGCAGTGCTCCTCGCGATCCACACACTGGCGCAGGGCCGCGAGGTGCTGCTTTCCCGAGGCCAGAGCGTCGAGATCGGCGGATCGTTCCGGATGCCCGACGTCGTGCGCGCTGCAGGCGCGACACTCGTGGACGTCGGGTGCACAAACAAGACGCGCACGACCGACTACGAAGTGGCTTGCAGCACGAACACTGCCGTTCTCCTTCGGTGCCATCCGAGCAACTTCGCTCTCGTTGGCTTCGTCGAAGAGCCGACGGTGGAAGAACTGGCCGACGTGGCGGCCCGACATGGCCTCGCCCTCGTCGACGACGTCGGAAGCGGATGCCTGATCGACACAACGAAGTTTGGTCTGCCGCACGAACCGACCCTGATCGACTCCCTTCGCGGGGGGGCGCACCTCGTCACCGCGAGCGGAGACAAACTCCTCGGCGGACCTCAAGCGGGCATCATTCTCGGAAACCTCGAACTCATCTCGCGAATCGCGAGAAACCCCCTCGCTCGCGTGCTCCGCGTGGACAAGGTGACCTGCGCCGCGCTCGAAGCAACTCTGAAACTCTATCAATCCGGAAGGGAATCTGAAATCCCGACGATTCGCTACCTCGCTCGAACCGAAGCGGAAATCAGCTCCCTCGCCTCAAAACTGGCTCAGAAACTCAAGCGAGCCGGCGTCGCCGCCGAAGTGACGGAGGGATGGTGCGAGCCGGGTGGGGGCTCTCTGCCTGGAGTACGTCTCCCAAGCCGGAGAGTCACCCTCCGCGCCAAGCACGTGGACGATTTCGCCAAGAAACTTCGACTGGGCCCGCATCCCGTCATCGGATACACAGAGGGGGGGGCTCACCATCTTGACATGCGAACCGTCGAACCCGAAGAGATCCCAATCGTCGAACGCGCAGTTGCGGAGGCATGGAGCTAACCGAGGTTCAGCGCGCGGTCCGAGCCGGACTTGCGCGTCTCGAAGCGCACAATCCGTCGCGCCGCGGACACGGCGAACGCGTCGCCCCCCTGTCCGTCGCCGTCGGATTTGAACTCGGATTGCGAGACGACCGTCTCGTCCTCTTGAGAGCGGCTTCGGCGCTCCACGACTTGCACAAGACGCTCCTGCCTTCGGACCTCTTAGAAGCGCCGCGCCCTCTCGCGGAAGTGGAACTCGCCTCGATTCGCGACGCTGCACGAGATTTCGAGTGGCCGATCAGCGACGAAATCACATACTGGCTTCGCCAACAATATCATCCGCAAGGCGAACGCGACGTGCCGTTAGAGACCAAGATCATACAGCTCTGCACTGCGTTCGACTGCATCACGTCTGACCAGCCCTGGAGAACAGCAAAGTCGGAAGATGAAGCGTTGAAGGAGATCCGATCTCTCTCCGGAAGGCAATTCGACGCCGCCGTCGTCGAGGCGTTTCTCAGGGTTCAACCGCTCTTGCAGCCTATTCGCGATGTTTGACGAGTCGTTTGCAGAAGCGTGGGAGAGGCGCTACGGCTCCAAGCCCATCGAGGAGATGCGTGAACTGTCGCGCTTCCTCGCCCACAGAAGCGTTCGCCGGTTCTCGAAGGAGCCCGTTCCCGAAAGCACGGTCTCCGCACTGGTCGCCTCGGCCCAAAGCGCGGCGACCAGCAGCAATCTTCAACTCTGGTCCATCGTCTCGATCCAAGACGCCGCGCGTCGCGAACAGATCGCGAAGATCGCAGCGGATCAGCATCAGATACGAGAGGCCGCTTGGTTCTTCGCGTTCCTCGCGGATCACTACAGGCTCCGCGAGGCCGGAAAGCGGGTGGAGCAAGACACCTCAGGCCTCGGATTCATGGAGTTCTTCGTCATGGCTTCCATCGACGCGGCTCTCGCCGCGGAACGAATGGTCTGCGCCGCCGAATCTCTCGGCCTCGGCATCTGCTACATCGGCGCCCTGCGCAACGACCCCCCTGCCGTGAAGGAACTTCTCGAACTGCCCGACGGAGTGTTCGCGCTCTTTGGCCTCTGCATCGGTTGGCCCGAAGAAGGCGCATCGTTCCCGATCAAGCCCAGACTTCCGCAAAGTTCGATCTGGTTTCGCGAACGCTACGACAAGGACGTCTCAGTCTCGGAGTACGACGAACGCATGCGCGACTTCTATGTGTCGGAAGGAATGAAGGGGGAGTTCACATGGTCTATGCGATCTGCAAGACGAACGTCTCTTCTTACGGGGCGAGAAGTGATCCAGGAGTGGCTGAGGAAGCAGGGCTTCAATCTGAAGTAGCGGCGACTGCCCGCGGCGTGCAGCGAGCAAGTATCGGCCCCCTTCTCGACGCTCGAATCTGGACCAGCTCTGCAGCGATGCTGACCGCGATCTCGTCCACGGTTTCGGCGCCGACGTCCAAGCCCATCGGGCACTTCACGCGCTCGAATTGCGCTTCGGAACACAACCCCTCGGCGATCATCTCTTGCCGAACGACCTCCCTCTTCCGCTTGCTTCCGATCATCCCCAAGTAGGCGACGGGTTTGCCGATCAGTTCCCGCAAGCAGCGCGCGTCGTTTCGATGTCCACGAGTCACTAAGCACACGTAAGTGTCCTGGTCAGTCTCGAGGCTCGCCGCATAGCTCTGCGGAATTTCACACACTCGCTCATGGGCGAACGGAACTCGCTCCTCCGTCACGAACTCAGGGCGATCGTCGACGATCGTCACGTGAAATCCGAGCAAGGAGCCCTGTTGCGCGATTTGTCGCCCGATGTGCCCTGCGCCAAATACGATGAGGCGCTCAGGTGGGAGCACCGGCTCGACGTATCGGTGCTCGCTTCGCACCTGCCTCTTCGTTCGAAGCGCCGTCGCGAATCCGTCGACATGTTCTTGCTGAGTGTCGTCCGCATGGAACATGGCCTTGCCCGATTCCAGGTCGAAACAAAGCACTCCCCGCGCTCGATCACGCACCGCCTGGCGAAACGCGTCGACGTAGTCTTCAGGACGCGGCGCGAGGAGCACTTCCACGCGGCCACCGCAGATCAAACCGTCGTCCCAACCGAAATCGTCGTTGAGTCGAAACTCATGGACCGCGGGCTGTCCGGTGTGAATCGCGAGCAGACCCAGCCGCCTTGCTTCCATCTCCAAGCACCCGCCCCCGATCGTTCCGATGACCTGTCCGTCCTCGAGAAACAGCCCCTTCGCACCGGGGATTTGCGGAGCGCTTCCGCTTTTGCCAACCACGACGGCGAGGCAAAACCGCTTGCCGGATTCCGCAAGTTCGACCGCTTGAGCCATCGTGTCGCGCATATCGCTACCTTCCTATTGCTTCCATCACGCGAATCGCGACGGTAGGGTTCCCGAAGGGCGGCATTACGTACATTCCGTTCGCCCGTCCCGGCAGACACTGAGCGAATTCCTGCGCGATTTCGATTCCAACTTCGGGCGCCGCTTCCTCGGACACCTCGCCCATCCGTGCACGCACCCAGTCCGGAATCTCGATCCCGGGCACCTCGTTGTGCATGAACTCGGCATGCCTCCTGTTTCGCAGCGGCATCACGCCGATGAGGATTGGAAGCCCCACTCGACGCGCCGCCTCGCACGCAGCATCCAGATGCGCCTTCTCAAAAATCGGCTGGGTGTAGATCACGTGCGCACCCGCGTCCGCTTTCCGCGTGAGCCGGTCCGTCTCCAATGCCATGTCGCGGGCGAGCGGGTTGAAGGCGATCGCGATGGTGAATGCGCACTTGCGCCCCACCGTGTTCCCGGCCATATCTCGCCCTTCGTTGAATCTTGAGAGAATGCGAACCAATCCCACGGAGTCGATGTCGAACACGCTGGTCGCGCTCGGAAAGTCCCCGATGTTCGCGGGATCCCCAGTGACCGCGAGCACGTTTCGGATGCCGAGAGCGTGCGCTCCCAGCAGGTCGGCCTGCAGGGCGAGCAGGTTCCTGTCGCGACAAGCGACGTGCATCATCGCTTCGATGCCGACGGCGTTCTGTATCAGCGCGCAGATCGCGACGGGAGTCATTCGCAGTCGCGCGCGTGCGCCATCGCTGATATCGATCAGGTCTGCTCCTCGCTCATGCAGCACAGCGGAACTGTGCAGCACCTTGTCGGTGTCGAGTCCACGCGGCAGGTCGAGTTCTACGGTGATGACGAACTCTTTGCCGAGTTTCTGTGAAAACCGGCTTGGCTCGCTCTCCGGAATCGGACGGCGGCTCTCGGCCTCCGCCGTCAATTGATGCACGCGCTTCCTCGGCCTTCGATCCCTTAGCGACGCGACCGTCGCTCGGATGTGTTCCGGCGTGGTTCCGCAGCAGCCTCCGATGATGTTCGCTCCCGCCTCCGCAAGCCGCGCGCACGCCTCCCCGAAATACGCCGGCGTCACGTCATAAACCGGCTCGCCTTTCACCAGTTGAGGCATCCCAGGCGTCGGCATCGCGATGATGGGCGCGTCTCCAACCTCCGCCATCCATCGCACGATGTCGAACATTCTCTGAGGTCCGACGACGCAGTTTGCGCCGGTTCCGTCCGCTCCCGCGTCTAGAATTCGCTGCGCCGCTCTCAGCGGAAACCCCTCTGCAAGCGTTTCCCCATCCTCGATGAAACTCTTCGTCGCGAAAAGCGGCAGTTGGCACACCGGCCGCACCACGCGGATCGCGATGAGAAGTTCCTCGAGATCGCTGAACGACTCCAACAGAATGCCGTCAACCCCGCCGGACAGCAGCGCCTCCGCTTGAACGACGAACTCGCGCTTTGCGGCCTCCAGGTCAATCGGGCCGAGAGGGATCAGGGGCTTTCCGCACGGGCCGATGCTCCCCAAGACGAAACGATCGCCCGCGGCTTCGCGCGCGATGCGCGCTCCCGCCGCGCAGATCTCGACTGGATCGGCGATGCATCCCATCTCCGAAAGCCGAAACGAGTTGAGCCAAAACGTGTTCGTCTCGATGACGTCCGCGCCGGCGGTCAGGTAGTCGTCGTGAATTCGGCGGACGATGTCGGGCCGTTCGAGATTGGCCAAGGCAAGGGGCGCCCCCTCGTAGCCAAGCGCCGTAAGTTGAGTGCCCATCGCCCCGTCCAGGACTAACACCCTTTCGCGGAGCGCCTCGAGCAAAGTCACTTCGAGCATTATCCCGATGCCGGATTGCTCTCGGGCCAAACAAAGCGAACGGGCCCCGAGGCTAATCGCCTTCGGGGCCCGTAGACCTGCTTACAGGTCGGCGCTAAGCCGCCTTCTTCCAAGAGGAAGCGAAGGGCTTGCTCCAGGGGCCGGTCTTGCCGCGAGCGTAGGTGAACGCCGCGCGGTACTCGATCGGGCCGCCTTTCCAAGCGCCGACGACGTGCGTGAACGGCCACGTCTTGCCGCTAGCGAGGTTCTTCCACCGTCCGCCCGGAGTGCGGAACTGAACGGTCGCGCCCGTCGCCCAGGTGGGCCACTTCGAGGTCCGACCGTAGCCGACCCAGACGAATACCTTGCCGCGAGACCACTCGGTCTTGATCCACGGGGTCGCGGTGTTGGTGTTCGGAGAAGAGGTTCGCTTCTTCGAAGTGCCGTTGCTCTTGTGGGCTGGAATGCCCCACTTGGCGAACTGGCCGCTGTTCCAAGCGCTCTTACCGGCTGTCGCGAAGAACTTGCGGAAGAACGACTCGAATTGAGACCTGCTCTCCATCGCGTGCTTCCACGCTTTGCGCTCCGCAGCATGGGCCTTCTGCCACGCCGTGTACCACTTGTTCCAGTTGTTCCAGGCGCTCTTGTACGCCTTCATCTGGCTTGCGCTGAACTTGTGCTTCTTCGAATGAGTGGTGAAAGTTCGATGAAAACTCGTGAACCACTTGTTGAATCCTGCTTCCGACTTGGGAAACGCGAATTTGTTAGCCAATTTTTTTCCTCCCTGGGCGCGGACGTGGCTCCGCCCTGCCCATTACCTTCGTGATTATCGGGCCGGAGGCGGAAGGCCTTTACCCGGTGATTGAGCCTGCAGCTCTGGCTAACCTAATCCGATTCCCCCCCGAAGGAAGGGCTCGTATAGTTCGGTGGCTCTTTCGTGATCCAAACGTCGTGTGGATGCGACTCCCTCAAACCCGCGTTCGTGATTTTCACGAATTCCGCCTTCTCTCGGAGTTCGGTGAGCGAGCTCGCGCCGACATAACCCATGCCGGATCGCAAGCCTCCGATCAGTTGCGCGATGGTGTCGTGGAGTTGGCCCCGATAGGGGACCCTGCCTTCGACCCCCTCCGGCACGAGGCTGCCGCTGTCCTTCATTGCGAAATAGCGATCGCTGCTTCCCCTGCGCATCGCGCTGATCGAGCCCATGCCTCGATAGACCTTGTAAGCGCGGTTGCGGTAGATCTCCGTTTCTCCCGGACTCTCATCGCAACCCGCGAGCATGTTGCCCATCATCACCGCCGAAGCCCCAGCGGCGAGCGCTTTGACGATGTCTCCGCTCGAACGAATCCCTCCGTCGGCGATTGTCGGAACTCCAGCATCTTTCGCTGCTTCCGCGCACTCGAGAACGGCCGAGAACTGCGGCACCCCGACTCCGGCGACCACGCGAGTCGTACAAATCGAACCTGCTCCAATTCCCACGCGCAGCGCGTCGGCGCCCAACGAGATTAACTCGCAGACTCCAGCTCTATCGACGACGTTCCCTGCGACGACCCGAAGGTCCGGGAGTTTGCTCTTCAGCAGTTTCACACACTCCATCACTCCGCGGCTGTGTCCATGCGCCGCATCGATGACGACGAAGTCCGCGCCCGCATCCTGAAGGGCCTTGGCGCGCTCATACGGCTCCCGGAGCGCGCCGATTGCGGCGCCGACGACGAGACGCCCTTTCGCATCCTTCGTCGCATAGGGGAACTGTTTGACCTTCTGAATATCCTTGATCGTAATCAGTCCCTTGAGATGACCCTCGTCATCTACGAGAGGCAACTTCTCGATTCTGTGCTCTTGCAGTTTGCTTTGCGCCTGTTCGAGAGTCGTTCCTACGGGGCCTGTCACTAAGTTCGCCGCCGTCATCCTGTCTCGAATCGGGCGGTTGAATTCAGTCTCAAAACGGATGTCGCGGTTCGTGAGAATTCCAACCAACTTCCCGGATTCGTCGGTAACTGGCACACCGCTGATGTGATAGCGCTCCATGATTGTGAGCGCCTCTTGGATCGTTTGGTCAGGACGCAGGCTGATGGGATCGTGAATGATGCCGTGCTCCGATCGCTTCACCCTGTCCACTTGCTCGGCCTGTTCGCCGATGGAGAGGTTGCGGTGGATGACGCCGACGCCACCCTCGCGGGCCATCGCGATCGCTAATCGCGCCTCCGTAACCGTGTCCATGGGAGCGGAAACGAAGGGAATTCGAAGTTTGACACCGGGGACTAACTCGGTCGCCGTGTCCACCTCGTGGGGCATGACCTCGGTCCGCTTCGGGAGGAGGAGGACATCGTCGAACGATAGCCGTTCCTGAAGTTGAAGCGATGCCATACGCTCTTTTACCCGACCCGGCTCGCGCGTTTCATCGGTTCACGTAAATCGTGTTCCCCGTGACGATGGACGCCGCATCCGAACAGAGGAACCGGATGACCGAAGCGACTTCCCCCGGCTTCGCCCACTTCTCGAAGTCCGCGCCCGGCATAGCCGCCCGGTTCGCCGGAGTGTCGATGATGTCCGGGAGGATCGCATTGACCCGAACTCCCCGGTCCGCCCACTCTTTCGCTGCGCTCTTGGTCAAATTGATCACGGCGGCCTTTGACGCTCCGTACAGCGCCATACCCGGCGCGCCCTCCATCACGCGAGCCCCGACAAGCACCACGGAAGAACGCTTCGCCTCGAACAGCTTGGGCGCGAGAGCGCGGAGGCTGTTCGTTGCGCTTCGTGCGTTCATGTCGAACAGATGATCGAAGTGATGCTCCGCGCACTCGTGGAGAGGCTGCATGTCGAATCCGCCGGCGATGAGCGCCGCTGCATGAACGGGCCCAGGCAGGTTCTCACCCCAAAGAAGAGTCGCCCGAAAATCCGCCAAGTCAACGAGTGACAAGTGTCCCGGGCCGTTGAACGACGGTGGCGCGTGGTGCGGATGAGCAGTCACATGCACGTCGTATCCCGCATCGTGCAACGACTGAGCGACCGCCGCTCCGAGCGCGCCCGTCCCGCCGGTAACGACTGCAATGGGATTCATTGCGATTGCCGCTCCCGCCTCTCTTGCTTCACCTTCTGATGAGCCACAGCGATGCACGCGATCACGATCAAGGACATCGCAAGCGCAGGGATTCCCGGCATCACGGATCCGTTAGCGACTCGATAGCCAAAGAAGGCAGCGAGGGTCACCGCAATCGCTAAGCAGATCGTGTAGGCGAGGGACGGCTTCTTCCCGGAGATGATGACCATCGCAAGGATAACCGTGCTCGCGATGCTCGAAATGATGAGAGATGGGAGGCTCTTCGCCTGCAAGAAACCGAACACTCCGCCGGCTTCGAGCGCAAGCGCGTAAAGGACGAGCACGACGTTAAGCCACAGCATCGGCTGAAATCTTACCTGCGCGCGAGAATCGCCCGGCTACACCTTGCCGTGCGGCGCAGCGAAGAAGAGAAGCGCCAATCCACCGGCGTACAGAGCCAACGCGGCGATCACTTCTCGAATGTGACGTTCCAGGTGAACCTCGTGGAAGACCCACACTCCCCATGCGACGGTGAGAAGCGTGCTCAGGTTCGACACGGGCCAACTGATGGACATCGCGACGTTTGCCATAGCGACAGTTCCGAGGATTTGACCGGGAGTCCAGAGAACTGCCGCCAATTGCGAGATCGCCGCTTCCTTGCGGCCGGGCCATGCGGGCGTCGCCCTCCGCTCCCGGAGAACGAACCAGAGCCACGACGTGACGAAAATGCCGAGTCCTAAGAACACGTTTGCAGAGTAAGGGTTCATCTCGCCTTTCACGACGGCCGTCTTGAGCGGGATTGAATAGAGCCCATAAAAGAACGCGGCCCCGACGCTGAACACCCATCCCATAAGAAAAGCGCGTCGGCGCGCTTCCGTGGAAAGAGCAGCGTCGTAAGCGGCCGCCGTTTCGTTTTCGGGCGCAGATGCCCGGCCAATGACGAACGCCGCACCCACCATAGCCGCCACCCCCCCCAAGGCCATCGCAAAACTCTGCGGATCGCGTATCGAATACTCGTGGAAGATGAAGATGCCGTAGAGCGATGCAAACATCGGCGCGAGGTTCTTAACTGGCGTGCTGCGCGCCACTCCGATGCAGTCCACCGCGCTGCTGTAGCAAAGCGAACCGAACGTCCAGATGATCCCGCACGAAAAGGCGAGCAGAGTGTTGGAAGCCCCCGTCGCAAACGGCGCGCCCATCGAAGCCGCTACCAAGATGGCGACGATCGGCACCATCATGCCGAGCCAGAACTGATACTCGTGAACGGAAAGCCTGCTCAGTTTCCTCGGCAGGATGTATGCGGCGAAGAAGACGGAGCAACCGACGGCTTGCCAGAAGCCGACTGCGGTCGCACCGTTCATTCCTGTGCGCCCCAGTTGCCGATGTACAAGACCTCTTCCTCAAGCGTGACGCCAAACCTATCCTGAACGCGCCGCTTCGCCTCTTCAGCAAGTTGGCGGATGTGGGTCGCTGTCGCCCCCCCCAAATTGCAGATGAAGTTCGCGTGCTTCGTGGAAATGACAGCGCGCCCAATCCGATATCCCTTCAGCCCGCACGCCTCGATCAAGTATCCCGCAGGAACGACGCCTGCTTCCTGCATGCTCACGCTGAGTCCGTCGAGCGATCGCGCCAACGACTTGTCCAACACGTTCTTGAAGAACGAACCAGCGCTGGCTTGCGGAGGCTGCTTCCCGATTCTCTGCCTCTGATAGTCCCTCGCTCTTTCGTAGATCGCCCGCGGAGCATCTCGCTTCAAGTCCAATCGCACCGCGAGAAGCGCGATGGCGGGCGGATTCGGCCGCCGAAGAACGGAGTCCCTATACTTAAATTCCAAGTGCGCCGGCGGCACCCATTTTCGTTCCGCGTCCTGCACGATCTCGACTTCGGAAAGACACTCCGACAGATTGGAGCGGTAGGCCCCTGCGTTGCTGACGAGCGCGCCGCCGAGCGTGCCGGGAATTCCGACCGCGAACTCCAACCCCGTCAAGCCCGCTTGTGCGCATTTGAGAAACACATCTTGAAAGGCGGCTCCCGTTTCGGCGTAGGTGGTGCCGCGTATTTCGACTCGCCGGCAGAGATTCACAAGAACAAGTTCGTCGACCCCGTCCTCCGAGGGCAACACGTTGCTTCCGGAACCGAGAATGAGAACCCTTAAACCGAGTTCTTGCGCTTTGGCCGCCGCAGACGCAAACTCGGACGTGTTGCGAACTTCGAGGAGCCATCTCGCGCGTCCGCCTGCCTGCAGCGTTGTGTACGGAACGAGCGAAACCTGTTCACGCAGCTTCACTTCGACGCCGAGACTCGATGCGAACTCGGCGATGAGCGACTCCACGGCCCGACATTCTGGCACTATGCTCCCCCGAGCCCTACGTCCTTCGCTCCGGGTACGGGACCTTCGGTTTCGAGATCGAAGGCTCGAGCATGTACGCCGGCGCAAGTTCCTCCGGGCGCACCGTGACGGCCTTCGCCAACACTTGCCCCGCCCGCGCCGCAGATGGGTAGACCGGCTCCTCGAATCGTTCTCCGTACCCGCTCGCGGCCGCCAGCCTCGGGTCGTCTTCGCCCACCAAGCTCGGCTCCTCACCCGGCAGTTCCCGCAGCAGGTACTGCGCTCGGCGCACGGGGATGGCGGCCGCCGTCGGGCCGATCAGGTCGAACGCAGACAAGCCGCTCACCGGCTTGCCCAGAGCGAAGGCGATTGCCTTGACGAGCATGACGCCGACGCGAACGCCGGTGAACGAACCCGGGCCGATGTCCGCGATCCAGCAGCCGACGTCTCGCGCTGCCCAACCCGCCTCCTCGAGGACCTCATCCAGCGCGTGGAGCGACGCCCGCGAAGCCGCCCACTCGGCCCTCTCCTCCCTCGCCGACACCAGCACGGTCCCTTCGTAGAGGCCGACCGACGCGACGGGCGAACTCGTCGAGACCACCACGGATCTCACTTGAGCGTCGATATCTTCACCTCTCTCCCGTCGGGCGCGAAGTCGATCTCCACACGCAAATCAGGCTCACCGAGCCGACCCTCCAACCTCTCTGGCCACTCGATCAGCACCGCGTGAGTCTCCAAGTAGTCCTCCAGACCGAGGTCCTCGACCTCATGTCCGGCCTCGATGCGGTACAGGTCCACGTGACACACGGGAGGCTCCGTCGCGAAGAGGTGGACGAGAGAAAAGGTCGGTGACCGGACGGGCCCGGTGTGACCGAGCGCGCGCAGGACGCCGCGCACTAAAGTGGTCTTTCCGGCTCCCAGCGGCCCCGACAGAAACACCAAGTCGCCGGCCTTCAAATCTCCTGCAAGGTTCCCTCCGAGGTCCTCCATCGCCTCGGGAGAGTGGATACGCACGGCCGCATTTTGGCCGCGATTCGGTTCAGATGCTAAAATTCAGCCCTCCGGGTACCCCCTACCAATGACAAAAATAGCCGTACTTCCACTTAACGTCTCGGAAGGCCTTCGACCCGGCCTCGGGCGTCAACTCATGCACTTCCTGAGTGAAGCCCTGCGCGCAATCCCCGACTTCGAAGTCCAGTTTGCTACCTATCTCGTTCAAGTCGGCACGCAAGAGAACCCAAAAGCCGCGTATGCCAACCTCGGAAGCGAACTCAACGACCCCGACATGATCCGGCAGTTTTTTCTCCAATCAGGCGCCGACTACATCGTCGAAGGGCTGCTCCAGGGAGAGGTTGGACATTACGACATCTCGATTCGCGTCTTCCAACATGGATTCGCTGACGTGCCGCAAGCGCACCAGCAGCGCTTTGCGCAAAACGACCTCGCGGACTCGGTCGGCTGGATGCTGAACATCGTCGCTGCGGAAACGCAGGCCTCGGTGACAGAAGAAGCAAAGGCGATGCTTCAGGTTGCCACAGACAGCGGCGACGCCTTCATCGAATTCCTGATCGGCTTCGATGGAATGAATTACATTCAAGGCACTCAAGGAAGAGTCGCCGATGAATTCGATCCCGTCGCGGCGTTCGACAGTTTGATCTCCTCACTCGAGAAGGATCCCGATTACCTCGCGCCATACGAAGCCGCCGTGCACATGGCCCGCCTCTGCGCGCAGTACCGCCTCGGCAACTTTGAACAGATCGAAGCGCGGGTCCAGAAACTCATCGCTCTCGCGCCGAAAGACTGGCGAGCCTACTTCGCTCTCGGTGAACTGCAGTTCTCGGCGGGACGCGCGAACGACGCCGTCAACGCTCTCGACAAATCCATTTCGGTTCTCGATGCCGATATCCGCGACGCGCAAAAGCGCAAGGAAACCGGAGAGGACGTCGAAGTGCCTTCTCCCGAACCCGCTCTGTACTCTCGGCTCGGCCTCGCGCAGGCCGCCGTCGGCATGGTAGTCAACGCAGAGCGATCTCTGAAAAAAGCGGTCGAATTGGAGGGCCCGGACAAACCTTCGCTCGATCTTCTCTCAGTGGTGCTGGCGCAAACGAATCGCGGCCATGAAATCCCCGGCTTATGGAAGGAGGCCGTCGAAGGGAATCCGACGAGCCCCCACCTCTGGGCGAAGTACGCAATCAGCCTCGCTCAAGCGGGACGCCACGACGATGCAGTCTCGGCGTTTGAAGAGGCCCTGCAAAAAACCGACAATTCGCCAATCGTCAAACGCTTCTTCGCCCCGTTGCTGGCCGAAAAGGGCCAACTAGATCGCGCGATGGACTACTACGAAGATTGCATCGAAGTCTCACCGCAGGACGTCACGATGCTCCTCGAGTACGCGCGAACGCTTGAGCGGGCGGAGCGCAAACACGAAATCCCCGACGTGCTCAACACGGTTCTTCAAGCGAACCCCGACCCCAACACGAAAGCCATCACGCTCGCGTGGCTTTACGAACTCGAACAGCCGAAGCGCGTCGAGGCTCTTCAGCGCGCTCAGACTCACGTCGAAAACGAGGAGTTCACAAAGGCCATCGAAGAACTGGAACCGATCGTCGAGTGGATGCAGGACTACTGGAAGCCCTGGGCGCTCCTCGCATCTCTTTACAATCGCGTTGGTCGCTTCGAAGACGCCGAGCGCGCCGCCCGCCGAACCGTCGAGATCTTCCCAAGTTGGGAACCGGCATATGTCGACCTCGCCAACGCGCTCTTCGGACTCAACAAAAACGAAGAGGCGTACGTGATGCTCAGTTTCGCGTTGCGAAACTCGTCGCAGTCCATACCCATTGCGGTGCAACTCGCCCTGGCTGCGAAGAGAACGGGACGCGACGACGAAGCTCGCAGAATCGCCAAGCAGGTCCGAGAGATCGTCGGCCCCGGAAACGTGGAGATAGAAAAGGCGCTCGCCGCCGCCGAATAGACACGGAGCGGCGCCGACGCAAGTCAGAGTCACCGGATGTTGGCCATCGGGTTGGTCGCGTGGATCGCCCTGGCAGGGCAAGGTGCCGCCCAGCCAGAGCCCGACTTCACGCCTCTTTATCCGCCCGTCGCAGACCTGAGCCTCCAAACCGGAGATCGCATGCTGTTGGGCAGTTTCGTTCCTGCAGCCTGGGATGTGCGCGACCTGATCGACTCCGGCATCTCTCTCTTCGGTTCGGAAACCGATGAACTCGCCAGCCCGGAATCCGGTGAAACTCCATTTAGCCTTCCCGTTCTCGTCGCCCAGCGAAAGGCGATCGAAGACCTTGGCGCAATCTGGACCGTCACGGTCCACACCACCTTCCCAACACCGTTCCCGGAAGGCGGCGCGCGCGCGACGCTTCTGCCTTCAGGAAAGACGGTTCCCGCCTGGTCGGTGTGGGAGCCGGAGAGAGTGCGGCGCTCCGCGAACAGTTTGGGAGCGGTGAATCGCGCCCTTCCGCGACTCAAACTCGTCAGCCTCGGAATCTACGGAGAATACGGCGACGCGGGCTTCTTCACCGGATTGTCAGCAAGCGACACGCGACAGCGCGCTCTCTGGTCCGCGAAACTCCAATCCGAACCTCCCGAGGCGGGCTTCTGGGCCGGTGATTTGAAAGCCCAAGAAAGTTGGGCGAAGCGACTTCGCCAACAGTACGGCTCGACGGCAGCCGCGTGGACCGCCTGGGGGATGACGCCCCCCACCCCGGAAGCGTTGCCCATCCCGATCACTCCCGAATTTCCATACTCGGCCCGCTTGGAATTCATGGCGTGGTATCGCGAGGCGATCCCCTCTCTCGCACAAACTTTGGTCGGCATCTCTCGCGAGATATTCCCCGATGCTTCGATTCTCGTTCCCGTAGGTCCCCCCAACGACAGCCCGTATTTGGGCCTCGACGTTTTCCGGTTGGCTCAAAGCGTTCAGGGATCGGCGCTCGCCCTAAAAGTCACGAATGTCGGCTTCTATGACTTCCCCGCTAATTGGGCGATCTCTCTTGCGAAGATTCGTGGCGCGGCGCGCGCCGCCAACATCCCCATCTGGACCGAGGCGCCGAATCCCGGCACAAGTCTCGACTTCTCAGAGCGCATCTTCTCGGCCCTCTCGCTGGGATCACAAGCGCACGTGGACTGGCCGGAGATTCTTCGCACACGCACTTCGCTGCTCGACTCTCTCCGCGACGATCTGGTCGTCGCTGAGCCGGTCTGTGACGTGGCGGTTTTGCACCCAACTTCCGCGGCGTCTCTTCGGCCCAATGAACCCGTTCCCGGCATCCTCTATCGAAGCCTCGTGGACTTGCGCGATTACCTCGACTTCGACGTTCTCGAAGAATCCGCGGTCCGCGGTGGCGCCCTCAAGAACTACCGCGTCGCGATTCTGTTCGAGGGAACCGTTTGGGATGCTGAAACTCTGAACGTCTTGAAGTCGTGGGTCGCTGCGGGGGGGGTCATCGCGGCGTATGACTTTGGCAAAACCGGCGATCACCAAGGTGCGACAGCGGTCCACCAAGAACTCTTCGGATTCTCGTCTCAGTTGGCGCCAGCAAAGTTCACAGAAACGTGGATTGGCGAACTGCCGGAAAACTACGAAGTCCGTTTGGGGGGGGATCAAGATGCGGACTTCCTGCTGGGACGATGGGGCGCCTCTACCAAGGCAGGGCGAGTCTGCTCGACGGGATCCGTGCTAAGACTGCCCGTGTCTCCTCAATCGGCTTACACCATCAGCCTACGCTTCTCGCCAACCAAACTTGCGTCGAAGACGCTCGAGGTCTCGTTGGCGAGCCGCAAAGTCGCGAGCATCTCGATGGAGGGAGGACTTTCCGAGTTTCAGATCTTCGTTCCCGCCTCGGAGACGGCGCAGGGATCGGTCCGAATCGGTCTCGCAGGGATGGTCGAGCAGGACGCCGTCGTGCTTCAATCCGTGGTCGCCACGAAGGAGGGCGCGGACGCGGAAGCCTCTCCGCTCGACGGATACTTCGACGCGCCGGTGTCAGTCGAAGAGGTGGCCGCGTGGACACAGCCCTTCGGCAAGGGCCTCGTCACTTACATGCCCGCCAAGCGCGACAGTTGGAAGGCGTTCCAATCTGTGGTTCGCCACCTCGTGTACCGCCTCTCCCGAATCGCGCCGGGGCGCGCCGACGCGCGAAACCTCGACGACAAGAGAGACGGCGTCTTTGTCACCGACCTCGGCTCACGGGTCGCAGCGTTCAACTCGCTTCCGGCTGCCACCGAGAAGTCCATCGGCTCATCCAAGATCACGCTCCCTCCTGGTGGCGTTGCCGTCCTCGGGCCGAAACCGCCGCCCGACAGGATCATCCAGCCGGAGTCTCAGCCGGGATCGCTCGCCACACTTTCCCTCCCGGGCGCCTCACCGACAGCCGGCCCGAACGCGGTCCACGTGCCAGAGGGCAAGACCTGGACGGCGACAGTCACGGGGCTGGAGGCGGCGCGCGTCCGCTTGTTCGCTCGCGCCCTCAGGGACGGCAAGCCGTACCTCACTCGCTTCCGTGTCGGCGAAGTAGAGGTGGCTCCAACTTCCTTCGGGTCAGGCTCGTCGGACGTGTACCTCGTCGGCGAGTTCGAGCCGACCGACGGCGAACTCCGAATCGAGGTCAGCGGCACCGAAGAGTTCGACCTCGACGCCCTGATCATCACCGCGAACCGGAAAGTCATCGGCTACCGCCTTCGGGGCGCCGCGACTGGGCCGAACTTGCCGAGGGGGTAACATCGTCCGACGATAGCGCCCCGCCGAGAGAGCTCGGCGCGGGCATCCCGAGAAAGCGCACGGGTCGGGGCTACGACCCGGAGGAGGGAATCTGGCATGAATGTATTTGCGCACATGGGGCGGAGGTTGCTCATCCTGGCCGGCTTGGCCGCACTGACCAGCGCATCGCTGGCGATTGGAGCTCCCGCCGATCTGAAGGTCGTTCGGGCCGTGGGAAGCCCTGCGATCACCGTCAGTTACGCGAAGGTGAAAGCCGTCCGGGCCGACATCCTCATCAACGGTGCCTTCATCGCAAGCCAAAAACTCGACCCATCCAAAACCGCGGGTGAGTTCGGCTACACGCTCGATTTCGACAAGTTACAGACGGGCGACAACGTCGTAGACGTGACCCTCTACGACGCGAGCGGCAAGGCTCTCGAGACGCAGCGCACGATCCTCAAGGTTGAGCGCGCCGAGGACCTCGCCGTCTACGTGAGGCTCCCGAAGCACGGCTCCACCGTCCAGGGCACGGCGATGATCCAGGTCGGCTTCGGCGTCCGATCGAACGAAAAGTAC
Source organism: Armatimonadota bacterium (assembly GCA_003577165.1). Taxonomy (GTDB): domain Bacteria; phylum Armatimonadota; class Fimbriimonadia; order Fimbriimonadales; family ATM1; genus ATM1. The sequence goes on along the minus strand of QEUM01000004.1, from coordinate 166,990 downwards.
GTTTCGCTCTACGTGGATGGACAGTTCCGGGCCATGAAGAACTTCCCGCCTTACCAGTTCGCTTGGGACACGCTGCGCGAGAAAAACGGCTGGCACGAAATCCAGGTCCTCTGCTACGACGAGACTCAGCAGACCCACAAGTCGCCTGCCATCCGAGTCTTCGTGGAGAACCCCGGCGGCCGCACCGAGCGAGTCCTGCCGGAGCCAGGCGCCCCCGCGAATCCTGAAGTCGGGTCCCCGACGGGAGCCGCCAAAGGGCTGAAGGGCACCGGCGGCGCGCTCGAAGTGACCCCCACCGCCACAGGCATCGCGCCCAAAGGCGGACTCGCCCTCGAGAATCCCAAAGTCGGCTCTCCCACGGGAACCACTGCGGGCCTCAAGACGAGTCCGAAAGTCGCTCCTGAAACTTCCGGTCACAGGCTCGTCACTCCGTCCGACACGCCGAAAGCCACTATCCAGCCCAACGTGGGCAAGACCGAGCCCGGCGTTACCGGAGCAGAACCCTCGATCAAGAAGGCTATCGTCTACGGCACGCGCCTCGACTCTGAAGGTCCCTACAAGATCTACATAGACGGCGTCGAAGTGTCGTTCGACGTCTCGCCCCGAGTCGAGAACGGCCTGCCTCTGACGCCGTTCCGGCACCTCTACGAGCACGCCGGCGGTACGGTCGACTGGCTGCATGACGAAAAGGTCTGCACGGCGGCCGGCGTCGGATTCGACGTCTGGATCAAGATCGGCGACCTCTTCGCGAAGGTCAATGGCAAGTCGATCCAACTCGAACTCCCGGCCTTCATTGACAAGGGCCGAACCATCGTCCCCCTGAGCTTCATCCGCGAGACCCTCGCCGTCGACGTCGAAGTCGACCCTGTGACAGGGCACGTCCTAATCACGCCGACGAAAGAAGCGAAGTCGGGCGGCTAACGGATCCTCTCGGCACGCGGCCCCGGCTGTCCATACCGCCGGGGCCGCTTCCTTTTTGGGCTCCAAACCTAACGCTGCCGCGCAGGATTTCCAAAATCCATAGGGAGAAGAGGCGCGAGAGGATGTCATTAGTGCACGAAGAGCAGAGGGCCAGACCACGGTACGAAGTTATGGAGTTCGGAATGCTGTGGCGCTCAAACGGCCAACATTCCGAACCTATCGCATCAGTCGTCATCACCAACGCAAGCCTGGGGGGTGTCCAATTCCAGACCGCGCACCCGGTCGAAGTTGACACCGAAGTCGTTCTCGAACTTGGCGGCGAGAAGGGAAGCCTGTTCCTTCCCGGTGATGTCCGCTACGTCAACAACGGAGTCGGAAACCTCCACACCTGTGGCTTCCGGTTCAAGCCGCGCACGCGTCGAGACCGCCAGGACCTCGCCAGGTACGTGTTCTCGATCCGCGACCGAGTAGTCGAGGCGAGCGAGGCCGTCTGGTAGCCGGCGTGACTGCCGGGCGTTAACAGACCCCTAACCATATCCGCGTTCCCACTTGCGACGGAGCGGGCAAAATCATGCCCGCGCGCACTCACGCGCGCTCGCAAGGAGGGAAAGAATGCGGATACTCGCAAATCGGACTGCGATTTCTCTGGCAGTCCTGTTCGGCTCGTGCGCTCTGGCGATGGCAGGTGCGCCGACCGCACCAATGTTCCCGCCCGGAGCATTGACGAATCTGCTCGGTCACGCAGTGGACCTCTCGTCGCTCACCCAGGAAGACGCGATTCGACTCCTCGGATCGAAGATGGAAGAGTTCTCCGACCTGAAGTCGAAAGCGAACGGCATCACGGAGAGGCTCGCAGCGTCGGCAACAAACGTCGCGAAGACGGAAGGTGAGTCGGAGACCGCGGTTCTGAAGGAACTTCTGAAGGAACTCGTGCAGGTGAATCAGCAACTGCAGAAGTTGCAGGGCGACGTGGAAGGGATTCTGGCGTGGGTAGACACGCAGAAGAAGAGCCTTCCGCAGATGCAAAGTGACATCGCGAAGTTGAAAAAGCCCGGAATCACGAACTACGTCCAGTTCCAATGGTCGGACACGCAGCAGCAAAGCGGTCGTACGACCAACGACGGCTTCCAAATGCGACGCATCCGCTTCGGTCAGAAGAACAAGATCGACGACAAGACCAGCATGAAGATCAGCTTCGATCTCGCGACCGGGTCGAACCGGCTATCCGCCGAACTTCGCGACGCACAGCTGATCTACGACCTCGAACCCGCAGGTACCAGTCCGGTCAAGCAGTTCATTCTCGGCCAACAGCCTCTGCCTCTCGGCTACGAAATCGAGCGCTCTGCATCGGATCGCGAATTTCCCGAGCGCGCCCTCTACAACACATCCCTCTTTGCAGGCGAGCGCGATCGAGGCGTGCAATACCGTCACGCCATCGGCGCCGGGTCGTTCGTCCACGTTGGGCTATGGCAGGGCATGACGGTCTCCGACCCGCAGCAATCCGCCGACGGATTCCGCGACGCCGACAACACCATCGCATACTCTGCAGGCTTCCGCCACAAAGACCACAACTACGAAGTCGGAGTGACCTACTTCCACGGGACGCGCGGCGGGTTCACGCCCACGGTTGATCCCCTCAATCCCGTTCCGGAAGTAGATCGCAACCTCGTGTACCTGGACGGAATCGTGTCGAACTTCCTTGCTCCCGATCTGACTCTGCGCGGCGAACTCATGTTCGGCGAAGACAGGCCGCCCGTCGGCGGGAAGACCGACCCGCTCTACAGGAGGCAGACGGACGTCCTCGGCTACCAACTGCAACTCTCCTACAGCGCGAACGCCCGGAGCCAGTTCCACGTCAGGTACCAAATGTTCGATCCCGATACGACGTCGTCACCGGACGATGCCGTCCAAGGCGTCGGCTTTGGATACACGTACTGGGTCCACCCCGGAGCAAAGGTGACGATCAGTTACGAGATCTTCGACGAGACGGGGACGGAGATTCGCAACAACGTCTGGACGATCCGATCGCAGTTCAAACTCGGATAGCGCGGTCACACCGCACGCGGCGTGGAGACCATCGAGTTCCTAAACTCGTTGCGTCTTCCACGCCCCCCTCCGAAAGAGGGAGATCATCAGCACGCCGTTGATTGCTTGAGTGAGCGACATGACCCACCAAGCAGCGGGACTCCCGCCGCCGGCCACAACCGCCCAGAGCCAAACCGCTGGGATGCGCACGCCAACTTGCGAAATCGCCGCGACCCAAGTCGGGCGAATCGAATCACCCGCCCCCTGCATCGCGCCCGTCAGAACCATTGCGTAGCCGAACAAAGGCTCGGTAACGGCCATCAGCCTCAAAAACAGAGCGGCGCTTGCGCGCGTCTCAGGTTCCGTCACAAAGATCCCCGCCAACTGATCCGCAAAGAGCAGGAACACCAGCGATCCCGTCCCCATGATGATGGCGCCCAAATGCGCCGACGCCCACGCGAGCCGTTCAGCCTCCTTTGGGTCCTTGCGCCCCAGGTTCTGGCCGACGAGCGTCGAAGCCGCAAGCATGAATCCAAACGCAGGCATGAACGCCAGCGACTCGCAGCGGATGCCGACGCTCAGCGCGGCAAGCGCCTCGTTCACGTTCTTCGTCCACGACAAGGCGAGTGTGAATGCGCTGAAGCTGATCACGCGAATGAGGGACGCGATCGACGCGGGAATTGAGATGCGGAGAATCCTCCACATCCAACCGAAGTGCGGCATCTGAAGCTTCCAAACGGGGCCCAATACCGTTCCTCCCGCAACGGGAAAGTAGACGAGCGCGGCATACCATGCGCTGAGCGCGAACGCGGTCGCCGCTCCCGCGATTCCCATCCCCGCGCCGGGCAGCGTCAGCGTTAAGCCCATCGGCGAAATCTGGTGCGTTGGGAAGATGAGCAGGTAGTTCAACACCATGTGAACGAGAATCTGCGACCCCGAAACGTACATCGGCCTCTTCGTATCGCCGATCGCGCGAAGGCTGGCGGCGACGACGTTGAAAACGTAGACCGCCGGCATCCCCATCAAAAACGGCGTCATGTATTCGCGAACGAGCGGCTCCACCTTGGGGTTGTCCCTCGTGAACAGGGCGGCGAGAGCGGGCAAGAACAGCCACACGATGAGCGGGACCGCCACGCCCAGCAGCAGGCTGAGCATCAACGATTGCCTGCACGCTCTTTCCATGTCGTCCTGTTTGCGCGCGCCGTAGAACCGGGCGACGAGCGCAGTCGCCCCCGTCCCCATCGCAAACGCGATGCTGAACAGCAGGAACGTCAGGCTCATCGAGGCGCCGTGTGCGGCGACCGCGGAGTCCCCTAAACGGCCCAGAAAGAAAGAATCGAGCAGGCCGTTGAACACCTGAAGCGAGTTCAAGGCGATCGCAGGCCAAGCCAAGTCCCAAACGATCCGCCAAGCGCTCGGCTTGGCCGAAGCGTCCGAATCTCCGGCCACCACCTCGTGGTCAACCGCGTCCTGCTGTACGGCTCCCGATCCGCCGTTGCTCGCCTTGTCCGACATGGAAGGAACCCCGACGCGCGAATGTCAGGTCGAAGTAACGCCTCGGCGCACGTCTGGGGCTGAGGAGGGATTGTGGCACGGCTCCCGCCCTTGAGCCGATGGCAGTCTCAGCCGAGGCCCTCCTTGCCGGCTACGCGATGCTGAATTCCTCTTCCGCCAGTTCGTCCGCGTTGATGTAATCCGCGCGCATCTTCGCCATTTCCATCTGCAGATTGATGAACTTGTGATACGTGCCTTTCAAAGCCATCAGTTCATCATGTGTTCCGAACTCCGTGACGCGACCCTCTTCGAATACCAAGACGCGATCGGCGTTCTTGAGCGTGCTCAACCGGTGCGCGATCGCAAACACCGTGCGACCTTCGACGAGGTTCGCCAACGCTTCCTGAATCTGCCTCTCCGTTTCCGTGTCCACGCTTGAGGTCGCTTCGTCGAGAATCAGCACTTTCGGGTTGTGAAGAATCGCGCGCGCGATCGAAATCCTCTGACGCTCTCCCCCAGAGAGTCTCTGACCTCGCTCGCCAACATACGAATCGTATCCATCGGGGAATCTCGTGATGAAGTCGTGTGCGTTCGCCGCTTTGGCCGCAGCGATGATCTCTTCCAAAATCGCTCCCGGCCGCCCGTACGCGATGTTGTCTTTCACGCTTCCGGGAAACAGATAGGACTCCTGAGGGACAACTCCAACGAGTCGGCGGAACTCGTGCAGGTCGAGCGTCCGCAAGTCGTGCCCGTCCATCGTAATGCTGCCTTCCGTCGGGTCGTACAGCCTCAGCAGAAGGTTCATGCTGGTTGTCTTTCCGCTTCCACTCGGTCCAACGATTCCGATCATCTCGCCGGGTCGAACTTCGAAAGAGATGCCGTGAATCACCTCTTGCGACTTTTCATATCCGAAGTGAACGTTGTCGAAGACGATGTGCCCTTTGTAGTCGCCTAACACGACCGGGTCTTTCGGCTGTTGAATGTCCGGCACAGTATCGAGAACTTCGAACACCCTTTCAGACGCAGTGAGAGCGCGACTTGTCCAGTCAATGATTCGCGTCATTACCTGCAGTGGCCCCTGCATCATCGCAAGATACGAGATGAAAGCCAGCAGGTCGCCCATCGACATCTGACCTGCAAGGACCGCGCGACCGCCCGCATACCAGACGAGCACGGAGCCGACGCTGACGATGAAGAGAATCAGCGGGAAGAACGTCGCCCACGCGGCCTCGGCCGCATAGCCGATGTCCGCGTGCGATTGAATCCGGCGAACGAAGCGATCCGTCTCTCGCTCCTCTCCATGAAAGGCCTTCACCACTCGCATGCCGCTGAGAACGCCCGTCAATGCGCCGCTCAGCCTCGACCAACTGTGCCAAAAGCGTCTCCACACTCGCTCGATCTGCGTTCGGAACCTCTTCACCAACCAGAGAACAAAGGGCACGGGCAGCAGAGTCCAGAGCGCCACTTGCCAGTTGATCACGAACAGCACGACCGGAATGCCGACCAGCAACAGCCCCTGCGTCAGGAGGATCGGAATCCCATCGACCAATATCTCGTAAAGCGCGCCCGTGTCGTTCGTCATCCGCGACATCACGCTTCCGAGCGTTCTGCGATCATAGTAAGAGAGCGACAAGGCCTGCATGTGACGGAACAGCTGAGCCCGCACGTCGACAATCACGTTGTTGCCGAGCCACGCATTCAACCGCAGCCTCAGGATTTGCGTGACCATGTACAGGAGGCTCGCGCCGACCAGCGCACCTACGAGAACCAGGAAGAGGCTCCCCGCCGCTTTCGGTTCCAAAACGCTATCCACCAACAACTTGCTGATGTACGGCGGAAGCAGCAGAAGAACCGTGCTGGATACCAGCAGGAACACGCTGAGCGCGACCTGTCGCCGATACGGCTTTAAGAAGCGAAAGAGGCGAATCAGCGTACGGCCTTTGTTGACGCATGTTTCGCAAACGTCACTGTCTTTGGGAAGCGGACGCAAGCATTTCGGGCAGACGCGTCTTGTCGCAATCGCCGAAGCGACAGGCTCGCCTTCCCGCAGCCTCTTCAGGCGCTTCGCAGTAGCAGCGATCTGCTCGGAGTGCGCCGTCGAGCCTCGGATCAACTCGACGACGCGCGTTTTGCAGTTGGCAACCAGGCAGCCCGCATCGACCAACTCCTCGTACCGGAAACTGTCCAGGTCGTGCAGGTTCCATTCCGCGCTGACGCGCGCCGAGCCGCCCTCCATCTCGACGCGGAGGATTCGCGTCGGCGTTGCGAGCAACCAAACTTGCCCATACCGCCCGTTGGGCAGGAGGTCCGATTCGACCGCGACCGTGGGCGCGTCACCTGTGCGCTCGGTGACTGCCCTCAGAACCGGTTCGGGGACGAATTCCTCCATTCGAAACTGTTGATTCTACTCATCCCTCCCAACTACAAAAATCCGACGCCCGATTTCGCCGAATCCGGCGAAGATGCGTGGATTGACGCCAACCCAGCAACTTCGCAGGCAACCGCTCGCCCGGCAAGGCGGAAGACGCCTCAGGGAGCGAGATGGCCTATGTCGAAGCGCCAGTTGAGGGTTGTTCGGTTGCTGGAACCGGATCTTTGTCTCGAATGTGCATTTGCCCAGCAAGCCGACGTGGAAACCGCAGACGGATCGGTGCAGCGAATGCTGTACTGCCGCCGCCTCGATTGCGACAACTGGGACTACGAAAGCGCTGAACCGGCTGTGCGAGTCGAAGTCTGCGACGAAGAGACTCAGTAGGATCGGAACCCTCACGCCGCGCGCGAAGTCTGACCTTGTAGAGTCGCCGCTTTAGCCATACGGCGGGGCTCATCGCACTCCTACGCGGAGATTTACTCCGCGAGCATCCAGCGTGCGGCTTACCCTTCCTCGCACGCGTTGTGGGCCGGACCCCCCTCGGGCCGGCCCCATTTAATCCGGTATCCAGGGTGTAACCTGTCCGAGTGAGCCTGCCGTACGTCGGCGTTGTCGTCCCCGCGTACAACGAGGAATCCCGGCTTTCCAAGACCCTGACTCGCCTGAAGGAGTACCTGGACTCCACGGGCTGGGATTGGCGCGTCCTCGTCGTCAGCGACGGCAGCGAAGATCGAACGGTTGCAATCGCCACCGAGCACTCGCAGCGGGATCCCCGCATCACAGTGACCCACTACACGCCCAACCGAGGGAAAGGGTGTGCCGTCCGCACAGGCATGCTCGAGTTGGAGGCAGAGTGGCTGCTCCTCTGCGACGCCGACCTTGCGACTCCCATCGAGGAAGTCGAAACGCTGCTGGGTTTGGGCGTGCCGATCGCAATCGGAAGTCGCGCGCTCGACCGAACGCGCATCACTCATCGTCAGCCCTGGTGGCGTGAATTCGCCGGAAGGGCCTTCAACGCAGTCCTGCGCATGCTCGCCCTCCCCGACCTGAAGGACACTCAGTGCGGATTCAAACTCTTCTCGGGCGAGGCTGCCAAACGAGTCTTCTCCCTCTGCAAGATGAATGGCTTCAGCTATGACTTCGAAGCCCTGATGATCGCCCGATCCCTCGGCTATCGAATCGCCGAAGTCCCCGTCGCCTGGTCCCACCAAGAGGGCTCCAAAGTGAGCCTGATCCGCGACGGAATCCGCATGCTATGGGACTTGGTGAAACTTCGCGTCAGCCTGCCCGGAAGGATTCGCGCCGCGCGTCAGGGAAACTCGTAAATCTCTTCATACTCGGGGATTCGAGTTTTCCAACCGAGCCGCGCCTGGATTTTCTGTTCAAGCGCTTCTTGCGCCGGCGGTTCGCCGTGCACGATGAAGGTCTCCTTCGGCGCGACCTTGAACTTCGATAACCAGCCGAGCACCTCCTCCGAATCTGCATGAGCGGAGAGCGCCTGCAGCGATTTCACGCGCGCGCGAACGGAAACCTCCTGCCCCATGACTCTCACGCTTTGCGATCCCTCCACGAGTTGTCGGCCCAGCGTGCCCTGCGCCTGAAACCCGACGAATAGGATCGTGTTTCTCGGATCGGGCAGACGATTCGCCAAGTGGTGAAGGATTCGTCCGCCGTTCGCCATTCCGCTCGCACTGATGATGATGCCCGGCCCACTCATCGCGTTTAAAGCTTTCGATTCATCCACCGATCGAACATAAGTGACGTTGCCGGATCGAAGCGGATTCCTCTGCTCGTCCTCCAGCGCCTCCATCGCGATGTCGTGGTCCTCGTGATGCCTCATGTAAATCGAAGTGGCATCGACGGCCATCGGGCTATCCACGAAGACGGGAATGACGCCGCACTTGCCGGCTCTTTCCAACTGCCCGAGGTGATACAACACGTCTTGGGTTCGCCCGATCGCGAATGCAGGAATCACCAACATGCCGCCGGTTTCACAAACCGCACGCATCTCGTTTGCAAACTCCACAGGGATCTGCTCCGGAGGATGAACCCGGTTTCCGTAGGTGCTCTCGACGAGCAGATAATCCGCTGCCTCGACCGTTTCCGGATCGCGGATGATCGGCGTGTTCGGTCTGCCGAGGTCTCCGCCGAACAGAACCATCCTCCCGTCCGGGAGCCAGAACTCGACGAATGCGGATCCTAAAATGTGCCCCGCGCGCCGGAACCGAATCTTCACCCCCCCCTCCAGGGAAATCACTTGATCGAACGGGTGCGTGACGAAGAGTTTGGTGGCTCGTACCGCGTCCCTCTCCGTATAGAGCGGCATCGCAGGCTTGTGCTTGCTGAATCCCTTCTTGTTGGCGTATCTCGCATACTCCTCTTGCAGCCGCCCGCTGTCCGGCAAACTCAATCTCGCCACGTCGGCCGTGCCGTGCGTGCAGTGAATGGGGCCGTCATAACCGGAGACGACCAACTTCGGGAGATAGCCGACGTGATCGATGTGAGCGTGCGTGACAATGACCGCGTCCAGTTCACCGACATCGACGGGAAGGCTGCTCCAGTTCCGTCGTCGAAGCCGCTCGTCACCCTGAAAGAGCCCGCAGTCGACGAGGTACTTGCGGTTTCCAACTGTGACGAGATACTTCGAGCCGGTAACCGTGCGCGCGGCCCCGAGGAACTGAAGACTGACCCTCACGCTGCGGCGCTTCCTGTGGACGTCTTCCGCGTGCTCGCAATGATGAACCAGACCGACGCGACGAGCGTGATCGCCAGCGACAGCACCTGCGCCTCCGTCATGCCAATCCCTTGAATCGGCTGCGAACTCACGCCGATTCGGAACATCTCATACACGAAGCGCGCGATGCCGAAGAGCACGAACCCCGCGGAGCCGATTTGACCCGGCTTCAGTCCGCCTCTCTTGATGCTTCGCCGGTCCCAAACAATGAGCAGCGCCGCCGCCGTCCAGACCATCAGCGTCTTGTACAGTTGCGCAGGATGTCCCAAGTACGTTCTGCCGTCTTCGGCGTGCACCTTCACAGCCCACGGAAGATCGCACTCCGAGCCGTAGCAGCAGCCGTTCAAGAAGCACCCGATCCTCCCGAATCCGATCCCGATCAGCACGGCGGGCATGATCGCGTCCATCACTGTGACGAACTTCGTCCGCGTGACGCGGCACCAGATCAGCAGCACGATGAACCCGCCCAGCAGGCCCCCGAAACTCGTCATCCCCCCTTCCCGGAGGTTGGCGATGCGGCCGAAGTCGTTGGCGTAACTGGGCCAGTCCTGCGCGACGAACAGCAGCCTCGCGCCAACGATGCCCGCGAGCAGCATCCATATCGCGAGCCCCGTTATCTTCTCTTTCGAGATCCCATACCTCTCGGCCCGCCTGGACGCAATCCAGAGCGCGACGAGAAAGCCGACCAGCAGGAGCACGCCGTAACTGTAGACGGTGAAGTTGCCGATCCGAAGGAACTCCCGGCACATGGGCGGCAGTTTACCGACGGACGGCCGCCCAGCCTGTCACGCCGCGCACGCCCGGGCACCGGGCCCAGCGGGCCACCGGCAGGCCCCGGATTGACCGCTCCCTCCTCTTGACAGCCCGAAGAGCCAATGCCATAATTAGCAGTCGCGGGCCGAGAGTGCTAACACTCGGCGGCCCTTAGGGACAATACGCCCAAACACTATCGGATAAGGAGGAATCGTCAAAGCATGAAGCTCAAACCACTTGGTGACAAGGTCGTCATCCAGGTGCTCGACGAAGAGGACAAGACGGCCGGGGGCATCTATCTGCCCGACACAGCAAAGAAGAAGCCACAGCAAGGCAAAGTCGTGGCAATCGGAGACGGCCGCATCCTCGACGACGGCACCCGCGCGAAGATGAACGTCAGCGTCGGTGACAAGGTCATCTTCAGCAAATACGGCGGTAACGAAGTCGAGATCGACGGTCAGGAATACACGATCCTCGACGAAGACCAGATCTACGCAGTTTTGAACTAAACCAATCCAGTCGGCACGACGTTCTGCACAAACCGCTCGGCGCTCGCCCGCCGTGCGAGAAAGCCGAGCCGGAACGAACGGCCGAGGACAAGAAGGAGAAAGGCAAACAATGGCAGCAAAACAGCTTCTGTACGATGAAAATGCGCGACGCGCCCTCGAAAGAGGCGTCAACAAAGTCGCGAATGCAGTGAAGGTTACGCTCGGCCCGAAGGGCCGCAACGTCGTTCTCGACAAGAAGTGGGGTAGCCCCACGATCACGAAGGACGGCGTGACGGTCGCCAAGGAGATCGAGCTCGAAGACCCGAATGAGAACATGGGCGCGCAGTTGTGCAAAGAAGTCGCCAGCAAGACCAACGACGTTGCGGGCGACGGCACGACGACTGCGACCATCCTCGCTCAGTGCATGGTGAACGAAGGCCTCCGCTACGTGGCGGCCGGCGGCAATCCCATCGCACTCAAGCGCGGAATCGACAAGGCCGTCAGCGCGGCTGTCGAAACGATTCAGAAGGCCGCGATCAAAGTCAAGGACAAGGACCAGATCCAGTTCGTCGCCACCATCGCCGGAAACGACCCTGAGATCGGCGAGAAAGTGGCGGAAGCCTTCGACAAGGCGGGCCGCGACGGCGTCATCCAGGTCGAAGACAGCAAGGGCCGCGACACCACGCTCGAAGTGGTCGAGGGCATGCAGTTCGACCGCGGGTATCTCAGCCCGTACTTCGTCACCGATCCGGAAAGGATGGAAGCCGTCCTCGAAAACGTGCTCATCCTGATCCACGAGAAGAAGATCAGCAGCGCGCAAGACCTGCTCCCGCTCCTCGAGAAGGCCGCCGCATCGCGAAGGCCGCTCGTCGTCATCGCTGAGGACGTGGAGGGCGACGCGCTCGCGACTCTCGTTCTCAACAAGATTCGTGGCGTTCTGCAGGTGGCAGCCGTCAAGGCTCCTGGATTCGGCGACCGCCGCAAGGCGATGCTCGAAGACATCGCGATCCTGACGAACGGCAAGTTCATCAGCGAAGACCTCGGCGTCAAACTCGAGAACGTCACCATCGACATGCTCGGCCAGGCGAAGAAGGTCGTCATCACCAAGGAAGACACGACGATCATCGAAGGCGCCGGCAGCCCGTCCGACGTCAAGGGCCGCATCGCGGTCATCAAGAAGCAGATCGAAACGACTGACTCCAGTTACGATCGCGAGAAGTTGGAAGAGCGGCTGGCCAAACTCGCCGGCGGTGTTGCCGTTATCAAAGTCGGCGCGAGCACCGAAACCGAGCAGAAAGAGAAGAAGCACCGCTTCGAGGACGCGATCAGCGCGACCCGCGCCGCCATCGAGGAAGGCATCGTTCCCGGCGGCGGAGTCACGCTCCTCGCATGCACCGAGGCTCTCGCCAAACTCAAGTCGGAAGACGCGGACGAGCAGACCGGCATCACCATCGTGCGCCGCGCTCTCGAGGAGCCTCTTCGCACGATCGCCGAAAACGCGGGCCTCGAAGGCAGCGTGATCGTCGAGAAGGTGCGTGAGGCCAAGAAGGGCTTCGGTCTCGATGCAACCTGCGGCGAGATCGTCGACATGGTCAAGACCGGCATCGTGGACCCGGCTAAGGTGACTCGCTCCGCTCTGCAGAATGCGGCATCCATCGCAGGCCTCGTTCTGACGACCGAAGCGCTCGTCGTCGAGAAGCCGGAGCCCAAGAAGAACGGCGCACCCGGCGCCGGCGGGCACGGCATGGATGACTTCGACATGTAATTAGCCCCAACACAAACCCTACTCTCCCTTTCACCAGGGCCCGGCGATCGCCGGGCCCGCCTTATTTTTCAGATCGAGTGGAACTCCTACCTGTCGGTGACTTCGATGGTGTGGTCGTCCAAATCCTCGAGAAAGAACGAGCGCCTGCCCGTGTCGAACGTAATCGGCCCACGAACGCCATTCTCCCGAGCTGAGACAGACTCGAATGCGGATTCAAAATCCTCTGCTCTCACGCGGAAAGCGATGTGGTACACGTCACCTCTCGGAGCGCCATTCTCTTCCAAGTACTCGTTCGCGAGTTTCGTGTTCGGCGAACGGCGATCGAAAAGCACCAACAGGAAGTCGCCACTTTTCAAGAAGGCGTTGTGACCTGGATCGTGCGACTCGACCTCGAAGCCCAGAGTGTTTACGTACCACTCCATCGCCCGCTCGACGTCATCCACCCAGTACGCGACCTCCGAAACGGAAAGCACCTTCGGCTGCATGCCCCCAAAGATACCAACTTGTCGCGCCAACGCTCCTAACAGTTCGAATTGTCGCAAGCCTGAAGCACGGGCTCTTCCCCCGGCTCGCCGATGGGGCGAACCGTGCTCCGCTCGATGAGCGTGTTCAGATCCACGGGGCGACGAGACCGCGTGCCAATCGCCCCCTGCCTAAACGTGTCCTCTCGCACTCGCTGCACGAAAGACCGCGCGTCGAAACTATCCGAAACGAAATCTGCAACGACGTGAGTGAGCAACTCCACAAATAGAGCCCTTCGGAACGTGAAGTCGACGACGACATCCGCGTTGTGCTTCGTGGGCTCGACGAATTCGTCATAACTTGGCCGCACGAACCTCTGATATCGGTCAATGGTCCAGTAGATGTCCGCCCCTCGCTCCTTGACATCGCGCAGAATCCTCCCGATGAGTCTCTGATCTGGAGCGACCTCCAAAAACAGCGACAGATCCAGCCGATCCGCAATCGGACTCGCAAGCACGAACAGGCCCTCGACCACGATCACCTTGCGCGGCTCCACCTCCACCGAAGCAGGCGTTTGTATCTGCGTCCGAAAGTCGTAACTCGGTCTGCGAACCTTCTCCCCCCTCCGGAGGGAATCCAAGTCTTGCAGGAACAGATTCAGATCAATGTGCGCCGGATGGTCGAAATTGACGTCGCGCGGATCGGGCACTCCGTCGCCTGGTTGGAGCGACTTGAAGTACGAGTCCATGCTGAGCACAGAAACTTGCTCCCCAGTTGCAACCTCGCTGATGCGATTTGCAAGGTACGTCTTCCCACTGCCCGATCCTCCGCCGATCCCGATTACAAAGGGCCGCGACGTGGGCGAAGTTTCGTTCGAGTTCGTCACTTTCTATATCCTCAGCGCAGACTGCCCGCGCTCCAGTGCCAGCAGCCTCTCTTTACGCCAGAGACCACCGCCATACCCGCCTAACCCCCCACCCGACTCCACGACGCGATGACAGGGAACGATGATCGCGATCGGGTTGTCTCCGTTCGCCGAGCCGACGGCGCGCGTTGCCTTCTCATCGCCCAACGCTCGCGCGATCTGAAGATAGGAACGCGTCTCGCCGAATGGGATCTTCATCAACTCACCCCACACGGTCATCTGGAACTCCGTGCCCCTCAGGTCGAGTTCAACTCCAAACTGCTTCCTTGTGCCGGCGAAGTACTCCAGGAGTTCCTTCTTCGCCCGTTCGGGAGTTGCGTTCGGCCGAGTCGTGACGGCCGCCCCGATACGCGACGCCTCAGTCTTGAGAAAGAAATCGAGGCGGTTCGCCTCCACGAATCCCACGCACGTCAAGCCATGCGGTCCCCCGACGGCGCACATTCCGCCGAGCGGCGTGTCGAAATGGCAAAACGCAAGTTCCATTCGCCCTCGTACCCTGGCGTCGCCGCACGAGAACGCGTCCACGCGCCGTCGCCCGCAGTGCCGGGTTCGCCAGGGGCAATTGTAGCCCGCAAATTTCTCGGGCGTGCGTCGGTCTTCCTAACTCAACAGATCGCGAACGACGAGAAGCGCGCCGAGCGTCCCGATGAGCACGACCGCTGCGTAGGCGATCAGATCAGTGCGTCGGCGCCGATTGACGTGCCAGGAGGGGCGCTCCCCGATCGCATGGAACGGGGGCCAGTGGGCGGATGCTGGATGCGGCCGGGACTGGCCGCATAGCTGACAGCGCTCAGCCTTGCGCGCAACCAGAGCATCGCAACGAAGACAACGCTTCACGCGCTCCGCGTTGCACAAGCCGTGCCAATCTGTGTCGCTACGCGCGCTCGAACTGCACCAGGCCCACTGGGTTTCCATCCGGATCACACGCCTGTGCGCTCCATCCGACTCGGGGAATCGGGGACTTCTCGCGGAAGACGCTTCCTCCGACGCGACTCGCCTTCCCAAGAGAAGCATCCACATCCTCGACCTCGATCCACACCGAGGGAGAACTCCCCGGGCTCACCGATTCGCACTTCTGCAATCCGCCGATGTGCTTCTCCCCGTCGCCGAACACCATCATCTCAGGCCCGAACGACTCGAACTTCCAGCCGAACATCGCTTCGAAGAACGACCGCGATCGCTCCAAGTCGGTGACCTCGAACTCAATGTGACAAACGTTGTGGACTGCCATAGTTGACCTGCCCCGACGATATCACGTCGTTCAGGCCCCGCGCTTCTCGCGCCTTGCGGATTTGCCCCGCTGAGGAGGTGAACCGACTACTCCGGGTTTCCGCTGACGTCGTCTGGAATCCGTAGGGGCGGCCGAGCCTCCGCTTCCGTCCGCGACTGCACCAGTTTGAGCAGGTCCACGCCGAACACTTGCTTGATCTGCTCCAACGTCACAGCCGCCTTCAGCGGCAGCGATCCGTCTCCGAGCGCGTTCGGTGTTCGAGCGTCGATCATCGTGACGTTCTTGATCTCCGTGTCGGCCACCACGTGGGTGATCGTGTTGATGACTTTGTCCAGTTTCTGCAGGAGGAATACGTCTCGCGCATTCGGCCCCGCTTGCCGCCACCGCTCCGACAGAGTTCGCAAGACCTCGGCCCTCGCCTCTCCGTCCGCGACGATCGGGGCAGCCTTCGCCTTTGCTGCCGCCTCGGCAGCCTCGCAGGACGCCTTCGCGGGCTGAATGACGTCCGCGTCCAACTTCCTCCTCACTTGCTCGACCCGTGCTTTCTGAACCGCGACTTCCGCGTTCGCTTGCGCAAGCGCAGCAGCAACCGTGGCCTGCTCCTCTGCGACCAAAGCATCACGGCGGGTCAACACGTCTTTCAGTCGCTTCGCTGCATCCGCTTTCGCGACTTCCGTCTCGGCGTGAATCTTCGCTCTCATCTCGCGCTCTCGGTTCTCAGCAGTGCGCACCGCCGAGTCAGCCTTCGCGACCGCCTCCGCAATCCGCGCCTGGCGAACGATCTCCGCGTTCTTCTGACGGCCGATCGAGTCGAGATACCCAACGTCGTCCTGGACGGCTTGAATCTTAAACGTGTCCACGACCAGCCCGAGCCTCGTCATGTCCTCTTCCACTTCCTGAACCAATCGCTCGGCGAACAGAATCTTGTCTTCATTCACCTGTTCGGGAGTCATGGTCGCCAATATCCCGCGAAGGCTGCCTTCGAGAGTGGACTTTGCGATCTGCATAATCTCCGGCCTCGCCTTCCCAAGAAATCTCTCGATCGCGTTGTTCAGCACGGGCTCATGACCCGCGACCTTGACGTTTGCGACACCATGCACCGACAGAGGCACCCCGCCTTTCGAGTAAGCGTTCGCAATCGAGATGTCAATCACCATGTTGGTGAGGTCCATCCGATCCACGCGCTCCATCAGCGGAATCCGATAGCCGCGCCCCCCCTTGACGATCTTGTATCCGAATATGCGATTGCCAACGCGTCTTCGAGATCCTGAGAATATCAGCACCTCGTTCGGGGCGCAGATGTAGATGAGGTTCCTCAGGTTGAGGAGAAAGAGCAGGAGTAGCCCCGCAAGTACGCCGAATGCGACGATCGCTGCTGAAATCACCGCTTAACCTCCTTTGGGCCCTTTTGCCGGTTCGCGCTTCAACGCTGGCGCCTCGCCGTCCGATCCGGCCGACGCGGTCTGGCCGCCGGACACGACTTTGGGGATGTCAATCCCCGTCGTGCGAGCGATGGCATCGAAGAGCGCGCTGAGCATTGCCGGGTACGCGGCGACGTACGAAGCCAACACTTGTCCCGTGCCGCTGTCAATCATGTTGAGGTTGTCAATCTTGACCTTGTGCACTCCCTCAGCCACCGCCGAGAGGATCTTCTCGATGTCCTCGATCAAATAGATCTGCAACGCGTTCTCGCCTGCGTCCGCCCACGCCTGTTGAAGCACTTCTAACGCGTGGCCGACCGCCTGGCCCCGTTCCCGAATCGCAGCAGCCTCGCCTCGCGACAGGTAAACCTGCGCCTCCTGCTCGGCTTCTGCCGGAATCACTCGATCCGCCTGCAAGCGAATCGCCTCGAGCTCTGCGCGGACGCGCTGCAGTTCCTGCTCCGCCTTCGCCCTCGCCTCTCTCGCCGCGGCGAGCGTCCTCTCCTCCTCGGAGCGCACCTGCGCTTCCAAGTCCGCCTTGATCTTCCGCAGTTCGTTCTGCATCTGCGCAATCGTCGCGTCGACGTTCGCCTCCATCACCCTCGCGCGCCCCGCGTTCTCGGCTTCCGTCTGCTCGGCGTCTCTTGTTGCGTCGCTTTCCGCCATCTCAGCGTCGCGAATCACGTGGGCGATCGCCTTCCTTCCAATCGAATTCAGATACTGCACCTCGTCGCTGACGTGCAGGATCTTCAATGTGTCGAGTTGGATGCCCAACTTGCTGAGGTCTTCTTCCGATTCGTGAGAGAGTTCTCCGGCAAACTTCAGCCTGTCCTCGTTCACCTCTTCCGGCGTGAGTTTCGCCAGCACGCCGCGCAGGTGACCTTCGAGCGTCTCCTTCGCGACTCGGCGTATCTCCTCTGGGTCGCGCCCCAAGAACCGCTCGATCGCGTTGCCGATGAGCACCGCATCGCTGGAGATCTTGATGTTCGCAATCGCGTCGACGTTGAGAGGAATTCCTCCCTTCGAGTATGCGCCGCGAACGCCGATGGGAACTTCCATCACGTTGAGCCCCATCTTGTGCACCGTCTCGAACACAGGAACCCGCAATCCCCTTCCGCCGAAAATCACCCGGAATCCGCGCACCGATCCGTCCGGCATCCTGTGCCGCCGACCCGAGAAAATCAGCACTGTGTTCGGAGGACAGATGTACAAGAACCTCCGAATGAACGCGAAAAGCGCCAGCAGTCCGATGACGGTCCCAAGAGCGACCAGTCCCCACACTGCGTACTCAGATAGCCCGTTAGTCATGCCGTTCAATTCCTATTCTCCGAAAAACATGGACCGTCGCACGACTCGCGCGCGGTCGTTGTCAATGCCGACGACCATCACGTCTGCGCCGACCTCGATCGGCTGATCGTCATCGGGAAACGCGATGAGATCAATGAGTTCCCCTTTCACGTTGCACCTCACCTTTCCCATTTCGCCGGGCTTGAGGGCTACGAGAACCTTCGCATCCGCGCCAACGATATCCTTCTCAGTCGCCGTGCTCGACGTGTCAACGTTGCGCAGGTAGTGCATCGCATACGAAACTCCAAGGCCCGCGGCCAATCCCGTGGCTCCGGCGAGAGCCGCGCCTGCTCCGGCCGAAATCGAAGAGAACCAAGTGAGCAGCAGCCCGGTCACGCCGAACCCGGTGGCGAGGTACGTCCAAAACCGGAGACTGAAGAACGGAATCCACACATCCGCATGGGTGTCGCCGTCATGTCCGGCGTGCAGGTCGTGGTCGCCTCCGTGCCCGATGTCGAAGTGTCCGTCATGCGCGCCATCGGCGCCGTGTCCGCCAAATGCGGACACCAAGATCAGCACCCCGCCGATGATCGCCGTGACGACGTACAGAGCTAGCATAGCCTTGAGCAATCCACGTCGGATCGCCCTTCTCACTTAGGGGCCCGCGAGCGAAGTCCTGCCTTCTAACCGCATTCCCCACTAACTCATACCGAACCCGGCATCCGCCGGTTGCGCCCTTCGTCGGGCGCCGATACCATCACCGCCTCGATCCGCCGCCGCGAGACCCCTTCTCCCGGAACTCCGAAGGAGTCAACCCATACCTCGCCTTGAAGCCTCCGCTAAACGACCCCAAACTCGAAAACCCCGAAGCGGCGCACACCTCGCTCACAGGCATCTCCGTCGTCGCCAGCAGCCGCTGAGCCGTTTCAAGCCGCCGCCGCGACCGGTACTGAGAGGGCGTCTCGCCGAACGTCTGCCGAAAGACCCGCTGCAAGTGGAACGGCGAAAGCCCGACCTCCCGAGAGATCTCGGCGAGCGTGAGCCGGCGTCCCAGGTCCGAATCAATCATCGCCTGCGCCCGAACCAAGGCCCGATAGACGGAAGCCCGCGTCGCCCACCTGGATGCCGGAACTTGAGCGAGTCCCACCGCAAAGGCGCAAGGGCCCTGCCTTCTCATCGCCATGCGTCGTGCCGACTCAACTCCGACCTCGACCATAGAACAGCGCCCGGAAAATCAGGGCGACCACGAAGACCGCCAGCAGAATCACGACCGCTCTCATCAACATCTCAATCTTCCTCCTCCCACGACGCCTCGAAATTCCCGCCCCGGAGCCTCCACAAACGCGGGCGCCCTCCGATAATCATCACAAGCGGCCATGACGGATGCCTTGACTCAACCCTTGTTGGGACTCGGTGAGACTTTCCCGGAAGTACTCTTCGTGCTTCATCATCCTGCCTCCGGCAAGTACGGATGCTACTTGCACGACGGAGTGCACGGCTTGGCCTGTTTCAGCACTCAAAACGGGGCTTTCCGATTTGCCGAGTGGATCGACCTCGCCGGAATGGCTTGTCTCGAGGTCAATTTCGACGAAGCTCGCGACATCGCAAAGGCGCGACCACTTCCGGTAGTGGCAGTGATGCTGCTCGACAATCTGGAAAGCCCTCTTATTCACTTCGTGCGCTAACCCCGGCGAACTCCCCAGCCCGATCTTCGATCTGACGGACGTGCCTCTCCGTGTGCTCGGTCAGCACGAGAAAGCAGTCTGCTAATGTCATCCGAAACAGTTTGATCAGCGGGTTTCGTATCCTAATCCGCCCGACGCTCTTCGACTTCGCCGACTCGATCAGGCGAGCAAGGTCCTCTGTCTGATCCTTCCAAGTCTGCACGACATCCGATTCGTACGTGTCTTGTCGCGGGAGCATCGGCTTCGGCGTCGCAACGTTTCCCGAAGGCCCGGATGCCTTTGCAAGCCACTTGCCGAACCACGTGTGCCTGACTTCCCCGGCTGCCCCCTCCGGCGCCCTTGCGGTGGCATCGCGCAGCGGCTCGATGTAGAACCGGTTCGCGACGAACATGTGATCCAGAATCTGCGCCGCGCTCCAGGAATCGGGCTTCGGCCTCCAATTCAAACCCTCGGCGCCCAATCGAGCCACCGCCGCCTCTGCGCGGTCCACCAGATCCCGGACCCGCCGCGCGCAATCGTCGAAGAACTGCGCAGCGTCCATCATCACAGAACTTCCAGGCCGAAATGCTCGCAGTAGCGGCGGAACAGGTTTTGAGCGGCTGGATAGCACGAATTCGGCGAGAGGAAGTGAGAGAACTCGAAGGTGATCGCCTTCTCCGACGACTGCGCTGCGGTCTCCAACTTGAATCGAAGCAGGCGCCAGTCGGCGGGGGGGAATTTGATCGGCATGTCGCGATCGAATGTTTCGACGTTCGACCAAATCGTCACGCCGTACCGATCTCCCAATTCACGGATTCCACTTGCGAATCTCGGCAACTCCTCATAGTGCACTTGACCATCTTGAAATGCACAGATGTCGAACGCCCCGCGCGTCGAAGCGAAGATTCGATCCCAATGGTCAAACGATTCGTCCAACGAAAGTTCCGACCCGGACGAAAAGAGTTTCGCCCCCTGCGGATAGGGCGAAATCAGCACGGGGACGTCTTTTCGATCTTTGCAATGCCGTCCAAGGTGATTGAACAACTCGATAATGTGCGCGTCGTTCCTGCCCGTCTCGTGGCACAGGTACCACCCCCGGAAGGACTCATGATGGCCATATCTCTCGACGGCCTCGTCGATAAAGGCACGATTGAGGTCAACTTCCTTCCACCACGAACGGCGATGCCAGTGAAAGCCGCTGTCGTACAGCCCGAAGAAGATGCGAATCCCGTACTCGTCCCCAAGCGAGAAAAACAGTTCCCCAAGGTCTTCGTACACCGGCAACAGCCCCGGAACGCTCTTCGAAGGGAAGATGCAGCGGTTCTTATAGCCCGCGCGAATGATGATCGCCGTGTCGATCCCGATCTTCTGGAACAGCGAAAACTCACGCCGCCATTCGGCTTCGCCCCAGTTTTGTGAAGGTATGTCGTGCGTGATTTCGTCGAGAAATGTGCCCGAGATCGGCAGGGCCTGAACAGCCATTGGCGGACGAGTATACATCCGGGGGACGATGCGTCTTACGCAGTTCGGGGCCCGCTGACGCGAGCCCCTTTGTTGCCTACCTTCACCTTATTCAGGCGAAGCCGTTTCGCCCCTCGCCGCCCGATTCAATTCCTCCAGGCGGCCGTTCTCCCTTGTGGACTAACACCCACGGCGAACAGTCCGGCGACTGTCCTCACCTAAATTATGCCCGACCGCGCAGAAACCCTGCAATCGGTTCGTCGAAAGATTCCCCACGCCCTTAGCCGTGTATTCTAATCTCGATGTACCACCGTCTCAGGGCGCTCCACAGGTGGGCAGGTCTCCTCGCGAGTCTGTTCCTGCTCGTCATTTCAAGCACCGGATTCCTCCTGGCCACAAAGGGATCACTCGGGTGGGTGAGGCCCCCAACACAGCAGGGGACGCCGGTCGAAGGGATCGAGGAACTCGTCTCCCTCGCGATCGCAGCCGAAGCCGCCTTCGCGCTCGGACTCCCAGGGCTCCAGACCGTGGACGACATCGACCGCATGGACTACAGACCGGGAGACAACATTCTCAAAGTCGTGTCCAAGCGCAACTACCACGAAGTCCAAGTGGACATGGCGACCGGCAAGGTGGTCCAGGTGGCCAAGCGAGTGGATCAATTGGCTGAGGACATCCACGATCTAAGTTACTTCGCAGACTCGCTCCACGCTTACGTGCTCCCCGTCGTCGCCCTCTTCCTCTTCTTCTTGGGCGCGACGGGAATTGTCATCTTCTTCGTGCCGATCGCCCGACGGCTCCGTTATCGCCGTCAGTCCCGCGCTCGCTAAGGCGTCCCCAAATTCCATCGATTTTCCCGGCGCGCGCGGCTGCGCCCTCCAGTTGTCGCGCCTGCATGCCGAAAAAAACGAAGAAGGCGCTCGAAGTTTGGCCCGGCCGCCGGCTTTGCGCTCCGCTCGTTAGGATTATGGGGATCGCACTGGAACAGGCCGTGAAACGGGTGGCGGATTTAGTGGCCGCCTTGTGTCTCATAACGCTGCTCTCCCCCATCATGGCGCTCGTCGGGCTTATCATTCGTGTCTCATCACCCGGTCCCGTGCTCTTTCGCCATCGCAGGATGGGAAAGAACGGTGAACCGTTCTACATGTTCAAATTCCGCACCATGGTGGACGGCGCAGACTGTATGGGCCCGGAAGTCACGATCGAAAGCGACTCCCGCATCACAAAGGTCGGGAAGTTTCTCCGCAAGGCGAAATTGGACGAACTGCCGCAGCTGTTCAACGTCGTTCGAGGAGACATGAGCCTCGTCGGCCCACGGCCCCAGTCTCTCAGTTACATCCCCTTCTATCCGAAGGATGACCTGGACGTGATCCTAAGCGTTCGCCCGGGAATTACGGGGCCGACTCAACTCTGGCTCCGGGACGAAGAGAGACTGCTTGCGAAGCAGGACAATCCGCTCGACTTTTACACAAACGACCTGCTGCCACTCAAGATCGCTTCCGACGTCGCCTACGTCTACGGCAGGACTCTGCCGTACGACCTCGGAGTCCTCATCAAAACGGCCACAGCGCTCTTCGTGCATCGGCCGGTGGAGATTCGCGTCCCCCTTCCAGCGAGCTCTGCGCAACAGGCGGAAACGAAGACTCAGCCCGCGTCTCGCGCGGCCTAACGGAGCGAGTTGAACAGACCGGCGTACTGGTCCAACACAGATTCTCTCGCAAACGAAGTCCGATAGACTCTTGCAGCGTTTGCTGACATCTCCTGAAGTTCGGTTCTGCTCTCAATAGCGTGCTCGATGACCTTCCGCACCGCTTCGGCGTCCCCCGCCACCCAACCGCACCGACCTTCGACTGCGATCCTGGCAACGTCTGCTGTCGGGCTCATCGTCGCGATGAGCGGCTTGCCCGCAGACAAGAATGTGAACGCGCGCGACGGCACGGCAAGCCCCTCCATTCCTGGTTCTAGGCCGACGAGGCATGCGTCCGACGCTCGCACCCAGTCGAGGAATTCGTTCTGCGACAGGTATCCGAGCAGCATCACGTTGGAGATTCCCTCCGCCTGGACTCGCTCCGCGACGTGAACTCGTCGAGGCCCATCACCCAAAAATACGAAGCGCACTTCCCTTCCCCGAAGCGACTTCGCCGCGTCTAAAATCGGATCGATCGGATGCATGATCCCCATGTTCCCTGCATGCAGAATCACCAATTCGTTTTCTGAAATCGCAAGTCGCGTGCGCGCATCATGAGCGCCGTCTCCGCTACCGATTTCAGGCCTACCCCATAGCGGTATCACTTCGACTCGGCTTGGGTCAACGCCCTTCTTCGTGACCAGCGTCTCCTTCATTCCTTCGCCGAGGACGACGACCTTCGTCGCCCTTCCCAGAACCCTTCGATGCGCGCGATCCCACAGTTCGATGAGAAACTTCGGGACGCGCAGCCACCCGGAAGCAACGAGCGCGTCGGGGTGAATGTCGTGCAGCAGATACACGAACGGGATGGTGAGGTCCCTTGCAACTCGCGCACCAATGCGGCCGACGAGTGGTGGATTGCTCAAAGTGACGACCACATCGGGCCGAATCGAGCGCGCGATCTTCCTGGCGGCCGAAGCACCCCCCCGCAAAAACCTCCAGTACCCGACGATCCTTGAACGCATGCTGGCGCGCCCACGCGTTCGCATGGCAACTCGATAGACGTGAACGCCGTTCAGCACCTCCTCAGCCGGCTGCTCCTTCACATCGCCGCCGTAACTTGGCTGACCGGCTACGACGTGAACCTCGAAGCCGCGCTTCACGAGCCCCTCACAGAGGTCGGCTGCGATCTGTCCCGATGCCGCGACGTCGGGAGCGTAGTACTGATTGACGACGAGAAGGCGCCTACCCACGGGACGCCTGCGACGTTTCCGTGAGCCGGGATGTCATGTACCACTCGACTGTCTTGCGCAGTCCGTCGTCCAAAGTCGTTCTTGCCTCGAATCCGAATAGTTCTCGCGCACGCGACACGTCGAGCTGCCGCCGCTGCTGACCGTTGGGCTGCGTCGTGTCCCAGGCGATTTCGCCTCGGTAACCGACGAGCGACGCGACCTTCTCAGCCAGGTCCCGGATCGTGATCTCCTGTCCGCTTCCGAGATTCACCGGTTCGGGCCCATCGTACTGCTCGGCTGCCATCAAGATGCCTTCAGCCGCGTCTCCAGCGTACAAAAACTCCCGCGACGCCGATCCATCGCCCCAAAGATCCACCCGATCGCGGCCGGACTCTTTCGCCTCGATGAATTTGCGCATCATCGCAGGAATCACGTGGCTCGATGCGAGATCGAAGTTGTCATGCGGTCCATATAGGTTGACCGGAATGAGATAGATCCCGTTGAATCCGTACTGCTGACGATACGCTTGTAGTTGGACAAGCAGCGCCTTCTTCGCAAGACCGTATGGAGCGTTCGTTTCCTCAGGATAGCCGTTCCACAAGTCGTCCTCATGGAAGGGCACGGGTGTATTCTTCGGGTATGCGCACACTGTGCCGATCTGCACGAACTTGCCCACCCCCCCGCGCCGCGCATCTTCGATGAGGTGAACTCCCATCACGGCGTTCTCAAAGAAGAAGCGACCCGGCTCCGCGCGGTTCGCGCCGATCCCGCCGCACACGGCCGCCGCATGAATCAGCACATCCGGACGCTCGACCTCCACCAGCCTTCGGCATTCATCCGGTTTCGTCAAATTGTAATCTCGTGATCCGACGAACCGAGCATTGATCCACCCTCGCGACGCGCATGCCTCCGCGAGGTGCTTCCCGAGGAATCCTGAACCGCCCGTGACGACGAGTCGCTTAGAAATCAGTTCGACACCCCTTGCAAGACCTTATCCCGGAGTCCGACCGCTTCCAGGTCCGCCTCCACCATGATTCGCACGAGGTCTTTGAACTTCGTCTTCGGAACCCAACCGAGCGCATCCCTCGCCTTGCTGGCGTCGCCGAGAAGCACGTCGACTTCGGCGGGCCGATAGTACTTCGGATCGATCTCGACATGGCTTTGCCAGTCCAGGCCGACCAACCCGAACGCTTCGTCTAAGAACTCACGCACCGAGTGAGTCTCACCCGTCGCGATCACGTAGTCGCCCGGCTCGTCGTGTTGCAGCATGAGCCACATCGCTTCGACAAACTCCGGCGCGTATCCCCAGTCTCTCTTCGCGTCCAAGTTGCCGAGATACAGTTTCTCCTGCCGTCCGCTCAAAATATTCGCGACGGCACGCGAGATCTTGCGTGTCACAAAAGTCTGCCCTCTGCGAGGAGACTCGTGATTGAACAATATGCCGTTGCACGCGAACAGGCCGTAACTTTCGCGGTAGTTCACGGTGATCCAGTGAGAGTACACTTTTGCGGCCGCATAAGGACTCCTCGGATAGAAGGGTGTCCGCTCGCTCTGCGGAGGGGGGGCAGCGCCGAACATCTCGCTGCTTCCCGCCTGATAGAAGCGAACGGGAATCTCCGTCTCTCGAATCGCTTCCAGAAGCCTCAGAGTCCCGATGCCAGTAACGTCCGCCGTGTATTCCGGCATGTCGAAACTCACACGCACATGGCTTTGCGCCCCGAGGTGATAGATCTCATGCGGCTGAACGCGCGTCAGGAGCCTCGCGAGCATCGAGCCGTCGCTCATATCGCCGTAATGCAGGAACAGCCGAGTCCCCTCGAGGTGCGGGTCCTGATACAGCGTTTCGATGCGCTCCGTGTTGAAACTGCTCGACCTCCGTATCAGCCCGTGAACTTCGTAGCCCTTCGACAGCAACAGTTCCGCAAGATACGATCCGTCTTGTCCCGTAACTCCCGTAACGAATGCACGCTTCGTCGGCCCATCGAAGTTGACCGCGGCGTTCGTGCTACCTTCTCTATCGCTCATAACTCCTCACTGATGTCGAACCGCGCCCGCGGGCCTGAGCCAGGGCTTCGACAGGTCCGCAAAGCCTCGTTCCGGATGTGGATCGACGCCGAGCACGATCTTCACATCCGGAAAGTCGTCATAACCACACCAACTTAGCCTCGACTCCCCGCTCATGTAATGGTTCACCAAAGATCGCCGATATCGCGTGGATCGGTTGCGCCTCGATTCGTGGAGAAGAAAACCGTTGAAGAACAGCACGCCTCCCTTCTCGATCTCAAGCGGGATCGCCCTACCGGTAGGGACGTCGAGTGCGATCTCGCCGATGCCGTCGTATTCGTCATTGTCGGGCTGGCTGCCCGTCTCGTGAAGGGCGTCGCGGTGGCTTCCCGGCACCACCCAAAGGCATCCGTTCTCTACCGTCGCGTCGTCAATCGCCACCCACGCGCCTGTGAGGCTTCGATCCTCCGTTGGGATGTATCTCTCGTCCTGATGCCACGCCTGCCCCGGAAAGCCTGGCGGCTTGACGAACAGCATGCTCTGCATGCACTTCACGTTGGGACCGATCAAGTCACTCAAGGCCCCAACGATTCCTGGATGCGCAAGGAAACCCTCCATGACCGCGCTCAGTTTGTGCGGTTGATGGATGCAAAGGTATTCGCCCAGGCACTCGTCCTCGGTCGCGGATTCGCTGAGCGGCACGATGCCCTCGACCGCGTACTTTCCCCGGAAGATCTCAGTCGTCTCGCGACGAAGGACTTCGACGTCTTCGTCCGGTATCGCCTTCGGCAGCGCAAGGTATCCGTGCTCATGATAGAACTCGACCTCCGACGGGGATAGGCGCTGCCCCATGCCCGAATTGTATCCGAGACGGAAGGAATTCGCCGCTGAGATGAGAAATTGTCTCCGACCATGGCGCACGCGGCCGAGCCTGGCTCCCCAGACGCACTCGACGCCAAGCCACGCGCGGTCCGCATTCGGGCAGTCCTCTGGGGATTCGGTTTGTCCGTGCCGGTCTGCTATTGGAACGCCTGGCAGCCCGTCGACACCCTTTACTCGCTTCTCTTCAGCACGATGGCCGCGCTCATCGCGCTGGTCGCGTGCAACGCGCTCCTGCACCGCTTCGCGCCTCGCCTCGCACTCACAACTGCAGACCTCATCATCGCGTTCGGAATCGCAAGCGTCGCTTCCGCGATTTCGGCGGAGTGGACGTTTCTCAACATGCAATACGTCCACGTATTCGCAGGCTACCAAGAACGTGAGCCGCTCTACAAAGACGTCATCCTGAAGTACGTCCCCGAGCAGTTCTATTTCAAGGATCCCGATCTCGTGCGCGACTACGTGGCGGGCGGGCAAAGCCGAACCTACTTCCTGTCCCGCCTCGACATCTGGCTGCCAAAAGTCGCGATGTGGACGCTCCTGTACGGAATGATCACCGTCGCGCTCCTTTGCATCAACAGCCTCATGCGCGATGCGTGGCTGCGAAGGGAGCGGCTCAGTTATCCGATCATCCAACTCCCGCTCGCGATGGTCGAGGAAGACGGTCGCGGGCCACTGTGGAAGAACCGAGCCATGTGGATCGCCTTTGCGATCATGTTCTCCATCGACATCCTCAACGGACTCAACTACCTGTTCCCAAACCTGCCTTCCGTTCCGGTGAAGATTTGGGTGGACCTCGGAGACTTCGTACCCGAACAGCCATGGAACTCGATCGGCTTCACGCCTCTCTCCCTCTATCCGTTCCTCGCCGCGCTCGGACTCTTCATGCCGAGCGATCTCCTCTTCTCCGTCATCTTCTTCTTCATCGTCCGCAAACTGATACTTGTCGTCGTGGCCTACTACGGCCTGGAACACGGCTCATTTGGAGGCGGCTTCCTCATCCCCGAAAAGCCCTACTTCACCGAACAGACATGGGGGGCGGTCATCGGCCTCTTCGCCACAGCGATGTGGGTCTCCCGCTCTTACCTCCGTGAGGTTTGGGGAGAGATTCGCTCCGGCGTCCGCGCACGAGACGGAGGCCTCCCGCATCGCTGGTCGTTCCTCCTGCTGTGCGTATGCGTCGCTGGCGTTCTCTACTTCCTATCTGCGACCGGCCTGCCCATCGTCGTTCTCATTCCTTACATCCTGGTCTTCTTCGCTTTCAGCATCGTCGTCTCTCGCATGAGGGCGCAGCTTGGCCCCCCTACGCACGAATTCGCGTTCTTTGGGCCCAATCAGCTCCTCATGAACTTCTACGGCACGTCGAACATCCCCGAAAAGGCCTCGACTCTGCTCGGGACGGTCTTTCTCGGAATCAACCGACTCTCCCGCTCACACCCAATGCCGGTGCAACTCGAGGCGATGAAGCTCGCCGACACGCAGAGGCTCCATCAAGGCGCAGTATTCGGCCTGCTTTCCGCCGCGCTCTTTATCGGCGCGTTTCTCGGCGCGATCTTCATGATTCAACGAGGATACGTACGGGGCGCGGAGGCCGGGTGGGGGGATCCGGTCGCCATCGTTCGCGGTGTGAAGGAGAGCAACGCCGGCCCTAACTTCACCGGTATGTCAATGGTCTTCCTGGGTTTCTGCGTCGTCACCGTCCTCGACGTTCTGCGATTTCGCTTTCCAGGATTTACCTTGCACCCCGTCGGCTACGCGCTCAGCCTCAACTTCGGAGTGGACTACTATTGGTTCGGCCTCGTCATCGCGCTGTTCGTGAAGACCCTCGTTCAACGCTACTACGGGCTCAAGGGCTACAAACAACTCCGAAACGTCGCATTCGGAATCCTCATTGCGGAATACTCCGCTGAATTGATCTGGGCGACGATGGCGATAGTCACGCGGCAGAGCACTTACACCGTTGGCTTCAACGAGCGCGGAGTCGGGGAACAATGACGGAACAAGAAAGCGCTGGACATCCGGTAGTCCCCCCTCCCATCATCGGTCCACCCATGCGACCGCTCCGCGGCGCACCCATGATTTGGCTTTTCGTTGCCGCGTTTTTTCTCCTTCTCATCTCGTTCCAGTTTTTCGCGATCGCAAACCCGCGCGGAGCATCGAAGGACCAGTCCCTGCTTCAGCGAACGGTCGAGAGCGCAGAACTGCGATACGAAATCGCCAGAGCGACGGGCGACGCGAAGCAGAAGGACGAGGTCCTGCGAGAGACCATCGCGGACCTCAACTCCCTCCCCCTTCGAACGCGCGGCGGGGGGGGCATACGCGCGCGCATGAAACTGATCCTGTCGCAAGAACTCTCCGAACCCCCGCCCCCTGTCCTCTCCGAACTAAACGCATACACCGACGACATCGTCGAAACACCTGAAGACACGTCCTCGGCGAAAGAAGAATCCCGGAAACAGAGAACCCGGCTGAATGCGTACCTCGAGGAACTCTACACAGGCCAACCTAACGCAGCGACGAAGAAGAGGCTCGCCACCGCGATCGAGAGCATCACGGGCGGCAGATTCCCCTACTCGATTGCGATCGAACGGGCGCGCGGCGACGACAAAGCGGCTGCGTCGAAGATGCAAGGGGCGAACGTCGCCGTTCTGCTCGCCGCCTTCCTCGGCTGCTGTCTTTGGGCCGCCTATGCGATCGCCCGCCTTATGGGCAAGTTGCGCCCCCTCGGATCCCCGCTCTCCGGCGCGGGACCAGCCGTCGCCGACAACTTGGGCGCCGCGGTCTTGGTGGTCATCGCAGTGGGTCAACTCGCCATCCCCATCCTCCTTGCGGGCTTCTTCGGCCCCACTTCCTCTCCGTGGGCTCAAGTGGCCTACTTCACTGTGACCGCGCTCTTCGCCCTCTACTTCATCCCGATCCCGAGGCTCGGCGTTCGAGTCTCGCTCTCGCGCCTCGGCCTGCGGTTCGACTGGTGGAAGCAGGATGTCGCCTGGGGTGTAGCCATGTGGGTGGCAAACGTTCCCATCCTCCTGTTTGCGCTCTTTCTGGGCGCGATCGTCAGCCGCTGGATCCCCTCGGCGGAGCATCCGGCAGCCCGGCAATTCGAGGACCCCTCAACCGTCCTGCCGGCCCTGCTCGGGGCGGTTCTCCTCGCCCCACTAGTTGAGGAGATCATCTTCCGAGGCGCCCTATTCCAGGGGCTTCTTCTTCGCCTACGGAGCGTGACCCTTGCCGTGATCCTGAACGGCGTCCTCTTTGCCGCAATTCACCCCCAGGGTGGCGTCGCGCTCCTCGCCCTCGCCTGGATCGGAGCATCGGCCTGCCTGCTCGTCCATCAGACTCGCGGCCTCCTCGCCCCCATCGTCATGCACGCGCTCAACAACGGGGTCATCGCCCTCCTCACCGTCATGAACGTTTAGCCTGCCCGGACCCCCTTACTGCTATACTTTCGCCCGATTTCGTCCCCTTCGGAGCACATCTTGGCCATCGACACCAGCGACTTCAAGACAGGAATGAGCATCTATCTCGACGGCGAGGTCTTCACCGTCGTCGAGTTCCAGCATGTCAAGCCCGGCAAGGGCGGCGCCTTCGTTCGCACCAAGCTGCGCAAACTCAAGACCGGACAGAACATCGAGAAGACCTTCCGAGCCGGAGAGCGGATCGAGCCCGCCTACGTGGAGCGGAAGAAGATGCAGTTCCTCTACGCCCAGGGCGATGAGGTCACCCTCATGGACCTCGACGACTACGATCAAGTCGCCTACTCGAAGGAGATGTTCGGAGGCGGAGCCAAGTACCTCATCGAGGGAATGGAAGTGTCGGCCGTCACCGTAGATGGAAACGTGGTCGCGCTCGAAGTCCCGAACTTCGTCGAACTCAGGGTCGTCGAAACCGACCCGGCGTTCAAAGGCGACACAGTGAGCGGGGGCAGCAAACCCGCGACCCTCGAGGGCGGCGCGGTCGTCGCCGTGCCCTTCCACATCGGAGTCGGCGACCTCCTCAAGGTCGATACTCGAACCGACACCTACTTGGAGCGCGTCAAATCAGCGGAGTAGAGCATGGCTCAGAACCAGCCTGGCGGTAGCCGAATTCGTTATGAAACCGATTACATCGGGACTGTCCTCGAATGGCTCGGTAGCAAGTGCCTCGTAGCAGGGTCCATCGCAGCCCTCGCAGGCGCAGCCTTCCTGATCTATTACAGTTTCCACTTCAATAACTTTGCCTTCAGTACGGTCGGCGGCGACGTTCCCAAAGTGATGGCCGACGCGTCTGGCACCATCGACATCTTCAAATACATCTTCGTCATCGGCCTCCTGGTCTTCGGCATCGGAATGACGGTCAACTTCTGGGGAGACATCGCCCTCGGCGTCACTCTCTTCCTCACCGCTCTCCTCTTCTACTTCGCTCCGCAATGGGTTCCGTTCTTGCTGCAGATCACGCCCGGCGGAACAGCGAAGGCGTTGGTCGAACAATCCCTCGGCAGCCTTTCGTTCGGCGGCCTTCTGCTTGGCTTCTACGCAATCGTCCTACAAGCCATAGACCTCTGGGTTCGAATCAGAACGAGGACTCTCTTCGGCGCCAAGGGCGACCTCATGAAATACGGCGTCGGAGTTCGCGAAGTCGAAGAGATCCGAAACGTCTTCATGGGCAAATGTTGGCAGTTGCCCTACTGCCGCAAGTTCGTGCGGGAAAAGTGCCCCATCTTCCACTCGCGCCGAACCTGCTGGCGCGAACGCGTCGGGTGTATGTGCGAAGAAGAAGTCATCCGCGGAGCGATGGAAGGGAACATCATTCCGAAGGACACGGTCGCGGCCGCCCGCCTGATCCCGTACAACCGAGCATGGACGCCGCAGCAGAAAGCGGAACGCTGCCGACAGTGCGTCATCTACAACGAACACCAACGGCACAAGTATCGCCTCGCAGTGCCGACCGCCTTCGTTGCAGTAGGACTCATCTACTTCGGCTTTCGACCGGAGCTGCTCACCAAAACGCAGATGATGCTCGGCAATGTCGAGACCTCGATGCAGAAAGTGAGTTACACAAGCCAAGGCGAAGCGTACACGCGTCTCATCGAAAAGGGAACTGCACCGGGCTTCCTTGAAGAGTTCGTTCTGATCCTGCTCACACTGTTCGTGCTCGCGCAGCTCATGAAAATCGTCGAATTCGCTATCTTCAAATTGAAGGTATGAAACTCGCGTCGGCGGAGCACATCGGTCAACTGGTCGAAGCGGCGCGGCGCGCGCGCATCTCGCGACTCGACATCACCGACGGAGAAACCAGAGTCGTCATCGAACTGCCCCTCGATACGGCATCAGCGCCCGGCGCCGCAAAGGCGAAATCATCCGGCCCAACATCGAAAGACGTTCGCAGCGACCTCGTGGGCTTCTTCCGCGCCGCCGCCGACGGCCCTCGGCCCGGAGAACCCGTCAGTCCCGACACCGTCCTCGGCATCGTCGAACAACTCGGACTGCCGCATGAAGTCCTCGCCGGAGCGTCTGGCATCATCGAGCAGTTCTATGTCGAGGAGGGCGACGTCGTCGAATACGGCACGAAGATCGCCACCCTCGCCGTCAAGTAAACGATGCGCACTCACGCCTTCTCGCTCGTTGGAACCCTCGTGACGATGGCCGTCATCGCAGTGCTCGCCTGCGTGGTCTACGTCGGCGGCCTGAACTACTTCTCAGCGTCAGGATCCGAGGCCGTCAAATCGAGACCGGACGGCGAGGGCGCGACCATCATCGGAAGGTCGGCGGCCAAGGCGCGCGATCATGAGTGCCAAGTCCAACTCGGGCAAGTCCGAGCCGCGATCTCCTCCTTCGGCCTCGAAGACGAACAGCCGACCTCGCTCGACCAAATCGGGTTTCCTCCCAGCACGCTGCGCTGCCCCATCGGACAAGAACCCTATCGCTTCAATCCCAACGAACCGGACCCTCGGTTGGCGGTAACCTGCACCCATCCGGGTCACGAACGTTACTGAATGTTCAAGAAGGTTCTGATTGCCAACAGGGGCGAAATCGCCTGCAGAATAATCCGCGCATGTCATGAGCTCGGAGTGCAGGCCGTCGCCGTCTATAGCGAGCCCGACAAAGACAGCCTACATGTGAAGATGGCCGACCACGCCGTCTGCATCGGCGCGGGCCCCAACGCCGACTCGTACCTCAACATGCCCAACGTCCTGATGGCCGCAATCGTGTCCGGCGCCGAGGCCGTGCATCCCGGATACGGATACTTCAGCGAGCAGGCCCAATTCGCAGACGCCCTCCAAACCCTCGGCATCAAATTCATCGGCCCGCCTGTGGAAGCCATAACGCAAATGGGCGACAAGTCGGCAGCGCGCGATGCGGCGAAGCGAGCCGGCTGCCCCGTCGTTCCTGGAACCGACGGCCCGATCGAAAGCCTCGAAGACGCCGCGGAACTCGCCGAAACGATCGGCTTCCCCCTCCTCGTGAAAGCCTCCGCGGGCGGTGGCGGACGCGGCATTCGCCGCGTCGAATCTCCCGACGAACTCGAGAACCAACTCACTGCAGCGCAGATCGAAGCCGATGCAGCATTCGGAAACGGCCAGGTCTACCTCGAGAAGATGATCGTCGGGCCGCGACACGTCGAGGTCCAAATCATTGCCGACGCATATGGCAACTGCGTCCACCTCGGGGAACGCGAATGTTCCGTGCAGAACCTCCGACACCAGAAGATGATCGAAGAGGCGCCCTTTGCGATGCTCACCGAAGAGGTGCGCGACCAAATGGGATCCGCAGCCGTCGCGCTCGCAAAATCGGTCGGCTACCAAAACGCCGGCACCATCGAATTCCTCATGGACAAGAGCGGCGACTTCTACTTCATCGAGATGAACACTCGCCTGCAGGTCGAACACCCCGTCACCGAGGAAGTCACCGGCGTCGACATCGTAAAGACCCAGTTGAAGATCGCCGCAGGAGAGGAACTCCCCTTCGCACAGCATGACATCACCTGGCAAGGCCACAGCATTGAGGCCCGCATCACCGCGCAAGACCCCGAACGGAAGTTCGCGCCCAGTTGCGGAACCATCACGCAGTGGACTCCCCCCGACGGCGATGACGTTCGGCTTGAAACCCACGTCTACGAAGGCTTCTCGATCACGCCTTTCTACGATCCCATGATCGCGAAACTCATCGTCACGGCAGACGACAGGTCCGAAGCCATCCGACGCATGAGTTCCGCGCTCCGCGAATTCAAAGTTGGCGGAATCAAAACCAACATCCCCTTCCTCATCCGGCTTCTCGATGACGCGAAGTACCGCGCGGGAGACGTGGACACGACCTACGTCGCAACCTTGATGGAAGAAGGCGAAACCGCCAATGTCTAAATCGCGGCGGAAGGCCCGAGAAGTCGCCTTCAAGGCGCTCTACCTCTCCGATATCGCAGGGAAACCGCCCGCCGAGGCTTGCCAGGACGCACTCGAAGGCCTCGACCTCGAACAGACTTCGATCGAATACATCCACCGCGTCGCCGAAGGAGTTCACGCACACAGAGGCGAGATCGACGACATCATCGCAAAGCACAGCAGCGGCTTCGCGCTCGACCGCCTCGCAGTCGTGGACAGAGCCCTCCTCCGTCTGGCACTCTATGAAATCCTGTTTGAACGAGAAATCCCCCCCGCCGTCTCGATCAACGAAGCCGTCGAACTCGCAAAGAAATTTAGCACCGAGCAGAGCGGCTCGTTCGTCAACGGCGTGCTCGGCGGGTTCGTAAAGGAAGCCAATCTCGAAACCCATGGACACAAGAACTGAACCGACCCTGCTCGATGGAAAAGCGCTCAGCAAGAAGGTGCGCGCCGAACTCGCATCGCGAATAGATGCGCTTCGCGCCAGAGGCGTGTTTCCAAGACTCGACGTGCTCGTCGCAGCCGACGACCCGGCCAGCATCACCTACGTCAGGATGAAGCGTAAGTGGGCCGCCGAAATCGGCATCGAGAGTTTCGCGTTCGACATCACGTCCGAAACGACTCAGAATGAACTGATCGACAAGATCCACGAACTCAACGAGAACCCCGACGTCCACGGCGTTCTCATCCAACACCCCCTCCCCAAGCACCTCGACGAAGGCCTCGCGCTCGAAGCCCTCGGCGCAGAAAAGGACGTGGACGGAATAACTCCGCACTCTCTCGGACTCCTCACCGCCGGCAGGCCGGGCTTTCGCTGCGCAACGCCCCTCGGCATGATGAAATTCCTCGACGAATACCAAATCGACGTCACAGGAAAGAACGCCCTCGTCATCGGACGAAGCGTCATCCTCGGCAAGCCCGCCGCCTTAATGCTCCTTGAAAGAAACGCGACAGTTACCATCGCCCACAGCCGAACGAAGAACCTCGAACGGCTTTGCGCCGATGCGGAGCTCCTCGTCGCCGCTGTTGGGCGACCGGAGATGATTCGCGGCGAGTGGCTCAAGCCCGGAGTGGTCGTCCTCGACGCGGGCTACAACCGAGTCGAAGGCCGGACCCACGACGTCGGGGACGTGCACTTCGAGTCCGCCTCCCAAAAAGCATCCCACATCACCCCTGTCCCCGGCGGGGTCGGCCCGATGACCGTGGCGATGCTCCTCTCCAACACCGTGGACGCCGCCGAAAAGGCTTCGGCCCCCTGAATCCGGGTAAGGAACCCCCGGCGCGTCGTCTCGGTTTATTCTAACGAAGGATCACGATGAACTATCTGAAGACTGGGCTTATCATGGTGCTCATGGCCGCGATCTTCCTCGCGGTCGGGGCCTTGTTGGGCGGGAAGAGTGGGTTGGTGATGGCCCTCTTCATTTCTCTCGCCTTCAACTTCGGAATGTACTGGTTCGGCGCCAACCTCGCGCTCAGTTTCGCGCGAGCGCGGCCTCTCGAACCGCACGAGGCTCCCTGGCTCGTTCAGGCGAACGAGGAGATCTGCCGCAAGGCCGGCATTCCCACCGTCCCCCTCTACCTCTCGCCGGACCCTCAGCCGAATGCCTTCGCCTGTGGACGAGGGCCAGGCGCAGCCTCGATTTGCGTCAACGCCGGCCTCCTCAACAATATGAGCCAGCGTGAGGTCATAGGCGTGCTCGCTCACGAGATCGCTCACGTCAAAAATCGCGACACGCTCACCATGACCATCATCGCCGCGATGGCGAGCGCGATCATGTTCCTTTCGCGCTTCGCCCTGTTCTTCGGGTCGAACGACCGCCAAGGCGGAAACGCCCTCGCCGAAATCCTGCTGTTCATCCTCGGCCCGATCGCCGCGATGCTCATCCAACTTTGGGTGAGCCGCGTCAGGGAGTTCGAAGCCGACAAGACGGCGGCGCTGTTGCTCGGCGATCCGCACCCTCTCGCGGACGCCCTCGAAACGCTCGAGCGCGGAACGCAGGCGATCCCCGCGCACACAGGCGACCCGGCCGTGGCGCACATGTACATCGCCAATCCGTTCAGCGGACGCGGCCTCGCTGCGCTCTTCAGCACGCACCCGCCGATTGAAGAAAGGGTCCGCCGGCTGCGCTCCATGGCCGTCTAATTCAATTCACAAAGCTCGCGGGCGCGGGCTTCCCGAAGAGGTACAGTCCGCGCCCGTGGGAAGCGAAAAGCGCGCCGTAGGTTTCCTGTTCGGAAACCACAAGCACTGGACCGGAATGGTCTGGGAATGGGGCGAAGACACTCTCTCCAACAGCACCTGGGCGCTCAAGCGCATCCTCGACGAGACGCAGCTCAAAGCGGGACTCAATTTCGACGGCCGCGGTCTCGAACATCTCGCCGTCACCGAACCCGAAACCCTCTCCTGGATGCGCGAGGCCCTCGAGGATCGCGCGCTCGAACTCTGGGGGGGGACTTACACGCAGCCCTACGGCGGCCTCATCGGACACGAGTCGAACGTGCGGCAGCGAATCTACGGCATCCGAGCGATGGAACGGCTGCTGGGTCAAAGGCCGCGCGTCTTCTGCGAGGAGGAGTTCGACTGCTTCCCGCAACTCCCTCAATTGCTCAAGCAACTGAATTATGAGGCGGCGCTCATGTTCCCTCAGCACACATGGCACACGCCAACCGTGCCCCACTGCAGCGAGCCGGTCGTGCTCTGGACAGGCGTGGACGGATCGGAAATCCCGACCGTGCCACTGTCCGATAGATGCCTGATGCGCGGCATCCCCACAGCGCTTTCCACGATCGCGAACCTCCAGCAATCCGATCCGCTCGTCATCACCTGGCTTGAGATGCTCGACAAACCCAACTGGATGTGGCGCACCGAATTCGTCCTTCCCTATCTTCGTTCACTGCTGGAACACAATGAGATCGAAGTGAAGCCGCGCCTCATCCTCGAGGAGATCGCGAAGCACGACCGAACGCCCCCCCGCCAAACGTACACTCTTGACAACACGTTTCACGGCGTCTCCGTGAGCAAGAACGGCGACATGCTCCCCCGCCTCTGGCGGCGCGGCGAGAACGCAATTCTGCGAGCAGATTTCCTCGCCGCATGGTGCAGTTTCCTCGGTCAGCCCTACCCGCAGTTCGACTCCTACCCGGAATGGCAACTCGAAGAGGCCTGGCGAATGCTCCTGCAAAGCCAAGGCCACGACGCCTACGAGTGCGAGGGCCTCACGAACTTCGCCGGGCACAGGTATGCGCAAATGGCCCTGATGCTCGCGCAAGACGTGACCCGAAGATGCGAACACCACCTCGCCGAGCGCCTCGCAATCGAACCTCCTGCGCCCTCGCCCCCCCCTGTGCAGACAGTTGGCGACGGTTTGGAGGCGCGCGTCGGAGATGCCATCGCTCGCATTCGCGAGTCAGACGGCGCACTCACCTTTCTCGGAACGGAGAGCGAGAACCTGCTCGCGGCCCCGGTTGGACTTCCGACCGGGTGGGGGGCCTCCGGCCCCGCCAAGATCGCGGAGTTTCTCGACGCCCTCGTCGTCACGACGGAGATCGTCGGTCCCGACGGCGCAACCGGCACGCTGAAGTGGACTCTCGAAGGCGAACTTCCCGCAGTGAAAGGGCAGCTCACGATCCGCCTCGCCGCCAAGCTGCCGGAAGGAATCCTCGGCGGCATTCGCCTCCCCATCCGATTTCCGCGCAGCGTGAAGCGATGGCGCGTGGACTCGCCGTTCGCGGTCGTGGACATCCAACCGAACGGCGAGTGGCTCCACAGGCAGCCGGAGGGCCATTGGCTCACGAGTCCGCAGCGCGACGAGTGGATCCCCAACCCGATCGTTCATAACGAACTCATCGCCGCGGAATGGGACGCTTCCGGTTTGCTCTTCGTCTCTTCGCAGAACTTTCTCGCATTGGCGTGCGACGACGGATTCGACGAAATCCTGTTCTCGTGCGATGCGTGGGACGGAAACAACTGGAATCGCCAAGCCACGATTGACTTCGGATTCGCCCCCCTCCGATCGCCGACATCCCTCGAACTCTTGACACTGAGCCGTCGCATCCTTTGGGGTGCGCATCCGCCCTTCGCCTATCGAGGACGTCACCTCTTCGAACTCACCGGAAACGCGCACGTCACGTGCGTTCGCAAGGTCTTCGAAGACCTCGAAATTCGGTTGTTCGAAACCGAAGGCGCGGACGCATCGGTCACCCTCGACTTTCCGTGGGACGTCGAGTCCGCGCGGCTCGTCGACCCTCTCGGCGAACCCGCAGCCGGAGACGTCTCCTGGTCGGGCCGCGGCGTCAGTCTCAACCTCGCGCCCAGGCAGATCGCAACTCTTCGAATCCTCTTCCGCGACCTGCGGGCGGAGTACCTCGACATCGACTCCCACCGCAGCATCTGGGTCGGCCCCAACCCGTAGTCCCAGCGCACCTCAACGGGCCCCGGCGCCACGGATAATCGAAACGCGTGTGTGATAAGCAGACCGACGACACTAACTCGCAGTCCCAGTTCCCCAAAACGTTCAGTGCCCTGTGCCCCTGAGATCGGATCCGATGACTCCAATCGAGAACAACCGACGGTTCCGATCTCAGGGAACTCGATCGGCGTGTGCCACGGCTAACCGAACTGCGCGCGCGCAAAGCCTGATATCACTCCACGCCTCGCCGTGAAGGCTGTCTGTACGCGGCCACATCTCTCCTAACAATGCGTGAAGTCGTGGCGCCCCAGCGTGGCCTCGTAAGAGAACCACACAATACATGGGATCACCAAACCAAGTCAGAAGCCTCCGGTAGGCGACCGACCCGCAGAGCCCTGCAGCCGTTGCAGGTGGTCCCTGTATCGCTCAACAAAGTACGGCACGTTTCTTTCCTCCGCAAGCCGGATTGCGCGCCTAACATACTCGAGAGACTTTGTATCATGTCCCGACAACCCATAGAGCGCGGCCAATTCGAAGGCGAGACTGTGCTCCCACATCGGATGGGAAGGCAATCGGTCACCTTCTGGAAGAGACTCAAGAAACGCGATGACGTCTTCGATCGTTTGGAAGCGGTCGAGGAACGGAAGAGCGAACTGCTCGAGTTCGTGCATCAGCTCGGCGATCAGTCCCGTGTCATGTCCATCAGGATCAGTGTCGTCGGATTTCAGCTCAAGTGAGCCTCTATAGCGCTGTCCGATTAGCGCGTTCAGACCGACTTGGAACGACCCCTGCCCGAGAGTGGGGAAGGGCTTCTCTAAGTCGGACGTGGTTCGCATCGCACCATCGCGACTTCTCCAGTTCGGCGACTCGCATCACCGTTCCACGAGACACGCAGCGTAGCCGTTTGCACTCATATCCGTGACGCTTGAATAAGGCCAGGAATCCCTCCCTGGCAACCCTCTGAAACCTATCTGCGATCGTGGTCATGCTCATCTTCGGTTCCATCGACTCAGCTCTGCGCTTGCCGGCCAAATCTATCCCAACGTCGAGTGGGTTATCAAGACTCCTGCGTAACCTCCCCTGCAACGAACAGATTATTCGACCGATCTCACTGTATCCGATCCTCGAACGACACCGTCCCGGCTGATCGCGTCGCACCGCGAGACGAACGGACTCTCGCCTAGATCGCCTTTACCGATCCCCGTGATAGCACTCAGGGACTGCTGGCATCAGGTTGTTTCGGATAAACCGCCTGCTTGGCCCTAGTCCAGTCTAACCACAGTCGGTCTGCTTCCACATCAAGTCCGGCCTTTGTCAGTCTTTCGACGAACTTGTGCAGACCCTGTTCGATTGCTTCGACGAGAAACGTCGTTACTTCCCTCTCGGTTGTCCACTCGATACTAGATGCGAACGAAACGGACACCGACACCCGAAATGTCCGTTCTTTCTTGCTGAGGCTTTCAGAAAACGAATCGGAGAGTTTCACTTCGGGAGCCTTGCCCACCAGAAACCGTATCTCAATCGTGTCGACGGACGAGGAATAGGGGGGGCGCAGACACTCCCTAATGGCCTGCCGAGCTTGCTCGATGGCTCTCGACTCGTGGGCCGCAAAGTCGCGCGAGACCTCGTAACCGCCAATTAGGCCAGACTTCATCGTCAATGCGGTGATTGAGACCTGATATCGCGCCGATTCCCACTTCGTCCTCATTCGGCGCCGCGCCTCAGAGCGGGGAATTCGTACGATGGACCATGTGGACGAAATCGAGTCTAGATGTCCCACCTGCACCCCGTTCTCCACTGCTCGGCACAGTGCCTCCGAGCACAGAACATGTGGCCAGTAGTCATGTGTGCCATCACTGTATCGAACTAAGGGAACGAGCGAAGGCGACGTGATCTGCTTGAATTTCTCGAATATCGTCTTGGCCAACGAGTGAGCGTTCGCAGCCAAATCTCCAAGAGGCTCGTAGTTTCGTCTCGACCCACAAGTGACCCAGCCCGCGATCTGCTTGCCGCTGCGCACGGTTTGCGGATGAACAATCGTGCCGCCGTGCAAATCCCCTCGAAATGCAGATGTACGCCCTGTCAGTGGGCTCTTCAGGGCTGGCGCCTCCCATCCCACAGGCCAATCCGAGACCGCGCGCGGCCAGAACATGATTTCAGGAAACGCGCTCCAAGTGCGCACGAAGGACTCTAGCCCTCGTTCGAGAACGCTCTCGAACGTAACGACCTGGCCTTCGTGGATGCAAGCCGAGAGGACCCCCCTTAGCGATGCAACCTCGGCGAATAGATTCCATTCTTCGTTGAGAGTGACGAGGTAGGTAAGTGTTCTCATCTCGGCTGATCTTAGGCTAATTGAGGGGAATGAACTCCACCACACCCGGGACTTCGGCATTTGCTAAGTCTTCAAGGGCTCTCAGTTCCCGTGCTATAGGCTCACCGCGTCTGTTCACCCTACCAACATTGATGTAGTGAAGTACACCGTCGATCAGCGCAATGATGTCCTGATCGCGGCGCCGGTTGGTCCCCTTGATCTTGACGGCTCGTTCCGACCCCCACGGGAATTTCCTGCCGCCTCCGGCTAGAATTTTATGGCCTTGTGCCTCCAATTTGTCCGCATAGGCTTTGACCGCAGCCCGGTGTTGGGATCCTCCGAGCCTGCCCAGCGAAGCAAATCGAACTGCGTCGTCCGCAAAGCCAGCGACAAACACCATGTCGACTGCGCCACGGATCAGTTGCTCCTCAAGCCACCAGAGCTTGTCTATGTCGGTCGGCTGGAGCCACACTGAGGCGGCAACCGGGGGAAGTGTCTCGAGTAGGGGGTCATGCCCTTCTGTGTACTCTCCCGGCGTCCCGGTGTACTGGCCATAGTCCCTCCCGCCGAAGTCCGAGATCCTAGGTCGCGGTCTCAGTACGCGCCCAGAGCCCGCTTGCAGGCCAGCCTGGATGGGTTGGGAAGCTCCGGCTGCACGGGACACACAAATTAGGTGGCGGCCGATACTCGGATCGTAAGGTCCGACAGGAGTCGTCACCAGGCCTGAGTCATGATCGGACTCGTTACCAATTAAGCCAAGGAATCTGTAAGGAGTGATCAACCCTCCAGCAGTGCTCGTCGGCACTCCCCATGCGTCGAATCTATACTGCGCAATGGGAACCTGCCCGCCGTCAATAGCGGTACACAGCGATCCGTATCCGTCGGAGTGATAGAACTTCGACACCCCCGAACGCCTCTCCCCGATCTCGCATCGGGGTGTGTACACCGCCGATCCGTCCGAAAGAACGGGCGACGTGACAGAAGAGCCGTTGCGGCGGTAGGTGTAAGACCCCGTGCTGTCCGTCCCCGATGCAAGATCGGGACAGGCTCCGAGACTCTCGCCCCGAGCCCGCTATACGCGAAAGTGTTCGCGCCCCCACCCGGGTAGGTGATGCTCGTCACCCGATCCTCGTAATCGTAGGTGAGCGAAGTCACCTGACCACTGCTCCCCGATGCGAGATCGGGGTCACCCGCCCACGCCGTTCAAGGTCTTCGTCAAACGGTTCCCGTTGGCATCATAGGTGTAACTCGCCGCATATCCGGCCTTCGTCTCCGAGAGCAATTGGCCGATCGCGGCCATGCGAATGCTCGCGCCCGAAGAGGCCAGGGTCCTGCCGCGGTAAACGGCACTGCAATCCCACGAAAAGAATGCCGGTTTCTGGTCACGGTGAGTCGAGGCAGCGAACGCGGAGGTCAAAGCCTTCGTCATCGGAAGCAATAAGGCTCAGCTTGAAAGAGCCGCTCTCCAGGACTCGCTCGAGGGCCCGAACGAGATCCTGACACCCCGGGCCATTCGTCACGATCCACGCCGTGCCGTCGTCTCGACTGGGTTCGTGTAAGTTGAGGATCGGACCATAGTAAAAGATCTGCCAGGTGACTGTGTGGAGAAGATCGAGAAGATTGCAGGCCGTCACGTGCGCGCTTGTGCCTTCGCTAGCTAGCACCATACGCGCGTGTTCCTCAGGCGCGAGCGAATCAGGGCCGGTACGCCACGATGCTGCCTCCGGATCAGTGTAGGGGAGTTTCGCCCTTCTCCACCTGTGCGAAAATATCCGCGAATCATCGACGACGATCTTTATTTCGAGGTTCCGCCCATCGCTATCGAACGGCCCGCACTGGGCGTGCCTTTCGTTTCGAGCCCGCTGGAGCGCAGCTGCGAGTGCACGAATGGCTTCTGCATCCGCCTCGATAACTGCGTCTTCGTGCTGACTCGCCTGCGCTTTGACTCGCATCCGCATCGTTTGAAGTTCCCTTACCTCTCCGAACACCGCTCCATCACTCGAGCGGTACTGCTCCTCGCTTCATTTTGAAGTAGTCCTCGGTGCGGAGGAGATCCAAATACATGGTGGCGAGAATCGGCCAAGTCTGGTACGGCAGGTGCAGCTCGGCGTCGAGAATGTGGAAGTGCAGGACGTTGCCGATTGCACTGCGACGAAAGCCGGGCACAAGGTGTACGTTCCCGGCCTCTACCCTGATAGCCTGTTGTCCGCCTATCCTTAGCTTCCATGTGTTCGGTCTTCCAAGCATAGAGCGTGCCCCTGTCCAAATCCTTCCTGCAGCCGCGCCAGCGATGTACGAGCCATGAATTGTCCCGCCCAAACGGCCGAACCTGTAGCCCCATGAGTCTTCATTCACACTCGAGCTGCACCCCGGGCTGATCCACTCTCGGGCCTCGCAGCTTCTGCTGCAAGAGTTTTCTGTACGCCTCGATGAAGTAACTTGCCCCCTGAGCCTCCGCAAGCTGAACCGCGCGCTCCAAGCACTCGATGGACTTCCGCTCATCGCCTGCCAGAGAGTAGAGAGACGCC
Source organism: Armatimonadota bacterium (assembly GCA_003577165.1). Classification (GTDB taxonomy): domain Bacteria; phylum Armatimonadota; class Fimbriimonadia; order Fimbriimonadales; family ATM1; genus ATM1. The sequence goes on along the minus strand of QEUM01000004.1, from coordinate 123,641 downwards.
AATTCAAAGACCCGGCTGAATGGGAAGTCCGGATGCGAGGGAATCGGGTGAACGTTAGGTACCGCCTCCAAGTACTCGATGATGTCTTCGATTGTCTGGAACCGACCTAAGAACGGAATCGCATAACATTCAACTTCGTAGGCCAGCTGCTCTATGAGAAGTCTGTCGTGCTCCTTCGCCTTCCGATCTTTGGACTCCAAGTCGTATCTATGGCGATTCGGTTCGCTATTGAGCGCGTCAAGATCCGTTCGAAAGGCCCCTTGGATCGCGGCCGGAAACGGCTTCTCTCCCTCCGGCCAGCCTGACCAGGTCGCTCTGCCACGCACATAAACGCCGAGACCCACCGAGAAGCCGACCGCGTCTTCATAGCACCAGGTCGCCTTCTCGATCTCCGCGACTCGGACGATTGTGTCGCCCTGCGCGCATCGCAGTCCCTTGCAGCGATAACCGTGCCGCTTGAAAACGCTCTTGAATCCTTCCTCGACGATACTGTGGAAGCGCTTCGTAATTGGCAGCATCAGTCCTGTCACTCCATTTTCCCAAATCCTCCGGGGGCCCGGTCAAGTGAATCACGCCCGCGCACAGCCGTCCACGGGCACACCTGTGTGCAGCGGTCGGGTGCCGAGATGCCCCTGAGATCGGACGCCAGGACTCTCTATCCTTCCACGGCTTGCCGTGGAAGGTGTCCGCACGTGCGCAACACCCAACCGAACCGCCCCCACCGCCCAGTCCCTTACCACGCCGCCGCGTGACTCTGAGACCGAGGCGGTTTTCACTCGTGGTATGCACGGCCTACTCCATCTCATCGCCACCCGCGCGAGTAGGCGGTTCTAAGACGAATCTGGCGTCCAAATCTGTCTCCGCCCATGTCGCAGTCACAGGACCCAGGATGTTCGGCGCAACACCCTCCGGCAGAAACACGACGCTTGCCGCCAACGTCAGCTTCGATTGGAGATTGACTCACTATCGGCTTCCCACCCTTGTCATCTGGCCAGACGGATGTTGTGTACAATCAGCCCGAATTCATAGTTCCGATTTGAGACGCCTGACCCGGGGGGGCCACCTACTGTGTATGAGCCGTCAACACGAAGGACAGTGTTCGAGAGAAGTAGAAGAGCCTTGACTCTGGCGATCGTAACGCTGCCTGTGTTTCCGTGCGACTCCTGGGCGAGCATCCAACCGTAATCGGTTCGAACGAAGACCAAGCTCTGTGCCGTCACGTCGAATGTCTCCGGCGACAGCCTGTACAGACCGTCCCGGCTGCTCACTGGTTGTGCAATCCGGCCAAGACGCTCGATGCGAACGGATGAAACCGCATCTTCGGTGTGGCGCAGTACGACGGTTCGGGGTTCATAGCTGGCAACCCATCCCTCGGGCTGAGGCACCCGCAGTTCTAATAGCGGCAGTTCTCGTACGATTCCTGGGTGTATGAAGTACGCGACGGAAAGAGGAACAATGAAGCATAAGGCCGCGGAGAAAGCCGCCCCAACAGCGATTCCGAACTGCAGGCGCGGACAGAAGAACCATCGGAGAAATCCAGAGACACCTGGCGCGTTCAAGCCTCGGACTCCTGACTCAGGGGGCCAGCCATTCGAGAGGCAAGACTGCGCTCGCCTGAAGTCTCAGATGTTCTAATTGGTAGCGCTTCGATCGGCTCAACATGGCCTCCTACACGTTCTGGCGTGATGCGATCGGCATTCCAGTTGCTCCAGTGTGGTGGCGCGACAATTCGCCCAATCCGCGGGATTGCAGCAATCGTCAAGCAGATGATAGTGACAGTCACCACCATCAGCGTGAAAGCTCTAAGCACTTCAATCTTCTTCATTCGTCTCTGTCAAAGGTCACAACTGCTTCATCTGCATCAAGGCTCATGTGTTCGCTTCGCAGCATGGTTCATGCCTCATGTGGTATTGGTGTGATAGTTCGGATCATGTGTCCGAGGTCGAGCCCTGATCGGAGTTCGCTCGGTGCCTGCGCCAGATCGTGGTATCCAGAGAGCACCAGAGTCGTCCCGTTAAGCAGATAACACCCACTCATCTTTGCAACGTGCTTGCCTCCGTCTTGGGCAATTAGCCACTCCGTCAAAAGCAACCCGTACTCAGTCCGCACCCGCAGCAATTGCTCAAATGGAAGTTCGTAAAGGTCTCGATTGGCTCTATACAGTGATTCGAAGGATGGTGATCGAAGCGTCGCATCACCTTTGATCCATATGCGCAGGGAGCCCCGCTGGCCGCTCGTCCGTTGCAGGCGGATCTCGTTACCGAAAGCAGTTGCCACCCAACCCCTCGCCACTGCCATCCTAAATGGTCCCAGGCGGACAGTCGAACTGAACTCCGTAGCATGCTGACGCATGACGGACAAGAACAGGGGCACCGCGATGGCGGCGTGCAATGCTGCACCCACAAACATCCCTATGCGAAATGCACTCGTCCGCCCCTTTGTTCGCATCCTGTGGTTCCTCGGCTAATAGTACAAGGGTCGAGAAATCGCTGAATCCCGAGTCAGGTCCCGCGACTGTCTGTGCCTGAACTCTGGATGAGGGAATCTGGGGCTTCGGGGCGTGAATTCGTGATGTCGCTCTGTCGCTGCGACGATCGGAGAGGAGCGACGGCCAAGATCGTGCCCCTGGGCGCGCACATAGGACTCCATGACTTCTCGCCTGACCTCATCGTCAAAGTATATTCTCGATGGATTGTCCCGTTGCCATCGTGGCATGCCCTGCAGCGGGTGGCAAATGCTGTCGTTGGGTGTCAGGGCCGGCAGCGTGTGCCACGGTCAAGCGAAGCGCGGCCGTGCAGAGAGTTCCTACAATAGCCGCGGCCTCCAATTTATCCCCGAAATCGGGTGCCACAGTCAACCGAACCGCGCCCGTGCAGAGCCTGCTGAACCTGCACGCCACATTCATCCCCTCGACCGCTCCACCGTGAACCAGGTTGACTTCCCCCGCCTCCCTGTCCTTAAGGGTGTGCACCAAATCCTGCCTCCCCGAAAGCGTAGTGCCGCCCAAAAGACTCAACGACCTGATGGCCGGCTGCACGCACAAAACCTGCACGCTTTCCCACACGCGGAGCGTGCACCGTGCACCCGTGCAACCCCCTTCGATTCCGGAAGCCCCTTAGGTCGCTTAGTCCCTTTCGTCCCTGGGGCATCCTGCGTTCGAGTCACCCAGAACCTGCACGCTTTCCTACGCGCGGAGCGTGCACCGTGCACCCGTGCAACTCGGCCCTAAGGAACGACGAACGGCTTACTCGCGTGAGTCAGAACCTCGACGCCGTCACTCGTGACCACGACGTCGTCCTCGATCCGGCAGCCGCCGAATCCCGGGATATACACGCCCGGCTCCACGGTCCACACCTGCCCCGGCTCCAGGACGTCCGTCGAGTTCGGGTTCATGCTCGCTACGTCGTGAACCGCGCTGCCGAGCCCGTGTCCGAGCCCGTGGCCGAAATACTTGTCGAAGTCCCTCTCCGCGAGAATCCGTCGTGCGAGCGCGTCCACGTCCTTTGCCGCCACACCCGGCTTCATCGCCGCGATGCACGACTCCTCGGCGCGCAGAACCGCGTCGAATACCTCGCGATGCCGATCCGTCGCCTCGCCGATGACCACAGTGCGCGTCAAATCGCTGTTCCATCCGTCCACGCATGCGCCGAAATCCAGCGTGACGAAATCGCCGACCTCGAGTTTTCTTTCACTCGGCGTTCCATGAGGTCTCGCGCTTCGCTCGCCGCTCACCGCGATGACGTCGAACGCGATCTTCGCGCCCTGCCTTCGAATGAAGAACTCGATGTCGAGCGCGACGTCGTACTCGGTGACGCCCGGCCTGAGCATCCGAAGCACGTGCTCGAAGCACGCGTCTCCGATTCCGCATGCGCGCCGGATCTTTTCGATCTCTTCAGCCGACTTCACCATCCGAAGCGGAGAGATCATCTTCTCGACGGGAGTGAACTCGATGCCCGGGATGTCGTTGGCCCACGAGTTCATCGTGGCGAAAGTCACGTGCTCCGCCTCGAACGAAACCGAGGTCAGTCCCAGCCGATGGATGACCGCGCCGATCGCCTGTGCCTGCCGAGTCGGACTGGCGAAAACATGGATTTCGAAGCCCTTCACCTGCTCGTGAGCCTGCTCGTCGTATCGCGAGTCCGTGATGAACACCGCTTCCGATGGCGACAAGACGATGGCCGCGCTTGACCCGCTGAATCCGGACATCCACCGGACGTTTTCGATGTTCGTGACGAGCGCGGCGTCGACAGACATGCCGGCCAAACGCTCGCGCGCACGCGCAAGCGAAGTTGCGATTAGATCAGTCGTTCCCATAAGTCGTTCAGTGCATGGAGAGCCATCTCGTAACCGAATCCGCCGAATCCGCTAATCACGCCCACGCAGACAGGCGAAATGACGGACTCGCGACGAAACTCCTCACGAGAGTAGATGTTCGAAACGTGAACTTCGACGACGGGCAGCCGAACCGCCGCCAGCGCATCGCGAAGCGAAATCGAATAGTGCGACAAACCGCCAGGATTGATGATGATGCCACTCGCCCAGATCCTGTGCTCATGGATCGCATCGATCAACTGCGCCTCGCTGTTGCTCTGCAGAATGCGAACCTCGATGCCCAGGTCCTTCGCGCACTTTTGAATGTCCGCGTCAATGTCGACGAGAGGCCGTTTGCCGTACACGTCCGTCTCGCGAAATCCGAGAAGGTTCAGGTTCGGCCCGTGAAGCACGAGGCACGTTTTGGTTTCAGGCATGACTGGAATTCGCCTCCCGCTTCCACTCGTCCGGCGGAATCGCGCTCTCGGGAAGCATGTCCGGAATGCCGTCCTCGATGCGATACGCGTACTGGCACTCGGTGCAGACGAGAAGGTCGCCGTTCAGTTCCACCGGCGGCCTCGACTCACACCTCGGACACGCAAGGAGTTCGAGCAACTTTGGATCAATCACCCGCAGCCTCGCGATACACGTCCACCGTGAGTGCAGCCGTCTTTTCCCATGAGAAGTCCCGAGCGCGCGCAAGTCCCCGTTCGCGCATCGCGTGCAATTTACTCGAATCGGACAGCAGCTCAACGATCTTCGACGACCACGCCTCAGCGGTCCAGTCGTCCATCACCTCAGCCGCGCCGCCCGCGACCTCGCGCAGCGCGCCTCCAGGCGACGTGATCACGGGCGTCCCGCACGCAAACGCTTCGACGATCGGGATCCCGAATCCCTCGTAGTGGCTCGGGCACAGGTACAGATCCGCAGCCGAGTAGAGCGCTGGGAGGACATCGTTGGGGACGTAGCCGGTCGCGACCACCCGCGGATTGCTCCCCTCTTCGCCCCAACCCTGCTTCCCAACCACCACCAGCCGATGCGGAAGCGACTCCGGCAGCATCCCCGCGGCCGCGATCGCCAGGCGCAGGTTCTTTCTCGGCCATCGCGTGCCGATCGTCAGGAGGAACGGCCTCCGGATGCCGAGCCGTTCGAGCGTCGCCTCCTGGTCCGCCTCGCCAACCGGCTGGAACCTCGGATCGGGGGCGTTGTAGGTCACCGCCACCTTCTGAGCGGGCACTCGCAAATGCCGGACGATGTCGGCCTTGCTCGCCTCGCTGACGGTGATGACCTTCCTGGCCCGCCTCGCCGAGCCGGGAACCAGCGACCGGAGGAGCAGCCGATCCTTCCACCGGAACCACTCCGGCCCGACGAAGAAGCTGACGTCGTGGATGGTCGTGACGCCGTTCCGCGCCAGTGGGCTCAGCGTGTACTGGGTGTGGAACGTTCTGGCCCCGAGCCGCTTCGCCGCGAGCGGCATCGTAACGGCGCGCAGCCACCTCCCCGGCCTCGGGGGGAGCACGATCCACCGCAAGTTGGCCGGCAGATCGGAAACCCACGAGGGCGGCTGGGCGTTTGACAGTAGTAGGAACTCGTCGTTCGGTGCGACCCTTCCGAGCGCGCCGATGAGGCCGGCCCAGTACGCTGAGTCGCCTGTGTTCTCCGTCCCCACGAGGGAGGCGTCGAGAGCGCAAAGCGGCCCAGGCATGGGGGATTTTGGCCTCAAACGTGCTTCGGTACCGTATACTGAACGCAGGACGCCGATTTCCGGCAGGAGAAGTTGAATTGAGACGATCGAATCCGTTCGTGATCGGCAGCATCTTAGTGGCGCTCATCGGGGCGATGGTGTTTATCCAAGCGGGCGCGAACGCGCCAGCGGCGCCGCCCGTTCAAGATGAGCATAAAGAAGCGCTCGAGAAACTCTCCGGGAAGGAGAAGGAGCGCTTGGTCCCGACGGTGGATGAATTGAGATCCGAACTCGGCAACACGATCCTCACGGAGCAGGAAGGCAGTGGCGGGATGATTCCGCCCAGCGAGAAGTTCCGTCCACCGAACCCCGATCAGGACACGCTGCCGTCGGGCCGTTGGTTTGAGGGAGCAGAGACTCCTCTTCCCGACGAAGAGCTCGGAACTAACAAGAAATCGTCATCGGGATAACCGACTTCTGAATCGAGCCGGACCCGGTTAGCCGTCAGGGAGGATGGCATGGGGACAAGCATGAGGCAGAGCCGTGTCGCACGGAAGGTGCGACCAGAGGGAGAGCATCGTACGTTCGACATCGTCGGCGTGCTGCTCATTACGCTCGGGCTCGTCACGGGTCTTAGCCTCGCATTCTTCGACACAGGAATCCTCGGCGCTGCTGCCGGCGGGGCGTTGCGCGGTCTGTTCGGTGGAGGCGCATGGGCGTTTCCCTTCGTGTTAGCCTCGTTCGGCGTCGCGCTCATCCTCGGCCACAGAAGTTTTCGCGCGTCGTCTTTGGTGTGGGGAAGCGTCCTCCTCTACCTCGCCTTCCTCGGATTCATCGCGCGAGCTTTCGAAGGGGATTACTTCGATCCGACAGTGGCGTCGTCGAGCGGCGGATATTTCGGCGCATTAGTTGGATGGAGTTTCCAGGGCCTGCTCGGAGACGCGAAGTGGGTCGGCCTCGGCGCAATCGCCATGGTCGGAGTCATCCTCTGCCTGAACGTGCCGATGCAGGTGTTCGTCGAGGCTCTCAAGGATCGAGCGGCTCGACTCAAAGACACTCGAATTCTGAAAGCGAAACTCCGCGAACCCAACAAACAGCCGAAGCCCGTTCGCGCAGTCGTCGAGATGGCGCCTCGCCAGAGCGAACAGCCGAGGCCTGAACCGATCCGTCGCAGCGAGTCCGCGCCGCAGGAAACGCGCCTCGCAGCGAACCCAACGCGATCTATTCCGAAGGAAGGCTACAACCTGCCCGCTCTGAGCCTGCTCAGCGAACCCGACGCGAAGCCGAAGCGAACGCAGTCGGAGATTCAGGCCAACATCGACACGCTCGAGCAAACGTTGGAGGAGTTCGGCATCGAAGCCAACGTCGTCGAAGTCGCTCACGGGCCGACTCTAACGAGATATGAAATTCAGCTGGGCCCTGGAATCCGCGTCTCGCGAATCAAGAGCCTTGCGGACAACCTCGCGATGAGCCTTGCCGCGATCCAGGTGCGTGTGGAAGCGCCCATTCCTGGCAAGCCTGCGATCGGGATCGAGGTTCCGAACTCAAAGCGTGCGGTCATTCGTCTGCGCGAAGTCGCAGCCAGCGAAGAGTTCCTCAACCACAAGAGCCGAACAGTCATGTGTCTCGGCCAGGATGTCGCGGGCAACAACGTCTACGCCGACCTTGCGCAGATGCCTCACCTTCTTATCGGGGGGGCGACGAATAGCGGAAAGTCCATCGGGCTGGCGTCCATCATCACAAGCCTCCTGCTCAGGAACACGCCGAAGGACTTGCGTCTTGTGCTGCTCGATCCGAAGAGGGTGGAACTGACTCTGTTCGATGAGATCCCGCACCTCATGTGCCCGGTCGTCAGAGACATCAAGCAGATGCCTGGCGTTCTCAAGATGATCTGGAGGGAGATGGATCGACGCTACGACGTGTTCGCGGAAGCGAAGTGTCGCAACATCGAGGCCTTCAACGCGAAGGCGTCCTTTGCGGACAAGTTGCCCTACATCGTCGTTGTGATCGACGAGTTGGCGGACCTCATGATCCAGGCAGCGAACGAAGTAGAGACTTCGATCTGCCGCCTTGCGCAACTGGCACGCGCGACGGGAATCCACCTGGTTATCGCCACGCAGCGGCCGAGTGTGGACGTCATCACGGGAACGATCAAAGCGAACATCTCGAGCCGAATCGCCTTCGCAGTTTCAAGTCAGGTGGACTCGAGAACGATCCTCGATGCTGCTGGCGCGGATCAGTTGATCGGAATGGGAGACATGCTGTTCCTTCCGATCGACGCGCACAAGCCGACCCGCATCCAGGGATGCTATGTCTCCGAGCAGGAGATCGCCGCAATTTGCGAGCATTGGCGAAAGGAAGCGGAGCCGGAGTACACCCTCGATCCGGCGGCAGCGGCGATCGAACGCGAGGAGATACGGCTGGAGTCCGAGGAGTCTGACCCGATGTGGGAGGAAGCGGTTCGATGGGTCGCAGATCGCGGGCAAGCGTCCACGTCCATGCTGCAGCGGAGATTTAGCATCGGTTTCCAACGAGCGTCACGGCTGCTCGACCTAATGGAGGAACGCGGCATCGTCGCTCCGCGCGACGGCCCGAGACCCCGCGAAGTGCTTGTAAGCCCGACGGAAGTGGATCAACTTCTCGGGCGAACGCTCTAAATCGGGATTACCCACTTCACGACGAGGCGGGTACGCCACTCGTCTTCGTTCGGATCTCCGAGGATCACGTAGAGTTCCTGGCCCTTGAAGCCGGAATTCCGGAACGCCAAGTACCCGTTCGTCTTGTCGCCCGTTCGCACGATTCTTCCGGTGATCGCTCGCCTCGCATCGAACTCCCAGCCCACGGTGACGATGTACTGTTCCGTCGTGCCGAGGTAGTCCACGATTCGTGCGGTCACGCTGAGGTCGAGCTTCCTTAGCACACGAATGCTGCCCATGGTCTCGATGAAGGTGAAATCCTCGCCCGCCCTTGTTCCTGTGCTGTACCCAACGATGAGTTGCCGGAAGCGGTTGTTGACCCCCCACCCGTATGCAACTCCGGTGACCCGATCCCTCTCGCCCTCGAATTCGCGATCCTCGTAAGTAACGCGAAAGCCGTTGTCATTGCGCAGCTCTGCTTCGACGGTGAAGTCGAAGCCATCATCGAACTGACTGCCGTCGAGGTGGTCGAATCGCGACGCATAAAGTTCCGCACGCAAACTCGCGATCGGCGATCCCTCGAAGCGATCTTCATACTCGGTGAATACGTAGTAGCCCTTCCTGTCTCGGAATGGGATGAGCCCGAGTGCGGGAGTGAAGTCTTCGTCAATGCGGCTGTATCGCCACGTCACGAAGAACTTCGGGACCTGATAGTCGAGCGAGTATGTGTAGGCTTGAGAGGCATCGTCGTCGTCATCCAATGCGATGAACTCGTAACTTGCGGACCAGTTGCCCAGGCGATACCACCCGCCATTGCCGACTGCGTTGTTGCGAATCCCTTCGGCATGGTGGAGCGTTCCGAACACGGACATGCCCTGCGATGGCCCAAATTCGCGAACGACGTTGAATGCGCCGTTGATTTCGTCGCCTTCATCGAGTGTCAAGAGCGTTGCGACGTTCCAGTTCTGGCCTACGCGACCGTAGGACTTCGCTCCGATCATGAAATCTTCGATCCTGCGACTGTAGAACAGACGGCCGATCGCAAACCGCTCGGTCATGTCGAACAGAGCCTGTCCCTCGGCAAAGAACGGCCGCGCGTCGCCTAAGAACCGCTCCGAGCGAGAGAAGTCGATGGTCTCGACCTGCTGTTCGACGTTCTGAAAGTCAGGGTTGAGGCTGCCGACCAACGTGAACTGCGATGTCGCTGGAAATCGGAAGTCCACTCCAGCGTCTCCCTTTGTCGAGTCCTCGTTCTGCTCTGCAAGAACATAGGCGAGGGTCTGAACCTTCGGCGCTTGTCCGGACTTCCCGGGAACGACGTCTTGCCACACGCCGTTGAGTTCCGCTCTCGCAGCGGAAGTCGTGTTGCTCCAAATCGTCGTCGTCTTCAGCCTCGCATGAAGCCTAACGAAATTGACCGTCATGTCACGAGGCTCGGTGCCCGTAGGACAGGTCATCACCGACCAGGGAATTCGCATTTCGACGGTGTATCCGTCCTCGACGATTCGCGCTGCCGCTTGCCAATCGCCCCTCCACTCGCGCTTCGCGGCTCGCCCCCCCGCGATCTCATCGTTTTGTGTCCCGATGCAACTCACGTGGAAGCGATTGATCGAATCGTTCTGAAGCGTCTTGAAGGGGTCCAGCCGAACGACGACGAAGTCCTCGCCTTCGAGGTCTGTGCCTGGCCGGATTTCGCGGCCGATGAGAGCGTCGGGCCTTGAATCGTGAGCGTAGAAGGCGACGAAGACGGCCTCGTCGTCGAAGGCGATCCACGCCTCCGTCGCGTCCTCCGCGGGCTTTCCCGAGAACACATCCACGAAGTCCACGGCTTTGGGGGCCGCAGACCAGAGAGGATCGTCGAGGTTCCCGTCGATGTTAGGCCGGGATTCAGCCCTGAATCCCGCAATCGTGCGCACGCCCTGCCCGGACGCCGAGAGTGCGAAGAACAGAGCCCCAACGGCGAACGCCCAGCGCATTGTCGGTATCTACGGCGCTGGCCTGGCGTTCGTTTCAACCATCGGGACCCCTCGTGCGATCCTCGTCCGAATCCGTCATGAACGACGGTATCCTGCGGAGTGACGCCGTCCGGCGCTCCGAAGGACCCAGGAGTCGCCGCTCGGCCGAGGAGAAATGAGAGTGTCGAAGACGGTTTGTTTGGCTGGCGGCTTGTTGCTCGGCGTTGGGTTTGTTGCCGGGTGCGGATCAGGAGCGAACTCCTCAGGCGGCTCTTCTAAAGAACTGTCGGTCGCTGCCTTCCAAGGGGGCTACGGCATCGACGCGTATGAGAAGGCGGCGCAGGAATTCGGCGAGATGCATCCCGGCCTGGAGGTGAAGGTCGAGGGCGATCCGCGCATTTGGGAGAAACTGCGGCCGCGTCTCGTTGCCGGAGATCCGCCGGACCTCATGTTCCCCGGGTGGGGGATGGACCACTGGTCGCTCGTTGAAGAAGGTCAGTTGATGCCTCTCGATGAAGCGCTCGATGGGCCGGCGTGGGGCGGGAAAGGAAAGTGGCGCGACACGTTCATGCCTGAAATCCTCAAGTTGTGCCAGAAGGACGGCAAGACTTGGATGCTGCCGTACTACTACATGATTTACGGTTGGTGGTACGACCCAGGCGTATTCGCGAAGAACGGTTGGACTCCACCACAAACCTGGAACGAACTGCTCGCGCTCTGCGACAAGATCAAGGCTAAGGGCATCGCTCCGATCACATTTCAAGGCCAGTATCCCTACTACATGATCGAGGGAATGCTCCTGCCTTGGGCCGTCAGCATCGGCGGAATCGAGGCGGTGGACGCGGCGCAGAACTTGGAACCCGGCGCATGGAATTCGCCCGCGATGGTGCGCGCTGCGGAGATGATCTGCGAACTCCGAGACAGAGGCTACTTCCAAGATGGCGCAACCGGCATGAGTCACACGGAATCGCAAACGCAGTTCCTCAACGGCAAAGCAGCGATGCTTCCTTGCGGCTCCTGGCTGTCCTCGGAAATGAAAGACGTGATGCCGCCGGACGCCAAGATCGAATTCATGATGTGCCCTCGCGTCGAAGGCGGCAAGGGGGACCCAACCGCGATTCTCATCGGGATCGAGCCCTGGATGATTCCGAAAGATGCGAATAACAAAGAGATGGCCGTGGAGTTGTTTAAGTACATGACGTCGCTTGAGAAAGCCAAAGAGTTCGTCGAGACGAAGGGCACGATGATGGCGATCGTCGGAAGCGAAAAGGCGAAACTCCCGGCAGTGCTCATCAAGCCCGCCGAAGCGGTGAACAAGAGCAAGACGGTTTGGTCGGTTCAGTACCGAATGTGGTATCCGGCGATGCAGAAGGAGATCGAGGGGGCGATGACTTCGATGCTGAACGGTGAAATCACGGCGAAGCAGTTCTGCGATCGATGCGAGGCTGCCGCTGCCGCGACGCGCGACGATCCTAACATACCGAAGTACAAACTCGGCTCGTGAGAGACCGAAGCCGAGGCGCCTTCATCGGAGCGTTCCTCGCGCCCGCGCTGGGCGTTTATGCGTTTTTCGTCATCTATCCGTTTCTCCAAGCGGTTCTGTTTTCGACTTACCGTTGGCGCGGGCTTTCTCAGAACAAACAGTTCGTCGGGATCGAGAACTTCCGCAACCTGTTCTCGGATCCCGTGTTCTGGCAGGCGGTCAAGAACAACTTGTGGCTCCTGTTCGTTGCCGGCGCGATAGCGATCGCGATCTCCGTCGGAGTGGCGACCGGCGCGCGGGGAAAGTCACTGCTGAGTCGCTCCCTCCGCGGCGTGTACCTGTTTCCACAGGTCATCTCGCTCGTTGTGGTCGCGATCCTATGGTACTTCGTCTTTAGCCCCGAGATCGGCCTGCTCAACGGTGGGCTGAGGGCGATCGGCCTGGATTCCCTCGCAAAGCCCTGGCTCGGCCAGCCGAGCACAGCGCTCGCCGCAGTCGGCATCGCGTTCGTTTGGTACGTCTCAGGGTTCTACGTGATGCTGTTCGCGGCGGGAATTCAGTCGATCCCCTCCGAGGTCTTCGAGGCTGCCGAACTCGATGGCGCGCACGGCTTTCGCCGCTTCCGCACTGTCATCTGGCCGATGCTCTGGTCCGTAAAACGTGTCGCCGTCGTTTACATGGTCATCAACGTAATGAACGTGTTCGCGCTGGTGCTGTTGATGACGCGCGGCGGGCCGGACCGCAAGACGGAAGTGATGCTGACTTACCTTTACGAGCAGGCATTCACGAACAGTCAATTTGGATACGCGACTTCGCTTGCTGTGGCGAACTTCGTGATCATCATGGCTCTCAGTCTCGGCATCCTCTTCTACTTTCGCCGAAGCCCGATGGAGGCACGCCGTTGACGCGAGCGGTTTCGACGACGCTGCTGCTCCTCTTCGGCTTCGCCGTCGTGCTGCCCCTTCTCTGGGTCCTCATGTCGTCCGTGAAATCCGGGCATCTGATCGTCTCCTCCCCATGGGCGCCTCCCGATTTGTCGAATCTCGCCGTCGAGAACTTCTCCAACGCCTGGAGCAAGGCCGGCATAGGCCGCGCGTTCGTCAACAGCCTCATCGCGACCGGCGCGACGCTCGTCTTCTTGATGCCCATCAGCGCGATGGCGGCGTATGTTCTCGCTAAGTACGAGTTTCGCGGATCGAAGGCGATACTCGCCACGTTTCTCGGAGGCATGATGTTCCCGCACTTCTTGGTCATCGTGCCGCTTTTCTTCCTCCTGAGGGACTTGTCCCTGCTCGACACGATGACGGGGCTGGTCGTCGTGTATGTCGCCTATTCTCTTTCCTTCACAGTGTTCGTGTTAACTGGGTTCTTTCAAGTTCTGCCCAACGAACTCGGCGAGGCCGCCATGATGGACGGATGCGGACACGCGCGAACTTTCTGGCGCGTGATGCTGCCGCTTGCGAGGCCGGGCCTGCTCGTCGTCGCAATCTTCGACGCGATCGGCCTCTGGAACGAGTACGGCTTAGCCCTCGTGCTTCTGCCAAGCGCAGAGAATCGAACCCTCCCGCTCGGAATCGCCAACCTAACGATGACGCAGCAGTATCAGAGCGACTGGGGAGCGCTTTTTGCTGGATTAGTCATTGTCATGGCGCCCGTGCTGTTCGTGTATTGGATCTTCCGCGAGAAGATCCACGAGACCATGCTCGCAGGCGCGCTGAAGGGCTGAGTCTCTATCGAAGCAGCTTGTTGACCACGACGCCGCTCACGTCGGTAAGGCGGAAGTGCCTGCCCATGTGCTCGAACGTGAGCCGAGTGTGGTCGAGGCCCATGAGGTGCAGAATCGTTGCGTGCAGGTCGTGCACGTGCACTGGGTCCTCGGCGATTGTGTAGCCAAAGTCGTCGGTCTTCCCGACGCTCACGCCCGGCTTGATGCCGCCACCAGCCATCCACATCGTGTACGCCCGCGGATGGTGGTCTCTTCCGGGAAGTTGCGAGCCGCCTCTCCCTTCTTTCATGGGAGTTCGTCCGAACTCGCCTCCCCAAATAACGAGAGTCTCGTCGAGAAGGCCACGTTGTTTCAAATCCTTGATGAGGGCGGCCGCCGCTTGGTCCGTCTCTTTACACAGCCGAGGAAGGCCGTGCTTGAGGTCCGTGGCTTCCGCCTCGCCGTGGTGATCCCAGCCGCGGTGATAGAGTTGAACGAACCTCACTCCCCTTTCGACAAGCCGCCGCGCGAGCAGGCAATTGTTAGCGAAACTGCGCTTTCCTGGTTCTGTCCCGTACATCTCGTGAATCGCTGCTGGCTCCTGTTCAATCTGCATCAGTTCAGGAACGCTCGTCTGCATTCGATACGCAAGTTCGTATTGCGCGATTCGAGTTTGGATTTCAGGGTCGAGCGACTGCTCGTACTTCAACCGGTTCAATTCGCGAATCGCGTCGAGCGTCTCGCGACGCACCTCCGGCGACACACCGGACGGATTCGATACGAACAGAACCGGATCGCCCTGCGACCGAAACTCGACGCCTTGATGGATAGAGGGAAGAAAGCCGCTGCTCCAGCACGCTTTGCCCCCGTCCGGGTTGTTTTGACCTGAGATGAGAACCACGAATCCCGGCAAGTCTCGGTTCTCCGTCCCGAGTCCGTAAGTCAACCACGAACCGAGACTCGGTCGCCCCGGCTGCTGAAATCCCGTGTTGAGGAACAGTTGTCCGGGCGCATGGTTGAACTGCTCCGTGTATACCGACCTGACCACGGCGACGTCGTCCACGATTTCGGAGAAGTGCGGAAGGAGTTCGCTCACCCATTGGCCGCTTTGCCCATGCTGTCGAAATTGATATGGGGAAGCGAGCAGTGTCGGCACTCCTTTGATGAAAGCGAACCGCTCGCCTTTGATTAACTCCTCCGGACAGGATTCTCCATCGCGCTTCGAGAGTTCCGGCTTAGGGTCGAAGAGGTCCAGCTGCGACGGCGCGCCCGCCATAAAGAGGTAAATGATCGACTTCGCACGCGGAGCGAAGTGTGGAGGCTTCGGAAACAGAGGATCCCTTTGCGCCGGAAGTGATTGCAGATTCGCAAAGAGACTCTCGTGAAGGATTTGAGACAGAGCCAACGACCCGATGCCGTAACCCAGTTCCTTGAAAAAGGTGCGCCGGGTCAGTTCTCTTAGTCTCTCTTGCCTCTGGCTCTCGCGTTCATTCATAATCGTTCCAGTTCCTCGATCGTCCGCTCGCACCGAACGTTGCCTGTGTTCAAGGTGCCCGTCGGTTCGAAGAGCAACACCCACGCCTCTTCATTGGCTTCGGGACAGTGCTCGACGCCTCGAGGCACCACGGTGAGGTCGCCTTCCTTGAGCACGATGTCGCCGTCTCGCAGTTTGATCGTCAGAGACCCCTGCACGACGTAGAACAGTTCGTCCGCATCTTCGTGCCTGTGCCAAACGAACCTCCCCTTCAACTTCGCCAGTCGCACCTCTTGGCCGTTGAGTTCGAAGGCGATCGTCGGCTTCCAGCAATCCTGGATGGCCTCGAAGGCGTCGGCGAGGTTGAGCGTTTTGATCATCCCTTAGTTATCGTCTCGTCTAGATTCAGCAGCACGTTTGCAATCAACACGAGGGCCGCGCCCTCGGGCGAATCCGAGAGTCGCTTCGCCGCTTCCGGATCCGTCGTGTACTTTAGCAACAAACTGTCGTAGGTCTTGGTCAGGATCGAGAGCTCGTCGTCCGTGGGGAACCTCGCCGTGCAGGCGCGGAATCCGTATCGAATGCGCTCTGCGACGGAATCTGCTTCGATCCGCCTCATCTGGTCGGCGAGTCCCTTTGCCGCGAGCAAGAAGACTTCATCGTTCAAAAGCGCGAGCGACTGAAGCGGCGTGTTCGTTCGAATTCGCCTCACGGTGCATAGTTCTCGGCTTGTGCCGTCGAATGCGAGGAACATCGGGTAGGGAGCCGTTCTCTTGATGAATGTGTACAGACCGCGGCGAAATTCGTCGCCGTTCGAACTCGTCCGCCACGTCTCTCCGCTGTACGGAGTGTCCCAAATCCCATCCGGCTGGTGCGGGAACACGCTTGGCCCGCCGATCTTTCGATTCAACAGCCCGGAAATCGCCATGGCGTTGTCCCGAATCATCTCGGCTTCCATTCGGAATCTCGGTCCTCGACTGAGCAACTCGTTGTTTGGATCGCGCTCCAGCCTCCGCTGCGTGACATCCGATGACTGCCGATAGGTGGACGAAGTGACGATCAGTCGGTGAATGGCTTTCCTGTCCCATCCGTTCTCCATGAACTCGACCGCAAGCCAGTCGAGAAGTTCCGGATGAGTCGGCGCGGCCCCTTGAATGCCGAAGTTCTCAGAAGTCTCCACGATGCCTCGTCCGAAATACTGTTCCCAAATTCGGTTGACTTCGACGCGGGCGGTCAACGGATTGTTGCGACTGACGAGCCACTTTGCAAGACTCCATCGGTTGGCTTTCTCCCCCTCGGCCAGCGGCGGGAATGCGGCGGGCGTGGTGGCCGGCACCTCTTCAGCGAGGTTGAGAAACTCCCCTCTCACCCGAACGTGCGCCCTGAGGGTTCCATTCGCTGGGTTTTCCTTGAGGACCATTGCGGTGGGCACCTGTGAGCGAACGGTTTGAATCTGGGTTTCGATCGCGCTAAGCCTCTCGCGTGCCGCTTGCGCCTCCGGCGCGATGGACACGACGTAGTCGAGCATCACCTTGCGGTCCTGCTGTGTCCACGACCGCTTCGCGAGTACGGCCCTGACGTTTTCCGGCATTGCAAGCGCTTGCGGCCACTGGTGCCGCGTCGCGCCAATCCGGAACTTGCCGAACGAATGCTGTGCCCACCTCGATTCGAAGCGGAACTCCACCGTGATCTCGGATTTCCCCGAAGAGGTCACAGGTTGGGCGAGCGGCACGACGAGACGGTGAGCCTTGCCGTACTGCGGATAGATTGCCCAGCCGGTTTCTGGATCGGAGTCCGCCAGGCCTGAGAGATCGTAACCGCCTTGCACAAAATCTGCGACAGGCCTTGCCACCTTCGCCGCGCTGCCGTCGAGGAGGACGGTCAGTTTCGACAGAACGAAGTTGCCGCTTTCCGACCTGCCAGGGCCGTTTCGCGTCAACGCGGCATCCGGAAGGGCTTCCACGACCACTGCCGTCCATGTTCCCTTCGGCAACACGAATCGGCATGCGTAGGTCGTCTTCTCAGGATTGGCCCCCCCCGCTGAGATCGTGCCGTCTTTGAACTGGGTAAGGAAGGCTCCGTTCGCGGCGGACAAACTTGCCGACCTCGTCCACGTGACGGAATCCCCTCTGAGTTGGCGGGCGACTTGATCCAGTCTCTTGTCCAACTGCTTCGCGACATCTGCGAGCGATGTTCGTGCTTCCGTCTGTTGGACTTCCAGGTCCGCGAGCGCTTTCGACTGCTCGGGGTCGGGCACTTCGATGGTCGGCTCAAAGTACTGCTTCGCGCCGATCTTCCCGTCACCACGAACTTCGTACTGGGTGTTCGCAAAGATCGCATACATCCCGAAATAGTCTTTCTGGCTGATCGGATCGTACTTGTGGTCGTGGCAGCGCGCGCACTCCATGGTCAGCCCGAGCCAGACGGCCGATGTCGTATTGACTCGGTCCACGATCATGTGATACCGGGCTTCGTCCGGGTCGACACCTCCTTCGAGGTTCAGCATCGTGTTGCGATGGAATCCGGTCGCGACCAATTGATTGACCGTCGCCTGCGGCAGAAGATCGCCTGCGATCTGCTCGATCGTGAACTGATCGTAAGGCAGATTTCGATTGAAAGCATCAATGACCCAGTCTCGGAACTTCCACGCGACGCGGTTCGCATCCGCTTCGAAGCCGTTGCTGTCCGCGTACCGCGCGAGGTCCAGCCAGATCCTCGCTTGCCGCTCTCCGTAGTGCGGAGACGCAAGAAGGCGATCGACGAGTTTTTCGTAGGCGTCTTCCGATTCGTCGCTCAAGAACGCATCGAGCTCTTCGATCGAGGGGGGGAGTCCAGTCAAGTCTAAATACAGCCGCCTGGCCAAGATCTCCCTATCCGCTTCGCCCGTTGGTCGCAGGCCCTCACCTTCGAGTCTCGCGAGCACGAAGCGATCGACTGGATTCCGGCACCACTCTTCGTCTCGGACCGGCGGCAACGCAGGCCGTGTCGGCGAGATGTAAGCCCAGTGGGGCCGTACGTTGGCGTCGAACTGCGCGCCCGACGCAATCCACAACTCGACGATTCCGATCTGCTCCTCGGGAAGAGGAACGAATCCCATCGGCATCTGCGCCAAACCGTCCAACCCTCGGAGGCGCCTCACGATCAGCGAGTTCGCCGGGTTTCCAGGCTCGAACAACGCGCCGCTCATCCCCCCCCGCTGGATTCCCTCCTGGGTGGTGAGATCGAGTCCCGCCTTCGGCTCCGATCCTGAGTGACACGTTCCGCATTTCGCCTTAAGCAGCGGGAGAACGTCGGATGCGAACGAAACGCCAGGCTCCATCAAGGCGCCGTTTGCGACCCACGCTTCGAGGACCGCGATCTCTGACTCATCCAGCTTCCCGGACGGCGGCATCTGCGGAACTCCTCCGAGGCCGCGCAGCGACAAGGTCAGCAGGGATCGTTCGACCGATTCAGGCACGAGGATCTTTCCGCGCGTCCCGCCTCGCGCAATGCCTTCTTTAGTGGAGAGATCGAGCCCGCCGTCTTTCTTCGTTGGCGAGTGGCAACTCACGCACCGTTTTTCGAGGATCGGCCTGACCTCCGAGTCGAAGTCCACCACCGACTGAAGGCTGGCCCCCTGAGTGACCCAGGCGGCGAGCAGATCGATCTGCTCCGCCGGAAGCGGAGCATTTGGCGGCATGAGGGCATGCCCCGGGACGCCGCGCACGCGCATGAGAAGTTCGGATGCGTCCGCATTCCCCGGAATCACGGATTTGCCCGTTAGCCCGCCTCTGCGAATGCCCGCCTTCGTCGAGAGGTCGAGTCCGCCGTCGGCCTTCTGGGTCGAATGACAGCTCACGCACTTTGCGCGGAAGAGCGGAGCGATGTCCCGGGCGTAATCGACCGTTTTGTCGGGAGCATTCGCCCACGCGGCATACGAGGCGATCCCGCAAACAAGCAGGATGCCTGCCCAGATTTGCCAGCGGCTTCCTGACATCCGACGTGCATTCTAACCGACGTCGGTTTTCAACGCCCGACGGTTTGTGAAAAACTCCCCTCGTGAACGGACTCGTGATCGAAAGGGGGGACGGGCGCTCCGAGCGACACCGTCGGCACTTAGTCGAGTTGACCGAAATGTACGCCCTCGACGAAATGGGGGGAGGAGCCTCGCTGAGTGACGATGTGAAGTCAAGGCTGGCCGAGTGCGTGTTCGGCCATCCGTGCGCCTACGTGTTGTTCGCGTACCTGGAATCGGAACCGGTCGGGCTGATCACGTGCCTGCTCAGCCTGTCCACTTTCGCTGCGAAGCCAATTCTCAACGTTCACGATATCGCCGTGAGGCCGGAGGTTCGGGGTCAGGGCATCGGCCGCGCCTTGCTCGCGGCAGCCGAAAGCCTCGCCCTCGAACTCGGATGCTGCCGGATGTCCCTCGAAGTTCTCGAACACAACCCAGCGAGGCGGCTCTATGCCGCCGCTGGGTTTCTCGGCTGCGAGGAACCGGCTACCCGCCCGAGAACTTACTTCTGCACCAAGGAACTCGACGGTCTCAGGAACTCCTCGGAGGGCCCTCGGCGTCCATAATCTTGTAGTGGTGCGATCTCGACGGCAGCCCGTCCGCTGGCTCCTGGCTCTATTCGCGATGGTCCTGGCCACCGGCTCCCTGTCGGCTGCCGGAACCTTCCGATGCCTGACCCAGGAATGCGCCGACGCCTGCGCTGCCAAGGCCAAGGGCTGCTGTCAAAGTGCGACCGAGATCCAAAAGCACAAATGCGGCTGCTCTGTCGGTGAGGCGAATCCGGCTCCCGCCGGCGCCCTCGGGGTAGCGGCCTCACCACTCACGCCGGAAATCCCCGCAGCCGCGCCCGAACCGGAGCAGCCTGTGCTCCCAGTGGCCCGATCAAGGCAGATCGAGGCTGGCTCTCCACCCGGTGCGGTGGACATTCGGCCCCAACATCCCGACTCCGGCCGGGCTCCACCTTACGTCGCGTAACGTCCTTTAGGACGAAGCACTCTCTCGAGTCCCTAATTGACCCGGGTGGAAACGCCCGTATGTTCGGAGGCTTTACATGGCGATAACTTCTTTTTTGCGCAAGCACTGGATAACGCTCCTCCTTCTGGTGGCGAGTCTGCTCGTCGTCCGATGGATCGTCACGACCCAGAGGTACCCGGGCTCGATGACCGTCGTCGAAGCGCAGGCGATGGACATGACGACGATGAAGGCCCCCCTGGGCACTCAGCCGGTCGCAGTTGTACGCGCCCAGCGTGAGGCGATCGTGGGTGCGGAGGCCTTCCCCGGAACGGTGGCGGCCTTCGCCGACGAAGAGGCCATCGCCAGGATTCCTGGAAGGGTTACCCTAGCCGCCGTGTATCCGGGCGATGAGGTGCGTCCCGGCCAACTGCTCGCCCGGCTCGACGCGGATGAGTACGCGGCGCAGGCGGCCTCCGCGGGCGCCCGAAGCAGAGCGGCCAGCGCGATGGTCACGACCGCCGAGCAGCAAGTGCAGCGGATGATGGCAGCGAGGCTGCGCATGGTCGAGGAGGCCTCCGCGATGTCCGCGGCAGCGCAGAGAGCGGACGCTGAACTCGATTCCGAGCGTGCATCGCTTTCTGCCGCAGAAGCTGAGGCGACTCGCGCTGAGGCGGAGCACGCCGAGTTCGACGCAGAGGCGGATTACAAGGCGAAGGCCGCTGCGAGAGAAAGAGCGCTCTACGAAAAAGGCGCCTCTTCTCTGGATGAGGCGCAGGCCGCCGAAGCGGAAGCGAAGAGCGCCGCAGCGCGCCGAGACGCGCACCACGCGCACGTTCAGGTGACGAAAAAGGAAGTTCTCGCAGCGCGAAGCCGGGTGCGAGCGATGGAACTCGCAGTCGCGGAAGCCAAGGCGAAAGCCAGGAGCGCGGCCGCAGCAGTCGAAGAAGCAGACCGGGAACTGGCCGCTTCGAAGTCCGAAGTGGGCGGACGGCGGGCAGAGCAGGGCGCGATGGCGGCCGACGCGCGCGGCGCGATCGTGATCAGCGGCTATCGAGAATTGCGAGCGCTCGATCGCGCAGTGGTAACGGAAAGACTCGTGAGTCCGGGAACCCTCGTGGAGCCCGGTGACATCCTCTACCGACTCAAGGTCATCCACAAAGTGCGCGTCCAAGCGAGGCTGCCTGAACAGCTGTTCGCAGTCGTTCGGACCGGGACCCCGGTCACGATCACATCGGGTGGCGTGAAACGGGAAGCGAAAGTGACTTCCGTGTTCGCCGCGTCGGATCCGATGACTCGCACCTTCACGGTCGAGGCCGTCGTAGAAAACGCCGACAAGAAACTCTTGGTCGGCGCATTCGCATCCGTTCTTGTGAAGAGCGGATCTAGACCGGACGCATTGGTCGTTCCCCGATCCGCGCTATTCGAGGACGAAAACGGAGACGAATTTGTCTGGGTCATGAAGCGGAGGGAAGGCGGGGCCTCGGAACCCACGGATTACACGTGCACGATGCACCCCGAAGTCTCGAATCCCGGCCCGGGAATCTGCCCAATTTGCAAGATGGACCTCGTTCCTCGCGAAGCGAAGGGCGAATTCTATGCGAGCCGAGTGAAGGTCGAAACCGGCCTGCGAAACACGGAGAAAGTCGAGATACTCAGCGGCGTCTCCGAAGGCGACGCTGTCATCTACGCCGGACACAAGGACCTATTTGAGGGCGCAGCCGTTGCGGAAGTGCCTTGGGACAAGTCGGGACCGGCGCAACTCCCGCCTGGCAGCGGATCTTCGGGCCACGAACACGGGTCCGGGACGCCGACTCAAGAAGATCACTCCGGCCACGGCGGAGCGGCCGGGGGGGGTAACAGTTCGGGCGGAATGACGGACGACGAGATTCGCAAGCAGGCCGCGGCACGATTCCCAAGCGATGCCAAGTTGTGGACCTGCCCAATGGATCCGGAGGTCGTTGCGGACAAGCCCGGCTCCTGTCCCATCTGCAAGATGGACTTGATTCCGTACGAGAGGTAGCCGGTGAACGAACAACGAACAACACCTGGCGCCGGCTTCAATCTCGTTCGGTGGTCCGTCGAGCACCCCTACACAGTCATTTCGTTCTTTCTGGCGATGATCGTCCTCGGCATCATCGCGATCGGCTATCTGATGCCGAAGCGATTCATGCCGTATGTCGAAAGCCCGATGCTCGGAATCATCACCGAGATGGAGGGCCTGAGCGCCGAAGAGATGGAGATGTACTTCGCGTCGCCCATCGAGCAGAAGATGGTCAACGTGAAGAACGTGCGGTACATCCGTTCGGTGAGCCAGGACGGGTTCAGCATGGTCGTCCTGGAATTCAACTACGGCAGCGACATGAAGGCCGCGCAAACCGAAGTGCAGAGCCTGATGTCATCCGTGCAGGCGGAACTTCCGGCGATGGGCGCGAACTTGAAGCCAAGTTGGATTCTGCCCATCGACCCGCTGAACATCCCGGTGCTCACCTTGTCGCTCACCGGAGACGAATCGAAAGGCTGGACTCTCGCTCGCCTCAGAGACCTTGCTGACAACGAGGTCACGAATCGCCTGAAGGCGGTCAGCCGATCGGTTTGGTCGGTGTCGCCTTATGGTGGACACCGACGGCAGTTGGTGGTCAACGTAGATCGCGAGAAACTCGCCGCGTACGGCCTGAGCATCATGGACGTTCGCGAAGCGATCGACGAGAACAACCTCTCCATGCCCGCAGGCCGCGTCACGAACGAAACGTCCGAAACGATTCTAAGAGTGGACAGCCTCGCGAGAGGAGCCGATGAGGTCCGCGAGTATCCGATTCGAGCCGTGGGAGACGGCATTGTGAAGATCGGCGACGTCGCGAACGTGACCGACTCGATATTCGAACGCAGGTCCGCGTTCCACCACTTGGAAGGCACCAGCGTCCACGAAGGCATCGCCATCAACGTGTTGCAGAATCCGGATGCGAGTTCTCCGGAAACCATAGACGCCGTCATGCGTACGGTCGCCGAACTGGAGGAGGCTCATCCCGGCATCACCTTCAGGGTCGCTTACGACAACGCAGGCTTCGTGGACACGCTTTTCGAAAACATGTGGGAAGAACTCGCATTGGCGATTCTCCTCACAGGTATCGCGGTGCTCCTCTTCTTGGGAGAGGTGAGAGGAACGCTCATCGCGCTCACCGCGATTCCGACATCCCTTGCTATGGCGCTTCTCGGCATGTCCGCGCTCGGGATGAGCCTTAACTCGTCCACACTCATTGGACTGCTCATCGCAATCGGACGCCTGGTGGACGACGCGATCATCGACATCCACGCGGTCGAGCGACATATGAGGATGGGTAAGGATCGAGTGACGGCCACCATCGACGGAATCACGGAAGTGCGAAGGTCGGTGCTTGCCGCGACCATCGTGCTCATCGTAGCCCTCATTCCGCTCATGCTGAGCGGTGGCATCACACAACTGATGTTCGTGGGCCTCTGCTGGCCCATCATCTTCGGCCTTATCTTTAGTTACTTGGTGTCGATGACACTGACGGCGGTCCTGTGCTCGCGCTTTATGCAGCAGCCTTCCGAGCGTCGGTCGACGTGGTTTTCGCGTCTTGTGCTGCAGCCGTTCGACCGCGGGTTAGGGCGCATGGAGGCTGGCTACGAGCGGCTCGTGCGTTACATGCTGCGCAACCCGGTGGGCAACTTTGTGCGAATCGGTTTGACCGTGATCGCGGGCTTCACCTTCTACTACTTCATCGGATCAGAGATGATGCCGCTCGCAGATGTCGGCCAGGCGAGCATGCAGATGGAGATGAAGCCGGGCACATCGTTTGCGGAAACGGAGAAGGCGGTCCGCAAACTCGAAGAGATCATGATCGAAGAGGGGGGGCGACAAGGTTGGCTCGAACACGCGGCAATCGAGTTGGGCGTGGAGGGCGGCCCCGGAATGACGGGAGGCACCTACTTCACAGGATACGGAATGAAGTTTGTCAACGGAGCGATGGCCATGCTCACGTTCACGGACAAGGATTCCGGCCGACCGAACATCTGGAAGATCATCGACACGATTCATCACCGGGCGATGAGCGAGATTCCAGGAATACGCCGCATCCAGTTTAAAGAGATGGGAAGCGACCTGATGGCGACCGCGTTGGCGCCCGTCGCCCTCGTCATCTATGGCCGAGACCTCGAGATCCTCGACAAAATCGGAAAGGAGACGCTTCGCATCGCGAAGAACGATGTCATAGACCCACGGCGCAAGAAACACGACCTCGCCCAGCCGTTCCTGAGTTGGGAGATGAGTCAGCCGACGGCGACGCTCGTCGTGGATCGCGCGAAGGCGCTGCGCCACGGGCTAACGCCAGCGATGATCGCGGACCAGGCATACTACGCGCTTCGCGGCGGGCTTGCCACCTCGTATTACAGGTTGCCGAACAAAAGGCCTACGACGGTTCGGATCCGATATCAGGACGATCAGCGCGCTACGCTCGACGATCTCGACGGCATGTTCGTCGCGGGCATGAACGGCGAGCAGGTGCCATTGCGCGAACTCGTGCGGCTCGAAACGAGGCCCGCGCCCAGCATGATCGAACACGATCAGTTGCGCCGTGTGATTAGTATCGGCGGCTACTATCGCCTCGACGGGCGACCGAGTATGGACCTCACGATGGACCTGCAAATGCAGGCCCTTGCAAAGATCAACTGGCCGCAAGGGTACGGCATCGAAGCACGAGGCGACATGACTCAAATGATGAGCAGTTTCCGCGTCATGCTGTTGGGACTGATCGTTGCGCTCATTCTGATGTACCTGATCCTCGTAGCCCAGTTCGGAGGATTCCTCCAACCGCTGCAGATGATTTTCAGCATCCCTCTCGAATTGAGCGGCGTGTTCTTCCTGCTTTGGCTGGTGCACCAACACTTTTCGACCGTGTCGATCCTGGGCATCATCATTCTCAGCGGAATGGACGTGGTGACCGCGATCCTCCTGATCGACCTCATCATCCATTTCAGGGCAACCGGACTGCCGAGGAACGAGGCGATTGCAAAGGCTGCACCGCAACGACTTAGGCCGATTCTCATGACGTCGCTCATCACGATCTTCGTGATGGCTCAAGTCGCGTTCTGGCCGAAGAGCGGTCTCGATGCCTATCAGCCACTCGGCACCGTCGTAATCGGCGGCCTGCTGGTGGGAACCGTGCTCTCACTTCTGGACATTCCTGTCATGCACGCGATCGTGGACGACATCTTGCGGTGGTGCCGAGTTCACATTTTGAAACATGACCCGAAGACACTGCCGCCTGTGGAGGCAACCGATGAAAACTAAGACTCTCATAGCAACGTTGTGGATCTGCATGCTTCAGTTTGCGAGCGCGCAGACGAGCGCACCGCTGAGCGACTGGCTCCGCTGGGGAATCGAGAAGAACCCCAAGTTGAGTGCGGCTCGCGAGGAGGTGCAGGCTGCGAGAGCGCGCGGCGCGATGCTGCGGAGCGAATTCAATCCGAAGATCTCGCTCAACGGATATATCTCGTCGGGAGACATGCCGATGCTGTTCCAATCCGAGGCCATGCCGTTCAACTATTCCTGGCAGCAAGGCGATTCGATGTCCACCGCAAACGTCACTCTGATGTTCCCAGTTCTCAATTTCGGTAGGGACACAGCCGCGCGGAAAGCGAGTCAGGCCGACACGGCTGCGGCAGGCGAACGCCTCCGAACGACGGAACTCGATGTCGAAGTTGCTGTCGCCCTGCGGTTCGCGGAATCGGCTGCACAACTCGAAATCGTCCGCGCATATGAAGCGTCCGTCGCGAACGCCGAAGAGGTCGCTCGAATCTCCGAGGAGATGTTCAAGGTCGGCAAGGTGCCGGAGGCCTTCGTGTTCCGAGCGAATGCGGACCTGGCCGCTGCGAGACGTGAACTCGCGATGGAGAGGGCGAAGTTGGAAGCAGTCACCGCAAGACTCCTATCTTCTGCCGCCCGTGACTTAGGTGAGGAGGCTCTGCCTGGCGACTGGGACCTCGAAATGGCCGCCCCGCCGTCTCTTGCGGAAGCCGTCGAGCGCGCCACTGCTCTGCGGCCGGAACTCGCGGAGATGCGCACGGCTCGGCTCGCACTGTTGAATCGCGCCGACCTCGCCGGACGCGGACTTCTTCCGAAAGTCTCCTTCATGGCGATGGGCGACGCGAATTGGATGGACGGAGGCGAGGAGGAGTCGGGATCGAGAATCGGGCTCGTCATGAGCATTCCGGTCGCCGACGGAGGCGAGCGACGCTCGATAGCCAAAGAACTTCGATCCATGGCAAACCGCATGGAGGCCGACTATCAATCCATGGTGCTCGAAGTGCGTGCCGAAGTCTCAGAAGCCTGGGCCATGTGGAACGCGAGCGACGCCGTCCTCGCAGCCGCTCGCGCCGAAGTCAGTGCGAGCGAAGAGGCGTATCGTGTCGCGCTCCTTCGATACACAGAAGGCAAGTCCATCCTCGCTGAACTGACCGATGCGCGAGCCCAAGTGGCGTCCGCCCGCCGCTCTGCCGCGGAGGCCGTCGCCTACAAGCGGATGGCGTGGGCGCAACTCAGGCGCGCGATCGGCATGAGGCTCACTCCGCAGTCGTGATCTGCGCTCAGACGGGGGGCCCGCAGTGGGCTCACCATGCTAGACTCCTTCCGCATTAGGAGGACCCTATGCCACCGACTCCGTCTACGATGCTGCCTCTTGGAACGGCAGCGCCGCCGTTCCGTTTGCCGAGCACAGACGGAAAGATCGTCTCCGACACGGACTACGCCGACGCAAAAGGCTTGCTCGTCATCTTCGCCTGCAACCACTGCCCCTTTGTAATTCACGTCAAAGATGAAATCGCTCGCATCGCCGACAATTACATGACGCAAGGCGTGGCGGTCGTCGCGATCAACCCAAACGACGCGGATGAGTATCCAGACGACAGTTTCGAAAATATGAAAGAACGCGCGATCGAGTGGAGATGGAAGTTCCCCTACCTCCATGACGAATCTCAGGAGGTCGCGAAGGCCTACCGCGCAGCGTGCACGCCCGACTTCTTCCTCTTCGACGCGGATCGCATACTGATTTATCGCGGACAATTGGATGACAGCCGACCAAACAACGGCCTTCCAGTCAACGGCGCGGACCTGAGGCACGCTCTTGAAGCGCTCCTCGTAGGGGAGAAGCCGACGTGGGAGCAAAAGCCAAGCATAGGATGCAGCATCAAGTGGAAACCCGGGAACGCGCCTCCTTACGCAATGTAGCGGCCGTCGCCGCTGCCTTTCTCGCCGTCGGCGCGCTCGCGACCGACATCGAGAACGGACACTTCCGAGGCGCATCCGGACTCCCCGGCTCTCTTTTTCCGATCGGAGTGGACGGGACGATTGACTTCTCCGGAGCCAGCGCCGTCAGCGCGCCGATTGCCTACACTCCGGGTGGGGGGACTCGATCGATCGCGTTTGCCGGACTGAGTTCCGACTCTCGCTTTCGCTTGCCGTTCCGATCCGAACTGTCCGGTTCGAGCGAAGACACGGTAAACGGCCACCTCTGGAGTCTCGTCGGATTCGATCTGGCATCCTCTCGGCTCGCCGTCAGTCTCGCGCTCACCGAGATCTCGCTCCCGGACGTGTACTCCATGCAATACCTCGTGCCGACGAGCATCGCGAACACGCAGTTCGCCATTGGCGTGCAGGACGCGTTTGCGCTCGCCGGCGCGAACCCGAGACAGGAGAACCGAAGTTTCTACGCAGCAGCGACGCGGCGTTTCGGTTTCGCCCACGCCACCCTTGGAATTGGCACTCATCGATTCGAGAAGGGTTTCCTGGCCCTCTCGGGCCCTCTCGGCGGCTATTGCAACGGCGTCGTCGAATACGACGGCTTAGGATGGAACGTGGCCGTGTCCGTTGAAATTGGGAGTAACTCTGTTCTGCAAATCGGATACGTCGACTTCGATCGCGCCTACCTCGCAGCGGGAATGAAGTTTTGACCCCCGGCGCGGATAGGCTCTCGGTGCTTCACGTAGTTGGACGCCTGGACGTTGGAGGCGTCGAAACCTATCTCCTCGACTTCGTCACCTATGCCACAGGGCAGGGTGTGACATCAAAGGTGCTCACGATGTTTGAGCGTCGAGAAGGCTCCCTCGCGGCCGAGTTCCGCAAGCGAGGAGCAGAGGTCTTCTCGGCCCACGCCCTGCGCAGCCGGCGCACATTGGCGAACGACTTCTTCCGAGCTCTCGGCAACTCGACGAACGTCGTGCACTCGCACCTCGGGGATCTCTCCGGCGACGCCATGAAACTCGCGGCGCGCTTTGGGATTGCGAGGCGCATCGCCCAGTCACACAACGTCGGATCTCGGATTTCTCCCTTCCTGGTTCCCTATCGCGCTTGGTCTCGCCGCGTCACCGTGCGACACGCGACCCAACTCGCCGCCGTTTCCGGCCGAACCGCAGCTGCATTTGGAGCGAATCACTCGAGCCACTGTCGCATCATCCCGATCGGCCTCGATCCGAAGCCCTGGGTGGATGCGAGAACGCGCCGCGCGAGCGTGCGTGAAAGTCTGGGCCTTCGCCAAGACGAAACTGCAGCGCTTCACGCTGCACGATTCGACCCTGTCAAGAACCACGAGTTCGCATTGCACATCGCAAGGGCCTTCGCCGATGGGGAGGACTCGGTCACGATGCTCTTCGCAGGCGACGGGCCGACGCGAATCCGCGTCGAATCGCTGGCCGAAAGAATCGGACTCATGGATCGAGTTCGTTTCCTGGGACCCAGGACGGACCTGCCGGACTTGATGTCCGCCTGCGACGTGCTCATCCTTCCCTCACTCAGCGAGGGTTCGCCTCGCGTATTGGCGGAAGCCTCTGCATCTGGCCTGCCCTTCGTTTGCAGTGCATCATGCGATGCAAAGGATTTGTATCCGACCCAGACGTTTCTCGATCTCTCAAGTCCTCAGGCTTGGGCACAAGAGATCCTCCGAGTTGCCCGCATGGGTCGCGAGAATGAACTTCCCGAAACGGTTCACATCGCGAAGGCCTTTGAGAAGACGCTCGAACTCTACGTTGAATAATAGGCCGAGGTCAGCCTTAGGCCATTTTTCCAACCGATTCGTGGACGGAATCCGAGCAGCGCCTCCGCGAGTTTGCAGTCGGCAACCGAGAATCTAACGTCACCCGCGCGAGGAGGTTCGTTCCGAATTGTCGCGCTGCGCCCAGTAACCGTTTCGATCTCGGCGATCAATTCGTTGATGGAAATCTGTTCACCACAAGCGCAGTTAACGGCTTGCCCTCGCAGTTCCTTCGCCTCCAAGCAGATCAGATTCGCTTCCACCACGTTGTCTACATAAGTGAAATCTCGCGTCTGTTCTCCGTCACCGTAGACGATCACCTCCTCACCTCGCAGAATGCGATCGAAGAAGATCGGGATGGCGGCCGCGTAAGGCGAATCGGGCCTTTGTCTCGGGCCGAAGACGTTGAAATACCGAAGCGAAACTGTTTCCATCCCATAGGACCGAGCGTAGGCGGCCGCTATGTGTTCGCCCGCGAGTTTCCCCGCAGCATACGGCGAAACTGGACTGGGCGCCATCTGTTCGCTCTTGGGCAAGTCCGGCGAGTCGCCGTACACTGCCGAACTGGACGAGTACACGACCGTCCGCACTCCTGCTCCTCTCGCCGACTCGAAAACGTTGATCGTCCCCAGCGCGTTCGTTTCGAGACTCTCCCTCGGGTTGTTGACGCTGGCGGGCACACTCACGCTGGCTGCGAGATGAAACACGACCTCAATTCCATCGCACGCTTTGTCGCAGAGCCCCGGATCGAGGATCGATCCACATACTAACTCTGCGTCTCTGTTGAGGTTGTTCTCCGTTCCGGTGGAGAGATCGTCCAAAACGCGAACGACGAACCCGGACTCGATGAGGGAGTCGACGAGGTGCGACCCGATGAACCCTGCGCCTCCAGTTACGAGCACGCGACGTCCCTCGGGCATGGTGCGAGATTACCTGAGCCGTCTCGGGCGCGAAATCTGTCCCTAAGTATGAGATGGTTCGGAAGTTCGCTGGCATCCTCGCTCTCTTCACAGTGGCAAGCGGAGCGCTCGGCGCATATTCGGTGCGCGAGGGAGACACGCTCAGCATTCGCTACGTGCTCGGCATTGAAGACCTTGCGGTCATCGGCCCCGTACAGATGGAACTCCAGGTCCCGCCGGGCGGAATGCTCACCCTTCCTTATGCGGGTGAAGTGATGGCCGCGAGCCGAACGGTGAGCGAACTGCAGGCAGAAATCACGCGCCGGCTCAGCAATAGGTTTCGCTCGCCCGAGGCGTTCGTCGTTCTCTCGAAGGTCCGTCAGGATTTCTACTCCCTCATCGGAGAAGTCACGAACGGCGGCCAATTTCCCCTCGAACCTGGCCTCACGCTGCGTGAAGCCCTCGCCCAGGGAAAGGGGTATTCGAGGCGACCCGAAACGCTGCGCGCCGTGCTGTTCCGCAGGGGAAAGCCTGCGCAGGAGTTCGACCTCTTCACCGTGTCGTCCTCGACCAGTCGGCTCGGTGAAGTGGCCCTCGAACCCGGCGACGTGATCAGCATCCAAACACGAAGACAAGAACGAGTCTGGCTCAGCGGATTCGCCGGTGAGGTTGGTGCGAAGACGGTCGAAGATGGGACGACGGTGCAGCAACTGGTCGCCGATTCAGCCCCCCCCGTGCAGCGATCCGAGAAGACCTTCGTCACGGTAGTTCGATCCGGCAACCCCGTTTTTCGTGCTTCCGTCTATGACCTAACCCACGGCAGGGTTCCGCCGTTTCCGATTTCCGACGGCGACTTCGTTTCTCTTGCTCCCGAAGAGTCCGTCCGCATTTGGGTGTTCGGCGCGGTCGCAGACCCAGGGCAGCATGACATCCCAGCCTCGGCGACCGTCGCACTCGCCCTCGCCGAATCGGGGGGCGTGAAACCCGAGGCCAGCCTGCGCAGAGTGCGGCTCCTTCGTGCCGGAGGTTCTCGCGAAGTGAACCTGGTCCCAGGTCAGTCTCTCGACGACGCCTCGATCCCCGTTCGCGACGGAGACATCCTCGTCGTTCCCGAAAACGCGAATCGCGTCGCCGTCTTCGGCGAGGTCGTCAAGCCGGGCGTGCACACGCTCCGTGACGAGTTCGACGCGCGCCTCTCCGACGCCATCGCCTTGGCGGGCGGGCTGACAAAGCGAGGCCCCGCGAATCGGGTCTGGATTCTGCGCGCCGCGGGTGACGGAAAGACCGAGAAGATCCCGGTTGACTTTTCGCGGTTCCTCAAGAACGGCGAATCGGAATTCAACCCCTTGCTTCAGCCTGCCGACGTCATCATGGTCGGCGAAACGCCGCGCCTCGAGTTCAGCCAGGTGATGAGCGGAGTCCTCGGCCTAATCGGAATCGGCAACTTCCTCAAATAGATTCTGCTGCGCCCATTCCACGTACTTGGCGACGCCAAACCCGAGTGGAGTGGTCGGCTCGTAGCCGTATTCCGACCTGGCTTTGCTGATGTCGGCAAACGTCTGCTCGACGTCGCCCGGCTGCATCGGCAATTCGTTCCGGATGGCGTCTCTTCCCAGAATATCTTCGAGAATCGAGATGAGTGAGTTCACGCTCTCGGATTGCGAGTTTCCCAGGTTGACGATCTGATATCCGTCAGGCCGCTCTGCGACTCGGGTCGTCCCTGTGACGATGTCCTCGATGTAGGTGAAGTCGCGGCAAAGTTCGCCCTGCGCGAACACGTCAATCGGCTTGCCCTCAATAATGCACCTTGTGAACTTCGCGACGGCCATCTCAGGCCTCTGTCGAGGGCCGTAGACGGTGAAGTAGCGCAGGCAAGAGACGTTCAAACCGTAGAGATGCTGAAAAGTCGCGCCGAGAAGTTCACAACTTAGTTTCGTCGCGGCATATGGCGAAATCGGCTGCCGAACGTCGTCCGACTCCGAGTAAGGCGTCTTCTTCTGGTTGCCGTACACGCTTGACGAACTCGCAAGCACGAAATGGCCGACGCTCGCCTTCGCCGCAAGATCGAGCATCACCGCCGTTCCTGTCACGTTGACATCCGCGTACAAAACAGGATACTCGATGGACGGCCGAACTCCCGCTCGCGCGGCGAGGTGGAACACGAAGTCGTAGTTCTCACTTTCGAACAGTGCCGCCATCACGGCCCTGTCGCGAATGTCCGCCTCCACCATTCGAAACGTCGAGTTGGCCTGTAGGAGAGAGGCGTTCGATTTTTTGAGTGCCGGGGAGTAGTAGTCGTCGAAATTGTCCACTCCCGTGACCCTCGAACCCAGGGACAAGAGCCGCTCGCAGAGGTGCGAGCCGATGAAGCCCGCTGCGCCGGTAACGAGCGCCGTCGAACCACTTAATCGCAGCGAAGCAGTTTTCATTGCCTTCCAAACGACCAGTATTCAAACCCGAGGCCGCGCACGTGTGCCGGATCGAGAGCGTTCCTTCCGTCGGCGATCGCCGGATTTGACATCGTGTCGCGCACGACGCCGAGGTCCACCTGTCGAAACACGGGCCACTCGGTGATCAAAGCGACACACGACGATTGCCGCGCACAGGAGTAGGCGTCGCGGCACATCTCCACAGAGGGAAACTGCTCGGAGAACGCGTCCATGGCCGCCGGATCAAAAGCTTTCACCTTCGCCCCCGCCTCGATCAGTCTTTGGGCGACACGAACCGCACGCGACTCTCGAATGTCGTCCGTGTCGGGCTTGAACGCGAGACCCCACAGAGAGATCGTCTTTCCCTCCAAACCGCCTGCGAGTGCGCGAACCGCGTCTACGAAGCGATCGATCTGCAGGTCGTTCGCTGTGATGGTCTCCCGCAGCAGACCGAACTCGTAGCCGGCGGCCTCCGATTGACGCATTAGCCCGTACACGTCTTTCGGGAAGCAACTCCCCCCCCAGCCCAATCCAGCATTCAAGAACGACCTCCCGATTCGCCCGTCGAGGCCCATGCCGTCCGCCAGAGAAGTGACGTTTGCGCCGAACCTCTCGCAAAGCACCGAGAGCGAGTTGATGAACGACACCTTCATCGCGAGAAAGCAGTTGCTCGCGTACTTGATGAGTTCGGCCGTCTTCGCGTCCGTGTACAGGATTCTGCATCCTGCGGCGTCGTAAATCTGTGACATCGTCCGCATCGCGTCGTCGTCCGCGCCGCCTACGACGATGCGGTCTGGATTCATCGCATCGTAGAGGGCGTTCCCCTCCCGGAGAAATTCTGGATTGCTGACGACGCACACACGGCTCTCGGGAACTCCCAACCGCAGGAGTTCCGACCGCACCCAATCATTGGTGCCGACAGGAACCGTGGACTTCATCACGATGATCTTCTTGCGGTCGATGCATCCCGCTATGGATTGTATGGCGGCTTCGACCTGAGACACGTCGGCTTCGCCGTTTCCCTTGTCCGGCGTGCCGACGGCGATGAAGATGATGTCGGACTTGGAAGCCGTGTCCGTCACATCGTTCGTAAACTCGATGTTTCCGTCTCGCAGCGAACGAACTAAAAGGTCTGCTAATCCAGGCTCATAAATTGGAGGAACTCCTTTCCTCAGCTGTTCCACCTTGCCCGCATCCTGGTCTGCGCAAACCACTTTGTGGCCCCAGTGCGCAAACACCACGCCCGTAACGAGTCCAACGTAGCCAGTTCCGATCACGCCGATCTTCTCCATTCGCCCCTCGGTGTCAACTGAGTATACTTTGTGCCGGTTGAACGTACTCTTCAACACGCCGGGATACAAGCCTGCGTACAACATCGGTGGACCGATCCATTCCGTAAGCGCAGTTGCCGAGAGGCTGGTTCAGAGAGGGCATCGTGTGTGGGTGGCGGCGTCCAATTCAAACCTGACCGAACGGCTGGACGTCGATACGGAACGCTGGCACGACGTCCAAGGAGTTCAGGTTCGCTACTTCCGGATGCAGGACTCTTGGACGAAGAAGTTGCCCCTCGACTACTTCAGGAAGAGCAACGCGGATTATCGAACCCCCGACTTGGACTCTTGGATCGAAACCTGCGGGATCAAATTCGACGTCATCCACTCCCAACTCCCGTTTGTCTACAGCAACCGGGTGTGCTCGGTGTTCGCAGAACGATACAGAGTTCCATACTTCTACCACTCCAGAGGAGTCTTCGATCCGGTGCGCTTGCGGAATCGCGCTCTGAAGAAGCGACTTGCGCTTTTCGGATGGGAACTGCAGTGCTGCCGTCGAGCGAGCGCGCTCATCGCCCTCACAGAGTACGAGAGGGAGAGTTACAGAAAACTCGGCCTCACCAACAGGGTTGAAGTGATCCCGAACGGGATCGAAATCCCCCCCGACGACCGCCTGGAGTGGCCTCTCAGCGATTCTCCAGTTTCCACCGACGATCTCGTCGTTCTCTTCCTGAGCAGGCTTCATCCGACCAAGGGCGCGGACATCGCGATCGAAGCGTTCTGTCGTGCGCGCAGGGGCCGGAAGAACGTGAGGCTCGTCGTCGCCGGCCCGGACGAATTCGAGATACAGAAGAAATTGGCGGACACCGTTTCCGCGACGGAGTCGGCGCCCTATGTCCACTTCGTCGGACCCGTGCACGGCGAGACGAAGCGCGCGCTGCTGCAGCGAGCCGACGCCTTCGTACTTCCCACCGAGTCGGAGGGCTTCTCGATGGCAGTGTTGGAAGCGCTTGCGAACAGGTGCGCTGCCGTCGTGACTCCGGGAGCGTACTTCCCAGAAATCGAGGACTCGAACGCTGGAATCGTGTGCGAGCGCAGCGTCGAAGCCGTCGCTCAGGCTTTGGCGGCCCTGTTCGACGACCCGCACCGAACCGCAGAAATGGGCGAAAACGCGAGAAAACTGGCTGCTGAGCGATTTGACTGGGACAACATCGTCACGCGGCTGGAAAACCTTTACCTCGAGTATCAGCCCGTCAAAGCCTAAGCGCCATCCTGCTGCTCGACTTCCGCGCCCAGTTTCTTGACCACATAGAACATGGAGATCAAGAAACCGAGGCCGAGGCCCGCCAACGTGAAGATTCCCCTGCGAGGAAAGTAGGGCCGCTCTGACGCAGCAGGCGGATCCAGCACGACGAAAGAACGAAACTTCTTGTCCTCCGCAATTCGCGCTTGCTCCAATTGCGAAACCATGAAGTCCAGTTGTCCCTCCGCACGCTCCAAATCGCGGGCAAGCCCTCTCTGCTCGACTTCTGCGGACGCCATTGTCATCTGTTCGTCGCGCATCTCTTTGAGCGCCCGCCGAGTCGCAGCGATCTGCGCCGAAAGGGCAGCCCGTTCCGTCTCCACGGACGTGGTGAGCGGAAGCCGCTTCTCCATGGCCGCTCTGGCAACCCTCTCGAGTTCCGCGACATACGCTTCGCTCGTCGCCTCCAACTCGGACTGTAAGCGCCGCAGGTCCGGACTGCCGACCGTCACCTGAGCCGACGTCCTCTCGACTTTCAGTTTGAGATCTGCGACCTGGCTCTGAAGCGTCTTCGCGCTTTCGGTGAACGCGTCACCGAAGTCACCGTTGTCGGCCGCCCTTCGCAATGCTCCCAACGTGGCGGAAAGCCTCGCCTGCGCAGCCGCAAATTCCGCTTCGACGAGATTCAGTCGGGAAGACGCCTCGACGAGTGCGGATATCGCCTCGACCCTCCCCGCCGCAGCCAGCGCTTCGGGCGATTTGCGAACGGAGTTCAACAGATTCTCGGCCTTGTCGTCCACCTCGCGCCTCGCGCGCACGACTTGATCCTCGAGATACTCGAGGCTCTCTGCGGCGAACTCGCGGCCCGCTTCTTCCGACCTCTTCTCCGCAAACTCGATCAAGTCCGCCGCGACCTTCTCGCACAACTCACGATCCGACCAACGAAAGGCGACCCGAAGGCTCCCGTTCTCGGTGACCTGAAACAGCGCCGCGTCGGAGAACTCTTCGAGGTCGTAATCGTCCGGTGGGCCCCCGAAGAGTGAATCCGCGTGCTTCCCCGCAACCGCGACTGCGGCCGCCCGGCTCTCGAGAATGTCGATTACGGAATTCGGACTCATCCCCACTGTCGGGATGACGACTTGGCCGCCGTACAGGTAGGCACCAGGCTGCTGCGCCTGGGCGAGGGGAAGTAGGGCCCTGCCCGTTTGCGGGTTCATGTTGCCGGGTTGAGGAAACAGCAGCGTAGCCGTGGCCTCATAAGTCTTGGGCCACAGAGTTGCCAGCACGAATCCGGCTGCGCCTGTGAGAATCGTCCAAAGCGCAACGCAAAGGGTGCTGCCGTCGGTGAACTTCTCTCGGAGGTTCATTCGGCTACGCAGATAGGGACGGCGCTCGGACTGCGGGAGGCGCGGCCTCCCGAAACCTCTGCAGCCAACTGTGCCCGTACCAAGCCCCGACCACGCACAGGAGCGACCTGTCACTCGTGAGCGGAATCGCCAAAGTCGCGATAAGAAGCAGAAGAACTGCGATGCCGAGCAGCGGATCCGGCGCAAGGCGCCTCCCGATCACGATGTCGAGCGCCGGAATCAGGAGGAGGACGTAGGTGGCGATCGTTACGAGCACACCCATATACAGTGCGGCGGCAACGACGCTCAAATGCGGCGAGAGCGGCGAAACCTGCAAGTGATACTCCTCTTGGTTCACGCCGACCAGGGGGACCTCATCGAGCAAGGGCAGGGCGTAGCGAAAAGAAAGCGGCCTGCCAGTGTCCTCGAACGATGTGGTGCTCACCAGGCGAGAAACGGCCGCAGGCGGCGCGCCGGTCACCGCTGTGGTCACCGTCGCGAGCCCAGCAAACCCGAACACGATCCCAAGAAAGGCCGCGCGCACCGAGCCCCAGTGGATCGCTCCTCGCGTTCCTGCCAGCCCGAGCGACGCCATTCCGGTCGCGAGAATCGCCGCGCCTGCGACAACAAGCGCGATCCGCGATCCGACGAGCGAACTCGCATACAAGAACAAGATCGCCAGAGCGCCGTGAAGAAGAACTCCGAGGGATTGCCGTTCGTGCGTTCGAGCAGAAAGAAGAGCGATCACCGAACTCACCGCGAGAAACGCGGCAATCACGTTCGGCTCGGCAACTCCCACGGTCACACGACCGACGAAGAGTTGGGAGAGCAGCCTCTCGCTTCGGAAGGGACTCCCCTCCAACATGAACGCGTTGAAGATCAGCGGCACAACAACGACGGAGACCAACACCAGAGCGAAGTCGTAGAGGATTGTCAGAGGGAGCAAGCTGCTTCGGCGAACGAAGACCGCCGCAGCAAGCATGGCCACCACGCCCGATGCGAGAAGAAGAAGATCCGGCGACTTTGTGAAGGCGAAGCCTGCGAGAATCAAGCCTCCGAGAAGAAAGCAGCCGACGACGAGCACGCGAGGCAACTCGGCCACGCGCTTCAAGTCGAGCAGCAGCGGCGCGGCCACGAAAAACACGAGCGGAAAACCAACCGTCAGAGTGAACGGCCACGCATAGGGCAGAAACGTCGCAGAAAAGAGCGCCATCAGGGCGACACGGTCCGATACCCACGCCATCAGGACAAGCAGCCCGAAGACAAGACCGCCGATCGGCGCCTCAGAGTAATTGGAGGCGAGGGTGAGCAGGAAGAGGGCCGCGAGACATCGCCCGCCATGGGAACTGGCCAGGCGCTGATAGCCTCGGATTAACTGCAGCCCGGCGCTCGGCGCGCCTCGAGTTGATCCGGCCTCCTTCACCAGGAAGAAGGACGCCCCCGGTCGGAGCAAAGCCGCCGCTGCGCGAGCCCAAACGCAGCTTCGTTACGAAATCAATCTCCGAGACCGGGCACTCGCTCGACGAATCGAAGCACGCGGCTCACGAACTCCTCCGGATGAGTCCAACGCGCCTCCGAATGTCCAGCGTCTTCGAACCACTCGATCTCCGCATGACCCGCGGCACTTCGGTTTCGGACCGCGTGGACGGGGTTCACCAATGAGTCGAGCCGACCGTGGAGGATCAGCGTCGGCAGGTTCGCCTTCTTCAGCGACTCGCCCACGTTCACGCGGAACGGGTTGAAGCCCGCCATCGGCCAAGCGACCACCACCACCGGAGCGAGCATCACAGCGGCCGCCGTTCCTCCAAGAAACCTCCACCAACCCAATGTTGCAGTTGGCAGCGTGTGGTACGCGCTGTCCAAGATGACCGCGCTCGCGCACGTCGGGTCTTCCCCCACCGCAAGCCCCGCCGCAGCCGCGCCCATGCTCGAACCAATTAGGATTCTCGGAACTCCCGGATACCGCCGCTCCGCCTCTTTGCACGCGGCAATCGCGTCCAGGCGCTCCGGCCATCCGATGCCGACCTTTCGGCCGTCGCTTTTGCCGCTCGCCCGCGAGTCGAACAGAAGGCACGCGAAACCGCGCTTGTGTAGTTCGGCAGCGAGCCATGCGTTCTCGGCCCGATTCATCACGTAGCCGTGCAGCATCACGAACACAGCGCGAGGCGAGTGGAACGGCACCCACCAACCGCGCAGACTGAGAGAGCCGGATTGGAACTCCACCTCTTCGGTGGGCGCGCCGACCGCCGCCGGAGAGAGGAAGATGGGCGAGCGCGGCGGATATAACGCTGACCGCGCGACGACCCACAGGATCGCCAAATACACCGCGAAAGCGAGACAGATCCCGACGATCACTGCATCGCCAACTTGGCTTCTTCGTCGAGCCGAATCATCCACCGAGCGGGGTTGGGAAGCGGCGTCCAGCCATACTGTTCATAGAGACTGTGCGCATCCCTCGTCGCCAACAGGAAATATCGCAGATCCTGCAAGTCGGGGTGTTCGAGGATCGCTTCGACCACCCACTTCCCAACACCCTTTCCTCGGTGCTCTTCGGAAATCACCACGTCGCACAGCCAAGCGAACGTCGCGCGGTCCGTTACGACGCGGGCGATGCCGCACTGCTCACCGGAGCAAAACACTCCGAAGACGATTGCGTTCTCGAACGACTTGCGGATGCGCTCACGACTCCTCGTCTTCGCCCAATACACGCTGTGAAGCATTCGACAGCAAGCCTCGAAGTCCAACTGCGAAGGGTCGGTCGTGATTCGATACTCCCCCCGCTCAATCTCATAAACCTTCATTCCAACTCCGCGTCCTCCACTTCGCTCATCAATTCATCGAGAGCCTCGAACGCGAAACGCAGATGAGGAATCACGATGCTGCCGCCGATCACGAGGCCGATGTTCATCGCCTCGATGATCTCCTCGCGCGAACATCCGCAACCGACGCATTGGTCCAAGTGATAGAAGATGCAATCGTTGCATCGGAGCACGAGCGAGCCCACAAGGCCCATGAGTTCCTTCGACTTGCGATCCAACGCACCGGGCTCGTAGGCCGAAGTGTCGAGGGCGAAGAACCGATTGATCTGCTTATTGCCCTCAGACAAGATGCGCTCGTTCATCTTCTCGCGATAGGCGCGAGCGTCCATTGCTTTCCGTCTCACTTTCCCCCCTCCGAGTATCTTTTGACCACATCGAGTGCGGCTTTGAACTCCTCTGTTCCCGCGCGTTCGAGCCACTCGTATGCGATGGATTCCGAGTGGCACACGATGGCTCCGGCCTGCTTCATCCGGTCGAGTGCCCTCATGTCGTCCGCTTCGCTGAGCCTGGACGCGACCGCATCCCAACAGATGAATACGCGATGGCCCCTGGAGAGCAAGTCGTGAGCCGTCTGATTGACGCAGATGTGCGTCTCGATGCCCACGATGATGACCGACGGCCTTCGCGTCTCGGACAGAAGACTCAAGAACGCGTCCGAACCGCAGGACGAGAAACAGAGTTTGTCCACGGGCTCGGGGCCGCTCTTCAGTAGGTCCGCGATCCGCGCCGTCGTTCCGCCCATCCTCTCGGCATATTGCTCCGTCGCGATCACCGGGATCTGCAGCAGATTCGCGATCTCGATGAGAAACGCAGAACGCTCGGTAACCCGCTCTCGATTCTGGATCGGGCGCAGAAACGAATCCTGAAGGTCAATCACAACGAGAACTGAATCGGCTCGGTTGGCCAGTCGCCGCGACCGCGAACGACCGACTGAACTTTGCGCGGCGACTGGCTCGACCTGCGGGGGATCGCCCCCCCGGCGAGCGAGCTCTTCCAACACGTCGCGAACTGCGATCTCCCCCCCTGTCGAACGCCCCGCGTTTTCGAGAAGTTCGAGTGTGGCTGGGCCGATCACCACCGCCTCATCCGCGCCAAGAGAGCCGACGGCGAGCGCTGCTTGCAGGTCCTCCCACCTCTCGGCTCTTCCGAAAGCCCTCACAAAGTCCGTCGGCGCGAGGCGCGCCAGCGCAGCCAGCAAATCTTCCGGCTCCACCGTCGCCCTTTTCAGACTTTGTGCCGTCTTGGTGGCTTCATAGAGAGCGTCCCGGACCGCTGTGGACAACCGCTCTGTCGCGCTCGGACTCCCTCTTGGCTCATTCGAATTTGGAATGTACGGTTGCACCGAGTCCGAATTATGACCGTGGGTCGTCGCAACCGGGTGAAGAGGGGTGCAAACGAAAAAATGAGAGCCGCGGTTAATCGCGGCTCTCTCTGTCGACAGTGGCTTCGGGGGACCGGAGGCTCGTCTTGCGCCGCCGCACTGGCGCTGCCACGCCAATGCCGATCGCCTGCCGGTGACCGTTCCGAAGCGGAGAAAGTCTCTGAATTCGTCCTTCGAACCGTGCGTCCTGGGCCGAATGGGGCCTTCCGGATGCTTCCCCCGACGAAGGGCATCGGCCATGCCAAAGGTATACTTTGAACTCGAATTCCCGCACTTTCACCATATGACTGAGACAGGATTCGCCTCGATCGAGAAGGCAATCGAAGACATCCGGGAAGGCAAGTTTGTGATCGTCGTCGACGATCCGGACCGCGAGAACGAAGGCGACCTCGTGATGGCGGCCGAGAAGATGACTCCGGACGCGATGAATTTCATGCTGAAGTTCGGACGCGGGATTCCATGCGTGCCGACGACCGGCGAGCGTCTCGAAGCCCTGGGAATTCCAATGATGACGAAGGACAACACGTCGCGTCTTGGAACCGCCATGGGCGAGACAGTAGACGCGAAGGTCGGAGCGACGACGGGCGTTTCAGCCTTCGATCGTGCCCGAACAGTCCAAGTGTTTTGCGATCCGAACGCCACGCCGAACGACCTCGCCCGCCCCGGCCACGTGATTCCTCTCCGCGCAGAAAATGGCGGCGTTCTGAAGCGCGCGGGACACACCGAGGCAACCGTCGATCTCTGTATGCTCGCGGGGTTTCAGCCTGTCGGAGTGCTTTGTGAGATCTTGGATGAAGACGGCCGAATGGCTCGACTGCCGAAACTGCAGGAGATGGCGAAAGTGCATGGCCTGTCGCTCATCACGATCAGCGACCTGATCTCCTACCGACGACGAACGGAGAAGTTGGTCAAGCGAGTGGTCGGTCCCGTTTCGTTTGCCACTCGCTACGGCACATTTTCCCTCTACGTTTACGAGAGCGACGTGGACCCATCCCCATTCATCGCACTCACCATGGGCGAAATTGCGAACGGAGAGCCCACGTTGGTTCGCGTCCATTCGAGTTGCTTAACAGGCGACATTTTGGGCTCGCTCCGCTGTGATTGCGGTTCGCAGCTCGAGGCCGCTCTCACCAAGATCGCGAACGAAGGACGCGGCTGCTTGCTCTACATCGCACAGGAAGGACGC
This sequence comes from Armatimonadota bacterium, assembly GCA_003577165.1. Lineage (GTDB taxonomy): Bacteria > Armatimonadota > Fimbriimonadia > Fimbriimonadales > ATM1 > ATM1. The sequence goes on along the minus strand of QEUM01000004.1, from coordinate 81,830 downwards.
GGCATCGGAATCGTGAACAAACTCCGAGCCTACGGGTTGCAAGATCAAGGCATGGACACCGTTGAAGCCAACCATGCGCTCGGCTTCAAAGCGGACCTTCGAGACTACGGGCAAGGCGCACAAGTTCTTTCGGATCTGGGAATCAAAAAGATCCGCCTCATGACGAACAACCCGAGCAAGATCGCAGGAATCGCCGGACACGGTCTCGAAATCGTCGAACACGTGCAACTCGTCACGCAGCCGACCGAACACAACGAGAAGTATCTAAAAACGAAGCGCGAGAAACTCGGTCACCTGATTCCCGAGACCGGCCCTAACGGGGGAGAGTGATAGAAGGCATCCGCTCCGCCGAGGGAATCAAGGCAGCCGTAATCGCATCGCGCTGGAACGAGTACGTCGTCAACATGCTCGTCGAAGGCGCGAAGAGGGCTTTTCGCATGGCCGGCGGAACAGTACCGGAGATCATCTGGGTGCCCGGTACCTGGGAGATCCCCATCGCTGCTCGATCCGCGGCGCTGGCCGATTACGATGTGATCGTTTGCGTCGGCTGCATCCTCGAAGGCGCGACTATTCACGCCCAGCAACTCTCGAACTCTGTGGCCGCAGCGCTCTCGGAACTTGCCCTTAGCACTGGCAAACCGATCACGTGGGGCATCCTCACGTGCAGCACGCAAGACGAGGCGATTGAGAGAGCAGGAATGAAGTTGGGGAACAAGGGCGAAGAGGCCGCGAATGCAGCGATCGAGATGGCGTCCGTCGTTAGACAGGTGGGACCATGATCCGCGCTGCTCACTTCGTGCTGCTTTTCGTCGCCTGCTTCCTGGGCGTGCTTAGCGCCCTTTGGGTCCATGACAGGTTGCAGCCCAAAGCCACAGGGCTCGACTCGCTCATATCGAAAGGGCCCGTCAAGACCTCGAAGGTTGCCGGACAAGTCGCGTTCTCTGAGGCTGCGGAGAAATTGCGGCCTTCGGTCGTGAGCGTGATCACCTACGAATACAGCATGTTCCGCTTCGACCGCGGCCCAGCTGAAGCGGGCCAGGGGTCGGGCGTCATCATAGCAAGCGATGGCTACATCGTCACGAATTTCCACGTCGTTCAGGGCGCCGACAAGATCGCCGTGAGGATGCTCGACGGCAAAACCTATGATGCGGAATTCGTCGGGGGGGACCAACCGACGGACTTGGCCCTGCTGAAGATCGCCGCAAAGAACCTGCCCTCAGCGGAACTGGCCGACAGCAGCGAAATCGAAGTCGGCGAATGGGTCATTGCGGTCGGGAATCCTCTTGGCTTTGAGAACACGGTAAGCGTGGGAGTCGTGAGCGCACTGGATCGCGATCTGATCGGAGGCGGCAACTTCCCACTGGTGGACGCGATCCAAACGGACGCCGCCATCAATCGCGGCAATAGCGGCGGCGCGCTCGGAAACGTCCAGGGACAGGTCATCGGCATCAACACCCAAATTGCAACCGAAGTCGCAGGCAGCATCGGCCTCGGCTTCGCGATCCCCTCGAATCGCGTGCTGAAGTTCGTGTCCGAGATCAGAAAGTACGGCCGAATGCGCCACCCGAACCTGGGGATCGAGAGTTTCGTGCCGAACTGGCAGTTCGCGAGGCAGCAGGTGGAGGAGCAGATCGGGCCTAACCCGCCGGAGGGGGGCCTCATGATTCGAGGCACGATCCCAGGGACTCCGATCGAGAAAGCTGGCATCGGCAAGTACGACATCCTCATGGAACTCGACGGCAAACAGATCGACACGGTGGACGATTACCTGGCCTACTTGCTCAAGGTCGAGATCGGCCACAAAGCCCAGATAAAGTACTGGCAAAGGGGCGAAGTCAAGACGGCAACCGTCGTGTTGGAGGAGATGCCACGCTAAGGCAGGCACAGACGCGCCGTGTCGCGCGTCAAAACTTATGGACGTGACGGAAAACCTCCAAGACCTAACTGCCCTGCTCGAATCGCTTCCCCCCGTCGTTCGAGAAAGGATCCTGCGCGCTCCGGATTACGAGCGTCTCATCGAGGTCGTGTTGGATTACGGAAGACCCGCCGAAATCCGATTCATGGATCGAGTCGAGCGCTACGAAGACTACATCGTCAGCGACGACGACATTCGCTATGTCAGCGATCGCGTCAGCGCCTTCGGTGGAGACAATCGCGCAGGCATCGAGCGAACGCTGCACAGAATCTCCGCAATCCGAAACCGCCAAGGCAAGGTCATCGGCCTAACGTGCAGGGTCGGCCGCGCCATTCAGGGCACCATCGACATGATTCTCGACATCGTCGAGAGCACGCATTCCGTGCTTCTCTTAGGAAAGCCTGGAGTCGGCAAGACGACGAAGTTGAGAGAAGTGGCGCGCCTCCTCGCCGATGGGTTGAAGAAGCGCGTCGTAATCGTAGACACGTCCAATGAAATCGCGGGCGACGGCGACATCCCCCACCCGTCGATCGGATCCGCGCGCAGGATGCAGGTCTCGGATCCTGCTCGACAGCATCAGATCATGATCGAAGCCGTCGAGAACCACATGCCCGAAGTCATCATCATCGACGAAATCGGAACCGAGGCCGAAGCCTACGCGGCCCGCACGATCGCAGAAAGGGGCGTGCAGTTGGTAGGAACCGCGCACGGCCGGTCGCTCGAAAACCTCATGATGAACCCGACCCTCTGCGACCTGGTCGGCGGGATCCAGGCCGTAACGCTTTCCGATGAAGAGGCGAAGCGGAGAGGGACTCAGAAGACCGTACTTGAGAGAAAAGCGCCTCCGACCTTCGATGTCGTCATCGAACTCATGGACTACGACAAACTTGCAGTTCATCACGACGTGCAGCGCACAGTGGACGCTCTGTTGCGAGGCACTGCGCCGCAACCGGAAATCCGCGTCCGCGCCGCCGATGGCGGAGTCTCGGTCGTTCGTCAGGAGCGAGTACCGGAGCCTTCCACACCTGCGGGCCGCCCGAAGCCAACCGTGCGCCCCCCCCGACACGAACAGGCTGCGCCAACCACAACGCCTCAGGAACGTCAGCCCTCGCGAGTCATGCGCATCTTCGGATACGGCATCGCTCGCACCAGGCTCGACCGCGCGATTCGAGAACGAAAGGTTCCCGCAGTCGTCGCGGACGACATGTCCGTCGCAGACGCGATCATCGCAATCCGAAGTTCCATGCAGCGGCGACCTGAAAAACTGAAGGAAAGGTTGGGGCGCACCGTGCCGACCGTGATCATCAAGAGCAACACGCTCTCTCAGATCGCGGGCGCGCTCGACGACATCTTCTCGTCTCGCGAAGTCAACACCGCCGCGGAGCAGGACGCGCGAGCCGAGGCGCTCGAAGCGGTGAAATTCGTCCGGCAAAAGGGAAAGCCCTTCGAATTGTCCCCCCGGGAGTTTGGACTTCGCGTGATCCAACATGAGGTTGCCGAAGCGCATCGCCTTCGCAGCGAGAGCGTCGGCAAGAACGACCAGCGAAGAGTCAGGGTGCTGCCTGAAGCGATATGAAGGGAGTGTTCATCACCCTCGAAGGGCCGGAGGGATCCGGAAAGACCACCCTGATCTCACGCCTCGCGCAAGCCGCACAGGGCGACTTTGACGAAGTCCTCGTCACCCGAGAGCCGGGCGACGGCCCCGCGGGCCCCAGCATCCGAAAGGTGCTGCTCGAAGGGTCGTCTCTCGATCCCTGGACGGAGACTTTCCTGTTTCTCGCGGATCGAGCCCAACACTGCCGGGAGGTGATCCGTCCCGCGCTCGGCCGTGGCGCCCTCGTCCTCTGTGACCGATTCGCCGACTCCACACTCGCCTACCAGGGCTACGCTCGCGGACTGAACATCGAAGTCCTCCGGCAACTCAACGACCTCGCGACCGGTGAGGTCCGCCCCGACCTCACCCTCCTGCTCGACCTCGACCCGGCGGTCGGACTCAATCGCCTCGGAGCGAAAGACCGCCTCGATCAGGAACCGATCGAATTCCACCGCGCGGTGAGAGAGGGCTTCCTCGCCGAGAGCCGCCGAGACCCAGGCCGCTACCGCGTCCTCGACGCCTCCCTGCCCGCTGACGAGGTCTTCCAGGCGGCGTTGCAGGAGATGCGGCGGCTGTTCGAGCCCACGCGGCTATAATCCGCCCGGCGCCGGGGCCGAGCCGTGAAGCTGATCATAGCGATAGTGCACAACCGGGACAAGAACCGGGTGGTCGAGGACCTCGTCCGATCAGGGTTCAAATTCACGATCATCGGCTCGACGGGCGGGTTCCTTCGGGAGGGCAACACGACGTTCCTCATCGGCGTCGAGGACTCAGAGAAGGACATGGTCCTGAAGTTGATCCAGCAGAACTGCAAGGCGCGAGAGCAGCTAATCAACGTCCTTCCCCCTGACGCGTCCCCGGTCGGCACCTTCGTCCCGAACCCAATCAAAGTGCCGGTCGGCGGAGCCATCGCCTGGGTCATCAATGTCGATCAGTTCGAAAGATTCTGAGGCCGTCGCTCTCGCTTCGGCCATTGCGAAGGCCGGAGTCGCAGTCCCAGTCCTGCTCGCTGGGGCACAGGGCGCGGGCCAGAACTCCGTGGCGCGCGAGTTGGCGAAGGCCTACCTTTGCAGGTCACCGATAAACGGCGTGGGCTGCGGCGAGTGCTCGTCCTGTCTCTCGGTCGAACGTTCGAATCACGCCGATCTTTTCGTGGTCGAACCCCAGGGGGACGGCGGGTTTATCCGCAAGGCTGCGCTGGTCATGACAAAGGACCGCAGGAAAGATGATCCGTTCCCTATGAGCGAGTTCCTCCGCGTTGGGCCACTAGTCGGAAACGCAAAGGTGGTCATCGTCCGCCACATGGAGCGACTCCAGTCGGACGCGGCGAACACTCTGCTTCGATTCCTGGAAGAGCATCCGGCCTGGTGCCGGTTCATCCTCACCACGTCAGCGCTCGGTCACATCCTGCCGACCATTCGCAGTCGGTGCCTCATCGTCGCCTGCGGCTATCGTCCCTCGGAGGAGTCGACGGCGGTCGCCCGGTTGACGCGCGGCGCGCCCGAGTTGGCCGACCAGTTCGAAGAGGAACGCTGCCGAACCTTTGCAGAGGACTTCGTGGCGTGGGCAGACCAAATTCCGAGGGCGGGTCGCCCCGAGGCCGTCAGGCTTTCGGACGAATTGTCCCAATGGTGTGACCGTTTCCACGAGATCTCCGCCCCCCCCGGCACGCCCCTCCGCACGACTCGGTGCAAGGTTCTCGAGATGCTGGGCAACCTCGTTTCCCAAAGCCTCGGTTCCGATGAACGCTCACGCCGCCTCCTCGAAAGGATTCTCGAAGCGCACAGGGCAGTAACTGGAAACGCTCAGTTCGAGTCCGTGACCGACCTGATGTTCGCAGAGTCGCTTCGCTAAGCCTCGTCCAGCCAGTCCGCGAGCACGATGCGGCGCACGCCCTCCGCCCAGTCCCACTCCGCGGGCTCCACGATGCGAACGAAGCACCCCTCTTCCCGCCCGGACCGGGCGACGCGCGACCGGAAGTCCTCGAGGAAGTCCCACTCTTGGCCCACCGCCCGGCTGAAGAAGAGGATGCACTCGTCGGGGTGGACGCAGGCGAGAAGCCACATCACAACGTCGTGGAACGCCCTCAGTCTCGCCTCAGACCCGGTCTCGGGTCTGCGCGCGTCGGCCCACGCCGGGAAAGCCGTAAGGTCGAGGTCCGCCGTCGGCCTGCCGCCAGAAAGAAGGCTCGCCGTCCCGGCGGCCAGATCCACAGAGAGTCGGACGTTTGCGGGGCTTGGCGCGGCAGAGTAGACCAGGCCGACTGCAGACGACGAAGTGCAGGCTTCCATCTCGGTCAGATCCAGAGGCCCTCCCTCGATCCGCGCGGACCGCCGCGCGAGCGGCCCCGCGATCACGCACCTCCGACCCAGTTCCGGCGCATGCCCTCCGGTCCGAGCGAGCCGGGCGGTCGCCTCGGCGATCGCGGCCGGCACATCTTCGGCCGTCGGCGCAGAGAGCAGAACGTGGGGCCCCAGGCCGCCGGAGAAGTCCACCGAGGCCGCCTTCACCCTCCCAGGTTCGACCCAGACGGCCGTCACGCTGCCAAATGACGGGTTCGGCAGGAGCCCGGTCGACCTCGAAGACGCCTTGCCTTCGACGGCCGTCGGCTGGATCGCCCCCAGCTTTTCCAGTCGCCTGACGGACGCGGCCACCGCCCTGCGCCCGATTCCGGCCGCCGCCGCGACCGCCGACCGGGTCGCGCCGGGTTTCGCCAGTATCGCCCTGAGGACCGAAACGTCCGAAGGAGCGACCCTGGTTGGCCGAAGTCTTGCCGCTTGCGGCATAGGTCGGATTCTAACAGGATGCTGGGTTCCGGCGGCTGAGGAACTGCCACCGACCCGTTCGCGTACAATGGAACTTAGGAGCAGTTACTGAATGTCGTTTGCGGACACAGCATCAAGCGCCGGGCAAGGGCAGGACCGGGCTAAGCTCTTTGAAACCCTGATCCGCACCACGCACGCTCAAGCGTTTCAGTTGGCATACCGCCTCACTGGGTCGCGAACGGACGCCGAGGACCTGGTCCAGGAAGCGTTCTTGAGGGCTTATCGGTTCTTCCACCGATATGACGAGACCTTACCGTTCACGAGTTGGCTGTACCGAATCATGGTCAACGCTCACATCGACCACGTTCGGCGCTCGGGCCGCCTGAAGACGAGCAGCCTCGACGAGCCGCACCCGGAAACCGGCGGTGGATGGGATCTGCCCGACGAGTCCGCATCCCCCGAGAGACTTCTCCTCGAAGGCGCGATGGAAGCCGAAATCCAAGACGGGCTCGCAAACATGACGCCCGACTTCCGAATCGCCGTGCTCCTCGCTGATTTAGAAGGGATGTCCTATGAAGAGGTCGCGCAAATCATGCGCACTTCCATTGGAACCGTCCGCTCGCGAATCCACCGTGGGCGAAAGCAACTGCGCAGGCATCTTTTGGCAAAGTGTCCAGAAAAATACGAAAAGCTTTGTGAAGTGCTATGAGTTGCCGATACGTTTCCTCGCGAATTGACCCGTACATCGACGGAGAGTTGCCGGCCGACGAGATCGCCGCAATCCGTTCGCACGTCGCAAGATGTTCGAATTGCGCATCAGAACTCGCGCGCCACAGGTCTGTAAAGAAGTTGGTCGCGGCCCTGCCCGCGTCCCCCCCACCCGGAGATTTGGAAGCGCGATTAGTTTCAACCGTTCTGAGTTCATCCACCGCAACGAAGCAAGCGTCCGTTTCCAACTTGAAATTCGGTTTCGTCGCTGCGGCCGCAGTCATAGCGGGCTTTGCCGTTTACAACACCTTCCTGAAGCGGGACGAGGCGCCTCGAAGCGAAATCACCGCAGGCGCGCAGTTGCATCCGGATCGGTTCTATGACGGCGCGTCGAACCCGCTCTCGCCCGGCGTTCCGGTGAGTTTCGACAGACCGAGGTAGAGCGCGCTCAATGCCTGCAAAGTTCGTCATCGCAGCCTCCTTTGTGCCGGGGATGTTCGGGCAATACCCCGATGCGGACGCCTTTGCGCTTCTCCACAAGGCGATGGAGTTGGATGCGAGACGCACCTACACGGCGATCGTGGATCTCAATCCGTGGAATGAGGAAGCGTCCAGAGTCAAGATAGATCAAAGCAACTGCGGCCGATACTTGATGCAGGTGCTGTCCCCGGTTTCGATGAAGGGCCGAACGTTCCTCAACGACGGCAAGCAATGGTACGCCTTCAAGCCGGACCAGAATTTAGTACTGATTCAAGAATCTCCGATGCCTCGACCCTCGGGCCGAGAACTCGACTTACGCTACGAACTCCTTCGCAGAAACTACGAAGCCTCGATCGAGGGAACGGAGTTCATCGCCGGAAGAGAGGCCGTGCGGATTCGAATCGTCCCCAAAGAGCGAGAGAAGCTCTTCGCACGGAAATACTGGGTCGACACCGAGAAACTCGTGATTCTTCGAGTCTCGGAAACGCATCCGTCCGGCACCTCACGAACTGTCTCTGACACGATTTCGATTTCGTTCCTCCAGAGCCTTCCAAAGGAGACCTTCGAACTGAGGCTCTCCGGCGAACCGCGCGAGATTCGGATGAAGGGACCGGAGCGATGCTCCTCGATCGCCAAACTCTCCGAGAAAGTCGGTTTCCGGGTCGTGCAGCCCATCCGCATGCCCGCTGGGTTCACCTTCACTCGCGCCGAGGCGCTGCTGGCAGGCGACGGCAGTTACACGGCCGCCCTCCGGTACACCGACGGAGCGGCCAACGTCACGTTTTATCAATTCAAGAGGAAGTCTCGTCCGAGCCGCGTGGACGCAACCGTGGACGGCATCTACATCCGAGTCGAGGGCGACTTGCCCTCGGTCATGAGATCCGTGCTGGCGGACACGATTCGGCTGAGCGGAAGTTCGGCAGAGGCCTCCCTCACCAAGCGACTGGAGGAGATGACGTCGTTTCCAAGCGAACGAATCGCCTCCCTGAGGTCCATGGGCCTGACCTTCGATGATGCTGTCGGACTCATTTCGCTCGCTTCTGGGAACGAGCGGCAGCTTGCCGTGTGTTTAAGCCTTATGCGAAGCGGCAAGTGCCTCGAGGACATTGCAGCCGCCGTGCGCGTTCCTGTATCCAAAGCGACGGTGGCCCTGCAGAAGTTCTGGAAGGGACTCGAGACGAGCTTCGACAACATCGAGGTCGGAATATGAGAGCATTCAAAAACGCACTAAAGTCTCCTGTAGGATTGACGCTGATCGCCGGCGTCGCCCTCGGGGCGGTCGGCACTGCCGTTTTCCTTAACACGCAGCCTCGCGCCTTCGCGGACCCGAACGCTTCGCCGCTCTTGGCGCCGGACGAGGTGGCCGTGCTTGCGCAACTCGACGCTGCAGGAACGAAACTCGTCGAGCGCATCGCACCTTCCGTCGTCCAGATCAACAATCGGATGTCCGGCGGATCCGGCGTCGTATTCCGTGAAGACGGATACATCTTGACGAACCAACATGTCGTGGCCGGGGCCAACGAAGTGACGGTTCGCTTCAGCGACGGACGCGAAGTAAAGGGGTCCGTCATCGCCGACCCTGCAAGCGACCTCGCTATCGTGAAGGTCGCCGAAAAGAACCTCACCGCCGCAAAATTCGCCGACAGTGAATCGGTGCGCGTCGGTCAGCTCGCTATCGCAATCGGATCGCCCTTCGGACTCGAGCAGACTGTCACATGGGGACACGTCAGCGGACTTGGACGCAACACGCAGGTTCCCGATCGATCCCTTGCAAGCGGCATTCGACCCTACTTCGACGCCATCCAAACGGACGCTGCGATCAACCCGGGCAACTCCGGCGGACCGCTCGTCAACTACAAAGGCGAAGTCATCGGAATTAACACCGTCATTGCGAGCGCAACCGGCACGAACAGCGGCGTCGGATTCGCCATTGCAGGCAACACCGCCAAGACGGTCGCAGATCAGTTAGTCAAATTCGGAAAGGTCGAGCGCGCCTTCCTCGGCGTGGCTCCGCAGAATCTCACGGGTTACCAGCGACAGGAGTTGGGCTTGAAGAGCGGCGCTTACGTCGCAGAGGTCACGCCGGACTCGCCCGCGGCGAAAGCGGGGCTCAAATCCGGAGACGTCGTCATCGAGATCGCGGGCACACCGATTCGCGGCGAAGCCGACCTTCGCAATATGATGCTCGTCCACCGTCCGGGATCTACGATTTCGATCAAGGCGATTCGCGACGGGAAGACCGTCACAGTAAGCGCGAAACTCGCGCCCCTGCCCGACGATCACTGGTCGCGTGCGCGCGCGGCGACGGCTCCGCGAGGCGGAGGTGTCAACCCCTTCGGTGACATTCCCGACCCGTTCGGCGAGTTCTTCGGTGACCCCACCCAGCCGCCGACAAACGAGCCCCCACAGGCCGTCGGCCCTGCCCGACTCGGAGTCCAAGTGCGGGCGCTCGCCGAGGATGAAGTGAACCTCTCGCCGACCAAATCGGGAGTGTACGTCGAGTCCGTCGAACCGGGATCGCCCGCAGAGCGCGCAGGTGTCAAGCCCGGAATGGTCATCACGCAACTTGGCGACACGAAGATCACGAGTCCCGAGTCCCTTCGAGAGGCCGTGGGCAAATACAAGCGTGGACAAACGGCGCAACTCACCTTCGGTCAGGTCACCCGAGCGGGAACTGCCGTGACGTCCGTCACAGTCCGCTTCTAACGGGAGCGGGTCTTTCGGGGCCGCGAGTGCATAATCACTCGCGGCCTTATGTCTTTTCGGCCCAATCTGTTCGCGCCGAGCCCGGATCACGCGGTCGAGTACGCACTCGAGTTGGCGATGCGCCTTCTGCCGATGCCAACTCCGCCCTCGGTCGAATGGAGGCCGTATCGAACCACCGCCGGTCGCGCTTACTTCGATGAAAACACGATCCGCCTGAGTTCGATCCTACTCACGGATGGCGATCGTATCCACGAAACGGTGCTCCACGAGTACGCGCACCTCTGGGTGCATATGCGCTACGGGGGCAGAGCCAAGCCGCACGGAACAGAGTGGCAGCACGCGATGCGCGTCCTCGGCGCAGACCCGTCCGTCACTCACCAGTACGCGGTGCAACGAAACCGAGTACCGAGACGCCTGGTCTACGCATGCTCGACTTGCGGAGCGAAGATTCGCCGCGTCAGGCCGTTGAAGCGAAACTACATCTACGTGCATACGGGATGCGGAGGGCGGATTAAGCCGCTTGGCCGAGCGAAGGCGGCTCGGTGAGGGTCGTCACTTCCGCAGAAATGCGCGAGATCGATCGGCGAACGACAGCCGAATTCGGCATCTCCACGAAGGCTCTGATGGAAGCCGCCGGACGCGAGGTGGCCCGCTCGGCCACCGTGGGCGAGGGACCTGTGCTGATTCTCTGCGGCCCAGGAAACAACGGCGGAGATGGACTTGCCGCAGCGCGCTTTCTGCACGAGGAGGACTGCGATGTCACCGTCCTGCTCTCCGCACCAGCGGACGACCTGAAGGGCGAGGCGCTCGCCCAGTATCGTCGCGCGGCAGAATCCGGCGTTCGGATCCTCGGCGCGGACTCAAAGTTCGCGCGCAAAGCGAAGGGCAGCCTCGACGATTTCGCAGTTCTGGTCGACGCGCTCCTCGGAACCGGCCAGAGGGCGCCGCTCGGCGGCCCGATCGCCGACCTCGTGACTGCGGTGGACGACTTTCTGGGGCACACGATCTCGGTGGACGTTCCCACGGGGATCGACTGCGACACAGGCGCGGCCGTCGGCCCCTACATCCAGGCAGACGAGACCGTCGTCCTCGGGTTTCCGAAGCCGTACCTGTTCCAGGGCGAGGGTGTCACGGCGGCTGGGGAGTGGTTCGTCGCGGACATCGGATTCCCGCTCGAGTTGGTGGAGGGAGCGGGCCGCGCCGAACTGCTCGACGAGCCCTGGGCGCTTCGTCGGCTCCAGCCCATGCCCGTAACAGCACACAAGAAGTCGGTTGGAACAGCCCTCGTCGTAGGCGGCTCGAGGTCGTACCCAGGGGCCCCGTCCCTCGCAGCTCTGGGCGCCTACAGGTCGGGGGCTGGCCTCGTGTCCATCGCCTCGATCGACTTCGTCCTCGAAGGCGTCCGGAACACCCTCCCGGAGGCTATCCACCTCCCCCTCCCAGAGTCCGCAGGCTCGATTGCCGAAGTCGCAGCCGAGTCGGTGGCGCGGGCCGCTTCGGACTTTGACTGCACCATCCTCGGCCCTGGACTGGGCCGCGAAGCGGGGGTTCGAGGCTTCCTTGAGAAACTGTTCCAAGAGGGCGAACCGACCCACTGGGTCCTCGACGCAGACGCCCTCTATTGGCTGCCAGACCTCAAGGCGCGGCCGAAGGGAACGATCGTTCTAACTCCCCATGAGGGGGAGGCGGCACGGCTTCTGGGGTGGTCCCCGGGCGACGTCCGCGCAAACCGGGTGGAGTCTGCGAAGCAACTCGCGGAGAAGTTCGACGCGGTCGCAGTGCTCAAGGGCCCGCACACCCTCATCTGCGCCCCCGAACATGATCTGCTGATCGGGCCCAGGGGCTCGACTGCGCTCGCAACTGCGGGCACGGGCGACGTGCTGGCAGGCGCAATCGGCGCGCTCATCGCCCGCAGATGCTGCCCCACAATCGAAGCAGCCGCGACGGCTGTCTTTCTCCATGGCACGGCCGGCGAGGACTGGGAAGCCGCGGAAATTGGAGGACAATTTGGAGCGATTGCGCGGGAGATCGCGAACGGGATCCCGGCGGCGGCCTCCGGGCTGGTCGCACGGTATCTCGACCGACTGGGAGGAACGTGGGACGATGGTGACGAGGATGACTGGTTCCCTGAGCAAGAAGGCGCTGGCGACAATTAGCGCCCTGGCAGTGACCTCCGCGGCCTTCGCGGCGGAGATCGAGGTGCGCTCTGGCGCGACCGGACCGTTCGAGGCATGGGTCCTGAAAGAGCTGCCGAGCCAGCTGCCCGCCGATGGTCTGGCGTTCAAGAACCAGCCGTTCAAGCTCACCGTGCCAGACGGTGAAAGCGGGTTTCTACTGGTGAAGGACGGGCGAGGAAACGTCGCCTGGTCTGACATCAGTTCCGTCAAGACCGGTATCTGGACTATTCAGTCCAATATCTGGAGGATCGGCGAGGTCCGAGTGAACGCCACCCAGGGCTCGGATCCCCTCGACGGCGGAATGGCGGTGCTCGAAGCTAAGGGTTGGTCAGCCTCCGCCCTCATCTCGGGCGGAGAAGCCCTGTTCTTCGGGGTCCCTCCAGGAGAAGTGTCCGTTTCAGTACAGTATCTTGAGGGCAAGACGAAGAAGGCCACCACTCCTCAGAAGTACACGCTGGCCCTCGACCGAGACGAGGCCGCGCCTGTTCTCGCGGTCGCAGTCCCTGCCGGCAAGGCAGGCGAAGGCAAACCCGAGGCGAAGGAGGGTCAGGCGGCCGACAAAGGTGGCCGCACAGGCAGAGGTCAGGCGGAGGGAGCGGACCAGGGCGTGAGGTCCCCTGTCGCCAACGCCATCGTCTGGCTGCTCGCACTCGGGATCGGCATCGGGGCGCTTTACGCCTTGTTCCGCTGGCTCAAGGCGAACGAGAGCAAGGTTGCCGAGAAGTTGCGGAGCGTCGGTGTTAGTGTTCCGGACGGTACACAAAGTGACGATGACGGCGCAGACGCGCCTCCAGGACAGGCACCGCCGTTCGATCCGAGAGCTCAGCGCCCGGAACCCCTACCCCATGAGGCGTTCGCGCCCGTGGGAGCCACGGGAGCGGCGGCGCCCACGCCGAAGCCAAGCGCTCCACGCCTGCTCGTCCAGGGAGCAACCGTTGAAATCCCCGACGGAGCCGTGCTCCTCGGCCGCGAAGCGGGAGAGGGGGTCATCCTCATCTCAGACCCGACGGTCAGCCGCAAACACGCAGAAGTGAGGCGGGAGGGAGATGCGGTCATCATAAGGGATGTCGGAAGCAGCAATGGGACGTACGTCAACGGCAGCCGCATTGAGGGGGAGACGACTTTGCAGCCCGGCGACCGAATCCACTTGGGTTCGGCTGAACTTCGCTTCGAAGCGTAAGCCATGAGCCAGATCTTTTTCCTCTTCCTCTGCGGCGGCTTGGGCGGCTTACTCGGCTGGGGAATCACAGAGCCGTTTTCGCCGGACGATCTGTTCAACGAAGCCGGGTGGGCGCGTTGGGAACTGTTATTCAGCCTCTCCGTGGGCGGATTCATCGGCCTCGCCGTCGGCGGAGCCAGCGGGAAGGTGCAAGGGAGCCGGGCTCACCTGCTAAGGGGATTGATCGGCGGGCTGCTGCTCGGGGCGATCGGCGCGGTGATCGGTCTCAAGATCGGCGGCGTTCTCGCTACGCTCTTTTTCGGCCCAGCCGTGTTCGTGCCGTCCCCTGATCCAAGCGCGCTTCCGGTTCGCATGATGGCGAGGACGCTCGTGTTCTTGCCATTCGGCGCGCTGATCGGCATGGTGCAGGGGATCGCCACCCGCTCGCTGCAAAGAGGAATTCAAGGGATGATCGGCGGGCTTATCGGGGGGGCGATGGGAGGCGCCGCGTTCGACATCCTCGGCGAGGTCTTCGGTCAACTTATCCTCGCCGCGCGATCTGAGACGATGGGCGAGGTCGGCGAAGTATCGCGCGCGACTGCGAGCGTCACCATGGGGGCGTTCATCGGGCTCTTTGTCGGCATCGTCGAGCGGATGGCGCGCAAGGCGTGGGTTCGACTCGAACTCGGAAGAAACGAGGGGAAAGAATGGATCGTCGACGCCCATAGCACCTTCATCGGCCGAAGCGAGAACGCGCACATTCCGCTGTTCGGCGATCCCAGCATCGCTCCGATGCACGCTTGCATCGTCCGGGGGGGCGGCCGATATCGGCTCGTGGACGGAGGGTCGCCGGTCGGCATCGGCGTGAACGGAATTCGAGTTCCGGAGGCTTTCCTCAATCACGGCGACGTCATCAACGTCGGCTCCTACAGCCTCCGCTTCATGATGCGCGGCGCGCCAAGCATCGCACCGCGACCTGTAGACGCCCTGCGCCCGTCCGCATCGCCGGTGGCGATGGGCCCAATCCCTGGCATGCAGCCGATATCGCAGCCCCCGCAGTCCCAGCCAGCGACGGCAGTCGTCCAAGCGCCGACATCTTCGGGCCTCTCGCTCGTCGCGCTGGACGGGCCCATTACGGGCCAGAGATTTGAGATCGGCCTCACCGAGTTAGTGTTGGGCCGCGAGGCTCCCGGTGTAACCTTGTCGTTCGACCCGAGCGCGAGTCGCCGGCACGCGTCTCTCCAATTGACGCAGGGCGGTGTGCTGGTACGCGATCTGGGAAGCACGAACGGAACTCTGCTGAACGGCGTTCGAATTCAGGAGGCGACGGCGAAGCCGGGAGACACAGTCAGAATCGGATCCACGACATTTCGGATAGAACCATGAACGATCCAAATCGAACTCAGATGATCCCCACCGGGGACCCGAACAAGACGCAGATGTTGGGAGATCCCAATCGGACGCAGATGGGCGGTGCGCCACCACCGGGTGGGATTCACGGCCTGAAAGTGGACGTGATCGCAGGTCGCCCCGCCGCGCTCGCCAACGCGCCGGCGCGCGAGCAGTTTCTCATCTCGATGCTTGGTGCGGGCGAGGGATTCGGCGGAGTGAGAACGCCGCTCAACTTGTGCCTCGTCATCGATCGAAGCGGTTCGATGGAAGGCGAGCCCTTGGATTACGTCAAGCGCGCATGCGGCTACGTCATCGATCTGCTATCGCCGGACGACATTCTCAGCATCGTCACCTTTGAGGAAACCGTAGACGTGCTGATGCCGCCGGGGCGGATTCTCGACAAGCAGTTGGTCAAAGACTATATCAATCGAATCGTGCCGGGGAACACGACGAATCTTTACGACGGACTTGCTTTGGGCGCGCAGCAGATTCTCAACTCCCACATTGACGGACGCGTCGAGAGGCTCGTCGTCTTCACCGACGGCGATCCTACGACGGGCATCAAGGACTACACGTCTCTGGTGAACCATGTCGGCGACATCAAGTCGAGGGGCATCACCACCACCTTCTTGGGATTCGGATACGAATTCAATGAGGAGTTGTTGGCGGGGATGGCGAAGCGTGGCGGAGGCAACTACTACTTCATTCAACGGCCGGAACTGATCCCGGAAGTTTTCCGCGCGGAGTTGGAAAAGTTGATGACGGTGGCTGCTCGCAACCTGTCTCTGACCCTCAAAACGGCTCGCTGGGTCAATCTTCGACAGGTCTACGGACATGACATCCAGCCCGGTACGCGCGAGACGACGATTGCGCTTGCGGACGTGGAGAAGGGCACCGAGTTGGACGTGGCGGTGGACTTAGAGTTTCAAAATCACCCGCTCGGCCATTACAGGGTGATGAACGGAACTCTAACGTACGACGATTCAGTCACGGGCAAGACGGAACGAGTGGACATCGACTTCGTTATCGAATTCACGGCCGATCAGGCGAAGTGCAGCGTGCCCCAAGATCCGAGGGTTGCGCGATTCGTCGAGATTTCGCTCGCGAGTCGAATCGTCGAAAAGACGGTAATGGGCCTGAAGTCGGGCCAGATCACGGCCGCCATGGCCGTCGCCGACTTGCAGAAAACGCAAATGCTGCTGATTCAAGATGGGCGCACTCGAGAAGCGCAAGAGGTCACGCAAGCGATTCGCGAACTTCAGCAGGGCAACACAGGCCAAGTCGAGAAGACGCTCATCGGCACGATGACATCGCTCGACCAGGGTAAGAAGTCGCAGAACTGAGGCCGCAGATCGGATGATGAACTTCGAGTCCCGACAACTGCTGCTCAAGAAGCAGTACTGGCAGCTGTTCGGTTCCAACTTCAGGATTTACGACGCGGCGAATCGTCTCGTCGCGTTCTCGCATCAGAAGGCGTTCCGGCTCCGCGAAGACATACGCCTCTACAGCGATGAATCCAAATCGCGCGAGGTCCTTTACATTCGTGCGCGGCAGATCGTAGACTTCTCCGCCGCCTATGACGTCTTCGACACAGCATCGGGCCAGAAGGTCGGCGCACTCAAACGAAAAGGCTGGTCGTCGCTCGTGAGAGACAACTGGGTCCTCATGAACGATCTCGACGTGGAGATCGGCCGCATCGTGGAAGACAGCACGGCCCTTGCGCTCTTAAGAAGGCTCTTGACCAACTTAGTTCCGCAGAAGTTCCACGCGGACATCAACGGCGTGCCCGTCGCGTACTACAGTCAGAGGTTCAATCCTTTCGTCTTTCGAATGGACATCGAGTTTCCAAACTCAGGAGACGGGCTCCTCGACCGCCGTCTCGGGCTCGCTGCGGCCGTTCTGCTGGCCGCAATCGAAGGCCGGCAAGGGTAAGTTCCGTCCATGTCAAGGTTGATCGGCGCGCACATGCCGACATCCGGCGGTCTCGCGAAAGCCGTGACCAAGGGCAAGGAGATCGGATGCACTGCCGTCCAAGTGTTCACCTCCAGCCCGCAGCAATGGAAAGCGAAGGCCATCACCGAAGATGTTCGTGACGCCTTCCTGGCCGCGCGAAAGGAGTCCGAGATTGACGCGCTGGTGTCCCATGACTCGTATCTCGTGAATCTGGCGGCCGCAGACACGGAACTCCGCAACAAGAGCATTGGCGCACTCACCTCCGAGTTGGAGCGATGCCACGCGCTTCAAATCCCGTATGTCGTTTCTCACATGGGCGCCCACACGGGCGCAGGCGAACAGAATGGGCTGGAACTTCTCGCCAAATCGGCACGCGAAGTTCTCGCCAATTCTCCGAAGTCCGTCTCTCTCGCGATGGAAACGACCGCAGGCCAAGGCACCTGTCTCGGATACAAACTCGAACACCTCGCCTATGTGATTGAGAAGAACAAGGGCAACTCTCGGCTTGTCGTCTGCATAGACACCTGTCACCTCTTCGCGGCCGGCTACGACCTAAGAACGGAGCAAGCATACGAGGAAACCGTTCAACAGATCCAGAAGATCATCGGCCTTGACAGAGTGAGGGTCATCCACGCGAACGACTCGCTCCGACCGTTCAACTCCCGGAAGGACCGGCATGCGCACATCGGTCAGGGAGAGATCGGCGAACTCGCCTTCCGCCTCCTCGTGAACGACCAGAGGCTCGCACACGCTCCGATCATTGTCGAAACTCCCGACGCTGAGACCATGCACGAAACGAATGTCGGTCGTCTAAAATCCTACTTGGGGTCAGGCGATGGAAAGGGAAGAAAAAGAGGAAAAGCAGCCCGAACCGGTTAGCGTCTATGATCTCGTTGCGAGCGCGCTCTACGCCCTGGTCGACATCGCCTGGGTGAAGATGGGACTCCAGCCCGACCCCCTCACGCGCCAGCCCGCCACCGACATGGCAGAGGCGAGGCTTGCCATCGACGTCGCGGCTCAATTGGCGGAGGCTCTCGACCCGAAGCTAACTGACGACGAACGTCGCCAGATTCAAGCCCTCCTGAGCAACCTCAGAATCAACTTCGTTCGCCAGAAGGATGCGCAGCCGAAGGACGAGGGCTCCGAAGCGTAGTCCGGCTACTGCTTGAAGAGCTTTTCGAGTTTCTCGACCAGGTCGCGCTTCTGTCCGTAGACCGTTCGGACCTTGTGAAATCCCCACTGTCCGGCTTTGTCCACCCAGAGCGTTTCGGTCGGCTTCTCGGAGTAACCCCTGTAGAAGACCAACGTGAACGCGGGCTTGCCGGCAGACGTTCGATTGGCCGACGACGAGTCCACGTCGATGTAACGGAGGATACTGCGGACGGAGTCCTTCGTGAACAACTCTATGTCCTCGTGGCCTTCGTACTTGATGATCAATCGATCGCAGTCGCGGAGCTGACCCAACCGCACCGGCGGGTTGATTGCCAAGGCGAGCGAAATCGTCGCGATCCCGACAACGCACAACATGAACCTTCTCATAACAGTTGCTCCTCCAGTTTCTTCTCCAGGCTGGACTGAGTCATACCAGAAACGACGAGCGACTTGTTGCGTGACCTTGATCCCGAACGGAGCGCCAGCCGGCTCGGGGCGACGCCGAGACAGCGAGAGACCAGCCGGATCACGTCCTCGTTCGCTGCCCCCTCGACCGGAGGGCTCGTAACGTACGCATGCAGCAAGCCATCCCGAAGCTCGAGCCTTGCCCTCGAGGCCCGGGGATGCACCCGGACGTCCAAAGTGGCCTCAGGCACTCTCGGCCCGAGACGCCTCACCAGGCTTCGCAGCGACTGAATCGAGCCGCGAAGCGAAGGCTTCCGTGATGCCGCGCAGCTGCGCGACGAACGCGTCCCTCTCGGCCCGCAGCGACTCGATCTGCTGGGCGATGCGAACTCGCTCGACCTCCGCCTCGCGGAGGATCAGTTCAGCCTCCTTCCGCGCCGACGCCTTGATCTCGTCCGCGGCGGTCTGCGCGTGAACGAAGGCGTCTCTAAGTTTCTCTTCGACGAGTCGCAGCCTCTGGCACTCCGCCTCTGCGTTCGCCGCCCTTTGCGTGAGTTTCGCGTTCTCTTCCGAAAGGCGCTCCACTTCCGCGGCGATCCTCTCAAGAAAAGCGTCGACCTCGGCAGAGTTGTAGCCGCGAAGTCCTGTCGAGAACTCCTTTTTCTCTATGTCCAAAGCCTTGATGTGGCCCTTGCTCATTTGCGCCCTCCTTGGCGCGCCGGTCTATCCGCCGGCGAGCTTCTTCTTTAGACGTTCGATATTGAGTGTGATGTTTTGCATGTCGCCGATCTTCGCGGCTCGCAACTCCCAGACCCGCAGAGCGCTGCGATACAGTCCGAGTTCCTCGTAGGCCCGTGCGAGCATGACGAAGTTTGCGAGCGCGGTCGACGACTCAATCACCGGTTCGAGCACCGGCGGAATCCGCCGAAACTGTTTCGCGAGCAGATAGAGTTTCGCCTCGTCCTCACAGGCGACCGGGGAGGTTGGGTACCGCCTCCGGTACGCTATCGTCTCGCTCGCCGCCTCGTCCCGCCGACCCAAGTTGCCCAGCATCCAAACGAGTTGCGAATGCACGTCGGCGTCTTCCGGCCTCATGCCGTGCTGGATTCGAAGGATGGTCAGGCACTCTTCGAATCGGCCGTCGTGGAAGAGGCTCTCCGTTCGCGCGATAAGCCGCGCCTCGTACAGTTCATAGATCCCCTCCGTCCTGTCGAGGGGTGCCGTCGTCGAGGCAGGCTGGCCCGATCCGATGGCCGTGAGGCAGCACGCCGCCGGCAGCAACAGGGTCCGCAGGGTCATTCGGTCAGCTTCTCCACCAGTAGATTATTCACGACCTGCGGGTTCGCTCGCCCGCGTGTCTTCTGCATGACCTGGCCCACGAGGAACCCCAGGACGCCCGCCTTGCCGGACTTGTACTTCTCCACCGCATCGGGGTTTGCGGACAGCACGTCCGCCACGATGGCCGCCAACTCTCCCGCGTCGGCGATCTGGGAAAGTCCCTTCTCGGAGACGATCTTGCCTGGGGCATCACCGGTCGCGAACATCGTGTCGAAGACCTCCTTGGCGATCTTGCCCGTGATCTGGTCCGCCTGAATCAGCCCGACCAGTTCTGCGAGGCGCTCGGGGGTGACTTTCGAGGTGCGCGGCCTCTGTCCCGATTCGTTGAGGAGCCGAGCGAAGTCGCTGTTCATCCAATTGCACACCAACTTCGCATCGCCGCCTGCCGACACCGCTTCGTCGAAGTAGGCCGCCCATTCGGGATCGGCCACCAACAGATTCGCATCGTATTCGCCGAGGCCGAGAGATTCTCGGTAACGCCTTCGCTTCTCGCCCGGAAGTTCGGGCAGCGAAGCGCGCACGCGTTCGATCGTCTCCTCGTCGAACGCGAGGGGGGGGAGATCAGGATCGGTGAAGTAACGGTAGTCACTCTCTCCCTCTTTCCTTCGCATCGGATAACTGATCTCCGCGGACTCATCCCAACCGCGTGTCTCCTGGTGGAGTGTCTCGCCTCTCGCAAGCGCGCTCTCCATCCTGCTTCGCTCATATTCAATACCGAGCGCGACAGCCTTGAACGATCCGAGGTTCTTCAGTTCGACCTTCGTGCCGAGTGTCTCCGCACCGGGGGGGGCAATCGAGATGTTGGGCTCGCACCGGAAACTCCCTTGCTCCATCCGTCCATCGCAAACGCCGAGATAGAGAAGGATGAGCCTCAATTCCTGCAGATAGCTCCGCGCTTCTTCCGCGGACTTGACATCCGGTGGGAAGTCCGTGACGATCTCCATCAACGGAACGCCCGCCCGGTTGAAGTCCACGCCGCTTCCGCCTCCTGGAAGGTGCATCAGTTTCCCCGTGTCTTCCTCAAGGTGCACACGGCGGATGCGCACCGTCTTCGTCGCTCCGTCAGCAAGAGGGATTTCTATCCAGCCTCGGTACCCGATCGGATTGGTTTCTTCGTACTGGCTGATTTGGTATCCCTTCGGAAGATCTGGATAGAAGTAGTTCTTCCGGTGAAACATGCTCCGCATCGCGATGGAGCAATTGAGGGCGAGCGCGGTTTTCAATACATGCTCGACTGCCTGCCGGTTGATGACGGGTAGGGACCCCGGCAATCCGAGGCAGACCGGGCAGACGCGCGTGTTCGGTTCGCCGCCGAATTCATTAGGACACCCGCAGAACATCTTGCTGAGCGTGAGGAGTTCCGCATGAACTTCGAGGCCGACAGAAAGTTCGAACTCGGTGGACACCACTTGGCCGCGATTCTGGCATGACGGCGCAGGCCTGCCGCCCCGGTATCATCTCGGCCAATGCGTGGGCTCTGGGTCGTAGTTGCGGCGGGGGCCTTCGGTTCCGCAGCGGCACAGGCGCCCCACGTCAGTTTCTCCGCCGACGTCTACCCCCAACTGAGATACTCGCCCAACGGTCAGTCGCAGGCCCGGCTGTATAACGATTTCGGCGAGTACTCGATCTTCCGGCTCGGCATCGTCTTGGACAACGGTTGGGCGGTTCGCCTTCGGCAGAGGCTGGAGCGAATTCCCGGCGACGCGGACAACTCCTCGATGGACGAAGCCTTCCTGGAGAATCCTGGCAGGTGGAAGGCCGGCAAGCAGTACATCCCTTTTGGATCCGGAAGGATGCTCAGGGAGAGCGCGTTTGGCGTGCAGGTGGAAACTGAATTCGATTTCGCCTCCCTGCCGGTCGTCTTCGGCTACTTCGACAGCGGCCGAGGGAAGCAATCCGGATTCGTCGCCCGCGTCGGCGGAAGCGTCGGGGTCTCCGTGGCCGTCGGAGATCACTTCGGGATCGCCGCCTCCTCCTTCACGCAGCTGCGCCTGCCTGAAGAGTCGCCTGGCCGAAACCGGGGTTACGGGCTCGCCGTAGGAATTGATGTCACGCGGAAATTCGGCGGCTGGACGCTCGGAGTGGAAGGGATCGCGCTCCGAAGGGCCGCTTCCCCGCTCGATCTAGACACAGAAGTGGTCGACGCATCTCTCAGTTATCAGTTCCCGTACGGGCCGTTGGTCGAAGGGGGCGCGACTTTGGAAACCGAGTCGGGCCTCGTCAATCTGCGGCTTGTCTCGGAGATGGCCCTGTCGCAAAAGTTGTTCCTCGTGCCATCTGTGAGGCACTTCGAAGGCCGCGGATGGATCATCGGAGTCGGGGCGAGGATTCGACTGTGAGTCGCGGACGACGCTTGCTTTGGTTCGGTGTCGGAGCCCTCGGCTTAGCCGCCCTGTTGGCTTCTCTCGGACTGTGGATTCCTGCGGTCGGAGTGGGCGCCGTCGGCGTCGTACTTCTCGGAGTGGGGGCGGTCGCCGCCGGTGACGAACGTTCTGCTTTCGATCGCGAACTCGATGAACTCCAACCCGCGATTCGTTCACGAGTCGCAGGCCTCATCAAAACGCACAGAGACATCGTCGACTTGCTTGCCGCCCATCGCGACAGCATCGTGCTTTCGGGTATGTCGTCCAGTGTTAAAGAGGAGTCCGAGGAGACGGTACGGCAAGCCATCCGCCTTGCCGAGTCACGGCGTGAAATGACGAAACTGCTAGTCGGCGAGGGCGATGAAACGGAACTGCGCAATCGGATCGCGGAGATCGAGGCCTCCCTCGATTCTCTGGGACGCGCTCTCGCGGATTTGCGCTCGAAACTCGCGTCCGCTGCGTCCGCCGCCTCGGAGATCCCAGAAGAGATTTCCGGACTCCACGAACGGCTCACCGCACTGAACAAGACGGTTGACCAGGCACGCGAGTGGATCGAGGTGCAGGGACGATGAGCATCACGCGCCGCGCGTATGACCTGCTTCGCGCTTACGTCGGTCGAGAGTGGGAGCGAATCGAAAGCGTCTTCGAGCGCGACGCTCGAAAGGAGTTGGACGACTACCTCAAGGCCGGGAAGCCAACCGACACGGTCCCTCCACCGCCCCCCCCTTCGCCTGCGCGCCATCGAACTCCGGCCGAACAGGCGAAAGAGGAATCTCGAATCGAGCGCGCCTACAAGGTGCTCAATCTCTCGCCGGGCGCTTCGCTGCAGGACCTAAAGCGCGCGTACAAGAGGCTGAGCGAGCGGAGCCTGCCCACGAACTTCCCCGAGGGAACCGAAGAACGAAGAAAGGCGGCAGAAGTTCACCTGAAAGTGCAGGAGGCCTATGACACGCTTCTTCCTTTGCTGGATCAACGACTCAGGCGATTCCAGTCTCTCGACCTCGATTAGGCCATCATCGCAATTCGCTGGGGCCACAGCGCGTCGCAATAGACTTCGCCGCCGCTGAATGTGAGCATCGGCTTGCCGCGGAACGTCGCGCCGTGATACGGGCTGTTCTTCCCTTTGCTGAACGTCTTGTTCACGTCGAAAGTCCACTCGATGGCCGGATCAATGACCGTCACCTGCGCGACGGGCGTCCTTCCTGGCTTCAGCGTGCCCGCATCGAGCCTGAAGATCTCCGCCGGTCGCGTGCTCAGTCGGCGAATGGTCTCAAGCGGTGAGAGGACGCCTTTGTGAGTCAAGTGCGTAAGCGTAACCCCCACAGCCGTTTCTAATCCGACGATGCCGAACGGCGCCTCGTCGAACGTACGGTCCTTCTCATGCGCAGCGTGCGGCGCATGATCCGTCGCGATGCAGTCGATGGTCCCCTCTTCAATGGCCTGCAAGATGAGGTCCTGATCTACCTTGGTGCGCAGCGGCGGATTCATCTTGTAATTCGTGTCGAACGGAATCATGTCTTCGTCGATCAATGAGAAGTGGTGCGGACAGACCTCGCACGTCACCGGCGCCCCGAGGTACTTCGCCTGTTTGATGATCTCGACGCTTCCCCACGTGCTCACGTGAAGAATATGAAGCGGACACAGAGTCTCCAGGCTGAGCATGCAGTTGCGTGCTACTTGAATCTCCTCCGCGGTTCTCGGCATCCCTTTTAAGCCGAGCACTGCGCTAACAGACCCTTCGTTCATGGATCCGCCGCCGGCAAGCGACAGGTCTTCGCAGTGCGTCGCAACCGGCAAGTCCAACTGCCGACACAATTCCATGCAGCGGAGCATCACCTGGGCGTCCTGAATCGGAAACGCGTCATCACTCGCTGCCACGATTCCGGCGCGCCTCAAGGAAGCGAGGTCGCTCGGCCTTTCCCCCTTCATTCCCTTGGTCAAGGCTCCGATCGGCGCGACGAAGATCCCGCCCGCTTCGGGCGAGGCGCTGCGATCGAGGATGAAATCAATTAGCGCCGGATCATCGAGCGGCGGACTCGTGTTCGGCATGCAGCAGATCGTGGTGAAGCCGCCGGCCGCTGCAGCCTGCGTCCCGGTGATGATGCTCTCCTTGTGCGAGAACCCTGGCTCCCGAAGATGGACATGCAGATCAACCAGGCCCGGAGTAATCCACATGCCCGTGCAGTCATAGGTTTCATCTGCGTCTTCCGGCGAGGACACGCGACCCACCTCTGCGATCTGGTCGTTCACGATGCTGACGTCGCCGACCATGTCGAGGTCTTGCGATGGGTCGAGGATTCGCCCGTTCTTCAGAACAATCTTCATTTCTTCGTTGCCTTCTTGGTCTTCGGCTGTTCCATATGTCCGTTCGAGAATGCCTCCGCGAATACGGCCATCCTTACGAACACTCCGTTCTCAACCTGATTGACGATGACGGAATTGGGCCCGTCCGCAGTCTGGTCATCCACTTCGAGGCCGCGATTAATCGGCCCGGGGTGCATGACGATGCAGTCCGGCTTCGCGTTTGCGAGCGCACGGGCGTTGATCTGATACAAGGACGCGTACTCGCCGAGACTCGAGATGAGCCCTCCGTCCATTCGCTCCTTCTGCAGCCGAAGCGCCATCACCACATCCGCATCTTCGATTCCAGGAAGCAGGTCATGATGCACGCTCGCCGGCAGTTTGCCGGTGTGCCTCGGGAGCAGATTGCGCGGGCCCACAAGGTGCACTTCGGCGCCCAGTTTGTGGAGCAGCCAGAGGTTGCTCCTCGCAACCCGACTGTGCATCACGTCGCCGACGATAGCGACCTTGAGGCCTTGTATCTTCCCTTTCCTTTCGGCGATCGTGAGGGCGTCGGCGAGAGCCTGAGTCGGATGTTCGTGCATTCCGTCGCCGGCGTTGATGACAGGGCCATCGAAAAATCGCGCGGCGAGATGAGCGGCTCCCGAAGCATTGTGCCGCATGACGAGTCCGTCGAGCCTTTCGTATTTGAGCGTTAAAACTGTGTCCTTCAGAGACTCGCCTTTGCTCAGGCTCGTGCCCTGCATGCCGAAGATTGAGAATCCCATCCCGAGTTTCCTGGCCGCCTGCTCGAAACTCACGCGGGTACGCGTGCTGTCCTCGAGGAACAGCATCCCGACGACTCGCCCCGGAAACTGAGGAACCTTCGAACCGTCAATCGTCGCGCGCTTCATCCTCTGCGACGATTCGAGCAACTGCTCGATTCGGGCGGGCTCCATCTCACGAATTGCTAAGAGGTGCACGGCATCGCTCCTTTCACGATCGCGACGGTATCTTCTCCTGCACCGTCCGAAATTCGTACATCAACGTATTCGTCTGCGCCGACTTCGACGATGCGTCCCACAAAGTCAGGCTGAATCGGCAGTTCCCGGCCACCGCGATCGATGAGTGCGGCAAGTTTCACCTCACCGGGGCGTCCGTGACGCATCAAGGCGTCGAGCGCGGCACGCACCGTGCGTCCCGTTTGTATGACTTCATCTACGAGAATCACCGTGCGGCCCGTAATTGCGAAGGGGATCTCGCTCTTGTCGGCATAGTCGACGGCCACTTCAGCATCGTCACGATGCGCCGTGATGTCGAGGCTGCCACACGGCACCGTCGTGCCCTCGATTTGCGTCATCGCGAACGCAAGCCTTTTTGCGACTGGAAACCCGCGAGTCAGGATTCCGACCACGACCAAGCCGGCAGCGCCGCGATTCGCCTCTAATACCTGGTGCGCCATCCGCCCAAGCATCCGCCGCACATCGGTCGCGTCGAATTGGCCATCGCTCATTCGGCCCATTATAGGCACGGCCAGTCTGTCGCGTGCAGGCCGCTCCGCCCGACAGGTATGAAGCGAGAATGGGGTCTTCTGACCTTGGTGCGCGAGCAACCCCGCTCGGTGCGGGAGCGAAGATCGCAATTCTGCTCGCCGTGGCGTTGGCCACCCTCACGTGGCTCACGCCCAACCTCGCCATACCGTTTGATTGGGTCGACGCGGCGAATATCGTCGTGTCGGCGGTGTTCGTGACTCTCCCCGTGGCAATCCTCTTTTGCGCGTCCCGCGAGCGATGGACGTTGAGAGCTTCGATTCTGGGTCTGGTCCTGTTCGCCCTCTGTTCGGCGGGCCTCACCGTGCTCATTCGCAACGCCGTCGGACCAACCGGCCTTTACGCCGCTTTGTCGTCGATTGCGACGGTCGGGTGGGCTGGATGCCTTGGGTTCACCGTCGCCTCACTGTTTCGCGACAAGAACCTGCTGCTGCCGGCCGCGATCGTGTTGGCGACCGTTGACATGGTCATCGTCTTCGCGCCGTCGGGGACCGTAAAACAGGCCCTCGGCTCAGAGGTCGGGCGGGCTGTCTTCGAGAGCATCGCGTTCTCGATCCCGACGGCTGGCAGGGCGGAGCCACTCGCCATGATTGGCCCAGCCGACTTTCTCTTCCTCGGAATGTTCTTCCTGGCGATCCACCGTTTTCAAATGAACTCGAGAGCGACGATCTTCGCGATCGTGCCAGCGCTCGTTCTCTACCTGTGGGTCGCAATCTTCTTCGGACACGTCGAGCTCGCCGGGCTCCCCCTGCGGGCCTTGCCCGCGCTTTTGCCAATTTCGGTCGTCGTGCTTCTCGCGAATCGCAAAGAGTTTCGACTAACGCAAAGCGAGAAGGCGATGACGCTGGTCTTGGGAATTCTCTGCCTGGCCGCTGTTTCAGCGGTCGTCTACGCCGCATCGAATCGCGCTCAGACTCAAAGGCCGTCGGGACGCAACGAAAGCCCGATGCGAGCGGCGGCATCTTCGATGCTGACGGGACCGTCTGCCGCAGCGCCAGTCAGCAAATAGATTCCGGATCGCGACACGCGCCCCGGCGGCGCGAGGAGAACGCGCGCTCCGGGAAGTCTCCGTCTCACCTCTTCGACGACGTTTGAAGTACACAAGAGGGCCGGCATTTCGGCGAGGAGGATGCACCGCGCGATCCCCGAACCGAACTCGCCTTTCGTGAGCGCGGGCCTCCCGAAAACTGTGAGAACCGTGTATGCGCGATCCCAATAGGAAGCGTCTCCCGCGATTTGAGCCAGATCGATGAGATTCCGCACCGATACGCTGTTCAGGCTTTCGTCGGGCGTATCGATGTACGGCCGCACAGGCGCATAAAAACCTGCAAACGAACACTCCGAAGACAGCACGGACGTGTACCCCCCCCGCTCGTGCCAGAACAGTTCGTTTTGCCGATTCACGATCTTCTGGGCGATTGACAGGTATTCGACATCTCCCGTCGCGCCGTAACAATCAATCGCAGCGCGAGCCATCCACGCGTACGCGCCCGCATATCCGGTGGTCCGTCCCTTGCCAGCGGGAGCAAACAGCACGTCGCCGAGGGGCTGAACAAAGGCGCGCCGCGCCCGCTCGAAGACGCGCAGCGCGAATCCCAATGTCTCCTGGTCATCGAGCGCTTGCGCGCCCCGAACGATGCCGGACACAGCCTTTCCATTCGCTTCTGCGAACAGATTCGCGACGACTTCGGGTTTTGGCCGGCTCTGGCGAACGTCGGCCAATGCCGGAATCGCCGATCGAATCCTCTGCGCGCGAGATTCGGATGCGCCGAGTTCGAAATCCCGCTCGTTGCGAAGCCCGAGCGGCCCAACGCCAGTTTCCCGCGTGTAAACGACGAAGGTGTTCCGAGCGCTCTCCGGCAACTCGTCCTCATTCCAGTCGTAGTATTCGCTCTTCTCGAAGGCATCCATGTCGGTAGCGAGTCCTGCAAAGAACATCTGAGAACTTGGGTCGATCAGTCGCTCGATCAGCATATTCATCGTTTGCCGAGCGGTGAAAGTGAACAAACCCGATCCGAGTTCTCGGCCAGCCTCCGCGTACTCCGCCGCGAGCAGCGCCGTGGTTCCGGTCCGAATCCCGTACCTCGGGTCCCGCCAACTCTGTGCGGCAGCGTTGTAGAAGAACCCTCCGTCGACCTGCTCATAGCACGGCGACTCACGGAGTCGCAGGAGCCATGCGATCCTCGCGCCCCGCGAGGGATTCGACCGCTCCGCCCCAAGCAGCGACAAAATGGGAGCCGCGACGGGAGACACGGCCCCTCGCAGCCCTCCAGCCGTCGTATCCGTCGCGCCGGCGAGCGCGGCGCAGAGCTGGCTCACGTCCGAAGCCGTCACCCCCTGGCCTGGCCCAAAGGCCGAGGCAGCAGCCTCCCTCGCCCTTTGGCTCGCCTCCGTCGCCCTTAGAATCTCGCGCTTGTCAGTCACCCACGCGCGCGTGAGCCGAGTCAGCCAGTCGTACAGCCCGATCGGGTCGCGGCGTGACCGCAGGATGCGAAACGGCGACTCGCTGACGATCCGCCCTTCTGAATCGAGCACGGCCACCAAGCAGTCGCCCGCCAGCGGCATGAGCGGTTCGTTGAGATTCAATAGGTCCGCGACCCAGGGCATCTCCTCCGCATCGACCCGGATGCACACGAAGTGGTTCTTCAACAGGCGGATCACCTCGCTGTCCTTGAAGTAGCGATCCGTGTAGATGCGGCTTTCCCTGGACAGCTGGCTGCCGACTTCGAGCAGGATCAGCCGCCCCCGCTCCTTCGCCCGGGCGAACGGCTCCGCCGAAAACGGATACCAGTCAATCAGCGATCGGCCCGCTGCGCGGGCGTACGCCCCGTACTCCTCCGACATGCGATTCGGCTTGTTTTCCGGCAGGCGATTGCTTGCGAGTCGAAGGCCGACGGCTGCGATTGCCAGGACCGCGACCAGATACGACAGAACGGTGAAACGGGGCCGCTTCGGGTTCCCTGGCATTCTCGCCAGGATTATGGCCGTGGAAGGCCCCTGTGCTAAACTCCGACCATGCCGATTTCGCGGGACGAGGTGCGCCACGTCGCAGATTTGGCCCGACTTCACTTGTCCGAAACCGAACTCGACGCTATGCACTCGGACCTCAACCGAGTGCTTGAGTACTTCCGACACCTCCAGGAACTCGATCTGGCGGGAGTCGAACTCACCCCGCACTCCGTCGACGTGTACGGCATCTGGCGAGGAGATGAAATCGAGGAAGGACTGACGAGATCGGATGCGATTGCCGGCGCGCCAAGCACGGCCGCCGGGCTTTTCCTCGTCCCCACCATCATCGACTGAGATGGAACCGTGCGGGCTCACTGCCGCCGAAATGCGGGCAAAGCTGGACTCGCGCGAGATCTCGGCCGTAGAACTCACCCAAGCGCATCTCGACCGCATCGAGCAACTCGACAAAGAACTGCAAGCGTTCCTTCACGTTTGTGAAGACACGGCGCTTGAACAGGCGAAAACCGCGCAGCGAATGATTGACAGCGGCGATGCGAACGCCATGACAGGAATCCCGGTCGCCCTCAAAGACAACATGATCACTAAGGGGATTCCAACGACGTGCGCGTCGCGCATTCTCGAAGGCTACGTTCCACCCTACCAAGGTACGGCCGCACTGCGGCTGAAACAAAGCGGCGCGGTTCTATTGGGCAAGACGAACCTCGATGAATTCGCGATGGGATCGAGCACGGAGCGAAGCGCATACTTTCCCTCGAAGAACCCATGGGACCTCGAACGCTCGCCCGGCGGAAGTTCGGGAGGGAGCGCGGTCGCCGCGGCGGCTTCCCTCGCTGCGATCACTTACGGATCCGACACGGGTGGAAGCGTCCGTCAGCCCGCTGCTCTCACAGGAGTCGTCGGATTCAAGCCGACCTACGGCAGAGTCAGCCGCTACGGCCTCGTTGCGTTCGCGAGTTCGCTCGACCAGATCGGACCCTTCGCCAGAACAGTCACCGACGCTATCTCAGGCTTCGAAGCCGTAATGGGCCACGACCCGAAGGACTCGACGTGTGTCTCGATGCCCTACGACTCGGCCGCCGCGCGCATCCCCAGCGTTCGAGGAAAGAAACTGGCGATCATCAAGGAACTGTCCTCCGACTCCGTCGAGCAGGGCGTCCGCGATGGATTTCGCGCGGCCGTCGACAAACTTGTCGCCGAAGGCGCAATCGTCGAAGAGATTTCCCTGCCAATGGTCGAATTCGGCGTTTCGACTTACTACATCATCGCGCCGGCAGAAGCGAGCAGCAACCTCGCAAGATACGACGGAGTTCGCTACGGCCTGCGCGTCCAGGCTGACAATCCGATCGACCTGATGCGAAACACACGTTCTGCAGGATTCGGCCCAGAAGTTCAAGAGCGCATCGTCATCGGAACCTACGTTCTTTCGAGCGGATACTACGACGCGTTCTACGCGAAAGCGCATCGAGCGCGCACGCTCATGAAGAAGCAGATGCGCGAAGCGTTTGAAAAATTCGACGCGATCATCTCGCCGACAAGCCCCACCGTGGCGTTCAAATTGGGCGAACTGCTCGGCGATCCACTCGCCCTCAAACTCGCCGACCTCTGCACCATCCCTGCAAACATGGGTGGGTTCCCAGCCATCAGCGTTCCCTGCGGATTGTCAGACGGGCTGCCCGTGGGCTTCCAAATTGTCTGTGATTCATTCCGCGAAGATCATATGTTCAGCATCGCGCTCGCGGCCGAGCAGTGCTTCGGCAAACTGCCACCGCCCCCCCTGGCGACATGAAAGAGATCCGTCGAGCCGACGCGATCACGCTTGCTCTTGCAATGCTTCACCCGGCGCGCGTGGTGGGACTGCTGCTCGCAGGCTACATCGGGTTCACCGCGATCACGACTTCCAGTTTTCTCTCCCTTCCGTACATCATAGGACTCGGAGTTCTCGGCATCGGACTCGGCGCGTACACAGTAACGGTCCGTGAGGAGTTCCGACAGAAGCGGTTCAAAAACCCAGAACATCGGCAGCTGTGGGAGTTGATTCGAGACAGGCTCAACCGGTTTCGTGCAGCGCTGAACCGCGCGCCAGACCCCATTCGCAACGGGCTTCATGAAATGCCGAAGACCATCGAACGAACGGCAAGGCACCTCTATGTCTCGCTTCGCAAAGCCGACCTCGTCAAGCAGGAAATCAACCGGAGCGAGGGAAAGTTCGGCATCTCCGCCATGCCGTTTCGCATGACCTCCGAGGACAGGCAGACCAGCGAGATGTACATGCTCGCGGATAAGAACGTCGCCGAATATCGAAAGTACTACGAGGCGGTGATCGCGCGCGTCACTCGAACCGAAGGCCAGTGCGCGGTTTTCGTGAGTGCGCTCGACAGCCTACGCGTTCAACTGCTGGCCTATCGCCTCGGAAGCGACGAAGCTGAGTTAAGTCGGGAGGACTTCCTCTCCACGATGGCCGAGGTCAAGGGACAGCTGGAGTCCATCAACCGAGCCCTCGACGAGTTGGACATCCCCATCATCCGGTCGCTGGCCGAAAGGGGGACCCACGCCGAAGAGGCCCAGGCAGTCCAGACCGAAGAACATCAGCAGAACCAGACGTCCGGCTCTGGCTGATGGTGTATCCTTCCGCCGAACTTTAGCCCCACGAAGTACCGGTTGCAGGGCTGGCATCGAGAGGCTTCCGCCGCCTGTAGCCGTGTGGTGGCAATCAGACAAGGAGGACGTTTATGAGCATAGCAGCGGTATTGTCTCTCAGCCTTGTGTTTGCCCAAGCGGAGCCTAAACCGCTCCTGTTCGAGGGCACGGGAACGCACGCTCGCACAGTCTCGACGTCGTCGGCTGACGCGCAGCGATGGTTCAATCAGGGCCTGGCTTTCCTATTCGCCTTCAATCACGACGAGGCGATTCGATCTTTCGAGGAGGCCGCGAGAATCGACCCCAATTGTGCGATGGCGCACTGGGGAGTCGCAACAGCCCTCGGGCCGCACATCAACAACCCGGCAGTCGAGCCCGCTGCCGCGGCGAGAGCATGGCGGTCGCTTCAGCGCGCACGCGAAGCGCTGGGGTCGAGGACCGGTGTCGAACGCGACTTGATTGAAGCGCAGTTCAAACGGTTTTCCGCCGATCCGAACGCGGAAAGGGCTCCACTCGACAAGGCGTACGCCGAAGCGATGAAAGCCGTTTGGCGAAAGCACCCACGCGATGCGGACATTGGCGCGCTGACCGCCGAGGCGCTGATGGATCTCCATCCCTGGGACTTCTGGACCCCCGATGGGAAGCCGAAGTCCTGGACGCCGGAGATCAAGGGCCTTTTGGAGCGAGTGCTCGAACTTGATCCGCATCATCCTCTCGGCCTGCACCTGTACATTCACATCACCGAGGCCTCGGCGAACCCGGAGGACGGGCTTGAGGCCGCTCGGAAGCTCTGGAAGCTTCAACCGGGGCTTGGTCACATGGTGCACATGCCCTCGCACACCTTCGTTCGAACCGGTCACTGGGAAGATGCGATCCGATCGAACGCCGATGCGATCGCTGCGGACGACGCCTACGTCGCCCGCCGCCCTGAGCAGGGCTTCTACTTGGTGTACATGGCGCACAACCATCAGATGCTCGCTTACGCGGCGATGATGGTCGGAAAGTCGAAGGAAGGCATCGCTGGCATGGACCACATTCAGGAGGCCGTTGCACCTGAAGTACTCGAATCCATGGCGCCGGTTCTCGATGGCTATCTCGCCGCAATGTACGAAGCGAGAATCCGATTCGGCAAGTGGGACGACATTCTCTCCATGCCGGAACCCAAAGAGGTGTTCCCGATTATGCGGGCGATCCGCCACATGGCACGCGCCGTCGCGTTCGCTGTCAAGGGCGATGCGAAGTCGGCCCGCATCGAGCAGTGGCACTTCTATCGAACGAGAAACTTCGTACCGAAAGACAGGGGCATCGGCAACAACACCGCGTGGGACGTGATGAAAGTCGCTGAACTCCTGATGAACGGTGAAATTCTGCTCGGCGAGAACAGAATCGAGGACGCAATCAAAACCTTGAGGACGGCGGTCCGCGCAGAAGACGGACTCAAATACAACGAGCCGCCCGACTGGCTGCAGCCGACCCGGCATGCGCTCGGCGCGGTCCTTGTGAAGGCCCGACACTTCAAGGAAGCGGAGGCCGTGTACCGCGAGGACCTCAAGCGTCTGCCGAACAACGGCTGGTCAACGTTCGGAATGATCCAGGCGCTCAAGGGTCAGGGCAAGGACGCAAAGCAGTACGAAGATGCGTTTGAGGAGATCTGGGCAGCCTCGGATATCCCGATTAACTCATCCTGCCTCTGCGTTCCCAGCAAGTAGTCCCCCCTCGGTGGCCCGGCCGGCTTCCGCCCCCGGGCCACCGATTTCGAACCGGCTCTCGCCCCAGTCGCGGGTATCTTCACCGTGCCGACGATACGCTCGTCCGGCAACCGCCCCCGTAGCTCAGGGGATAGAGCAACTGCCTTCTAAGCAGTGGGCCACAGGTTCGAATCCTGTCGGGGGCGCCACTTCCGCAGTGCGCCGAACCCTACCGGAGTTTCATCACAAAGTAAGCGCCGCGCGACCACTTGTTCGCGCGCGGCACGAAGTAGTACGACGGCACGACGCAGAATCCCATCGACAGTTTGAGACGGTAATTCTCAACTGCATCGCAGGACGACCAACTTCTCAATTGGCTTACTCCCTGCTTCTTGCACGCTCGGACCATCGCAGTCTGCAGTCTGCGTCCAACGCCAAGCCGCCTGTACGCCGGGTCTACAGCAAACGATTGAACGAATGCCTCTGTGACATTCAGGTCCCTTGACTGCACAGCATCGGGCTTCTCTTCGAATCGCTGCAGCTCGCCGCAGTCGGCCCAATCCACTTCTTCGATTTTGCATGACACATGGCCGACGATCTCATTTCGAAGCAGCGCCACCCACAGAAGCACCCGTTCGTCGAACCAATCGAACTCCACTCGCTCGCCGGAGCGTTCGATGTGATGGCGCCACTTGCTCGCCAGTCGCCTGCGAAGAACTGCGGTAACCCGAACGACCCTTACACTATTCGGGCGAATCGCCATGAGGTGGACGCGACGAACTGACGAACCTTAGCGATCCGTCTGAAGCCTCTGTTCGTCGTAGGCTTGCGGGTTTGCACCGGGCGAGAAAAGCACAGCGTCCGTTCGATCGCGCAATTGGCGCACTTCCTCTCTCAATGCCCGAATCTCATCAACCAGCGCCTGATCTTGTCCTTGCGACTTGTGGAGGATCTCCGCCATCTGTCTTTGGTGGCGAGTGAGCACGCTAACCAATCCAATCAGCATTGGCAGCCCAAAGATGCATACGACAGCGATTACACCTGCGTCCGGCATAGTTGCTCCAATTGTGACTCAACCTCACTCCTCCCCGCCCCAACAGCGGGCGAGCGTAGCGAATTGACGATAAGGAACCTGATGCCCATCGAATTCCGACCCTAACCTCGATGAGGGTTGTTGTGGACAGATTCCACTTCGTCCAGCCTTCTTGAGATTCGTTCGACTGCGTTGTCGAGGCTCATCGAGTGATCGAGTACGGCATTCTTGAAGTCCGATAGTTCGCGTCGTATCGCTTGAAGTTCGCCCTGCAGTGCAGTCTCTTCGCGAGAGCCTTGCCTCATCAACTCAGCCATTTGTCGTTGGTGCTTCAGCAGAAGCGAAACGATTCCCGCGATCATCGGCAAGCCGATCACGCAGAAGATCGCTACAATCGGGATCAGTTCCTCTGGCATTACCCAACTCCTCGCTGGCTCGTTGTTTGTTCGAGCCGCTCAACTCGGCGAACGAGCGTCTCCACGTTGCTTTCAAGACTCATCGAATGGTCGAGGACCGTGGATCTGGCCGAGCGGACCTCCTGGCGCAGCGCTTCGATCTGGCCCTGCAAATCCTCTTTCATCGCCGACACCATTCGCTCCGTCTGCTTCTTCGAAAGCGGGCGCAACATGCGAGCGAACGCCTCTCCGATTGCGATGAGGAAGACCATGAGCCCGATGCCGACAAACACCTGCACAAAGAAGTTGTCGAACACCATCTCAAGTGCGTTCATGTCTCGCCGTTCTCTGAAGCCGCGCCTTCGATCAAGGCTCCCTCGCACCTTACGGCGGCCAAAGCCTCCAGGTTTCGCCGCGAATGCGTCACCTCGCCACGGACCCACGTCGGAAGCCCGGACTCCTTGACGAATCGCTCCACGTCTTCCATCTCGTCAGCGCCGTCGAGCAGCAGACGGCGCGCTCCTTGCTCAGCGTACCGCCTCGCCGCCTCGTGACCCTCCGGCCGAACGACAGCGATCACCTGCTCCCCAAGCCGGGAGAAGAAGTACTCCGCCGACCTCTCCGTCTTTGTCAGAGCCTCGTCGAGGACTACCCTCGAAACCCCGAGGCCCAACACGAGTTCCGCAAGGTGAAACAGCCCCAGGCCGCCCTCGTACTGAATCGGCGCTGACGACAGACCAACGATCCGACTGAGCAGTGCGACGTTTTGGGGCGCCCCGGACTCGCGTGCGTCCTCATCCACGACGTGGAGCCAATCGAACTCGGAGGAGGCTTCCCGGATCGCTTCGTCGAAGCCGTTGCACGCGAAGCGGAGAGCGCCGCCGGACAATCGGAGAACCGCGGCCCTCAGCATAAGGCCGACCCCTACTTAGCCGTCGCCTTCCCGATCGCCCGCCTGAGGGCCAGGCCCAGGGCGGAAAAGAGGCTCTCGCAGATGTGGTGGTTGTTGTGGCCCGCCATTTGGATGGCGTGAATTGTGAAGCCCGCGTGGATCGACACTGCCCGGAGGAAGTCCTCGATGCACTCGCAGGTCAGGCCACCGATCCGCTCTACGGTGAACTGGACCTTGTACTGACAGGCCGGTCGTCCCCCGATGTCCACCGCGACATGCACTAGTGCGTCATCCACCGGCGCCGATTCCGAGCCGACGCGACGCGTCCCATCAGGGTCGCCGAGGGCCTGCCGAATCGCTTTCCCGATGCACGCCCCCACGGCCTCGACCGTGTGCCTGTCGTCAACGGCAAGGTCGCCCTCAGCCGACACTCCGAGGTCCACGCCCCCGTGGAAGGCGAGCAGACCCAAAACGTAGTCGAAATAGCCGATCCCGGTGTCGATCGTGTGCTTGGACTCGCCGTCCAGGTCCACGACCACGCGAACGCGGACCAACTGCGTCTCGCGCTCGACCTCAGCGAATCGGACTCCAGGCGTTTCCTTTCTCAAAACATCCCTCGCCTTACGGACGGCAGGCCGAGCACGCACGTTCGTGCTCGGCCTGCCCGCTTCGGGTCGTAGTAGGCCTTAGAATCGCACGCCGACGAAGGCTGCGATGCCGGACGCCGTAATGCCGTTGTCGTCCTCTTCCGTCCAATAGAAGTTCGCCTCGACGAAAGCCATGTCGTTGATCTCCATGCCGATTCCGCCTCGAGCTGCGAACAGCGTGTCCGAGGGCACGAAGTCCACGAACGCGGCGCCGATGCCGACCTGGAAGTAGGTTCTCTGGCCCAAAGGCCCGGAGTACCACCGCTGGCTGACCATCGCCGGGAAGATGTTGTCCCGGGAGCCGCTGTTGTGGGTGAACCAGTCGATCGAGAAAACGGTCACCGAGTTCTGGAAAAGGTGGATGGGGATTTCGATATCGGCGCCCGCGCCGAACCACACGTCCGCAACATCCGTGAGCACATCCTCGAACGGCAGGAAGGCTCCCGCTCGGACCGAGAACTGCGACTCCTTCTCAAGTCTCTCGTCGAGCCTCTGGGCCTGTGCCGACGTGGCAGCGCAAACAAGGGCGCAGGCTGCGCCCATCACGAAAAAGCGTTTCATGAGCAGTTGGACCTCCTTAGTCTCCGTCCTCTACCCCCGCATCCTGCGGGCGATCGGACTATTCTAACCCCACCGGCCTGCCCGATTCAAACGAAATCGGCTTCCGAGAACCAAATTGACAGTTCCCGGGCGGCCGCTTCCGGGTCCGCGCTGCCGTGGACGATGTTCTTCTCGACGTTTAGGGCGAAGTCCCCTCGAATCGTCCCCGGAGCCGCCTCGGCGGCGTTCGTCGCCCCCATCATCCCCCGGCAGACCTTGACCGCGTTCTCCCCCTCGATCGCCATCGCCACGACCGGCCCGGAGCAGAGGTACTCCACGACCGACGCGAAGAACGGCTTCTCGCGGTGCTCCTCGTAGTGGACTTCGACGAGGTTGCGAGGAGCATTCAAGAGTCGAAGGGCGGCTAGCCGAAGTCCTCGCGCCTCGAATCGGCGGATGACTTCTCCCACCAAGCCCCTCTGAACACCGTCCGGTTTAACGAGAATCAGGGTGCGTTCGGGATTCATGTCGGGCGGGCATCTTACCATTGCGTCAGCCATAATCGGCCCATGCCCCCAACGACTCCAGAGGACCTACTGAACTCCGTCGTTGCGAAATACGGAACCTACGTTAACCCTGGTCTTGCGCGCCTCCTTTCGTTCGCCGGATACGGCGTTGAAATGAAGGCGGAGGGATGCTACATCTGGGATCACGAAGGTCGAAAGTTCCTCGACTGCCTGGGTGGATATGGCGTGTTCTCACTCGGCCACAGGCATCCCAAAGTCGTCGAGGCCGCAAAACAGGCGCTCGACACCATGCCGCTCGGGTCGAAGGTGTTCTTCTCGAAATCGCTCGCAGACTTGGCAGAGCGCCTCGCGAAGTTAGCGCCGGGCGATTTGAACTACTCGTTCTTCTGCAACAGCGGCACGGAAGCTGTGGAAGGCGCGCTCAAAGTTGCAAAGGCCTTCGAAGGACGGCCGAAGGTGATTGCAACCTACGGCGGTTATCACGGAAAGACGATCGGCGCCCTCTCCGCGACCGGTCGCGAAAAGTATCGCGAACCTTTTTATCCTCTCGTTCCTGAATTTGAACACGTCGAATTCAACGATCTGAGCGCTGCAAAGGCTGCAATTGATGATCGCACTGCCGCCTTCATCGTGGAGACTGTGCAGGGCGAAGGCGGAATCATCCTCGCCGATGACGACTACCTCAAGGGCCTCCGCTCCCTTTGCGATCAAACGGGAGCGCTGCTGATAGTCGACGA
Organism: Armatimonadota bacterium; assembly: GCA_003577165.1. GTDB lineage: Bacteria > Armatimonadota > Fimbriimonadia > Fimbriimonadales > ATM1 > ATM1. The sequence goes on along the minus strand of QEUM01000004.1, from coordinate 43,827 downwards.
AGTGCAGACGGGCTTCGGCCGCACGGGAAGGATGTTCGGAATCGATCGCTCCGGAATCGTTCCCGACATCATTACCTTCGCGAAAGCCTTGAGCGGTGGCGTCATCCCAATCGGCGCGTTCATGGGAACGCCACGAGTGTGGGAAAACGCATTCGGCAAAAACCCGCTGATTCACACGAGCACCTTCGGCGGCAATCCTCTGGCGTGCGCGACGGCGCTCGCAGCGTTGGACGTCATCGAAAGCGAGAATCTGGTCGAGAACAGCAGAGCGCGCGGAGAGCAAATGAAGAGCGGACTTCAGAATGTCGCGCAAGCTCACACAGACCTGATCGCTGCCGTTCGCGGCGAGGGTCTGATGATCGGAGTCGAGTTCACGATGGACGATGTCGCGGAACTCTGCATCGCCCAAATGGTGAAGAGAGGCGTCGTTGCCGCCTACACCCTCAACAACCGGCGCGTGATACGATTCGAGCCCCCGCTGACGATCAACGCTGCGCAAGTCGACACCGCCGTGACCGTGTTCGCCGAGGCGATCGCTGAAACCGCGAGCCTGCTGAGCGCTGTCATAGGAGCGGAGAATTGACGGAGATTCTTGACAGAGTTTACGACGACTCTCGCGGCACCACGCTCCGTTACGACACCTTTGCCCCGAGCGGCGAGCGCGCACGATTGCCCGCCGTGGTCTCGATTCACGGAGGCGGTTGGGTCAGTGGCGACCGCGTCGACCATCACGACATCGGCAAGTTCTTCGCGTCGAATGGATTCGTAGCGTTCTGTCCCCAGTATCGCCTTGCGCCGCTTCATCCATGCCCGGCCGCAGTCGAGGACTTGCACCGCTTCATGCGCTACATCCGACGACACGCGGACGAACTTGGCATTGATCCGGTGCGACTCGGCGTGCTCGGAAACAGCGCCGGAGGTCACTTGGCCCTGTCTGTTTCGACACGGGATGAGTGCGAGGACGGCGTTCCTAGCAGAGCCAACGCATGCGTGGACATTTGCGGCCTCGCCGATCTGACCGATCCGAAATCGAGGCATCCCCAGATCTCGTGGGACTTCATTCATCAATTCATGGGCAAGCCTTACGAAGGCAACGAAGCCGATTGGGTCTACGCCAGTCCTCTTTCCCATGTGGACGGTGACTGCTGCCCCATGCTCATCTTCCACGGCGCCCTCGACGACATCGTCTGGCCGGATCAAAGCGAAAGGCTGCACAACGCCCTTCAAAAGGCAGGCGTCCCGTCCGAGTTCATCATCCTGCCGAACGACGGCCACAACTTTTCGCTGGAATCTTTCCAGTTCATCCTGGACAAGTCGTTGGAATTCTTCCAAAATGCCCTAAAGCGATGATCGTAGACCTGAGAAGCGACACGGTGACGAAGCCGACGCCGGAGATGTACCGGGCCATGGCCGAGGCGCCGCTTGGCGACGACGTGCTCGACGACGACCCAACGGTCGATGCATTAGAAGAACTCGCCGCCGAGAAAATGGGCAAAGAAGCCGCCATGTTCGTTCCGAGCGGCACGATGGGCAACCAACTCGCGCTGCGAACGTGGCTGGAACGAGGCGACGCCGCGATCGTCGAAGAGGATTGCCACATCCTGTACTACGAGTCCGGCGCGCCCGGCGCCCTCGCTGGCGCAGTGCTCTGGACGCTCCGCTCGGATCGCGGGGTGATGGATCCCTCGGACATCGAACGCCGCGTTACGAAAGAGTCCATTCACACGCCAGGCACGAAGTTGCTCTGCCTCGAGAACACTCACAACCGCGCCGGCGGCACGATCATTCCGCAGGATCACATGGCCGACTATCGCGCATTAGCCGACAGGCACGGAATGCGCATTCACCTCGATGGCGCAAGGATTTTCAACGCTGCGATCGCTCAAGGAATTCCCGCACGCGAAATCGCGCAGTACGCGGACTCGGTGATGTTTTGTCTCAGCAAGGGGCTCTCTTGCCCGGTCGGATCTTTGCTCACAGGTCCTGCTGACTTCATCAAGACGGCGAAGCACCACCGGAAGAGAGTCGGTGGAACGATGCGCCAGTCCGGAGTTCTGGCAGCTTGCGGTGTTTACGCGTTGAATCACCTCGTCGAACGACTGGCGGACGATCACCGGAGGGCGAAGCAGTTCTCGGAAGCGGCGAACTCGCTCGCCGGGCTCTCCGTAGACATGGCGACCGTGCAAACGAACATCGTGCGAGTCAATACCTCTTCGCCTGCGCCGGAATGGGCGTCTGCGCTGGCAGAACGAGGCGTCAAGGTGTTTGCAACCTCGCCGACTCAATTGCGCTTCGTGTTCCATCGTGAAGTGGACGACAGCGGCCTGGAGCACGCCATCGGCGCCCTCACCGAAACGGCCGAACGGCTCGCAGGCATGCCCGTCTGAGGACGACCGCGCTTCACCGTCGAGCCTCTTCCCTAGTCCAGTTCGCTGAGCGCGCGTTTGAGGCGATGGATCGAAGTGATCTCTTCCGGATTGACTCCGTAGAGAGCCGCAAGATACAGGCTCACGAAGTCACCGAAATACGAGAGTGTCAACATCTGCTCAAGCAACGACTCGCCGCGTGAACTCGCCCGGAACACTTCGCTCTTCTCTTTGATGATGTCCGCTGTGATGTCGGCGCGTGCGCGCATCTTGATGGACTCAAGTCCGCCTTCGAGAATGACGGTCGCCCAGTGGCTCGCGTTTTGGCTGCAGGCCAACGTCCATCCGACGATCTCGTTGTGATTCAGTTCGGGAAACGCATTCGCGAACGCCATCACCTTCGCATTCTCATTCAGTTGACCCTTCCAACGATTCGCGACGAGAGCCTGCCATGCGCCGAGACCGTACACGAGAATGACCCGCCCATAAAGCATGGACGCCATCGCTTTCGTCGGGTTGTTGTGCAGCTTCGCAGCGGGAGCGAAGTCCGCTGCGCATCGGTCGAGTTCGTCGAACAGTGAATCGAAGTCCTGCTCCGGCAGATAGCCGGTTCGAACCGCTGCGTCCACGAGAGGAATCAGGAGAAATCCCAGCGCCGTGCGCGGCGGCTGCCCAGACGGAATGCGTATGAGCGGCCATCCGTTCTGTTCGCACCGTGTCTGCAGCTCCCCCCCGCTCGTGATTCCGACGACGGCCGCGCCGCGCTCTTTCGCCTCGGCGACGGCTGAGAGAGTCTCTTCGGTGTTGCCGCTGTAACTGCAAGCGAACACGAGCGTGTCGCCATCCACGTACTTCGGAAGTCGGTAGTCTCTCCAGACTTCGCATGGCGTCTGCCCCTCTTCCCAGAAAAGCGCCTTGAGGTAATCCCCCCCCGCTGCCGATCCGCCCATACCGGCGACGACGACGTTGCTCTTGTTCTTCGCCGCGCCATCGAACTCGACAGAACGCGAAATAGAGAGGGCTTTCCGGCATTGATCCGGAAAGCCCGTGGTGAGCCCCATCAACCCTGACGGGTCGTTACCGAGTACGAACCCGGGGTCGTCGAGGCGTCCCGGCACCTACTCCTCCGCGAAGGGATCGTAGTCGTCGGTTTCTTGATCGTAGCCCGAGGAGACTGCAGCGACGGCTGCAGGTTCCGCCCCCCCGGCAGAATCTTTCGGACGATCGAGGAGCGCAACGTTGTCCGCTACGACTTCGACGACTTCCCTGTCTACCCCATCATTGCCCGTGTATCGTCGGGACTGAAGTCTTCCATCCACTCCGACCATTCGTCCCGTAGTTGCATAGTTGCTGAGGAACTCTGCCGTTTGGCCCCATGCGACGCACCGGATGAAGTCGGCGTCTTTCTCGTTCGGGTCTTGCGGCTTGAACCTCTTTTGAACCGCCAAGGAGAACGAGGCGACCGTCTTGCCTGTCGTCGTCGTTCTCAATTCTGGGTCGCGCGTAAGGCGCCCGGTGATTACCACGCGATTGATGCTTGCCATGCTTTTACTTCTCCCGAAGGTACACGCGTCCGCGGATAATGTCGTCGCTGATTCGGAAGATCCTCGTCAACTCTGCCGGCACATGCGCGGGCGCGTCGAACAAGATTAGACAGTAGTTGCCTTCGCTGTGGCCCCGAATGGGATAGGCGAGTTTGCGCTTTTCCCATTTCTCGGCTTTCTCCACCTTCCCCCCCTGCTCCTCGATGAACTTGGTGTGCTTCTCGAGCATGGTCTTGATGGACGCATCGTCGGCGTTGGCCGGGACGATGAACAGGGCCTCGTAAGCGCGCAATTGTGTTTCTGTCATGTTTCCTCCTTGTGGTCTCCGGCCCCTCGGCGCACCGGGGGCAAGAAGGACGAGGCGATAGGATACCTCCGCTCGCCCCTTCATCCAAGTCCTGGGACCGTTGGGCTGTGGGCAACCTTGCGGTTGCGCTTCTCTTCACTTTGTGCTCGCTCCTGGCACGCCGCCGGTTCGTTCGCGTACGATAGGGTGTACGCGATGGCGAACTTCGGCTCCGGTACGACCGACGAGGCGGGCCTTCGGCTGCTTTACGACGAGACCTGCCGCCTATGTGCCGGATCGGCGAAGGCCGCCGAGGCGATGACAGGCAACCGTGTGGTTGCCATGCCGCTCGAGGACGGCCCTTCGGCAGGCGACGTTGTCCTTGAGATGCCGTCGGGCCGAGTGGTCGGAGTGCGCGCCTGGCTTGCCGTCATGCGGCTCGGGCCCCGGTGGGCGCGCGCCCTGTCTGCCGTGCTTGGTGTTCCGCCTCTTCTCTGGCTTGCAGCGGTGGGCTACCGGCTTGTGGCCCGAACCCGCCACCTCCTCTTCGGCCGCTGTACGATCGGCTGACCCCGCCGTCCGCCCCCGGGGGTGCACGGTTGCACGCTGCACGCTCCGCGTGTGGGAAAGCGTGCACGTTCGTGCGCACCGGAGGCACTGCCGGTTGGGCGCAACGGCGCGGAGAGACGCTTTGGCCGAGTCCGTATCCTCCGTTCCAGGTCGCCCTGCGTGCGGCGTCGACAGTTCTTGGGACACCTGCCGCACGAGTGTCAATCGTCAGGTTGCGCTTCCTGAACGCTTCGCACGGATCAACCGGCAGCTCGGGCTTCCAGGGGGTTCCACGGTGCCGGCCGCCGTCGCGGGGTGGTGGCAAGTAGACTCGCCCGGATGATGCGAGGGGTTTGCGGATCCATTTTGGAGGCGATCGGCGGCACTCCCATGGTTCAGTTGCGCTCACTCGTTCGGCCAGGAATGGCGCGCGTGCTGGTCAAGATTGAAGGCGCAAATCCGACGGGGAGCAAGAAGGACCGGATGGCCCTGGAGGTGATCCAGTCGGCGCGACGGGACGGGCGGCTCGCGCCCGGCCAACCGGTGGTGGAGTACACGGGAGGCAGCACCGGGACGTCGCTCGCGTTGGTGTGTTCAGCGCTCGGGCATCCGATCTTCCTGGTGACTTCGGACGCGTTCAGCCAGGAGAAGCGGGACCAGATGGCGGCGTTCGGCGCGGAGATCGAGATCGTTTCCTGCCCCGATGGGAAGATCACGGCGGACCTGTTTCGAGCGATGATCGCGCGTGCATCCGAGATCGCCGAGGAGCGCCGGGCCTACTGGACGGATCAACTGAACAACAACGATGCGACTCGGGGCTACCACTCTCTGGGCGAGGAGATTTGGGAGCAGTCCGACGGTCAGGTGGACGCGTATGTCGAGAGCGTGGGAACCGCGCACGGCATCTTGGGAGTCGCGGCGGCTCTGCGGCGGAAGCGACCGGAGATCGAGGTCGTCGCGGTGGAGCCGGCCGAGTCACCCGTGATCTCCGAGGGACGCACGGGCGGGCATCGGATCGAAGGGATCGGGCTCGGTTTTCTGCCGCCCGCTTGGGATGGTTCTGCTGTGGACAGGGTTGAGTCGGTTGCGTCGGCGGACGCGCACGACATGGCCAGGAGGCTCGCGGCTATCGAGGGGATCTTCGCGGGGGCGTCGAGCGGCGCGAACGTCGCGGCCGCACTGCGAGTGGCGGAGCGATTGGGCGAGGGGCGGACGGTGGTGACCACGGCAACGGACAGCGGGTTCAAGTACGTGAGCACGGAGGTTTATCGGCGCGCGCCTGAGGATTCGGGGGGCCCGTGAGGGTGTCGCACGGGGCCGGGGTCTCCGATACCTAAGGGTAGAATTTCGCGCCCCAACGCTGCCGCATAGCTCAGTGGTAGAGCAGCTGACTGTTAATCAGCGGGTCGTAGGTTCGAATCCTACTGCGGCAGCCACTCTTTCAAGTACGAATCGGGGAGATCCAGCCTCCTCAAGCCAACCCCGCTGTCCATCCTGGCACGCAGACCGGCACGCAGTTGCCGGGCCGGATCATGGCTAGATCGGAATCCCCACTGCCGATCTGACTACCCGCGGGGACTCCCTCGAGGTTGCTTCCAGCCCCTGCCATTCGTGGGCGATTGGGACGCGTTGCGTTCGGGCGCCGAGGTTGTGGAGAACCCCTGTAGACGCGCACTTACTCTTCTGGAGCCGTGGCGGTTCGCACGGCAGGCGCGGGGCCATGGCGGCCCGAGCGGAGAGGTGGAGACGTGCACACAGTTTGTGCAGATCGTCGGAATATGCACACGAACCGGCCATTTCGAGTGCATAATTGGGTATGTACAGACCGGATCAGCCGCACAACGACCTGCCCCCGATTCCGGTTGAGAAGCTGGAGACACAGGCAACACTGAAGCAAGCAATAGCGGCCAGCCGAAATCTGACCGCTCTACAGGCTGCCGGGCCTCTCGTGCCAAACCAGGTGGTTCTCCTGAGGGCAATACTCCTGCAAGAAGCGCGTGCCTCAAGCGAGATCGAGAACGTCGTCACGACAAGCGACGCGCTCTACCGGGCCTTAGACTTCGATCCCGAATACTCCGACCCACAGACACGGGAGGTACTCCGATATGGGGAGGCACTGTGGCACGGATACCACGACCTAAAGAGTGGCCACCCCATCCGACCCAGTCTGGTGGTCGAGTTGGCGAAGATCCTAAAGGGCGCGGATATCGAAATTCGAGCACTGCCAGGCTGCCAAATCGTGAACGACCGGACGCAAGAGGTGATCTACACTCCGCCCGTCGGACGAGAGAGGATCTTGTCGATGCTCGATGATCTGTGCAGGTTCTTGGCCGAGGATCGCTCTGTAGATCCACTCATTGCCATGGCAGCTGCGCACCGGCAGTTCGAGGCCATCCATCCGTTTCCTGACGGGAATGGGAGAACCGGCCGCGTCCTCAACATCCTCGCTCTGATCCAACAGAGGCTTCTAAACGTCCCCGTTCTATATCTGAGTTGGTACATTCTGCGCGAAAAGCCGGAATACTACCGTCTGTTGCGTCGTGTAACAGAAGAGGACGATTGGGAGTCGTGGATTCTCTTCATGTTGAAAGCAGTTGAGTCGACGGCCCATATGACACTAGAGATGCTCCATAGGGTCTACAACGAAGTGGAACGGGCAGTTGACGTCGCTCGGAGAGGGATGCAGAGGAGATTCAAACACGAACTCATCGAAACCGTGTTCGCGAGGCCCTATACGCGTATCTGCCACCTGGAGAATGTGGGCATCGCCAAACGCAACACAGCATCGGCTTATCTTCGAGAGCTCGAACGCTTGGGGATACTGAAGAGCATTAAATACGGCAGAGAACGACTATTTCTCAATCTTCGACTACTGAACGCGCTATCCCTTGAGCCTAGCGTGGACTAATACGTGAGGGGATGCCTCGATTTGGCCAGAGCAGGTACCCGGCGCGTCGTAAAGCAACGCGGGGAGATATCGTCGGCGATTGTTGAGGAGGCTGCCCTGTCTCTACGCTGCCAAAGGGCGCTTTGACGAGTGGCCCCTCTGGGCGTTCGGATTGGCCAATCGGGTTTCTGAAAGCGTCACGTGTCGGAAGGAAGGCCGAACGGTTCAAAAAACGAAAGATCGACTTCGTAGATGGTGCGCGGCCGGACGCCGATCCCGAGTCGCTCCATGAGCCGGCACAACGATTGTCCGTCCACGAGTTCGATCGGCGGGACGCCGTCTCTCCGCGCCTCCAGGCGTGCCTCCCTCGTGAAGTCGCCAGTCGTGAGAAATATCCCCTTATCCGTCCTGCCGCTCATCGCCCCGCGGAAGTTCCTGATCTCTGCTGGGCCCACTGTCCCTTTGTATCTTTTGCACTGGAACAGCACATGGAACGAAACCAACTCGTTGACCTGGAGTACGCCATGCCCGTCGATTCCGCCGTCGCCAGAACGTCCTGTCACTTCCACCTCCTCGAACCCTGCACGGCGCAACACTAGTTGGCAAAGGCGTTCAAACCCCTCGGGGTTTAGGTGCAACAGGACTTCAAGCAGGTCGGGCGACTCTTGTTCGGTCTCTGGACCCTCTTCCTCATCTTCGCCACTGCCTTCTTCCTGTCGCAAGCGCTTTGTGATCTGGCTATAGCGACCAATTTTCCGGGCCTCTTCCAGGGACTCGACTTTCGTCTCCCAGCCCTTTTGCGTAAGACGCCATACGCCACGAGTCGAAGCATCGATCAAACCTGCTACTTTCAAGTTGTTGCGGGCCCAAGCGACCTCTATCTCTGCCGCGTTTTCACCTCCGCGTAGGACGCGATGTCGTTCGGGAGTGTCTTTGAAACACCGATCTGCTACTTCACGCATGATCTCTCTGGCAGGCCCCTCGCCGCCCTTCTCGCGAAGGACTTCCAGGAGGGTGCCGTAAACCCGAATGTAGCGGTTCGAACGCTCACCGTTCATTTGTGAAAAGGATGGCATAGTTCAACGCCACCGATGCTTGCGGCGTGGGTGAACTCGCGGGGGCAGAGTGATGTCGTGCGGACCGACGTCACGAGCACTGCCAGAGGAAGGCGCCGCGGTTCGTGCAGTCTCTGGCGCAGACGAAAACGTAGCCGAGTCCGACATCCCCGAAATCGAAGAAGGCGTGATTGTTCTTATCGTCCCATCTGCGAGACGACCGGGTTACGGGCACCGCCGGAGTTGCGTCATCCCACCGGCGAGACGACGGGGTTACGGCGTCCCACGTGTCCGCTGGAAGAGGGCCGTCGGGCTCAGCGGAGATCTGAGCAACGAATCGCATTGGCAGCCCGCACATTGGGCACGCGGGCGTTTCGTTCATCTGTAACCATGCGGGCACTCCCCCGATCTTCGTGTCCTCCGACACTTGCGCTGCCTCGCGTTCGCTGATTCTCTCATCGGTTACGTCTACGTTCGGCTCGGGAAGGCGCTGTAGACGAACTTCGTAATCAACGTATCTATGCGGTCCCTCGGCAATGAGCGCGCGACCGTGGTCTTCTTGTAGGATGACCGCATTCGCTCCGGAGAACGCTTCCCAAGTCTCGCATTCGAGCCCTACACGCTCGTCGAACTTTCCGGGGCACATGAACAGATATGCCATCGCAAATCGCTTCGAGAATTTCAGCGGTGATTTCAAGGGGATCTGTCCTATGAAGTCCATGTTCTGACCGCAGCGCTCGCATTTCGGTTCCTCGACGTGCGAGACGAAAACGGGCTTTCCGCCCAGTTTGAACACTGCTGATGCGATCGGCGTGATGGATCGAGTCACCGTTCCAACGAAGCAGTCGATTTTCCAGAACATGGCTCTATCCAAACGGAATTCCCCACTTCTCGAAGTCGCGCACCGGCTCGCTCGGTGTCAGTTCGCATTTTCGTGTGCGTTCGCAATCTATGCGTGCTCTGGGTTGGCGTTCGTAGATTGCGCAGCCCAAGGTGTCACTTCGGCCTGAGCCTCCACACCGAACATCTCGCCCATGACGAATCCTCTCATCAGTTTCTTTTCGAACGGCATATAGAACGCGACGGTGAGGCCGCGAGCGTGTTCGACGAGAACTTTGATCGCCCTTGTCGCCTTCTTGCCCTCCAGCGTGACCTCGACGCTTTCCGCGACGGCGACCGCACGAAGGCTCACATCTCTTGCGTGCGCCCTAAGGGCTTCGTGTAGATGCGGCAGGACCTCGGTGGAGGTCGCATATTCGCCTGTCGGGGGCGCGGCGACGAGCGTGACTTGGCCACCGTTATCGAGTACCGCACCGTGGGGCAGGAAGTCTCCGTGCTTCCGGAGGAGCGTTTCGGAGAGGTCGAAGAGGGGCCCGACGAGGAGTTCGAAATCGGGTCGGAGTTCTGCAAGCGTGCCTTTCCCTGCGGTCATCGCGCCCTGCCTGATTGTGGTCTTCCGCGCAATTTTCCATGTCGGCGGCGCGAGCCGCAAGGGGGCCGCGGAGGCGGGCAGTGGGGAGACGCGATAGATCGAGCGGTGTGCGCGGGTTGGGCCTCGGTTCTGAGGCCGGGGGTTACGGCGGGCCGGCGGGGTTACTCGAACGGCTTCGTGCTGATCTCGATTTCATCGAACCAGACACGGTTGAGTTTCGGCGAGTCGTGGATGTACAGATCGAGGCTGAACGAGTTCAGGCGAAGGTCCGTCGTGTCGCGAAATCGGATGCCGCTCCACTTGCCTCCGAGTTTGCCGTCCATCCAGAACGCTTGTTCGCCGTCGGACGCGCCGGGACGATTGAGTTTCATCCACATCTGCATCACGACCCATTTGCCGCGCGGGACCTGTATTTTCGGATTCGAAAACAGCACATTGCCCCAATACTTTCCGTCCGGTGAGATCTTCATGTCCGGCCAATACGAGTAGAACGTGAGCGTTCCAGGGGGGGGCACCGATTTGCGCTCGCTGTTCGGTTCGAGGTTTGTTACGAAAAAGTCGCTGCCGTTCGGCTTCAATCCCGCTTTGCCCATGGAAGACCACTTGTTGTCCAATCGGTTTCCTGCGAGCGCGCAAAGGTGCATGTGGTTTCCCTGGTCGAAATCGTCCGCGAATTTGACGGCGAATCGCACCCAAAGCTCGTCGTAGCCAGGCATGAACCAGCGGACAGCGTGTCCGCCCGACTCCTTGCCGATCGGGGCGGAGTACTCGACGCACCGCTCGCCCTTGTATGGATCGGTGGAGACGACGCGGATGTTGGCCGCGCGGAGGTCGCCCCAGTTGTCGAGGCTGCCGGACTCGAAGCCGTCGTAGAACACATGGGCCGACTGGAGGACTGCGGCGAGCAGGAGCATGTGGACGAATTCGGCGGCGCCGGCAGGTGTCCTTGCGGGATTGGAGGGCAGCGCCGTCGAACCGGTGGGTTAAGGGGCGGGGCGCCCCCGTCCGCGCGATCCGCGCCGTAAAATCCGAGGGCGACGATGCACCCGGACACGACGAAGTACAACGACGCCCAAACCCCGAAGGACAAGGAGATTTGCGACCTGCTTGCGCGTGAGATCGACCGAGGCCTCCCCGATGCGCAGAACAAGGTGTGGCACGCCCATCCGGTCTGGTTTCTCGACGGCAACCCGATCGTCGGCTACAGCAAGTTGAAAGACTGCGTGCGCCTGCTGTTCTGGAGCGGGCAGTCGTTTGACGAGAAGGGCTTGAGTCCCGAGGGGAAGTTCAAGGCGGCAGAAGCGCGTTACACGGACGTATCGCAGGTGGACGTCGCGGACCTCGCGCGGTGGCTCGCGAAGGCGCGAGACATCCAGTGGGATTACAAGAACATCGTCAAGCGCAAAGGCCGGTTGGAGAGGTTGAAGTAGCGACGCGTGGTGGCGTCGTCCGCCACGGCCCGGAGGGCCGTGATTCTATAGCGAAGGGCGAGGCCCTGGAGTCGCGAAGACACACAACCATCGTAGCCCTGTAAGGGCGACACGCGCGCGTTCGTCGGATGCACCGCCGGTGAATTCCAAGACCCAACGGCAGAACGGATTACACGATCACGTGTGATCCCGCGACGACGAAATCGCGACACACGCGATGGCATGGATAAGGCGAACGCCGTACACAGGATTTCGGCCCTACAGGCCTCATGTCCCTGGGCCGCGATCCTGCCCAGGGCTTCGCCCTTCGCTGTAGGCTTGCCGCCCCTTCGGGGCTCGTCGGCTGCAACGGTCCACGTCACGCGGTGCGGCCTTTCATCTCCAAGAACGAGGCCCGAAGGGCCGTGATTCTATAGCGAAGGGCGAAGCCCTGGAGTCGCGAAGACGCCCGCACCACCGGAGCCCTGTAAGGGCGACACCCGCGCGTTCGTCGGATGCACCCGCCGTGAATTACAAGACCCAACGACAGAACGGATTACACGATCACGTGTGATCCCGCAACGACGCAATCGCGAAACGCGCGATGGCACGGATAAGGCGAACGCCCAACACCGGGTTTCGGCCCTACAGGCCTCATGTCCCTGGGCCGCGATCCTGCCCAGGGCTTCGCCCTTCGCTGTAGGCTTGCCGCCCCTTCGGGGCTCGTCGGCTGCCACGGTCCACGTGATGCGGTGTTTGCTCTCATCTCCGAGAAGGAGGCCCGGAGGGTCGTGATTCTATAGCGAAGGGCGAAGCCCTGGAATCGCGAAGACACACAACCATCGAAGCCCTGTAAGGGCGACACGCGCGCGTTCGTCGGATGCACCCGCCGTGAATTACAAGACCCAACGACAGAACGGATTACACGATCACGTGTGATCCCGCAACGACGAAATCGCGAAACGCGCGATGGCACGGATAGGGCGAACGCCCAACACCGGGTTTCGGCCCTACAGGCCTCATGTCCCTGGGCCGCGATCCTGCCCAGGGCTTCGCCCTTCGCTGCTGGCTTGCCGCCCCTTCGGGGCTCGTCGGCTGCCACGGACCGCGTGATGCGGTGCGGCCTTTCATCTCCAAGAACGAGGCCCGAAGGGTCGTAATGTCATTGCGCCCAGGGCTTCGCCCTTCGCTGTAGTCTTGCCGCCCCTTCGGGGCTCGTCGGCTGCCACGGACCGCGTGATGCGGTGTGTGCTCTCATCTCCGAGAAGGAGGCCCGAAGGCCGTGATGTCATTGCGCCCAGGGCTGCCCAGGGCTTCGCCCTTCGCTGTAGGCTTGCCGCCCCTTCGGGGCTCGTCGGCTGCCACGGTCCACGTCACGCGGTGCGGCCTTTTATCTCCAAGAACGAGGCCCGAAGGGTCGTGATGTCATTGCGCCCAGGGCTTCGCCCTTCGCTGTAGGCTTGCCGCCCCTTCGGGGCTCGCCGGCTACAACGAACCGCGTCACGCGGTGCGCCCCGTCGTTTCAAAAGAGGAGGCCCGAAGTGATGTCATTGCGCCCAGGGCTTCGCCCTTCGCTGTAGTCTTGCCGCCCCTTCGGGGCTCGTCGGCTGCCACGGTCCACGTGATGCGGTGTTTGCTCTCATCTCCGAGAAGGAGGCCCGAAGGGCCGTGATTCTATAGCGAAGGGCGAAGCCCTGGAATCGCGAAGACACACAACCATCGAAGCCCTGTAAGGGCGACACCCGCGACCGTCGCGTATAACGAACCGACTCGTCACCAACAGACGCTCACATCACCTGCCAGAAATCGGGACACCGACGCGCCAGCGAGTTCAGCGTGGTCATCGCGAGTTCTTCCGCCCACGTATCACGACAGAACGCGACATAGAGGCGCGGCGAATACGGCCTGAATCGAACCATCATCGGACGCTTGCCATGCAATCGTTCGAAATGAAACCCAACCCGCTGTGCCTGCTCCACATGCTTCCCTTGGCGACTGAAGTGATGATAGACAACGACCAAACCTGCAACCCCGAGCAAGCCCGAAACTTCGTCATCGACGATGTACTTCCCAAAACGACTCGATCCCAGGCCCACGGACATCGGAAGAAAACCGTTGTCGGGATCTGCCATCACGATTTCGGCCGGCGCGAGCGCCTCGAGGGAACGCTGAAACCACTCCGCGCGCTGCGGGCCGCCCTGGCGCGGAATCAACTCACTGAAATACAGAGTCGTGGGCGGCAGCACGCCGGCCCCCTCCAAAGCCCTCACCGACCGCGTCCCCTGCAAGACTTTGCGCAGAGCGTCCGTGAGGTCGGGCTCGCAGGACGTGTACTCGTGCCTGTCCGCGTAGTCCACCTTGCCCCCGTCGCGGTTGTGATCTTCGTCCGGGAATCGGTACCACGAAATGCCCAGCCTCAGGCCGCTGTTTTTGTGCAGCTCCCGCAGCAACTGGAACTTGCTGAAGTCCCCAACATCCCCCGCGTATCGATCCTGCATCTCTCCACAATCCCTCCTGTAGGCGACTACTAACCGCGGGTCGCGCCGTGACCGGCTACTTCACTTTCATCGAAGTAATCCGGTCGCCCTTTGTGATGCGGTCGACGACTTCCATGCCCTTCGTCACTTTGCCGAGCACGGCGTAACTGTGCCAAAGCCGTTCGTAGTCCGCCTTGAGGATGAAGATCTGGGAGTCTCCTCCCACCTGCAGGCCGGTGCTCGCGATGCCCACGACTCCGCGCATGAAGTCCACTTCGCACATCTCGAACGGCATCTGCTTTCCGCTCCCGCCGCTCAGCACCTCGTCCGCGTCGATCGGCATCGTCTTGCTCGCGGGCGCGCCCCACTGGATCACCCACGACTCCACCCGATGGAACCTCTGGCGATCGTAGAAGCCCGAGCGCACCAATTCCGTGATCCGAGCGACGGTCTTCGGGGAGTTCTTGGGGTCGGTCGTGATCTCGAACGTCCCCCGGTTTTCGACCTTCACCACGATCACAGGCCCGCTCGGCGAGTAGTCCGCCCGCGCGACGCCTGCGGGCAGGGGGCCCGAGACGGGCGCCGAGGCGAGCAGAGCGCACGCAATCCAACTCAACATGGCGGGAGCATACTCGCACCGCCCAGCCTCCGGGAAGCCGAACGGCGAAGGCGAAAAAATCCCAAAAATCCCCCTTGACACGCGTCAAGGGATATAGTAGAATATCGTCTACTACGGGAGGAAAATCATGTCATCGAAGCGAAACGGACTCGTCGTCGAGGAACAGCCCCTGATGGACAAAGAACGCGCACTCCAAATGGCCCTCGGCCAGATTGAAAAAGCCTTCGGTAAGGGCGCGATCATGCGCCTCGGCGACTCGACCCACGAGAGGGTCGAGGGCATCCCCACCGGCTCGATCAGCCTGGACCTGGCCCTCGGAGTGGGAGGCATCCCCCGCGGCCGCATCACCGAACTCTACGGAACGGAAAGTTCCGGCAAGACCACCATCGCCCTCAGCGCCATCGCCGAAGCGCAGAAGAAGGGCGGACTCGCGCTCTTCGTGGACGCCGAGCACGCGCTCGACGTCGAGTACGCCCGGAACCTCGGAGTGGACGTGGACAGGCTCTACATCTCCCAGCCGGCGACCGGCGAAGAGGCGCTTGAGATCATGGACGCGGTCATCCGGTCCGGCGCAGTGGACATCGTCGTGCTCGACTCGGTCGCGGCGCTCGTCCCCAAGGCGGAGATCGAGGGCGAGATGGGCGACACTCACGTCGGCATCCAGGCCCGCATGATGTCGCAGGCCCTCCGCAAGTTGGGCGGTCACGTGAACAAGACCAAGACCGCCGCGGTCTTCATTAACCAGTTGCGAGAGAAGATCGGCGTCATCTACGGCAACCCCGAGACGACGCCGGGCGGGCGCTCCCTCAAGTTTTGGGCCTCGGTCCGGATCGAAGTTCGGCGCGCCGAAACGCTGAAGGACGGTACCGAGCCGATTGGAGCCAGAACCAAAGTCAAGGTCGTCAAGAACAAGGTCGCGCCGCCGTTCCGCACCTGCGAGTTCGACATCATTTTCGGACGAGGGATCAGCAAGAGCGGCGACCTGCTCGACGTCGCCCAGAAACTTGAAATCGTCAGCCGAAGCGGCACCTTCTACAACTACGGTGACCTCCGTCTCGGCCAGGGCCGCGACAACGCGAAGGCCTTCCTCGAAGCCAACCTCAAGATCATGGATGAGATCGAATCGGACATCCGCAGCAAACTCGCCAACAAGGCCGGCGCCACCTTCACCGAAGAGATGGCCGCCGTCTCCGTAGGCGCAACGGAGGACGACGACCTCGACGAGTGACTTCCAAGCCCACCTCCAACAGCGCGCTCGGAGTGACGTTCACACTCCTCCGGGCGCGCGACCATTTTAGGGCCGAGATCGAATCGAAACTCCGCGCGAAGCGCTTCACCGAAGTCGAGATCGCACAGGCCCTCGCCGACGCGGAGCGCAGAGGGTACGTGAATGACGTGCGGCTCGC
Organism: Armatimonadota bacterium; assembly: GCA_003577165.1. Classification (GTDB taxonomy): domain Bacteria; phylum Armatimonadota; class Fimbriimonadia; order Fimbriimonadales; family ATM1; genus ATM1. The sequence goes on along the minus strand of QEUM01000004.1, from coordinate 27,797 downwards.
TACTCGCCTCGCGCAAAGACTTCAGGCGGAGAAACTCTGGAGCGCGCAGCGCATCCGCGACCACCTGGTGTCGAAGGGGTGCGACGGAGAAGATGCAGACGCCGCTTGTTTGGGCCTCGAACCGGACGGCAACACGGCGCGCAGATTGCTCGAAGAGGAGATGAGTCGAGCCGCGAAAGGCGACGCACGGCGGGATCTTCTACGCCGAGCATCGAGGCGACTGGCCTCAGCGGGCTTCGATCCGGAGACGATCGAGTCCGTTCTTTCCGATTTCGAAGTCCTCTGAGCGGAGCCGGTTTCCCACGAGCCTGTGGAAAACTCGAACCCTTTCGTCCAGAAAATCCTCGCAAAAAGGTGGCCGTTCCTTGACAGCACCCCGGTGGATTTTCTAGACTGTCGGCGGCTGTGCTGCCCGCGGGCAGAAGTATTCAACGGACCCGACCGGGGGAGGAAGGGAGAGGCATGACGTTCTTTGCCTACGAAGACCCGGCTATTGCCGGACTCGGCGTAAACGACGAGGATTTCGTCGCTCGCGCTCGCGAGGGAGACTTGCGCGCGGCCGAGTGCCTGATGGATCGGTACCGACCCCTGGTCGAGACGAAGGCGCGGGCGTTCTATCTCGTGGGGGCCGACCACGACGACGTCGTCCAGGAGGGCATGATCGGACTCTACAAAGCGATCCGCGACTTCCGGAGCGACCGCCGAGCGAAGTTTCGACCGTTTGCCGAACTCTGCGTCACCCGCCAGATCATTACCGCAGTCAAGACCGCCACTCGTCAGAAGCACTTCCCGCTCAACGCCTACATCTCCCTGACCCAGCCTCTTACCAGCGAGGACGACGGCGTACTTCTCGACGTCATCGCCGACCCCTGCGGCATCAACCCCGAGGACAAACTCACAGCGCGCAAAATCCCGAAGAACCTCCATCAGGCCGTGAAGCACCTAATGAGCGAGCATGAGTCGCAAGTCCTCCGCTGCTATCTGCAGGGCAAGTCCTACCGTGAGATGTCCGTCGAGCTAAAGTGCCGCTCGAAGTCGATCGACAATGCGCTGCAGCGGATCAAGCGCAAGATCGGACAGTTCCTTCAAGACTGAGCGTTCGCAACCCTCGCTCAGATGCACCGGATCTGAACCATGATCAGCGGCCCTGCAAGAACCATCCGCGTTTTCATCGCTGACAAGGAGTTGCTTAATCTCCAGGGCCTCCGCGCGCTGTTCGCGCACGAACCGGATTTCGAGGTCGCCGGGACTTGCACGGATTCCACCCTTCTCACGCGCGCGCTCCTCGACTCTCAGCCCGACGTGGCTCTCGTGGACGCTCGGATGGTCTCCGCATTCGCGGATCGCGAGTTTGCTCAGTCCGCTCTGCGCGAACTCAAAGTGCTCGTGCTCTCGGACCCGGAGTTGGCGTCGCATTTCGATACGAGCATCGCCGCAGCGTGCAGCGGTCACGTGCTGAGAACGGATAGTTTTGAGACTCTGTGCGCGGCGGTGCGCGCGCTCGCGAGTGGCGAGCCGTGGAACCCGTATTCCGACGACGCCATTCCTCCGGCACTGACGCTGCGCCTTTCGCCTCGCGAACGAGACGTTGCTGCGCTTGTCGCGGAAGGGCTGTCGAATCGTGAGATCGGCCAGGAACTTGGGCTCGGCGAGCAGAGCGTGAAGAATCTGGTGAGCCAGATTCTCAAAAAGCACGGTCTTCGCAATCGCACGCAGATCGCCCTCCTACGGATGTCGTTCGGCAGGGTTCGGAGGTAGGGGCGCGTGCTCGCGCGCGTCGTCACCGCCGCAGTCGCCATTCCGATCGTCGTCGCCGTCCTGATCGCCCCGTCGCTCGTACCGTTGCAGGTGCTAATCACGCTCGCGGCCGCGGGATGCGTCATCGAGTTCGCTCTCGCCGAGAGGGGTTACGCCGCCATCGGAGGCGCCCTCGCCTTAGCGGCGGTCGCTTTCTCTGTCTGGCTCGCTCCGCGACCTCTGCCGGATCCGATCTGGCTCGTGGCCATGCTCTCGCCGGTCGTGTGGGCTTTCTTCCTTCCGCGGGGCTTCCGGTCAGTGCGTCAGTTCGCTCTGCCACTGTTCTGGGTGGCTGCGCCATTCACCGTGCTGGTTCACCTTCGCGCGGCCGAGGTCGGGTCTACGGATGCCGATTGGCCGGCGCTTCCTTCTTTAGTTTTGTTGCTGCTGATCTGCCAGTGGGCCGGGGACACGGCGGCGATGCTCACCGGCCGATCGTTTGGGAAGCACAAGGTCGCGCCCTCGATTTCGCCTTCGAAAACCTGGGAAGGGTCGGCCGCGAACCTCGCCGCGTCGCTCCTCGTCGGCTGGCTCTTGGCAGGGCCGCTTCGCGAGTCGGCTGGGATTGGCCTGGTCGTCGGTGGCGTCGTCGGCGTCTTCGGGCAGCTCGGCGATTTCTATCAGAGCGCGTGGAAGCGGAGCCTCGGAATCAAGGACAGCGGGGCGGCCCTTCCCGGCCACGGGGGTCTGCTCGACCGGCTCGACTCGCTCTTGCTGTCCGCGCCGATGACGGCGGTGTTTCTTGAGTTCTTTGCAAAGACAGTTAGCTGATCGCCAGCACGTTTTCGGGAATCCAGGTTTTCAGAAACTCTCTGGCGCGCGTTGGAACCGCACGCACGTCGAGCCCTGTCTCGGTTCGCACTCGCTCGATGTCGTAATCGTCCACAAAGAGCGTGCCGTCCTTTAGGCAGATGTCGGGGATGGCGACGATTCCCTTCGCCCCTTCTTCTCTTAATGTCCGTGAAACATCCTGCCCCGTCATCAGCCCGGCAACCGTGATGGACTCTCCGAAGAACCGGTTGCGCACAACGCGAACGAGAACTTCTGTTCTAAGTCGCAAGCGCAATTCGTCGGCAAGCCACTCGATGACGCGGCTGGGAAGCGGCGAAGTGACGAGCGTCAGATCGCGAAGCGCCTTTGCGCCGCTGAACGATTTGAGGGCGCGTTTCGACTGGTCGAGGAACAGCCTCATGTTGCCGATGCCGTCTTCGAACTGGGGGAAGTCCTCGTACCAGGCTCGACCCGGCACCTCTTGGCCTGCATAGTAGAACCACTCGTCGGCGGGAAACACGAAGCCTGTGCCCAGATCCGGTTTCAGAGATCGGCGCCACCTTTCGCAGGTCTTCAGGAATTCGCGCGCGTAGTCGGGAGTCACGGGTCGGATCGGATAGAGGTTGTGCCGAAACTGGGTCAGTCCGACCGGAACGACCGCGACACTCAGCGTGCCTCCCGAAAGGCCTGAGCGCTTTTCGTGAAGGTCCGCCAGGTCGGCGACGGTCTGATCGAAGGCCGCTCCGTCGTTCAAGCCTGGGCATAACACGACCTGGCAGTGCACGGAGATGCCGCTCGCGCCGAGGTCGCGGATGCGAGGGAGGATGGGCTCCGGCGCGCCGCGGCCGAGCATGTAACCGCGGAGCCTGGGATCGGTGGCGTGCACCGAAACGTAGAGGGGCGAGAGTCCCTGCTCCTTCGTTCGCGCGAACTCGTCTTCCGACATGTTCGTGAGCGTTACGTAATTGCCGTGCAGGAAACTAAGACGAAAGTCGTCATCCATCAAATAGAGCGACTTTCGCATTCCTTTGGGCATTTGGTGGATGAAGCAAAAAACGCACTTGTTGTCGCAAGTGTGAATTTGATCCGCCAGTTCGAAACTGAAATCGAGGCCGACTTCTTCCCCCCACCCGCGCTCGCACACGGCCGTTCGGTATTCCCCTTGCCTCACGAATTCGATTTCGAATCGTTCTTCACTCGTTTGAAACTGGAAGTCGATCACGTCGTTCACGGAGACGCCGTTCACTTTGCGGATCACGTCACCGCTTTGCAGTCCGGCTCGGCTTCCTGGAGAATTCGGCGCGACGCTTTTGACGACCAAGCCGCGGGTGCGAATCTGGATCAACTCAGACAATATTTGGATTAAACCTCTACGGCGTTACGGTCTCGACCGTGACTCCGTCGGGGACTTCGACTTCGGCCTCGACGCCGTCGGGCGTCCTGCGCCAGCGAGCGCGAATCATCCCGTGAGGAGTAGCGGATTCGCCCTCGCACTCTTCAAACGGCGCACGGCCGGGCGTGAACACGAATTCCGTGGCGCCGATGTTGAGTTGGCGGAGCCCCAGAGCGTGACGCTGCAGGAAGTAGGCGGGCGCGCAACTCCAGGCGTGACAGTAACTTCTCGTCCACCTTCCTGCCGGAAGATAGCTGGGAAACAGCTCCCAGCAGGTCGTGGAGCCCGCATTTCTCATGAAGCCCCATTTTTCTTTGATTATCTCGATGATGCGATGGGTTTCGCCCAGTTTCTCCAGCGCCTCGAAGAGGAAGAAGGCGAAGAAGGGTGTCCCCACTTGGACGAAGCCCTCGTCCTCGGCGCCCGTGCGGAGGATCTGCGCGATTCGGTCCGACCGCTCGAAGGGCACAAGCCCGGCGAGGAACAGCAGGCACTGTGTCTGAACGGAAAAGGTCTGCGAGGGGGATCCGGATTCTGGATCGATGCAGTCCACGTACGCCTGCTTCTCCGATGACCATAGGCGCCGGCTCACGGGGTCCTTCAGCCCGTGCCAGAGGCTAAGCGCCTCGTCGGCGAGGGATGTTTCTCCGAGCCAGGCCGCTGCGTCGTGGGTTGCGCGAGCCGCGAGGGCAAGCCACCCCTGGTTGGCGGTTACCACGCCTCGGCCCGGAGCGTCCATGGGTGCCCAGTCGCTGAGGTTCCAGGCTTCGATCTCAAAGAGGCCCTCGTCGCCGATGTGCGCGCGAGCTGCCGTGAGTTGGGACGCAAGGCTCGGAAGGATTTCTCTAAGGAAATCGCGATCGCCTGTAAAAATCGCATGCTCCCAACAGGCGACGGCCCAGAGGAAGCTCCACGCCGGGATGATCGAGTGCCATCCGCTCGGCACGTGGCTCTCTACGAAGGCGCTTTTTTGCAGGCTTTGGGCTCCAAGCTGCAAACAACGTCGAACGAGCGGTACGTCTCCGAGTACCGCGTAGTTGACTAACGCCTCGGTTCGCATATCCCCGACCCAGTGGGTCTGCTCGTAGGTCGGGCAGTCGACGAACGTGTCTTCGCTGCACAGCCGAAGCGTGAGCAGCGACATCTGATAGACGTCGTCGAGGATGGGATCGCCGCAGCGAAATTCAGCCGGAGCCCCGTACCGTCGCGTCGCTTCGAGGGTCTTGAAGCCTGTGACGCGGGCTCTCTGGCCCTGAACGGACACGTAGCGGGCTCCCCGCCTCAGGAGAGACATGACGTGAGAGCGGCCGGCCGGCAGGTCCACCTCGAACGTGTTGGACATCTCCCATGGGAAGTCCGGCTTGCCTTCCTGGTAGGCCTCGAAGCCGTGCAAAACGAGCCGCGTGGGGGCATCCGATACGGCTTCGAAGTCCCAGTGACCGACCGTCATGCGCCCCAGATCGAGGATGACTCGCCCCTCGGCGTCGGGAAGGGCGAAATCCTCCGCCTGAGCCCCGCCAAGCGGCTCGGCGTCCTCTGCGTAAGCGGTTAGACCCGCGGGGGCTGAGGCGTCTATCGCAGGATCGTCCGGGGGCAGGACGGCGACTTCGGGCCTCCCGAGCCACGTTTGTTCGCTCTCAGCGGCGGCTAACTCCGCCTTGAGGGCCGGATTGTCGCCGGTGTTTGCGACCAGGACCGGGCCGGTCAACTCGAGTTCGACGTCGTCCACCGTGAGGGCGAGAGTCCACTCGTGGAAGTGGCCGGAGACGTCGAAGGCGACGAAGTTTCTGCCTGGGCGGACCTCTCCTTGGAGAGCAATCCCCCTCTGCCACGGGTTGTGGCGCGATTCAGCCTCGATCAGGAGTGCGCCATTGAGGTTGCCGGACGGCCGCACCCAGAACCAGGGAGGGGGAAACTCGAACAGGATCGTGCCGGGATGTTTCACGTGAAACCCTATGCCCACCACTCCATGGATCTGCTGAGGCGCGGCGTCGAGGTAGCCGGGAAGAAGGAACCGCCGGAGGCTGAACGACCACGAGGTCCGAGGTCTTCGCACCGTTGCGGCGGATACAACCGCCGCGGCGGGGACAGGTTCCGGAGGGGCGATTGAGGAGTGAGCCGGGTGCAGGCGCCGGTCATCGGTGACCTCGACGGCAGGGATCCAGCCCGCTCCGTCTCCGAAGAGGGCGGGCCGCCTGTCCGACCAGGGCGGCTCCTGCCAGCCCATCTGGCAGCAGATCCTGCGCTCTTTGGCGAGGCCCAGCGCTCCCGGCAGGCATTCCCACTTCGCGTCGGTTGCGGCGACCAAATGGCCGTCTGCTTCCAGCTCGGCGATCAGGCCGGCGTCGGAGTGGATGTACTGGAACGTCGAGACGCCTGGAGCGTGGACGAGGATCGTGAGGCGATTGGCGCCGGCCCGCAGGAGCGCTCCAACGTCCCGGAGGTCCACCATCCAATCGTCCGGGTACCCCCTGGGCGGGCCCTCCAAGACGAACTCCCCGTTGATCCAAGCCCAGTAGCGGGCGTCGGCCGTGACCGTGAGGTTCGCAATCTCAGGCTTCTTTGGGAGGTCGAAAGCGCATCGGAAGGCCACCCAGTCGTTCCAGTCGGTGCGCGACCCAGGCCTCCAGATCCACTTCGCGGCGCGGAACACATCCTAAACTTCGCCCTCGGGCTCTTGCGACCTTCGGCGTAGGGGCGAAATCGGGGCGGTATAGTCGCGCCATGCAGTCGGTCGTCAAGGCTGACGGCCTGACGAAGACCTTCACCATCGTCAAGAAGGACCCAGGGATCGCAGGGGCCCTCAAGGCGCTCTTCAAGCCGAATCGAGTGACCGTCGAGGCCGTCAAGGGAGTCTCTTTCGAGATCGGCCATGGCGAGTTGGTGGGGTTCCTTGGCCCGAACGGCGCGGGGAAGACGACGACTCTCAAGATGCTCACGGGCATCCTGCACCCCACTTCGGGCTCAGCGCGCGTTCTCGACAGCGACCCGACGCTGCGAAAGCCTCAAATGCTGAAGCAGATCTCTCTCGTGATGGGAAACAAGAACCAACTCTGGTGGGACCTGCCCGCATGGGAGAGTTTCATAGTCCTGAAAGAGATTTACGAAGTTCCGGACGATCAATTCAAAACCCGAATCGAAGAGTTGATGACGACGCTCGAAATCAAAGATAAAGTCCACACGCAAGTGCGCAGGCTTAGTTTGGGTGAGAGAATGAAGTGCGAACTCGCAGCATCTCTCATCCACAACCCTCGTGTCCTCTTCCTCGACGAACCGACGCTCGGCCTCGACATCATCTCGCAGAAGAAGATACGCGAGTTTCTGCGACAGCAAAACCGTGAGAACAAGACTACGATTCTCCTGACAAGCCACTATATGCAGGACGTGGCCGAACTTTGCGAACGGGTGATCGTGATCGATCACGGAAGCCTGCTGTTCGACGGGTCATTAGCGGACCTTTCGGTACAGTACAAACCGTTGCGCAAACTGCGCATCCTCTTCCGATCTGAGTCTGAAGTGGACCTTTCAGTCTACGGAACGGTCGTTTCGAGCAGTCCTTTGGAGGCCGTCATCGAGGTCCCTCGGGATCGAACGACTCAGATCGCTGCACGCGTGCTGCAGGAACTGCCTGTCGAAGACCTCAGCATCGAGGAAGTGGACATAGAAGAGGTCATGCGAGACATGTTCACTCGGTCGCCGGCCACGACACCAACCGGGTAGTCAGAATCGAGGACGACGATGGCATACGACCCGGGCAAGAAACTGTTGATCATAAAACTGTCGTCGCTCGGCGACATCGTCCACTCGATGCCTGTTGCGATGGCGCTCAAGCGGCACCGTCCTGATCTTGAGATTCACTGGCTCGTGCGCGACCAGTTCGCCGACCTTCTTGCGGCGCATCCAGCAGTTGACAAAGTCATCCAAGTGCGCCGCAAGCCGGGGCTGAGTGAGATCTTCCGGCTCCGACGACAGCTTCGATCGGAGCAATACGATACGTCCGTGGACTTGCAGAGTTTGGCGAGGAGCGCAGTGGCGACTTGGTTTTCGCGCGCGAAACTCCGGCTTGGTTACCACAGGCAGCAGGAGGGCGCTTGGCTCTTCAGCAAGGCAGTTGCGCCGAAGGTTCCGGGCGAGCATGTCATCCGGCAGTACGGAGCGCTCGCGGAGGCTTTGGGATGTCCAATTGATCCGATCGAGTTCGGACTCTCGCCCCAGCCGGAAGCGGTTCAGAGAATTTGCGAAAAACTTGAACAGATCGGCGTCAACGGTCCGTTCGTCGCACTCAATCTCGGCTCGGGGGGGGCGGAGAAGCGCTGGCCGGTGGAACACTACGCAAGACTCGTTCCGATGCTTCGAAGCGCGGGATTGACGCCCGTCGTCATCGGCTCACCCGGCGAAGTCTCGCTCTACGAGGAGCTGTGCAAGTTTGTCGGCGAAAAGGTCCCCTCGCTCGTCGGACAGACGTCCATCGCCGAACTGGTCGCGGTTCTGTCGAGGTGTGCGGCGCATGTCGGCGCAGACACGGGTTCGAGCCACATCGCCGTCGCGCTCGGGCGTCCGGTCGTGAGCGTGATGGGACCAACTCTGCCTGAGAGATCCGGCCCATTCGAGAGAAGGGAATTCACTCTGTACAAAGGCCCCGACGGATTGACTTCGATATCGCCAGAAGAAGTGCTCGCGGTTCTCATGCGCGCCTTGCGGCCAACGGAGCGCGCAGACTCAGCGCAGGCAAAAGAGGCGGTTTATTGGCCCTATTTTCCGGTTAGAAGGCCACCAACGTTCATTTGGCGTTTCTGTTTCGGCATCGTCGGATATTCGCTTTACTGTATCTATGCGACGCTTGCGATTCCGTACTTGGTGCTGCAAGCGGTGAAGCGCCACTGGTCCGGAAGATACGCAACGCTCGGACTTCGCAGAACACTTGGAGGGACGAGGCCTCCGCGAAGAGGGAATTGGGTTGTGCTCGTGGGAACGGGTTTAGGAGAGACGCGCACCGCAATCAACGCGGCGGCGTCGCTTCAGAAGACGAGGAACCCCGATATCGCAGTCGCTCTCGAATACGGTGAAGTTGCCCGTTCACTAAAGGGATCGTATTCGTTTCCTCTTCTCGTCGCGCCGTTCAACAATCCGATCTCCGTTGCGATCAACTTGATCAAGTTCCGACCGCGCGCACTCATCTTCATCGAGCATGCGAGGAATCTGCATTGGACGTTTTGGTCTCGCGTGTTTGGCGCGAAAACGCTGCTTGTAAACGTCAATATTTCCGAACGCAAGGCGCAACGATATTCGAAATACCCGTTCTCAAGCGTTTTATTCAACAGCGTTGACTTGGTCATCGCCCAAAGTGATGAACACCGTGATCGGTTGATCCGGTCGGGAGTCCAGGAGCATCGCATCCGTGTCGCCGGCCCGGCGATGGTCAACGAAGTTCCTGAAGAGCATCGTCCGGCGATTATCGAAAAGTGGAAGAACCTGCTTGGAATCGACGGCGCACGACCCGTCGTCGTCGCGGGCAGCACGCATGCCGAGGACGAGCGCGTTTTGATCGAGGCGTTCGCGAAGTTCCGCAAGACGTTTCCGGATGCTGTGCTGTGCATCGCACCGAGAAAACTCCACCGTGTGCCCGGCGTTGACAAAGTCCTTCGCGATACGAAGACGGAGTTCGTGCGAAGGTCAGAGCTGCCCGCGAAGCTGCCTCCGAGCGGAGTGGTTCAGATCGACACGCAGGGCGAACTGAGTGAACTGTACTGCCTGGCGACTGTCGCGTTCGTCGGGGGCAGCTTTGTGCCGAACCATGGAGGGCACACGCCTCTCGAGGCGATCTCCTGGGGAGTACCGGTGACCATCGGGACCAACTTCCTCCACCAGGAGGCGGTCGTCTATGCGAGCCGGGACGCGGGGGTGCTCACCATCTGCCGGAACGCGGAGGAACTCGCGGACGAGTGGCTTAGGATCGCGGGCGACCCGAGCACGCGGGCGGAACTTGAGGCCAAGTGCCGGGAGCTGCTCGCCCGCCACCAGAAGGTGTATGAGGCCTGGTACGACGCCTTGTGGGAGTAGCAGACTGCTCGGATATAATGCCGGCGGCGTAAGCCACACAGGAGGTGAACACGTGAAGCGTTCTATTATCGCGATCGCGACGCTGTCAGTCTTTGCACTCGGAATCGTTGCCGCCGGATGCGGTGGGGGCGATGACGTCGACCCGACGAAGGATGCTGCCCCGGTCCAGCCTGGCGGCCAGACTCAGAAGGGCGAGACGATCGACGCGGCGACCACCGACTAATCGCAATACTGTTACGATGTAGGGCAGCGGCCACTCTCGGCCGCTGCCCTCAGTTCTTGTTTCCGGCCTCCGCGGCGCCGACGCACGCCACGCCTCCTCGGTAACATCCGCGCGGACATCGGAATGGAGCCGCACGCGACCACGCTGGCTGAGGTCAAGGCCCAGGCCGAGGCCTGTACTGCCTGCCGCCTGGCGGAGCGGAGGCGGACGGTGGTGTTCGGCGTGGGCAACCCGCAGAGCCCCTTGGTCCTCGTCGGCGAAGGCCCAGGAGAAGAGGAGGACCGAACCGGCGTGCCGTTTGTCGGGCGGGCCGGCAAACTGCTCGACCAAGCCTTGATGGATAACGGCCTGGATCGGACGGACGTGTACATCTGCAACACCGTCAAGTGTCGCGCCTGCGACTGGCGTGACGGCAAGCCGTACAATCGACCCCCCGCGCCCGACGAGATCGCTGCATGCTCACAGTGGCTGGACCAACAACTAAGGATCATCGCGCCAAAGGTCATCCTGTGCGTCGGCGCGCCGAGCGCGAACACGATCATCCGTAAGGGGTTCCAGATCACAAAGGAGCGAGGGAAGAAGTTCTCTTGCGCATACGCGAAGACAGCGATTGCGACCCTTCACCCCGCCTACATCCTCAGGCAGATGGGCGCGAAAAGCGACGGAGGCTACTCGCTTCTCGTCGAGGACATCGCCCTCGCGTGGATGGAAGCGCAACTCGGATAAGAGCCGAGTTCTCTGTTTAGATGACGCCCCCCCGGACGTCGCGGTCCGCGTCACGAATCGGCTTGACCGCCGCGACGTTCGATTCCTCGATATCCAGCAGTTTCAGCCAATCGTCGAGAGAGTCGCTCTTCGGGAAGATTTCGTTCTCGCGATACTCGGAGCGAATCGCCTCTTTGAGGTCGTCTAATCGGATTCCGTGCGGTTTGGATGGCTCGGCGATCGCACGCTTGATCGCGATGTCCTTCGCGCGGTCCACGACCGACTTGATTAATGCGCCGCTGACCAAGTCCTTCCAATGCAGCGTCTCGCTGGTTCCGGTGCGCAGAAACACCCGAACGAATTCCGTCTCCTCGGTCGTGCGCCAGAGGTAACTCGTGATCGTGTCGAGCAGGCAGTCGCGCACCGCAGACACGTCCCCCCCCTCGGCGGCGATCGCGTCCGGGTCGAGAGGCAGAGCATCGTGTAGGTAGATGCTGAATATCTCGCGCGTCGCGTCACGATCAGGCCGCCGAATCTTCACTTTTCGATCGATCCGTTCGGGCCTGAGAATCGCGGGATCAATGTAATCCGGCCGGTTGCTCGTGAGAATCAGCACGACGTTCTCAAGGGAGACCAGGCCGTCCAACTCCGCGCAGAACTGGGGGACGACCGTGTTGCTGATGTTCAGCCAGCGGCCGCTGGAGCGGGTGCGCAGGACCGACTCGGCCTCATCGAAGAAGATGAAGACGAGTCGTCCTTCCTTCGCTCGCTCGCGAGCGGTCTGAAAGATCTCGCGGACCATGCGCTCCGTCTCTCCGAGCCACATGTTGAGGATTCGCGGCCCGCTGATGTGCATGAAGTACTCTTTGACCTCTTTTCCCTTCTTCTTCCCGTATTCGATCGAGAGGTTGTGAGCGATCGCTTTGCCGATGAGCGTCTTACCGCATCCGGGGGGGCCGAATAGGAGGATGCCCTTGATCGGCTTCTTGTCGAACTTCTTATACAACTCGGGATGGAGCAGCGGACCTTCGATGGTTTCGCGAATCAACTGAATCGCCTCGTGCTGTCCGCCCACTTGGTCCCATGATATCTCTGGGACCTCTTCGAAGAAGTACTCTTCCTTCGCCTGCTGCGGATAGTGTTCGACCGCTACCTTGAAGTTCGGTTCGATCCGCACCTCATCGCCCACCTGAATTCCTGCCTTCGCGAGCGAGTCGGCGCGCTTCACAACTCGGCCCACTGCGCCCTGAGGATCCTGGCTCACTTTCAGGCGATCTTTGCCGAGAACTTCGGCCACTTTCATCACTTGTCCGCCTGGATGGGGCGGCATGGTGCCGATCACGGCGTACGCGTCGTTGACTTTGACGCGGCTGCCGCACTTCAGGTCCTTGGCATCGATCTTCGGATCCACCGAGACGACGAATTCGGAGTCGCCGACGGCCACGAGAGCGATCTCCTTCGCTTCGATCCAGTCGAGGAACACGCCGGTTCGGTTCGCTGGCGCGGTGAGTTTCTGATACGCGTCTTCGTATTCGGCGAGCGTCTGCGCCATCTCCTGGGCTCGGCGCTCGTCGCTCTCGAGGGATTTTTGGAGCGCGAAAAGGTAATTGCGAAGGCGAGGGTTGTCGTCCTTCACCATCGCGAGAATCTCGTCGAGAATCCGAGCGGACTCGTTCGATGAATTCATGGGCCGTCCTATTCTACGACCCTGCGGGGCCTATGAAGCGCAGCCTAAGAGAGATTTTCGCCAAAGGCCTCGAGGACCGCTTCGGCCGAGAACCGAGCCGGATCTCCCGTGCACACCTTCGTCACGATGATGGGAGCGCCGTCTTTCGATCCTGCGATGGAGAGTATCTCCGCCCCGTCCGGACCCGCCGTAGACATCACCTTCTCAATGTGAAGGGCGGAGCCGCGGCGAAGCCGCTGGACCGCGTCGAGGGCTGCGAGAGCGCCTGCCTGGTGGCGATCCGAGGCGCCCACGGCGACGCCGGTAACGACTTGGCTGTCGGACCGGATCACGACCACGGCCGCGTAGCCCTCTTTTTCTTCTTTCAGCGTCACGGCGAGGACTTCGGGTCCCTGGGCGGGCTGTGCAGTCGTCGTGCCGTTGTCCATCTCGTCTTCGTCTTTCGAGTCGAAGAGTGGGAGGGTGGCTTCGATGCCCTTGGCCGCCATGCACTCTTTGCTCGCCATGTTGATGAGATCGTCGAGGGTGGCGGGGCCGTGCGTGCCGGTTCGCTCGCCGCGTCTGCGACCGCCTGAGAGACCGTAAGACACGGTGACGGGGGCCGGGATTCCTTCGAGTCGGACCTCCGACGCCAGGCGCGCGACGCGCGCGGCGAAGGGAAGGGCTTCCTCATAGGGCCTGAGGGTTCCGATCGCGAATTCGTCACCGCCGTAGCGGCAGAGGTGATCTCTCTCTGCGTCCACGGCTTCGCGGAAGACGTCCGCGACAAGGCGCAGCACCTGATCACCGATGAGGTGCCCGTATCTCTTGTTGAAGTTGCCGAACGAGTCGATGTCGAAGAAAAGGACCGTGATTTCTCGGCCCTCCGACAGGCGCGCCGCGCCCCATTCGCGCAGGCTGTCACTCCAGGGAAGAGAGGTCATCGGATCGTAATTTCGACCCATCTCCTGTAGGAGGTCGCGGGCCGAGACGATGCCCAGGAACTTGCCGTCGGCCACGACGGGGAGGGCGAGGCAATCGGCCGCCACCATCATCTCTGCAGCGCGTTCCGGCGGCTGGCCGACCAAGTCCTCCAGGAACAGCACGCCGACGTAGGTACCGCCGTCGACGACTCCGAGAGCGGGAATCTTGTGTCCCCTCATCAGTACGAGCGCTGTTTCGACTCGATGTTCTGGGTTCAGCCACACCGGCCAGAGTGGGAGGTCTCTGACCCTCTTCATGGATGCCGCAGATTCGCCCGCATGAGTTTTGTCCGCAGACGACGGATTTGACGATGACAAATCTGCCGGGTTTTCCTGTTGTCCCTCGCAGGAGTCGAAGAGCCAGGTCGACCTACCGGTCACAAAGTCTCTCTTGGATGAAGGCCATCGCCCGTCGGGCTGCTGCCGTCATCGCCCTCTCTCCTACGGCGAGCCGCTTTCTGACCCTCTCGACGCACCGGAAGACCTCACCACCGCATGCGCCGAAGTACTCGGCGATCGCGCCCTCCGGAAGTTCTGCGTGGACGCGGAGGAGGTAGGCGGCGAGCGACTGCAACTCGCTGCAGGTGAGCCGTCGTGGACCGGATCCACCGGCCCGACAGACAGCGTCGAATACGATGTCGCGCAGATCGTAGCTGCCCGACGCCTGCGCGTAGGGGAAAAGCCACCCGGCGATGTTGACGAGGCTCGCGGACGCGAGTTCCTCTCTTGCTGCGACCCGAAGCCTCGTCAGGGCACCGCGCAATGTCCGGCCGTCGCCGGTAACCGTGCGCGAGGTCAGCCGCGCCGCCCCAGGGGGCAGGGCGATGCCCAAGTTCGCGCACATTTCATTTAGGAGAACCACCCGCTCATCACCCGATGGCGGCTCGATGCTCGCCAATCTCCACACACGGGAGAAGGGAACCAACTTCGTGGCAGGGATGCCGCCCGTCGCTGCGGCGGCGATGACCGGCCTCTTGGCGCGAACTCGGCGCTCCAGCAAGATCCTCGCTTGGATCGCGAGCTTGGATTGGCCTGAGATCGCCTCGACGTCGTCGAGGACCAGGAGGCCGTCGGATGCAGACTGCTTGGCGTGCGAGAGGTCGCCCGCCCTCACCACTGCTACCCTCGCCCGCGCGGCGACCGCCTCCAACAGGTGCGTCTTCCCGGTCCCTCCGGGTCCGACGATCAGGGCAAACCGACACTCGCCCCCCAGGACCCGCTCCGCAAGTTGGGTCGCCTCCACGTTGGACGGCAGAACGGCGAATCGGCCCCTCGCAGGCGAGACCAAGTCGCGATCGGTGACCGATGCCGGCGCTGCTCCACTCCAAACCAGCTCCACGATCTGTTACAGCCCTCCCTACCCGCCACGCCGCACAAGGCGACGCAACGTGAGCGAGTATGCCAAAGGGCCCCTCACAGCAACGAGGTCTGCGAACTCAAGATGATGGGCGAAACACCGCCGAAATCTGCGTTTTTCTTCTGTTTTCGCTGTTTTCCTGGATTTACGAGACCATCGCGAGGAGTCTTCCACATACAGTAACTAAGTACTGGCTTAATGCGCTGTATCGACCTTTTTTGGGTTGTTTGGCTTTTCTTGTCTCCAATTTGTGCGCGCTTCTCGACCAAATGACGCTGGACGGGAGGGCCTGAACGACTGAAAGTGTGCTCCTCGACGCCAATTCGGGGTTGGGATAACCCGCAGGATTACCGGGTGGCAGAAACCTCACGAAATGGAACGTTTGCCCTGAGCGGGGGTTACACCCGTGCCAACAATCAGAACAGCGGAGGATCCACACAGAGCATGACTCGATTTCTGAAGAATCGTCGCACGAAGGGTTTCACCCTCGTGGAAATCATGATCGTCGTCCTGATCATCGGCATCTTGCTGGCGATCGCCGTGCCTAACTTCATCAAGGCACGTGAGACTTCTCGAACCAAGAGCTGCATCAGCAACCTGCGCCAGATCGACGCAGCGAAAGAGCAGTGGGCTATGGACAACAAGGCTGCCGATGGCGACGCAGTTGCCTGGGCGGACATCGTCCCGGACTACATCAAGTCCCAGCCGGAATGCCCGAGCGGCGGTACCTACACGGTCGCCAACGTCGGCACCAACCCGACTTGTACGATCGCCGGCCACCAGCTGTAATCAGCTAACGACGACAACTTGGGGAGCGGCGGCTTTAGACCGCCGCTCCCCTATTTGCTTCCTTCTGAGGTGCACACATGGAAGGCGCATACACACGTCACGTTCGCGCGTATTCACTTGCCGAGACGCTTTTTGCGGTGTTTCTCATCGCGATCTGCGGCTTGATCATCGGGTCCACCTTGCCGGTCGCGAACAGCAGCCGCGCTCGCGCGGATTTGCTCAACAAGGCCACCGAGATCGCGCAGAAGCAAATGGAGGCAGTGAAGGGCCTCGGCTACGCCAATCTCAACGCCACAGCCCTCGCTAACGCAGGCCTCTTAGACTCGACTGTCCCCGACGGATCCGGTTTTCTGCGCTTCGACAACGTCGACAGCACAGAGTTCGGCGCACCTTGGCAAGTTCTGCCATCCGGAAAGGGTCGGCTGCGCATTCAGCAGGTGCGCAACGACTTGCGCTCAATCACGGTTCGCGTCGAGTGGACGGAACGGAACGGCGAGCGTTCTGTGCAGCTCACCAATTACTTAGGGGAGTTTTGATTTGAAAACTGGAAGACGCATTTTGCTGAGATGCCGTGGCGTAACGACGCTTGAGATGTTAATCGGGCTTTCGTTGACGGCTCTCGTGCTCTTATCCGGAGTCATCGCCCTTGTCTCAACAATGCAGGCCTGGTACATAGGGGAAGCGCGCATTCAAGTGGAGTTAGCCTCCACTCAAGCGCTCCAGTACATTCGCGACCGTCTGCGCGAGGCGATGTCCGTTACCGTCGACATCGATGGTCGCGGAATCACCTATAGGCTGCCCGAGCGAGACTTGGATGGTAGGTACAAGCTGCCGCCAGAATGGGACGGCGTCGTCCGGCGCATGTACGTGGATGCTAACGGGCAATTGATTTCGCTCGACGGAGAGCGCCAAACCGTCCTTTTGGACGATGTCATCTTCACGGATCGCCACGGCGGAGCGGAGGGTCCTCTTTACCGGCCCTTCACTTCGGATGGTGGCGCGATTGTCCGGCAAGTGACAGTCCACCTCGTCACTCAGAAGATGATCCGCGCGGAGGGCGAGACAGCATACGGCCGCGTGCGCGAGACAATTTTGCTTCGGAACACACCCAGCATTCAACTGTAAACAGATTCACGCGGAGGAACCATGAGAACGCACACTCGAAGATCCAAACGCGAGCGCGGGATAGCACTGATTTCGATCTTCGGAATCCTCTCCTTGATCGCAATCGGCACGACTGCTTTTGTTAGCAGCGCCACACAGACCATCCGAATCGCGAGAAGTAAGGAACTGGATATTCGCCTCGCAAATGCGTGTGAAGCGGGCATCCAGGACGCACTCCTCGCGATGTGGAAGACGTTCAAGGTCGAACAACTTTTCAACACGCTGGACGCCGACCTGTACGGAGCTTCCCCTTCCTCGCCTCGCGCAAGCCGAGGAGGCAGAGTCAACGACTTCGACGCCTATTCCGTCGGTGTCATTGGTTACGAAGAGATTGACAGCTACAACCGGCGGGTCATCGTACGGGCCGTTGCGTGGACCGATCGCGACGAGGACGGACACCTTGATTTTGACGAGGCTCGCAAAATCGTGGATGTCGCAAGCCAGTTCACTTTGACGAGAAGTCAGGTGTTCGACTACACCTACTTCGTCAACAACTATGGTTGGATGACTGGCTTTGGGCCTCTGGATCTCATCGTCAACGGAGATATGCGAGCGAACGGAAACTTCGACTTTAGCGGAGGGACGCCGACGATCAACGGGTCAGTTTTCGCGAGCATGAACGACAAACTAAGCCCACCCGCGGCGGGCTACGTAAATATCACTCCAAATCAGTACACGAACTCGGTTTACAACGCCCAGTACCACACGCGAAAGCGGATGGCATACAACGAGTCCATGCATGGCGCAAAAGGATCGGAAGAGTATGAGAAGTGGCGGGACTTTTTGTACGACTACGAGGGAGGGGTCGTCAACAACCGGCTCTCCGGCGCGATTATCGGGGACGCTCGGGGATACCGGAAGTATGACGGCACCCTGCTGGATTCAACGCCGACCTCGGAAATCGTAATGCCGGATCTCAGCGACCTCACGCGATACACCGCACTGAGTACGTCGTACATTGATGACCGTCAAACTTTCGACAACGGCCAAGTTAACCCGGATTACGGCCAAGGCGCGTACGTAAAGGTCTGGAACAGCTCGACGAACTCCTACGTGCGGCTCGACACCAACGGCGTCGTTTCTGGCAGCGGGGTCTTGATTGGCAGTTCGTCGAAGCCGATCCTTATCCATGGACCGGTCACGTTTACGCAAGACTGCGTGATCAAAGGGTACGTCCAAGGGCAAGGCACGATCTACACCGGGCGCAATGTTCACGTCGTGGGAAGCATTCGGTACAAAAATCCGCCTAACTTTGAAGGAACGGTCCAGCAGGCGATCGACGACACGAACAGCTCTAAGGACATGCTCGCCCTTGCCGCTCGCGGCAGCGTGATGATCGGGGACGTCAGCAAGTTCAAGTTCCCTTACCCTTTGTACTACATGACGCCGCCGTTTACAAAGGGACGCTACGATGAGTCGGGCAATTGGATTCCACCGTTCAACGCGGTAGAAGTCGACTCCACAGGGCGGAAGAGATATCAGAGCGTTTACAGCGACTCGTACATCAACAGCATCTCGGAGAGCGTGGATGACATCGATGCGATCCTTTACACCAACTACCTCGGTGGGGGGCGGCTTGGCACCGGCGGGACGGGTGTGCGATTTAACGGCTCGATCATCAGCAAGGATGAGGCGATGGTCATCTATAGCCTTCCGATGGAGATGAACTACGACAACAGAATTCGTGAGCGGAAGATTACGAAGAAGCCGCTAATCGACCTTGTTCTTCCTCGAACTCCAGCGATTCTTCGCCAAACATGGCAGGACAGGGGCTTCTTCCACGGCTCAAATGAGTATTAGGGGAGGAATCAAGATGAGTTACAGAGTTACGCACTTCATCGCAGTTTTGACACTCGCTGCGGGCGCCAGCGCGGCAATCATTCGCGCGCCGGAGAAATCTACCGACCCGAAGCTTTCGGAATCCGAAGTGGAGGCCCAGATGTCTGTTGGGTCTCCGATGCAGGAGGTTGGCGAGGTCAAGATCGAGCGCGCGGAGTCGCCTCCCCTGGTCAGCGATGCGGACGCTGCGTCCGCGCTGGGCGATGCGGATCCCGAGCGCCCCGTTGATGCGGGACAGGCGCTAGCGGAAGCGAATCGTGACGTAACCTCCTCATCGAACCCAGGCTGGAAGACTGCGGGAGTTGCGATCGGGATGACCGTGCTCACACTCGCCGCCGTGGGCGTGCTGAAATTTTGGGCCGACAAAAACTTGCCCGGTCCCACCGCGCCTCAGCCACGACGCCGAGGCCCTTAGAGCGCAGCGGTTGCCTTGACGTCCATGTAAAAGTTGACGAGGTCGGCGGCCAGGTCTTGGGGTTCGGAGTCTAACGTCTTCACCCCCCCCGCATTCAGGAGGCGCTTGGCCTCGTCACGCTCTTCCTGGTAGAGGCGGGCGGAGGCGCGGATGAATTCGTCGTAAAGAGTCTCTCCCGCCGGGTTGAGCATCGAGCGATGCTTTGGGTCCGCGACGGTAACGACGAGGCAGAGGTGCCGGCGTGCCAACGGCGACAAGGTTGCCAGCAAATCCTTGGCTGTGTCTACGCTTTCGATTTCGGTAAAGACCACGACGAGGCTGCGTCGCTTCCAACGTGAGCCTAAGTAGTCCATTGCGCCTCGCAGGTCGGGCTCCTCCTCGACAGCTTGCAGAGCATGAAGCGCTTCGATGACGCGCCCCACTTGCGCTCGGCCGCGGGCGGGCGGGAGCCACTTCTCCAGGCGATCTGCGTGGACGAGCAGTCCCAACATATCGTTCGCGTTGGCTGCGGCATTTCCGAGCATCAGCGCTGCATCCAGCACGAGGTCCAGTTTGACGACGCCTTCGACCTCGGCCATCATCAACCGGCCGTAGTCCAGAACGATCACAATGGATTGATTGCGCTCTGCCTCATACTCTTTGACCATCAACCTGTGGCGGCGCGCCGTCGCCTTCCACTCCACCTTCCGGATGTCGTCACCGCTGACATATTCGCGCAAACTCTCAAAGTCCGTGCCCACTCCTTTGAGTCGTGAGCGACGGATTCCAATTTGGCGAAGGTGGCCGCGCTGCTTCAGAAGGTCGAACTTTCTCAGCGCGAGAACGTTTGGATACACACGAACGATCTCCTTTGTGTCCATCCGCACCACTCGAGCCGCGAGATGCAGAGGACCATTGATCCGCACAAACGAGTCCAGGAAGAAGAAGTCCCCTCTCCTCACAGGCGTGACGTGATAACGGTACTCACGCCGTTCACCCGGCAACAAGCGAACTTCGAACTCGTTCTCCTCGGCATCGAATTCCGGCGGGACTTCATCTCGGAATGTGAATGCGATCTCGTCGTCTCCGTCGTTCGTGAGAACGACACGAACCAGGTTTCTCTCACGAACGCTAAGAACGCGATCGAATTTCCTTTCGACGACAAGGTTCTCCGCCTTGCCGGCCATGGCATAACTGGCGATCGCCAGGGCGATGATCAGAATCTGCCAAGGCCAAACGAACTGCAAAAGCACGGGAGACGCGTAACCACCCAAGGCCATGAGGGGCCCGACTGCGGCAAGAAGGAAGAACGTCGGTCGCAAAACCATGGCGAAATCCCGTCAGGTACGCTCGCTGCGGTGCCGTCAGAGTACTCCATCGTCACGCCGGAGAAGGTGGCCGTAGAGTTCCGGCTGGCCGGAATTGGGTCACGAATTTTCGCCGCATTCATCGACGCGGTCGTGATGGTCATCCTCCTGATGTCTGGCGCGTTCCTGTCCACCGCCATCATGCCTGCCTCGGCCGGCATGGCCATGCTGATTTTTCTCCTCGTAGTGCTGTTCGTCATTGCCGGCTACTCGATCCTCCTCGAATCGGTTTGGAACGGGCAGACGGTGGGCAAGAAGCTGATGGGAATCCGAGTCCGAATGGCGGATGGGTCGCCGGTAACGCTCGGCGCAGCGGCCGTTCGAAGCGTGCTTCGCCTCGGTGACCTGCTGCTTCCCGTGCTCATGGCGATCGACATCATCCTGCTCTTCCTGTCGCCCAGGGCGCAAAGGCTAGGGGACATCGCTGCCAACACCATCGTGGTGCACGAAAGGCGGAACGTGGACGCCGTACCTCTGTCATCGGGCTTGTCGGACTTCGAGCACCCTCTTGAGGGACTCGTCGGCGACCTCCGGGGCATGACCGCCGAGGAGTACCTAGCGATCAAGACCCTCTGCGACCGGTACCCGGAACTTCCGTCGAACGTTCAGGCCCGCCTCACGAGGGATGTCTGGCAGCCTGTCGCCAACCGTTACTCCATTCCCACCTATGCCGGCGTGCACCCCGTGTACCTCATGGAGGCGGTCGTCATGAAGTACGCAAGACGACACGGTCTGTTATAAGTCTATGGAAAACCGACTGGGCAACGTGTTGGCAGATATCGCAGGACTCCGGGGTGTCGAACATCTGCGTCCTTTGTCCCTCGGATTCCCATTCGCATTCAACAGCTTATCCATAGAGGGTACGCGGGAAATCTGTGCTCGGCAGCCCCAGTTTTCCACCAATCGCGAATCACCTAATAAGAACAATAACTCTAAGACATTCTCTTGTTTGAAGGCATCCCGTGCATAGCGTAGTGTCGAAACCCGCTCTCGCCACGATCGCGCTAAAGCGATTTCGGAACTATGGGGAGGCAAGAGTTGAACTCTCACCGAAGCTAAATCTGATCTGGGGAGCTAACGGACAGGGCAAGTCGAATCTGCTCGAAGCGATTTATCTGCTGGCTTCCACTCGATCTTTTCGTGGGGCAGCGTCCAACGAGTTGGTCCAGTACGGCGCTGATGCGGCTGAGGTGTCGGCAGTGTTTGCGGATTCTGGACAGGAAATCGGCCTAATCTTGCCCACACGCGGAAGGCGCACCGCTCGAGTAGGGGCGACAAACCTGCCGCGAGTTCAGGATCTCATCGGACGTCTCCCGAGCGTTTGTTTTTCCACTCTCGACATGGTCCTTGTGACGGGCGAGCCGAACGACAGGCGGAGATTTTTAGACAACGATCTCAGTCAGATTAACGCTGGCTATCTTGCGGCGATTCTCGAGTATCGGCGATTGCTCAAGCAGCGGAACGCTGTGCTCAAAGCCCTCAAAGAGGGAGGGAGCGGGCGTCAGGACTTGGAGGCTTGGAACCTACGGATGGCTCCCTCGGCCGCGCGCGTCCGAAGGCTTCGGACCGAGTACGTGATGTCGCTTTCGCCCTTCGCGGCAGAGGAGCACGCGCGGCTGAGCGGGGGCGCAGAGGACCTGCAGATTCGGTACCGACCGGGCGATGATTGCGTGGAGGAGAAGGACTTCCTGGACGCGTTTCGCATAAGTTTTCATCGAGATCTTATACTGGGCGCAACATCCATCGGACCGCATCGCGACGACTTAGTTCTCGAGTTGTCGGGCAGATCTGCTGCGAAGTTTGGCAGCCAGGGCCAACAGCGGACTGCGGTGCTGGCTGTAAAGTTGGCGCAGGTCAAGCACTGGATTCGCGACGTCGGGGTGATCCCGCTGGTCCTCTTGGATGACATCTTGAGCGATCTGGACTCAAGCCGCAGGCACCAAGTGTTGGAAGGGGCTGCGCAGTATGGGCAAGTCGTGATTACTTGTACGGACTACCACGCGGTGGAGTCCGACTTCTCCGAGCCGCCAGCACGATATAAGATCGATGCAGGACGGGTGATAGAGACGTGAAGCGCACAGAACCGGATCTGCTTGCGAACTTGCTTGGCGTGGCTGTTGGTCGTTCTGAACTCATTCGAACGGCGAGGGCGATCTCGGTGATGAAGCGGTGGAAGGAGATTGTGGGTGAAGTCATCGGCGCGAGGACTGCTCCGGAAAGATTTGAAAGAGGAGAGCTGTGCATTTCAACGTTGTCGAGCGTGTGGGCGCAGGAGATTCGGTTGCGTGCGGATGCGATCCTGCAGAGGCTCAATGAAGCAGCGGGTGAAGAGCTTTTCACATCCCTTCGCATCGTGAACGCTCGCTCGCGAAAGGAGCCTTCTGATTCGTCTGCTGCGCAGAAGGAGAGGAAGCGGGAAGTCGCGTGCAAACCTGTCTCGGTGAATGTAGAGCACGAAGAGTTAAAAAGGGTGCTGGATTCCGTTTTCACGAAAATGCGGAGCATTCGAGAGAACTTAGACGAATAGAGGGACGGTGCGTGCAGAGATTCGAGGAGCGCTATCGGCACTTCTTGCTTAGACCACTCGTCGCCTGTTTTCCAACATTTCTGGGAGCGGCGCTCTCCAGATTCTCACCGTGGTATTGGACCATTTCTCTTTTGGGAATATGGACAGGCAGGCGATGGCCTTTTCTGAACGCCGCCCTACTGCTGCTTGGGTTTTGGCGGGCGATGTGGGGAGGAGAACTTCCCTATCCGATAACGGCGCCGGACCGCGTCATCGAGGGAAGAGTAATCGGATCACCGACGATGGGGCAGAGGGCTCAGCGCATCGTCGTGGACTCCGGGAAATACAAGGTGCTGGTTTATATCCCGTGGGACCGGCACGTTGCGCTGGGCGATTACGTGCGGGTCCGCGGCGAACTGCAGGGGATCCTGCCCTCACGGTCGAAGGATGGGGACCCCTTCGACCGATATTGGCTAACCCACGGCGTCAATGAGAAGATGAGCGTGGTTTGGTCCGGGAGTTTCGAGGTGGTCGAGGCGAATCACTCGATGGGCGGGATGGCAGCCGCGTGGAGGTACGCGACCTGGGATCGGCTGAGTCGGCATATGGGGCGGCAGGCAGGCACTGGTCGATGAGGGGTTGATCGAAGCGATGCGTCGGGCCGGGACTCTTCACCTCCTCGCGGCGAGCGGCTACAACGTGATGGTGTTGGCGGCGGGCCTGTTCCTGGTTCTCACCCGCCTGCCGATCCCTCGGTCCATTCAGGTGACCCTTGTTCTCTTCGTGTTAGCCGCGTACTGCATGGCGGTCGGCTACAAGCCGTCTATCGTTCGGGCATCGCTGATGGCAGCGGCGTATCTGGTCTCGACTCTGGCGCTCCGCACGCCGGACGGTTTGTCCTCGATTGCTCTTGCGGGCATCGTGTACCTGCTATGCGAACCCGGGTCTGCGTTCGATGCCGGATTCCAACTCAGTTTCATGGCCGTAACCGGCTTGGTGCTTTTCTCGCCGCGGCTCTTTCATTGGGCGAAGAAGCGAACCTCGGGTCTCCGATCGAGCGTGGCGCGTTGGGGGCTGACGGCCGGAATCGGAGTTCTCGGCACTACGCTGATCGCGCACATGTTTACCGCTCCGGTCGTCGCCACACATTTCGGCATGGTTTCAGTCGTGTCTCCGCTCGCCAACGGCCTGACGGCGTTCGCCGTGCCGGTGATATACATTGGCGAGGTGCTCTCGGTTGCGGCGTTCGCGTTCTCCGAGCCGGCCTCTGCGCTCGCGGAGGGCGTCACGCACTTCGGAGTGGTGTGGATGAGGAGCGTGAACGAAGTTGTAGGAAACGCTCCGGGCGCCGCGTTGGAGTTCGCGCCGATCCCTTCGGCGGTCGCTGCGGGACTGGGCGCAATTCCGTTTCTGCTGAGCGGGGAGCCGCGGCCGGCCGTTCCGGAGGACGATGCGGCAATACTCTAAGACCAAGATGGGAAGATCGCTCGAAGACTTCACGAATGAAGCGAGGCGGGTCGTGCGGGAAGTGGACCCGGAGCAGGTGTACGACCTCGTGCAGGGCGAGGGATGGCTGCTTCTCGATGTCCGGGAGCCGGACGAATTCGCCGAGGGCCATCTGCCCGGCGCGATCAACGTTCCGCGCGGCTTTCTCGAAGTGAAGGCCGATCTCGAGCACTACAAACGGGACGAGCGGCTTCAGGATCGCAGCCAGAAGGTGCTGTGTTACTGCGGAGGAGGGCACCGAAGCCTCCTGGCGGCGAAGACGCTTCTCGAGATGGGCTTTGCGGATGCGGTCAGCATGGCGGGAGGCTGGACGGAGTGGATGCTCCGCGGTTTCCCGACGGAGGAGGAGCCCTCCTAAACCTGCTTCGAGAACTCTTCGAGCCTGCGCCGGATTCTATCTGTCTCGCGCTCGAGGGCTTCGGCGGCCTCGCGGTCCCTTTCGACGACCTCGGGCTTCGCGCGCGCCACGAACTCCGGGTTGTCGAGCCGGTTTCGGAGGCCGAGGAGCTCCGCCTCGCGCTTCTGAAGGTCGCGTGAGAGTCGCTCGATTTCCTTGGCGGGATCGATGAGCCCCTCGACCGGCAGGTGCAAGTCCACACCGCCGACGGACGAACTGATGTGGAGCGCTGCGGGCGCTCCTTCGCGAATCTCGTTGAACCATGCCTGCGTCCGGAGGAGGTAATCATCTGCGACCCCCCCTTCCACGTACAGCACGTCCAACTTCTTCAGTGGAGCGACGCCGAGTTCCTGTCTCAGGCTTCTTGCGGCTCGCACGAGTTCGATCCTGGACTGCATCTCTTCTTCTGCGTCAGCATCCAGCGTCGCTGCGCTCACGTCCGCCCATCCTGCCACACTTCCTCGGTGATGTGGGGCATGAAGGGATGCATGAGGCGACAGAATTGATCGAGGCATCGTACGATCACGGCTTGCGGAACCTCGCGCAGGTCCGGGTTGCGAAGGCGATCCTTGCTGGCCTCGATGTACCAGTCGCAAAACTCGCTCCAGAAGAACTCGTGCAGCGCTTTGCACGCATCCATCATGTTGTAGGTTTCGAGTGCGCTTTGGACAGAATTCGCGCAGCTCGCCAAACGGCTGAGAATCCAGCGATCCTCAACGAGGAGTTTCGAAGCGTCTTCGAGTAACGTTGAGGACTCGGGCGAGTAGCCGTCGAGGTTCATCAGCGCAAAGCGGCTGGCGTTCCAGATCTTGTTGCAGAAGTTGCGCGCCTCTTCGATGCGCTTCTCGCCGAAGCGGATCTCCTGGTTGTAACCCGTTTGCACGAGCAGGCTGAACCTCATGGCGTCTGCGCCGAATCGGTCAATGTATTCCAAAGGGTCGACACCGGTGCCAAGCGACTTGCTCATGCGCTTTCCGTCATCGGTGAGCACCGTCGCGTAGACATAGACATCTCTGAACGGGATGTCGTGTGCCTGGTCCAGGCCGTCCATGATCATTCGCGCCACCCACAGGTAGATGATGTCGCGCGCGGTGACCAGCACGTCCGTTGGGTAAAAGCGGTTCAGGTCGTCGGTCTTCTCGGGCCATCCGAGTGTCGCATTCTTCCTTCGAGAGCGCAGCGATCGGCTCGCCGGAGTCGGTGTAATACACGGGAATTCTGTGTCCCCACCAGAGTTGCCGCGAGAGGCACCAGTCGCGGATGTTCTCCATCCAGCGAAGATAGACATCCTTGTAACGATCCGGCGTGAAGCGGATACGGCCGTCCTCGACGGCGCGGATCGCGGCCTCCGCAAGGGGCTTCATCGAGCAGAACCACTGTTCTGAGAGGAGCGGCTCGATGACTTGGCCGCTTCGGTCACTGACTTTGAGCGGGATTGCGTAGTCCTCGATTCGGTCGACCAGTCCGGCTTCTTCGAGGTCCGCGACGCGATGACCTTCGCGTCTTCGTCAATGCAGACAGGCACTTGCTCGGGGTCGTTGAAGTCGAGTCCGAGTCGAACGCCGATCTCGTAATCATTCGGATCGTGGGCAGGCGTCACCTTCACCGCGCCCGTTCCGAACTCGGGATCGGGATAGGTGTCGGCAACGAGTGGAATGATGCGGCCGACGAGAGGCAGGCGAATCTTCCTGCCAATGAGATGCGCGTAGCGCTCGTCCGAAGGGTGAACCGCCACGGCCACGTCAGCGAGCATCGTCTCCGGTCTCGTCGTCGCGATGACTACGTAACCGTCGCCATCTGCGAACGGATAGCGAAAGTGATAGAGTTTGCCGTTGCGAATCTCATCGGAGACTTCGATGTCGCTGACGCTCGTCCTCAGTCCGGGGTCCCAGTTGACGATTCGCTTGCCTCGGTAGATCAGGCCGCGCTCGAACCAGTCCACGAATACGCGGAGCACCGCGTCGTGGTAGTCGGGGTCCATGGTGAACCGCTCGCGCGTCCAATCGAACGCGAAGCCCAGCCTCTTGAATTGGCGCAGGATGATCCCGCCGGATTCTTCCTTCCAACGCCACACGCGTTCGACGAAGGCGTCCCTTCCAAGTTCATGGCGAGACTTGCCTTCGCTGCGCAACTGAGATTCGACGACCTTTTGCGTTGCGATTCCTGCGTGGTCGGTTCCCGGCAGAATCAGGACTTCAAAGCCCTGCATTCGTTTCCAGCGTCCGAGGACATCCTGGATGGAATAGCAGAGGGCGTGGCCCATGTGGAGGCTGCCCGTGACGTTGGGTGGGGGGATCGCAATGCAGTATCGTGGGCGGTCCGAGTCTCTACGTCCATATTCAGGACGAAAGAGGCCCGAGGATTCCCACTTTTGGTACCAGGTCGTCTCGACCTGTTTGGGGTCATAGCGCGTTGAGAGGTTCGAATCCGTCATTCGAAGGCACCTTCCTGTCGTGAAAGCGCTTGAATGGTACCTAACAAAGTACCGGGCCGAGGCAAATGCCCCGGCCCTTATTGCCCAACCCCAAGCCGTTGAGGCTTAGCCGAGATTAGTCGGCGAAGTCATACGGCGGGCGGAACAGCCACGCATGGAACCCGTCGTACCAGTAGCACTGGCTGTAGCCCGTGCCGAGGTAGGACGTGAAGAAGTCCACGCGCCAGTCCGTGTGAGGACCGGAGCAGGGACCACCCGTGGTGATCTGCGCGCCCATTCGGCGCCACTTGGCGTGCGTGTCGGAGAAGCCGACGTGCATGCCCTTGTTGTGGACCCAGTCCTCTCCTGCGGGCCAGGCGTTCGTCGGCAGAGTGCCGAACATGCCGCCAGCCGGGTTGCTGCTGAGGTAGCGGTAGATACACGGGTTGGCCGTGGTGGTGCAGCGC
>QEUM01000018.1 GCA_003577165.1 Armatimonadota bacterium | reverse complement strand
CAGGAACGGGTTCGCCATTGCGAAGCCGACGATCTTGATCTTTCCGTGGCCTTCCCAGATGACCGGGAGGTTGGAAGGATCGACGATGCCCGAGTCGTTGAACGTGTGCAGCAGACCGTTGAAGGTGTAGCTGTCGTTCTGCGGTCGGACGTTCGGCGTCTGGTAGTCAGAGCCTGGGCAGCCTTCTGCGATACGATCTCGCTCCGGGCCGCTCGGGCACTGATAGATTCCCCAGCTGTTCACATACGGGAAGATTGAGTTCGCCCAGTGGGTCTGGTTCTCGCCGTGTCGAGCGGTCGTCTGGCTCGGCCTCCAGTTGTAGGGGGTCGGGCCGAGGTCCTCGACGTTTCGCGGAAGGCCGATCCGCCACCTGCCGGTGCCGGATTCGATCATCCAGGCCATGGGGAACTTCTGGTCATGGTCTGACAGATAAAGCTGGAAGGCGGTTGCCAACTGCTTGCTGTTGTTCAGACACGTGGTCTGCTTGGCCTTTTCACGGGCTGCCGCAAAGACCGGGAAGAGAATGGCCGCCAGGATCGCGATGATCGCGATGACTACCAGCAGCTCGATAAGGGTGAAGGCTTTTCGCCTCATGGTCACTCCTCCTGTCCTATTCTTAGTAGTGCAGGCGTCTTCGGGGCCGCCCCAACAGGGGGAAAGCCCGCCAAACACCTAGGAATCATTATAAATGAGGATTTCAGGATTTGTGCGAACTTTTTTGGAGAAATTCATTCCGGCGGGGCAGGGGCCCGAAGGCCCTGCCCCGCATCGGCATGCCGTCGGACGGCTCGCTGCGGTTAGTCAGCGAAGTCGTACGGCGGGCGGAACAGCCACGCGTGGAAGCCGTCCCACCAGAAGCACTGGGCGTATCCGTCACCGAGGTAACTGGTGAAGGGGTCAACGCGCCAGTCGGTGTGAGGACCAGAGCAAGGACCGCCGGTCGTGACCTGGGCTCCCATGCGGCGCCACTTGGCGTGCGTATCGGCGAAGCCGAAGTGCATGCCCTTGTTGTGGACCCACTGCTCCCCGGCGGGCCAGGCGTTAGTCGGGCGAGTGCCGAACATGCTGCCTTGCGGGTTGCTGAGGTAGCGGTAGATGCAAGGGGCCGCCGTGGTGGTGCACCTCAGGAATGGGTTCGCCATGGCGAAGCCGACGATCTTGATCTTCCCTTGGCCTTCCCAAATGACCGGGAGGTTTGAGGGATCGACGATGCCCGAGTCGTTGAACGTGTGCAAGTGACCGTTGAAGGTGTAGCTGTTGTTCTGAGGTCGGACGTTCGGCGACTGGTAGTCAGTGCCGGGGCAGCCTTCGGCGATTCGGTCTCGCTCAGGGCCGCTCGGGCATCCGTAGATTCCCCAACTGTTGACGTACGGGAAGATCGAGTTGGCCCAGTGGGTCTGGTTCTCGCCGTGTCGAGCAGCCGTTTGGCTCGGCCGCCAGTTGTACGGGGTCGGGCCGAGGTCCTCGACGTTTCTCGGGAGACCGATTCGCCACCGGTTGGTGCCGGATTCGATCATCCAGGCCATCGGGAATTTCTGGTCCTGGTCTGAAAGGTACAGCTGGAACGCTGTTGCCAACTGCTTGCTGTTGTTCAGACAGGTGGTCTGCTTGGCCTTTTCACGGGCTGCCGCAAACACGGGGAAGAGAATGGCCGCGAGAATTGCGATGATCGCAATTCTGCTTCCGTAGTATTTCGATGGATTGATTGCCTGCAAGCAGGACCGCCAATCGGCGGGACTGCCTGCACCGTCGAATTAATACGAGAGCAGGAATGTGGCGGCTTAATCGAGTCGGAATTTTTAAGGTTGCTGCCCGCTCGACTCAAGCCACCGCTCGACCTCTCGCCGCAGGAGGTCGTAACTTTCTTCCAGGCTCTGCGGCAGGACGCGCACCTCGCCAATGACGGGCATAAAGTTCGTGTCTCCGGACCAGCGCGGCACGATGTGCCAGTGGAGGTGATCCTCGATCCCCGCGCCAGCGACGCGGCCCAAGTTCACGCCGATGTTGAAGCCGTCGGGCCGGTAGGCCCCCTTGAGCCAGCCGATCGCCGCGGCGAGGAGGCGCTGGATCTCGAGGTGCTCGCCGTCGGAGAGTTCATCGAAGTCCGTCGTGTGCCTATACGGAGCGACCATGAGGTGGCCGTTCGTGTAGGGGTAGGCGTTCAGCATCACGAACGCCCCCTCCCCTCGATGGAGGATGAGGTTCTTGCGGTCATCGGTCTGCGCGGGCAGGTCCACGAAGATGCACTCCGCCTCGCCCGCGCGAGCGGCTTTGATGTAGGTGTATCTCCAGGGCGCCCATAGCCGCTCGGCCATGGTGACAGTATGTCCCACCCCGGTGATTGTGCCGGGTTGGTACCCTGAAAACGACCGGGATTGGGGCACCAGCGTATCGATGGGAACCTTAGTTAGGGAGAATAAGTCATTACTTGTGGCTCCCGAAAAATAGGGGGCGGCGGAGAGATGGCACGGGCTGTGCCTTCAGACAATCAACATGAACTCAACTACTCGGGGGTCGAAATCCATGAAGAGATCAACCTTGCGTGCGCTGGCCGCAGCCGGCATTCTCGGTGGAGCCATTGCAAGCGCGAACGCAACCGTCATCTTC
This sequence comes from Armatimonadota bacterium, assembly GCA_003577165.1. GTDB lineage: Bacteria > Armatimonadota > Fimbriimonadia > Fimbriimonadales > ATM1 > ATM1. The sequence continues at coordinate 39,203 of QEUM01000018.1, read as the reverse complement.
AACTACACAACGACATTGACCGGCCAGGCGCCGAGCGGCACGCCACCGTTCGCCACCCTGACCATTGACAACATCGGAACGGACACGGTCCGCCTCGCGCTGTCGCACAACGCTGGCTCCGCGGCGGGACAGTTCATCACGAAACTGTATCTGAACCTGACTTCCGTTCCTGGGAACATGACACACGTACCACCGCTCGATCCAAAGATTGACGGCGTGCCCACCTACGGTAACGACGCGTTCGCCGATGCCGGCTACCTGTTCGATGTGAACGTTGACTTCCACACCTCGAACGCCAACGGCGGCGCGCTCCGCCTCAAGCCCGGCGAAACCGTCCTGCTCGACCTGACGGGCAGCGGCCTCGACGAAAACGACTTCCTCACGACTGCGACCGGATCTCCTGAGCAGATCTACAGCATGATCCACATCCAGGGAACGGACGGCGGCTTAGGCTCGGCCAAGGTCGTCGGTGACGTAGTCCCCGAACCCGCGACACTCTTAGCGATCGGCACAGGCCTCGCCGCGTTGGCAGCACGTCGCAGACGAAAAGCGTAACAGCGCACCCGATCTACGGCTCGTTGGCCCGGTTCGCCGGGCCTCTTTTTTTGCCCATTGGTCCCGTTTTCGCTCGTTAACTCGACGAGTGGTGTAAAACCTCATTCAATGAACGTCGACCTGCTGAAGCGCCTCACCGAAGCCCACGGAGTGCCCGGCCAAGAAGACCTGATTCGCGAGATCGTCCGCAAGGAACTGAAGGGCCACTGCGACATCTCGGTGGATTCCATGGGCAACATGATCTGCCTTAAGAAGGCCACTGCTCCACCCAAGTCCGGAAAGCCGAAGAAACTAATGCTCGCCGCCCACATGGACGAGATCGGCTTCATCGTGAAGCACATCGATGACAAGGGATTTCTTCGAATTCAACCGCTTGGGGGCTGGGACCCGCGACAGATGTCGAGCCAGAGGGTGTTCGTTCACACGGCCAAAGGGCCGATGAACGGCGTGCTGATGCTCAGCACGAAACCGAAGCATATGCTTACGCCGGAAGAGATGAGCAAGCCCCCGCAGGTGGACAACTACTTTGTGGACATCGGCATGGATGGAGACAAAGCGAAGAAGGCTGTGCGTCTCGGGGACATGGTGACGATGAATCGTCAACTGCAGCAGATGGGCAAACTGCTGACTTGCAAAGCGATGGATGACCGAGTGGCCGTCTATTGCATGATTGAAGCGGTGAAGGCAGCGAAGAAGCACTCCGTTGACGTTTATGCGGTCGCCACGGTGCAGGAAGAAATCGGACTGAGGGGCGCGACGACTTCCGGCTGGAGCATTCAGCCTGACATCGCGGTCGCAATCGACATCACGCTCGCCAACGACATTCCAGGGATACCCGAGCAAGATCACGTGACGAAACTCGGACAGGGGACTGCGATCAAGATCATGGATTCCTCACTCATCTGTCATCCGAAAGTCGTGGATCACTTCCGTCAAGTCGCTGAGAAGCACAAGATCAAGCATCAGATTGAGATCCTTCCTGCTGGAGGAACCGATGCGGGGGGGATACAGAGACTGCACGGCGGCATCCCGTCGTTCACGCTTTCCATCCCCACACGATACGTGCATACGGTAAACGAGACCGTGCACTCCGATGACGTGGATGCCTCGGTGGCGCTCCTTGCTCGGTACATAGAGGACGCGCACAACGGAAACTACACCTACAAGTAAGCCGGAGGGAGTGAGCGGAGCCCAAAGAGTAAAATCCGGCTCGATTGCCGGCGTAGCTCAGTGGTAGAGCGGCTGTTTTGTAAACAGCGGGTCGCGGGTTCGAATCCTGTCGCCGGCTCCATTCGTCCGCGGCCACGCGAGCGTCGCGGCCCGCGCGGCGCGGGCGACTGAACCCCCTAAAGACTCAAAGAACGGCGGTCCGCCGGGCAGATCGGGGAAGCCGGCCAGAGCCCGCCGTCAGAAGGTGTGACCCAGGCGGAAGGGCTCCTGGATGCACTCTGCGAGAAACCCTCCAAAATAGCCACTGCCACCGCAACCGTAGACAGGCCGGCGTGGGTCACAGGTTTACGGGAAGGGCTCCCGGGTTGGGGCTGCAGAGAGATGGGGGATTTGGACAGGCGGTTCGAGGGGCTGGTTCGCGACCACGCGAAAGCAGTCTACGGCTTCCTGTTCAGGTACCTGGGGAGCGCTGAGGATGCCGAAGACGCGCTGAACGAGACTTTGCGCCGGGCACACAACGGCCTGGCCAGATTTCGAGGCGACTGCACCGAGCGAGCCTGGATGATGACGATAGCAGCGAACGTGGCTAAGAGAATCCGTGACGTTTCCGGGCGCCACAGGAACTCCCGCATCGAGGAGATCGGGAAGGACGGAAGCGGTGAGGAGGAGCCCGCCAGCGCGAGTGATCCCGCGGGAGAGGTCATGAACCGATTTGAAGCCGAGCGACTTTTGGCGGCTCTCCCGAGCGAACGAAGAATGGCAGTGTGGATGCGCGTCGGCCTGCAGATGACCGACGAAGAGGTCGCAGCCGCACTAGGCGTCCCGGTCGGCACAGTTAAGTCTTGGATCTGGCGATCGCTGGTCCAACTGAGGTCGGCCGTGGCTTCGGAGGCACAAGGGCCATGAACGATGAACTGAGAGAACGGATACGCGAGTACGCGAGAGGATCTCTTTCGGACCAAGAGGCGACGGAACTGGAAGCGCTCGCTCTTGAGGATTCGGAGGTTGCAGCGGCGATCGAAGCCGAGTTGGCACCCGTCGGCCGGGCTTTCCGCGAAGCATTCCCGCCGCCCGAACTTCCCGAGACCGCTATTCAGTCCGTGATGGTGGCGCGTGCCGGGTCCAAGCCGCGCACCAGCGGGTTCCTGCGATTCGTTCTCGCAGGGGCGGCCGCGGCGATCGCCTTGTGGTTTCTCATCCCGCGCCCAATCCGAGTGACCCTCGAGTCCACGGATGGGGCGGTGTTCGCGAACGGCGCGGCCCTGTCGCCCGGAGCGTCCGTGCCGTTCGGCGAGGAGATCGTCTGCATCAACCCGGCCCGCTTCGGGCTGGGTGGCATCGCAGCTCCGACAGGCCCGGGATTGACTGTGTTCACAGTGGACAAAGTCGGCGACCGGATTGTGTTCCGTCCGAAGGTCGGCGATTTCGCGTTCTCGGGTCACAGCGATCGCGTGCGCTATCAGGTCGTTTCGAGCGGAGTGGAAGCGAGGCCCCTCGGAACTCGCTTCAGCGTGACGGCGAACGGAGGGAGCGAGACCGTGGTGTCCGTGTACGCGTCTCGCGTGGAAGTGACGATTCAATCCTCCGCTCGCGTGATTGGCGAGGGGCACGCGCTGGAGGGGGGGGCCGTTCAGCACATCAAGGACGATCCCGTCGCGAAACTCATGGATGCTGTGCCGGTTCCGAGCGCGCGCGGGCTCTTGGTTCTTCCCCGCTTGCCGCTCCCGCCACCGGATGAGGCCCTACTCGAGAAGGTAGCCGAAGCAACTCGAATTCAAAACCCAGCGGAGCGATACGCTCGACTCGCAGTCGCCTTGGCGAACTTCCAAGAGAGGGCGAGTGCAGCGTCTGCTGCTCGTCTCGCGATGTCGGCCGATGGAAACCTGGCCAGCCTGACCGACGCGGAACTCCTCGCTTTGGCGCGATCGCAGATTGCCCAAAGCGGCGATCCGGAAGTGGCGGGGCGAATCATCAGCGTGATCGAGAGCAGGCCGTCCGCAAAGCGCTCGTTCGGAACGGACTACTTCGACAGACTTCGGAAGTTGGCAAGGAGTTTTGGCAGCGACTGGGAGAAGGCTGTCGAGGCCGCGAGAGAACTGGAGGGGTTTCAAAAGAACGACGATCAACTGGCGATCGCAGAGGCGTACGTCTATGGCGGCATTGCTTTAGCAAATGACAGGCAAATTCTGTTGGATGCAGAGCGAAGGTTGCGGAAGATCCTCATTTCTGATCGAGCGGTTCGCGACAAAAGGTATCGGGCGATCGCGTGCCACAGACTGGGTGAGGCCCTTTACCACGCCACTCGGAAGCAGGAAAGCCTTCAGTGGACGCTGCGTGCTGTTCAGGATTGGCCCGTACCGCGGTGGACCGTGCACGCTGCGACGCGCCTTGCCGAGACGAACGCGCGAAGTCGCGAAGAGTGCTTCCGCCTGCTCTCGGATGGTCTAAGAAGAGATCCGAGCGCCTACACATACGAACGAGCCCTCACTGCTGTTCACATGTATGTTCGCGATGACCGCGATCGGGAAGTTGAATACAAACTTGGAAAGTGGATTGCGGAAACCTTTTCGAACATTCCCATGAAGCAGTTGGAGATGGCGGCCTGGTTTGGCATCACGTTCCGGGATTACGAAACGATGGAGCGTCTCTTCGAGCGAGGCGTGAGACTGATCGGCGGCATCGAAAACGTTCCGGAAGAGATTCGAGTGAACGTCGCAGCCTGCAGATACATGCGAGGTGACGTTCAGTCTGCCTACGAGTTGATCGGGATCAACGGCCCTGCAACGTCGGCGTCGGCGAAGTACACGTTTTACTGTGGGATCGGAAACTACGTAGAGGCCTTGCGCCACCACGAGCAGATCCCGAGCGAATCTCGAAGCGACTCGTATGGCTTTGATCGGGCGCGCCTGCTATGCCGGCTGGGGAGGAATGACGAAGCGCTTTCGATCCTGCAGCGGTTCGCCGAACGTGAGACCGTGCGGCTGGAGAAGGATGGGTGGTCCAGTGAGACTCATGATCTCGTCCAAAGCCTTCTACTGGTCGGAGAGATCACGTCGAATCCAAGCGAGCGCGCCGCGGCGATTCACGAGACGGATCGCCTCCTGAAACTCGGACCGCGTTCGAGTTTTGACTTTGAGGCGCAGTGGCTCGTTTGGTTGGCGCGGCTCCGGCTGTTGCAGAACGACTTCGTCGCCGTGCAGAAGATCCTCGACGAGTTGGATGCTCGGTCGCTCGTGCCGACCGTCGAAGTCCAAGCGGATGAAGTCCGGCAACGGCTGCGCGCCGCCGTGGGCTCCGGCGCGTAGTTCATCTACGTTCGACTTGGCCTCCGACCTCTCGGAGCCATAGAGTGGGGCCGAAGTTCTCGGCCCCCTAAGACCCCGGAGAACTTGGCTTACGCCCTTACGGTTCCGATGACTTCGAGATACTCGGCCTGCATCGTCGTCTCGTTCTCGCTGCCCGTGTTCACACGCGTCCAGAACTCAATGAGGTCCTGACGAAACGCGTCTCGCGCGGCGCCTTCCAGCGTGTTGAACGCGCGGTGCGTCGGACCGTAGTAAGCGATGAACCAGTCCGCGACGTCGGAGGGCCCGAACGGGAAGCGGAACGGATACATGCGAGCCGTCATGCGCAATTCGGACAGGCCTTGTCCGAGTCGTTCCTCGACGGCTTCCTTTGTGCCCCAGAGGACGGGCGCAGGGAAGATCGGGGGTGGCGGCACGTGCTTGGCGACGACTTTGAACAACTCTCCGATCGTGCCGGTGGGAGTCCAGTTGCCCATGATGATCTGTCCACCCGGCCTGCAGACGCGAAGCATCTCCTTTGCGACGAGGTGGGGGCGAGGGGCGAACATCGCTCCGATGAGGGTTAGGACGACGTCGAACGAGTTGTCTTCGAATGGCAGGTCTTCAGCATCTCCCTGAATGACCTCGCCTTCGAGGTTCTCGGCTCGGAGCCTTTCATTTGCGCGGTCGACCAGATTCTGAGCGAGATCGAGGCCGATAACGTGGATTCCCCTTCTCGCGGCAGGAATCGTCAGCTGGCCGGCGCCGCATGCGAGGTCGAGCATCTTCACGCCTGGCGGTATCTGAAGCCGCTCGAAAAACTCGAGCGCGCCGGGCTCGAGATATTGAGAGAAGTGTCCGTAGTCGCCTGCTTCCCAAGTCGCCTTCAGCCGCTCCTTGAGCGCCTGCATTTCGGGGGCTATGGGTTCGCTTTGACCATGAATTGCCATGGAGTAATTATAGTCAGTCCATGGGTTGAGTGGATTGAGATTGGGGCCTCTTGCCCGGCCCGAATCGGCAAAGAAAAACGACCCCAAAGCGAGCGCTTCGGGGCCGGAACAGCAATCGAGTTTTAGGCTGTCGGAGGCGGCTGCGGCGGGTCCGCTTTGAACGGGGCGCCGCCCATCGCCTTCAGTTTATCGGCCTGAGCAGGAGTGAGGATTTTGCCAAGTTCCGTGTCGAGGACCTTGTTGTTCGCCTCCATCTTGCTCTGCAACTCCTCGCGAGAAAGGGCGCCGTCTCTCATGTCCTGCATGAGCGCCTGCATCGCGGCCTGGAAGTTCTCCTGGAGTTTCTTGGCCTTGTCTATCTGCTCTTGCGTCATGCCGAGGTCCTTCTGGATCTCGGGGTTGAGGATCGCTCGGTTCCCAGAGAGTTGAACTGAGATCTCCTTCGCTCGCTTTCGCTGGGCGTCGGTGAGAACGGCGAGAGCCTTCTTGTCGGTCTCGGCGTTCATCTTCTCCATGGTTGCGCGCATCTCTTCGAAGTTGCCACCGCCGCCGCTGTTGCGCATCTCCTCGAACATCGCGCGCCGCTGATCCTGTGCGGCCTGCGAGATCGCCTGGAGTTGTGCCTTTTGGTCTGCGGTGAGCGCGAGGTCTCGCTGCACGTCGGCGCGCATCAGCAGGCCAAGGCCGAGGTTGTTTCCGCCGAAGCCGAACATTCCGCCGCGCTGGCCGCCGAAACCGCGTCCGCCGCCGCCACCACCTTGCGCATACGCGCCAACGAGAAGTGCGAAAAGAGCCGCGATTGCGAATGCCTTAGCGGCCCACTTGACTTGATTCATGATCCATTGCCTCCTTTATTGCCATTTCCCCCCGCCGCGCCTGAGTTCTTTGCTTCGTCCAACTTCTTCTTTGCGCCGGCAGAAAGTCTCTTCTCTTCGTCTTCGCGAAGCTTCGCTGCTTCGGCGGGGTCTCGCACGATTCGCGGAGTCAGGAAAACGAGTAGTTCAGTCTTTACATCCTGCTTGGAAGTCGAGCGGAACAACTCACCCAAGAGTGGGATGTCACCGAGCAGCGGAACCTTCTTCACGGATGATGTCACGGTGTTGCGGATGATTCCGCCGAGAATGATGGTCTCCCCGTCTTTGACGGAAACCGTCGTTTGAGCAGACCTCTGGTTGATGATGGGCGCGTTGAACGACGTGAAACCTTGCAGGTCGTTCGCCGTTTGCGTAATGTCCATCGTAACGGTGCCGTCGCGCGTGATTCGCGGGGTGACCGTCAAGATGATTCCCACGTCTTCAAAGGCGTAGTTGAAAGTGAGGTTGCCGTTCGGGTCCTCGCGCGTGCTGAGGACGTACGGCACCCTTTGGCTGATGTTGATCTCCGCTTGGACGTTGTTCGAGGTGAAGATTCTGGGTGTCGAGAGCACCTGGAACTTGTTGTCGGTCCTCAGCAGATTGATGAACGCAGTTAGGTCGCCGCTGGTGAGAGAATATCGGAAGCCCTGAAGGGGCGGGTTCGCTCCTTCAAGGCCGAAGTTCTGCTCCGCGTCGCCTGCGGCGCTTGTGCCGAAGATGTTCTTGTGAGCGAACTTCCACTCGACTCCGAACTGGCTGGATTTGTCGAGCGTCGCCTCGATGATCATCGTCTCGATCATCACCTGTTCCGGAATTCGGTCGAGTTGCTCCAGGATGCTGCGAATGATCTGTTCGTTCTCCGGATTCGTCACGACGATCAGGCTGTTCGTGTTCGGGTCTGCGATGACCGTCACTTGGCCGCCGAGGTCGCGCACGTTGACGACTTGACCTTCCTGATTGCGGCCGAGCGCTGCGCCCCCGCCTTGCGTTCCCTGACCGCCGAACAGGCGTCCGAACTGACCGCCCTGAATTTGCACCTCGGTCGCGAGCAGACCCGCGTCGGCCTGTGGGTCCTCTAACTGAAGATAGAGTTCGTCGGTAAGTTCCTCGGTGTTTCCTCCGCGGCCGCCTCCACCGAAACCTCCACCGCCGCCGAATCCGCCGCCTCCACCAAAGCCTCCGCCGCCCGTGTTGCCGCGGTTTCGGTTGTTGGGGTTCTGCATGTTTCGGTTCGCTCCGCCAAAGCCCTGGACTCCGGTGCCCGTTCTCGTGTTGGAGCCGCGAGTGCCGAACGCTTGGCTCAGGAGTTGTGCCATCTGATCCGCGCGCGCGTTATCGAGGGGAATCACAAAAGTGGCCGACTCGTAGGCGACTTCTTGATCGAGTTCTTGGAGAACTTGATCCAGGATCGCAAGGTTCGATTCGGTCGCCGTGACGACGAGGGAGTTCGTCCTTGCGTCGGCGAGCACCGTTCCGAATGCAGCCTGGAAGTTGCCGGTGCGCATGGCCGCGCCGAATCGCTGGTCTATCGGGACGTTCTGCGAGCCCTGTCCTCCGCGGCCCTTCGGGGCGTTCGTTATTAAGATGTTTTGAACGATCGGCACCAGTTCGTTCGCGTTCGCATATCTCAAAGGATAGACGCGAGGTTTCTGCGGCTGCTCGATGTCCTTGTCAATTTCGCGGATGATGCGTGCGACCTGTTCATGGTCTCGGGACGGAGCGTTCACGATGACCGTGTTGCTGTAGTCATCGGCGGACGCTCGAACGGTTTGCGTTGTGACGCCCCCCCGTCCGAACTGCCCGAAGTTGCCGCGTTGATTGCGACCGCCTTGGCCGCCTCCGCCCATCATCATCTGAGCAAACTGTTGGAACGGGTTCTGCTGGTTCTGCGCGAACACCTCGTTGATCACCCGCGCCACTTGAGTCGCATTGGCGAATTCCAATTGGTACACGCGGAGTTCGCTGTTGCCGCTGCCGGAGAGCATTCGCTGCAAGTCCTCCGGCGACATTGAGGTCATGCTGAATCCACCGCCTCGCTGTCGAACCTGTTGGATGACCAGCAGGTTTCCTTCCTTCACGATCTCGAAGTTCTTCAACTTGAGCGTCGAGGAGAGGATCTGGAACGCCTCGGTCAGAGGAACGGCCTTTGCGCTGGTCAGGGTAATCGTGCCCGTAAGGGCGGGATCTTTGACGATCGTAATTCCGGACGTCTTCGAATAGAACGCGATGACGTTGTCGACGTTGGCGTTTCGGAAGTCCAGCCGGACGGTGGTCTTCTTGTTCAGTTCGAACGACTCCCAGGGCTTGGGCGCCGACTGAGAGCCAAAGTCGAACTGGGGCGCCGCGATGCAAGGCAGCAGCGCGAGCGTTGCGATGAGGAGTCTCTTAATTTTCATTTCCTCCCTCCGATCCTTGAGGCGGTGTGGTAGGCGTGGTGTTCGCTTCGGGCGTCACGGTTATTTCACCCGTTAGGGCGCGGTTGGCGGCTGGGCCGACGTCCAGCGGCGCGGGAGACTGAGCCGCGTAGGCGCCGAAGGCCTCGGTGACGATGGTTAAGGTCTTCGCGATGCCACCCGGGCCGGACAGAACAACGGAGTTCGGCGTGATCCGAACCACGGTGGACGCTTTGAACTGGTCGCCGTGCTTGACGAAGAAGCCTTCCCCCGTAGACGAGTTCTCGATCAAGGCGGTCGGCACGCCGTCCACGTAGGCGATGCCCGTCAGGGCCCAGTTCGGCTCGCCGCCGGCGAACTCGAGGGGCACGACGTTGGGGGTCAAGAGGCCGGCGTCCAGCCCGCCGTACCGGAGCACCAGGGGCTGGAAACTGTTCTTGACCGGGCCGCTTACCGGCTCGAAGGTCGCCTTGTAGTCCTCTTCTGTGAAGGCGGATCTGTCGCCGGGCTTTGAGGCGACGGTCTTGGGCTTCGTTGTTGACTTCCGGGCGGGTTCTTCCTCCGTCAGCAGGAAGGCTGCCACCGCGACTGCGATCAGCCCGAGGTACACAACGGGTCGAGAAACCTTTAGACTCTTCACTTGCTGGAGGCTCCTTGGGCGACCCGGAACGCCAATATCCCGATCGTGGCGTTCACCCGATCGGAGGCCGCATCGGCGGAGGCTACCTGTATGATATTTACAGCGAGCCTGTTCTCCCTTGTTCCCAGATCGCGGGCCAGGTCGCAAACCGCCGGAAACGTGCCCTCGACGGACACGAGGAAGGGGACTCGAGTTAGGCCCTGTTCGGTCATCGGCTTTTGGGGTCGGAACCCAGAGATGCGGACGCCGCGAGCCTTCGCGGTCTTGTCCACGACTGCGAGCGCCGTGGCCTCGATCTGCTCGTTCGATTCGGTCCAGAGGACCTTGGAGATCTCAGCCTCGACCGCCTCGGCCCGGGTCTTTGCGGCGGAGGCTTTCTTCCGCAGTTCGGCCTCCTTGGATTTGCGGACGCCCAAGGGCGTGGTTTCCGCCTCTTTCGGGAAGAGAATCGCGATGCCCGCGCCGAGGATGGCGAGGATTGCGACCAGTTGAATGAGGCTGAAGATTCGATCCTGAGAGACGCGAGGGGCCATCACTTCCCCCCCTTCTTCGGATCGACGATCGGGAGGTTGCCGATCACGTGGGCTTGAACGGCGAACTGAACGACGTGTCTTTCTTCGATGGTTCCGTTGTTCGCAAACAGCAGGCGCACGTCGCGGAACCTCTGATCGCCCTCCAAGTCCGCGACGAACGTCGAAACATTGTCATTGGTGAGCGCGGTACCTCTCACTTCCAGGGGCTTTCCGAATTCTGCAGAGAAGTTCGTCAGCCAGACTCCGTCGTTGGTGTGATTCGAAACGACCGCCAACACGTCTTCGATGGCCTGCTTGGGCGCAAACGCGCGATCAAGGGTCGTCTTGAGTTTCGTTTTTTCGAGCAGCCTCGCTTCGGCGGCTGTGACGGCTGAATTCAGCGTGCGAAGCGAAGCTGCAAATCTCGCTTCGGATTGTCTCGCCGCGCGATTCACATCGGAGTCGTTGAGGAACACCCATGTCCACATGACGGCTGCGGCCGCGCAGAGAAGAACCGTGAATCGAGTCTTGGCCGCTCGCTTCGCTTTTTCCCTCTCCATGAGCGCCCTCGGCGATTCGAGAGAGACGTGCATCCTCTGGGCTTCGTGGGAGGCGAGGTCGACGAGCGGGGATTCGTTGGATTGAAATTCTGCCGAGGGAAGAGCGAGTCCATCCGCCATCACGATCGGCAGGTCCGATTCGGATGCGGCCGCGAGAGTTCGAGCGATTTCACCGCGAAGCGAGTCTTCTTCTGCCACGGTAGGCGCCTCGCGCGCATAAGTGATTTCGCCACCGCGGATGACGTCGAACCCCAGGCCTGCTGCTGATTGAGAGATGACAAGGCAATCGGGGACTCTGAGTTGCGAAGCGAGGACCATGCTGCCCAAACAGGAGGGCACGAATCCGGACACCTCGATGTCGGCTGCCGCGAGCGAAGCCTTGAGTTCTTCCAACTGCTGCGCATTCAGGGCAAAAACAGTCGCGAGTCGTCCCTCGGTGTTCACGTCGTCGGTCAGATGGAAGTCGAATGCGATGTCCGCAGGATCGAGTGGCAAGAGAAGTCCGAGTTGCGTTGCAACGGCCGCGCGCACGTCCGCTTTCGATGCGTTCGGCACGCGCATAGTTCTGACGAACAGGCTCCTGCGAGGCAGGGCGACGACTGCGGGCCCCCTCCCCAGCGCGCCTCTTGCCTCTTCTAAAGATCGAAACCTCTCCGTGTGTTTCTGACCGATGCGTCCGGCGAGAATTCCGTCTGGCGAAGGCTCGATCGCGTAGGCGGCGGAGGTCGTCGGGCTCACGGCAGCACTCCTCCGAGTTCTCGACTCGTCGTCGTTTCCTCGTCCCATCGCCAGATCGTCATCGCGAGTTCGGGAGACACGCGGCGGGTAGAGAGCACGCGAAGCCGCCCGTTGACGACGATGACATTCGTTTCGAGGGCGTATCGAATCCCTCCTGTGATTCCCATGGTGCGTATCGTCCAGGAGCGAGTCGTCGTCGTAATCATGTCCACGAACGGGCGAATCGCCTGCACCGACATTCCTGGCACGTCGAAGATCTGGCCGAGTCCCTGGAAACCGGTTTGCTGAAGCGTGAAGATGCCGGACGCGAGTTCCCGAGTCATTCCTGGGAGCGTCATGAGCACTCCCTCGCTCGCGGCGTTGATGTTGACGAGGCCGTTCGCCTGTGCGTTGTTTTGAGTGGACAGGTTGTCGAGCAGGACGCGAGCGTTTTGTGTCGTCAGTCCGGGAAGCCCCAGCAGGTCCGACATCGAAGTAAACGTGCCCTGTTGGTTTCGGCGCTGAATGATCTGTGTTGCCAGTTGGGCAGGTATCCCCCTCCCCACGAGGGCCTGGAGTGTGGCGGTGTTCACGTTGAGTTTCTGTGTCCCGTCCGGCGCGATGTTGGGCGACACGGAGTGAACTGTGACCAGTTCGGCTAAGCGCGGCTCCTCGCCGTCGGGTCCGGGGAGGGGCGTCGTCGTCGTGGGCTGCTCGGTCGTGGGTTCATAAAGCGTCTGCGGCGTGAATCCCTTTACGAGAAGCAGTTCGTCGAGAGTTTCCAGCGGGCCGAGGCGGGCGTTATACGGTTCGGGGAGCGCATTATAGTAGTCATCTTTCGCGCCCAGTGCCCTCGGAGCGAAGTCTGGCTCTCGCCAATCCAGCAGGGATTCGACTTGCTCGTCAGTCAGGGGCATGGTTCGAAGTTGGGCTTCATTCGCCACGTTGAGATTCACGAAGCCGGCCGCGTCTACGATCTGCATGCGGGCATATCCGCCTGCGTAATCGAGCCGTTCGTTGCCTTGCGTTCCCAATTGCGCCCAGGCGTCCGCCCGTGTCCAAGTGCCGGGCGCCGTGTCGAGTTGCGTTTGCAGTTCGCTGAGTGCGACTTGCGCTGCGCTCCAGGCGATGCGCTCCGCGCGCGCGAGGGAAACTCGGTTGGCGATTGCGCGCATTTCGATGCGCCGCGTCGCGGCGATTCCGGCCACCATCGCCACGATCGCCGCAAGCGTGATGAGGGACAGGACGAACACGCTTCCGCGTTCTCTTCTCATGCTACGCGCCGCCTCCGATGGTGACGGGATTGTCAATGGTGGCGTCGCTCGCTGGAACCCTCACGGTGATGACTCGCTCCACCTCCGGTTGATCCGAAGTCGTGTAGTACATCTTCACGGCGGCGGGAAGACGAGGAGTCGTTTGCGTAGTGGTATCCCAGGCCCCCACCCAACTCGCTCCGTCGAAGAACTCGAACCGGAGACTTTGCACGCCTTCCAGGAGCAGCCTTTCGTAGCCGCCTTGCGACGGTTCTGAGTCTGCAGGCATTTGTGTTCGCAGAAACAGGCCCGACCTTTCGCCGGGGTTACCGACCGGCGTCAGCGAGAGAGAGACTTCCTCGATTCCCCCGGGGGGGCCGAAGCGCTCGTTGATCGTTTCGAAATCCAAGCCCGACCCGATGACTGCGTCCATCGGTCGTTTGACCGCTGTGAAGGTCAGAGAGTCGGAGGTGATGCCGTCGCCTCCGAGCGAAACTGCGCCCGCCATGAAGAAAGATTCGAGAGTCGCCGCGGAGCGACTGAGCGACGCCGATTCGATGAGCGTTCGGATCGACTCCTCGAACTCTCTGGCTTGGGCTTCTGATTCTCGCGAGATGGCAAACGCCCGCTCCATTTCCGTGGCGTGAACGAACGCCCGCGCGATCGTCAAAGTGAGGACCGCGGACAGGGCGAGCACCACCATGACCTCGATGAGCGAGAAGCCACGTCTTCTCAAGGCGTCCCCCCCGCTGCTCCCGTGGACGTCGGAAGGATGAAAACCAGGCCGCGGACTTCGATGCCGCTGTCTTCGCGCCCCGCAGAGCGACGAACCGTTACGATGAGTTCCGTGACGTTTTCGGTTGCTGTGGTGGCCGACTCGGCATTCCAAACGAAGTCTGTGCCAGTGACTTCGCCCGAGAGCGGCGTATTTGGGACCTCTCCCGTTGCGACGATCTCGTCGAACTTCTCGTCGGCGATGCGCTGCATCTTTTCCGTTTCGAGGCCGCGGGCCATCGCTGCGTTCATTGCGCCGAAGGTGCTCATGGCGGCGACGATGCCCACCCCCGCGATCGCGGTAGCGGCTACGACTTCGACCAGCGTGAAACCTCGTTTAGCCACGGCGCTGCAACTCCCCTGCGGCCCACGTGTCCTCTTCTTCCGTAGCATCTTCGGCCGTCCACTCGACTGCTCCCGTTGCACTTTCCACGCGGAGCGCCCTCCTTACACCCGACCCGTCGTCGAACAGGAAGTCTCCACCTGACGCACTGCCGTCGGCGAAGAAGGTGACTGAGGATTCCTCGCCGGTCTGCGAAGAAGTCGGTCTGGGGTCGGTCAACTGAAATCCATCCGGAACTCGAAATGCGCCGAGAACTTGCTCTTCGTCGTTGGCCGTTTGGACCATCTCGAGTCGTCCGTCGGCGTTTACGGTAACGGTGACCGGTGACGCCGTGAGGATCGCGGTTTCACGCGCCGTTCGGACGAACGAGAGCATTCGGCGAAGGCCGGATCGCTGCTCGGAATTCGTGTAGCCCGTGACGAGTCGAGGCGCTACGACGGCCGCCATCAGCGCGAAGAGCGTGATGACGATGACGAGTTCGACCAGCGTAAAGGCTGAGCGTCTAACCCTCTTCACCCTCGATGATGTCCGCCGCTTCGCCTTCGCCGCCCGGCTGGCCGTCCGAGCCGTAGGACATCAATAGAAAACTGTCTTCACCTGCCGGGCCGGGGTACTCATAGATGTACTCGTAACCCCACGGATCGGCAGGGATTGGCTTGGTTGCGTAGGGACCGCGCCAGTTGTTGATGTCCGAAGGAGGAGTTCTCAGCGCATCGAGGCCCTCTTCGGTCGTGGGAAAGCGGTCCGTGTCAATCCGAAACGTCTGAAGAAGGCCGCTCAAAACCGCGATGTCCGTCGCCGCTTTCGCGCGCTTTGCGTCCGAAGTGCGTCCTACGACGCGCGGAACGATCATCGCTGCGAGGATCGCCAGAATCAAGATCACGACGAGAAGTTCGATGAGCGTGAACGCTTGAGGTCTTTTGCGTTTGTTTGTGTGCATTCTCATTTCACCAAGTTTTGTGCTTGATAGATCGGGAGGAGAACGGAGAGGACGACGAAACCTACGAACGAGCCCATCACGATTACGATAGCGGGCTCGAAGAGGGACATCAGTCGCCGGATTCCATTGTCCACTTCGAAATCTAAACTGTCTGAAACGCGGCTGAGCATTTTGGGCAGATCGCCAGTTTCTTCGCCGATGGCCACCATGTGTGTCAGCACGGGCGGGAAACAGGAGGCGTCTCGCATCGAGTCAGCGATCGAACGCCCCTCGCGCACGTCCTCGCGGACCTTTTCGCTGTGCTGCGCGAACACCCGGTTGCCGGTGGACAACCCCGCCAGGTTCAGCGATTCGAGGATGGGCACTCCGCCGTAGACCAGCATGCCCAGGACGCGCGAGTACCGTGACACGACGGCCTTCTCCACTATTTTGCCAAGCAGCGGCGCGCGCAGAACCGTCATGTCTCTGAACAGCGCCCCCCCGGGCGTCGCGAACCATGCCCGCAGGGCGAGCACGGTCACGATGATCCCTGCGAGCAGCGTCAGCCCATTCGAGGTCAAGAAGTCCGTCGTGGCTAAGAGGATTCGCGTAGTCGCAGGGAGATCACCGCCCAAGTCTCTGAACACTCCGGAAAGCCGCGGCACAACGAAAGTCAATAGGAACACGACGACGCCGACCGCCACGACGGTGAGCACAATCGGATAGACCATTGCCGATGCGATCTGGCTTCGCCTGGTTACTTCCATCTGTTGGAAGTCCGCAAGCCTTCCGGCGACCTCAGGGAACTGACCGCTCGCCTCTCCTGCGCGGAGCGTTTGGGTGTACACCTCGGGGAAATATTTAGGATGCTGCGCCAAAGCCTCGGAGACCGGCATCCCCCCCCGGACGTTTTCGAGCACGCTCTCAACGATGTGGGCCAAAAGCGGCGACTCCGATTGCTCGCTGATGACTTTGAGAACGCGGTCAAGGGGCAGGCCTGCGGCCGAGAGGTCTGCCAGGCGGCGAGTGAAAAGAGCGAGGTCCGATCGAGAGATCTTGCCGCCTACGACGGCCTTCGTGGCGACCTTCTCTTCCGCCTCCTGAATGTCGACGACGAACTTGCCTTCGGAGGCGACTTTCGCAATCGCTGTCTGCTTGGTCTCGGCGTCGACGAAGCCGCTCTTCTTACGGCCCGCGGCGTCGAGAGCCGTGTAAGCGAAGGTCTTCACCCTTAGAAGTCCTCCCTCTGAGCGACTCGCAGGACTTCTTCGATCGTTGTCTTGCCCGCGAGAACGGCAAGTTTTCCGTCACCTAACAGCGTTCGCATTCCTTGATGGTCCACTGCGTACTGTTTCATCGCGCTTGCGGACGCGCGTTCCACCGTCATTCGGCGGATGTTCTCATCCACCAGGAAGAACTCGAAGAGGCCGGTTCGGCGGCGATAGCCGGTGCCTTGGCATTTGTCGCAGCCCACGCCGCGCATCAGCCTGCCGCTTTCCGCTTCTTCGCGCGTGATGCCGAGTGAGCGGAGAGCGTCGTCCGTCTCCTCTGTCGGCTGCGCGCAGTTCAAACAGTTCTGGCGGACGAGTCTTTGTGCGACGACTCCGATGAGGGAACTGGCTGCAAGGTACGGCTCGACTCCCATGTCGAGGAGTCGAGTCACGGCGCCGGCCGCGTCGTTTGTGTGAAGCGTCGAGAACACGAGGTGGCCCGTCAGCGCGGCGTGGATCGCGATCTCGGCCGTTTCATGGTCGCGGATTTCGCCGACCATGATGATGTCGGGGTCTTGGCGCACGATGCTTCGCAGTCCGTTCGCGAATGTCAGGCCGATGTTTGGACGAACTTGAATTTGGCCGATGCCTGGGACTTGGTACTCGACCGGATCTTCGATGGTTAGGATGTTCGTCGTCGGGGAGTAAATCTCTTGAAGCGACGCATACAAGGTGGTGGATTTGCCGCTGCCCGTTGGGCCCGTGACGAGGATGATTCCGTGAGGTTGGCGGATGAGCCGCCGAAACTTTTCGAAGGTGTCGCCGACCATGCCCAGTTCGTTCAAACCGAGCATAGCTGTCGACTTGTCGAGGATTCTCATCACGGCTCGTTCGCCGTAGACGGTCGGAACGATGGACACGCGGACGTCTATCTGTCGGCCGGCGATCTGTAGGCGGATGCGTCCGTCCTGCGGGAGTCGCCGCTCCGCGATGTTCATTTCGCCGAGGATTTTCAGGCGCGAGACGATCGCTGCGTGCATGCGCTTTGGGGGGCGCATGACGTCGTGCAGCATTCCGTCGATCCGGTAGCGCACTTTCACTTCGCGCTCATAGGGCTCGATGTGAATGTCGCTCGCCGAGTCTCTCACTGCTTGGGCAAAAACCAGATTGACCATCTGCACGACGGCCGTCTCTCCGGCCATCTTTTGCAGGTCCGCGAGGTCCGTGGACTCGTCAATCTCGGTGTAGGCGCCTTCCTCCGCAGGCAGCCCCGCCATGATCTCTTCGATGAACCGCTCCTCGATGCGCTCGCGGATGATCGCCGCGTCGGCGAGGTACGCCTTGACCGGCATGGAGAGGAGCACGCTCAGGTCGTCCGCCGCCTTGAGGGCCTCCACAGTGCCGATGGCAACGGCGAGAGAGGCGCCCTCCATCCAGAGGGGCAGGATCTGGTTCTGGAGAGCGAAGCCGGCCGGCACCCTCTCGATGATCGTAGGGTCGGGCTGGGTCTCGGCGAGGTCGATCGTGGGCAGCCAGGATATGGAGGAGGCGCCGTTCCCCGTCCCCGAATGGGCGCCCGCCAAGGCGTCGCCGTTCCCGTAGGGGGCGGGCGTCGAGTCCTCGGGTGCGTCGGAGGGGCGGCTTGAACTGCGCACGACGAACAGGTACTACGCAATTCCCCCGGAAATTAGCGTCAGTCCTCGGGGAATTGGCCCTGGATCGCGCCACGGGCAGCGACCATTCTTGACTTTTTTGTCCAGAATTGCCATAATCTCAGCCTAAGAGCCGCATTCATGAGCACTGATCTCAACACCCTCGAACAGGCCGCAGAACGGGAGTACGAGTGGGGGTTCGTCACCGACATCGAGCAGGAGTCTGCCCCGCCGGGTCTCGACGAGAACACCATTCGATTCATCTCTGCGAAGAAGGGAGAGCCCGAGTGGATGCTTGAGTGGCGGCTTGAGGCCTTCCGGCACTGGACGAAGATGGAGGAGCCGACCTGGCAGAACGTCCGCTACGACCCGATCGATTATCAATCCATCGTCTATTACGCCGCGCCGAAGTCCATGGCGGACGGGCCGAAGAGCCTCGACGAGGTGGACCCGAAACTTCTTGAGACATACGAGAAACTCGGGATTCCTTTGCATGAGCGGGCGCTTCTTGCGGGAGTGGCGGTGGACGCCGTGTTCGACAGCGTTTCCGTAGCCACGACGTTCAAGGAAGAACTCGAGAAGCACGGCATCATCTTCTGTTCGATGTCGGAGGCGATTCGCGAGCATCCCGAACTTGTGAAGAAGTACCTCGGCTCGGTCGTTCCCGTAACGGACAACTTCTTCGCCACGCTCAACTCCGCTGTGTTCAGCGACGGGTCCTTCGTGTACGTTCCGAAGGGAGTTCGCTGTCCGATGGAACTCTCGACTTACTTCCGCATCAACGCGAAGAACACGGGCCAATTCGAGCGGACTCTCATCATCGCCGACGAAGGCGCGTATGTCAGTTACCTCGAAGGCTGCACTGCGCCGATGCGAGACGAAAACCAACTGCACGCCGCGGTGGTCGAGTTGGTCGCCCTGGAGGGCGCGACGATCAAATACTCCACGGTTCAGAACTGGTACCCGGGCGACGAGAACGGGGTGGGGGGCATCTACAACTTCGTGACGAAGCGAGGGAAGTGCCTCGGCAATCGGTCGAAGATCTCTTGGACGCAAGTCGAAACGGGTTCCGCGATCACGTGGAAGTATCCCAGCGTGCTGCTCATCGGAGACGACTCGGTCGGCGAGTTCTACTCCGTCGCGCTTACGTCCCTGCGCCAGCAGGCGGACACGGGAACGAAGATGGTGCACATCGGCAAGAACACGCGGAGCACGATCGTGTCGAAGGGGATTTCGGCGAAGTTCGGGCAGAACACGTATCGGGGCCTCGTGAGAATCAACCGCGGCGCGACGAACGCGCGAAACTACTCGCAGTGCGATTCGCTCCTGATTGGGGACAAGTGCGGCGCGCACACCTTCCCATATCTTGAAGTTCGTAATTCGACCGCTACGGTCGAACATGAAGCGTCCACGTCGAAGATCGGCGAAGACCAGATTTTCTACTGCAATCAGCGCGGGATCTCAACGGAAGACGCGGTCTCGATGATCGTCAACGGCTTCTGCAAAGAAGTGTTCCGCGAACTGCCGATGGAATTCGCGGTGGAGGCGCAGAAGTTGCTTGCCGTCAGCCTTGAAGGAAGCGTCGGATAACGACAGGATTAGGAAACATGAACATGCTCGAAATTAAAGATCTGCACGTCTCAGTCGAAGAAAAGGAGATTCTTCGAGGGCTCTCGCTTAGCGTGAAGGCGGGCGAGGTGCACGCCATCATGGGGCCGAATGGAAGCGGGAAGAGCACGCTTGCGCAAGTGCTCGCCGGTCGCGACGATTACGAGGTGACTTCGGGATCTGTCTCGTACGAAGGGGAAGACCTGCTGGAGCTGGACCCGGAAGAGCGAGCATGCCGAGGGCTGTTCCTCGCGTTTCAGTATCCAGTTCAGATTCCCGGCATCTCCAATTCGTACTTCCTCAAGGCGGCGCTCAACGCTCAGAAAAAGTATCGCGGTGAGCCGGAACTCGATGCCTTCGAGTTTTCGGCGCTCCTCAAGCAGAAGGCGAAGCTCGTGGAGATAGACGAAGCGCTGCTTCATCGCGCCGTGAACGAAGGGTTTTCCGGGGGGGAGAAGAAGCGCAACGAGATCTTCCAGATGGCCGTGCTGGAGCCCAAACTGTGCGTCCTCGACGAAACCGACTCGGGCCTCGACATCGACGCGCTTAAGATCGTGGCGCGAGGCGTCAATCAGATGCGGTCTCCGGAGCGCGCGATCATCGTCGTGACGCACTATCAGCGGCTGCTGGAATACATCGTCCCCGACTTCGTGCACGTGCTCGTGGATGGCCGGATCGCCAAATCTGGTGGAAAGGAACTCGCGCTCGAATTGGAGCAGAAGGGTTACGCGGACTTCGAACGCGCCGCAGCCTCGGTGTAATCAACCTATGAGCACGCAGACCATACAGAAGAGCGATTTCATCGAGGCATGCATCGCCGCGGGCGGCGATGCAGCCCCCCTCCCGAAGTTGCGGGAGGAGGCAGCCGCCGCGGCGCGTGCGCTCGGGCTTCCTCACACGAAACTCGAAGAGTGGCGCAACACGAGCGTGCGCGTGCTTTCGGAAACGGAGTTCGACCACCGACCGTCAGCTGCTGCGCCGTCCGGAATCCTGCGGTCGCTTCCGATGCAGGATGCTGAAATTCGGCTGGTCTTTGTGAACGGCCGGTTGGATGAGGCGCTCAGTTCCGTTCCGCGGGATTTGTCGGGCGCATACGTCGGCTTGCTGCGCAACGCGCCTGAATCCGTTCAGGAGAGACTGCTTTCGGTTTACGGAACGGTCGCCGATTGGCGGACGCTTCACTTCGTCGCGCTCAACACAGCGTGCGCGGCCGAATGCGCCGTCCTTTGGGTTCCGACGCGAGCGGCGCTCGCACGACCGGTTCACATCATCCACCTCGGCGTTTCGTCGGGCAAGCCCGCGGCATCTCACCCGCGACTTCTTTGCATGCTCGATGAGGCGGCGGAAGCGACGGTGGTCGAGACGTTCGCCGTTCCGGGTGATCAGGTCGCCTTTTTGAATTCGGTCACCGAGATCAAGGTCGCGGCCGACGCGAGGCTCTTCCACTCTCGGCTGCAACTCGGGAGCGAGAAGGCGCTCCACATCTCCAGCCTGCAGGCAAACTGCGCAGATCGGGCTAAGGTCGAGCAGACGACGTTCACATACGGGGGGGCGCTCGTTAGGAACGACACTGGCTCCGTCCTCGACGGTGAGGCTGCGGAGACCACGCTCAACGCGCTCTACATCGCTCGGAACGAACAGCACGTGGACAACCACACGACTCTCGATCACGCGAAGCCGAACTGTCCGAGTTTCGAGATGTACAAGGGCATCGTGGACGACAAGGCCAGCGCGGTCTTTCGGGGCCGCATCATCGTCCGACCCGACGCACAGAAGACGGACTCGAAGCAGTCGAACATGAACCTCATTCTTTCCGACGACGCGGTGATCAACAGCAAGCCGCAGTTGGAGATCTTTGCCGACGACGTTCGCTGCACGCATGGCGCGACGATCGGCCGCATTGACGACGAACCTCTCTTCTATCTCCGTTCTCGCGGAATTGACGCGAAGGCGGCGCGTCACCTTCTCACCTTCGCGTTCGCCTCGGAAGTGCTTGACGCTATTCAGCCGGAGCAGTTGAAGAACGAATTGGAAGCTCTCATCTTCGCACGATTTGCGGCAGGAGACACTCTGCCGTCCTCCGATGACCTCCATTCCTGAACCCGAACTTGGCGCACGGTTCGACGTAGTCGCCGCGCGAAAAGAATTTCCGATTCTCGCGAAGTCGGTTCGGTCAAAGCGGCTTGCGTACCTCGATAATGCGGCGACGACGCAGAAACCGCGCATGGTCATCGAGCGCATTCGGCGCTTCTATGAAGAGGAGAACGCGAACGTGCACCGGGGTGTGCACTACCTGAGCGAGATCGCGAGCGCGGAGTACGAAGAAGTTCGTTCAAAGATCGCTCGGTTCCTCAAAGCGAGCGACGCGCACGAGATTGTGTTCACTCGCGGGACGACGGAGTCCATCAACCTCGTCGCCCGTGGGTTCGTGATGCCGCGGATCAAGCCGGGCCAGAAGATCCTCATCACAGGGATCGAACATCACGCGAACATCGTTCCGTGGCAGATGGTTTGTGAAGAGACGGGTGCGAGCCTGCTCGTCGCGCCGGTGGACGATGACGGGGTCGTCGACCTCGAAGAGTTTGCGAGACTGCTCCGAAGCGATGTCGCCTTCGCATCGGTTACCTTTGCGTCGAATGCAATCGGCATCGTGAATCCAATTCAGGAGATGTGCCGACTGGCGTCGTCGGCCGGTGTTCCGATTCTTGTGGATGGCGCGCAGGCCGTCCCACACTATCCGGTGGACTTGGCAACCTTGGGATGCGATTTCTTCGCGTTCAGCGCGCACAAGGCGTTCGGCCCGACGGGTGCTGGCGCACTCTACGGGAAGGCGAGCCGGCTTGCCGAGATGGGGCCGCTCTTGGGTGGGGGAGACATGATCCGCTCCGTCACGTTCGAAAAAACGACTTACGCCGAGCCGCCGTTTCGGTTCGAGGCGGGCACGCCCAACATCGAAGGCGTGATCGCGATGGGCGCGGCGATTGATTACATGGCCGCGCTCGATTGGAGCGCTGTCCACGGATGGGAATCCGCGCTGCTTAGAGAGGCGACCCATGCGCTCCGCGAGATATCTGGGCTGAAGATTTACGGAGATGTGGCGAAGAAGGCACCGATTCTCTCTTTCAACATACAGGGCGTTCACGCGCACGATGTCGGGACGATCCTGGACATGCAGGGCGTTGCCGTTCGCGCAGGCCATCATTGCGCTCAGCCGCTGATGCATCGCCTGGGAGTGGCGGGCACGGTGCGCGCATCCTTTTCCTTCTACAACGACCTGGAAGACGTAGCTCAACTCCACGCCGCAGTCCTCAAGGTCAAAGAGGTGTTCGGACCATGAGTGAACTCCAGGACCTGTATCAAGAAGTGATTCTCGATCACTATCGGCGTCCGCGCAACAGCGGAACGCTCGATCACGCGAACCGCCATGCTGAAGGGCAGAACCCGCTTTGCGGCGATGAGGTTAAACTTTGGCTCGACGTAGAGGATGGCGTGGTCAAGGACGTTTCGTTCACGGGTGTCGGATGTGCGATTTCGACGGCGTCGGCATCCATGATGAGTGAGGCCGTGAAGGGAAAGCGCATCGAGGAAGTCGAGGCGCTCTTCGAAAAGTTTCACAAGATGGTGGCGGGCAGGGATGTGGTCGATTCCGAAGAACTGGGCAAACTGCAGGCGCTGTCGGGAGTTCGGGAGTTTCCGCTTCGCGTGAAGTGCGCAACGCTCGCTTGGCACACGATGAAGGCGGCGCTTGCCGGAGCAGATGAAGTTGTCACGACGGAGACGGGAGATGAGTGACCCGCTCGCCGACATGAAGGCTCGTGTGCTCGAAGGGGAGGTCATCGAGGCGATCCGCACCGTATACGATCCCGAAATCCCCGTCAACCTGTATGATCTCGGGCTCATCTACGACATCCAGATTGACGAGCAGAAGAACGTGTACGTCAAGATGACATTGACGACGCCGATGTGTCCGGTTGCAGGACAGATGCCGGGTGAAGTTGAGCATGCTGTCCGCTCCGTTCCTGATGTGAACGACGTGAAGGTCGAATTGGTTTGGGATCCACCATGGGACATGTCGCGGATCCCGGAAGAGGTGCGCATGGACTTGGGGCTTTTGTAGGCATGAAGATCACAGCGCAAGAGGAATACGGACTGAGGTGTTTGCTTCGCGTTGCCCACGGCGACGGCGAACCTGTGACCATCTCACAGATCTGCAAGGCGGAGGGCATTTCGCAGCCGAATGTCGCGAAGATGATGCGCCTGCTAAGGCGCGGCGGCTTCGTGAAGAGCATTCGCGGGCATGACGGCGGTTATGAGTTGGCGAGACAACCCGAAGAGATCGCCGTCGGAGAGGTGCTGGCGTTCCTCGGCGGGAGACTCTACGACCACCAGTTTTGCGATACGAGGGGTGGAGGCGCCGACTCTTGCCGGCACCTGTCCGGGTGCCGGGTTAGAAGCCTGTGGCTGCGAATCCAGATCGCCGTCGACCACTCGCTGCGCCGAATCACTCTCTCCGATCTTCTCCAGGGGGAGGACCAGGAACTGATCCGCCTCGGCCCGCCCGTACCGGCGCCGTAGGCTCTAAATTCCCCGCCCGAAACTGAATTCAGCACCGACTTGGGCGGAAAATGCCGCACAATATCTGCATGACGTCGTGGGTGCCGATCGCCGTGCTGGCCGCTTCCTCCCCGTGGAGCGGCAACTTCATTCAGGGTTGGGTCCCTCAGGGATCCATCGAGTCGCGTCAGTATCAGAACCAGATCCGAGAGGGGAACCGCGTGGTTGCGACCGAGTTCTTTCATCTTGAGTACTCGGTGGAGATCCTCATCGAAGAAACCCGCAAGGACACGCTCCTGCTGATCTGCCAGAACATCTGCAAAGGGAAGAAGCACAAGGATCACTCGGTTTGCGACACCTCTTGCGACGATCGCTGTACGGACAGCCATCGGCATACGATAAAGGGGAAGTACACACCAAACACCGATCAGATGCGGGAAGCGACGTCGCAGGCGAACCAACTTGCCATCGACGGAGGCGGAACGGTTTCACCGTCGGACTGGTCGCATCGGGTTAGCCAAGCGCTCGCCGACTTCCGTCGCGAAGCCAGAAAGCAGAAGACTTTCAACATGCCGCACGCGGGAGCTTGTTCCGCGCGGATTTGGGAAGTCGGAACCAAGCACTTCACTTTCAAGGTTCGCGGCAAGATGAGAAAAGTAGGCTACATCATGAGCCAGGGAGTTCGCACGCCGATCGACGCCGTCATCGGGACACATATGCAGACGGTCGCCGAAGCTGACATCGCGCAGGAGGAGCCGTTCGACAAACATGAATCGGCCAATTGCCGATGCAAACTTGTCGAGAAGCCGCAGGAAGAGGCCAACCAGATATGGCAGGACGAAATCTCCGATTTACAAGAGTGGTTTGAAGAGTTCATCAACGGACTCGATGATGAGGACTGGTTCGACGGCGCGACCTTCGATGAGTTACTTCCGTTCACGGATTCCACGGGAGTCTTGGTGCAGGACGATAAGGGGAATACATGTCCCGATTCCTCGGATGTCATCGTCGAATGTACAGGGTCGAACCTCAACCAGTGTTTCGTCGAAATGACGAACACTTGCGACGAAGAGCGAACGGTTATCGTGCCCTGCGGGACAGTCGCCGAGTGCGAGGACAAATCGACGCAGAACATGTGCACGATCACCAGAGCCCAGGTTCCGCTGCCTCCCGGAGCGACAGTTTGGGTGATGATCAGCGGGGGGGAAGTTCGGACGATGACCGCGCCGATTCCCGTTCGATGGGCTTGCCTCCAGATGTCCAAGAAGGAGCCGGGACCTAACTCGAAGTTCAAGTTGAAGCGGAATCGGGACTCCGGAGTTGCGAGGCTCAGCAGATTGTCGGAAAAGGCGCGCATTCGCGGGCCGTGGGATCAAGCGCGGGTGTGGATTTACACCGACCACGCCACGCTGGACGAGGTCAACAAGAGACTCATTCCTGGGATTTCTGCTACGCGATACATTGGGCTTCTTTATGATGTGGCGCGCGCGTGCGGCGTGGACTTCGGCACGAACCAATACAACCGCTGCCTCGACCCATCGCTCTTGGGCTCAGTCGCGATCCAAGCCGACGCACTGACATGGGTCGTCAACGCGATAGCTGACATCAAGCCGAGGGACCTGTCCTCTTGGCTCTCTGCGAACGCTGCAAAGGTCGCCATGCTCGCCACTTCGGACACGCAATACGGCCCGACCCACGTCGCGACCATCGCGAGGATCACGGGCGAGCAGAACAACCCAGACCTCCGGAAGGCGGGGATCAAGTTGCTTCAGTCGGTGCCTGAGTCGGCGCGCTCCGCAGTCGCTCAAGCGGGCGGCCTCGACGGGCTACGGATGATCCTCGCCGAAAGGGACGCAGCGCAATCGGGGCTCGCCCTCGACGCGCTCGTCGGCTATCCGCGTGAGTCGTTCAAGGATATGCTCTCCGCCGCGTATGAAGCGTTACCCAACGACAGCCTGCGGTCGAAGGCGGCTGCACTTCTCGGCGGCGCGCCCTGAAGTGAAGCGGAAAGTCGCGAGTCGCTGGAGCGCGGCATGACGCACGGTGAGCACGTTTGGGCTCTTCGAGCACGCCTTTCCGGCCGGAAGAAGGTGACGGTCTACTCAGGCAAGCACGCCATTGCGGTCGGTCCGCCTCTTGCCTTCTCGGACATGGAGCCGCTCCCGACTGCGCTGGAACTCCTCCTCGCGGCAATTGCGGCAGACGTCATCGGTAGTTTCGAGGCGGCATGTCGGCGTCGCCGGCTGCGAATCGATTCGCTCGAAGTCGCGCTCACTGCCACGTGCGAGGAGCCCCTGGCGCACGTCGGAGTGCGCGGCGTCGATGGAAGTCCGAGGGTTGCCAAGGGTAGCCTCACGCTGTACGTCGGGTCCGACGAGGAGGAATCCGACCTCCTCGATGCATGGCAAGAAACCTTAGCCCGCGCGCCCGTCGTAGAGACTCTGAAGACCAGCATGGACCTGGAAATGAAACTGAGACTGAACTGAACCGCCGCCCAAAGGGCCGGCGGTCTGCCGGCTCCCATTCGCGGCAAGGAAGGAGATAGCCTTGTACCGATTAACCGAAGAGCAGGCAGCCGTCGTTACGCGGTTGCGTAACATCGCAGATCAGCACATCGCGCCCTATGCGCAAGATGTAGACGAGAACTCTCGATTCCCCAAAGAGGCGTTCGACGCGCTTGGGAAGGAGGGGTTTTTGGGCCTCACCGTGTCCCAGGAGTTCGGAGGGATGGGAGAGGGAATTCGCACGGCTGCGGCCGTTGTGGACGAAATCGCGCAGAGATGCGCGTCCACCGCGATGTGCTACATCATGCACCTTTGCGCGATCAGCGTCTACAGCGCTCGCGCAGACGTTGCGGAAAAGCAATTGCGCGAGGCCGCGGAGGGCAACCACGTTACGACGCTCGCGTGGAGCGAAAAGGGTTCGCGCAGCCACTTCTGGGCGCCCGTGAGCCAAGCCGTGGCGAACAACGGGCATTTGCGAATCTCTGCGCAGAAGTCTTGGGTCACCTCCGCAGGCTATGCCGACGGATACGTCGTTTCTACGAAGTCTCCGATGGCGCAATCCGCCACCGATTCGATGCTCTTTCTCGTGCTGAAGGAGGACAAGGGGATCGAGGTGTCCGGAAGTTGGAACGCGCTCGGGATGCGCGGCAACGCCAGCGCTCCCATGTCGCTCGACAACGTCGAACTCACACCGGATCGGGCGTTCACCGAAGAGGGCAAGGGCATGGACATGATGCTCGGCGTCGTCCTTCCCTGGTTCCAAATCGGAAACGCCGCGACCTCGGTCGGCATCTGCGAGGCGGCCACGCAAGCGACGCAAAGACATCTCACGACCGCGAAGTTCGACCACCTCGGTTCGACTCTCGCCGACCTTCCGAATCTCCGCGCGAGGCTTGCGCAGATGAGGATCGAAACGGATCGAGCGCGAGCGCACCTTGTGAGCGTTCTCGATGCAGTCGAGAATCCGTCTCCCGCGACGATGCTCATGGTTCTCGAAGCCAAAGCGGCAGCCGGCGAAACCGCACTCTCCGTCACCGACATCGGGATGAGGGCTTGCGGGGGGGCGGCGTTCAGCAAGCACCTTCCGGTCGAGCGCTGCTTCCGAGACGCGCGAGCGTCCGTCGTCATGGCGCCGACCGCCGATGTCATTCACGACTTCATCGGGAAAGCCCTTTGCGGAATCCCTCTGTTCTAAGGAGCCAATGACCTTGCAACCTATCAAAGTCGGCGCCGTCATCTACGACCCAAAGGTCGTCACCATTTGGCAGATCATCGCGGACTTCTTCGAAGCCGAGGAATGTCCGATCGACACGGTGTTCTACAAAGACTACGAACTTCAAGTGGATGGCCTTCTGAATGGAGAGATCGACATCGCCTGGAACTCTCCTCTCGCTTGGGTTGACTGCGTTCTCAGATCGGGCAACGCCTGCAGAGGACTTGCGATGCGGGATACGGACCAGGATCGGGTGACGCACATCATCGTGCGGAAGGGCGCCGGGATCGAAACGCTCCCAGACCTTCGCGGGAAGACGATTGCCATGGGGGCGACCGATTCGCCGCAGGCCACGCTGATTCCGATCCACTTCCTGCAGAAGAACTCGCTGTCGGCAAACTCCGATTACACGGTGAAGAACTTCAACGTCGGGGTCGGTTTGCACGGCGACCACGTCGGCGGAGAACTCGATGCGCTGAAAGACCTCATGGCCGGGGATAGTGACGCGGCGACGGTTTTGGACCTGAACTGGGAGCGCTGGTGCGCGGACGGTACCGCCGACGGCGAGAGGCTACGCGTGCTCGGCACCACGGACAGGTTCGATCACTGCATCTTCGCGTGCAGAAATGAGTTCGATGCGGACGAGGAGCGGCGTTGGCTCGATGTTCTGTTCCGAATGTCCTACGATAATCCAGACCATCGAGAGATGATGGACATGGAGGGCCTCAAGGAGTGGAGGCCGGGAAGGCTCACTGGATTCGGTCCCCTTACGGCAGCAGTCGCTGAGCAGAGATTTTTCGAGAAGTGAACCAAAGCCTTCCTTTGTTTCCGGTTACTACCGTCGGGAGCTGGCCTCGCTCTCCGGATCTGCTTCGCGCGTTGCGCGCCAAGCAGCGAGGCGACATCTCGGAGTCGGAGTTCCAAGGGGTCGCCGACGCTGAGGTGATCGAATCGGTCCGAATGCAGGAAGAGGCCGGTGTGGACATCGTCACCGACGGCGAACAGAGGAGAGACAACTTCTACTCCTTCGTCACGGACAAACTTGCGGGAACGAAACTGATGACGCTCGCCGAGATGCTCGACGTCGTCGAGGACAAGGCGGGATTTGAGAAGATCCTCCAAACGCTCGACGTTCCGGCGAGCAGTTTGAAGAACCCAACGTGCGTCGGCAAACTCGCGCGCCACTCGAGCCTCGCGGTCGACGAGTTTCGGTTCCTTAAGGACCACACGGACAAGCCGATCAAAGTCCCCCTCCCCGGGCCGTACCTCCTCACTCGAGCGATGTGGGTGCCGGAAGTGACTGCGGACATCTATCCGACGAAGGAGGACCTCGGCGAAGAGGTGGTCGCGATTCTGCGTGACGAGGTGCTCGAACTGGCGAGCGCGGGAGCGACCTTCATTCAATTCGACGAGCCCGTTCTAACGGAACTGGTCTTCACGCAAGGACAAACGCGAACGTTCATGTGCGCCGCGCTCGCGGCACGCAGGGACCCCGCCGAGGAACTGGAGTTCGCGGTCAGCCTCGTGAATCGAGTTGTCGAGGGGATCGAGGGTGTGCGGATCGGACTCCATGTTTGCCGAGGCAACTGGAGCCAGGACGAGTCCACACTGCTTCGCGGCAGTTATCATCCGCTGAAGCCGTACCTCGAACGGATGAAGGTGACTCAGTGCGTTCTGGAGTACGCGACGCCGCGAGCGGGGGATTTGCTGGGGATCGAGGGCAAAGAGATCGGGCTGGGCGTGGTCAATCCGCGAACGATGGAGGTTGAGACGCCCGAAGAGATCGTCGCAAAGGTGGAGGAGGCTCTCGACTGCTATCCCGCCGAGGCGATCTTTCTGAATCCGGACTGCGGCTTCGGCACATTCGCGTCGCGCCCAATGAATTCCCCTGGGATCGCGTTTGAAAAACTCCGATCGATTTCGGAAGCTGCGGAGATGCTGAGGGTCAGGTACTCAGTCAGTTAGAAATTGGCTCGACGCGCACCGCCGTCACCTTGTATTCCGGCGATTTGACTTTTCGGTCGCGAACGTTGCTCGTCACGCGATTGAGCAGAATCCTGGCGTCGTGGAAGGTGGCGAAGAGTTCACCGCGACGAACCCTTGAGTCCAGACGAACGCCGATCTCGGCATCACCGTAACGGCTCACGATTCGAACCTTCGAGCCGCTCCGGATGCCGAGCCGCTTGGCATCCTCCGGATGAATGTCGAGCGTGTCGGTCGGGCGAATCTCTCGATTCTTCGTGCGATCCGTCATCGTGGCTGCGTTGAATTGATACAGGTTTCTTCCTGTGTTCAGCAGCATTGGGAACCGCTCGTCGGTCACTTCGGGAGTCGGGATGTATGGAATCGCCCGAAGTTTGGTCTTGACGCCAAACGGGAACTCCTCGGTGTGCATGACCTTTGTGCCGGGATGGTCTTCGTCCGGGCACGGCCATTGAATTCCCTCGACGCGAAGCCTCCTGTAACTGAGGCCCGCGCCCTCGGGCCAGAGTTCGCGAACCTCGTCCCAGATTTCCTCGGCGGACGTGAATGCAAACCCTTCTTGGTATCCCATCCGGTTAGCGACTTCCTGAACGATCTCCCAGTCGGACTTGGCCTCTCCCGGCGGCTCGATGACTTTGCGGATCAGCTGAACTCTTCGCTCCGCGTTCATGAACGTACCCTCACGCTCGAACGACGAAGCCGCGGGTAGGAAGACGTGAGCGAACTCGCGCGCAGTTTCGTTCATGAACATGTCTTGAACGACGACGAACTCCATCTGCTCGAACGCTTCGCGTGATTCGGCCGCGTTGGGATTCGACAGATACAGGTCGTATCCGATGATCCACATCGCCTTGAGGGTTCCATCC
This sequence comes from Armatimonadota bacterium, assembly GCA_003577165.1. Taxonomy (GTDB): domain Bacteria; phylum Armatimonadota; class Fimbriimonadia; order Fimbriimonadales; family ATM1; genus ATM1. The sequence goes on along the minus strand of QEUM01000018.1, from coordinate 8,688 downwards.
CGCGCGGCATCCAGCATTTCCATTGAAGTCAGGCCCGGTCGGTCCGACACTTGGACCCCCCACCTCGCGGAGAATTTCGCAGCGGCATCGGTGAGCGGAACGAACCCTGTGAGGCTCCTCGGCTCGCATCCCATGTGCCCTGAACCCTGAACGTTGTTTTGACCGCGGAGCGGATTGACCCCGGCGCCCGGCTTGCCGATGTTGCCGGTGAGCAGCGCCAAGTTCACGAGACACATCACCCCCTCAGTTCCCTGGAGGTGCTCGGTCATTCCGAGGCCGTGCACGCTCATCGCAGGCGTGTGCGTAGCAAACAGGCGCGACGCTCGACGGATGTCCTCGGCGCTCACGCCGCAGACCTCCGCCGCTTTCTCTGCAGTCCATTCCGACACAGCCTGTCGGAACTCGTCCATCTCCGCGATTCGGCGCTCCGCGAATTCCTTGTCGTACAGCCCTTCCTCGAGCAGCACGTTGGCCATCGCGTTGTAGAGCGGAACGTTGGTTCCTGGGTGGATTTGAAGATGCACTTCGGCGAACCGCGCCAACTCGATCTTTCGAGGATCGACGACGATGAGTTTCGCCCCTTTGAGAGCGGCCTGCTTGATTCGTTCGCCGACGATCGGGTGGTTTTCGGTCGGGTTGCTTCCGGAGACGAGAATCGTCTTCGCGACTTCGATGTCGTCGTAGGAGTTGGTGGCCGCGCCTGTGCCGAGGAGTTGCTTCATGGCCGTGCCTGTCGGCGCGTGACACACCCTAGCGCAGCAGTCCACGTTGTTCGTTCCGATGACCACGCGGGCGAATTTCTGTGTCACGTAGTTGTCTTCGTTCGGCGCGCGCGCGGAGCCCAAGACTCCGATGGAGTCCGGACCGTTTGCGTCGCGCATCTCCCGGAATCGCGAGGCAACCAGTTCCAGGGCCTCGTCCCACGAGACCTCGACGAACTCGCCCCCCCTCCGAATCATCGGCTTCGTGATTCGGTCATCCGCGTGCACGTACTGGTGGGCATACCTTCCCTTCACGCACAAGTGCCCTTTGTTCACGGGTGCATCGCGAACTGGAAGAGATTGGATCAGCCTGCCGTTCTTCGTTCCTGCGAACAGTTCGCAGCCGACTCCGCAGTAAGGACAGGTCGTGCGCTTCCATGCGTCCGGAACCCCGGACTCGATGCGAGTTTTGTCGAGCAAGGCCGACGTCGGGCAACCTTCGACGCAAGCGCCACAACTCTTGCAGCTGCTTTGCGCAAGCGTGGAAAGCGAGTCCGGAACGACTCGCGATTCGCCTCTCTTCCCGACGATCTGCCATACGAAAGCCCCTTCGACTTCGTCGCAGATCTTTACGCACTTGTAGCATTCGATGCACGCCGCAGGATTGAAAACGAAGTACGGATTCGAGTCGTCGACGAGCGATGTCGCGATCTCCCCGTTGCGCTCATTGATGAGTTGGTACTCGGCGAGCAGTTTGTGAAAGGGCTTCTCCGGATACGCGCGCGCTTCCGCCATCGGATATTCGCGCGCCAGGAACCTGAGCACTCCCTCCCTCGCGCGGCGAATCGAGGCTGTGTTCGTGCGCACGACGCTGCCATCGCACACCTCGAATCCGCACGCGGCAACCGGCCTCGCGAAGCCCTCCACCTCCACCAAGCACACGCGGCAGGCCGTGGAGGGCGACACGCGGTCGTCATGGCATAGAGTTGGAATGTCGATGCCGACCGCGCGCGCGGCGTCGAGAGCCGTGCTGCCTTTCGGCACCCGGACTTCCGCTCCGTCTACTGTGACGCGATTCACGGACTTCTCTCGGCGAGGATATCGCCGACTTCAGGGTACCTCTCGCCGATCCGCAGGTCGGATGACGAAAATCATCCGATGACAAAATTGCCGCATGCACACCCTCGGAGAAGTCGTCGCTGATCTGCTCGAGGAGGCCTATCTCGCCGAGTACTACGAGTCCACGTGGTTCAAGGACAATGACCCTGAATCGAGCCTCCTGTTGACGCTTGACCAACTCACGCACGAGCAGGCTTCCCGGAAGCCGGCCGTCGGCCGCTACACGGTTGCGGCCCACGCGGCCCACGTCCTGTTTGCACTCGAAGTGGGGTTGGCTTATGCGCGCGGAGAGCAGCCGCGGCCGGACTGGGAGTCGTCGTGGGGCACGTCCTCCGTGGACGAAGAAGGATGGGCTCGGCTTCGGGAAGACCTTCGGCGGAAGGCGAAAGAGTGGATCGCCTTCGTTAGAAAGGTCCCCACACTCCCGGAGGACCCCAATCACGCTCGGGGGCTCCTGGGATCCCTAGCCCATGCCGCCTATCACCTCGGAGCCGTGCGGCAACTCGTCGCCGACGTCATGAAGCGTTCCTGACCTCAGTCGCCTCCGAAATATCGGGGTTCTGTCGGAGGGAACCTCGCGCCGGGAACTTAAGGCCATGAAAGTTGCGTCCATCTGGCGTGCCTATCTTCCCAGACCTATCGAACCTGCCGACTCCGTTAGGATACGTAGACGGAGGAACCGGGAGCATGCTGTTTCAAGCGACTCTCGGCGGGCTCCTTACTGGCGCCTTTTTCTTCGCATCGAGTTGGAATCGGCTGAAATCACTCTTTAATCGAAAGAGACCCAGCGACGGCAAGCGATCTGAACCCTGAAGACCTTCGGCGTTCAAGCATCTTCGTTCCGCGATCCGAGCGGCTTCATCTTCGTGCGCGATGGCGTTTTGCTGCGCCAAGTCAACAAGTCGTACGAAGAACAATTCCGGCGGCTGCTGGATTCCGGGCTTTATGACGACCTCGTTTCGCGTGGCCTGCTGATTCACGCGGAGCGTATCGGTACGAGTTACGCCCAAGCTCCGGATGCGATCGATGTCCTGCAGCCGGAGGCCGTGCCGTTCATCTCGTACCCCTACGAATGGTCTTTCTCGCAACTCAAGGACGCTGCGCTTCTCACACTCGAGATCGCATCCATTGCGCTTGAGAATGACATGATCCTGAAGGACGCCAGCGCGTACAACGTCCAGTTTCTGCGCGGCAAGCCCATCTTCATCGACACGCTGAGTTTCGATCTTTACGAAGAGGGCAAGCCGTGGATTGCATATCGCCAGTTCTGTCAGCATTTCCTTGCGCCGCTCGCGTTGATGAGCACCGTTGACGCCCGTATCGGGCAATTGTCGCGCGCGTTTCTCGACGGCATCCCGGTGGATCTCGCTTCGCGCATGCTGCCCAACTCGAGTTGGCTTCGGCCGGGACTCGTGACGCACCTTCGTCTCCACGGAAAGGCCGTTGCGCGCCCCCCCTCCGACAGCCCGCGCTCTGCAAAGGTGAGCCGCTTTGCGCTGAAGGCTCTTCTCCACAACCTTCGCAGCACGATTCTGAGCCTGCGGCTTCCGCGTCGCCCTTCGACGTGGAGCGAATACTACAGCCAGACCAACTACTCGAAGCGCGCCATGCAGCACAAGCGCGAACTCGTCGCTCGGCATGTCGCCCGCATCGCTCCGCTGCCACAAACTTGCTGGGACCTCGGCGCGAACACCGGTGAATTCAGCAAGATCGCCAGCGAAGCCGGGCTCAACACCGTCGCTTGGGACCTCGATCCTCTTGCCGTCGACATTGCGTATGAGAGAGTCAAAGCGGCGGGAGAGCAGAGGATTCTGCCTCTCGTTCAGGACCTCACCAATCCTTCGCCGGACATCGGGTGGGCGCTTGAAGAGAGAGACGGCCTTATGCGTCGGGGACCTGTCGACGTCATCCTATGCCTCGCGCTTGTGCACCACCTCGCGATCGGGAACAACGTTCCGCTGCCGCGAATCGCTTCCCTCCTCGCAGAACTCGGCGAATGGCTGGTAATCGAATTCGTCGCGAAAGAGGACTCGCAAGTTCAGCGCATGCTGCAGAGTCGCGAAGACGTTTTCCCGGATTACGATGCCGCGTCTTTCGAAGCGGCGTTCGGTCGGGAGTATGAGATCCTTCAGCGCGATGCCATTCAGAACTCTCATCGAACACTGTATTTGATGAGGCGTCGCGCGGCGTGATTTCTCGCGTCCCCTTCTATCCCGCGCTCTTCGCAATTCTTCCGGTTCTCGCGCTCTATGCCTCGAATGCCGACCTGTTTCCTCTTGCACAGTTGTGGCGTCCGGTCATCGTCGTTGTCGTCGCTTCTGCAGTTCTGACGGCTGTCCTGTCGCTCGTGCTGAGAAGCGCGGTCCGGGGGGGAGCCGCCGCCCTCGTCGCCATCCTTGCCCTTTACGCTTACTCCACCTTTGCCGGCTGGGTGAGCAGCGAGACAGAGTCGTCTACGGCGCTTTTATATTGGCTGATCGCGTCTCTGTTGCTGATGGCGCTCGCCGCGTGGAAGGTTCGCGTCCTTCGCGGCTTCAACGTTTTGGCCCTGGCGATGACGGCCGTCGCAGTCGGCCAAGTGACATACGCGCGGAACTCCGTCTCGCGCGCCGCGGCTGCGGAGCGCTCTCAAGTGGCGGCAAATGCGAAGCCGAAGGAAAACCTCCCCGACATCTATTACATCGTCCTCGACGGCTATGGGAGAACCGATCAACTCGAGCGCGCGCTCGGCTACTCGAACCGAGATTTCATCGAGGAACTCGAAAAGCGCGGCTTCTTCATCGCGAAGAGAAGCGTGCCGAACTACTGCCAAACACAATTGTCCGTGTTCTCATCCGTGAACATGGACTACATTCAGTCGCTCTTGCCGAAACTCGACAAGAACTCCGATGACCGCACGCCCATCGTGAACGGGATCCGGGAAAGCGCAGTCGCGAGCGCGTTTCGGTCATGCGGCTACCGAGTTATGGGCATCGGAAGCGGGTTTCCGGGCGTGCCTTTCGCAACCGACGATCTCTCCGTGGTGAACCGCCCCGGCCTCACGCTCCTTGAGACGTACCTTCTGCAGATGACGCCGTTCGGCGCGACCCAGCGGGCGGTCGAGTCCCTGTTCGACGCGCACAGAAACCGGGCGCTCACCGCGTTCGAGACCCTCGAAGAGTTGGACAAGCCGGCGGCAACTCCGAGGCTCGTCTTCGTCCACATTCTCGGCCCGCGTCCGCCCTTTGCCTTCGACCGAGATGGGAACCCGGGCAAGCGCCTCGGCGGCTACACGATCGCCGACGCGAGCCTGCTATTGAACGGCATCACCGCGGACCAGTACAAGGAAGGCTACGCCGACCAGGCGACGTTCATCAACCGCCGTCTCCTTCAGATGATCGACAGACTCCTCGCGGGCCATCCGGACCCGCCGATCATCATCCTCCAGGGGGACCACGGTTCGAAAGTCGGATTCGACATGGAGAGTCTCGAGAAGACCGACCTTAAGGAGGCGTTCTCGATCCTGAACGCGCTGCTCGTTCCGGATTCCATCCGCGCGCGACTCACGGACGAACTAGCGCCGGTCAACACGTTTCGCATCATCGCCTCCGACCTGCTGGGCCTCGACCTGCCGTTGCGGCCGGCGAGGGCCTACTACTCCACTCACAACCGCCCCTTCGTCTTCACCGACGTCACCGACCGTGTGCGCTGAATCGGGCGGAGCCGACAAAAAGGTTTCCCGTTTTCGGACGGCGTGTGGTATAATGCACGCAGCATCAAGAGCGGCCCGAAAGAGGGCCCGGCAACCGAGCGAAAAGACCGCCACGGTGCCAGGAGCCGAGAAGGCTCGATGTGCAGGATCAACCTGAAATAAGGAGTCTTGTGCGACGAGGTTTTTGGGGCCGCCCGCAGTTCACTGCCGGCGGCTTCGTGCTTTGTTGGGCCTCTTGCGATGCCTGAAATCAGTTCGCAATTGGAGGCAAACAATGATCTACGAGAACTCGGAATTCGAGCAGTTCCGCAAGGACTGCCCGCCCGAACGAATCGAATACGTCGCAAGCGAAGCGTTGGAGGCCATCCGCGCTTACAAGATTCCTGGGAGGAAACGGCGCCCCTGGTGCTTCGTGGAGGCTTGTCACTGCACGCCGGTGCCGCCGCGAGAGTCCTTTTCGTCTCACGCAGAGTGGTTCTTCGCGTTCTTTCGCTCTGCCGTGCTTCTCGGCCAGACCGCCTTCGAAGAACTTCTGAAGAAGAACAAGTTCTCTGAAGTGGACTTCCCTTGGGTTGATCGGCCGCTCCTCGACAGCATCGAAGCGATCGACGGAGTTGGTTGGGCCGAAGGCAAGGTGACTCACCCTCTCATACCGAACCCGGTGGTTGTTAGCACAGTCTCCATCGGCTATGGTGAGTGGGAACTTCCGGGCGCACAACCTTACCGCGAGACGTGGCACGTTTCCGAAGGCCGGAAGAGCGGCACATGGGTTCTTTGGGCGTTCGCTCCTCAGGCGACAAGGCGCAGACGTCGCAAGTTGATCGTTCCGCTCGCCGCCGTGCAGAGCGAAGTTCTGGACCTGCAATCCGCTTCGTTCCACCTGTTGGCGTCGCGATGCGAGTGGCTGCGCGACCACTGTCACAGGGGACCGTTCCATTTTTATGGAGCGTCGGACGTAATCGACAGCGAAGCGATGGCGTTCCTGCTGGACGTCGCGTGGAGCCGACAGGGGCTGGCTGAGATTGGAACCCCGCAGTACCTCGAGCGAGCAGTCAACGCTTACTTCGACAGTTCGGCGCCTGCTCGAACTACGACGCAATCCGGCTCCGATAACCTCGAGGTGGCCTCATGAGCGACATCGGAATCTCCGCCATCGAACGCTGCAAGAGCCGGGTTACAAATCCCTCCACACTCGTCGAAGGACCTCGCGGATTCGCAGTTTGGCACGGACCGCTCCGGCTCACGGCGTGGGCAGACGCGCCCTTCATGGTGGGCGAAGTGGAGATCTCGCGCCTCCACGCTCGCACCGACTTCCTCAGTGGATTCACGGGATCAGACGAGCAGTGCACACTTCTCAGGAGAATCATGCCGCAGACCATCTTCAGCGGCATCGTGCGCAGTCCGGATGACCCGTCGAGACTCCAACTCGCTTGCAGCGTCTACTTCGCCGCCGCTGGCGATCCATGTATGCTCGAGCACTTCTTGATTGCCGCCTCCGTGCAGCCGGCCGAGATCGCGGTGCTCACGCCAACGAAAGATGAACTTGCGTCGGTTGGGCTCGCAGTCGCCGAGGCCCCCCACCCGAGGCTCGGTCTCATCGAGGGGGACCTGGACCTATTCAAGAAAGGTCTCGATCCGTACAAGGCGGCGGGCAATCAACCTGCCGCCTGCGGCGCTGACGAGATCGAGGAGGCCTACTCGGAATTCGAACGCTCATCCTTTCTACAGCACTGCGTATTGGAGACGCAGTCCGACGAGTGCATCCAACTTGAGTTTCCATGCCTGCACATGACGAGCCTGGTGAAACTCGCTACGAACGTGCCACATCCCGTGATCGGAAACGGCCTCGTCTCCCAACTGCTGCTGCCGAACTGGCCGAAGGACCCTGTGAAGTTCGCACTCGAGCTCAACGAGCGAGAGTTGACGACGAACACTCAGGTCAACTTCTTGGGAGGTTGGAGCGTGGACAAGTTCTCGACTCCGACGTTCACGTCGTTCGTCCCCAACCGCGCCCACATTCGCGGGATGGCCGTCATGTCGCTCCTGACGATGATGTTAAGGGCTTACTGGGTCGAATCCCATGTGAACGGCGGCGCGTGGACATTCTCACGCTCATGCGAACTGAGAGGGCGAAAACTCTCGGAGTTGGCGGAGGTGATCTGTCAGGAGGGAAAGCCTCTGACGTAGGAGCACGCTCGTGGAAACTGCGCGGCAGTCCTCGGCGTTGGACTGCCGCGCTCGTCCAGTCAGGGACCGACGTGAGTACGCGCACGTGGCTTGGTAGGGCGAGGAAGGACGTGCGCGTGAACTGTAGAACCTCTCTTTCGATACTGCGCGAAGTGCCCAATCAACGGGGTGTGCCCGCAAATCATGTGAGGGGCTTTGCGTTTCAAAGGGCATTGCGCGTCCAGCTTCGATGGGTACCGTGGTCAACGAGCACCCGGCGAGGAAGATGTGCGAGACCTATCTGCGTTGCAGCGATCCAAAGCCGACGCGCGAACGAAACGACGCGGCCTGCTGCTGATCCTGGCGGGGATCTGCTATGGGTTAGTCGGCCTTCGGGGCGTGCAGCTTCTCGTGGAGGTCGCCGTCTACAATCTCGCGCCCACACGCGGGCACGATTCCGTCCGTACCAACATCGCGCTCGATCTACTGGGTGCTGCCTCAGTCTTGCTTGGCATTGTCTGCATATTCGTCGGTCTTCGGATGCTGCGTACCGGAGGCCGGCAGAAGGATGGCGGCTGAGAGAGGGAAAGCCATGACGTCTCAGATTGCCGGCGAACTCCGGGTTTCAGAAGACAGGATTTTGCCGATCCGATGGAGAGATTCCCTTACGTTGGAAGGGCCGAGGATCATGCGGATTGCCGCACAGTTTAAGGACCACAAAGAACACCGATTCCTCGTTCGAGTACGGAACAACAAGAAGGATCCCGTGGCCCTATTCGTGCGAGGCGATACATTTTACGTCGCGTTCTATGATGCGCGCGGGGAGTATCGATGGGAACTCGATCGGCATGACTTGCCGGAATACAGTCCGTATTCGGTCAACAGTTTGCGCATCCTCGGAGCAGGCGAGGAGTTGGTCATTCCTGTGCATCCTGATCCCCACTATCAAGCGAGACCCGGGAAGTGCATGGCTCGACCGGAGTTCTCTAACCAGTGGTACGCGATCCAGAT
>QEUM01000017.1 GCA_003577165.1 Armatimonadota bacterium | reverse complement strand
CATAGGAGTGATGGCGTTCTTCACGGCACCGTTCGAAGCGTCGATTCGATAGAGACGCCCCCACCCGTCGCGTTCGGATCGCCAAATCATCTCGCCGGACGAAGGCAGGTATCGGAGGATTTGCGCGGTCGTGTCTACAAACGTCTCCGAGCGTTCGTCGATCGCAACGCGCGACTTACCGCTCTCCAGATCGATCGCGACGACTTTGACCTGCTGGTATCCGCGGACGACGTAGTCGAAGAAGGCCGTCTTGCCGTCTCGACTCCACACGAGGTCGGGCGGGCCGATGAACGGCTGCCCGCCGAGAATGACCGGCTCCAGGTCGCTCTTGACTTCCGCTTTCGTCTCGACGTCGATGACGAACGCCTCGAACGTGTCCAACTTGTCGCCCGGCAGGTCGTAAAGGCGTCTCTGAAGCGTCGCTCGTCCGCCGTTCGGCGGGGATGACTGAATCAGAAAAACTTCGCGGCGATCTCCTGGTGTGCATCGGAAACAGAAAAGCCGCTTCGAATCCGGCGACCAGATCGCAAACTGCATCGAGTCTGTTTGCGACTCGTAGTGCGTCGCGCCGTCTCTCGTTTTGATTTGAAGCCTGCCCTCCGCGATCACGGCGACATGCTTGCCGTCGGGAGATTCGTTCGCGCGCTGTCCCCCCCTCTGACCTCGACCCGTGCCTGGCGCCGGTCGGCTCACGTCTCCATTTCGAGTGAGTTCGTAAGTGGTGAGATTGCACGTCCATCGGGCGTTCGCAAACTCGAAGTCGATTGCCTTCAGGTCTTGCGAGAACACGAGACCCTCGAGGGCGAGTTTGGCTGCGTCTACAGTTGTGCCGGTCGCAGTGCTCAGTCCGTCGGCCAGCCTCCTGGAATCGAATGCGGGCTTTTTGGTCGCGTTCTGCGGATCGATCAGCCAGTATTCAGTGCGATCTTCAGCCAGCCGATTGACATACCAGAACAGTCCTTCGCCGCCGATCCAATTCGGCGTGACCTGCAGCTTGTAGGCTGCCCGGGCGGCGATGCCGATCTGCTCGGCGCGCTGGTAGGATGCCGCGATCTGCTCCCGCGTGGGCCTGTAGGCGTCGTTCGCGTGCGCCGCGCTGCCCGCAATGACGAGCAGCAGAATGGCTGCGACCGAGTTCGGCCGGGGGCGAAGTGTCAACATGGAGCGAGAATACCGAGTTTGCGATTGCAGTGCCAATTCGTCACTGGGATCGCCTCAGTAACAATGCGTTCTTTTGTATGAGAGTAAATCCGAACGTCAGATTGCTGAAGCGAGGCGCGGCATTCACCTCGTGGGTCCGTTGGGAGGAGCGGGAGCGAATGCCCTGCGTCGACCAGCCAGGGGTGTACTTGCTCGCGCACTTTTCAAAACGGCCGACAGGGACTGCAAGGGCTACTTTGAAGGAGATCATCTACATCGGCAAGACTTCGAGAACATTCAGGAAGCGGTGGAACGAGTTCAATAGGTCCGCGAGTCACATCGGTCCCGAGGAACGCAGAGGACACAGTGCCGGGCGAAGGTACTGGAGAGTTCACTGCGGCAAGATCCAAAACCTCTGGGTTGCCGCGTGCGTGACCTCGAAGCATGAGGCAGCCGTGCTGGAGAAGGAACTAATCTCCGCCTTCGCCAGCCAGTGGGGCAGACCACCTGAATTCAATTGGTTTCGCAAGAGTGCGGAGAAGAGTCGTGCGTGACTATCTGCGTTGGCATTCGCCCGCCCTGGCGTCGAGTTCCTCCAGCCGAAGGCGGATAGCGAGGATGTATGGCTCCTCGCCTTCGGTCCAGTGGCCGTAGGACGTCAGCACGAGCGTTCCGTCGGCCAGCGTCTCCACGCCGGAGTATCCGCAGTCCCAGGAGTTCAGGTTGTCCTTGAGCCGAACGCGGTATTGCCCTCGTCGGCCCTGTTCCAGGTCCTGCCAGGTTCCGACCCACGCGACCCAGTCTCCCTTCCACGCCCCCCCCTCCGGCGGCATGTCGCGAAAACTCACGACAAGGCGTCCATCTTTCGCATACTTCGCGATGTGCCGATCGCCCGTGAGTTCCAGGGGCAGGGCGCGCGGCTGTGACCACGTCTTTCCTTCGTCGTCTGAGAACATGACGTGCGAGTTGCGCTTGCGAGAATTCTCACGCAACAGGATCGCCAACCGACGGCCGTCCGGCGATCGAATCGCTCCGGGCTCGCACAAGTGCAGGTCGGAAGACGCGTACACGGGTTCCGGGAAACTCCAAGTGAGTCCGCCATCTTTCGATAACGTCTTATAGAGGGTGAACACGCCGGTCGCCTGCGGCCTTGACAAGAAGAAGCGGCCGTCGTCATGGAACATCGCCAAGTAGTCGCCGCTGCGCAAGCGCTCGACGAATCCCATGACGACGATTCCTCCCCATTCTCCAGCGGGCTTGAGTTCTCCCCATGTCGCGCCATCGTCTTCGCTAATGCTGAATCGAGCGGGGAACAACCCGGACCACACGATGAGCCTGCGACGTCCCGTCTTCGGATCTACGACGCGATGGATCGTTGGCGTCTCGAGGCTCGTTTCCCAACTCTTGGGAGTGGGGAGCCGGCGACTCCAAGTCCTTCCACCGTCTACGCTCTTCTTGTAGAGAATGCGCCCTTTCCCGTGTCCTTCTGGATACACGACCAGGATCGTCTTTCCGTCTTCGAGGAGAACCGTCGAAGGATGGCCCAGGTATTGGCCTGGCGCTTTGTCCACGACGACCTGCCGCTCGACTTCCGCAGAAAGGTCGAGAGAGATCGGAGTCTGCTGCGCCTGCATTCCGAACAACGTGAGGAACATTCTCATCGAGGATACCGACCTTCGGCGCATCGCAATGAAATCCGTGCGACGGCGCAATTCGCGAAGTGAGTGACTTGCGCGCCGCCGAAGCGGAGTCAACTGCGTCGTCGCGCGACGCGCCGTGGCGAGAAGCGATACACCTCCTCGTGATACACGGCTTCCAGGCCGCGGAACGGACTGTCGCGAAGCACGCGACGGATTTTCCTCGCGGCCTGTGCGAACGCCTGATGAGCGGCTTGCTTGGAGTGGCCCAGCCGGCGCGCGATCTCGGGCCAGGTCTCTCCCGAAGCCCTCGCGCAGAACACCTCGCCCTGATGCCGCGTGAGCCCGGCGAGGCCGGCTGCTCGCCATATTGCGCGCACGAGGATCGCCAGGGACTCCTCGGTCGGTCTCGGGCTCTGGAGCCCGTCACCGGCCCGTTTGCGTGCGCTCGCGGTCCTGCGCGCCTTCCGGGCAAGGCATGCCTCGCTGTAGGCTGGCGCGGATCGATCCCTTCCCGAGCCGACCAGAAGCCGGTCGGCGATGGCTTCCAGGCTCTTGAAGCGTCTTCGTTTTGTACTCAGAATAGCAGCCATATGTCTACTATTCTGGGACCAGATTCCGGTGGCGGTCAACGTGCCTGGCCGAGATTCTCTTAGGGAAATTGGATCATCTGAGGGCAGCCCATCCTGCTCGGGCTACACTTTCTTCATGAGCCCGATTCTCGTCGCGTCCCTGCTGGCTGCGGCTTCCGCCGTCCCCTCGATGGAGGTGATTCCCCTGTTCAATGGGAGGGACCTTTCCGGGTGGCACATGGACGTCCCGGAGCTCGACCGGAATCCCAGCGGACCGAAGCCGTTCGTCGTTCGTGATGGGCTGCTCGTCAGCATCGGCACGCCGGGTGGCCATCTGGTCACTGACCGGGCGTTCACAAACTACCGGCTCGTCGTGGAGTACAGGTTCTCGAAACAGCCGGGCAATTGCGGAGTGCTCGTCCACTGCTCGCAGCCTCGCGCTTTGTATGGGATGTTTCCGAAGTCGATCGAAGTCCAGATGCAAAGCGGACATGCCGGGGACTTCTGGTGCATCGGTGAGGACATCTGGGTTCCCGACATGGAGAAGCGTCGTGGGCCGAAAGAGAACTGGGGAGTAGACGGAAACAAGGCTCGTCGCATCGCGAATCTCACCGACGATTCGGAAAAGCCCGTCGGTCAGTGGAATGTGATGGTGATCGAGTGCTTCGATGACAAGGTGACGGTGTGGGTGAACGGCGATCTCGTCAACGCGGGAAGCAAGGCGACCGCGCGCACCGGCCAGATCGCTCTGCAGGCCGAGGGTTCCGAAGTCGAGTTTAGGAAACTAGTTCTCGTACGATACTAATCGCTGTTCGGTTCATCCCCTTGCTGCAAGCGTCATCGTGAGTTTCGTTTCCTTTTCGGCGGCGGCCGGAACCGACCACTGTCTCGTCACGGCATCCAACTTTACGCCCTTGTGAGATTCAGCAAGCACTTTCGTGTCGGAGCCGATTTCCATGACCATGCGGACAGGGATCTCTTTGGTCTTGGCATTGCGCACCAGAACTTCCACTTCGATGCGAACGTGGGACCGGTCGATTCGCTTCTTCGATACGACTCGGTATTGACAGGTTAGGTCGAACACGCTCGAGATCGTCAGGTCGACGCGATTGCCGTCGGGCGTGTTCCCGATCGCCGCGGCTCCGACGTAGGTTACGCCGTCTTTCGAGGGTTCGTACACTCGCACCGCGCCTTCGGGCAGGGGAAGTCCCAATCCTGCGTCCTCTTTGTTTGCGAAGGCGATCGCGAGCTGCGCGTTCTGGTTCATCGGCGCGCCATTGGACATCCATTCCCAGTAGCTGATGTGGGGAAGTCGAATACTGTAGTCTCGACGCGCGACAACGTTCGGGGCGTGGATCATCCTCAGGCGATTCATTCTGCCGTTAGTGATGTCCGACTTCGCCTTGACTTTGTAAGCGTACAATTCACCGGTGGCGATCGGCTCCTTCACTTTGTTCATGTAGAGGCCTTGGTCTTCTCGCTTCGCGAGGTTCGACACGTCCATCTCTTCCGCCGGGGGAAATCCGCCCGAGGTGCGCCCGCGCACGGCGCGATTCGGAGTTCCTGCGACGAGAGTGACTTCCGATTTAGGGAAGTTGGCTCCCGTGTTGTTCGTGACGGTCGCCCAGCACTCGAGGGAGAGGGCGTCGGTGGAGGGATCGAGCGTCGCGACGTAGTCGGCGCTCCATGCAAGTCCTCGGGTCAAGTAAGCGACGGAGAGAGGCGCCTCACCGGATTGCTGAGACTCGATCTCAACGCCCAGTTGCGGGATGGTGACGATGGACGCGCTCGTGGGAGCGACGATCGCTCCTCCGCCGTTCACGAGTAGGCCGTCGTCCGTTTGGAGAACCGTGTCACCTCCCGCGGTGACTTGAAGCGTTCCTCGCACCGTCTGGCCGACTCTCCCGTCCTGTGCTCTCCAGATCATCTCGACCTCGCGTCCGAGGTACCGCTGGAGAAGGTCGTCGGTGCTGTCCACGCCGAGGTCGTATGCGGTCGCGACGACTTGCGCGTTTGTCGCGGTCGGCCACGACAGGAGCACCGATGTGGGATCCAGGAGTCGGCTGACGTCCGAGACCTGCACCGTCGTTCGACCTTGAGAGAGTTCGATGGTGCGCGTTTCGCGCACAAGCGCGAAGTCGGCATTGTAGACGGTGAGGTGGACTTCGGAGCGAGAGGTGGCTGCGGCGGGCGCGTCGTCCCGGCTGCCGCCGGAACAGGACGCTAACGCCAGGGGAAGGGCTAATGCAGCGAGTCGCCCGGGCCGACTCCTGTAGCGGCGTTCGATCATTGTGGTGAGCCTCCTGAGAGACAGTGTATCGCCACGGAGGCCTGGTTCAGCAGTTTCGTGAGATTCCGAGAGAGCAGGGAGCAAACGACGGGCGGCGAACCGTAGGACGGAAGAAGCCGGACCGGCAGGCGAGAGCGGACATCCGATCTCGGCCGCAACGCCGGACTGGAGGGGACCTCGACTCATGTTATCGAATGCACTTGTAAGAAACCTCTTTCGCCCGAGCCTGGGGCGCTTTGCCTACCTGTCCGTCGCGCCATCTCTGATTCTGTTGGGGATGGCGGGCTTGGGAATCCCGAGCCCTGAGATTGAAAGCGGTTCGCCTCGCTATGAGAACAAGGCGAATTGGAAGCTCGCTGAGAAGTTCACGCCGGAGAGTCTCAGGCCGTACTTCTACAGCACGAGCATCAGCCCGGAGTTCATTCTGAAGACGGATCAGTTCTGGTACTCGTGGAGAGACAGCACTGGGATCACGTTCTGGCGAGTCGATCCTTCGGCCAAGTCGAAGCAGCCGCTGTTCGACACCGACGAGATGGCAGCCCAATTGAGCGAACTGCTCAAAAAGCCTTACGACCGGACGAATCTGCCCATCACGACGGTGACGTTCGACGAGAAGAACGTGGATTTGATCACCTTCACCATCGAGGGGAATCGCATTCAGTACGACTTGAAGACGAAGGAGATCAAAAACCTCGGAAGGCAGGGCGCGAGACAGCAAGGGGAGGGAGCAGAGGCGCAAGGCGGAGGACAACGCCAAGGCCCGCCCGGCCAGGGCGCGCCGCCCGACTTCAAGAACTTCTCGCCGGACAAGAAGTACTACGTGTACGCCTTCGAACACAACCTCTACATCGTCGAAGTGGTTGATGGGAAGGATCAGCCTCCCGTGCAACTCACGAAGGACGGAGAGAAGGATTACAGTTTCGGCAGTTATGAAGAGAACGAACGCATCCGGCAGCAGTTCCAGCAGGAGCAGCAACAGCAGCGGCAGGGCCAGCAGCGAGAACCGGAGAAGCGAGTCCGCGTAAACGTAACGTGGTCGAAAGACTCAAAGCGGTTCTTCGTCACGCGCGGCGATTCCAGAAAGGTGAAGGAGCTCTTCTTGGTCAATTCGCTATCCGAGCCACGGCCGACGATGATGACGTACAAGTACGCGATGCCCGGCGAGCCGGACGTCACGCAAACGGAACTGTTCGCGTACGATGTCGAGGCGAAGCAGCTGAAGAAGTTGCCGGTCGAAAAGTACAAAGACCAGCGCCTCATGAACATCCACTTTCAGGACACGACTTCCGCGAAGTTGAGGTTCGTGCGTCGCGACCGACTGCAGAGGAATCTCGAGTTTTGCGAGATGGACCTCACCAACGACAGCATCAAGGTTCTGCTCACCGAGTCGGTCGAGAACGCCTTCTTGGAAACGCAAAGCGTGGAGTACGTCAAGCCTGGCGAGGACTTCATCTGGTTCTCGGAGCGGACCGGCTGGGGTCACTACTATCTGTATTCGAATGACGGCAAGTTGAAGAACGCGATCACGAAGGGCCCGTTCCGAGCGTCGGACATCGTTCAGGTCGATGCGGAGAAGGGTGTGCTCTATTTTCGCGGACAGGGCAGGGAGATGGGAGAGAATCCCTATTACCGTCACCTCTATCGAATTGGGCTTGACGGAAAGGGGTTGGCGCTTCTCGATCCCGGAGATGCGGATCACACCTCGACCCTGACTCCCTCTAAGAAGTTCCTTGTGGACGTGCACTCGCGCCCTGATCTCGCGCCGCGCGTTTTCGTTCGCGACGATCGCGGCAACGTGATCATGCAACTTGAGCAGATGGACCTCTCGAGGCTCGAGCAACTCGGCTGGAGGATGCCGGAGACGTTTGTCGTCAAGGCCGCGGACGGCGTCACCGACATCTACGGCAATCTTTGGAAGCCTGCGAACTTCGATCCGACGAAGAGGTATCCGATCATCGCTAACGTCTATCCGGGGCCTCAGACCGAAAGCGTCAGTTCGACGTTTTCCGCGACTGCGTCGAATCAGCGCCTCGCGCAGCTCGGATTCATCGTGATTCAGATCGGCAACCGAGGCGGCAATCCCGCGCGATCGAACGCCTACCACAGTTACGGCTATTTCAACCTCCGTGACTACGGACTCGCGGACAAGAAGGTCGGAATCGAGCAACTGGCGGCTCGGTATCCGTGGATCGACATTGATCGAGTGGGAATCTACGGACACTCGGGCGGAGGGTTCATGACGGCGGCGGCGCTGTTACTGCCTCCCTTCAACGAGTTCTTCAAGGTCGGCGTTTCGAGCGCGGGCAATCATGACAACAACGTGTACAACGCGAACTGGAGCGAACAGCACCACGGCTTGCGAGAGGTGCCGGTGACGCAGCAGAGCGGAAGGGGCCAAGGATCCGGCGGGGAACAGCCGGAACTGATCTTCGATTGGTATCCCGAACTCCTATGGGCGCAGCAGCAGTCCGGCACGGGACAGCAAACGGGGGAGACGCGGTTCGAGATCAAAGTACCGACGAACGCTGAGATCGCGCCGAACCTGAAGGGCAAACTGCTGCTCGTTCATGGCGACATGGACAACAACGTCCATCCCGCAGGAACGATTCGACTCGTGAACGCCCTCATCAAGGCGAACAAACGCTTCGACTTCATGCTGCTTCCCGGCAAGGCGCACGGATTCGGCGACATGCAGGAGTACTTCACGCAGATGCTGATGGAGTACTTTGCGGAGCACCTGCTCGGCGATTACTATCGCGGCACCGCGGAGATGAAGGACAAGTCAGGCGGCAATTAGCCGCTGAGTCGCGGCACGAGAGCGTTACGGCGCTCTCGTGCCGTTCACCATCAGTTTGCGAACGAGTTCGAGTCGTTTGAGCACACCATTGCTGCTCACAACGATCTTGCATGTGGAGCCCTCCGGCCCGCGCAGCAGTTTTTCGATCTCTTCCGGCTTCAGTAGGCTGGTGCTTTTGCCTTCGACCTGCACGAGCCGATCGCCGGCTTTAATGCCTGCGAGGTCCGCAGGTCCGGACGGATAGACGTGAAAAATTCGCGTTCGCTCGGAGTCGATGAACCCGAGGCGGAAGCCGGGGCCCGCGTCCGGCTCGTCGAACACCTTTCCGTCCCAGTTCTCCAGCCAGACGTACCTTCTTTCGTAGTCAATGATGATGTTGAAGTGTTTGAGGAAGCCGAAGCCAACTGTTCCGTCGTCGTCAGCCGACGAACTCGGCAAGTCGATGATGTCAAAGATTGCGCTTTTGACAGGGACAGTGAAGATCGTCGCGTTGTTGACCCAGAACGAAAAACTGTCCACCGGGCCGGAGGCCACGAACGCTTGGGACATGTACTTCGGCTTCTCGTTGGGGTTCCAGAGGCCGATTCGCTGCAGCACCTCTTTGTGAGTCGTCGCGTAAAACGCGTTGCCTGTGTCCAGTGCAAGGTGAACCGGATGCCCGTTGATCTCGGTCGGCAAGTGGATTGAGTTCATCCCGCGTGGCTCCATCTTCACGAGGAATGTCGTCGTGTTGTTTGGCTGCTTCTTCGTGATGTCGAATGAATTGGGGTGGAAGACGAACTTCTGATTCTGGAAGTTGATCTCGGTCACGTAGTCCTTCACTGCGCGGAAGCCCATGATGCCGTCGCAGTGTGTGCCGTAACTCAGCGTGTATGCGTAGTGGACGGCAGGCATCTGCACGGCCTCTTCGTTCAAGTCCGTCCGTTTCAGTGCGCCGATTTGGAAGGAGTCCACCCTGACTGTGGTGGCATCAAACGAGCCTACGAAGTCGCGGAGGCCTTGGACGCCCGCGGGAGGCCCGATCTTTACCTGGTCGCTTACGACCAGGAAGCCGGCGTATCCAGAGTCGAACATGAAGGACGCAGGCTTACCGTTGACGACGGCATCCACGATGATCGCGTGGTCGCCGATTCGGAACGGCGCCTCGATGGCCTGGGCGGGATGACCGACTCCCAGGAACACGGTTGCGGCGAGGGCAGGTGTCAGCATCTTCTCTCCCTAATTGTTACGTAATTCCACTCGACTTGGACGCTCGAGGCCGCGCGCCGGTTAGAACGATGTTCCCTTCGTTCGCGAGAACCCGTAGTAGGCGATGAAGTACGCGATGCTCAGAAAGGGAAGGTAGCACACGATGCAGACGGGCAGGGAAAAGAGGATGGACAGGATCGAGAGAACGAGGTGGATCGGCTTCGGCCGCCGGTCGGCGAGGTCAATCGTCCAGGCTGCGATGAACACCAGGGCCGTAAGCCCGGCCGCGAGCATCGCCGTGCCGCCGAGGTCGCCGGCGCTTTGACCTACGAACTCGCCTGTCGCCAGGATCACGAGGACGCTGAATGCGATGAAGATCGCAAGCAGAAGGAAGTCCCAGAAGAGGCCCATCTGCTCGACGAAACCGATGGAGTGAAGGTGTTTTGGACCTCGATCGAACTGCCACGACCGCGATGAGGGCGGAGTGCCGAGAACAGGCGGCGCCTCGCCCATCCCGGCTGTGGCTCCTGCGTCGCGCCGCTCCAGCGGCGGCATCGGGATCGCAGGCGGCTGCCACCTCTCCTGCTCGATTCGACGGGCCAGGGTCCGGAGGCCCGCATGGGTGGGGAATTTCTGGAGGGCCGGCCGTGCCACGTTGAGGGCCCCGTCCTTCTCTCCGTAGCGGTAGTGGTGCGCGGCGATGTTGTAGAGGTGCTTCGCATCGCCGGACTCCAGCGCCGCGGCCCTGCGAAGAGCCTCGAGCGCCTCATCGGGTCGATCGGAGTTGGAGAGCGCGGCTCCGAGCAGCGACCAGGCCGCCGCATCGGAGGAATCCATCTCGAGCGCTTGGCGAGCGAAGTCCGCCGCCTCGGCCGGCCGGGCACTTTTGAGGCACTGCCTTGCCTGCTCGAGGAATCCGCTACGGCGTTCTTGGCGGACCCGGCTGCTCAACGCGCCTCGCTACGCTTCCTCTTTCTCCGGTCCGCCGGCCTGGTCCGCTTCTGCGCCGTAGCGATAGGCGGCGCCTCTCTGGTCGCCGAGGGACGTGGTGTAGGGCGCGATCTCGACCTTCGTTTCGGTCTCCAGTCGGCGCAAGAGTTCGTGCGCTCTCCTGTGTTTGCCGTCGGTTCGGATCGCCTCCTGGCACATCGTGATGGCGTCGTGCTTGTCCCCCATGCGGTTGTAATGGAGGGCGAGGTTGTAATAATGCGTCGCGACGTAGGGCGCCGACCGAATCGCTCTCTGGAGGGCTTCGGTCGCCTCATCGAATCGGCCCGCCTGTGACAGGCACACGCCGAGCATCGAGTAGGCGCCGGCATCGCGCTCGTCGAGGTCGATCGCCTGGCGCGAGAGTTGAATCGCGTCGTCGAGCCGCCCGGTCTGGTAGCTCTCGACGGCTTGGCTGATGATTTCCTGAGACTGTTCGGACATGGTATTGAGTCTCCCCGAGCGCGCTTCCCGGCCCCGGCAGGATTCCGCTATACT
Organism: Armatimonadota bacterium; assembly: GCA_003577165.1. Taxonomy (GTDB): domain Bacteria; phylum Armatimonadota; class Fimbriimonadia; order Fimbriimonadales; family ATM1; genus ATM1. Next base: position 32,582 of record QEUM01000017.1, on the reverse strand, counting down.
TTACCGAATACGGGTCTCCGAGCCGGGCGTCGAAGCATACTCAGGACGTAGCGGGGACGCGGATTCGTTTGCACTGACAGGAGGTTGACATGTTCCATAGGACACGATTTAGCGGCGGAGCGCTGTTAGCCGCAGCCGCCCTGGCCGGGATACTCGGCTGCAATCCCACAGGGGGATCCAACGGAGGCAAGACCGCCAACGGCGGCTCCGAGGACCCGATCAAGATCGGCCTCATCGCCAGCCTGAATGGCGAACTCAAGCCGTGGGGCGAAGACTCCATGCGAGGAGCCCAGTTGGCCGTCAAGGAATTCAACGACGCCGGCGGACTCAACGGCCGAAAGGTCGAACTCATCGTCGAGGACACGGCGAGTCGGCCTGAACAAGGCAAGACCGCGACGGAGAAGCTTCTCAACGAAGACCAAGTGCTTGCTGTTCTTGGTGAGGTCGCGAGCGGAATCACGCAGCCCGCAGCCGAGGTTTGCCAAGCAGCAGGCGTGCCGATCATCGCGATCGGCGCGACTCGCGTGGACATCACCGAAATCGGCGAATACGTCTTCCGAGCCTGCTTCACAGACAACTTTCAGGGCGCGGCCATGGCGAAGTTCGCCTACGAAGACCTCGGCCTGCGCCGAGTCGCGATGCTGACGGACAAGAAGCAGCCCTACTCGACCGGCCTTTCCGACATCTTCAGGAAGGCGTTTGAGAGTTTCGGAGGCACGATCGTTGCGGAAGAGTTCTACGAGGGCGGCAATATCGACTTCCAAGCGCAACTCACCAACATCAAGGCGAAGAATCCGGACGGCCTCTTCTGCTCGGGTTACTTCAATGAAGTCGGCCCGATCGCTCGGCAGAGGGAAGCCCTCGGACTCAACGTCAAGATGGTGGGGGGGGACGGCTGGGATAGCCGCGAGTTGATTCAATCCGGTGGCACCGGAATCATCGGCGGCTTCTTCTGCAACCACTACCACAACTCCGAAGACCGCGACGAGGTGAGGAACTTCGTCGAAGCGTTTAAGAAGGAATACGGCAACGAGCCCGCGACGGCCATGGGCGCGCTCGGCTACGACGCTGCCACGATCCTCCTGGACGCGATCAAGCGAGCGGAGAAGATCGATTCGAAGAGCATTCGCGATGCGATCTCTACGACGAAGGACCTGAAGGGGGTCTCTGGGTCGCTTTCGATCGGTCCGGATCGCAATGCGCAAAAGCCAGCGCTCGTTCTTGAGGTGAAGAAGGACGACTTCGAACCTTACAAACAGGTTCCGTTCTTCGTCTTCGAAGGGTAGATGGAGTCCCTCGATTGGGGACAGCTGCCCCAGCAGCTTGTTAACGGGTTGCAGCTGGGGGCGATCTATGCGTTGATCGCCCTCGGCTACACCATGGTCTATGGTGTCCTCAAGTTAATCAACTTCGCGCACGGCGATGTGTACATGGTCGGCATGTACCTCGCGTACTACACGGCGATGCAGTGGTTCAACCGCGAGGCGATGAACCCGTACGTGCTGCTGTTCCTCATGCTCATCATCTCGATGGTCGGCTGCGCCCTATTGGGCCTCCTCATCGAGCGCGTGGCCTACCGTCCTCTGCGCAACGCCCCGAGAATCTCGGTCCTGATAACGGCAATCGGCGTGTCGCTGCTCCTGGAACATGGCGGCCTGCTTGTCTTCAAAACCTCCCCTCCACCGAGCATCGCTCAAGACGTCAACGTCTTTTCGCAGACGATGGACATTTTCGGCGTCGCAGTCACGCAGAGCCGGCTCGTCGTCTTCGGCGTTACGGTCGTTCTGATGTTCCTCCTGTGGTACTTCGTGACCCAGACGCAAACGGGTCGCGCGATGCGCGCCGTGTCTCATGACTTCAACACTGCGGCCCTGATGGGCGTCAACGTGAGCCGCATCATCGGTATCACATTCATCATCGGCTCCGCCCTTGCGGGCGCAGGCGGCATGATGAACGCCACCGCGCTCGGCACGCCCCTTACGACTTTCGCCGGCCTGCTGCCGGGCGTCAAGGCGTTCGTCGCCGCAGTGCTGGGAGGGATCGGCAACATTCCCGGAGCGGTCGTGGGCGGTTTCATCATGGGCATCGCCGAGAACCTGGTCGTTTGGGGGGGGCTTGGCGGCTATAAGGACGCCGTAGCGTTCGTCATCCTGATCATCATCCTTCTGTTGAGGCCCGGAGGCCTGTTCGGCAGTCCGGTGGACAAGGTGTAGCGATGGCTGCAGCGACCGTCACACCGTCATTCGCCCCCGGCAGGTACGTGCTCGTCCGACTGCTTTCGTTCCTGCTGGTCGCCGCCATCGCCTTCGTCGTCGAGCGGCAAGTCGTCCCCAGCCTGAACAACTACGACGCGACGCTCATCGTTCGCAGTCTTTTGTACGCGTCGCTCGCGGTCTCGCTGAATCTTATCAACGGGATTACGGGCCAGTTCTCGGTCGGTCACGCCGCCTTCTTCCTTGTCGGCGCCTACGTGTCGGGTTACGTAACCAGGAACTACTTCGATTCTCAAGATCCGCTGCTTTGGATCACGGGCATGACGGTGGTTGGCGGCGTTGCTGCGGCAATCGCAGGCATCGTCGTCGGACTTCCCAGCCTTCGGCTGCGCGGTGACTATCTGGCCGTCGCTACGCTCGGATTCGGCGAGATCATACGCATCATCGTTCAGAACCAGGATGGCAAGAACCTGTCTTTCGGAGGGCTCGACCTCGGCGGCGCCTTCGGGCTGAACAAGATTGACAAACTGACGCACGTTTGGCATGTCGTCGTGCTGTTCATTCTGATCGTCGCTTTGTGCCGGAACCTTCTGAAGACCTCACACGGCTTGTCGTTCCTCGCCGTTCGTGAGGACGAGTTGGCTGCGGAAGCCACGGGCGTTAACACAACGCGCACGAAGGTCGTCGCGTTCGTATTGGGAGCGGCGATGGCGGGAATGGTCGGCACGCTCTTCGCGCACCACGAGGGGTTCATCACGCCGGTCACGTTCGACATGAGCACCAGCTTTCTGATCCTCACGATGGTCGTAATCGGAGGGACGGGCAGCATCACTGGAGCGGCCCTTGCCGGCGCCGCGCTGAAACTTCTGGAAGAAGCCCTTCGCAAGATCGACCAAATCCCTGCGATCGACCTTCTCGGATACATCGTCTCGGCGCTGCTCGTACTGCTTCTCGTCAAAACGCTGCGGCGGTCTCGCTTTGGAGAGAACGGCCGCCATGTCTTCCTCTCTCTCCTCGGCGCGGTTGCTCTCGCAGGCGCGGTCGTGAAGGGGCTTGCGCTTTCAGGTGACGCGGATTCGGGCTACGTTCGCTTCGTCGGCTGGGCGATGCTCGCCGTCGGCTCTCTCAGCATTCTGTTCATAGTCGTCGCGCTCGTGCGGCGGGCGGGAGCGACCGTCGGTGAGCGAATGCTCACAGGCTTGGGCTGGGCCGGGGCGCTGATCGCCCTCGTCGGATGCTATGTCCATTGGTTCACGGGCGTGTCTGTCGTCATCAAGGTCTCCGTCATCGCGATGCTGTTGGCGCTTGCGGCGTTTACGACCCTCTCCGGGCACGGACGGCGCGGGATGCCTGCGTTTGGCGCAGTCGTCGCGCTGTTCGGCTCGCTGATCGTCGTTAAGATGCCGGTCACGATGGCTCTTCACTCTGTGCCGTTCATCGAGGAGAACCTCAAGGACACTCTCTACTCGCCGAACAACCTGCGGATGGCGATCTTCGCGTTCCTTCTCGTCGTCGTCATGCTCGTTCGGCCGATTGGCGTCCTCGGCCACCACGAGTTCAGTTGGGATCTCGTGAAAAGGATGTTTGGAATGAAGCACAAGCAGCAGGAGATTGCGGTTTGAGTCTTCTAACCTTGGATCGCGCGACGATTCGATTCGGCGGGTTGGTCGCTGTAAACGACGTGTCGTTCATGATTCACGAGGGGGATCTTTTCGGGCTGATCGGCCCGAACGGCGCTGGCAAGACGACCTGCTTCAACCTCATTACCGGCGTGTACAAGCCGACGAGCGGCGACGTGCGGTTCGACGGCCGATCCATCCGTGGGCTGAGGCCCTCAGCGATTGCAGCACTCGGCATCGCGCGGACATTCCAGAACATCCGACTTTTCTCGGCGCTCTCCGTTTTGGAGAACGTCGTAATCGGAGGTTTCCTCCGGCACAGGTGCACGCTGACAGAGGCGCTCTGCTTACTTCCCAGATCGATCAAAGAGACCGACGACCTCGTCGTCGAAGCAATGAAACTCATCGAGAGTTTCAACTTGACTGAATTCACGAACTGGCGTAGCAGCGACCTTTCGTACGGCGATCAGCGGCGCGTCGAGATCGCGCGCGCCCTTGCGACAAGGCCCAAACTGCTTCTACTCGACGAGCCCGCTGCGGGAATGAACCCCCAGGAGAAGCAGGAGTTGATGGCTCAGATCCGCCGTCTCAGGGACGAATTCGGTCAAACCATCTTGCTCATAGAACACGACATGAAAGTTGTGATGGGAATCTGCGAAAAGATCGTCGTCCTGGATCACGGCGCAGAGATCGCCGCCGGTTCGCCCGAAGAGATTCGGTGTGACCCGAAGGTCATCGAGGCGTATCTCGGAGAGCCCGTGTGATCGCCCTGCTGCTCGCAGCCAGCCTGGCCGAGCAATTCAATCCAGTCGAAGGGAAGTTTGCGAGCGCCGAAGAGCTCAAACTCGAGGCGCCCGCGCTCGATACCGCCAACTGGACTCAATTTGCACCGGTCGAGATCACGGTTCCGCTCACTGGAACCTGGTCCAACCCGTTCGATCCGACGCAGATCGAAGTACGCGCGCTTGCGATCGCATCCGACGAATCGTACGCCTACCTTCCGGGATTCCTCGATCAGGATTTCGTCGTAACGAGCGGGCAAGGCGGGACATACTTGGCGCCGTCGGGCCCGCCGACCTGGAAAATCCGATTCGCGCCGTGGCGAGATCGAGCTACGGAGGTCACCCTCGAAGCCATTGATTCGAAGAGCCGTGCGCGTCTGAAACCGTTTAAGAAGGCGGCAGAAAAAGCGTCGGGGCCGGGCTTTGCGTTCACCCCCAAGGGCAGCAAGTACTTCACGAGGGGGGGGACTTCCTTTTTGCCCGTAGGCGTAACGCTTGCACCCAAACAGAGCATCGCCGCCACCGTAGCGCGAATCGAGGAACTCGCGAAGCAAGGAGTGACCCTCTGCAGGCTCGTCGTTTCTCCGGATTGGTTAGGGCTCGAGTGGACTTCCGGCGAGGGCTATTTCGGCCTCGGTAAATACAATCTGCAGAACGCGTGGAGAATGGATCGGATCCTTGATGCAGCCGCAAAGTCCAAGATATGCGTTCTCTTCACACTCGGGAATACAGAAGAACTGGATTCAGCTTGGAACCAAAATCCCTACTCGAGCGCTAAGGGAGGGCCATGTGCGGCCAGCGAGGATTTTTGGACGAATCTCAAGGCAAGGATTCAATACAAGAAGAAACTCCGCTATTGGGTTGCTCGGATCAACGGATCGCCGAGCGCGTTCGGCTTCGAGTCCTACGTGTCCGCGCCCGCCTATTGGAGCCACGAGATGGCGGAGGATATACGCGACCTTCACGTTTACGGCATTCCATTCGGCGCACACCTGGGCGACACGACCTTTTGGAATCTGGATGCCGTAGGATTTCGACTTGTAACCGCGGAATTCAAGGACTCGCCGTCGGCGACCTTCACCTCGGTGGTTTCTGCTGTTCAGAAGGGAAGAGATTCATGCGGCAAGCCCGTTCTCGTTCTCATGGTCAACGCGGCCAAGGACACTGCCGATGCTCGCATTGCGAACTGGGCCTCACTCGCTTCGGGGGGGGCTGGCGGCGTTCTGTTCGCGGATTCGCCGACGAAGGACTGGTCTGGCTCCTTCGCGGTCGGCGCCGTCACGTCGAAATACAAATGGCACGAGCGTAAGTTCGAGTTGCAGACTCCCACAGTCGCATCCGGCTTTCTGGCGACCGGCATCGCCGACGAAAATACGGGGCTGGTTTTCGTGTACGAGTCCACCGAGCCGGAGCAGAAGACCGTTACCGTCGCCGTCCGACGCGGGGGGACGTATGTCGTCGAGTGGCTCGACCCGAGCACTGGCGGGGTCTCGAAAAGCGAGGAGGTCAGGGCGCAGGACAGCAAACTCACCCTCGTCATGCCGAATACGGGCAAAGAGCACGTATTCCTATATAGGAGAAAGTAAGAATGAAGCGCAGCACACTACTCTTATCTTCGGTTCTCGTCCTCACATCCGCCTGCAGCGTGTCGGAAGACGAACTGCGTGAGAAGGCAGGTGATGCCGCAGTCTCAGCAAAGCGCGCGCTCGACACGGCGGGCGACTCCGCGAAGAAGGCATTCGACTCCGCAGCTGAGCAGACGAAGCAACTCGCCGCAAAGGCGGGCGAGAAGTTAAGTGACACGGTGCTTCGCGAGAAGATCCTTGCGGGCTTCCGGCTCGTGGCCGGCCTCGAGCATGAGAGGATCGAAGTGATTGTCGAGAAGGGCCATGTGACCTTGAAGGGAACGGTTCCGACCCAAATCGACAAGATGAAGGCGCTCGGAGTTGCTTTTGGGGTCGTCGGCACGATGGAGCATATCACCGACGAGATCGAGGTGAAGGGCTAACCTTCACTCGCGAGGGCGAGAGTGATCTCGCCGAACGGAATCTCCGTTGCGCCGGAAGCGAGAAGCGCGCTGATCTTCTGCGTGGCTGCGCCGTCCGTGAAGTCCCATTGCTCCCGGCATCGGGACACGACGTAAACCGCCTTCCCGTCTTCGCGGAGCCTTTGGGCGAGGTCCAGGTTCGGCAAGTTCGCCGCCCCGTACGGGGACTCTGAGACGATGACCACATCTGCGTCTTGCGCAAGGCGATAGGCTCGTTCCATCGTCTCACCTTCGAGCGCAGCGAATGACGGGGCGCACACGGCGGCGATGCCAAAGGTCTGCGCTGCCGTGAAATCCGAGTCGCCCTCATAGGCCACGCCGAGCGTCACCTGGTGGCCCAACTGCCACAGTTCCGACAACAGTGGCGCTGCGCTACCTCCCCCCCCAATCACGTGGACCCTGCGCGGTCGATCGGCTCGCTGCTCCAATTGAAAGACTTCCGGCAGAACGAACAGCCGACCCGACATCGGCTCCCGAATGCGAGTAAACCTCGTCCCGTATACTTCATCCAAGTTGCCGGAAGCGAGCACGTCTTCGACCGGGCCTTCAGCGACCAGCCTGCCTCCGAAAAGTAAAGCGCATCGCGTCGCAAAGACGGTGGCCAGGTTGAGATCATGCAGCGCGACGACGACACACTTTCCTTCGCGGGCGAGGGATGCGACCTTTCGAAGGGCGGCCGTCTGATAGCCGACGTCCATGTGCGCCGTCGGTTCGTCCAACAGCATCGCCGGAGTCTGTTGACAAAGCGCGCGGGCGAGGAGAACTCTCTGCCTTTCGCCGCCGCTCAGCTGAGTGAACGCGCGATTCTCGAGAGCGCGCAATCCGAACTCGCCCAGCGCGCGCTCCACCTGTGCCGCGTCCTCTGGTCCCAATATTCCACCGCACCACGGATGTCTCCCCATCTCAATCGTTTCACGCACGGTGTACGCAAACGCCGGCTCCTCGAATTGGGGCACGACGGCCACACGCTGCGCGCTCTCCATGGGAGACAGATCGGACAGGTCATCGCCGAAGAGTCGAACTGTGCCGGAGATCGGGCGAAGCGTTCGCGAGAGCGCGCGCAGAAGGGTCGTCTTCCCGCTTCCGTTTGGGCCGATGACCGCAACCATTTCGCCCGGAGAAACTCGCAGCGAGAGGTCATGAACCGCGATTCTGCTCCCGTAGGCGCAGGTGATGTTGGATGCTTCGATCATGGCCTAACCCAGAGTCTCTTCCAGCACGCCTCGCGAGAAGGCGCGGTAAAGGCCCGCGTACGCGCCGTCCTTCGCGACCAACTCCGCGTGCGATCCCTGTTCGACGATCTCTCCATGCGAAAGAACGACGATTCTGTCGGCGCGCGCTGCCGTAGTGAGCCGATGCGCAATGACCAAAGTCGTGCGCTGAGACATGATCTCGTCGAGCGCGGATTGCACGATCTTCTCGCTCATTGCGTCGAGCGAGGACGTCGCCTCATCGAGGATCAGTAGGGTGGGGTTCGTGATGAGTGCGCGAGCGATTGAGATTCGCTGCATTTCGCCGCCAGAAAGGCGCAAACCGTGCCGACCGAGCAGAGTGTCATATCCCTCCTGCAGCGAGGCGATGAAGTCGTCCGCGTGCGCCGACTGTGCCGCCCGCACGACATCCTCCCGTGTCGCGTCAGGTGCGCCGAAAGTGATGTTCTCGGCAATCGTCGCCGCGAACAGTAGCGTCTGTTGTGGGACGACGCCGATCTGCCGCCTATACCAGGATAGGCGCAGGCTACGGATGTCCACGCCGTCGAATGTGATGGTGCCTTCCGTGGGGTCATAAAAGCGCAGGATTAGGTCTGCGATCGTGCTCTTGCCCGCGCCGCTTCTTCCGACGAGGGCGGTGCTCGTTCCCGGCTCGATCTTCAGATTGATGTTCCTGAGTGCGGCCGTCCCGTCCGGATAGGTGAACGACACGTTGTGGAATTCAATGCAGCCCTTTGGGCTCTCCAAGATTTGAGCGTCGCGATCGTCCGAAATCTCCGGCTGGACGTCCAGGACTTCCCGGTAAATCCGATCGGTTGCCGCGAGAAGCTGGTTGTATGTGCCGCTAAGGCTCCCAAGCCCGGTCGCTCCGTTCCGAATTCGATCCAGGGCGTAAATGAAAGCCAAGAGTTGCTCGAACCCCATCTCGCCGCGCGCGATGAGATTTCCGCCCAGCCACACAGCGGCCGCGATCGCCACGGATCCGATCAGTTCCACGAGCGGCTTCAGCAACGCGAATCGCCGGATGACTGCCATGTTGCTGCGAAGCGTCGCGTCGACGTGCTTCGAGAACCGCGTGCTTTCTCTCTCCTCTGCCGAGAACGCTTTGACGACGCGGGTCGCCGCGAGCGACTCCTGCATCATTCCGGACATGTCGCCGAGCGTCTCCTGCACTTGCGCCTGAGCGCGGCGGACGCGCCGAGAGTTGTTGATGATCGCGAGCGCGATCGGCGGGACGACGACGATCGAGACGAGCGCGAGTTTCCAGTTGAGCCAAAACAGCGCGGCCAACGCCCCAACGACGGTGATGGGCGCCTCGACGAAGTCGCGAATTCGGCTCACTCCGGACTGAATGAGTGTCACGTCGTTCGTGACGATGCTCTGCAGCCAACCCGTCTGCCGCTCGTTGAAATAGGACACCGGCAGTTCGTGCATTTTCGCGAAGAGCTTCTTTCGCAGGTCCGCGGTGACTCTTTGTGCGGCTTTCTCAAGGTAGTACGCCTTGCCGAATGTGAACCAGTACTTGAGAGCAAACCAGATGGTGACGCCGATCGCAAGTTGTGTCAGAAAAACCGTGTTCCGTTCTGCCGCTGCTTCGATGGTCCACTTAATGAACGGAATCAGGCCCAGGTCGAAGATCGCAACGAAGACGGAGCAGATGAGGCCGACGACGAGGTATCGCTTCTGACCGCGAAGCTGTTCAAGGAAGCGAGGGTCGAACCGGCGCATGGACGAGGTTAGCCTACCCCGAGGGTTTCGAGGGCAAGAGTCGCGGTTCGGCTGATGGCGTCTCGCGGCCCGAGCAGGCGACTCAGTTCCTCGAATGCCCCGAGTTGGGTTCTTCGCTCCGGCGTGTTGGTTAAAAGCGGGAGAAGTCTCTCGGAGATCGCGACCGGTGAAGCCTGCTTGTGGATCAATTCTGGGAACGCGAGCCGTCCGAGGAGAATCGAAGGCATCGCGATCATCTTGACCTTCTTATGCAGGCCGAGAAGCCGGCCTTCAAGAGCCATGAGGGGCGTGAGGCGGTAGACGACGACCATCGGCGTGTGGCAGACGGCTGCGTCAAGCGTCGCAGTTCCCGAACAGACCACTGCGGCTACCGACCGCTTGAGGGTCTCGTACGACGGGCCGGGCACGAACTCGGCCTCAGGCCCGCCGTGACGCCTCCAAATCTCACGCAGCGACGTCTCGTCCGCTGTCGGGGCGACGACGACCGCCACAGGTGGCACGGCATCGCCCAGGATGCGCAGGGCGGGAACGATCCCGGCGAGGTTCTCGTGGATCTCATGGGAACGACTGCCGGGAAGCACGGCCAGGCGATCCCGCTCTGTGTACGGCGCGCGATCCGCAAGCTGCGCGGAAGGATGTCCGACCCACTCGGCCTGCGCGCCGCTCTTTCGGAGGAGTTCCGCCGACCACTCGAAGGGCGTCGCGATTCGATCCGCGATCTCCGAAAGGTCTGCGCCCTGCGTGTCGCGGCGCCAACTTCCGGGAGGCATGAAGTAGAGGGTCGAGCATCCGTGCCGTTTTGCGAAACGGCAGAGAGGAACGTTGAACGCGCCGAAGTCGATCGCGATGACCAGCCGGGGAGGTGCCTCGCGGACCTTCCTCTTGACGCGCTTGAATCCTGCGAGCACGCGCGGATAGACGCGCAGCGACTGCACGATTCCCATGGCCGCCCATCGGCGACTGTCCTCGAGAATCGTCGCGCCTGCTTCGGAGAGTCTGCGGCCGCCTATCGCGTAGGCGTCTCCGCGAAAGCCGCGGGACCTCATTTCCAGCAGCAGTTCCGCGCCGACCGTATCGCCGCTCGCTTCGCCTGTCGAAATCAGAATCGAACCAGGAGTCACTTCTGGTCCTGGCGACCGTAGCGTCCCCCCCCGATGTTTTCGAGGAAGTTGATGAGGTACTCAACCTCTTCCGTGATTTCGACCTCTCTGCGGACTGCTTCAATGCCACGCGTAAGGCTCATCTCGGAGCGGAACAGCAGTTTGCAGGCCTTGTGGAGCGCCATTCGGCGCCTTGAATCAACGCCGAGCCTTCGGAGTCCCACGGCGTTGATGTCATAGACGCGCAGCGGCTGCCCTTCCGTGAGCATGAATGGGGGAACGTCACGCACCACTTTGGACATGCCGCCCACCATCGAGTACTTTCCGATTCGCACGAACTGGTGAACTCCCACCATTCCTCCGAGATTCGCGCCGTCTTCGATGGTCACGTGTCCCGAGACTCCGACGCCGTTTGCCATGGTGATGTTGGAGAAGAGCCTCACGTTGTGTCCCAGATGGCAGAAGGCCATCAGGAAGCAGTCGTCGCCGACGATCGTAGACTTGCCCTCTCCCGTGGCCCTGTGAATGGTCACGAATTCGCGAAACACGTTGTGGTTGCCGATTTCGAGGTAAGTCGGCTCGCCGCTATACTTCCTATCCTGAGGGTCGCCTCCGATGATGGCTCCGTGCCCTATGACGTTTGAATCGCCCATCGTGACGTTCGAGTGGATGACCGCGTGGGCCTCAATAATGCAATTCGCGCCAATACGAGTGTCGGCTTCGATCACAACAAACGGCCCAACCGTCACGCCTTCGCCGAGGTCGGCGCGCTTGTCCACGATCGCGGTCGGGTGGACGTTGGTCAAATGGTCTCTCCGTTCTTCAGCAGTTTGAATGCGATCTCCGCTTCGCAAGTCAAGTTTCCATCTACGGATGCGACCGCCTTGATCGAGCCGACGTCGTTTCGAAACCACTGGCTTTCGACGTCAGTCATCAGGCAATCTCCCGGAACGACAGGCCTCCTGAATTTGACCTTGTCGAATCCTACGACGAGCGGAGTCCGCCCGCGGTACGCAGGATCTGCGAGCACCATGCACGCCCCGACCTGCGCCATCGACTCGAGAATCAAAACGCCCGGCATGATGGGCATCTCTGGGTAGTGGCCCACGAAAAACGGCTCGTTGTACGTGACGTTTTTGTATCCACGGATGCGCTTGCCCTGTTCGTACTCGACGATTCTGTCCACAAGCAACATCGGATACCGGTGCGGCAGCACCAATAGAAGTTCACGCAGTTCCAACGTTTAGTCCTCCCATCTGCACAGCTGCGCCAAACGGGCAGCGGCCTTTACGTTCAATGTGTGGCCAGACTCTTCCGCCGAGACGTTGAGGAAGCGCAGCGGCACACCCGCCAGCGCAAGGTCTCCCATAAGGTCGAGCAGTTTATGTCGAGCCGGTTCGTCGTCGAACGTCTTGCCGGAACGATACCCGTCGGAGCCCAGCACGAGGGTGTTGTCCTCGCTGCCGCCGCGCCCGAGACCGGCCGCCAAGACCGCTTCGATCTCCTCTTCGAATACCGTCGTCTTCGCCGGGGCGATTTGCTCGGTGTATGTCATAGAGTCGATGCTCGTCTCGAACTCCAGCCGTCCGGGCCAGCGGTCGCCTGCGTCGAAGACGTACTTCCAGCGTCCCTCACCCGCGGAAATCGAAACGCTCTGACCTTCTTCTGTGAGGTTCACCCTTCCGAAGATCGTCGCGGTTCTCCAGATTCCGAGGGGCGCAGTTCCGGCGGATCGAAGCGAAAGGCTGTACTCGAGCGCCCCCCCTCCCAGGATTGGCAGTTCCTCTGCCGAAACCGTCACGTCGGCGTCCGTAACGCCAAACGCTCCAAGAGCGCTCATCAGATGTTCGACAGTGCGCACGTTGCCAAGCCAAGTGCTGCGTGGAGTTCGTGAGACGTTTTCAGGCGTCGCGGCAATCCAGTCCCCCCCGGAACGAAATCGAATCCCGTTCGTCCCTGGCTCAACTGTGACATCCGAAGGGTGTCCGGAGTGGATTCCTACGCCTTCGAGACTGAATGTCTGTGCGACAGTAACCCTTTCGAAACTAACGCGCATCTTCCTCGCGCGCCTCGTCGTCGAACTCCGCCTCCAATCGGCGCACACGGTCGAACAGTTCTGGCAACTTCGCGAGCATGAGTTGAATCCTCATCTCGTCGCGGAGGTCCCGCGCGACGATGCCCCAGTATTCGCCCGGCTTCTCGATGTTCCGAGGAACGCCCGTCTTGCCTCCAAGCACGACGTCGTCGCACACGGAGACGTGATCGCCAAATCCCGATTGGCCGCCGACCGTGACCCTCGATCCGATTCTTGCGCTGCCGCTCACTCCGGTTTGTGAAGCGATGACCGTGTCTTTGCCGATGTGCACATTGTGCGCGATCTGCACGAGGTTGTCGATCTTCGTGCCGTCGCCGATCTCCGTTTCTCCTGCGGTCGCGCGATCGATCGCCGAAAGCGCGCCGATCTCACAATCGTCTCCGACGCGGACCCCCCCCACCTGAGGCACTTTCCTCTGCCTTCTTCCATCCCAAAAGTAACCGAACCCGTCCGCGCCGAGCACGGTGCCCGCGTGCACGATCGTGCGTTCGCCGATCCAAACGTCTCGGTAGAGGGTCGTGTGGGGATACAACTTGGCGGATCGCCCCACGCGGCAATGTTCGCCGACATAGCAAAAGGCGAACAACTTCGCATCGTCGCAGATGCGGCTGTGAGCCTCGACGACACAATACGGCCCGATGCTGCAGCCCGGTTCGATGATTGCGTCCGGCGAGATGACGGCGGTTGGATGCACTCCGTCTACATGCGGAAGGTCTCTCCAGGAGAGTGCCAGAATCCGCCCGAACGCCTCTCTCGGAGCGCGACACTTGATGTGTGGCTTGGTGCAGTCGTCTTCGTCTGCGGCGACAATGACCGCCCCGACCTTGGAGGCCTCGGCGGCGGCAAGATACCGTGAGTTCTCTGCGAAGGTGATTCCTGTGGGGTCGTCGTCGCCTGCGGGGACCGGCCTTGTAATCCTCAGGTCGGGTGGTCCGTGGAGTTCACCGCCGACGATTTCTGCAAGTTCCGCTAAGGTCCAGCTTGTCTCATTCTCACCCAATTGATGAACTCCACCGTCAGGTCGGGCGCGTCGCCGGACCGACGGGCCAGTTTGTACCCGTGAACTCGCAGCCAGATGTCGAGTTGAGTTTGGATTTCCTCTTGATAGCGGCGCGGAAGCGGAGTGAGACCCCCGGAAAAGACCTCGGAAGCGACCGCATCGAACTCCACTTTGCTCGAAGGCAGAGGCGGCACGTCTCGGCTCGACAAGTCGAGGAGCGGAGGCAAGTCCACACGGCCCGTCTCCTGGATGCGCGCGAGGGCCAAACGCTCCGCGGTCCGTGCCGCTTCGACGTAGGCCGCCTGGATTCTCGCCAAAACGGCCGTCCGTTCGGCCTCGGATTCGCTGTTCGTGCGGTCGAGCAGTTCCTGGAGCCTGGATTCGAACTCTTGATCGTGTTGCGCGATGGACCTCGCTAAGTCCGCCAATTCCTTGCGGCGTCGTTGCTCATAGTTTGCGCCGGCGTCCGCCGGGACGTTTTCGATGGGCCTCGGCTTGTAAGCCGCACCGGATAGAAACGCGTATCGTGCCGCCATCGGCCCTCGCGCCAATGCTGACTCTTGAATCCAGGACCAAACCGTCTCCACGACCTGGTCTGCGCGCTCGCGAATCACCTTGCGAAGTTCGAGAAGCAGGTCTCGTTCTGTGACCTTCACCTTCTCCGTGAGTTCACGCAGGTAAGCGTCTTCCAGAGCCTGCCGGAGGCGAGCAGATTCGAGGGCCATCAATTCGAGGGCCTCGGTTCTTCGCCTCTCGGCGTCACGGGCGCCGAGGGTGCTCGGCTCGCGTTCAGGGATTGCGCCGGCTGCGGGGGGGAGTCCCGAGACCCGCGAAACGAAGCCGGTTGGCTCGGAGGCGGTCGCGTACAGCTGAGCGCCGGCGCGCCGGACGTCGACCCAAACGACGGGCTCGGTCCTGCCACATGCGCACAGGACCGAGGCAAACGCGGCTAACGCGCTAAGGGTTGTCTTGGTCCATGACTTTAAGCGCATCTTCCGTGACGTCGTTCGCTCCGTAGACGGCGACGGTGGTTTCGAACACCATCGTGTATCCCTGCGCTTTCGCATGCTTCTTGACCGCTTCTCGAACCTTGTCCACGACTTCCTGCTCCGAACTGTTCGCCAACTGCTGCATCAGCACGCCGAACTCGGAGTTCCACTGCCTGAGGACCTCGCGCGAGGCGTTCGTCATTTCCGCGAGAGTATTCAGCCGGTCCTTCTCAGCAGCATCGGGGTTGACTTTGCGAACGAGCGTGTCCCACTCGCCCTTCCGCTGCACCACCGAGGTCTTCATGTTGTCGAGTTGCTTCTTCTGGTCGTCAGTCGGTTTTTCGGTGAGCCAGAGTTCGCGAAGTTTCTGGCACTCTTCCGCAGAGACGACCTTGTGGGTCCCGATGAAGTTCATCAGTTCATTGATCTTGCCCTTCATCGTGTCGAACTCCACCTTCTTCTTGGCGCCGAGTTTGGACTTCTCCGCGATGACGCCGAGATCCACCACGCCAAACTTGGGCGTGGCGGTTTGGAACGCAGACAGAGTGAAGAGTCCGGCGAGTGCCAAGAGCGCGACGAAGAGCGTGTTTCGAGTTTTCATTTCTTTCTGTTCCTGTTTTGTTGTGAGTTGGGTTCTTAGAAACTTCCTCCAAGGAGAAAGTGGGTGCGGGACTTGCCCTTTTCGTCGAACCCGATGTCCAGGCGCAACGGTCCGAGGGCCGTTCTAAACATGATTCCGAAGCCGTAGCCCAAGTGAAGCTTGAACTCGTTCGATTGGCTGAATTCGTTGATCCCCGGATAACCGCCCCATGCGCCTCCGTAGTCCACGAACGCGATCACGCTGAACGTCTTCTGGATCGGATGCCGATATTCCGCCTGGAACATCAACTGGTTCTTTCCCCAGAAGCGATCTTCTGTGTATCCCCGAATCCCCCCCGATCCACCGACGAAGAACTGCTCGAAGAACGGCACGTCGCCAGCGATGATCCCGCCGAGCGCACGCACTGCGAACACTCTTCGCGGCGCATCCAACTCCTCGGCCGTTCTTTCGGGCTGAGGGCTGAAGTAAGCGCGATAGTCCAGCGAGACTTTCGTAAAGAAGTTTTCACCGATGATGTCGAATCCAGACGTCTGTCCAGCGACTTCGGTGATTTGCGCGAAACTCGGCTCGATGCTGATCCGTGTGTAGTCGCCCTTCGCAGGATCGAGGTTGTTGTCCCGCCGATTCCGCAAGGCGCCCAGCGATAGGGTCGCGATGAAGCCGTCCTGAACTATGAATTCCTCGCCGGGATCCACTTCAAAATCCCGCGAGTCGATTCCCTCGCCGCGCACCCCGTAGAAAAACCTCGTCCTTCGGTCGTACACGCGAGACAGAGTGACGTTGGCTCCTGTCTTCCTTTGGCTGAAATTGGTGTCTGCAATCTCTTCTTGTCCGCCGCCGAGCAGATCTCTGCCGAACACGAGCGATTCTCGCGAGTAGACGCTCGCATTGAGGCTCGTTCGCCTTCCATCGAGGAAAGGATCGCCGTAGTCCAACTGAAGGGAAGTCCCCAGGCCCTGCGTGGACTGGATCAGGTTGATGCCGGCGGACCGGCCGGAACCGAACAGGTTCGTGTCGTTGTAGGTGATGAGGCCCGCCAGCCGGCCCCGCGGATCCAACTGCACGCCGATGTTGAAGTTGCCCGTTCGGCCCTCCTTGAGGTCGAGGGAGAGGTCTACGAGCCCGGCTTCGGGCTGGCTGCTGTCGGGATCGATCTCGTCGAACCAGCGCGTGTTGAACACTCGGCGAAGGTCCTCGGTCCACACCTGTTGGTTAAACAGATCGCCCTTCTTCGTGTCGATCAACTTGCGAACGACATCGGGTTTGGTCCTTGTTAATCCGGTGATGGTGACTTCGTTGACTCGCACCTCGGCGATCTCGACGAGCAATATGTGTTTGTCCTCTTGCCCCGGTTCGAACTTGGTGATGATCGCGAAGTAGCCCTTCGTGCGATACACCTCTTGGATTGCGCGCGCGTCCGGAACGAGAGAGTTGCTGTTGAAGGGCTCGCCCACTTTGAGCGACATCTTGTTCTTGACTTCATCAGCCGTCACGACTGTGTTGCCGGAAATTCGAATCTCGTTGATGATCCCCCACTCGACGACTTCCACCACGACGCGCCAACGCCGATCTTCCATGAACTGCCCGAACACTCGGACGTCGGCGAAGAACCCCAACTGCTCGATGTTTTGTCGATCTGTTCCGAGCCGCGACTGCTGGTAGGGATCACCCTGCCGCGTTTCCATCACGGCGCGGATCGCCTCCGTCGAAACGTTTTCGTTCCCCTTGACGATGATCTCTGCAACCGGCTCGCCCTGCGCCGCCGCAACGACGGCAGCGAGCGCGCACAACAGAAATGCTATGAAACGTTTTGTCAAGTCACCCTCCGTAGTTACCTTGCGTTGAGATAGGGCGCCAACTTCTGCCTCAATTGCTGGCGGGCCCTTGCGAGGCGGCTGCGCACAGCCTCAACCGTGATGCCCATCACGCCCGCGATCTCCTCGTAGCTTAGCCCTTCCACGTCCCGCAATACAACGCATTCCCGATACCCTGGCGGCAAACTTTCGATAGCCTCTTCGAGGAGTCCTTTCAATTCCGTGCGCTGCGCCTGTGTGTCGGGGGCCTCGTGCTCCGCTGCGGGCACCGGCGAGCCCATCTCCTCGCGAGCCTCGATCGAGGTCTCGCGATCCCGCCTCCGTGATTGCCGGGCGAGCCGATCCTTGTTCAGGTTGACGAGTATCCGGTACAGCCATGTATAGGTTTGCGATTCCTTTCTGAACTTTCCCCACGCGCGAAAGGCGCGCACGAACGTCTCTTGCGTCAGTTCCGCAGCCTCGTCGTGATCGCCGCAAAACCTTAGCGCGACGCTGAAGACGCGTGAATGGTAGAGGCCCACGAGGCGCTCGAACTCCTCGTTCGGTCTGCTCACCGTTCCCGCTCTCTCCAGCGCCACACCATTAGACAGGGCCCTCGCCCGTGAGTTTCGCGATTCCTCAAAACCGCCTGGAATAGGTCAGTGAGAATCGCCACTCTCCCGTTCTGTCATACGAGAGGGCGAGACCCAATCTGCGAAGTAGTTCGTTTTTTGTCACGGGTCGGTAACTGATCTGAATCTTGTCTACGAAGTCCACGGCGTCACGGTCGAGAAGTGGAGCCTGATACTCCAGGAAGAAACCGCTCCCCAGTCCCTTTGCCAAGGTCAGGACTCCGGCTCCGGCACGCGTGAAGTCGATCGAGATGAAATCCAGGCCTAAAGTCCGTTCGATATCGCGAGTCAATGGGTTGAGAAAAACCGGCGCAACCGACCGGAGAATATCCCCGATCTGCTCCGAGAAGTTCCCTGTGACCACGCCGCTGAGGTCCTCGAAGAGTTGCCTTTGGCCTAGGATCGCCAGGATTTCGTCGCGGCTTAGGTCGGGCGGATCGGTCGTCGCGTCGATCTGAAGCGCGTCCTCCGCGAGAAGATCGCCCGTTATGTGCAAGTCTGCGACGTATCTTTGCAGGCCGTAGTCCCTCAGGGCCGTGAACGAGGTCTTCGCCCGCAGGTCCACTTCCATCGAGGACGGCGTCGCGAAGGCGTCCGTCCCGGTGTAGCGCAGGTGAACCGTCCCTCCGTCCTCGAGCCGGATCCGGCCGGTGGGCAGTTCGATCTCTCCGCCCTGCACCGCGAAGGTCATGGTCGCTCGCGGGTCGTTGAGCGTGCCTCCCAGCCGCCCGCTGCCCGTCACCACGGCCTGAAGCGGCCCGTTGCTGATCTCCGCCGGCGAAAGAGTGAGTCCCAGGTCGAATCTGGGGTCGATCGCGTACGGCTTCCGACTCGGCTCGACCACTGGCGACGTTGCCAACTCGAGTCCCCCCCCCTCCAAAACTAAGTGCCCAGAGACTTCCGGCTGCGTCGGGTCGCCCGAAATGCGAATCCCGTCGCCTGTCGTCGAAACGCTAGCGGAAGCCCACAAACCGTCTTCCGTTCGGTGGTGGATTTGGAGGCGATCCGCGCGCGCGTTGCCGGAAAGCAACTCCCTTTCGAAATCGTATTCTGCCCAGGCAAGCAGTGAAGGCTTCTCTGTCGTGCCGGAGGACAAGTCGAAGCGAAGATATCTTCGTCCACTCGCATCGTCGCGACGCAGAGACAATTCGCCGAACACGTCTGAGAACTCCGTGTCGAATCCGGAAAACTTAAGCGACTTCGCTTCGGCCGAGATGTTTCCCAACAGATACGGCTCGCGGATGTTTCCATTGAGTGTGAGCGAACCGTTGCGGATCACTCCTTCTGTTCGCTCGACGTCCAACTCCGATAGGAATTCACCGATCGCGTCGAGATCGCGCTCTTGCACATTCACCACGCCCGACAGGTTCTGATCTTCAGGGAATTCAAATGGATAGCGGAACGGAACGTTCAAGTTCGAGAGTTCAGCGAGGAATCCCCGCACCAGCAGCACGCCGTAGTCGGCCGAGATGCTCCCGTCCTGGATGTTGATCGGGCCGATGTTGATCGCGTCCGCGACGACCGAGCCGTACCGGAAACCGGAGGCGCTGATGGCCGTTCTGATCTGTGGCGACCCGGCGGGCCCCTCGGCTACGAAGGGGACGTCGAAGGTCCCCTGGACCCCTGCGAACACGGGGTCGAGGAACTGGAACCAGGAGAGGTCCACCTGGCGGAACTCACCGTCGAGGTGGACCGCGCCGCCCTCCTCAAGGTAGTTCCTCGTACCTGGGCTGAGGGAGAAGTGGGCGAGCGGGCCCGTCCAGTCGAGCCTCGAGACCTCCCAGGTCTTGGCCTTCCGGCCGCCCGCGACGGCCAGTTCGCCCGCCGGATGGCCGTCGTACTCGACGTCTTCCACGCTCAGGGTCGCCGTCACCTCCGGGTCTTCGATCGGCCCGGTGATGGCGGCGTGAAAAGACAGACTCCCGTCCAAGAGGTCGGAGCGTGTCGTCCACTCTTGGGTTCCGGCTCGAGCCGGGTCCTCGGCTGAGATTCGCTTGTCCAGGTACTTCGCGCCGATGCGCGCCAAGGTGTTT
Source organism: Armatimonadota bacterium (assembly GCA_003577165.1). GTDB lineage: Bacteria > Armatimonadota > Fimbriimonadia > Fimbriimonadales > ATM1 > ATM1. The sequence goes on along the minus strand of QEUM01000017.1, from coordinate 12,739 downwards.
AGGTCGGCTCCCAGAGCGCTCACCGTTCCCGTAAGCGATCGCTCGTCGAAGTTGTACGTCAAGTTCTCGAGAACGTAATAGCCTCCCAGGCTTCCGATCTCTGCTGAGCCTTGCAGGAGACCGTCCTTCATCGTGGCGCGCAGAGTGCCGGCGCCGACCACTTCGTCGTTCAAGAGGATCTCCGACAGTTCGAACTCCGCCTCGCCGTCGTCGGGCTTCAAGTCCACGAGGCCGACGCGCGCGGTTCCCGAAATGCTGCCGTCCAACACCGCTTCTGGCCCCAAGTAGGGAAGCGCGATCGAAGCGGGCAGATTCTCGGCGGACAAGTTGACGTTCGAGTCGCCTGTCGGCGAGATTCTTCCGGACGCCGTGATCACCCCTTCCCCGAATCTCGCTTGCGCATCCCTGATGTCCAACGCGCCCCCCCTCCAGCGGCCGGATACCGACAGGGAGTCTGCGCTGACCTTGTCGAGAAGCGTTCCGCGAGCCTGCAGCGATCCGTCTACGATGGGATCGTCGAGCGTTCCGCTTAAAGTCCACGCCCCGCTGCCCAATCCGACGACGCGGCCGTCTGTGTACGCATCAAAACCCACATCCAGCGCCTCGCCGGATCCAGACAGCGCCCCCCCCTTCGCGAAGTCTACGAACACATCCCCTCGTCCCAGCGATACGCCGCTCCGAGCCACGATGTCTTGGACCGCCAAAACATCGTCGGCGTAGCCCAACTTTCCGGAAACGAACGGAACGGAAACTTCGCCGACTGCGCCCGCATACACCTCGAACGTTCCGGACACGACCGGCTTCTCAAAGCTTCCATTTACGTCCACCAGAGCGTAACCAGTCCCCTTCGCAGGTGAGAGCGGTATTGCCCCGAGAGCCAGCGAATCGGCGACCAAGTGCAAATCCATTTTTCCAGTTGCGGTCTCCACCGTCCCTGAACCGCGAACGAATCCCGTGGGGCTTGCGAGCGCGAGCGCGTCCAATTTTAAGATGCCGTCCCGCAGCGTGCCGCGAGCCGACACGTCCACAGGCTCCACCATCGAAACCTCTTCCGTCGTTACGACCACCGACGCGAAGCCCTTCGCGTCGATGACTGCGACCGGATCGGCGATGGTCCCGGTCACTTGAGCGGCGATGTCCACTCTCCCCCCCTGCACGTACTCGCGGGGGAGTTTCGGCAAGTCCTCCAGGTCCACACCCGTCGCGCGCACGTCGGCTGCGATCTCATAGGGGGGGGCGAGCCCAAGGCTCAAAGTGCCCTTCGCATCTCCGTACGCTGTGCGCCCTTTCGCATTCGCGAGCCGAAGGTTCTTCCGATCCGAGACGACCGCGGCCGTAACGTCCGTGAGCGTGTACTCCGTCCAACTCGCCTCCGCGGCGCGAGCCGACCCGTCCAGGAGCCAGCCACCGTCATAGCCCACGCTGCCCGTGAACGCTGCGTCTCGAAACCGCAGATCCTCCGGGGCCGCGTCCGGCAGGAGCGCGTTTAGCGCATTGGGCGATTGAGCACGCCCCGTTCCCTCGGCGTAAAACACGAGCGACGGTTCGAACAGCAGCACGCCCTCGCCTTTCGCATCCGCGCCCGATGCCTCCGCGACGAATTCGCCTCGAACGCCCGACTGATTGAACGAACCTTCGACGGTCAGGTTCTGAATCCGCCTTCCTGAAACCACGACGTCCGTCGCTTTCAAGAGGCCCTTGCCCTCGAAGCGAGCGCGATCCCCCCCCAAACGGACCGCCGCCGATCCGGCGTAATGACCGTCTCCGAGCGAGACATCATGAATCCACGACTCGGACGCCAACTCAGGAGTCCGCCACAAATATCGTCGGAGCCGGCCCAGTTCGAGGCCCGTCGTTTCGGCATTTGCGGACACAACCTGGCCGTCGCGCAGAATCAGATCCGCCTCGAGTGCGCCCGCCCCCCCGATCTCACCCACCGCAAGAATCGTCGCAGACTCCGCCGCGCCGCTCACTGTCGCGCGATCGAGATGAAGATCCCAAACGTTGTCCGATTCGACCGACTCGTCTACGAAATGAACCGCGATGTTGCTTGCGACCACCTCATAGCCGACAGGCTCCTTGCGCTCCTCCGGCAGTTTCGGAAGGAAGCGATTCAGGTCGAACTTCCCATCCTTCATTCTTCGAAGCGAAACCTCGCCGCCGAAAACCTTCGCCCTGTGACTCGGATTGGAAGTCCAGGGAAGCGCAGCCGTCAACTCCACTCGGGCCGCGCGCACCGCCGATCGCCCCTCGGAATCCCGAACCGTCACGCCGTCCGCGACGAACGCTCCCTTCGACAAGTCGAAAGAGAACATCTCGATTCGAAGAGTGGCGTATCCGTCTTCCGTTTCGTAGCGCAGCGACAAGTTTTGACGCGGCTGCTGAAGTTCTTCGACGATCGCGTAAAGGTAACTCCCGGCCCACATCGCGAGCGCGAGGATTGGCCCGTACCGTACGAAGGCTATGAGGGCTCTTCGGTGGACAATGGCTCTAAACCCCCTGCGCGGCGAGCCGTTCCGCCATCACTTTCTTGCTGAACTCGATGGCGTTGTAGGAACTGCGAATGAACGGACCGCTCGCGACGAACGCGAACCCCATGTCCATCCCGATCTTCTCATACTCCTCGAACTGCTTGGGATGAATGAACGTGTTGACCGGAAGATGACGCATCGTCGGCCGAAGGTATTGGCCGATCGTCACTGCGTCCACGCCGACTCCGCGAAGGTCCTTCAGAGTCTTCACGACTTCTTCCTTCGACTCGCCGAGCCCCAACATCAGGCCCGACTTCGTGTAGATAGACGAGTCCAGTTCCTTGACGGTTTTCAAAACTTGCAGCGTTCGCTCGTACTTTGCCTGCGGCCGCACGATCGTCTGCAGCCGCTCAACGGTCTCGATGTTGTGGTTGAAGATCTCCGGCTTGGCGTCCGTGACGTTCTTGATGCACCAGCGCTTCCCCTTAAAATCCGGAGTCAGAACCTCGATGATCGTCTGCGGACACTTGCGGCGAATCGCACGAATCGTGTCGGCGAACTGCCCGCTCCCCTCGTCGGCCAAATCATCCCGCGCCACGCTCGTCACGACGACGTGCTTCAGGCCCAGTTCGCGAGTGACCTCGGCCACGTTGTCCGGTTCCTCCCCGTCTACCGACAGTGGTCGCCCGACTTTGATCGCGCAGAAGCCGCACGCGCGAGTGCAGGTGTCTCCCAGTATCATAAAGGTCGCCGTCTTCTTCGACCAGCATTCCGGAAGATTCGGGCACCGCGCGCTCTCGCAAACCGTGTGCAGGCGCGCCTTCCGCATCATCTGCTTGACCTCTTCGATCGTGTCCGGACGGGGAAGACGGATGGTCAGCCACTCGGGAAGGCGCTGAATCATGAAGAGCCAGAATTATAGCGTAGGGGGCGTATAATCCGCCCTCCGTGAACCGCCGTTGGGTAGCCTGGCTCTTCTTCCTGCTCACCCTTGCGGCCGCCTACGCCTTCTTCATCCTGCCTGGACAACTCGGTCATCGGCCGATGAAGATCGTCTTCGAAAACCCGGAAGAGGCTCCGAGGTGAGAGCGGGGCTAGTTGGATTCCCATACGCCGGGAAGACCACCCTCTTCGAGGCGGTCGCCGGGCCGAGCCGATCCGGCGCCATCGCCTCCGTCCCTGTTCCGGATCCGAGGCTCGACCTCATCTGCCAAGCCGTCTCGCCGAAGAAGCGAACGCCGGCGCACCTTGAGATGGTGGACGACGCGGCCGTGATGCCCACGCCGGGCTCCGGCAGAGCCGCCGACTTCGCCGCGTCCGCGCGCAGAGTGGACGTCCTCGTTCACGTGGTTCGTGAATTCGAGTCGGAGACCGTTCCCTATCACTCGCAGCCCGATCCGAAGAGAGACCACGACTCCCTCGTCTCCGAACTCCTGTTCGCCGACCTGCACCTCGTCGAGAATCGTCTCGAGCGCCTCGCGAAGTCGCAAGAGGCGAAAAAGTCCGGCACGCAGGAGTACCTCGAGAAAGCCCTCTTCGAAAGACTCAAGACATCTCTGGAGAACGGAACCGAAGTTCGTCGGTGCGAACTCACAGAGCAGGAGGGCGACCTGCTTCTGAATTATCAACTTCTGACGGCGAAGCCGCTCGTCGTCGCCGTCAACTGCGAGGAGTCGCAATTGCGCCAACGCAACGCGTTCGAGGACTCGGTCGCGTCATCCGGCGATCCGGTGTTCCGAGTCTGCTGCGCGCTCGAGAAGGAACTCGCCGCGCTCGAAGACGAGGACAGGTCTGCCTTTCTCCAGGATCTCGGCATCGAGACCGCCGCGTCCGGTTCGTTGATTCGCGCCGTATACCAAGCCCTCGGGCTCATCACCTTCTTTACAGCGGGTCAAAACGAAACGAAGGCGTGGCCGCTGAAAGACGGCAGCACGGCCCTCAAAGCCGCGGCCACGGTTCACACCGACATCGCGAAGGGCTTCATCCGAGCGGAAGTCGTCGGATATGAGGACTTCGAGCGGCTCGGATCGGTGAAGGCGTGTTACGACCAGGGGTTGATGCGCCTCGAAGGGAAGGAATATCGAGTGCGCGACGGAGACATCATCAACATCAGGAACAAATCCTAATCGCGACAGGCGCGCCCGCGACGATCAAAAGAAGTCCATGCAGTACGTCGGGTGGGGGGTGAACAGTCGAACCGCGGATTGGAGGGCCACAGGATCGGCTTCCGCCAGCCCTTGCCTTGCGAGATCGCTCAAACTCGGTTCCCCTAAAAGCGCCTGCGTGAAATGGCCCAGACTCATCGTGATTTCGGCGTGATCCGCCTGGGTAACGACGATTCCGGCCGGGTCGTATTTCACCCTCCACGTCCCCCCCGCGAATGAATCCGCGACGCGAATCGTGAACTCGCCCGACGTCGTTGGGCGCAGATACGAAATCGCCTTCGGCACGTCGAAGACTCGGTACATCACGGGTCGAGTGAGAGACACCTCGACACCGTAGTCGAGAAAGGAAGCAAGAAACGGGCTGTCCGACGGCTCGTACCACTCGATGGGATCGCGGTTTACTCCCAGCGCGCGGAACAGAGCGAGCAAGGACCGATGTCCGCGAGCGGTCGTCCACGCGCATTCGCTGATGAACTGCTTCTCGCGCCAGGGAGCGAGAACGAGCATGGCATACGCTTCCGGCGGGTCGCCTGCGAGGAAGAGCAGCGTCCTGTCCCGCGACTTGCCCCGCATCTTGTCCCAGCCTTCGTCGCTACGGCAGTTCATTCCCGAGTATCGCTTTGCGAACGCATCGTAAACGGTTTTCGCCTGCGGCCACGCGTCGTAAGAGTGCCGTGCGATCGGCAGGACGTCGTCGCTTTCCGGAAGTTTGCTCGACGGACAGGTGATGGAGACTCGATGCCCTGCGCATTCCCAACCGAACTTCCTGTAATACGCTTCGCTGAAAGCGTAGAGAGATCCGATCGCAAATCCGCGGTGCCGCAATTCGTTCGCGCACCAATTCATCATGGCTTCGGCAACGCCGGATCGCCTTTCCTCCGGCGGCACCGCGACGCTCGCGATTCCCGCGCAGGGAATCGCGTTACCGTCGCGCGTCGCTGTCATCGAATGGACGCTGAAGAGTCCGACGGGGCGGCCGTCTCGCTCGGCGACGAAGTGCTCCTCGCCGAACGCGGGCTCCACCTCCTCCTTCGTCAGCGGCAATCCGTCCCGGAAGGCGATGGACCACACTCCGGCCGCCCACTCTTCGTCAGCATCCGTGAACTCTCGAATCTCGACGGCCATCTCGGAGCGTTCTACCCGCAAGCCCGCCCCTCGGCGGTGTCCCGCCTCCGGTCTTCGCGGCGCAGCATAATGCGAACCGAGTGCGTTCATTGACTGCAGAGGAGGCGGTGAGGGCCGTCCAATCCGGCCACCGCGTCGCCATACACGGCATGGCCGCCGCCCCGCAAGCCCTGATCCACGCCCTCGCGGCGCGAAGAGAGGAACTGCGCAGCGTGGAGGTTGTTCACCTCCACACCGAAGGCGCGGCCCCCTACGCGGAGCCTGAGATGGAGGGCCACTTTCGAGTTAACGCCCTTTTCGTCGGCGGAAACGTTCGCAAGGCGGTGCAAGAGGGGCGGGCCGACTACGTGCCGGTCTTCCTGAGCGAAGTTCCCGCGCTGTTTCGAAACGGCGTCCTCCCGCTCGACGTCGCGCTCATTCAAGTCTCCCCCCCGGACAGGCACGGATTCTGCTCCCTCGGCGTGTCCGTCGAGGCGACGCGATCCGCTGTCCTTCATGCGAAGTACGTCATTGCCCAGGTCAATCAGAGGATGCCGCGCTCGCATGGCGACGGCCTCATCCACGTGGACAACCTGCACGCCGTCGTCGAACAGGACGAAGAACTGCCTGAGTTGAAGGCCGCCGAGCCGGGGCCCGTCGAAACAAGAATTGGGCAGTTTTGCGCGGAACTCATCGAAGACGGAGCGACGATTCAACTCGGGATCGGCGCGATCCCGAACGCGGTCGTCACCGCACTGCGAAGTCACAAAGACCTCGGCATCCACTCCGAGATGTTCTCCGACGGAGTCGTGGACCTGGTCGAGTTGGGCGCGATCAACGGAAGGCTCAAGAAGGTCCATCCCGGAAAACTGTCCGCCGGGTTCGTTTTGGGAACGCGCCGCCTCTATGACTTCATAGACGACAACCCGCAGGTGGTGCTGCTCGACGTCGAATATGTGAACGACGTCAACGTCATCCGTCGAAATCCGAAAGTCACCGCGATCAACAGCGCGATCGAGGTGGACTTGACGGGCCAAGTCTGCGCGGACTCCATCGGCTCGAAACTGTATTCGGGAGTCGGTGGGCAGATGGACTTCATTCGCGGCGCGTCCATTTCGGAGGGGGGGAAGCCGATCATCGCTCTGCCATCCGTAACGGGACGCGGCGATTCGAGGATCGTGTCGCAACTCAAACACGGCGCGGGCGTCGTCACCACGCGCGCGAACGTTCACTATGTCGTGACGGAGTACGGCGTGGCGAACCTCTACGGTCGCAATCTCAGGCAGCGCGCGCGGGCGCTCATCGAGATCGCGCATCCGGACCACCGCGAACGCCTCGAGAGCGAAGCCGCCGCCCTCCTCGGCCATCCCGTCTGAGGCCTTTGGGTTCGTCGCCGCTCCGTTTGCGCCGCGGGGTCGCACGGGTGCACGGTGCACGCTCCGCGTGTGGGAAAGCGTGCAGGTTCGGGGTGAGTCGAACGCGGGTTGCCCCAGGGACGAAAGGGACCTAAGCGACCTAAGGAGCTTCTGGATTCGAGGGGGGTTGCACGGGTGCACGGTGCACGCTCCGCGTGTGGGAAAGCGTGCAGGTTCGGGGTGCAGCCGGCTGTCTGCACGTTGAGTCTTGTGGGCGGCCGTACGACGTGGCGGAGGCAGGATTTGGTGCACACCCCTTAGGACAGGGAGGCGGGGGAAGTCAACCGGGTTCCCTCGGTGGGGGTGCGGGCAGTTCAGGCTTGGCACGGGCGCGCTTCGCTTACCCGTGGCACACGGGGGGATGGCACGGGCGCGCTTCGCTGACCCGTGGCACACGGGGGGTGGCACGGGCGCGCTTCGCTTACCCGTGGCACCCGGGGGGATGGCACGGGCGCGCTTCGCTTACCCGTGGCACACGGGGGGATGGCACGGGCGCGCTTCGCTTACCCGTGGCACACGGGGGGTGGCACGGGCGCGCTTCGCTTACCCGTGGCACACGGGGGGATGGCACGGGCGCGCTTCGCTTACCCGTGGCACCCGTGCGGACACACTTCACTGCAAGCCGTGGAGGGATAGAGAGTCACAGCATTCGATCTCAAGGGCACGCGGAGTCCGACCGTTGCACACGGCGGCTCGGAGCAGAGAAAATCTCTTGCCGGACGGCGGATTGTGCCTCACAATAGGGGGTGAGACTCCGCACCTGGCAGGGCCGCTAGGATAGGGTAGCCGGGGGGCGGAGGAGGCGCAGAAGGGATGAAAGAGATGACTCGGATTCGACACCGCAGGAGAGCGGCGAGGGCTGCCTGGCCGGCATGTGTCGTTACGTGCCTCTGCCTGGCCGGGCCGGCCGCCTTCGCCCAGTCTTTCAATATCGACTTCGACTCTCCGGGCGCCCCTCCTGAACTGGGCGGCGGTGCGCCCAGCGCGGCGTTCGGAGCGGCAGCCGGTCAGCCGGGATACTGGAACCCCGTTTGGTCACCGTACTCATGGAACCTGCGAGACATCCTGGGACGTGAGACTGACGTTTTGCTGATCACGAGCAGTCTCCAGCGTACTCGCGGATCTTGGAACTTCCCGGGCAACACGGGCGATTACGCCAAACTCCTCAACGACGGCGAGGGCACAAACCCGGTCGGTCTGCTGACGTTTACCGGTCTCCTCGCGGGCCAGTACACAGTCACCACGTACTCCGTGTTCCCGGACTGGGAATGGCAGGCGCCGACGCTTATCTCCGTCCAGGGTGCCCCCCCGGAAGAGAATCCTCAGCGTGTCATAGGGCCAATGCCAGGAAACGACTTTGCCTACCTCGTCACACACAGCATTCATCATGCGACCGTGACGAACGGCGAACTGGTCATAGACTTCCGAGCTGATCCGGCAGGAAGAGGCAGCATGGTGAACGGCCTTCAGATCAGTTACGTGCCGGAACCCGCGACCTTGATCGGCCTGACATCTGGTCTTGCTGTCCTCGTTTCCCTGCGGCGGCGGGGGGGCCGTGCCGTGAGTGGAGGCTGAGTCGGGTGCCACGGGTAAGCGAAGCGCGCCCGTGCCGGTCTGCTTAGGGTTGAGCCAGCAGACGCGAGAACAGAGGGACGATGCAGCCGAGAAAGAAGCGGAAAGCCTACAACGATCCAGGCCATGCGCACGAACTTACGTTCTCCTGTTATCGGCGGCTTCCTCTTCTGAACGGCGACCCGGCGCGGTTCAAATTTCTCGAAGTGCTCGATCATGCCCGACGAGAGTGCGACTTCTCTGTTTGGGCGTATGTGCTGATGCCGGAACACGTGCACCTTCTGATTCATCCGCACCAGGCAACATACGCCATCGCCGACATCCTGTCTGCCATTAAGACCGACGTCGCTCGCTCCGAACTTCGTCGCATCGAGAAGAACGATCCACTGTTGTATCGTCAACTGCTCGTTCGAGAGAGAGACGGGACACATCGCAGGTTCTGGCAATCCGGAGGGGGGTACGACAGGAACCTCTACACCCCTCAGGCGATCCGAGCCTCTCTGGCCTACATCCACGAGAACCCGCTGCGACGCGGCCTCGCTGGAGACATGTTGGATTGGCCGTGGTCGAGCGCGAGGTTCTATGCAGGCATGGCCGATGTGGTTTTCGAGTGCGATCCAGTTCCCGTGCCTTTGTAGGATGTTAGGGCACGGGCGCGCTTCGCTTACCCGTGGCACCCGATTTCGTGATTCTAATGACTGCACGGGCGCGCTTCGTGTGCCCGTGGCACCCGACGATTCTAATGACTGCACGGGCGCGCTTCGCTTACCCGTGGCACCCGATTTCTTGATTCTAATGACTGCACGGGCGCGCTTCGCTTACCCGTGGCACCCGGCGTTACGACCGTCGTCGGTAACGACGCAACGCGAGTCCTGCCAAGCCGACGCCAACTGCCAGCGTGGAAGGTTCGGGAACCGGTGTAAAGGTGAGATCGACGTGATACGTCGCGTGTGCAAGGCTCTGTTGCGGCAGGTTCCCTCGCACGCGCGCCCAAATTTCAAGGTCGTAGTCGCCGGGTTCCAGGACTCCATGGAATGAGCCGCTGGAGTTCTCGAACCGGAACTCGAACTGCGATCCTCTGCGGAGGGACAGCTCTCCGCCGTCCATCCTGCGCTCTCCTGCTGAAGTCCCTTGGTACGTCGCCTCGAGGTCCACGACCATCGGCTGCACGAGCGTGAGAACGGCAGAGGTTTGTGTCAGGACATAGGAGATCATTGGTTGGGGCGTTTGAAAAGTGCTTGCTGTCGACGTGACGTCGAGCACGAAATGACCGGGCGTTGGGCGTTCGGGAACGACTTCGGTTTCGACGCGGCCGAGCACCGTCCCCTGATAGTCCAGAATTGATCCTGACAGGTAGGCGTAGCCGTAGTACGTTCCCAAATCGTAGTAGCCATACTGAAACTCACCGATCCATCCCGAGCCATGCAGAACGCGAACGTAGTGGTGCAGGGATTGCGAACACGCAAGTGTAGGGCCCAGTAAGGTGAGCCCGAGAGCGCACCGTAGGAACATAGAGGAGAGTTTACATGATGGCTGCGGCTCACAACACGCGGGTGCCCCTGAGATCGGAAAGAGAGGTGGGTGAGAGTCGGAGAGTTTCGGCCCGATCGCAGAAGCACCCGACGCGGCCTGCCTCGGATCGTGTCGTCTGTACGGTCCCCGTGAAGCCTCTTCTTGCAGGGGCCGAGGACCGGCATTGCCAGGCCTGAAGCCATACTACGAGAGTGCTTCATCGCAAGGTCTCCCTCATTCAGGCGCCGACGCCGCTTCATCAGCTTGAAAACGCCTCGCGCGAACTGGGCGTCGAACTTTGGATCAAGCGAGACGACCTCACCGGGTTCGCTGGCGGCGGAAACAAGGGACGCAAACTCGAGTACCTCATCGCAGACATCAGGGACTCGGGCGCAGACTCCGTCGTGACGCGCGGCGCGCATCAAAGCAACTTCGTTCGCCAATGCGCCGGCGCGTGCGCGATGTTCGGAATCGAGTTTCACGCCGCCACCATGCACTGGCCGCATCCTCCGGGAAAACCCGTCAGGCCGGCGGACTGGGGCGAGCCGCAGTCGCCCTCAGGAAACGCGCTGCTCGATGATTGGCTCGGAGCAAGGATTCACCTCTTTCCGGATGGCGATTGGGAAACTCTCGATGCGCACGCCGAGAGCATCGCGTCCAAACTGGAGTCCGAGGGAAAGCGCGTGTACCGAATGCCGAGCGGCGGGAGTTCTCCGGTCGGCGCGCTCGGATTCGTCGCTGCCGTGCAGGAGATCTTGGATCAGGGGGGGGCCTTCGAGAACGTCGTCTTTGCGAGCGGATCGGGCGGAACACAATCGGGGATCGCGTACGGCCTTCGGCGCGCAAGGCTCAACTGCCGCGCGATCGGTGTCTGCACCGACGACGAACCGGAACTCGTGGACGACTTCGCCCGCATCGCCGAGGGCCTCGACCACCTTCTGCAAGGCGATGAGAAGATGGGGCCGGAAGACTTCGAACTCGATCTGAGGTTCCACGGAGGCGGGTACCAAGCCGCGTCCGCAGAGGCCGATGAGGCCATTCGCTTCCTCGCCCGGAACGAAGGCATCTTCCTGGACCCGGTGTACACGGGCAAGGCCTTCGCGGGGGTCATGGCGATGGCGAGGGGCGGCGAACTCCCAGGCCGAACGCTGTTCTGGCACACGGGAGGATTCCCGACCTTGTTCGCCCACGGGCGAGAGCCGACGCCGGTTGGGTGAACCTCGGGGTCGTCCCGGCGTCACAGCATCATTGACAGGCTTGTTCAATCGAGGTGAATGAAAGATGACGAAATGGATGAAAGTCACGATCCCGCTTCTCGTCGCGGTTCTGATCGGCTCCGTCGGCCAGTCCCAGGTTCCGCCGGGAACCGGCGGCAAGGTCTCAGGGGATAAGGGGGCGGCCTCCGGCCCGCAGAAGGGGCAAGGGAAGATGCTCCAAGACGTGGGCGCGAAGCTCGGGACTGTCCAACTGCTGATGAACCCGAGGGTTCAGGACGAACTGAACCTATCGCAAGAGCAGCGCGAAGCGCTCCACTCGCTTTTCGAAGAACTGCGGGCGGCCAAAGGCGACCAGCGCGGCGACGGCAAGGCGGTCGAGGCCCTTCGGCAGATTCAAGACAAAGTCGAATCGCTTCTCAGCGACAAACAGAAGTTCCGCTTGCGCCAACTCGCGCTCCAGCAGCAGGGCCCCATCGCGCTCGGCAGGCCCGAGATCGCGAAGGAAGTCGGCCTCAATGAGGCCCAGGTGCAGGAGATTCACAACCTGATGCGCGCGAACGCCGAAGAGATGCGCAAGATCAAAGAGAGCGGGCAGAAGCCCGACATGCGCGTCATGGAAGAGCGGCGTAGGGAGATGGGCGAGAAGATTCTCTCCCTTCTCGATCCGGCTCAATTCGCGCGATGGAAAGAACTGCTCGGGCCGCCGTTCGACTTCAAGAAGAAGTAACTTCGACTTCGATCCGGACGGCTCGAGGGGCGGCGCACGCGCCGCCCCTCACAGTTTGCGCTGCCTTCGCGTGGCCCTGGCGTGGACAGACGGGCGAAGTCCAATCCCCTGCCTGTGCCCTTAGGTCGCACGCGGGCCGTTCCCTTTCACCAGGCCCTCTGCTCACAAGGAGACCGTCCCGCAGCCCTGCGCCGGCTTGGGACACCTGCGGCGAGATCGCAAAAATGAAAAAACTCGCCTCCCGGAGAAACGTATGTTAGGGTGTGGAGTAGGGGTGCATGGTAGTCACTATCTCTCCGCGAAACGCCGAGGAACGACAAGTATGAGCACGATTAGCCCATGCCGATCGATCGCGGGCATTGCCGCCTTTGCGTTTGCAAACGGCGTGAATGCGGGCAACTACAACTACTACTTGGCCCAGTGCGACTTTCTCGCGGTCGTGAAGATCATCGGCAACGCAGGAGAGTACTCCTTTGGCCCGCCTGAGGACCCGACCTACGTTCGTCGCCTGAACACGGAGGTCGTGCTGATGCTCTACGGCAACCGGCCACGCACG
>QEUM01000016.1 GCA_003577165.1 Armatimonadota bacterium | reverse complement strand
CCTTTCATTCCTTTAGAGTGTGCATTTTGTCCTGCGCCCGTAGGGGCCAGCCTCAAAGGCTGGGGCTCCGCACTCGGGCTTCCGTACATTATCGCCGCATTTTTGGTTCAAACACCCGATTCGTCCGCGAGATTCGCAACCCCATATCTGCCAGTGTATCTGCGCCAATGTGCGAACAGTTCGGCGGCTCCGGCCTGCTGCGGACGGCGGAGGAGGCCGATAAGCCTCCTACTGCCCCAAAATGGAGGCACCTCTTCGCACTCCCGGCATGGAGGATCGAGCAACGGCGCCCGCGCTACTTTCGCACATTGGGCCGGGAATCCGTCGGTTGACAGGGTTGCGGGCTCACCACACGTCATTGCAGAAGCGGCGGAACTCACAGTCTCGGCACTTCGCCCGCGAAGGCGTGGGCTCCGGCATTCGGCACTCGACTACCATGTTACGTATCCCTTGCACGCACGAAAGGAACTCTTCCCTCGCCTTCTCGCTCAGTTCGACCCTGCTTGCTCGCCCGTTGGGAAGCGAAACGAAGTATCCGAACGGTACGCTCGTTCCCGTAATATCGGAGAGCAGCGCCGCATACCCTGCGAGCTGCAGAAGATGATGGCGGCCGACCCTCTCTTGCGTGCTCTTATACTCAACTGGCGCGAAATAAGGGCGTTCCGGATCGAGCCCTTGGGAGTCCACTTCGTCGATGGAGCGATTCGTAAGTTCCAGCACGGCGTCCACGACACCAGAAACACCGAGCCGCTCCGACCTCAAGTACACGTTGAATCTTCGCGATTGGGCAGGCAACCGGTATTCGGCGAACGTGCGCCTCTTCTCCTTCCGCTCCCGTTCCGCCTGGTCGGCCCTCCCTTCTTCCATTCGAGACGTCTGGGGTCTGCGTTCCCCTAGCCAGCGGTTGTGCCAGACGACACGCGGACAATATGACCACTGTCTGACCTCGGATACGGAGACGAATCCATCACTCGGCGAGACTTCCATGATCAAGGCACATTCTCGATTCGAACCTGGCTTGCAAGGTCCTTTTCACAAACGGGAACAAGCCGAATCTTCCCGGGCTTGTCCCCGAGCTTCCGCTTGCACTTTGATGCCAGCTCGCGAGCCAATGTTCGCGACATCTCGCCAAGAAAGCAACTGTATTGGATCCGCTCCAGACCCTTGTCCAGGCAATAGTCTGCGACCTTCGTTCGAACTCTGTCATCCTCAATGTCATACACAACGAGCCAGGTCATTCTGCTACCACCTCTGCTTATATGGCACGTAGGTTTCATTTCCTAAGAAATGCTGTGCCGCTGCGTATGCCTGCCGCTGAATTACGTTGCGCAGTTTGCGCCTCCTCCCGCGGTCAGGCTCGGGAGAATCCAACCTCTCGGCCAAACTCGCGAGGAGCTTGTTTTTCGACGCGAGCGAGAGCCATCCATTCTCCTCTTGTTCAATCCTCCACCCCTTCGCCGCGAGTGCGAATACGACCCTATCCGCGACCACTGGCCGAAACTCCTCGATAAGGTCCAACACGAAACTGAGCCTCCCTGGTCGGTCCGCGTGTAGGAATCCTGCGTACGGTTCAAGCCCAGCCAGGAGGCACGCTGTCCAAACTTCGCCTGTCAGTACACCGTAGGCGTAGTTCAGCGCAGCATTGACTGGATTCTTGGTACCCCTTTGCTCGCGGTGCACAAAGCCAGAGCTGCTGCCGTAAAGAGCTGACAACGAACTCCAGTAGATGCGCGAAGCCTCGGCCTCAAGGACCATGAGCGGTTGTCGAACTTCATCAATGCAGTTCGCCGAGATCTTCTTCGCTCTACGAGCAACGCGGTCGATCGCCTCTGCGGATTTTCTGAGCGTCTCGTACTGATCCGGGCTTCGCTCTCGTCGATTCTTTGCGAAGTATTTCAGGTTTATTGCCTGATTCGCCGCCTTTCCAATGACGACCGAGCGAGCGAAAGTAACCCCGAGGCCGTTCTCGTACGCTCTGATCTGCGCTCGGCGCGTCCGGCTGGTGCCGTGAATTGCCGGGGCGGTGAACTTCCCCACCGGCTTGCCGCGGCGATCCACGATTGTGACGGGAATGCCTCGTTCGCAGCAGAGTTCGAGAGCGTCCGACGAAATGCTGACGCCGCGTGAGCCGATCAGCAGGTGGTCCAGGTGTAGAGCGGGCACCTGCCTCTTTGTTCTCTGCCCTCCTTCGCCGGAAGGCTCCGACACGACAAGTCGCTCGGAGTGCTTTTGAACCGCCGACCCGAATGTCTCGACGTATTCGTACTTCACTATCCACCTCCTCTGTCCCTTCCCTGGAGATGGCTGGGCCCCCGTTCCTGGGGGCCCTCGTTACACTCTAAAGGACTCTGCCGCCTGAAAGAGGCTTGCTGCGCCGCCTTGGCCCCGAAGGGCTGCAGGGCTTCGATGCCGCGTTCGATCTACGATTCCGGCCCAGGCTCCGTGCGGCGTCTTCGGCAGAGCACATTCAAATTATATCACGGCCTCTGCGGGATTGAGCAAGATTTTTCGGAGACCGCCCCGGGGATCGCCCCCGACTTCGACGAACTCGTACGCCGTTACGCCGCATCGGAGGGCAAC
This sequence comes from Armatimonadota bacterium, assembly GCA_003577165.1. Classification (GTDB taxonomy): domain Bacteria; phylum Armatimonadota; class Fimbriimonadia; order Fimbriimonadales; family ATM1; genus ATM1. The sequence goes on along the minus strand of QEUM01000016.1, from coordinate 40,489 downwards.
CGTCGGATTGAGCGTCTGGTGCCTGTCGGCCAGGTCCACGGCCTTCGCCTTCTTCCCAAGTTCCTCCCTCACCAGCGGTCGCAGCGCAATATTGAAGGCGCCGATGAAGTCTGCGTCCAGTACGACGCCTTGCGGGAAAGCGTGGCCGCAGAGTTCGGTGCAATAGGGGTCCCAGAACAACTCTGATCCAAACCCTCGTCTGCGAGTCGGCGCGGATGGGTCGTCGCTTTGAAGAACGAGTCGCTTCGCCCTTCCGAGCCCCTTCAGCACGCCGCGCAAATGGAGTCCGTCGATTTCTTCGCAGCAATAGTAACTGCCGATCTTTCTCGCCAATGGCCGCGTCTTGTCCGCTTTCCAGGCCCCGTCCACTTCTTCCTTCTTCGCCCACCAACCGGATGGCGCAACGGCACTCGTGTACCACGCGGACTCCTCTCGCACGCCGTCAACTTTCCCGCTCTTTTTGAAACGATATCCGCGCTTGCGCATCTGGTTGATCAGCGCCTCCTTGATCGCGGCAATGTGCTTGACCCTGTTGTTTCGCCCCAGATTCAAGTTTGAAGAAAGGTCTTCGAGAACGAAGCAGTAATTGCACTTCCCGAGATTCTCTTCCGCCCAGTCGACGAGCCGCGCGATGCTCTCGACCGTCTCGACTTTGTTCAGCCCACGCTCCCTCTTGCGAATCCGTGCAATGGCTCGAATCTCTCGCTGTATTGCGGCGGAAGAGGCACGCGAGTTGCGCAGGAGGTCACGTCGCCGCTGGTGGTATGCGAGTTCATTTCGTATCCGCTCCCAATCTGCCTTTCGTCCGTCCACGAACTTGTCGGCGATTATGGAGTTTGTCTCGCAATCGTATACTGCGGCACGATAGGGGTAGTTAACGCCTCGGTCAATTCCGATCAAATATCGGCAGTCCGGCTTCTTGTCAATCGAGTGGCTATCCGGCACTTCATAGACCGGATCGTAGAACTTGAATACGGGTCTGATGAACAGCCGGGGCTGAAGGCCCTTCTTTTCGTCCGGCTCCACGAAAACGAACTGGGTCGTCGTGTGAACGCACCGCTTTTCGAGGGGAGCATTGACGTCGTGGTTCTTAATGTGGCGGTGGTACCACCGCAGGAAGTCATGCTTCAAAATGAGAGGCATCGCCCTGCATGACTTTGCCTTACCGGCCACTCCGTTGTGCAGTTGCCAATCGCTTTGTAGCGGCTGACCGTCCATGTAGACAAACCGTTTGTCGTCGATCTTTGGTCCGCCCGACATCACGAGCGCGAAGTAAAGTCCATCCGCTTGTGCCTCTTTGTCCCAAACCAGGCACGCTTCCCTCTTCCTGGTCGTGGTTCCGCGAAAGACCTTGCGGCCACTCCACGGCGGGGCCTTCTCGCCCCGCCGACCCAGAGCCTCGCGTCGTGCTTTGCCGAGTTCCGCCTGCAAAACCCTCAGCCTCATTCTGCCATTCGCATCGTTCGGGTCCTTTGCAAAGCGTTCCTCGGGCTGCATCTGGAGCAGTTCGACCGCCTCCATAGTCACAACATCAGGATCGATGCTCACTGCGCTCGGTGACAAGTACGGAAACTGCGGGTTGGTGTGCTTCCGCTTGCGCTCGACCGTACCGTCCTTCCTCTTCTTGAGCTCGAAGCTGTTCACAGACGAGTGAAACGTCTTGAGACGCGATTCGACCCTGCTTCGAAACGTGTCTTTCGAGACCCCCGACGGGACGGTTTCCAGGATGGAGTCGAGCATTCGGCCCACCCAGTCAATCTGATGCCACCGACGCACAACGCGCTCGGCTGTTGCATCCGCGGTCAATTCGTCATCGTCCAACGAGAGAAGTGGCTCAAAGTCCTTCTTGCCGTTCGAGATCGCGCGGCTGATGAAGGAACGCCAGACATCCGGGCTCGTTCCGATCTCTGCGCTCGCACGTAATCCATCGCGCGCCGTCTCGATGCTTCCGAACTTGGCCTCGGCCCACCGCCTGACGATGTCGGCGTCGTCCTCAATTCGGAATTTCAGAAGCTTCTCCCGGACATTCGACCATTGAGTCGGCGGTAACTTCACCTCAACGAAAGGCGCAGAACACCAACTCCTCCCCCCGCTTCCTTGGCCCATCGACTGTTGGTCTTCGGGGATCCTTGCTGAATCGAGCGGCACTGGTGGCGGAATATGACGGTTTGCCGGTCTACCCGGCTCACCCTTTGCCGTGGTCGGGAGGGGCGCAGCCGGGCCGGACTCCGGCACGATGGCACGCTTCTCTCGTCGCATTTTCGGTTTTGGTGTCCAAGTCGGGTCCTTCTCCAGGTTCCTTGCGATATCGTGATATTCGACTTCGACCTTGTGAAGAAGATAATGGAGTGATTGGAGGTCAGCGGCTTTTCCCGGCTTGCGCAGATGCGCTCCGATCTTCTGAGCCTTCCGCTCGAGGCGTTCCAGCCGTTGATACGCCACCTGCCGCAACGCTTCCACGCGCTTCGACTTGACTTCTTTGGTTGCCTTCGCCATCGCTCGTTCCTTCAAGATCCGACTTCTCCTTCTCCGGCCCTCCCGGCGGCTCCTCCATGACTTCCCAGTCTCCTGCCCTGGGTTGGTGCGCTCAGCTGGGGTGTCAGCGCGCATGCCACCGCCGAGACGGCGGGACTGCCCCTCAAGCGCGGGTTGGCAGGGGCGCCCGCTGCGCTTGAGCCGGTTCGCCCGACCGGCCCGTCAAGGGCTAGCCGCTAGACTGCGCCAGCCGGCGAGCGGATCTGTCCCTACGCGCGGGCTTCTTCGTGGGCCTTCCAGGGCGGGAGGATCTTCGCGAGGACGAACAGGATCGCGAGCGGGAGGAATAGGACGCCGATCGCCACCAACGCTCCCTCTCCTCCGACGAGTTCCAGCCGGTACGTCGTCAACCCCTGCAGCGATTTTGAGAACAGTTGTCCGCCGATGACTACGTTCCACCTCATGCACAGAACGCCGATCAAAACGAGCAGACCGCTGAAGAAATAGACGCGCTGCCTCGTCGCGTCGCTTGCCTTCAGAAATTGAGCGAGCGCAAGGTTCACCAGTGGAAAGATTCCGCCGAGGAAGAACTGGATGCCGAAGATCGTGTAATACAGATAGCCCGAGCCAAGCAGGCCGAGGATTTCGAACCACTCGCCGGCTTCGTACATTCGGTGCACGACGTCGAGGGCCTCGAGGCTCAAGTCGAAGATCAAGGCGAACATCAGATACCGGCCGATCGCGTTCAGGCACTTCATGTCATGCGGCTGCCTGCGATACCAATTGATCGCCATGTAGATCACGAGCACCGCCGCTATGCCGGAAACAATGGCCGAAAGAAGGAAGATCAGGGGCATCAGCACGCTCGACCACCAGGGGTTGCCCTTTACAGAGCCAAAGATAAAACCGACGTATCCATGAAGCAGCGCGGCGGACGGGATGCCGATGATCGTGATGAATCTCCCCGCGCGGTCGTCGAACCGCACCGCCTTCTCGGAAGTGTCCATCACCCCGAGTGTAAGCACTGTGTAGAGCAGCCGTTTCAACCCCCGCGAGGACTGCGCCCACGCCACCATCTCCTTCCGGTAGTCGAAGTAGATCTCGAGCAGGAGCACGGCCATGAGGTACCAAGCGTAAACGAAACCGAACATCGCCATGGCCGACGAAAGGTGCGGGGTCGCCATGATTTGAAACGCGCGCTCAGGGTGACCAAGATGCCCAATGAGGGGCATTGGCGCGCAGATGAGAAACGCAAGGGCGGTCAGAAGCGCCAGACGGTACACAGGCGCGACAGGTTTCGAGTTGAACACGCGCACGAGCGAAGCGAGAATGAACGCGCCCGCCACCAATCCGGTGAGGTATGGATAGAGCACGATCAATACGCTCCACTGGAGTTCTTTTTCGTTCGGCAGCACGTAGCCGGACGTCTCAGCCAGCAGCATTCCCAGGTCCAACTACACGACCTCCTTGCTCATCCCTTTATAAGCGATTTTTGCGCCGGTCTTGAGGTGCGGCTTCATGACCAGTGTGGCGTTCTCGCGCATGAACTTGGAAACCGGGCTCTCGGGATCGGCGAGGTCTCCAAAGACGCGCGCCCCCGTCGGGCAGACTTCGACGCACGCCGGAACTTGGCCCTTTCGAATTCTGTGATAGCAGAGCGTGCACTTGTCGGCGGTGCGCTTAACCGGGTTCCAAAACCTCGAGCCATATGGACACGCTTGGATGCAGTACCGACAGCCGATGCACCAGTCATAGTCTACGAGCACGACGCCGTCTTCCGTCTTGAATGTTGCCCCGACAGGGCACACCTGCGTGCACGGCGAGTCCGTGCAGTGATTGCAGAGCTTGGGAACGAAGAACGCTCGCTCGACGTCTTCCGCTCGGACGTCGTCGGAGAAGCCGTTGATGCCGCCGTCGTCCGAATTGATGCGCACGGATCCGTCTTTCATGACCTCGTAGCGTTCGATCCAGGTCCGGAAGTGTCCGGGGGGGACGTTGTTCTCTTTCGAGCAGGCCTCGACGCAGAAACCACATCCGATGCATTTCTCGATGTCGATCGCCATCGAGTAGTTGTGCCTTGCATCTCCGACTGGTTCGCGACGCCTCGTGAATTGTGAGGTGATACGCGCCCACCACGCATATCCGCCTGCGCCGATGCCGATCAGGAGCGCCGATCTCCCCACTCCCTTTAGGAACTCTTTACGAGACAAGGACCTTTCGTCTGTTTGCTTGGTGGGTTCCGGGTCCGTGCTCATATTCGTCCTTTACGGTATGTCGCTGTCCGGGCCTCGGGGCCTCGACGAGTCGCTCTGGAAGATCCTCGTTCGCTTCATGGCTCGTGCACCGTGTGGCAGCTTTGGCAAGGCTCTCCGCCGGTGTGCTCTTCGAGCACGATTTGGGGGATGACACTTGGTCTTCCGGCAATCTCCTCGTGGCACCGAGCGCAGGGCACATCCCCTCCGAGGCGGTTGGGCTTTGAGCTCGCGCCGTCCTCCGCGTGGGCCAGGCTCGGGCCGTGGCAACTCTCGCAGGCCACTCCACCGAGAACATGAGACGTGGCCTCGGCAAAATCACTGTGACAAGTTGCGCATGTCTCCTCGCCTGCGTGCTTCATCGGGAGGTCGCCGATCTCCTTGACGGAGTCAGCCCGATAGAACCCCGTCTCACCGAAGGAATCCGGGACGACCTGACTGCGGAACGCAAGGAAACCAACGACCAGCGTAGCGAACGCGAGAATCAGCCGTGGCACTTGCGGCGCCATGCGAATATGGTGGGTCTATCGGAAGGCGCACGCCATGACATCGGTCATAGGTGGGGGATTTCGCCCACGTGTGCGCCAGATAGCGGCGGATTTTGGGCCTAATCTGGCCTCAAGCCAGTACGCCGGTATGACCGCCGTCATAGCGGAAAAGCGCGCGTCATGCAAGCATACGGTCGGCCCTCGACCGATGAAGCTCGGGGCCGACGAAAAGGCCGCGAGATTCGAGATGCCGGCCGATCGCCCGAAAGAGCGGACGGCGTCGAACGGCCGGAATAACGGAAGAGAGTCGAATGGAGAAAACAAGATGATCACCAGATTCCCGACCCTTCCGACCTTCCGCGATGCGGAACGAATCGAGAGGATGTTCCGCGACCTCTGGCCCGAAATTGAGACCAGCCGCTGGGTCCATCAGCCCAGCGTGGACATCCAGGAGAACGAAAAGGAGATCGCGTTTCATGTCGACCTCCCCGGCGTCGAAGACAAAGACATCGAGGTCGAGGTTGTCGGCGACACCCTCTCCATTCACGCTAAGCGCGGAATGGAAAAAGAGGAGAAACGCGAGGCTTACGTGCGCATGGAACGCAGTTACGGCACGTACCAGCGAAACTTCACGCTGAACTTCCCCATCAAGCCTGAAAGCGTGAAGGCTGCGTACGAAAGAGGCGTGTTGCGGATTGTCGTGCCAAAGGCTGAGGGCGACAAATCCCACCGCGTCCCTGTGATTCTTGCGCGCGATTAACCCACACGGCGGCGCCGGTCACCTCGCCGGCGCCGCTCGTATATCTGGACGGAGCGGCACAAACTGCCGCTATTTCTTCTTGTAAGAGCCGTCAATGAACGTCATCCACTGATCGCCCATTTTCGACTCAAGCAGGAAGGCCACTTCGGTTGCGGACTTCTTGGAGAAGGTCGAGCGAAACACCGCCCCCTCCATACCAGGCGCGTTGGATGGCAGGCTCGTCATGACCAGTTTCTCACCTTCGAAACCGCCGCTCATCTCCATCGGCCGGCTCCCGGCGTTGTCGTACCACCAGCCGAGGAACTTCTTCGAATCGGCGTCGTAGGTCATGAGCAGGAGGCCCTCGACGTCCCCAAAACCGGGCATGTTGCCCTTGTAGCCCCATGATAGGAACCGGCCGCCGACGGCCATCGAGGCCTTGATCGTCGCAGGGCTGGATTTCGACGAACCGTCCGGCTCGAAGAACTTGTTTTGGCCTTCGAAATCACCCACCAGGAAGCCCAACTGCTTGAGTTCCGCAGGGGGCTTCATGTCGGGAACCTGGGGCGCCGCACCCGCGAACGAGGCAGCCAGAAACAAAGCGATGAGGGTCTTCACAATCACTCTCCTTTCGCGGGTGCGCCCCGCGCGCTCGGATTATACTGGGGCCCTTAGACACGCTAAGAGACCGATTGGAGTTCCGAGCAGGAACCTCGGGCTCGCGTGGCGAAATTAGCCTCCGTCGGAGATCACCCGGCGCGGAAACGGATGTTGACTTTATGAGACTGAAGGTGCGAAAGGAAGGGGTGATTTACGACCTCTTCGAGGCGCAGGCCAGAGTGGCGACCCAAGCGGCGGAAGCGTTCCTGGTTATGGCGCGAGACCCGTCGAAGATGAAGGAACAGGTGGCCGCGCTCGAGGACATCGAGCACGACGGCGATCGCCTCACTCACGAGTTGCAGAACCTCCTCGCCGGGACGTTTATCACGCCACTGGACAAGGAGGACCTGAAGGAACTCTCCCAGGGCCTCGACGACATCACGGACCACATCGAAGCCGCAGCGGCGCGTGCCGAACTCTACAGGCTCACGACGACTCGCACCGAGCTGGTCCAACTTGCTGAACTCCTCCGAAATGTCGTGGAGAGAACCGAGTCAGCGGTCCACTGCATCCGTCGCGGAGTCCACAAATCCGCGGAACTGCAAAACCACATCTTGGACATTCACTCGATCGAGAACGAAAGCGATCAACTGTTCCGTACGGCGCTTCGCAACCTCTTCGATTCTCCCAACCCAGACCCGCTCGAAGTGATGAAATGGAAGGAGCTGTTCGACCGCATCGAGTCTGCGATCGACAAGTGTGAGCACATAGCGGCGATTATCGGAACGTTCGCGATCAAGTATGCTTGACGTCCCGCCGCTCGTGGTCGCGGTCGTCATCGCGGCCCTCGTCTTCGATTACATCAACGGATTTCACGACACGGCGAACGCGATCGCCACGGTCGTCTCCACGCGAGTTCTTTCGCCCACGGTTGCCGTGATGATGGCCGCCATCCTGAACTTCGCGGGGGCCCTCGTCGCGACCCACGTGGCGAAGACCATCGCCAAGGGTCTCGTCGAGCCTTCACAGGCGACGGAACTCGTGGTCCTCGCCGCGCTCATCGGGGCGATCGCCTGGAACCTAATCACTTGGGTCTACGGAATTCCGAGCAGTTCCTCCCACGCACTCGTCGGCGGACTCATCGGCGCGGCGCTTGTGCACGGCGGTCCCGATGTGGTGAGCTGGAGCGGACTCGCCGATAAGGTCATCTACCCTCTCATCGGATCGCCTCTCGCTGGTTTCGTCATCGGCTATTTCATCATGGTGACCATCGCCTTCTTCTTCGGACATATGCATCCGAAGCGCACCGGGGCGGTGTTCAGACGACTGCAGTTGGTCTCGTCTGCAGCCATGGCGTTCAGCCACGGTCAGAACGACGCGCAGAAGAGCATGGGGATCATCACCCTCGCCCTCGTTTCGGCGGGCCTGATCGCAAAACCGGAAGTGCCGACTTGGGTGATGCTCGCCTGCGCGATCACGATGGGACTCGGAACGGCTGCGGGGGGGTGGCGCATCATCCACACAGTCGGCTCGAAAATCAGCCGCTTGGAGCCCGTTCACGGCTTCGCTGCGGAAACATCCGGCGCGGCCGTCATCCTCACAGCGGGGCACTTCGGAATGCCGATCAGCACGACCCACACGATCACTGCAAGCATCTTCGGAGTGTCGTCCTCGCGGCGCCTATCCGCAGTCCGCTGGCAGGTCGCGCGCAGCGTCGTCATGGCCTGGGTCATCACTCTGCCGGCGTCCGCAGCCGTCGGAGCGGCGAGTTACTTCGTCTTAGGGTTCTTCGAATAGCAAAGTTCCGGAAGTGCGCCCGAGCCCTTGGGCTATGGCGGTGAAACCCATGTCTCTCGACCGTACACACAGAAAGCCTGGAGCCTTTGACGGGATTTGAACCCGTGACCTCCCCCTTACCAAGGGGGTGCTCTACCCCTGAGCTACAAAGGCTCGACGTACATTCGCCGTTCCCTGAGAATGCGGATGGGGCACGTGGTGGGGAGTGTTGGATTCGAACCAACGTAGGCGTCCGCCGGCAGATTTACAGTCTGCTCCCATTGACCGCTCGGGCAACTCCCCGCGAGCCGCATTTGTACCCCATGACCCCCTCGCTTTCCCATACTGGAAGGAGTGGGAAAGCGATCATCGAATCCTGCCTCCATGCTGAGTAGGTGGTCCAAGACCGAAGGGCCCGACCGATTTGGAGTCCTACTCGGAGCGGGCCTTGTCCTGGGAATCGGAAGTTACGTCCTGTACGCGACGGTGTTTCGGGATGCTCTTCCCAAGCCCTTCCCCGTGCACGTGACCGGGGCCGTCAACCGTCCCGACACAGTCGTCGACGCAGGGGAGCACATGATTGTCGCGGACGCGATCGAAGAGGCAGGCGGCGCCCTGCCGATCGCGGACCTCTCCGCCTTGAATCTCGCCGCGAAATTGAAGCCGAACACCCAACTGTACGTTCCCGAGCAGGGGGAGCGGCCCTCACCCGAGCAACTGGGCCCCTATGCCGCAGGCTATTCGGGAGGGGACTTTGTCGCCAACGGATCTTCGGGATCCGCGGAGGGGTCTGCCCCGGCTACAGCCGTGCAGAAGGTCAACATCAACACGGCGTCTGAAGCAGAACTGGACACCCTTCCAGGCGTCGGGCCCGCTACGGCCAGGGCGATCATCGAGCATCGCAACAAGCACGGAGGCTTCAAGTCGGTGGACGAACTGCTCCTGGTGAAGGGAATCGGTGAGAAGAAACTCGCAAACCTGAAGCCGCTCTGCACGGTACGCTGAGGACGAATGGCTGCGGCGCGCTCCCAATCGGGCAAGTGGTTCCGATCGCCCATCATCTTCGTCGGCGAGATTGCCATCCTGCTGATGGAGAGCGTTCGGCGCTCGTTCACTCGCCCGTTCGAAGTGCGGGAGATCTTCTCGCAAATGGCGTTCGTGGGAGTTTCGAGCGTGCCGATCGTGGCGCTCACGTCGTTCGCCTCAGGAGCGGTCCTCGCCCTTTATCTATCGGAACTGCTCGTGGAGAACGGGGGTGGCGAACTCGTCGGAGCGGTCATCGGACTCTCCGTCACGCGCGAGTTAGCGCCTGTCATCGCGGGCATCATGGTCGCCGCCCGGTGCGGCAGTGCGATGGCTGCGCAGATCGGAACGATGGCGGTGACGGAGCAAATTGACGCACTGCGATCGCTCGCCGTGCACCCTTACAACTACCTCCTCGTGCCTCGCGTGCTGGCCTGTCTGTTTATGCTGCCGATTCTCGGGTTGGTTGGCACCTACGGCGGGATGGTCGGCGGACTGCTCGTTTCCGCGTCCATCGGAGTGCCCTCATCGCAGTTTCTGCGCTCCGTCGAAGTCTATTTAGAGCCGTGGGACTTCGTGGGCGGGCTGTATAAAACCGCCGCGTTCGGAGTCATCGTCGCGCTCGTGAGTTGCCAGCAGGGGCTTCGCACGCACGGCGGCGCAGTCGGAGTCGGCCGCTCGACGACGAATGCCGTCGTCGTCTCGATGGTGCTCATCTACGTCGCGAACTACTTCTTAGCCGCGCTCTTCTACTAAAGAACTCGCGCCAGACGGCGAACGGCCGTCATCCGCCGTCGCAGCTTTCCTGATGGTCGGACGCGTCTGCAGTTACGCGGGTCGCGGGCCGAGGTTTCCGGTTAGCCGAAGGAGGCAGTAGGTAAACAGGGCGCCCGATATCAAGATGCCGAGGATGCTGAATCCAATGAGATTGAGCGCCAGTCCGATGCCGTAGAGCACCGCTCCGAGGATGAACGCCCACTTCGCGCTCTTGAACATCCCCCACCCGACGGCAATGCTGAGCGCTGCGTGCACGATGAGAATGCCTCCGACGAGGGCGAAGCTGACTCCGAACAAACCAGCCACGGCGCTCGCCTCCTTTGCGTTCGCCCCCTGCTCGGCGGCGGCCTGCTGGGCTGCCATGCCGAAGATTCCTCCCGTCGTAATCACGAGTATCCCCAACAGGACGCCGCAACCGGCCAGCACCATGATGAGGACTCCGATGACTTTGTCCGTCGGATAGTCAGAGTATCCCGGCTGAGGTGGCCGAGGATAAGGTGATCCTGGCTGCATAGTCTCCTCCCCACGCCCGTTCGTTCGCGGGCTTATAACGTCTAAGACGTCCCCAAAGGAAGGATGGACGCGATTAGCGTGGCGGGGGGCCGACCTTGCCGATGAGCCGCATGACGCAGTACACGCCGTAGGCGAGGAACAGCAGCAGGAAAACGACGCCGAGAACGATGCTGATCGTGTACGCGGCCTCCATCTGATCCGCGCTCACTCCCGGCTGCTGAGTCATCGTCTGCATCCCGCCGGTCGCCATCTGGATCACCGACATGATCACGTTCGCGAAGGTCGCGATCGCGCCCAGCAGGAATCCCCAGCGAGTTCCCATTGCGACTCCGATCCCCGAGATGCAGATCGCCAGAGTCACAAGGATGCCGAGCACCAGTTGGGCCATGCTGGCCTCCTGCATCGCCGCACGGAATTCCGAACCGGCTCCGGCCTGGGACGTAACGGCCCCTGCCATCGCGAGGCCGCCCACTTGGCACAAAAAGCAAATCCCCCACAAAACCGCCACGATGATGCCGATCGCAAGGTCGGCCGCGAATCGCGTCGGTGGCATCGGTGCAGATGGCCGCGGATAAGGTGAGCCACCCGGAATTTCCTGCATAGTCCTCGTCCTCTCCTCTGCAGGCGGCTGCCTGCGAATGTGAATTTACCTCTACCTGCCCGGCAGTCCGGCGACCACCGAGGCCCCCGGCGCAGAAAGCCCCATCCAATCGAAGAGCGGATCGGCGGCCACGAAACCGGCGATCAGCAGGAACGCACAGACCGCGCAAGCGGTGAACAGTCCTGCATTGACGGGGGCGAACCTGCTGCGCACGACCCCCGGCTCCTCCGTGCAGACCGCCTGCACGATCCTCAGATAGTAGGCGACGCTAATGACGGAGTTCACTCCGAGCAGCAGGGCCAACCAGAGCATATCCACCGAAAGCGCGTCGCGGAAGATGAGAAACTTCCCGAGGAAACCACCCGTCAGTGGAATTCCTGCAAGACTCGCCATGAACACGATGAACATGGCCGCGGGAAAGGGCGCGCTTCGATAAAGCCCGTAGTAATCTTCGAGGGTCGAACCTTCCTTGCCGTCTCGACCCGTGAGCGAAAGCACTGCGAAAGCGCCAAGCGTCATGAATCCGTACATCGCCAAGTAGTAAGCGACCGTGGACTGACCGAGCGGTTCGTAAGGCCCGGACTTCGACGCGCCGTAGGCGACGACCGCGACGAGAATGTAGCCGGCGTGCGCGATGCTCGAATAGGCAAGTATGCGCTTTGCGTCCTTCTGCGCCAGCGCGATCAGATTGCCGATCGTCATCGTAACAGCGGCGAGGGCGGCGAGCACTGTGATCCAAACCGACGAAGTGAAGACGATCACGTCGATGAATCGCAGCATCGCGGCGAACGCCGCGACCTTCACGCCCGCTGCCATGAAGCCGACGACACTCGTCGGCGCGCCTTGGTACACGTCCGGCGTCCACATGTGAAACGGCACCAGCGCAACTTTGAAAGCGAAGCCCACGAGCACCAGCCCGATTCCCGCGTAAAGCACGCTAAACGTGGCAATCGATTCGGGCTGAGTGTTGGCGATTGCGGCAATCCCGGACAGGTGAGTCGTTCCCGTCGCACCGTAAATCAGAGCAATTCCGTACAGGAGGAACGACGACGCGAATGCTCCGAGGAGGAAGTACTTGAGCGCGGCTTCTTGCGACCTCCTCTCCTTGCTGCTCAGTCCTGCGAGCACGTACAGGGCGATCGATAGCGTTTCCAGCCCGAGGAAGAAAATCAAGAGGTCGCGGGTGGTGGCCATCACCATCCCCCCCGCTGCGGACCAGAGAACCAGCGGGTAGTACTCGCCGAAAGGCAGCCGCTTCTCCCGGAGATAGCCTTCGCTGAACAGGACGGTGACGAGGGTGATGCCGACGATCAGCAATTGGATCACTTGACCGAGGCGATCGTTGATGAAGAGGCCGAGATTGCCGACCGCGCCGTTCGCCTCGCTGTAATCTGCGCCGAAGGACTCCCCCCCCGGCCGATTCCAGTTCGCGATGACGAGGAACCCCGAGACGAGGAGCCCGACGATGCACACGCCGACGATGCCGTTGTTGTTCATCCGCGGCCGCCACATCTCGAGCACCATCGCGACCACACCCGTCAAACACACGCCGATCAGCGGGCCCAGGGCCATCCAGTCAATGGCTGCCGGATGCAGACCCGAACTACCCATGGAGCGCCCCCGACTTCAGTTCATTCATCTCTCTACCGATTTCGTCCAAGTCTCGCACTTCATCCAATATGCCGAAGAAGACCAGCCCCCGTCCCGCAAAGGAGCGCCACAGGGTCTCTCGATCTCCGAACAGGCCGCACGCGATCGTCCCTTCGTGCATCTTTCGCACCTGCTCATGCCCGATCCCTGAAGCGGGTTCGTCCCAAGCGAGTGCAGAGGCCGGCAGGTCATGGACGAAATCGAGATAGGTTCCCTCGCCGCCCGCGACGAACATCAAATTGAACCGAGCATCGGCGACCGCGTCGAGCAACTGCCGATCCCGTTCCAGAAAGAACCCACCGTACTGCATCGGCGTACATAGGCCCGGCGTCGCTCCTTCCAGCACGTAGAACACGCCGTCGGCTCCGAGTTCGAGAGCCTCTTGCGCTTCGCGCTCGCAATTCTGCGCAATGGTGTCGAGCAGCGCCGAGCCTTCCACCGGGCTTGCGAAGATCGCTTGGTTGAGATCGATCCCCTTCGATGATGCGGCGCCGAACGGCGAGTGGCACTCATACAATACGGCCGGGCCGTCCAGTCCGCATCGCGCGGCCATTTCGGCCACGTGCTGCAATTCGCGGACGACGACCGCATCCGCTCCTGCTCGAATCGCGGCATCGTTAACTTCTGCCAAGTCACCCAGCCGCGGCCAAACGAGCCACGGAGCCCGATCCACGTCCCCCCCTCGCGCTGCGGCAAGCAGACGTTCTCGGCTATTCACGCTCACTCCTCGCGGCGACCTGCTCGCTTCGCACCTGGTGATCTGCCGGCACGAGGACTTTGCCCTGCGTCCAATTGCCCGGATTGTTCGGATCCCGGTTCGAGGCTTGCACCACGTCACCGCGCGCATTCACATCAATTGAGGTATCGGCCCATTGAGGGCGGAGTCCCGGCTGCTGCAAAACTTGGTGCCTCAAGCCGTTGAGGCTGGCTTCCATCTCGTCCGTGAAAGTCTTTGGATACAGACCGATCCAGAAAACGAACAGCACCAGCGACCAACAGAGCAGTTGCTCCCACGGTTTGATGTCGCGAAGCCTCTTGTTCTCCGGATTGTCGTTTCTTCCGTAGAACACCTTTTGGAACATCCAGAGAAGGTAGACGGCGGCGAGCACGACACCCCCCCCTGCCACCACGGGCATCCAGAGCGGGATCCCGGCGCGCCCCTCGAACCCGGCCTGAAACGCGCCGAGCATGCACAAGAACTCACCGATAAATCCGTTCATCGAAGGCAAGCCGACTGAACTCAGCATCACGATCAAGAACAAGGCGGCGAACATGGGCATCTGCCGTTTGAGCCCGCCATAGTCTGAAAACAACCGCGTGTGCCGCCGTTCGTAGATCATCCCGACCATCAGGAAGAGGGCGCCCGTGCTGATCCCGTGATTGACGGACTGGAGCACGCTTCCGGTGAATCCGTTGTGCGTAAGGCTGAACAGCCCGAGCATGACGAATCCCAGGTGACTCACCGACGAGTAGGCGACGAGCCTCTTCCAGTCGTGCTGCACAGCCGCCATCACGGCGCCGTAAATGATCCCGACGACGGCAAGGCCCATCAGCAAGGGCGCGGCCTGTATCGTCGCATCGGGAAACAGAGGAAGACAGAATCGGAGGAAACCGTAGGCGCCCATCTTCAACATCACCGCCGCCAGGATGATCGAACCCGCGGTCGGCGCTTCTGTGTGCGCGTCGGGCAGCCAGGTGTGGACGGGCCAGAACGGCACCTTCACCGCGAACGCGACGGCGAAAGCCGCGAACAGCCAGAGTTGAATCGGCAGGGCGGCAAGGTCGCCCTGGGCGGCCAACGACTGCAGCGCAACCAAGTCGAAGGTTCCTTTGCCGAGTTTCTCCGCGCTGATGAAGTAAAGGGCGACGATCGCGATGAGCATGAAGATCGAGCCCAAGAACGTATAGAGGAAGAACTTGACGGAGGCGTACTTCTTGTCTTCCCCTCCCCAAATCGCGATGAGGAAGTACATTGGGACCAGGGTGGCCTCGAAGAACACGTAGAAGAGAACAAGGTCGAGTGCGCAGAAAACCCCGAGCATCGCCGTCTCCAGAACCAGGAGATAGACCATGAACTCCTTCGCACGATGTCCGACGTAAAAACTGAACCAGACGGCGATGATCGTGATGAAGGTGGTGAGCATCACAAGCCATAGGCTGATGCCGTCGACTCCAACTTTGTATTGAATCCCGAGGCCGGAAATCCATGGAATCGCCTCTACCATCTGGAAGTGGAAGGTTCCGGAACTGAACGCCCCGTAGAGGGAGAGCGAGGCGATGAAGGTGAGGATAGAGATGCCGAGCGCGCCGTATCGGTGTACGGCCACGAAGTCCTTGGGCACGAGCATCAGGAACACCGCTCCAAAAAGCGGCATCCAGATCACAAGGCTCAATAGTCCAAGTCCTGTAGATTCCATTTCTCTACCGATTCGTCTTCCAGATCACGTAGCTGAGAATGACGACGACGCCTAACAGCATCGTCAATGCGTAAGATCGAACGTATCCCGTCTGGGCTTTGCGGAATAGTTTGCCGAACGACTGAACCGTCCACGCCGATCCGTTCACGAACAGCCCGTCAATGACCCCCTTATCGAACCAGCGATAAAACCCTTGCGAAAACCGACCGCCGAAATCAACAAACGTCTTGTACATCGCCCCGTCGAATCCCCACTGCGCGCCCATGATCCTCTTGAGACCCGTGATCTCCCGATCGCTCTTGGGAATCCCGAGCCGATGCTGGAACGCCATGACTCCGATCCCGAGGATGGCGGCCAACACAGAGGATCCGATGAGAATCCACTCGGTCATGTGATCTGCGTGGAACATCTCCGCGGCGGGAAGGAGGGTCGGCGCGGCGGCGATAGCATTCCAATCGCGGAAGAGATGCTGCGTGTCCCAATGCAGCAGCTCTGAAAACGGATATCCGCCGGACAACACGAGGCCTCCAACAATGGAGAGGGCCGCAAGCGCCACGAGCGGCAGCCACATCGAAGGAACAACCTCTTTCGGCTGATGGTCGGGCGTGAGCACGTCATGATGCTCGGCCTCGTGCTCCGCCCGCTCGCGCTCCAAGACCTCGTCATCGGAGAGGAAGAAGCCGTGGGTGTCTTCATGCTCGGCGTGAGCGTGGGGATGGTGCACGTGGGCTTCGTGGTGCGCGTGCTCGTCGCTCACTCCCGCTGCCGACTCTCGCCACCTCTCCTCCTTACCGAGGAAGGTAAGCCAGAACATCCGCGTCATGTACATCGCCGTCATGAACGCTGTGATTAGGCCGATGGCGTACAGAATCTTCGGGTCTACAAGCCAGCCGTGCTCAGTCCAATAGTGGGAGCTTGCAAAGGTCTTGCCGAGGATGTCGTCCTTGCTGAAGAATCCGGCGAGTGGCGGGATGCCTGCGATCGCAATCCACCCGATCAGCATCGTGCCGTGCGTGATGGGCAAGTACTTGCGCAGTGCGCCGTAACGGCGCATGTCCTGTTCGTGCGCCATCGCCACGATGACCGCACCCGATCCAAGGAATAGCAGGGCTTTGAAGAACGCGTGCGTAGTGACGTGAAACATGCCCGCATAGAACGCGCCGACGCCACAAGCGAGGAACATATATCCTAACTGAGAGACGGTCGAGTACGCGAGCACCTTTTTGATGTCGGTCTGACCGAATGCGACGGTCGCTGCAAAGATGGCCGTGAATGCTCCAACGCAAGCGACCACGAGCATCGCGATCGGCGAAAGTTCGAAGAACACATGGCACCGAGTGACCAGATAGACGCCCGCCGTCACCATGGTCGCAGCGTGAATGAGGGCGGACACAGGAGTGGGACCCGCCATCGCGTCGGGAAGCCACAAGTAGAGCGGAAACTGCGCCGACTTCCCCATCGCGCCGATGAACAGAAGTATCGGCACTGCGGCGACCACGGCCGGCCCAAATGTCGGCAGCACTTTCTCGGCCAGGGGGAGGATCACGTCGAAGCTCAGCAGCCTCGCCTCGTCTCCCACGATCGCTTGACTCGACGCGAAGGTCACGTAGATCAGGAAGATGCCGAGGACGAAGCCCCAGTCGCCAATCCGGTTGACGATGAACGCCTTGTTCGCGGCTTTTGCGTTCGCGATGTCGTGGTACCAGTAGCCGATGAGCAAGTACGAGCACAGCCCAACGCCTTCCCATCCGATGAAGACCAGCGCCAGGTTGTTCCCCAGCACGAGCATCAGCATGAAGGCGATGAACAGGTTCAGGTACGTGAAAAACCGCGGGTAGTCGCGATCGGTCGCCATGTAGCCGGTCGCATAGAGATGGATGAGCGCACCGACGCCCGTCACGATGAGCACCATCGTCAAGGACAAGGGATCGACGCGCAACTCGAAGGGGACGCGAAGCGTCTGCAGATCGATCCAGTTGAACCAGGTCGAGATCTGCACCCTTTGGTCCGGCGCCAGTTCGGTGAGTTTGTAGAAGACGAAGACCCCAATGACGAAGGCGAGCGCGATCGGGACGACCGCCATGGCGCCGCAGATCCTGCGACCCATGGCGGGGCCGAACATTGCGATGATGCGCTGGCCGAACAGGGCCTGCGCAAGAAAGCCGGCAACCGGCAGGAGTTGGACGATCCAGATGTAGTCCCAGACGGTTGTCATCGCCCCTCGCTCATCCTCTCATCCCGCTCATCTCGTCGATGTCGACCGTTTCGCGCATTCGGAAGATCGCCATGATGATGCCGAGTCCGACGGCGACTTCCGCTGCGGCGACGGCCATCACGAACACCACCGCCATCTGGCCGTTCATGTACGTGTGCTCCATCGGTATCGTCCCGCGAAGCGGGGCGTCGTGGTACCGAGAGAACGCAAGGAACGTCAGATTCGCGGCATTGAGCATCAGTTCGATGCACATGAAGATGATGATGGGGTTGCGCTTGAGGATTACTCCGAGGCCGCCGATCGCGAACAACACGGCGCCGAGAGCGAGGTAAGCCGACAGAGGCACTCCTTCCATCTATCCTCTCCTCTTCGCCAGCAGGATCGAGCCAACGATCCCCAGCAACAGCAACACCGAACAGATCTCGAGCGCATAGATCCAGTTCGTAAAGATCTCGGTTCCGACGCTTTTCGCCGTCCCGTAGCCGTCGGGCGCGGTTGGAATGCCCGCGAGCGCGGACTCGGATCCCGGCGCCCCGGAAAAGGCGACGGGGCCAAGCACCTGCGTGAGAACTAAAACGATCAGCACGAGCGACAAGAGAACTGCAACATATCGCTTCAAACCACTCGTCTCCTCGAGCATCTGAGGCGCGCCGAGATTCAGAAGCAGAATGCAGAAGAGGAACAGCATCATGATGAGGCCCGTGTAAACGAGGACCTGGCTGATGCCGAGCAGTTCCAGATTCATCGTGAAATAGAGCACGCCGAGCACGATGAAGTTGACCACGAGCGCAAGCGCAGCACGCACCGCGTTGCGCGACACGATCACGCCGACGGCAGATAGAACCGCCACGATGGACATCGCCGAGAAGACGACGAGTTGAGAGCTCAACCCAATCCCCTCCTCGACCTCATTTCCCCTCCACTCATCATCATCCTATTTCGATCGTCTTCGCGGTGTCGGGCCGGACGTCGACGAGTTTCAGTTCCGAACGCTTGGCGCTCGCCCTCGGCTTGAGAATCAAAACGACGACGTAGAAGTAGGCGAGCGTGACGACCGCCGCCGATCCGAAGAATGCGATCCAACCGTAGAGCATCCAGATCGCGACGATGACGAAGTTGAGGGCCGCGATCGGCAGGAGCGCCTTCCAACCCAGATTCATCAATTGGTCGTATCGTAGTCTCGGAAGCGTCGCCCGCAGCCATATGTAGAACGTCAAGATGCCGACGATTTTCGCGAGGAACCAGAGGCCTGCGATCTTGCTGGAGCCGATGAAAGCGAGGGTCGCAGCGAGCCACCCCATTCCGCTCGCGTCGGCAGACGACGCCAAATGGTCCCAATTGAGCGGCAGTGGGCTCCAGCCGCCGAGGAACAGCGTCGTGAAGATTCCGCCGAACACCGCCATCACGGCGTATTCGCCCATGAAGAACACCGCGAACTTCATGGACGAGTATTCCGTGTGAAAGCCGGCGACCAGTTCCGATTCCGCTTCGGGAAGATCGAACGGCGCGCGATTGGTTTCCGCCACCATGCAGATGAGGAAGATGACGCATGCCACGAACCCGTACGGCGTGAAGACGAACCAGTTCTGTGCCCATTCCACGACCCCCCACAGAGGATCGTGTTGGCGCGAGACCATGTCGGTGAGGCGAAGCGAACCCGTGGGCAACGCCACACTGTAAATCGCAACGCCCATCGCGAGTTCGTAGCTGATCATTTGGGCGCTGCTTCTCAGCCCGCCCAACAGCGAATACTTATTGTTCCCTGCCCAACCGCCGAGCGTGACTCCGTAGACACCGAGCGAAGAGATCGCCAAAATCCAGAGGACGCCGATGTCGACGTCGGCAACGGGGGTGAGCAGCCGATTCGGTCCCCACGGGACAGTCGCCCCGAGGACGAAGGCAGGCAGCAGCGCGATCGCCGGCGCGGTGAAATAGACGAACCGATCGATCTTGCTCGGCGTGATGTCCTCTTTGAAAAAGAGTTTGATCCCGTCCGCGATCGGCTGGAGAAGCCCGAACGGCCCCGCGCGGTTTGGGCCGATACGATCCTGCATCCAACCGAGGAGCCGTCGCTCCCACCAGATGACAGGAGGAACGAACACGAGGACGAAGAGGATGACGACGATGACTCGGAGCAGCGCCCAGAGGATCTCTTCGGTCAGCGCCATCGAGCCGGCTTGAGCGAACAACAGACTCCCAGCCGTTCCTTCCAGCATCTAACCGCCCCCCCCTTCGATGCCGGCAGAAGCGAGTGCGGAGTCTGCTGAAGCCAGCACGCATCCCTCTCCAGCAAGCCCGCTGTAGGAAACGCCAGCGAACTGCGAGTGCTCCTTGGCAATCGCCTCCATCACCTCCGATGGCCCGAAGAACGGCATCGCTCCCGTCGCGGCCAACCGTAGGTCGCAGAAGACCTGCCACGGGGGACGTGCCGATCCCTTCGGCGGAAGGATGCGCGGAACTCTCTGCACACGCCTCTCGATGTTCGTGTAGGTCCCTTCGTATTCGGCGTGCGAGCAAGATGGAAGGACGGCGCTGGCAAATAGAGTCGCCTCGGTCGCGAGGATGTCTTGCACGACCAGGAACTCCACGTTCTCGAGCGCACGCTCGACAAGACCGCGATCGTGGTAGAGCGAAAACGGATCACAGTGCAAGAGCCAGAGCGATTTGACTTCTCCGGATGCGCACGCTTCGAGGATTCTCTTAGTGTCCTTTCCCCCCTCCGTTGGCAGGATTCCGAGATCCCTGGCTCCCTGCTCGTTGGCGCCGAGGGCGAACAGGTTGTATCCGTCTGGAGTCCCGGCAGAGGCGCAGAGGTCGCGCAGTGCGACGGCCGTAGCCTCGCCCGAAGCCGAATTGAAAACGCTGCTGCTCGCCGCGAGCAGGAATCCCCCCCGCAAGATCTCGGACGCCCTCTTGAGGTCCTCGCTCCCTCCACCTCCGCGAACCATCCCGCTGAGTGAGGTCAGGATTTCGACTTCTTCTCCGGGCGCGTACCGGACGACTGCCTCGGCAAACGCATCCGCGCTCGTCGCGCGATCGGAGATCACCACCACCGGCACGTTGAACTGAGACCAGGCTTTACGGACGCGAAGGTAGAGGATCGGCTGCTCATCCGAGAGATCGTTTCCAAAGATCAAGATCGCCCGCGCGGTCTCGAAGTCCGCGATCCGGCTGTGTACGGCCGTCGCTTCGGGGTTGTTCGGAAGGTTCTTCGTCCACCGGTGGTCGAGATTCCTCGAGCCGAAGGTTTTCGTGACGATTTCGCGGGCGAGGTAGAGGTCTTCGTTGGTTGCGCGCGGGCCGACCAGCATCGCGGAGGAATCTCCGGACTCGACGAAGCGCGCGGCGATCGCGTCCATCGCCTCCGGCCAGGACGACTCGTGGAGCGCATCGGCCTTTCGCAACAGCACCCGATCAAGCCGCTCCGGAGAGTCAATGTACTCTTGGCCGAACTTGCCCCGATCGCAAGTCCACTCTTCGTTCACTAGCTCGTTCGTCCTTCCGTTGATTCGCACGAGTTTGCCCGACCGGTAATCGAGCCACACGTTGCAGCCGTTTCCGCACTCGGTGCAAATGGATGCCTTCGTTTCGAGGTCCCACGGACGAGAGCGGAACCGGTACTTCGAACTCGTAAGGGCGCCCACCGGGCAGACTTCGATCACGTTTCCGCTGAACTTGGAAGTGAAGTCGGTGAGTTCAAACGTGCTGGGCTGCATTTCGGCCCCACGGAAGCGGAACGCGAGTTGTGAATCGCCGCTGATCTCTTCCGTAAACCGGACGCAGCGACCGCACTGGATACATCGCTCCAGGTCGAGGGTGACGTACTCACTGAGCGGTACGGCCTTCGGAAGGTGCCGCTTCACCTCGATGAAGCGGCTGGTGGACGGCCCGTAGAAGATCGTGTTGTTCTGCAGCGGGCACTCACCCCCCCGGTCGCAGATCGGACAATCGAGTGGATGGTTGGCGAGCAGGAATTCGAGCACGCCCTTTCTGTCCCGGTGAATGCTCTCCGAATCGGTGACAACGACGAGGTTCTCCGACGCTGGGAGTGTGCAGCCCGCCTGCGGTTTCGGCATCATCCGAACTGAGCCGTCTGCCTGCTTGAAGCCGACTTCGACCAAGCACATCCGGCACATGCCGACAGGCTTCATCCGGGGGTGGTAGCAGAAGATTGGAATCTCGAGGCCCAGGCGCTTAACGGACTCAACGATCAACTCGCCTTCGGGAACTTCGACTTCCGTGCCGTTCACCGTGATTTTGACGAGTTTCTGTTCGGCAGCCGAACCCATTCCGTTAGGACCCCGTGAGAGTTCCCAACCATGGGAACCGTTGGATTCTATCCCAACTGCGCGTCCCCTGTGCAGGCGGTGATCGAGTTGGCGTGCAGACCCCAAAAAATCGCAGACCGCTTAAAGGAAGACGGCCCTGGCGGTCACTTCCTCTCTAGGGGGTGCAGGTGGGTACAGGCAGGAGGAGGAAGGCTCAGGGCCGTTCGTAGGACGTTGGCGGTGTTCGTTTCGTTCGTTGCGAATTCGAAATTTAACATAATTGTTTGGCGAGGCCTCTCCGGGTGCGCAAATGGGCCTTCCGGCACGTTGAAAACCCGCCCCCGGAACGGCAGGTTCCGAGTGCACCGTAGCAAGTAGTGTCCGACATGCACGACGTAGGGGAGAAGAGCGGGGCAAGCCTTTCTGCCGAAGCGATGGTGCGCTTCGCGGCGCACCTTCGCGCCATGCCGGCCGACCAGATGGAGTCTCCGCACGCGCTCTCCGAGCGCTTCGGCATCCCGATCGAGGTCGTGCGGGAGGCGCTTGCGTTCGCCGGGTCCATGCCGAAGCGCACGGAATCCGACACGAAGCCAAAGGCCGTGTCCGCGATCCTCGACAGTGCAGCGGCCCTGCTGCGAGGCACCTCCCTCTGGGTGCGAGACCACCCCGTGTGGTCTTCCGTTTTCGTCGTCCTTTGTGCTCGCATCGTGCTGACGCTCGGCGGCGGCGACCTGCAGGATCCGGGAAGTTCGCGGGTGCTCTGGATCCCTGTCGCCGGACTCGTCGGTCTCCTCGGGCTTTCCTTCGTGAACTACCTAAGGGCGCAGGTCAGATACGCGATCGTCACGGCGTTCGCCGGTTCAGCGACCTGGGTGGTCACTGGAGCCTCGGCAAGCCTCCTGACTGGGAAGGGCCCTGGCGCTACAGATCTGGTCCTCGGCGCCCTGGCGGGCATCCTCCTCACCGTGCTGGTGGGGGGATTCACCACCGTGGCGGCTCTGCTCGGCGCCTACTATCAGATGGTCAAGGTCGACCGCCAGGACGCAGCCCTCTGCCGCCAGCAACTCCTGGAGCGAGTTTTCGACCTTCAGACGCGCCTCGGCTCGGATGCCCCAAGGGATTACAAGCCTTCGCCCTTGAGGACGCGTGTGCTCGCTCTGAGGGGCCGCTGGCTGTGGTGCGCCATTGGAGTCGGAGCGGCTCTCGGACTCTTTTCAGGGCTTGCGACTCTGGGGGACTTGGCCCCCGAGCGGGGCTCGCCTGCTCAGATGGCGGGCATTGTGCCGATCGCCGTGGGGGTAGGGCTCATTCTGCTCACCTTTGTTTCCTATCCTCTGCTCGGCTTCATTGCCGGGACGGTGGCGAGGGCCGCGCTCGCTTCCACCCTCGTATTTGTGATCTCGTCCGCCGCGTACTGCTTGCCTCTCGGCTCACAGGCGTGGACAGCAATGATCCACGAGTACCAGTCGCAGCCCGGTCTCTCGGCAGGGATGTTCGGCCTCTTCCTGGTGCTCGGCGTTCTCGGCAGTGTCGGCGCGCGCATCGAAGAGCGAAACGCTCATCGCATTCGTTTGCAGATGCAGGACCACGCGGCGATTCTCGGAGAGATTATTAGGCTTCAGCAGCGACTCAAGAAGGACTTCGCCAATGTGTGCATTCTGGTCGTTGATTGCGTCGGAAGCACGGCCATGAAGCAGGGCGCGGACGATCTCAGCGTCGAATACTCCTTCCGAAGTTTCCAGAACTTGGTCGCGAAGGTGGTGACGAAGAACAGCGGCACGATCCACCATGCGGCTGGCGACGGTGCGGTCGCACACTTCACGAGCGCCGAGTCGGCGCTGCTCGCCGCGAGAGAGATCCAGACCGAGTTGTCGGAGTTCAATCGCATCGAAAATCGGTTGGCTTCGCCATTCCGCTGCCGTATCGGCCTCCACTCCGGCCTGGTCTACGGCAACGTGGACGATGTGGTCTTCACACAAGTCATTGACATCGCAGCACACATCGAGAAGTCCGCACCCGCTGGGGGCATCGTCGCGACCGAAGCCGTGGTGGACCAATTGCCGAGCGAGCAGTTCGCTCAACTCGCGGACGAAATCGACGGCCAAAAGGTGTTCATCGCCCTGCATCCCACCCTGTAGCGGTACAGTAGGCATATGGGCTTCATTCCTGCGCTGGAGGAGTTCGGCTCTGCCGCGCTCGCCTTGGGTGTGCCCATTCTCATCGGGATCCTCGCTTCCCTTTGGCTCTCGGCGATCGCCCGTCGCATCGCGTTCGCGCACGGAGTCGGCGCGAAGGAAACGGTTGCCGGAGGCATGCGCTTGCCGATCGTTCTCGCCACCGGTCTGCTTGGCGTATTCTTAGGCAGCCTGATCGTCCGCCGATTCGAGGCGATGCAGGACGTCGCTTTCGATTGGGCCACTTTTGATCTGTGGCTCGGCGCAGTCGGAATTCTCGCGGCCTTCTATTTCGCGTACAAACTGATCTTCCTCACAGCAAGAGCCGCCGTCATGCGCGGAGGGGGGGACGCTGCAAACCTCCTGCTGTTCCGAAAGGTGTTTGCAGCCTGCATGGCGCTGCTGGCCGTGATGACGGCTCTCTATCAGGTCGGAGTCAACGTCGGGCCCGTACTCGCGTCACTCGGAATTGCGGGCCTCGCGGTCGCCCTCGCCCTGCAGGACACGCTCAGCAACTACTTTGCCGGTATGACCATCGCAGCCGACAAGCCGTTCCGACCGGGTGACTACATCAAGTTGGACAGCGGACAGGAAGGATTCGTCGAACAGATCGGGTGGCGAACGACACGATTGAAGCCGTACGGCGGAATGGCCGTCGTCGTTCCGAACAACAAAATCACCTCTGCGATCATCACGAACTTGTCGCCGCCAGAGCAGACGGTGCGAGTCTACGTTGAGTGCGGCATCGCCTATGAGATGAACCTATACAAGGTCGAAACGGCGGTTTTAGAGGTTGCGAATTGGGTGCTGCACAACATAGAAGGCGCCGATCCCACTTTCGAGCCTCTGGTTCGCTACCACACGTTCGGAGAGTCCAACATCCTCTTCCGAGTGATCTTGAGAGCGGTGAATTACGACAAGAGCTTCCTCGTCCAACACGAGTTCATCAAGGCTCTCCACCGGCGCTTCGCGCAACTCGGCATCGCCATCAACTACCCGGTGAGGCAGGTCATCGAAATTCCCGCTCCGCCCCCACCCGCTGAACCTCACGAACCGCCCGCTGACGTAATATGAGAAGGTTGCGGGATGCTCGTGACCCGGTTCCCGACTACGAACTCGCGTTCGGATATGCTTGAGGAGAGGGCCTGACAATATGGAAACGCGGTGGCAGCATGCGATCGTCGTCGGAGCCTCTGGCGGCATCGGCGAACAGATAGCGAGGAAACTGTGCGCTTCCGGCACGAAGGTCGCGCTCGTCGGCAGGCGTGAAGATAAACTGAGGCGAGTCGCGGCCGACATCAACGGCGTTTCCCTGTCCCTCGCAACTGTGCACGTTCACGACGTAGCCGACTTCGGCTCCGCGGAGCAGGTCTTCGAGGATGCCGTGCGCGCGCTTGGTGGTCTCGACATCATCGTGTACGCCGCAGGCGCAATGCCTCTGATCGGCCCCACGGAGTACGACATCGAGAAGGACGCTCCCACCGTCACGGCTAATCTCATCGGCGCAATGGCCTGGCTCAACCTCGCGGCGAAACGATTCGAACGCGGACGGGGGGGGACGATCGTCGGCATCGGATCTGTGTCCGGCGACCGAGGCCGGCGAGGCAATCCCGCCTACGGCGCATCCAAAGCCGGGCTTGAGTGTTATCTCGAGTCCCTTCGCAATCGTTTGGCTACTCTCGGAGTGAACGTGTGTACGGTCAAGCCGGGTCCTGTGAAGACCCCTATGACTGAACAGAGGGGACGGCTACCTGGGATGATCGGCGCAGAGCGCGCGGCCGATCTCATTCTTAGGGCTGCGGCGAAGAACAACAAGACGGCTTACATCCCCATGCGATGGTGGTTCGTGAGCAAAGTGATTCGCATGATCCCATCCTTCTTCTTCCGGAGACTCAATCTGTGACGCGCACTCCGCCCACAGAACGCCTCGAACGGATCGAGGCATGGGGCATGTCGTCTTCGAGTCTGTCGTACGTCTATCGCCCAACGACGGAGGAAGGCATCATTGACGCGTTCGAAGACGCAGAGGCGTTCGGGCTCCCGGTCGCTCTGAAAGGAGGCGGCAATAGTTACGGGGATGCGTTCCAATGTCCGGAAGGAATCGTCATCGACCTCACTCGCATGACTCGCATCCTCGAGTGGAGTCCCCAGACCGGCATCATTCGCTGCGAGCCAGGCGTGACGATCGAGCAGTTGTGGCAATACACTCTCCCCGACGGCTGGTGGCCGCCTGTCGTTCCTGGAACGGCGAAAGTCACGATCGGCGGCGCAGTGGCGGCGAACATCCATGGAAAGAACTGCTTTGCAGTCGGACCGATCGGCGACCACGTGCTGGAGTTCGAACTCCTAACGCCGACGAGGGACAAGATCCACTGCTCCAGAACCGAGAACAGCGACATCTTCTACGCGGCGATCGGCGGATTCGGACTGCTCGGCGTCATCTTCTCGGTCACCCTGCAAATGAAGAGAGTCCACTCCGGACTTCTCAAGGTCGAACCGGTCTCTGTTGCATCTTGGCGTGAACAGTTTTCTGCATTCGAGAGGCTGACAGGTGGGGGGCAGGCCGACTATGTAGTAGGTTGGGTCGACGCCTTCTCCTCAGGAGCGTCTTCCGGCCGTGGACTCGTTCATGGAGCGTGGCACCTGGGACCGGGTGAAGACGCACACCCCGAGGAGACACTGCGCGCGTCTGCACAAGCCTTGCCGGATACGTTTGCGGGCTGCCTCGCCCGCTCGCAGTTGTTTCGATTCATGCGCCCGTTTGTGAATCGATTCGGAATGCGAATGGTGAACGCGGCGAAGTTTCGCTCCGGCAAAAGAGAATCCGGCCGCATCCACCGTGAATCCTTAGCCAGGTTCAGTTTTCTGCTCGACGCTGCGCCGAATTGGAAACTCTCTTACGGCAAAGCCGCCCTCGTTCAGTACCAAGCCTTCCTTCCGATCGAGCGCGCGCCGGAGGCGTTCGATCGCATCGTCGGACTCTCTCAGGACAGAGGAATGGTCCCGTTATTGGCGGTACTGAAAAAGCACCGCCAAGACTCGTTCTTGCTCAGCCACGGTCTCGACGGCTACTCTCTTGCCCTTGATTATCGAGTTCCGCAAAAGGCAAGAGACGCCATGAACTCCCTCGCCCGCGCCCTCGACGAAATCGTGCTTGAGAACCGCGGTCGCTTCTACTTTGCGAAGGACTCGACGCTATTCCTGGGCGCGCCAGCCGCGGTATGGGGCGAAGACGCAGTCGCCGAGTTTCTCGCGATCAAGAGGCGTCTCGACCCGGAGTCGGTTCTCCAGTCGGCTCTCTTCACGCGGGTATTCGGAACCGTCGCTCCGCCATCCGTGTCCGCCCCGGCCGAAGAGCGGCCACAAGAGTGGGAGCAGCCGAGCACGGTCGGCGCCGACGAGGACGAGGTTGGGCCCCCGCCATGGGCGCTTCCGGGCGAATCCGAGGGCAAACCACGCTAACGGGCGCAGTCTGGGCCGATGATGCCCTTGACTTATGGCTCTCCGGGGGGAACTTAGCCTTCGGCGGGCGCTTCCGCTTCGGGAGCGGGCTCTTCCGCCTTCTTGGTCGCTCTCTTTCGCGGAGCGGCCGGCTTCTTGGCTGCTGCGGCCCTTGTGGTCGTCTTCTTCGGCGCGGCCTTCGGCTTTTCGGCGGCTGGCGCCTTTGTTTTCGGGGTGGACTTGCCCGCTGCCTTCGCAGCCTTGATTGCGGCCTTCTGGGCCTTCTCCTTCCGATGGCGCCGTTGGCGCAGTTCCTTATTCCGAATACGCATACAAATCGTCCTGAGCGGACAGCATTATAACACTGACTCGCAGCCTGCCGGCATATCCGCGAGGTTGAGGCGCGAGGGCGATTCGCGGTATTCTCCCTGAACGCGAGGCGAGATCGCCCGCGATTTTTTCTGCGGCACACACTGCTCGCGCAATCCACCGCCGCCGATAAGAAACTGGAGACTCCATGGGTTACACGTACGCGATACTCGGATCCGGTATGCAGGGCACGGCCTCTGCATACGATTTAGCAAGATTCGGGAACGCTGACCGCATACTCATGGGCGACGTGAGTTTGGCGCAGGCGGAAACTAACGCCCACCGCATCAATTGCCTCGTTGGAAAGGCGATTTGCGAGGCTTTCCAAGTGGATGCACTCAAGGAGCACGACCTCGCCAAGTTCTTGGAGCCTGTGGACGTCGTGCTGAGTTGCGTTCCCTACTGGATGCATCCTCGCGTCGCGCCGGTTGCGATCCACACGGCGACGAGCATGGTGGACATGGGCGGGGACACCGAGGTCACCCTCGAAACGATGAAACTCGACGACGCTGCCAAAGCGGCGAAGGTGTGCGTCGTTCCGGACACGGGGCTCGCGCCCGGACTCGTCAACAGCCTTGCAACGCACTTGATGTCCCTCCTGGATGAAACGCTGGACATCTATCTATATTGCGGTGGACTCCCTCAGCATCCGAAGCCGCCTCTTAATTACAAGTTGGTCTTCAACATCGAGGGACTCGTCGCGGAATACACCGACCCCGCCTTCGCGATTCGCGATTGGAAGATCGCGCGACCCGACAGTCTGACGGACCTCGAGAGCATCGACTGGCCAGGCCTCGGGAAAATGGAAGCGTTTGTCACGAGTGGCGGCACAAGCACGGCGCCCTATACTTTCGAAGGCAAGGTGCGCACCTACGAATACAAGACCATTCGGTTTCCCGGACACTGCGAACGGATGCGGATGTTCTCTGACTTTGGTTTCTGGAGCATGGAACCGATCGAAGTCGAAGGCTGCAAAGTCCGCCCGCGAGAGTTGTTCCACAAGGTGATGGCAGATGCGCTCCGCGACGACGAAGACCAAGACCAGATCTTAGTGCGAGCAGTCGCTTCTGGAAAGAAGGACGGCGCAGATTCGACTCTCGTCATCGAAATTCACGACAAACAGGACGAGGCTACGGGCTTCAGCGCGATGGAAAGAATGACCGGCTTCCCGACCTCGATCGTGGCGATTGAGATCGCCGAAGGCAACGTGTCTCACGGCTGCGTCCGATACGAACTTGCCGTGCCGGGAACGACGGTCGTGGAGCGGCTGAAAGAGCGCGGAATCCAAATCCGAGAGTACTCCAAATAGTCAGCCGAACCGAGCGTTCGGTGGCTGGCGTGCGATAATCCGCACATGGTCGCCGGTCTTCTCGCCGCCAGTCTGGTCAGCCTGACGCAGAGCGCCTCCATGAGCGCTCTCTCCGTGTCGCATCCGCGCGTGCTCGCCTTCTCCAAGACGGCAGGCTTCCGGCACGACTCCATTCCCGATGCCCAAGAGGCGCTACGGCGTCTTTCGCAAAGCAAAGGTTTTACGGTCACCTTCACCGAGGATTCCGCCGCATTCAATCCGTCGAATTTGGCGAACTTTGACTGTGTCGTCTTCTTGCTCACGACTGGCGACGTGCTAGACGAAACGCAGCAGGCGGCGTTTCAAGCCTTCATTCGCGAAGGCAACGGATATGTTGGCGTCCACGCAGCGACGGACACGGAATACCAATGGCCGTGGTATCGCCAACTGGCAGGAGCCTACTTCCGACGCCATCCTCAGATCTCAAAAGCGACGATCCGCATCGAAGATGACAGACACCCCTCGACGCAGTTCCTGCCGAAGGCCTGGGAAAGAACCGACGAATGGTACGACTTCGACGCAAGTCCGCGAAAAGACGTGCGCGTGCTCGCGAGCGTCGACGAAACGACCTACGCCGGCGGCTCCATGGGATCGGACCATCCAATCATATGGTGTAGTGAGTTTGACGGTGGGCGATCCTGGTACACGGCCCTCGGTCACACCAAGGAGTCCTACACCGAGCCCGAATTTGTCGAACACCTTTATCAAGGCATCCTGTGGGCATCACAAGCGGGTCGTCCGCACGGGGCCGAATCCGCTAATTTCGGCGCGACCCTTCCGAAGGGCTGGATCGAAGTGGGCGACGTTTTGCTCGACACGTCGGATCCGCTGCGATTGACGTCATCGCCTGGCTCGGGTGTCCTTTTCACGAGCAATGGCCGGGACGCCCATCTCATCACTCGCGAACAGTACGGAGACGTGCTTCTGCGCGTCGAGTTCTGCATCCCCAAGAATTCGAACTCGGGCGTGTACCTCATGGGGCGATACGAGATTCAAATTCGCGACTCCTTCGAGGTCGCCGCTGCCAACCTCATGCACTCCGACATGGGCGGGAAGTACGAGAGGTGGAAGAACGACAAGGGTTTTGAAGGCGTTCCTCCGCGCGTCAATGCTGCCCTTGCTCCAGGAAAGTGGCAGACCCTCGACATACGCTTTTCGGCTCCGCGCTTCGACCGCGCTGGCAAAAAGATTTCCGACGCCGTCTTTCACGAGGTCCGGCTCAACGGATTAGTCGTTCTCGAAAACGTACGCTGCACCGGCCCGACACGGGCAAGTCTGTTCGACGACGAGAAGCCGAAGGGGCCTCTGATGCTGCAGGGCGATCACGGGCCGATCGCCTATCGCAACGTATGGGTACTGCCCCGAAACGACTAACCTCGACGCATCTCTGCCGCGCGGGCGTGCGCTTCCAAGCCCTCTAAGCGAGCCAGTTCCGCGCAGTCGTCGATCAGCGCGTCGTTCGGTTTGGAGACCTGCATCCAAGTCCTCGTGCGGAGGAAGTTCAACACGGAGAGTCCGCTCGAGAAGCGCGCGGTCCGACCAGTCGGTAGGACGTGATTCGGGCCTGCTCCGTAATCTCCGAACACTTCGGCCGCGTTGCCGCCAATGAACAAGCCGCCGTATTCGGTCAGCCTCTGAGCGACCGACTCCGCATCCCGCACCATCAACTCCAGATGCTCTGGAGCGACTTCGTTTGCCACGCGAATCCCCTCTTCGAGGCTTGGCGCAAACGCAGCCCATCCGTTCGCAAGCGCGCGCTCCGCGATTTCCTTCGTCGGTAGTGTTTCGAGTTGATTCTGCAGCGCAAGTTCGACCGCGTCGAGCAGCGACTCGCTTGTCGAAATCAGCATCGGACCGGCATCCACGTCATGCTCAGCCTGGGCGAGCAGATCGGCCGCAATCCAAGCCGCGTTCGCCGAGTCGTCTGCGAGCACGAGCAACTCCGAAGGACCCGCGAGCATGTCGATTCCGACCTGCCCGAAGACGGCCCTCTTTGCCGCGGTGACCCACTTGCTTCCGGGACCCACGATCACATCGCATCTCGGAACCGGGCCGCATCCGTAGGCAAGGACGCCGACTGCAGGCGCCCCCCCGAACGCGATTAGCGCGTCCGCTCCGGCGACTGCGGCCGCCGCGACGGTCACTGCGGACGGCTTGGGAGAGGCGCACCAGACCGATTCCACGCCTGCGACTCGAGCAGTGGTCACGGTCATCAGCACCGAACTCGGCAGCGGATATCGCCCCCCCGGAGCGTAACAGCCCGCCGCGCGAACCGGCACAACGACATGGCCCGCGATTCCTCCCGGAATGTCGCTCACCGCAGAGCGCAGCGACGCCAACTGGACTTCCGCGAAGCGCGCGATGCGGTCTCGAACCCTCGACAACAACTCACGATGATCTTGGGGAATTTCGTTGAGCGCCGCCTGCAGTTCATCCCCTTGCAAGACTGCGGCTTGGCCCGGCACGAGATCGCCGAGTTCGTTCGCCCACGAAACGGCAGCCTCCCATCCTCGCTCTTCGATCGATCGCAGGATCTCCTCCGATCTCGCAACGGCCTCTTCGTCGAGCGGCTTCGGCGTTCGGCGGACCGCCTCCTCGATCGTGACCAGCGGAAACAAGCGCCGGCTCACTTCGCATCCCCCGGCCTGCGCGTCACCCTCTTTTCTCGCAAATCGAGAATTCGCTCCACCTCCTCGAGGCCGACGCCGATGGCAACGCACTTGACGAGAACGAAGTACAAAAGGTCCGCGCTCTCCCATGCTGTTTCGCCCGCATCGCGTGCGGCCAGAAGTTCACCGAGTTCCTCTCGCAACTTCGATTCCAACAACTCCCGATCTGCCAACAGCCGCCTTGTGTAGGAATCCGGCGGCGCGTCCACTGCGAGCGCTTCCAGTCTGCGATAGAGCCGGTGAAGCCCCCAGTCGTCGCCCCAACAGGTGCGAGTTCCAACATGGCAGTTTCCACGACCAAACTGC
Source organism: Armatimonadota bacterium (assembly GCA_003577165.1). GTDB lineage: Bacteria > Armatimonadota > Fimbriimonadia > Fimbriimonadales > ATM1 > ATM1. The sequence goes on along the minus strand of QEUM01000016.1, from coordinate 8,388 downwards.
CGAACCGTAAACCGCAGCGCGTCCCGATCGCAGTCTGCATCGACGCGCAGAAGCTCCTGTCTGTCGCCCGACGTCTCGCCCTTCCGCCAGAGTCCGCGCTTGCGGGAGTGATACACGCCGGTTCCCGACTCGATCGCCTCGCGTAGCGAGTCCGGATTCGACCAATGCAGGCCCAGGGCCACACCGGCTTCGTCGCACACGACCGTCGGAATCATTCCATCGGCCGTCCAATTCAAGGGTGCGCAGAGCGCGTCTGCGAGCCCGATTCGACCTGTATAGAGCGCCATCCCCACCTGGCAATCCGCTCCCAGCCGGTCTATCTCACGGATCTCTTCCAGTGTTGTAATCCCCCCCGCAAAAGTGAACTTCACTCCGGGAAATCGCTCGACCAACTCTCGAATTCGATCGAGGTTCGTTCCCTCCATCTTCCCTTCTCGCTCGACGAACGTCACCAGAAAGCCGCTCACGAGTTCCGAAAGTGCCTCGACCCGCTCCTCGATCCTGCTTCCTGTGTTGGTGCGCCAACCGTGCGTGACCACTTCGTCATGTCGCGCATCCAACGCAGCCATCACTCGATCCTTAGGCAAGCGCGAGAGCAGTTCCGGCTCAGCCGCCGTTCCGAGAATGACTTTCGATGCTCCTGCATCCAGCCACTCGATCGCGCGCTCGGCCTTCCGAATACCCCCTCCGACGCGGCATCGCGCGAGACCCAACAATTCGCGAATGACTTCCTCGTTGGACCCCTCGCCCTTCGCTGCATCGAGGTCGATGACCGCGATCTCTCCGACCATCCCGAACCGAGTGGCGAGCGGCCGTGGGTCACCCGCATCGATGACGAGCCTCTCGCCTGTTTCGAGTTGAACGGCTCTCCCCTCGGAAAGGTCAATGGATGGAACGATCACAGCCGCACCTCCAGCCCGCTTGACTGCATCGCCCTCTTGATGTCTTCGACCGAATAATCACCATCGTGGAAGATGCTGGCGGCGAGCACGGCGTCGGCGCCGGCACGATAAGCCTCGATCATGTGCTCGGGTCCTGCCGCCCCCCCTGACGCGATGATGGGAAGTCGCACCTGTGCTCGAACGTTCGATATCAAGTCCAGGTCGTATCCCGACCGCGTGCCGTCACGATCCCAACTCGTCAATAGAATCTCGCCTGCGCCCAACTCTTCGGCCTGTTTGGCCCATTCCGCGGCACGCAACCCGGTGCGCTTCGTTCCCGAATGAGTCATGACCTCCCAGCCACCATCCACCCTCGCAGCATCCAACGCGAGAACGACGCACTGTGCTCCAAAGTGATCGTGCATCTCGCGCAGCATTTCCGGGAACTCTACCGCCGCTGTGTTCACACTCACTTTGTCTGCGCCGGCCTCCAAGACCTCGCGCGCGCTCTCCACGTCTCGAATCCCGCCACCGACCGTGAGCGGAATCGCGATCGCCTCTCGGACCTTCGCCACGACATCCCGTCTCGCCCTTCGGCCCTCATTCGTCGCGCTCACGTCGAGCAGCACGATCTCGTCGGCTCCTTGCCGTTCGTATTGTGCGGCCAACTCAGCCGGATCGCCCGCGTCTCTCAGATTTTGGAATCGCACTCCCTTCACAACGCGGCCCGCATCCACGTCGAGACAGGGAATCACTCGCTTTGTCAGCATGACCGCGCCTCCGCCATCCAGCAGGTCAGCATATCGAGGCCGAGTTGTCCCGACAATTCCGGATGAAACTGGCAGGCGAGCTGCGCGCCCCGTTCGATTCCCGCCACATACGAGCGGCCGTACTCGAACTGCGACACTTTCCAATCACCAAACTCGCCGTGGGGAACCGCGAAAGTGTTTGCGAAGTACGCATGGCCCGACTTTTGAAAGGCGCACCCCGTCGCATCGATACGATTCCAGCCGATCTGCGGCAGGATCGCGGAGTCAATTCTCACGACGCTCCCCGGCAGCAAACCCATCCCGACAACGCCTGGACTCTCCTCACTCGACTCGAACAGAACCTGCATGCCGAGACAGATCGCAAGCGCTGGCTTGCCTTCGGAGAAGTGCAACCGGAGCGCGTCCACGAGCCCCCTCTCGCGCATCCCCTCCATCGCTTGACCGAACGCACCGACACCCGGCAGCACGACGACTCTCGATTTCACTAAATCATCCGGCCTCTCGACGACGCTGCAGGCACAGCCGATGCGCCTCAGCGCGGCAAGCACCGACGCCAGATTTGCCGTTCCCGTTCGAACGACTCCGACTTCGATCACAGCGCTCCCTTCGTACTCGGCACGCCCGCGCCCGACGGCGATTTTGCATCGCGAATTGCGAGCGCCAGCGCCTTGAACGCGGCCTCCACTCGATGATGGTCGTTCTCGCCTCGCAGCACATCTAAGTGCAGGCAAAGTCTGGCCGACGTCGCAAACGAACGGAAGAAGTGAACGACGTTTTCGCTCGACCAATTGCCGAGCGGCTGTGCGCCGATTCCGAGGTGGATTGTCGCGTGGGGACGCCCTGAGAGATCGACCACCGCCCGAGCAAGGGACTCGTCGAGCGGCGCCATCGCATCGCCGAAGCGACGTATGCCGTTGCGATCACCGAGAGCCTTGTTCAGGGCTTCGCCCAACGCCAAGGCGCAATCCTCTGATGTGTGGTGATCGTCCACGTGCAGGTCACCCTCGCACCGGATCGTAAGGTCGCAGAGCGCGTGCTTCGCAAGGGCCCCCAGCATGTGGTCGAGGAAGCCGATCCCCGTCTCGGAGTCGCAGTCCCCCGCTCCATCGAGCGACAGCGTGACCTCGATTTGAGTTTCCGTGGTGCTGCGCTTCGCGCTACCTGTTCGTTGCAGTTCTTGTTTCATGTGACTCCCCCTATGGAACGATTTGCGCGATCTCGGTGACCACGATGTCAGTCCCTCCACGCGCCTTCAAAAGCGGGACGACGCGAGGCAATTCGCTTCGGGGAACGGCCGCCTTCACGGCGTAGCCCGCGTCCCCGTGGAGAGGAGCGATCGTCGGTTCGCGCATGCATGGAAGGATCGCTACCAACCCTTCCAACTTCTCCGATGCCACATTGACCTCCAACATCACGCGGCTTCGGGCCTCCAACACGGAGCGAACGAGCAGCACGAAATCCTCGATGCGCTCGCGGCGCGCTGCGTCGTCGAGTGCGCGCGGATTCGCGTACAGCCTCGTCGAAGACCGCATGAGTTCCTCGACCACGACAAGATCGTTCGCGCGCAACGTCGCTCCGCTGGCGGTCAGATCCACGATGCAATCCGCGTCTTCGGGGGGGAAAACCTCCGTCGCTCCATACGACCGCACGAACGTAGCGTCAATCCCCTTAGACTCGATCCACCGCTTGGTGATGGACTCGTACTCCGACGCGACGACGATCTTCCGGTTCGGAAGCAGCCCCCCTTCGAGGATGGAATGCGGCGCGGCCACGACCACGCTGACCAGGTCGAACTCCGTGTCAATAAGTTGAACGAGGTTAGCGCCCAGTTCCTCGACCCAGTCCGCCCCTGTGAAGCCCAAGTCTCGGGAGCCCTGATGCAGCATCTCTACGATGTTCTGCGGCTTCAAGATCTTAGCTTCGACGCCCGACAGCGAGACGATCGGCCTGTACTCTCTGCTGCTCGCCGTGAGGTGCATCCCCGCTTCGCGGAGGAGTTCAAAGACGGCCGCCTGCATTCTTCCCTTCGGAAGTGCGAGCCTTAGAACCTTTGGACGCATGCTGTCTGTCATTTTGGATTCTCCGTGAGGTGCGATTAAAAGACGAAACGCCGGCCACGTGGCCGGCGCCCAAAAGGAGATAAAGAAGGAGTGGGCTAGGAACCGGCCTCGTCGAGACCGTGATGATGGTGGCCTTGGAAGACCTCGTTCCTGCTCACAAGAGGACATTGTACAGCCAATCGGCTGAATTGTCAACGCGCATTCCTAACGGGGTGAGAAACCCTACGTCACGCGGCCCCGTCGTTATCCCTTGGAGGCCAACATGGGACGCAAGTCGGACGCACGCCAAAGAATCCTCACCGGGGCGGTGAGGCTGTTTTCGGACCGAGGCTATGCCGGAGCGGCCGTGGACGACCTCCTCGCCGAAGCAGGCGTTGGGAAGAGCAGCTTCTACCACTTCTTCGAAACCAAGGCCGCCCTCGGCGCCGCCGCGACCTCCGAATGGGAGCTCCGGGTGGACCAGGAGATCCTCTCCCCGGCCTTCGACGAGGGCGTGGAGCCCCTGGATCGCCCGCTCCGGCTGGTGGATCGCCTCTCACGAGCGATCGACGAGCAGACGGGCACCGCCTTCTGGCTCATCGGCACGAACGCGGCCTGCTTCGGCAGCCTCCCTGCGGAGATGCGGGAGCGCACTGAAGCCGTGCTCGACCGTCTGCAGACTCCGCTCGCCAGGGCGTTCAGTCAGGCGAGGGACGAGATGGACCTCACCCCAGACGCCGATCCGGGCCTGCTGGCGCAGGCGTGCGCCGCGTATCTGCACGGCGTGCTGCTCCTTTGCCGGGTGAAGGGGTCCTCGGAGCCTATGCGCAGGCTAGGCCCACTGATGGTCTCCTTCTGGCGCCCGTTCGTGGTCTGACGCGGGGTCATCCCGTCCGCCGCGCCCATAATGTCGTACCAACCCTGGGGCGGGTGGTATGGCGCGCGACTACTGCTTCCTGTTTACCGATGTCGAGGGGAGTTCGGCCCTCTGGGAGCGCGATCGCGCCGCGATGTCCGCCGCCCTGCGCCTCCACAACTCCCTCGTCGGTGCCGCGCTCACGAGCCACGGCGGCAGGATTTTCAAAGCGACGGGAGACGGCTTCTGCGCCGTTTTCGAACACCCCGATCATGCGGTGTCAGCGGCGATCGCCTGCCAGGCGGAACTTGATTGCGCAGCGTGGCCGGGAAGAACCCGGCTTCGCGTACGAATGGGAATCCACGTCGGACGCGCACAGGAAGAGGGAGGCGACTTCACCGGCCCCGCCCTGAGCCGCGCGGCCAGGGTCACCAATCTCGGACATGGCGGCCAAGTCCTGGTCTCCCGCGCCATCCGCGATGCGCTGGCCGACTCTGCGGCTGAAAACTTTCGACTCATCCCGCTCGGCGCCTATGAATTGCGCGGCCTCGGGCCGGAAGAGATCTTCCAAATCAGCCACCCTTCGCTTCAAGACACCTTCCCCCCCCTCCGGGCGGCTGTCGAGACCGGGCCTCATCCGCTTCTTCAGCTTGCGGAGGAGAGGCCTTTCGTCGGGAGAGAGGACGAACGGCAGGAGGTCGCGCGGAAACTCCTCGAACGAGAACAGGGCCTCGTCACCATCACGGGAATCGGAGGCGCCGGGAAAACGCGGCTCGCCAAACAGGTCGCCGCAGACCTACTCAATGACTTCGACGGAAACGTGCACTTCGTCGAGTGCGACCCTCTGATCTCCTCTCAAGAACTGCTTGTTGCTATCGCACGCGAACTCGGTATCGAAGGGGAGGGCGCTACTGCGATTCAGTCCATCACTGATGCCATCCAAGGAAAGCGAACGCTTCTCGTCCTCGATTGCTTTGAGAAGCTGCTCGACGCAGGGCCGACCCTCGACGCGATCCTAAAGTCATCGCGTTCGATTCGGTGCTTGGTCACAAGCCGCGCGGTGCTCGGTCTTCCCCGGGAGTTCGAGTATCCGCTCGGCCCGATGGGCCGCTCGAAGCAGGGCGGAGGCCCTTCCGATGGCGAACTGCTCTTTGCCGAAGCTGCTTCCCACATCTTGAGCGCGTTCCGCTTGACTCGCGCGAATCGTCGCATCGTTCGCGACATCGTGGACCTTGCGGAGGGGATTCCGCTCGCCATCGTGCTCGCGGCGGGACGCCTACGTCATCTGTCGCTTGGCGAAATCGCGAGTCAACTGCGCAAAGGAAGGCTCGACGTGCTGCGCAGACGGCCGATCGGGGAGGACAAGCACGCAAACCTTGCGGGCGTCATCGAAGGATCGCTCGATCTCCTTCCCAAAGAGCAGGCGGATCTTGCGACGCGCCTATCCGTCTTCGCCGGCGGGTTCTTCGTTTCGGACGCGGTCAGTGTCCTCGGCGATTCGATCGAAGTGCTTGAAGGCATCAGTCTGCTGCGAGACTTCAGCCTTTTGGTTACGAGCGTCGTAGATGGCAAGATGAGATATCGCTCGCTCGACAGCGTACGCGAGTACCTCGAGAGCTCCGCTTCGCCTGATGAGATCGCTCCGACGAAACGCGCGCACGCAGTCCACTTCGCAAGTCGCGCGGCGGATGTGCGCTCACTGTTCGACGAAGGAAGTTGGACAGAAGCCAGCGCGCTGCTTTGGCGAGAGGTGGGCAACTTCCGCGCCGCAGCCCGCCACTGCATTCAGAACCGAGAAGACGACCTCTTGGTTCGGTTGGGACGCGGCCTCTGCCGCTCCTACCTTGAAGCAGGTTTGCGCGAGGAGTTTGAGGAACTCTCTCGCGGTGCGGAGTCGGCGGCGACTCGCACGCTGGATCACGCGACGCTGATCGAAATCCGTGGACTTCAGGGCACCGCCTGCCGAAGGACGGGAGACATCGCGAGCGCAGAACGACACTGGCAGGAGCGCGTGCGTCTTTGCGCACTGGTACGTGACTTCGAGAAGCAAGCCGACAGCCTTCTCGACCTCGCCGACATGATGTTCGCTCATGGCAACATCGCGCGCGCAAGGGACTACCTAAAAGAATTCGACGCGATCGAAGCGTCGCTTCCCGACGGCGCGGTTCGCGCAAGCGGGCTCCTCCTCAAATCGCGCCTTCACCAGAGCACGGGCGACCCGGAGGAGGCAGCGCGCCTTTTCGAGAGAGCCCGCCGAATCGCGGCCGACCTGCGGCCCGATCCGAAGGCGTTCTATGTGTGGAGGAACATGGCCGGGGTCTATCTGTCAGCAGGCGCGCACGAGTCCGCGATCGAGATGTGCCTTCGGATGCTCGAGGGCGCCCTCGCGGGCAGTTACGCCCACTATGCGGGGCTTGCCCTCATCGCCCTCGCCGACACGCTCGCCTCCGCCGGCAGGCCGGAGGCGGAGGCGAACTGCCTGGCCGCCCTCGCCAGGTTCCCCAAGACCGCCTCGCCGATGGTGAAAAGCCAGCTTCGCGGAAGGAGTACGCCGACGGACGCAGAATGGCTGAGTAGCGCAGTCGCGCAGGCGGCGGACGAGTGCAGGGGAATGTCGTGGGTGGAGATCGCAGAAGCAGTCTTGAGCAGGGCACGAGCCTTGCACCCTTAGGTCTCCCTGAAGCACTCGTTTTGGCGCAGCCGGCGACCATTTTCACGCTTTAGGAGGATCAGCCATGCCACCAGCAGTGGGCACACTGAAGAGAGCGGGAGTCGTCCTGCTCGACTATTCAACGGCAGCGAACTACCGTGAGGAAAACTCCGTCATCTACGTTTCAAACGATTGGGAGGAACTCGTGACACTCCTCTCCGACAGCAAGTTGTTTCTCGAGAGCCAACGTATCGCCTTCCGCGACAAATTTGGCACGCTCGTTCCGACGCCCCCCCGTTGGACGCTCAAGGAACCGCACACGATTGTGATCGTTCCGCTGTTGGGCGAGGCCTCTCAAGCCGTTCGAACGATCTCCCTCGTCCGACCAGACCTTCGCGATAACCTCCAGAAGGCCTTGCATGAAGTGCGTCGCGAGGTCAACTACAACTGGCTGCATGACACACTCGGCGGGTTCCTTGATGAGGCCTTCGGAGGCCCCGGATTCATCGTCGAATACGCGATCGACACGGGAGTCGTTTGGATTCGTTATCACCGTCCGAAGGAGAAGCCGCCCGTTCGTTACTCGGGGACGTTAACTCCGGCGACGATCGGCAACATCCTCGTGGAAAACGCCGGAGCCGGATCGTCGAGAACTGGAGCGGCCTCCCTGCACTTCGACATCGGCATGCGGTCCGATGAACGGGCGAAGTTCGCCGTGGACTACATCGAACAGCCCAACTTCCTGGCGGCGACCTTTTCGACAAACCTCTCCATCGGAGACTGCGTCACTGCATCCCCTGGGCCGAACCTGGATCGCACACAACCGCTCAGGGCGCAGAAGCCGCCCGCGTTTCTAAACGATCCGCTCGACCAATTTGGACCTACGGTCGTCATGGAGATCGGCGCGGCAGATTCAGACCCCTGCTGCGTGTGTCTCGGAATCATGCTCCGGGAGGCCGAAATGGGGTCGTCCGGGACAGAGGTGACGAGTTACTACATGTCGGACGCTGTCTTCAAGCTGTACTGCAAGAAGTGTTAGCCGAGGCCACTCGCCGACGGTCCGTTTCGGAGTGCGCGGCACGGTCCGCGCACTCCCGCACGTTTGGTTCCTCTCTGGTTCCACTGGCTCGAGCTAAGAGATCGGGAAACCGAGGCGACGGACGGTATTGGAAGTTGGCAAGGGAGCCCTAAA
>QEUM01000001.1 GCA_003577165.1 Armatimonadota bacterium | reverse complement strand
CCTCGCGCTCGACCACGGCCCGGAAAGAGCGGCTACTCTAACGTGAGCCAATACCTCGTACCCTTCCCGGTACCCGTTCTTCGTAACGCCCCAAGATTCACCAACTGAACTAGGTCTCTGCCCGCCGTCGCCGGAGATGCGCCCGTTATGGTCTGGTAGTTCCCCGCCGACAGTCCACCCGCAAACCCAGCTGGACCTTCGCGCATCATTCGCAGCAAAGCCTTCTCTTGGCGCCCGTTGATCCTCCCGCAAAGCCGGTCCAACAGCCGCGTTTTGTAGATCAGGAAATGGACCCAATCGAGAGTTCTGCGCTGCGCCGCGAGCGCCGCGTCCGCGAACCACTCCAGCCAAGCTGTGACTTCAAGCCGCCGGCTCGCGCGCTCGAGCTCGGCGTAGTACTCCTTCTGGCAAGACTCGATTTCGGTCGAGAGCATCGTCAGGCTCGGCTGGCCGAGGCCCTGCGCGAGAGCCTTTTCGGAGATCGCCCGGCCGATCCTGCCGTTGCCGTCCTCGAACGGGTGAATGCTCTCGAAATAGAGGTGCGCGATGCCTGAACGGGCGAGCGGCGGGAGTCTGCGTTCGGACTGATTGAACCATTCGAGAAATCCGTCCATTTCGCCGCGCACGCGCCCGGCCGGCGGCGCCTCGAAGTGAACGGTCTCCCTCCCGATGGGGCCGGATACGATCTGCATGGGCTCCGCGCGGGCCCGGTATCCGCCGATGACGTCTAGATCTGTGCGGCCCTGCATAAGCATGCCGTGCCAGGCCCATAGCCTTTCATGGCTCAACGGGCCGAGATCGCCGCGAAAGAGGTCGAGCATCATCCTCGCGATCCCCTCCTCGCGCAGACCCGCCCGCCGAGAGTCGGCCTGGATTCCGAGGTGGCGGAGGATGGACGAGCGCACGCTCTGGCGATCGAGCAGCTCTCCTTCGATCGCGGAGGTCGTGACCGCTTCGCTGGTAGCGGTCTCGGCCAAGAGTTCGTTCTCCTGGGTTGGCTGCAGGTGCTTGAAAGCGCCGATGAGAATGCCCCCTTGCTTCAGGAAGCTCGCTTCGGAGCTTTCGAGGCGCCCGGCGTCGTAGGTGAATTGGGGCCAGTCTGGCTGCTGCCAATTCCAGTCCATGAGCGATATTTTCCGCACTTATCGCTCACTTTACTCTATTTTCATGAGCGATAACAATTCTGGATATCGCTCATGGCGCACCCGTGCCCCTGAAATCGGACACTCGGACTCCATCGTAAGCGACCGGCCCGTCCGATCTCAGAGTAACGAACACTGCCGAGGCACCCACCGCCCACACCGCTTGGGCACGGCAAGACGTACAATACTCACATGGCCGTGCACGATCTGAAGGAACTCCAGAGGCAGGCCGACGCCCTTAAGCCGGAGGAACAGATTCAGCTTGCCGCCTACCTGCTCGCCAAGGCTCGGAAGGTGAGAGCCGGAGAGGAAGCGCTGCTCAGCGAACTCGTACTCGCCAAGGACTGGCTTCGGCCGGAGGAAGACCAGGCTTGGGCAAACCTGTAGCCGGCGATGTCGTCGTCGTGCCGTTTCCGTTTTCAGATCTGACGCAGACCAAACGTCGTCCTGCGCTGGTTCTTGCCGACCTTGACGGAGACGATTTGATCCTGTGCATGATCACGAGTCAGTCCGTTCTGGATCGATACGCTATAGCTCTGAGCGACCGCGACTTTGAATCCGGCGGCCTCCCGGTTGCGAGCAACATCCGCCCGTCACGGCTATTTACTGCGGACGCGGCCATCGTGGCCTCCATCGCGGGTCGGCTCACGCCCGGGAAACTGGGAGAGGCGCTTGACGCCGTCCAGGCGATCCTCAAGCGTTAGCGACCGAGAACCGGGCGTCAGATCGAGCCGAAAGTCCACGGTGGATGGCACGTGCAAGGGGCGCGCGCCCGTGCAACGAACAGCCCCCGCGCGCCCCACCGAGTGTCACGGGTAAGCGAAGCGCGCCCGTGCAAAGCCTGCCGAGCCTGCACGCCCCATCCGTCCCACCGCACCCTCACCCAGCGAACCCGGTTGACTTCCTCCGCCTCCCTGTCCTAACAGGGCGTGCACCAAGCCCTGCTTCCAAGACGACGGAAACCGCCCGGAAAGTCGAGCAAGCAGACAACCGGCCGCACGCCCAAAACATGCACGCTTTCCCACACGCGGAGCGTGCACCGTGCAGGCGTGCAACCGGCCGACCCGCCGAGCACAACAGGCCCGGCACCGCCACCGCCACCGAAAGCAACGAAGGCCATGCCCCCGGCAATGCAAGGGGGAGCCGTGGAGGACCCCCGGGCCCACACCTGGAATCAATAGCCATGCGAAACGAAGAGGCCGAACTCACGAGGCGACAGCTGCTGCGAGCCGGAGCCGCGGCAGGACTGGGGGCCCTCTGGTGGCGAGCGGCCTCAGGAGGAGGAAAGACGATGACGACAGGATCGAACACCGAAAGCCAGGGGGTTATCCTCGGGTCCGGTAGGCACCGGTATCAGTGCATCCACGACTGGCTCGTGCCGCCTGCGCACGTGGCGTTCGGCGACACCCACGGACTCGCGCAAGACTCCCAGGGGCGCATCTACGTCGGGCACACCGTGCACCCGAGCAGCAAGCGCGCAGACTCGATCGTCGTCTTCGATGAATCCGGCAACTACCTTTCGAGTTGGGGATCGCGATTCAAGGGCGGGTCGCACGGCCTCGACATTCGGAAAGAAGGCTCCGAAGAGTTCCTCTACCACTGCGACATCGCGAACCGCAAAGTGGTGAAGACGAAACTGGATGGAACGGTCGTTTTGGAACTCGGCGCTCCCGAGGAGTCCGGAAAGTACAAGAACGGCGAGCCTTTCATCCCGACGAACGTCGCCTTCTCCCCGTTCGGAGATTTCTACGTGGGCGATGGTTATGGATCGAACTGGGTGCACCAGTACGACATCAAAGGCAACTACGTCCGCACCTTCGGGGGGGCGGGGACCGAGCCGGGGAAACTCCGTCAGCCGCACGGCCTTTGGCTCGACGACCGCGGAAGGGAACCACTGCTTGCCGTAGCAGACCGCGCCAACAATCGGATTCAGTACTTCTCGCTCGACGGCGAGCACGTGAAATTCTCTACGGAAGGGATGCGGATGCCTTGCCACTTCGACGTCCGAGACGGGATGCTGCTCGTTCCGGACCTGAGCAGCGTCGTGACGCTCCTCGATGAGAACAACAACGTCATCGAGATGCTCGGCGATGGACACCCGTCAGGCCTGCGCGATCGCCCGCGCTCAGACTTCATTCCCGGCAAGTTCATTCATCCGCACGACGCGATCTTCCTCAGGAACGGCGACATCCTCGTCGCAGAGTGGGTCCCGATTGGAAGGGTGACGCTTCTGAAGAAGATCTGACCCGAAACGGCGAAAACTAAAGGAGCAGGTCTCTCACGACGTGCCCGTGCACGTCGGTGATTCTGAAGTCGCGTCCCTGATACCGATAGGTCAGTTGCGTGTGGTCTACGCCGAGTTGGTTGAGAATCGTCGCGTTGAGATCGTGGATGTGCACTGCGCCCGGGGTGAACGCGTCCTCGCTCGGCGTGATCACGGCGCCGTCCTTGTCCACGATGTTATAGGAGTAGTCGTCGGTGTGGCCGTACACGATGCCCGGCTTCACGCCCCCCCCTGCCATCCACATCGTGAAGCAGCGTGGGTGGTGATCCCGGCCGTAGTTCTCTCGGCTAAGGTCGCCCTGGCAGTAGATCGTCCGGCCGAACTCCCCGCCCCAGATGACGAGCGTTTCGTCCAGCAAGCCGCGCCGCTTGAGGTCGAGGATCAGCGCGGCGCAGGCCTGATCTACGTCCTTGCACTGCATCGGAAGGTCGTACGGCAGGTTTCCGTGCTGATCCCATCCTCGGTGGAAGATCTGGATGTACCGAACTCCACGCTCCACGAGGCGGCGGGCCAGTAGGCAGTTTGCGGCGAACGTCCCTGGCTCGCGGCTCGCGTCGCCGTACAATTCGAAGACCTCGTCCGACTCCTTCGTGAGGTCCATCAACTCGGGCACGCTGGTCTGCAGGCGGTACGCCATCTCGTACTGCTTGATGCGCGCTTCGATCTCCGGATCGCCGAAGAATCTGAGTTGTCCCTCGTTCAACTTGGCGATGTCATCGAGCATTTGGCGGCGCGTGTTTCGATCAACGCCGTTGGGATCGCTCAAAAAGAGCACCGGATCTCCGGCCGATCGCAGCGCGACCCCTTGATGCTCGCTCGGCAGGAAGCCGGCTCCCCAGAGCCGAGTGAACAAGGCTTGGTCGGTTTTGCCGCTTGAGACCTTTGAGTGGAGAACTACGTAGGTCGGCAGGTTCTCGTTCTCTGTGCCGAGTCCATAACTGACCCACGACCCGAGGCTCGGTCGCCCGGGAAGTTGGCTCCCGGTCTGAATGAAGGTGACGGCTGGATCGTGGTTGATCGCATCCGTCCACATGGAACGGATGACGCACAGTTCTTTTACGACTTTCGCGGTGTGCGGCAGGAGTTCACTCACCCACACGCCGTCATCGTTGTTGTCGTGTTTCTCGAATTTGTATTTCGACGGCGCGACCGGGAAGCGTTTCTGCCCGCTGGTCATCGTCGTCAGTCTCTGACCCATCCGGATCTCATCCGGCAGATCGGCATCGAACTTCTCAGCCATCTTGGGTTTGTAGTCCCAGAGGTCGATCTGGCTCGGCCCGCCGTTCATGAACAAGTAGATCACTCGCTTCGCCTTCGGGGCGAAGTTGGGAAACTTCGTGCTTGCGCCCTGCGTTCCACTCGCGAAGTCGAGCGCGCTCGCGACGCCGCTCGACTTGAGCAGAGCGTGAAGGGCTGCGGTCGAAATGCCGAGCGCTGTCTTCCCGAACAATTGTCGGCGAGTCATCGTCAGCGCGAATTCTCTTCGTGGGTCCATAGGCTTAGTGTTGAGTGAGAAACTCGTCCGTATTCATGAGTGTGGAGCAGATGAGCGACCATGCGGCCAACTGCGCGACCGGTATCGTCTTGTCCCGCTCGCGCTCTCCGATCGAGACGATCTGGAGCGCCCCCTCTTCGTCTGCGCTGTACTGCTTCAAGTAGCGATTGAGGGCGTTCATGAGGAGTCCGAACTCGGTGCCATGTGCGGGCCTGCCGAGAGCAAGACGAAACGCAAAGTCCATCCGGTCCGGATCATGCTTGGCGTGGCGAATCACGCGCTCCGCCATCGTGCGGGCAGCCTCGATGAACGCAGGCTCGTTGAGCGTAACCAAAGCCTGAGTCGGCGTGTTGGTCCGCGACCGCCGAACGACGCATGCCTCCCTCATCGGGGCGTCGAAGATCATCATCGTAGGCGGTGGGGAAGTGCGCTTCCAGAATAGGTAAAGGCTGCGACGATAAATGGTGTCACCCTGGTCCTGGACGTATTTGGCGGTCGTGCTGTCGGCGAATGCGATCGCTTCCCACAGTCCGGACGGCTGGTAGGGCTTGAAGCCTTTGCCGCCCTGCGCAGAATTCAGCAGCCCGCTGACGTAAAGCGCTTGGTCGCGGATGACCTCCGCGTCGAGTCTGAACCTCGGCCCTCGCGAAACGAATCGGTTTTCGGGATCGACCTGGAGTTTCGCTTTCGAAACCGTCGCTCGCTGACGGAAGGCAGAACTCATGAGAAGAGTCTTGTGGAGTTTCTTGACGCTCCAACCGCTTTCGACGAACGTGACCGCGAGGTAGTCAAGAAGTTCGAGATTCGACGGCCATTCGCCCTGACTGCCGAAGTCCTCTGCGGTCTTGACGATCCCGTGACCGAAATGCTGCTGCCATATTCGATTGACGAAAACGCGGGCCGTGAGCGGGTTCTCTTCCGCGACGAGCCATCGCGCGAGTCCGAGGCGATTCATCGGCGCGCCCTTCGGCCACGAGCCGAGCGCCTTCGGGATGTTGCGGTGCACGCGATCCCTTGGCCGACTGTACTCTCCCCGATCCAGGACGTACGCCGGCCGCGGACCAGGTAGCTCCTCGGCGACGAGTGTGAAGGGAATCATGCTCTCGAGCCGATCGATGTCCGCCCGCAGTTTCCGATATCGTAACGCCGGCACCGACTCCGGGCCCGCTTCTAGATACAGCGACTTCGCCGCGCTGATGGCCGCTTCGTCTCCGGGCGAATTGACCAGCGTTTTGTACACCTTGTCAATCTTCTCCGCGATCTTGTCGCCGATGGAGAACTGGAGGCCGTCTCCCCCGCCGGCGTTGACGATCTTGAATAGGATCGCGTTCGGCCCTTCCTTCAATCGTAGGCGCACTGTGTCGAACGAACCGCCGAGCGCTCGGAGCACCTTGTTTTCGTGAACGAGCGTGTCGTTGACCCAAATCTTGATGCCGTCATCGCTCGTGACGCTCAACTCAACGTCTCGGTCTTGCGAAGATTCGATGACGCCTCGGACGAACGTCGCGGCGTTGTCTCGTCCCGCGAGGTTTTGCAGCGGTTTGCCGAACGCGACTTCGGCTCTCTTCCAGTTCGCGGAGTCGGCCATCCCGCCCGGCTCTGGGCCGTACTCGGTTGCGAAGGCAGCATCGAAACTGTCCGCCGGATAGGGCTCCGAGACCTCCCAGTCGCGAAGCGACGGCAACTCCACTCGCGTCGTCTTCAGCCAGGTCATTGCGGCGTCAAGGTCCACCTGTGCAGCGATCTCGCCCGCTTCCTTCTCCCACGCGGCCAGGATTGCATCCTGTTCCGGGGTTCTCGCGCGCATTACCGGCGCTGGAGTGAGTTCGTTGCCGTCGAGCGGCTTGTCCGCTGTGCTGTTGAAGAACGCGAACAGCGAGTAGTACTCCTTCGTCGTGAACGGGTCGTACTTGTGGTCATGGCATCGCGCGCACGTCAGCGTGATGCCTAAGAAAACCGTAGCGGTCGTTTCGACCCGGTCGAAGGTGTTCTTCGCCTGGAACTCCTCCTCGATCGCTCCCCCCTCGTTCGTCGTGGGGTTCATTCGGATGTAGCCCGTGGCGATCTTCTGCTCCGTGGTGGGATTCGGCAGCAGATCTCCAGCGAGTTGCCAAATCGTAAACCTGTCGAACGGCAGATCCTGATTGAATGCTCGCACCACCCAGTCGCGATACGGGTAGATGGACCGTTCGTTGTCAAGGTGCAATCCGTGTGTGTCGCCGTACCTGACTGCGTCGAGCCAATAGCGCGCTTGATGTTCGCCGTATCGTGGGTCTGCAAGAAGGCGATCCACCATGCGCTCATACGCGTCCGGTCGGCTGTCTCTTTCGAATTCCGCGATTTCGGCCGGGGTGGGGGGTAGGCCGATCAGCGTGAGAGACGCTCGACGGATGAGAGTCGCTCGATCGGCCTCGGGTTCCGGGCGCAAGCCCTTTTCGTCCAGCTTCGCAAGCACGAATCGGTCAACGTCGTTCGAACACCATTCTGGGCGCGAGACTTCCGGCAGAGCAGGCTTCTTGGGCGGGATGTAGGACCAATGGGGTTTGTACTCCGCTCCTTCCTCGATCCATGCGCGCAGGATGCGCTTGTCCTCTTCGGTGAGAGGCTTCACGCCTGCGTCTGGCGGCGGCATCGCAGCGGCCGGCACTGGAGCCGAGACCCTTTGCCAAAGGCGCGACTTGTCTGGCGCGCCGGGGACGATTACCGCATATCCGCCCCGATCTCGGGTGGCGCTCTTGGGATCGTCGAGCCGGAGGTTTCCGCGCACGTCCTTCGCAGATGGGCCGTGGCACTTGAAGCAGTGCTCACTCAGGATGGGCCTGACGTCTCGGTTGAAGTCGACGCGCCTCTTTCTCTGTGTCTCCCCTTGTCGGCTCGGCGGGGCGAACGCGAGGCAGAGCATCGCGATCGCCGCGACGGCACAGGCGAACCTGGGCCAGAAAATCACAGTTCCGCCCCCATCTCTACATGAATATACACGGGTTCCGGCCACAAATCGGCTTGAGAGTGTATTCCCGCTACAGATTTCGACCTCTTGTGGGGTGCGACCGGCGCACTCGGGCATAGTCCCGTGCCCGGCGAGGAGGTTATGAAAGTGAGAAAGTTACGGGTTGGCGGGAGCGTTCGATCCGCTCTCGCTATGGCAGTTCTTGGACTCGGCGCATCCGCCTTTGCCGCCTCGGCAGACAGGATGCACCTGACCGATGAACCGGGGAACTGGTTTCGCAGCGAGGCTACCGGCACTCCTCTCTCCGTGATCGATCGGGGTGAGCGAGTTGACTTTGTAATTGGTGGGTGCTGCACGAACACCCGCCACACGGTGACTCTGCTCCTGAAGCCGCCGGGGAGCGCCGTGATCATGGACCAAGACAGTTCACAGAACGGCACTCTGTCGGTTCAATTCGACGTTCCGGGCGTGTACGTGTTCGTCTGCAAGATCCACCCCTACATGACCGGCGTCGTGGCGGTGCGTGATTCGAGTGGAGCGATCCCTGACGTCACAGCGGAGTCCCTTCCGTTCATCGGACACTTGGGAGCATCCTCTCTGCCTGCGAGCACGGTCTTGTCCGTCATGACGACGGTCGCGGCGACCGACGAAGACAAACTCGCCAAGTGGGACATTCTTTCTGCCGCTGACGAGTTCCGGCCTGCGATCCCCGGTGTCGGCGAGATTTGGGTCAACACGCAATTCGAGCGCGTCCCCGGTCAAGTGGACTCCGGTGGTGTTGCAAAGCCGGGAACGATCACCGTCGTTGATGCAGCAACGTTCTCAGTTGAGCGTGAGATCAACGGCATTGGCGCAGGCGGCATGTGGAACAACCCGCACAACATGTGGGCGAACTTCGCTCATGACGTCATCTACAACGCGAACTGGTTTGGAAAGTGGATCAACAAGATTGATCGCCAAACCGGCGCGATCCTGAGCAGCGTAACGGTGGGTGAAGCTCCAACGCACGTCATCACGATCCCGACGCCGGGATCCAACCAGTTCGGTTGGCTGACAATTCCATTGAGCGCCGACAAGGAGTTGGTGAAGGTGACCGATTCGCCGAGCGGCTTGAGCAAAGTCGACGCGAGACCGACCGGCGCAGGAAGAAACCACCCACACGGCCATTGGCTCACCTGTGGCTTCGGTGACCGGGTGATCGTCCCGAACGTGTTCAAGGGTGTCGGCCTCGCGGGTTCCATCTCGATTGTGGAAACGCTTACCGGCAATGTGCTCAAAGAGTTCACGTATGATGCGAGCGATCCCATACGAAGCGCCTTGCTGATGCCGCTTGCTGCCGGCGAATGTCACGTTCGCGGCGTGCATAAAGCGTACATCGCGAACGCTGTGTCGGGTTTCATTACAGTCATGAACGTGGACGAGCAAAGGCTCGAGCGAAACATACCGGTGACGTACACTCCGGATGGCTTGCAAGGAATGAACATCCTTCACTCTCTGCAAGTTCCGATTCAAACGCCCGTTAGCCCTGACGAACGGTGGGTCGCCGTCGCTGTGCTGTCGCTCACGACGATTCCGCGCGGACCCGCGAACTCGGCGGACCACGTGGCGATCATTGACACGCGCACGGACCAGGTGGTCAAGGTTCTTTCGACGCCCGCCGGAACTCACGGAGTCAATTGGGGCGCGAAGTTGGGCGGCGGCTACTATGCGTATGTCACTAACCAGCACGCGAACGTTCTTTCGGTGATCGATCCCGATCCGAACGGCGACGGGGACGCGACTGACGCCTCTGTAGTCGGGCAACTTCTGCTTGCGAATGGAAGCGCAGGCGCAGGCGTGACCGATGGAACGGGGGGGCAAGGCGTCAAGCCGCTTCCCTTGACCCATGATGGCTGGATTCAGCCCACTGTAGCCATGGTCGGCACAGGGGCGTTGTCACAGGAAGTGGAAGGCTGGATCAGTCTTCTCACCGACGATCAGAAGAATCCGGCCGGACACCTTGAACGAAGAGTCAACCCGGTGTTCTTCGCCATCCCTCGCGGAACTCAGCACTCTGGTGGACTGCAAGACCTGTTCCTCTCTGATGACAGGCTGTTGCGCATCCGCGCCGGGGCGCCTATGCCTGGTGACGAAACGGCAGCATCCATCATCGTCATCGGCAATTCGCCGACGGACAGTCCGGACATCCTCCGGCTGGTCATCGAAACGGCTGTAACTTCGCGCGCGATCCGCATCGACACGGAGATGTTGGACGCCGCAACTCATAACTGGGTGCTAATTGACAGTCGCCCGGCTCCCCGCGACGAGACTCAGATCACGCTCAACATCACGGAGAATCCGGCTCGATTCGTGGAGCCTGGGACGGGCCAGATGAGGATGCGTTTGAGATTCGTGGTAACGGGCATCACGGGCGGATCGTGGCGGGCTCACATCGACCAGGCCGTCTGGGATGTGATCACCCACAATTAATCCTCGCACGGGGTCGGACTACGGCCCGGCCCCGTGCCTCGTTCTTGTTCCTTTGCGCCTCCAGCGATAACTCAGAACGGGAACTTGAAAGGCTTGCCGAGTAGACCGGTCCAGGCCTTCTTCTGGTCCTCGTTGAGGAGAGCCTCCACCTTGGACTGATACTCCTTCCGCTTGGCCTCCAACATTCCCTTGAGTTTGGAACCGTTCCTCTGAGACTGCATCATGAGTTCAGTGACTTCCTCGTCATGGGCATCGCAGATCGCGATGACCTTAGCCGCCGCCTCCGCTTCGAGGTGGATCTCCTCAGCGGGGCCAGGGAGGCGCAACATGAAGAATCCGTTCGCTTGATACCAAAGTTCCTTCATGCGTGCCCGCTGAACGTCTGTGAGCAATTCATCCAGTTTCGTGTCGATCTCCTTAGAGATGTAGACAGGGTTAAACGAACTGAATCCTGCGGCTCCGCTCGCCTGCAGTGACGTCAGCATGCTCTGAATCTGCTTGTCTTGATCCTTAGTCACCTTAAGTTCTTTTTTGATCGAGGGATAGGAGATCAACTGAATCTTTCCGGTGATGCCGATGGGCATGCCGAGAGTCTGGGGTAAGGCGTTGCCTGAAAGGCTCAACGCGAATACGAGTGCCGGCACGGGCCACCATCTCTTCATGATGGAGATTATGTCGAATTGCCCAGATTCGGCGGAGGCGCGTTAGCCCCCGATTTGGCTCATCGTCCGCCCTTGCACCTTCTGTCCTTCCGCGAGATAGTGTCTTTCGGGCTTGTGCGCGACGACGTGCTCGAAGATTGCGCGAATGTCCTCATCGGACGATCCTGTTCGGAGGGGGGTACGGAGGTCGACTTCGCCGTCTGCCATCAAACAGGGACGGAGTTGGCCGTCCGCAGTGAGTCGCAAGCGATTGCAGCGCTCACAGAGGTCCCAGGAGACTTGGCTGATGAACCCAACGGTACCAAGAGCGTGATTGAGTTTGTACGTGTGTGCGGGCCCGTTCGTCGGAATCTGGTGCGGAGTCATCGGTCCAAGTTCCTTCTCAATGGCTTCCTTGGCCGCTGTGAAGGGAATCACCATCCTGCGCATTTGCGCGTCGCTTAGCATCCCTTCGTCCTTTTGGATGCGCAACTGGAACAGCCCGCGTCCGCCGTGCAGCGCACTGAGCGACTCGAAAGGCTCCGTCTCGTCGAGGTTCCACCGGATCGGCATAACCTCGATAAAGCGCACGTGAAGTTCCTCGCGGACGGTCCACCGCGCGAAGTCCGCCACCTCGTCGTCGTTCACTCCCTTCATGAGAACGCAGTTGATCTTAATGGGAGACAAACCCGATTCCTTTGCGGCCTCGATGCCTTCTAGGACCTTCGAAAGGCTGCCTCGTCTCGCGATCTGCAGAAACTTGTCCGGATCGAGTGTGTCGAGGCTGATGTTTACGCGATGCAGGCCCGCGTCTCGGAGAGGTCGCGCGAGTTGCTGAAGCAGATGTGCGTTGGTGGTGAGGCTGATATCTTCAATGCCTGGATGGGACGCGATGCGCTCGATAAGGTTCGGCAGATCTCGTCTGACGAGAGGCTCGCCGCCCGTGAGCCGAATCTTCGACATTCCGAGGTCGGCGGCGATGTGGACGATGCGTACGATCTCCTCGAACGTGAGCAACTCATCCTTCGGGGCGACAGGATAACCTTCTTCGGGCATGCAGTAGATGCAGCGGAAGTTGCACCGGTCGGTGACGCTGACACGGAGATAGTCTATGACTCGTCCGAAACTATCGCGCAGCAACACCTAACTCCTCGATGATCTGCGGAAGTTTCGCAGTGATTTCGCCGTTCGTTGCGACACGATCGCAACCCGCCGCGCGACCGGCTTCGAGCGCTTCGACCTCTTTGTGACCCGCATGGCCGATAACGACGATCCCTTGTGATTTGAGTTCCGAGACGATCTCGTTCACATCGAGCGCAGCGTCCGCGAGATGGACGATCGCGACGCGGTACGCGTTTAGATCCTGTGGCGGACTCTGCAGAACATCACTCTCATGGCCCAGCGACCGCAAGGTCTGAGTGAATCTTGAAGTCCAGAGCAGGTTGCGTTCGAGAATCAGGACTTTCACGAGCGGGGCTTCGCCTCCGGGTTCTGCGACGCAGCCTGATTCGTCGCTCCTCGTTCCGCACCCTCGGAAGTGTTCTCGAGAAACTTCACGGCGATGCGCGGTCCGAAGACCGGGCCCACGTACCAGTAGCCGGCGAGCACCAACAGAATGGGTACTCCGACCCACATTACCGTTCTGAGGAGGAGCCGCCGGGCGGCGTTGTTCACAGGAGAATTCTACTCCCGCGGAAGTAATCTGGCGCCCTGATGTCCATCACACTGCGGGCGAAACCGGTGATTGAGGGGATTTTCGCGCGGGGCCCGGCTTGGAACTGAGCAACGGTCTCGTCCGCGTGACGCTCTCCGGGGAGCGTCCAAGAATCGAGTCGCTCGTTATCGAGGGCGGTGGGCAGGAACTTCTCTCCCCGGGCGGGGTGGACCTGTTTCCCTACCCCGGCCCGATCCAGGTCGCGGAAGTCGGCTCGAGTGAAAGGGATGTCGTCGTGGCGGCTTTCGACTGGGAAGCGGGGCTGACGTATCAGGCCTTCATGGGCCTCGTGCCGGAGGTCGCCGCCGTCGACTTGGCGGTCTGCGTCTTCAACCGGGGACCGTCGTTCAAGCGAGTCGCCCCGCGCGTGACGATCCGACCCGGCACTGGAAGGCTGTCGGCCGCAGCCGAGGTGGATGGCGTGAGTGTCATTGCCGCCCCGGACGATAACGCGCTGGTGGTTCACCGGCCGTGTCCAGGGGGAGAGATCGTCCTCGGCCCGTTCCGCACGGACTCGTTCCGGGTGCGGTTGACGGCCTCCCCTGGCGGAGATGGACTCAGAGTAACTGGCGCTGGAACCTCGGCCCTGTTGGATGAGCGCCTACTGCGAGTCGCGTCCGATCGATCGAGGAGAGTCCGGTTGGTTGTGCTTCTCGCAGGCGGGGACACGGCCGACACGGAAGTGGATGTGACAGCCGGTGAACTCTCCGAGGTTCCACTGGACTCGCTGCCGTCAGCCGTGACCGCGTTCGAGATTCGAGATGAGTCGGGTCGCACGCTCGTTTGCCATCCGCTACCTGAAATTCCCGCTCTTGCTCGGCCCGTTGCGCCGGAGGACGACCCGCTTCCGGCCCTGTTCTCGCTACTTGCGGAGGGGAGGGTCGACGAGGCCGAGGTCGGCCTGCACTTTGCGACGACTTTGTCCGGCGTCAGCCATGGAGCATGGCTTGGGCTTGGCCTTGTCTGGATGCAGAGGGGAGATGTCCGCCGCGCCGCGCAGCATTTCGAGGAGAGTTTGCTGTACGGGGCGGACAACCCGATCGCCTGGTGGCTGAAGCATTGGTGCCTGCGCGAGGCCGACGAGGTTGCCGACCAGGACCTTCCGAACGCCCACTTTCTGTCTCCTCTCGAGCCGGTGCTCCGCGCCGAGGCGTTCTTCGGGGCGGGCTCGCCGGAGATGGCGACGAGCCTTCTTTCCCGCCTGGGCGGCGATCCGGGGCCTTACCGAGACGTGGCCCACTGGCTCGCCCTCGGGGGTCAGCATCGACACAGGTTCCGCTGGCTGGAAGCCGCGAAGGATCAGACCCAAGACGGACTCTTCGACCTGCTCGTCGCGTCCGCGCTCCAGCGGGCGCAGATGGGAGCGACGGCGTATGAGAGGCTTGACGGGGCGGTCCGATCCGAAACAATAAGCCCCCCTTTCTATCCGACGGAGTTCGCCGAGGTCGCCGGCTTGAGGGAGAGGTTCGCGGACCACTCCGTGTGGGAGCGTCTTCGAGCGAGTGGGGGGGCCGGTATCCGCTAGAATCTGACCATGAGCGAGAGGATTCGCGTCGTAATCGCGGACGACATGGCAGGTTATCGGACCACATTGGAGCGCGTGCTCGCCTCTGCCACTGACATCCAGGTCGTCGGGATCGCCAAAGATGGCAACGAGGCCGTGGAGGTGTGCGAGCGCGAGGACGCGGACGTGCTTCTCACGGACATCGAGATGCCGAGGATGGACGGAATCGCTGCAATCACCGCGCTTGCGAAACGCAAGCGCGACATCTCGTTCGTCGTCTTGACTGTTCACGAGGACAACGACAACGTCTTCGATGCGATTCGCGCAGGCGCGATGGGCTATCTCTTAAAAACGAGCACGCCGGACGAAGTCATCTCCGCAATCCGGCGCGCGGCGCAAGGTGAGGCAACGCTCACACCGAAAATCGCGACGATGGTGCTCAACGATTTCCGCCGACAAAGGGAGGACGTGGAGTTAGACGAGACGCATCTGTATGAATTGAGTGCGCGCGAGTTGGAGATTTTGGATCTCGTTACTCAAGGAATGAGGAACAAGGAGATCGCCGACCGGCTGTGCCTTGCGGAGAAGACCGTGAAGAACCACGTGAGCAACATCCTGAAGGCACTGCAGGTGAACAGCAGAACCGAGGCCGCCATGAAGGCGATCAAAGAGAAACTCGTCAGCGGTTAGTTCGCCTTCTTCACGAAGGCAATCCGGCTAAGCGTGTAATCGAAGACTACGCGGAAGGGATGGAGGAATTCGCCTCCGATGTTGCCAACGGTGTACTCATCCGCGAAGGCCCCTGACTTCGCCTGACTGAACACGACCTGCGGCTTTTCGAACCTGTGGCCCGCGATCTCAAACCATTCCATGGGGCCCGAGACGGCCTTGGATGCGCCTCCCACTCCACCGATGAATGCAGGCTTCGTTTCGCGCCCCTCGAGGAGCCGATACTTCTCGACGGTCGGCGAATGAAAGGTCACAGTGTTCGGTGCGCCGGTGTCCAGCCGAAAGACCCCTCGCCTGTCGCCCTCGTACGCCGCTTCGACTGCAGGGACTTTGCCGTCAATCCAAAGTCTCTGCCATTTTCCGCCAGAAAGTTGAAATTTTCCGGGGTTGTGAATCGCTATGGCCGGGGCGTCGAGGTCGAGATCTACGATCGAACTAGCGAACACGTCGAAGCCAGCGATCCCCGCGAGTTCGATTCCGACGGCTCGGGAGATCATCGAGAGGTCCAGTTCCAGGTAGACGGGATCGGATATTCGCAGGGGGCCGAGGTCGAAGGTCTTGCCGGCGCGCAGGTGGGATACCTCGACGCCTCCGATGCCGACGACGGGCAACTTCCCGAACGGGTCCAATTTGAGTTCGTCCGCTTTCGATTTGTCTATCACCATCACGCCCGCACCCGAATCGAGGATGAACCATCCGACGTTCTTTCCGTCGACGGTGGGCGACACGCAGATGTGGCCGGTGAAGAGTCGTTTTACTTCGAGATTCGATGGCTCCACATCGCGGAAGGAAGCGTTCTTCGATGCAGACGGCAAGAGTTCATAGGGGTTGCGAACGAACGTGGGGGCTTCTTCGATCTTCTCGACTTTGATCTCATTTGTAACGCCGGCCTCGGAGAACGTCATGAGGCCGGGAAGTTTGAATCCGCGGAAATCTTTGTAGTTACCAAATGTCCAGACTTGCTCGCCTGACACGCTTGTGCGCGTCGCCTTGGTCAGCAGCCACGACTTCTCGTCTATGAACAGGCGGACCTTCATCGGCGTTTTTGAAAGGCTGCAAATCAGTTCCGTGGCGCCGTCGCTCGGGTCGGAGTCGTCGATTCGCAGCTCCGTTGCCGAAGATCGCGATGTCCAGAATCCTGTGACGAGCCAGGTTGCGGTGATTTGTAGGTCGCGCTCCTCTAATTCGACTTTTCGAGTCAGGCCGCACCAGTCGGTGGTCCAACAGACGCTGCCATCGAATCCGTGTGTCTCAGAAAGTCGGCCCTGAATGGACTCCACGAAGCGACCGGAAGAATCGAAGAGCAGGGAATACCGCGACGGAATGTCGAGGTATCGGATGGAGCCCTGCAACGACACGCCCCGTGGGACTTCTTCAAGCCTCTCGATGCCGATCGCAGCGGCGGCCCGGTCTCGAATCTGGTCGGCGGACACCTGGGCGTTCGCGGGAAGCAGGCAAGGGATGAGGGCTGCGACGATCATGGCTGGAGAGAAGACGTCGGGATGGACTCGTTCGTTACTTTGGGGAGAAGCGAGGAAAGTCGGACGGCGACACCTCGCCTTCTATGAGCCTCCGCGCGAGCCTGCCGAACCAGGCGGAGAACTTAAAGCCGTGCCCGGAGCAGGCGCTGATCAGATAGACGGGAACGTGGTTCGGCACTTGGACGAGAACGAAGTCCTCGTTGGGGGCAGTCGTGTAGAGGCAAGTGAAGGCTTCCAGTTGAGGCAGGCGGGCGCCAAGCCTCCGGACCGCGACGCGCCCGATCTCGTCAAGCACAGCCGGGTCGAGTTCCGGATCGGACTCCGGCGTGAACCGAGGGCCGTACCGATGGAGGCCGATCTTAAATCCGCGACCGTAATCTCCGAAGCCATAGAAGTGGTCTGGCGTCGCTTCGACCCAACACGGGACGGGAGCCTCTATGGAGGCCGCGAAGTAAGCGAAGTGTTGAATCGTCGGCACGGTTGGCAAGTGCGCAAACATTCCGGACCAGGCTCCCGCGCAGATCACAACTGCATCGAAGGCTTCTCCGTTGACACGTCCGTCATCGGAGAGGGTTGCGGGAGTTTCATACAGGAAGACCGCTCCGTGCTCCGCCGCGATCGCTTCGTTGAGGCGCAGAATCAAAGACGAGCGAAGCATGCCGGCTCCCGGCTCGAAAACAGAAACCTCTCCTGCGTCGAGGCGGATCCCGAATCGCTCGAGTGTTTGCCTTGCGTCCAAGTGTTCGTGTGGAACTTCCCATTGTACGAGTCCCGCGATGGCGCTCTTGAGCCAGTCGGAGTTCGGATCTCCGAACGCGAGGAGTCCGCACGGGACGAAGATCTGTTCGCCAGCCAGTCGCTCCAATTCAAACCACTCGCGGTTGGCCTCGACCGCAAGCGAGCAGTAGTAGGGGTCGGCATAGGTGTGCCGCGTGATGCGGGAAGTGCCGTGCGAACTTCCGCGCGTGTGGCCGCGCTCAAATTGCTCGAAGACGACGACCTTATGACCGCCGAGGGCGAGGTTCATGGCCGCTGACGTGCCAGCCGCGCCTGCTCCGATGACTGCGACGTTCATCCTCGAAGTTGCGGCAAGTCCATGTCGCTGCTGTGTCCGGGAAAGGTCTTCGCGGTTGGGTCTATGAAGGTCTTCGCGTAGTTCACGGCGATGCATACCTCTCCGACGCCGGTGGCTATCAGATCCAACTTGGCGTCGTGTGCGCAAACGTCGCCAGCAGCGAACACGCCCGGGATGTTCGTGCGCATCGTCGTGTCTACGACGATCTTGTTCTTCTGCAGTTCGAGTCCCCAGTCGCGCAGGGGCCCGAGAGAAGATTTGTAGCCGATGCAAACGACCACTCGGTCACATTCGATGAGCGACTCGGATGCGTCCTTGTTGTTGCGAACCTTGACGGCCTCGATGTTGTCCTCTCCGATCAGTTCCGTCACGACTTCGAAAGTTCTTACTTTGACGGGTGACGTGAAGAGTTGTCGCACCGTCTCCTCGTGCGCGCGGAAGCCGTCGCGCCGATGAACAAGCGTGACTTCGGAGGCGACGTCGAGCAATCCGAGGGCCCAATCGCATGCGCTATCACCGCCACCGACGACGACGCATCTTTTCCCCTCCGCATCGCTCTTGTTCTTCACCCCGTAGGAAAGCCCCTTGCCGAGGAAATCTGCTTCGCGAGGGACGCCGAGTTGCGTTGGCGTAAACGCCCCCAATCCGGCGCAGAGGATGATCGTTCTCGTATCGTATTCGCCTCGGTCTGTCCCGATGCGGAACCCATTCTCGGTGTTCTCAAGGGTTTTTGCCGTTTCTCCCAGAACATACTCGGGACCGAACCGATCCGCCTGCCGAGCCAACTCTTTGACTAAGTCCGCCGCGAGCACTTCGGGAAAGCCGGGCATGTCGTAAATGGGCTTCTCCGGATAGAGCGCGATGAGTTGGCCTCCCGGTTCGTCGAGCGCATCCATGACTCGGCACGTCATGCCTCGGAGTCCTGCGTAGAACGCGCCGAACAGACCAACCGGACCCGCGCCGATGATGGTGACGTCCCTAAGCACTTTTCGACGTCACTCCATCACCCGAGAATCGCCTTCGATCCACGCAACGCCATCCGGGCCGAACTCCTGTTTCCAGATCGGCACGTCGAACTTGAGCGTTTCGATCAGGTGCCGGCAACAAGCGAAGGCTTCTTCTCGATGCGCGCACGCGGCGGCTGTGAGCACGGCGATGTCTCCCGGAAAGAGTTCGCCGAGCCGATGGATCATCGCCACGCGGGCCGACCATTTCTCCTCGGCTTCTTGCGCGATCCGCTTCATCTGGACGAGCGCCATTTCTTCGTATGCGGAGTAGACGAGTTTCGACGTCTCCTTGCCGCCCGTGAGGGCCCGGACTTCACCGATGAACATCGTCAGGCCGCCGAGCGTCGGGTCTTCGAGAGATTTTCGAGTCGCCTCCGGGTCGATCGGATCGCGCGTGAGGAGAACCAGGCTCATCCGCCGCTCACCGGGGGCACCACTGCCACTTCGTCGCCCGGCGAAATGGTCGCGTCATCGCCCACGAACTCGTGGTTCACGGCGACTCTCGCCCCAGGCGTCCAGACCTCGGTCTTTTGGAGATGGGACCTCAATTCAAGGGCGCTGAGCGGGGGGTCCAGGTTCACTTCCGTCGTTTCGCCGTACCTGGCACGCAAACTGGCGAACAGTCGTACGGTAAGGGGCACGTCGGAATTCTACCGGTTCCTGTACAATGCTCCTAGCGCAGACGAGATGCAATCGGAAGGTCAGGGAAACGACGCTTCGGGTGGCTCCGGGAATCTGTCGGACCGGATCCAATCGCTCGTCAACGCGCAGTCGTCCGAGGAGTTGCTGCGAAGCGTTGCGGAAATGACCAACGCATCGCCGGAGTCGCTTCGGGCCGCGTTCGACCTCCTATCCGAGCAGAGGGAAGCTAAGCGGACGAAGTGGGGACGATTCGTCCAGCAGGTTCGCCAGATGAGCCTTCCCGCGCGGCGGATCGTGACGAGCGCGTTTCTTGGGCTTCAGGCTGGCCTCGTCAACATTTGGGGACAGATCACGGGCGATCCGTACGGCCTTGCGTTTATCGGAGGATTCGCCGTCGTTCTGCTGGCGATATGGAACCTGGCGCAGGCGCGGAGAAAGGAACTTGGAGTCGTCGCCGGCGGAGTGCTCGGCGGATCGTTCATCATCGGGTCGGCTTTCTTCTCGTTTTTATTCTCGCAGATGTTTCGGACGACGTTTGAATTCGACGGTGTCAAGCTGCTCCCGTTCCTTCTTCTCGGCGCGCTCGCGGGCTTCGTGTGCTCCGCTTTGAGCGATCGCATCCTGCAGCTGCGCCTTCAGCATGATCCCATCAAGCGAAGGGAGTACCTCCTTCGGCAGTTAATCGAACTGCAGGAGGAGTTGAAGTCTGGCGAGCGTTCCGTTACGTTCTTGAGCGTCGACGTCGTCGGCAGCACGAGCATGAAGTCGAACGCCGACCCGTTGGCTGTCGAGTATTCGTTCGGTGAGTACACGAAGTACGTGACGGAAGTCGCGTCACAATTCGACGGGAGCGTTCATAGCACGGCGGGCGACGGCATCATGCTTGTGTTCGAGCATCCTCAGGCGGCGTTCCTGGCATCCAGAAGGCTTCACGCCGGGCTGCTCGAGTTCAACGCATTCAAGAATCGAATCGGCAGTCCGTTCCAAATCCGTTGCGGCATTCACACGGGAACGGTCGTCGCGCCTGCCGGAGATGCGGGCTCGGTCAACTACTCGCACGTCATCGACATCGCCGCGCACGTGCAGAGGGCTGCTCCGCCCGGCGGGACTGCCGTGAGCGAAGACGCCGCGGAGTACATTCCCGGCGGCGAACGAGCGATCGGCACAGAGGAGACCGACGTGTATGGCAAGCGCGTCGTCTTGTGGAGACGTCATGCCGCGCCTGCGGTAGAGAACATCGTCGCTCATTCGAGGCCGCTGCCGGCGGGAGAGGGCGGGCAGCAAGCGCAAGTCTCGATCGGACTTGCGCCGGGCGCATCACCGGCGCCGACGATTCCGCCCCTCGAAGAACCTCCCCCCCCTCCGCCCGTTCGAACTCGATAAGCGAGCGCTGCGCGAGTCATGGGCCGACCCGTTCGGGCAGGAGGAGCCGCGCGCTGCGTCGAATGCGGAGCCATGGACGCTCAAGAACGGTTTTCAAGAAGAGGATTCGTGCAAGTCGGGGCGACTGCGGGGCTGGCAGTGGCTGCCGGGAAGGCTGGGGAGGCTTCGTCGCGACTGCCCTTCGGCCCGCCTCCCGGGCCGATCGCCATCTCGAGCGCAAACGGATTGAGGGCGACGACGAAGGCTGTCGAGTTGATGGCAGCCGGACGCGATACGCTTGAGGCGGCAGTCGAGGGCGTGGTCATCGTGGAAGAGGATCCGAACGACATGTCCGTCGGCTACGGAGGCCTGCCGAACGAAGAGGGCGTCGTAGAACTCGATGCGAGCGTTATGCACGGGCCGACGATGCGTGCCGGTGCGGTCGCTGCGCTGCAGAACATCAAGACTCCGTCGCGGGTTGCGAAGTTGGTGATGGAACGAACAGATCACGTTCTCCTGGTTGGACCGGGCGCGCTTCGATTCGCGAAGGCCTACGGATTCAAAGAGGAGAACCTGCTGACCGATGCAGCGCGGGAAGCGTGGCTTCGTTGGAAAACGAGGCTTTCGAAAGAGGACGACTGGCTGGATGACGATGAGACTCGAGCCGACTTCAAAAGGCCGACGGGCACTATCAGCTGCATCGCGCTGAACGCGAAGGGCGAGGTGAGTGGCTGCACCACGACGAGCGGACTGGCATTCAAGATCCCGGGCCGAGTGGGAGACTCGCCGATCATCGGGGCGGGGCTTTACGTCGACGGCGAGGTCGGCGGTTGCGGTTCGACTGGACGGGGAGAGGCTGTTCTGCAGAGTTGCGGAAGCCGGACTGTCGTGGAGAACATGAAGGATGGGATGACGCCGGAGGATGCTGTATTGGACGTTCTCAAGCGGATCTGCGAGCAGACCAAGACGACGCGGCTCCTCAGTTCGCCGGGAAGGCCGAACTTCGACGTCAATTTTTATGCCCTGCGGGTCGATGGGAGGTTCGCCGGCGGCCGAATCTACTCGGGCGGAAGTTTCGCCGTGAACGACGGAACGGGAAGCAAACTCGTTCCCGAGGTCTATCTATACGAGCGGCCGTAAGCGACTACTCTACGGTAACTGACTTCGCGAGGTTACGCGGCTGATCGATGTCGCAGCCGCGCAGTCGCGCGACGTGGTAGGCCAGCAACTGCAAGGGAAGAGCGCTTGCAAGGGCCGCGATTGTGTGCGAGTCCGTGTGAGGAATGCGGATGACTTCGTCCGCTTCTTGCGGAGTGTGCGAATCGCTGTCCATCACGACCGCGACGACCGTACCGCCCCTCGCTTTTACTTCTTTGATGTTGCTGATCACCTTTTCGCGCGTCGTCGGGTTGGTCAGGCCGAAGACGGCAGCGACTCCCGGCTCCACGAGAGCGAGCGGCCCGTGCTTCATCTCTCCGGCGGGTGATTCCTGCGTCGGGATGTAAGCGATCTCTTTCATCTTGAGGGCGCCTTCCAGAGCGACGGCCGCGTCGGCCCCTCGTCCGAGGAAGAAGAGCAGCGGCGCGTTCTGGAGCCGTTCCGCCACGCGAACCACCTCCGCCTCCCGTTCCAGGCAGGCTTCGAGGGTCTCGGGAAGCCGCGTGAGGGCGTCAGTAAGCCTGTCGAGTTTCTCTCGGTCGGAACCGAAGAGCCTTGCGGCGTGGAGGGAGACCAGAGCGAGGGTGGCCACCTGCGCGGAGTACGCCTTCGTGCTCGCGACGCAGATCTCCGGGCCAGCTTGCGTGTAGATGACGGCGTCAGCCTCGCGAGCGATGCTGCTGCCCACGACGTTGACGATCGCCAGCGTTTTGACTCCCTGCTCCTTTGCGAGCCGCAACGCAGCGAGCGTGTCGGCGGTTTCGCCGCTCTGGCTGATCGCGAGAACGAGATCGTTGGGCCGGATGATCGGGTTGTTGTATCGGAACTCGCTTGCGTACTGGACCTCGACGGGGTGACGAATCAGGCCCTCGATCATGTACTTGCCGAGGAGACCGGCGTGATATGCCGTTCCGCACGCGACGATGACGATGCGCTCGAATCGGCGCCATGTGTCCGCGTCGAAAGTGTCGGGCAGATGTACGGTTCCATCTTTGAGGAGCCTTCCGCTCAGGCAGTGACGAACCGCGGTTGGCTGCTCATGAATCTCCTTGATCATGAAATGCTCGTAGCCGCCCTTCTCGGCCGCTTCTACATCCCAATCAATGGTGACAACCTTCGGCAACTTCGGCCGGCTTTCGGCATCTTCGAGATAGATCTCGTCCTTGGTGAGGACCGCAAGATCGCCTTCGTCCATCACGATGACCTTTCGCGTGAAGGGCAGTAACGCCGGAATGTCGCTCGCGAGAAAGTTCTCGCCTTCTCCTACGCCTAACACTAGCGGACTCGCATTTCGCACCGCGATGATCTTGTCCGGCTCATCCGTGCACATTACGACCATCGCGAACGCGCCTCGCAACCGTTGGACCGCGCGGCGAACCGCTTCGGTCAACGCACCGCACGTCTCGTACTCCTCGCCGACCACGTGTGCAGCGACTTCCGTGTCCGTCTCGCTCCGAAACGTGTGGCCCCGGGCCTTCAACTCCTGCGCCAACTCGAGGTAGTTCTCGATGATTCCGTTGTGAATCACCGCGATTCGGCCGGTGCGATCGTAATGCGGGTGTGCGTTGGAGTCGGTCGGAGCGCCGTGCGTTGCCCATCGGGAGTGGGCCATGGCCACATGAGCCTCCGGCCGAATCTCAGCGACTAATTGTCGAAGATTCGTGAGTTTTCCGGCACGTTTCAGAACCTCGATTCCGTGGTCCGTTCGAAAGGCGACGCCGGCGCTGTCGTATCCCCTGTATTCGAGTCGGGTGATCTGGTCGAGCACGATGCCGACCGCTTCCTTCGGGCCGATGTAACCGGCGATTCCACACATAGTCTGAGGGATTATAACGCCGCTACCAGTCCAATCGTCCCTCACCCGCCACGTTTTCGAGGCCGACGGAGAGGTCGACGTGGGGTCGGAGGAGTTCGTAGGCGAGGTCTTTTGGGTTCACGTTCTGGTCTGTGCAGAGCGCGGCTGCAGCCCCCGCCGCCTCGCCCAACGCGCGGCAAACGGGCTGTATTCGAACCGAGGACTGAGCCGCGAAGGTCGCGCTGAGGCATCGTCCGGCGACGAGCACGTTGTCGAGATCGCGCGGCACAAGACACCGGTATGGAATCTCGTGGTAGTCGTTCGCCGGCAGTTTCTTGAGTTCAACGCCCCCCTCCGCGAGGTGGATGTCGATTGGATAACGGTTGCGTGCAACGGCATCTTCGAACTTCCTGCAGGATTGATGATCCTCTTCCGTCAGGGTGTATAGGCCGACGATCCTTCGCGTCTCTCGGATGCCGAGCAGCGGGGCGATGACCGAGATGTAGCACTCCTCAAACCCGGGAAGGAACCGTCGGCAGAAATCGTGAATGCGCAATATCTTCTGTCTGCCGATCACCAAAGCCTGAGACCGTTCGAATGGATCAAGTGGATCGAAGCCGACGATGCGCGGACAGTTGAATGCAAGTTCGCGCGGTCTTCCCAACATGGTGAAGAACTGGAAGTAGCCGAGGTCGTCTTCCTCTAAGACGCCGGCTCGAATCGCTTCTCCAACTTGATCCGCAATTGGGCTCTGCTTCGCTTCGGCATAGCCGATGTGCAGGAAGTCTTCCCGATTCGGGTTGCCGTGGCCTTCCGACATCCCGGAGAAGAACCGAAGGACGGCCGATATTTCCACGTTCGCGAGGTTGAAGCGCAGAGTAACGGGCTGCTTCCTGCCCCCCGCCCCCCCGGACTCCGTCGTCCCGCCCGCCGCGTGGACGACGTCGGCATCGCCGGTGGCGTCGACGACGATTCTCGGCCGCACTACCCAGTCTCCTCCGGGGTAGGACAGGGTCAAAGACTCGACCCTGCCATCTTGTCGGGCGACCGATCGAACCGACGTGCTGAAGGCGATCTTTGCGCCAGCGCGGACGGCAAGGCGCTCAAGCGCGACGCTGAGGACGACGGGGTTGTACCAAACCTGGGCGTTCTCAAAGTCGGTCTCCGGCGAGAGGGCGGCGTGCTCTTCCTGGATCTCGAGGTTTAGGCCAGCCGAGAGTTGTCTGCCGCCGAGGTAGTTCGGCATCATCGGAGTGACCCAGCCCATGGACTGCGTCCCGCCGAGGGCCGAAAGTTCTTCGACGATCAGGGTGTTCGCCCCCAGCCTGGCCGCCTTGATGCCGGCGACGGCCCCCGCCGTTCCACCGCCGCATACCAGGACGTCGAACTCCAGCACGGCGGGGGTTATACCGGTTGAATCGGCCACCAAAAGAGGAAAGGGAGCGCCGAAGCCGCACGACGCTCCCGATGTTCCATCCGGGCCGGTCAAATCCGTTTAGAGGGTGATCTCAATGGTGGAGACGGCGGTCCCGCGGCAAAAGCCGCAGCCAATTCAGAGCCTGATTTCGAGGCCGTCGTAGCCGACCGTGATGCCGTGCGGCTCGAAGAAAGCCTGCAATTCGCCGTGCGTCGCCCGGCCCGTATGGGCGTGGTGGGAGGTGCACACGACGGTGCTGTTTGAGGCCGCTCCCATCTGGCGCAGCCGGCCGACCACGTCACGGACATCTTGGGCCGCAAGGTGGCCGGAATACTCGGTGGGATTCAGTCCCTCCGTACATTCGATGACGATGCCGTCGAATTTCCACCGCTGAAGCGCGTCCCATGTAGGCTCCTCGTAATAGCCCGTGTCTACCGCATACAGAATTGTCTTCTCTCGCGCGATCACGAAGTTGAAGCACTCCTCGCTGTCCGAGTGCTTGGCAGAAATCGGCGTGACTTCATAGTCGCAGACTCGGACCGTGCGTCCGGTTTCCAACGGATAGAGACTCGGACGCCGCCCTTCCTCGAGTTCCGCTTGGATTCTCTCAATCACCGTCGAGCCGCCGTACACGGGCGGCACAGGCGTTCCTGAGTCCACGAAAGGTGGATACATGTACTGGAACTCCCGTGGCGCAAGATGGTCATCGTGCGAATGGGTGATCAGGATGGCGCGCCAGTCGCGCGGATCGAGGCGGCATCGCTGGATTTGCGCAAGCGTATCCGGACCGAAGTCAATTTTAAGTTCGCCGTTGATCAGTGCGCTCGCGCGCGTCCGGACGTCCTTTCCTCCGTTGAGTCTGGCGTGATCAGAGACGGGCGAACTTGCCCACAGTGCGGGGATGCCGTCGGCTCCCCCTGATCCCATTAGAAGTATGTTCACGGCGCCTCAAAGTCGGACAGCGACCACATCACGAGGCCACTCAGGAGTTTAGGATAGTAGTAAGTTGACTTTTGCGGCATCTTCTCGCCCGCCTCCGCTATCAGGCGCATATCCTCGACGGAGGGCGGATTTGTAATCACGGCGGCGACGTCCGTGCTCTCCTTAACCCTCGCGAGGGCTTCTGCCGCGTTCCGCGTGTATTCGATGCGCTCGAGGCCCTCGATTTCGAATGCCCGCTTGAGCAGAACGTCGTGCAGGATCGAGACATCGAGCATCTTGAGACGGTCGCTTCCCAAGGCGTCCGACAATGAAAGCGCATCGCGCGGACTCGCCAGCGTGGCGAAAAACCCGATGTTGCCAGGAAGCGCGATCCCGAACGCCCTGCAATCTGACGCAGCAGCGGACATCACTGCCTCGGGAAGGTCGTCATTTGCGACCTTTCTCACGTTGAAGTACCGTTGGAGTCGGTTCTCCACCTGTGCGAACGGAATGTTCCACCTCGTGATGATTCGGTGAGTCGGCAGAAGAACAAGGCCCGGGTCGGACATGGACGAAAGGGAGATCAGCATGAAGTCTTCTGCGATCAAGCCGTCGTGGGGGCCCGCAGCCTCCCGAAAGGCGAGCGCCGTTTCGTAACGATGATGACCGTCCGCGATCCAAACTCGCTCGCGCTCCATAGCAGCGGCGATCGAGGCCACGTCTTCGGGATGAGTGCAAACATCGAGGCGATGTTGAATCCCATCGTCGGTGGTGACGCTGACCGCTTCGTCGAAATGCGCTCTGGAAATTGCGTGTTCGACGCGCGCTAACTCGTCCTGATACAAACCAAAGATCGATTCCAATTGCGCCCGCGTGGCCTCAAGCAGGCGGAGGCGGTCCTCCTTGTGTTTTGGGAAGGTCTGTTCATGCGGAAGCACGATCCCTTTTTCGTAAGGCTCCAACTTGAGGAGGCAGACGAGGGCACTGCGAGTGTGCTGCTGCCCGGTAACGGGGTTATTGAACGTCTGCGAATAGCGATAGAAGGCGGGCGTAGGTTCCGGCTGCAGCGCCCCCTCTCTGCGCCACTCCGCGAGCCTCGAGGCGCTGCGTCCGTACTTGACGAACTTGCTCCGATCGTCCGGCAGTTGCTCAGGGAGCGTCAGCCAGGTGACGTTGTGCTCCGATTGCGCTCCCAGGGCTTCGCGCTCTTCGGGAGTGATGACGTCATATGGTGGAGCGACCAGAGCTTCGAGGCGGCCCGCGGCAGGGGTGAAGCGAAGGCCGCGGAAGGGGCGAATGGTAGCCATGCCATCTTTACTATAGCCCAGCACTGTTCGATTTCCATCAACTTCGCCGCCTCCGCGCTAAACTCGGGACTGTGTTCCCATATCCTGGCGAACAGCAACTCCGCAATCTGATCGAGGCGCGGCTCGATCAGGTGCTGCCAGCGTCGGAGGAGCCGCCCACCCGACTGCACGAAGCGATGCGGTATTCGGTGCTGGGGGGTGGCAAACGGTTTCGAGCCCTCGTCTGCATCGCGTCTTCGGTCGCGACGGGCGGGTCCGTAGACCAAGCCTTAGATCCGGCGTGTGCGGCCGAGTTGGTTCACTGCTTTTCCCTCGTCCACGATGATCTGCCTTCAATGGATGACGACGCACTGAGGAGGGGCAAGCCCACGTGCCATCGAGTCTTCGGGGAGGGGCTGGCCCTGTTGGCCGGCGACGCGCTGTTTGCGCTCGCCTTCGAGGTGCTCGCCCGGATGGAGGCTCCGCCCAGCGTGACGACTCGGTGCCTCCAGTGGCTCTCTGAAGCATCGGGCACCAAAGGGATGGTCGGCGGCCAGACGATGGACATCGAAGCCGAGAACAGCGCCCTCGATCCATCCGACCTTCGGGGAATCCACGAGAGGAAGACGGGAGCATTGGTGGGAGCCAGCTGCGCGATGGGCGGCGCTTGCGCTGGCGCAGCAGAAGAACAGCAGCGCGCCCTCTTCGAATTCGGCCAGTTGGTGGGTTTGGCGTTCCAGATTTGGGACGACGTTCTCGATGAAGAAGGCGATGCCTCGATGATGGGAAAGAACGCAATGTCGGACAGAACGAAAATGAAGGCGACCTACGTTTCGATTCTCGGGCTTGAGGAAGCGCGCGGGGAGGCAGAACGGATACTCGACTTAGCGATGAAGGTCGCGGGACCTTTTGGTGAAAAGGCGGAGGCCCTTCGCAACTTCGCGAAGCGCGCGATTCGAAGGGAGTGTTAGCCTTCGCGACGCTCGAGGCTATCCACGCGAACGACTAAGACGGTGCAGTTGTCTTGTCCCCCCCCGATAAGAGCCGAGCCGACCAACTTCCAGGCCGCTTCGGACGGCGGAAGCGTCAAAGCCTGCGCGATTTCGTCATCCTGGACGTGATTCGTTAGCCCATCCGAACAGAGCAAGAACACGTCGTTCTGCATCAGGTCAAAGATCTCAACATCGGGCTCGACGGAGTCGTCCGCGCCGATGGCTCTCGTGAGCACGTGGGCGTACGGATGGCTTTCCGCCTGCTTAGGAGTGAGCGTGCCTGCGCGAACCTGTTCCTCGACAAAGGTGTGGTCACACGTCAGCTGCTCAAGGCGCTCTTCGCGCAACCGATAAATGCGAGAGTCGCCGACTTGCGTCAAGATTCCCTTGTCCTGGCAGAGAATCAAGGCGGAGAGGGTCGTGCCCATGCCATGGCGTCCCGGAACTTGCCTTGCCACGTCGAGCACGAACCGATTCGCCGCTCTCGCCGCTTCCCGGGCGGCCCGGGACGGATCCGGCGAAGAGTGATGGAGATACACGTCGATGAAAGTCTTGCAGGTGAGTTCGCTCGCGATCTGGCCGGCAGCGTGCCCTCCCATGCCGTCGCATAGAACGAACACCATTCCTTTCGAGGCAAGCAGCGCGTCCGACTCGGGAATGAAGAACTCGAATTTGTCCTCGTTGTTTTCCCGAACGCGGCCGAGATCGGTTTTGCAGGCGATCGACACACGAGGCACGACGCGTAGCGGCTCTTCAACAATCAGGTCTTCGCGGGAGTACTCAGCCGTGGTTTCTTCCATGTCACTCTTTCAGGCGAATGCGCAAAGTTTTTGCGCCGATCATGATCTCATCGTCCGGATTGATCCGCACCGGCTCGTTAGGCACCATTCGCGCTCCATTTAGCATCGTGCCGTTTGTGCTCCCGACGTCGGTGAGGAGGATCTCTGACTCAGTGACCTCGATTGTTGCGTGAGATCCGGAGACGTACGGATCGGAGATCACGATGTCGTTGGAGTCCTTCCGGCCGAGGGTATTCGAGCCTGGCTTTAAAGGAAATGGCTCGCCGTCGATTTCCAGCGTCGCGCGCGATGCGTCTACGGTTGGGGGTGCGGCGATGGACTGAGTCTTCGACGAAACCGGAATTTGGGTTGCGGCCGACTCGCCAGGAAGACTTAACGTCAAGCCGACTCCTCCGAACTCGACGCGATCCCCGGCCATCAGTTCGATTTCGGCGTCCGGCGCGAGTTTCTCGCCTCGGACCGTTGTGCCGTTCGTGCTGCCCAAGTCCTTCACAAAGACGCTCGATCCTTCCATGCGGATGACAGCGTGTTTCCTGCTTACCTTCGCATCCATCAGCAGGATGTCGCCCTCGCGTCCAACAAGGTTGTCACCCGGCCTGAGGTGCTGTTCTCGGCCACTCTCGTCGACGAGGCAAGGAAGTCGAACCGCCGGCGCGCCGAAGGCGTCGTCGGGCAGCGCGTCGGACATGGAGAAGATCAGCCCGCACTCGATGCAGTAGACCATGCCGGGCCCATTGAAGGTCTTGCACACGGGACACTGCACGGGCTGCAAGGTCTGAGTGACGTTGGCTGTCGGCGCCAACGTCATTACGGTCCGGTTGGGATCCGTGGGCAGCATCTGCGTACGATTCGGGTCCGTCATAGAAGTTCTGTCTTTCCCCAGGGGAATTGTGGCCGATCCGGTCAATTCCGCAAGGAGACTGGCGCTCCGGACGCGGCCGATTCATATCCTGCGATGGCAACTTTGGATGCGACGAGTCCGTCGGTGAGGCTGATTGCAGGGAGGCCGCCCTCCATCACCTTCACGAAGTCGGTGACCAAGCCCGCATCGAGGTCCGAACCGTACGAAGCCACTTTATGCCTCATGTCTCCGTTGGTGAACACGTCGAGCGCCTGAGCGAACATGTCGAGTTCGAGCACGCCGCGCTCGCAGACAACCGTGAGCTTCACGTCACCCCACGTCTTCCAACTCTTCGGACGTGACCAACTTGCGTCAATCGTTGCGAACACGCCATTGCCGAAGCGGACGTGGAGCATGGCGGAGTCCTCCCAGTCGCAGCCGTACATGTTGTTGCCGGTTTGGGCATACACTTCAACCGGTTCCTCCTCCAGCAACACTCGGAGCAGGTCGGCGACGTGGACGGTGTGATCCATCATGGCCCCTCCCCCGCTCTCTTCGACTTCGACGAACCAACCGAACGGGCACATGCCGTGGTTCGTCGCCGCGATGCCGAGAACCGCTCCAACCTCACCAGACCTCACGCGGTCGCATAGGCGAGCGAACGCCCCACTGTAGCGACAGGGAAAGGCGGTCATCAACCTCGCGCGAGACGACTCTTCGGCGGCGCGCATTCTGAGGCCATCCGCCTCGCTTGTGACCAAGGGCTTCTCGCACAGCACAGGTTTGTCTGCCTCAAGGGCAAGGATGCAGAGGTCTGCGTGCCTCGTGTTCGAACTGGTGACGATGAGCCCGTCTGACTCGGCGACGACGGCTTCCGGAGTGTCGAGGACTCGTGAGCCGAACCGCTCGGCAAACGCGCTCGCCGCGTTTGGATCGGGGTCCCAGACGCCTGAGATCAGGGCGTCAGGCCGGCCGGTGATCGCCGCGGCGTAGCCGTAGGAGTGCATGTGAGCCACGGACAGGAATCCGATTCTGCGGGTCATCGCGGCGAAATTGGCCCTTCTGGGCTGCGCTCCATGCGCCGACAATACCTACCAGCGGCAATGGCAATTTTCGAGTGGTTCGGGCTTGCCCGAAACAAGAGTTACGACCGGGGGATTCGCGCGTACGACGAGGGTCGGTTCGACGAAGCCATCGAGGCGTTCGAGGCCTGTTGCGCCGAGTCGCGGGACGCTGCAACCCTTCGCCTTGCCAAGTTTTACGTGAGCGAGTGCTACGCCCAACTTGGGCAGGCCGCGCTCCGAGGACAGTCGTTCGAGCAAGTGGTCCGCTATGTGGAGCGAGCGCTGATCCTGCACCCGAAGTACCCGGACCTCCACTACACCCACGCATTTGCGCTGCGGAAACTCGGCCGCCCCGGCGACGCGCTTGCCGCCGTGCACAGGGCGCTTGAGATCAACCCGAACTACGCCAAGGCAGTTCTGCTCCAGGGGCTCATCTGGTACGAAGGCGGTCGCACGGAGGATGGGCTCGCCCGAATGTCACACGCGACCGAACTGGATTCGTCGCTCAAGAACGGCATTTGGGAACAGGCCCAGATTTGCCATCAGGCCGGCGACAGCGCGGGAGCCGCGGCTCTCTTCGAGTCGGTGACATCCACCGAAACCGAGGACTCGCTCAACCACGCGCGGCTTGGCGACGCGGCGATGCGGCAAGGTCAGTTTCAGAGCGCGGTCGCCGAGTACCGCAAGGCGATCAGCATTCGACCGAATTACGCAGACCTACGCTGCAAGCTCGGCATCGGTCTCATCGAACTCGGCAAGTTCAACGAAGCGATCGAGCACCTTCGCTGCGCCCTCGAGATAAACGCGAAATACGCTGACGCACTGTATTACGCGGCGAGCGCATCCCTCGCGCTTGGCAACTCGAACGATGCAGAGGATTTCCTGAGTCGGCTCGACGAAGTCTCGCCGAGATACCCGGGCGCGTCCGAACTGCGCGTTCGGCTTGCCGCTTAAACGGTCTCCTCTCTCGGAATGTACTGACCGGTCGCGAAGACGGCCGCGCCGACTGCCAGAGAGATCACCGTCACGACGAGGATCGTGTTCCACGCTGCCGACTCGGTGATGACGAGCGGATTCAGCGCGCGAAGCAGTTCGTTCAGTTCGTTCTGTTCGCCGACGGCCTCATGGCCGCTCAAGACTCGGACATAAGACATGAGGGAGAGTTTCGCGAAGTCTCCCGGCACGGCCCAAATCCAGGACTCCAACCCGATCGTGTACGCGACGGCCAAAAGTACGGGTCTCGTCAGGAGGGAAGAGAGCGCAGCGAACACCGACGTGTAGGCGACGGCCGCCACGGGAATGATGAAGAGATCGCGTTCGAGGACCCGCAAGAAATCGGGCCCCAGCAGTATGCAGGCGCACAGGAGCGCGGAAACAGAGGTGAAGATCGAGACCGTAACGGCTGCCGCGAGCCACTTTGCGAGAAACAGCGCCGGGCGAGAGATCGGCCGGGTCAGTAGGTATTGAACAGTCTTGCCTGTTACGTCCGAGGCGATGATGCCGGTTCCCAGCACGATTCCGAGAATCACGAGGGTGAACGAGTAAACGGACAAAGAGGCAACAGTGGAGTAACGCTGCTCGGCAGCGAAACCATCGGCGAGGAAGCGCATCAGAATCGCGAACGCAGGGCCGACAGCGCTGATGATGGAGTGCAGCCAAACCCTCCTCGGCCTCCACATCTCGACCAGCGACCAAGAGAACATCTCGAAGAACGTCATGAGCGCACCAAGTAGGAAAAGACGGATTCGAGGTTGTTGTCGGGCGAGTACATGGACTCCACGTTGAGGCTTTCCGCGACGACGAGTTGTCCGAACGCCGTGTAGAAGGCGTCCGGCTGATTCGTCTGTAATTCGATCGCATGCGGATCGTTCTGAGACAGTTCGACCGAGAGCACCGACGGCAGTTCGAGGATTCGCACGCCCAGTGATCTCGCGTCGTCGGTTCGGATGCGAATGTGGTGCGGATGCCGGTCAATGAGAGATCGGATCGTCCGCACATCGCCCTGCGCGAGAAGCCTTCCTCGGTGGAGCAGCAGGATCGTCGAAGTAAGCGCCTCGATTTCGTGCAGGATGTGGCTGCTGATCAGGACGGTCTTGCCGGCTCCCGCGAGGTCTTTGAGAAGTTGTCCAACGTGCCTTCGGCCAAGCGGATCGAGACCGTTGAGGGGCTCGTCGAGAATCAGGATGTCCGGCTCGTGAACGAGCGCAGCCGCCAATTTGATGCGCTGACGCATCCCCTTCGAGAATCCCGCGACCTTTCGGTCGGCGCGATCTTGCATTTCCACCAACTCAAGCGCGCGCTGCGCTTCCGACTTGACCCGGCTCCTCTCGATTCGTCCCATCCGCGCCATCAGTTCCACGAACTCGCGCCCAGTCATCTCTTCATAGAAGGCATCGACTTCCGGGCAGTAACCGAGCTGTCCGAGGACGGCTGGGTTTGCGAACGGGTTCCTGCCAAACACGCGAACCTCGCCGGTCGTGGGTCGCAGCTGACCCGTGAGCAGTTTGATGAGCGTGGACTTTCCTGCGCCGTTCTGACCGAGGAGCGCCGTGATGCCGGTCCCGATTTCACAGGTGATGTCGTTGATGCCGATAACCTGTCCGTACCATCGGCTCGCGTTGACGACGGAGATCATCCCTGAATCACCTCGACAGCGCGAATCCTCCGATAGGCGATGAAGAGGCCCAACACACAAACGAGGAACAGCATGATGGCGAGAGGCTCCCACTCCACGCTTGGCCGAACACGGGCCTGTGCGATGTCACGAGGCATGGCTCCGACCAGGTCGAACCCAATTCCCGAGATCGCCCCCTGAATGCTGAGGGACCGAATAAACTCCGCCGCCTCGGCGCTTAGCCTGGCGGGGCCATGTCTCAAAGTTTGGTAGAGAATGAACGCAGCGGAGTTTGCGAACACATAAACGGCTGTGTACGACACGCCAGCGACCCACGGGTTCTTCGTCAGGGCGCTGACGCCGATGAGGCACGACGAGTGCACGATCGCCGGAATCGCCGGAAGGATGAACGTCTTCGGAAGGAGCGACCCGTACAAGGGGAAGAAGTCACTGACGCCGATGCTGAACATGCCATACAGCACGGATATCAGGAGCGGAGCCAATCCGACTAAGTAAACGGGAATGAACACGCTCATCCACTTGCCGATCAAGTAGTCGGCTTTCGTGATTGGCTTGGAGAGATAGACCTGCAATGCGTTCGCGCGGTTGTCCGCTGCGATGACTCCGGCTCCGAGGAGCAGACTCAGGAAGAAGACCCAGTACCACGATCCGTACACTCCTGCATAGAGTTCATCGAAATTCGGAAGGCTGTCGATGAGCCTCGCGTTTCGTCCGATGTTCGGGTTGGCTTCGATCGTTGAGCGAATGTACGAGAAGACGAAAAGCAGGAACGACGGGATCATCGCGCAGGATGCGAGCACCCAGAACCCCTTCTTTCTCATAGCGACGCGAATGCCGTGCCTCGCGACCACCCACCAGCGAAGAGCGGGCAGGCTCTTAGGGCCGTCGTACTGACGATAAGTCAGGTCTGCAATCGGCGAGTTCATTCGAGAGCCTCCAGGAACGCCTCCTCAAGCGTTCTCTGCGCGGGCGCGAAAGTCCGGATCTGATTCGAGCATTCGAGCGCGGCACGGAATGCAGCCTTCGCTGGAGATTCAGATCCGTTCGGGAACTCCACTCGATAGTGCGTGCCCGTGTTGGAGAGGACGGTGGCCCCGAGTGATTGCAGCGCACGGCCGAACGAGTCGGAGAGATCGCGAAGCTCGACGTCCCAAACCTGTTGATTTGTCTCGCGAATGGTGCGAATGCTCTCCTGTGCCTTGACTCGACCGTTCTGCATTACGATGACAAAGTCGCAGCACTTCTCGATGTCGGGCAGGAGGTGGGAGGAGACGATCACGTTCACGCCTTTGCCGTGCGAGATGTCTTTGA
This sequence comes from Armatimonadota bacterium, assembly GCA_003577165.1. Classification (GTDB taxonomy): domain Bacteria; phylum Armatimonadota; class Fimbriimonadia; order Fimbriimonadales; family ATM1; genus ATM1. The sequence goes on along the minus strand of QEUM01000001.1, from coordinate 303,176 downwards.
TCAGATCCAGCATCTCATCTCTGCCCGCGGGGTCGAGGCCGTTCGTCGGCTCATCCAGAAATACGAGGTCGGGCCCATGCACGAGGGCCTGCGCCAACTTCGCCCTCTGCTTCATTCCGGTCGAGAAGGTCTCGAGGTTGCGGTACCTTGCCTCTCCGAGTTGGCAGTAGTCGAGGACTTCGTGAGCCCTGCGGATCGCGTGCTCCCGAGGCATGCCCGCGAGTTCTCCTGCGTAAGCCACGAACTCGACAGCGGTGATTCCGGGGATGTGGCACTCCAGTTCGGGCATCAACCCGACGTGCATTCGTATCTCGAGGCCCTGCGTGCGGATGTCCCTGCCGAGCAGGCTGCCCCCTCCCGCCGCCGGTTCCAGGAATCCCATCAGGGCCTTGATCAGCGTGGTCTTTCCGGCTCCGTTCGGTCCAAGCAGGCCCACGCTCCCTTCCGGAATCGTGCAGGTGAAATCCTGGACGGCAGCCTTTTGGCCGTACTTTATCGTCAGGGCGTTGAGTTCGGCGACAGGCATGTTGCGAAGGATTACAAGAGAATACGCCACCACGGGTCTCTTCGATTCGCAGCGGGAAGTTCGACCCAATCCGCGGGAGGTCGAGGTCGCCCTCCCGGCGGGCGCCGCCGATTCTCCCGGCGTATACTCATGCGGTCGCCATGTTGAACGAAGCGCGCCTATTCCGCCTTTTCGAAGACCTGTGCGCGATCAACGCGCCCCCGCTGATGGAATCAGACTGCGTGTCGTTCGCTCGGAGATTCCTCGCCGACAACGGACTCGAAGTCTGGGAGGACGACGCCGGCAAGCGTCTGGGGGGGAACGCCAACAACCTCATCGCGAAGCTGCCGGCCAACAGCGCTGGCGCGCCCTCGATCTTCTTTTCGGCGCACTTCGACACGGTCGAGCCCACGGCAGGCTTGGAGATCGAACTCCGGGACGACGTGTACTACAGCAAGAGCGACACGATTCTCGGAGCTGACGACAAAGCGGGCATGGCTCCTGCCATCGAAGCCGTCCTCTCGGTAAAGGAGGCGAAAGAGCCGCACGGAGACGTGTACCTTGTGTTATCCGTGGCGGAGGAGATCGGCTTGAAGGGGGCCTTCGCTTGCGAGATCGAGTCGCTCGGCGTCGACTTCGGCTACGTTTTCGACACGGGGCCGCCCGTCGGGTCCTTCGTCACTAAGGTCGGCACGCAGGACAAGATCCACGCCCTCGTCAAGGGAAAGCCAGCCCACGCAGGCAAGGACCCTGAACACGGGATCAACGCGATTCAGGCGGCCGCGGCCGGCATCGCGAAGATGAGAGTCGGCAGACTCGACGGCGATACGACAGCGAACGTCGGCCTCATATCTGGTGGCACAGCGACGAACGTAGTGCCGGCCGAAGTCGCGTTTTGGATGGAAGCGCGCAGCATGAATCTGGCGGACTTGGACGCGCAGGTCGAGCACATGATCGCCTGCGTCCAAGAGGGCGCGAAGCAGTACGGGGCGACCGCCGAAATCTCAAAACAGCGGATGTACGAAGGCTACGACATCCCAAAAGAGAAGTCGGTGGTTCAGATCGGATTGGAGGCGGCTTCGAATCTCGGATTCGACTTCCCGCTGCGTTGCACGCTCGGCGGCAGCGACGCGAACGCGTTCAACGCAAAGGGAGTGCCGACAATCGTCGCGGGGACCGGAATGAAAGAGATTCACACCCATGACGAGCACGTTGCGAAGAAGGACCTCGTAGATTTGGCCCGACTCGCCGTCGAGATCATCCGAGTTTCAAGTCGGAGCGCTCGACCGTGAAGTGGGTCGCTCTTGCTGGACTGGTCGTGCTCATCGCCGCGTGCGATCCCGCGCCGCCTCAGGAGGATTCGACGCCGGGTGGCTCTGCGAAGCCCGCTCTGCCCAGCCAGCCCGAGCCACGGCCGCCTTCTCAGAGCGGCGGCCGAGAGATCCCGCTCGACCAATACCAAAAGGCGACGATCACCGTTTCGGGGCGCAAGGTGAGCGTGTACGTCGCCGACGACGAGCGGAAGATGAGCGAAGGGCTGATGTTCGTGCAGGAGGGAGTTCTTAAGCCCGACGAAGGCATGATCTTCGCCTATCCAAACGAAGACTTTCGGTTCTTTTGGATGAAGAACACGCCTCAAGATTTGGACATCGCGTTCCTGAAGTCGGACGGAACCATCATCAATATCTTGACGATGAAGGCGTTTTCGGAGGCATCCTACTCCTCGGACGGGCCGGCGCAATATGCACTCGAAATGCAGGCTGGTTGGTTCCAATCGCACAACATCGGGCCGGGGGCGAAGGTGGATGTCTCCAACCTTCGCGCTAAGGCGCAACCGTGAACTTGTTGGTTCCGGGCTTGCAGCGCAGCGCCTTCTTGTGTCCGTGACTGCGCACTTCGAGGACGACTGCATTTTCGGTCGTGACTTCGATTCGAATCGGGTCGCTCGTTGCTGCCCGAGGCTCTGCGATCACCGATAGGTGATTGTCGCCAAACCGCAGATTCTGTATCCCGTGACGATCCAATCTTCGGATTCGCCAGACAAGAGTGTCATGTTCAGCGTCCATCTCAAATCCCAGCACGAACTCGAGAAATCCTGCGATGGGGATCAAGCCGGCGACGGGCGTGTTGGCCGCCGCTCCTTCTGCGGGACGCCGCGTCTCGGCGCCGTACTCTTCGTACAGGTCATGCTTCTCCCCCCCCGATCGAAGGAGGTTTCGCAGAATCTCGGTGGCAGAGGACTCGGCCCTGGCTTCTGAACCGAAATCGCGGAGCGCACGCAGCGTCAGGTATTGAAAGAGGGGCTTCACTCCGCGTGTGCCGTCGTATCCAGGCGCGGTGGGGGGCACGATGGGCCAGAGCATGGGCCGCGCGAACCGAGCGCGATCATTGAGAGCTGCGGCCAGGGCGTCTGTTTTCGATGCGTCGAGGTCGCTCAGCGACGAAGCCCAGATCGGAAGCAGGCTGAGCGGCTCCGCCTGCGCGTCGGCAGAATCTATTGCGAAGAAGAACTTCGCGTCCTTTCTCCAGAGGTCCATGAGACGACGCCGATCCTCGTCGTAGATCTGTCGATAGGCTGCGAGAGCATTGGACAGACCCAGGCGACCCGCGAGTTCTCTAAGGGAGGCGGAGTCGTAGAGGAGAACCGCCGCCGCCTCTGCCGTCTCGGAGAGGCCAGTGGCGGTCTGTTGCGCAGGCAGCATCGAGTAGCGAGCGGGGACGGTCAGCACGCCGGGCGTGGCCGCACAGCGGCCGCGAAGCCATGCGCTTCTGCGGGCGACCTGCGAAAGCAGCGGACTCAATTTTTCACGAGAGGCGGTTGCGCCGTATAGGTCAGAAGCTGCGAGGGCGTAAATCGGAAATCCCGTCGCTTCTCCGGCAACCGAAAGGTCATCGAGAGAGACCCGCTCGGGCGCTAGACCCGACTCCTCGACGAAAAGGGACGCCGCTACGACGCTGTCGATCGCAGGCGTCGCTGCGATCGCCCACTTCGCGTACAGGGCGGACACCCAGGCGTCGTCGAACCTCAGTTCCCCGCCAGGCGCGAGCACGCGGGCCGGGAGGCCGGGATGCGACGGGACTGTGAGGACCTGTGCATGGTAGTTCTCCCACGCCTTCCAGTACAGGTCGACGAACTCGGGAGTCCCGTCTGCGATCGGCACGGGCGTGCCCGCTCGCCAACCGAGTTGGGCCACAATCAAAGCGAAGGCACCGACCGACATGCTGATAGGAGTTTGACGGAAGTCCACCCGAATGGTGGGAGGAAGTCGCCGAAACTCCCGGCGGGGGTCTTCGTATTGGAACTGGGAGAAGTCTATGTTCGCCGTTTTTGTTGCCGCCGCAGCCCTCGTTACACCGACCGGCTCTCTCGAGCCGCAGACCTACTCAGGAAGCCAATACGCGCGCTCGCGCGCGGCCCAAGTTCGCGTTTTGAACGCGATCGTGGACTACCAGGTTCTGACAATTCAGATCGGCGAGTGGCAATGGACCGGGATCCCTTACGGCCAGCGAACGGCGTATGCGGACGTCGAGGTCCCCTCTCGCAGGGTTCCGACCCACGTGCTCACTTGGCAAGGCGAGCGCCTCTCCAACGACGTGATGATCGAACTCCAGCCGGCGTATCCTCACACGGTCATCCTGTGCGGTTTCGTAACCGTATCGGGGAACTTCCAAACCGTGGTTCTTCGAGACTCGACGGCGGGCCGGCCATCCATGTCGAGCGCGCAGTTTCAATTCGTCAACGCGATGTCCGACGGCGCAGCCGTGAAGGTCGAATTGGACAAGAAGCCCCTAAACGGATACCCCGTGCTCCAATTCGGCGCCTCGACGAAGGTGATCGGATATTCGCCGGACGAGTATGAGGTACGGCTCTTGTCGGCCGCAGGGCAAGAACTCTATAAGACGACGTTCCGTGCGAACGCGGGAACGAGATACACGGCGGTGGCGATGGGAGCGGTCGGGCAGGCGGCGAACCGCGCGCCGAGGCTGTTCTTCTACTCGTTCTGACGGGATCTCACGCGGCCCCTCTGCTGAGGGATTCTAATACCGCAAAAAGACGGCCTTCGAGTTCGGCTTGAGACGACACGGTCGGAAGCCCGATGCGCGCAAGCGCGTCGTTTCCGCTGCTCGGCTCTCCTGCCATGTACACGAAGATCGGGCAAAGGCGCAGGCGCCGAGCGGCGATCACGCCGGACCATGTCCCGCCCGCTGAAAAGCGGCTGGCGATCACGAGGGCAGCGCAAGCGGATCCGTAGACCCAGCGGTTGCGGCGATGCGCACCCTCGACGCTGAAGGCCGGAGCCGCTGGGTTGATCGTGGCTTCGCCCCAGAGTGGGCGCGCGCCCTGTCCCCCGCCGGGCAGCAGAGACAGAGCGAGCCCGCCTGATGACACGCACGTCCCAAGCGCCAGGGAGTCCGCGCCTTCCGCACCTCCGCTCACGACGGCCATGCCGAGCCTGGCCGCCGCTGCTCCCGCCGCCTCTGCCATTTGTGCTTCCTCGTCGGAGAGACGCCGGCTCCCGACCACGGCGAGCCAGTGCGACTCCTGGGAGGGAAGAGCACCCCGATGCCAAAGGATCGGGGGCAGAGCGCGTCCGAGGGCAAGCAGGGCCCTCGCCGGGAGGATGCGAGAAGCCGGCGCGGCCACGCGCCATCCGCGAGGCGGTTTGGGGGGAGAGAGGTCTGGCACAGCGAGGAAGCGCTCGGCGAACGCCGCCTCGTCGAAGAGGCCCCGGGCGCGCAACTCTTGGGGCCAAGAGGATGGCTCGGCGACGGACAGCACCTGCCAGACGGGAAGCCAGGCGGAGGGCCTGCGCTGCGCCACACCGCCTGGGCCGAATAGGCGAAGCAGGAGGCGCTCTGCTGGCGACGGAGGCGGCATGTAAGAATATTACCTAAATACTATATGTAGGAGAAATGAGCGGGGCGGGCGACAGGCCCAAAACCTGGCACAATAGCCGCCGGCCTCAGGCCCCCCGGACACCCATGCTCAAGCACCCTGAAATCACCGAACGACGCATCGACCTCTTCCTGCGCACCGAACTCGAGCCTCGCGTATACGGGGCCAGGCAGCCGCTCTCCATCGAGTTCAGTTCCGAGGCTCACCGCGACGCTCGGGAGGCTGCTAAGGGCAAGTTCGCAAAGGTGGGACCGGGCTACAAGTGGGGTCCGGTGTGGCGCACGGTCTGGTTCCGTGCGCTCGGCTCGATCCCAAGGGCATGGGCGGACCGGGAAGTGGCGGCGCAGATCGAAGTCGGTGGGGAACGAACCGTTTGGAAAGGGAGTGTGCCTGTGTGGGGCTTGGACGGGCCGCACTCCTGGTACGCGATCACGCCTCAAGCCCGAGGCGGAGAAAAGGTCGAAGTCTATGTAGAGGCCTATGGGACGAACCCGAACGTGCGGGTCCACGGCCAGTTCGAGGATCCGAAACCGAAGCCGTTCGAGGTGAAGGGCGCGTGGATGGCCCCATTCGACCGAGACCTGTGGCAACTGCTTTTAGACTGCAAGTTCTGCCAGAACCTCATGACGACCCTGCCAAGAGGAGACGCCGCGCGCGAACACATCCTCCGCGCGCTCAACGCAGTCGTCAACCAGTACGATGCATCTCGGAAGCAAAGCGTGTCCGAATGCAGGAAATTGATCGCGGAAGCGACGTCCGGCAGAAGGGTGGACCTTTATCACAACGTTGCGCCGTTCGGGCACGCGCATCTCGACTCCGCTTGGCTCTGGCCGGTGCCGATCACGGTCAAGAAAATGGCGCACACGACGGCGACTCAGATCGCCCTGATGGATCGCTATCCAGAACACCTGTTCGTTCACAGTCAACCTGCGCAGTACGAGTGGCTGGAGCAGCAGTATCCAAAACTCTTCGATTTAGTGAAGGGGAAGATCGCCTCGAAGCAGTGGGAGCCCGTCGGGGCGATGTGGGTGGAGGCGGACACCAACGTCCCGAGCGGGGAGTCGCTGGTTCGTCAACTTCTTTACGGCGTTCGCTATTTCGAGCGGAAGTTGGGAGTGCGGGTCAAGGACCTGTGGCTGCCCGATGTGTTCGGATACTCGGCCGCATTGCCTCAAATCCTAAAGAAGGCCGGAATCGATTACTTCCTCACACAGAAGATCAGTTGGAATCAGTTCAATCGGTTCCCACACAACACCTTCTGGTGGCAGGGGATCGATGGTTCGAGGGTTTGGTCGCACTTTCCGCCGGCCGACACCTACTGCGGCATGTGCACGCCGGAAGAGTTGATGAAGCACGTTCGCGAGCACCGCGACCACGGCCGCTGCGATTACTCCGCCTATGTGTTCGGATACGGCGATGGCGGCGGCGGGCCGACCGCCGAGCACCTCGAGATGCTGAGGCGAGCCAAAGCGGCCCCCGGGCTCCCGCAAATCAGTCGCATGAGGGCGTCCGACTTCTTCCAGAGGGCGAAGGAAGAAAGCCGAGACCTGGCCGTTTGGTCAGGAGAACTCTACTTCGAACTTCACCGCGGGACTTACACGACGCAAGCCAACAACAAGAAGTACAACCGCTACGCGGAGTTCCTCCTGCGCGACGTGGAGTTGCTAAGCTGCTTTTCGCCAGGATTTCCGACCGACTACGCGGCCCGCGAGATCGAAGACCTTTGGAAGCGCGTGCTGTTCAATCAGTTCCACGACATCATCCCTGGGACGAGCGTTCAGGAGGTCTATCGCCAGACCGATCGGGAGTACGCTTCGATTTTGGAAACGGCAGAGCGAATCCTCGGCGAGAAGATGGAAGCGATCGCGAGTTCGCAGAGCGCGCCGGACCAGGGACAAGCCTACTCGATGTTCCAGTTCGCAGACGTGCCGACGGAAGGGCGCATTCCGCTCACTAAGAAGTCGGGAGCAAAGTCCATCGTGTGTGGCGACGAAGAGGTGCCGGTGCAGGAGATCGTGGAGTTCGGGCAGCGGGCGCTCGTCTTCAAGACACCCGATGCCGCGTCGGGACGGGTTGCTGTGGCGGTCCTTTCGGACCGGGACCGCGAGGGCGACGAGAAACTCCGCGCAAGCGGCAAGAAACTGCAGAACGAGCATTGGACGATTCGATTCGACTCCCACGGCAACCTAACGAGCATCGTCTCTACGGAGGACCAGTGCGAGTATTTGCAGGAAGGGAGCCTCGGGAATCTCTTTCAACTCTTTGAAGACAAGCCCCTATTCTGGAGCGCGTGGGACGTGGATCCCTACATGCTGGAGACCGGCGTCGACTTGGTCAAGTCCAGTCGGTTCGAGATCGTCGAGCGCGGCCCCGTGCGAGTCGCGGCGGAGGTCGAACGTCGGTTCGGTGAAAGCCGAATCGTGCAGCGCATCAGCCTCGGGCCGACTCCCGGCATTCGATTCGATACCTGGATCGACTGGCGTGAGAGCGAAAAACTGCTCAAAGTCGCGTTTCCCGTAAACGTGAACCCTTCGCGCGCAACGTACGAAATCCAGTTCGGGAATCTTGAGCGGCCGACACACCGGAACACCTCGTGGGATGCCGCGAAGTTCGAAGTCTGCGCGCACAAATGGGTGGACGTGAGCGAAGGGGATCATGGAGTCGCGCTCATCAACGACTCGAAGTACGGGCATGACGTCCACGAGAACGTCATCCGGCTCACGCTGCTTCGCTCGCCGAAGGCCCCGGATCCGAACGCGGACATGGGCGTGCATCGTTTCACTTACGTGCTCATGCCTCACTTCGGCCCGTACAATTGGGCAGGCGTCGTGCAGGCCGCGTACGCGATCAACGCCCCGCTCCGCGTGCGTCCTTTGAAACCGGGCAAGGGAACCGGCGCACCCACAGACAAGTTCGTCTCGTGCGAAGACCGAAACATCGTCATCGAGGCGGTCAAGAAGGCGGAGGATGACAACTCGATCGTGGTTCGGCTCTACGAATGTCACAACGCGCGAGGAGCGGCGGAATTGCACTGCAGTAAGAAGGTGAAGTCCGCGACTCTCTGCAACCTCCTCGAGGAGCCGGTCACTTCGCTCGCAGTGCAGGACGGGGCCGTACAATTCGATTACAAGCCTTTTGAAATCATCACGATGAAATTGGAAGTATGAGACTCAAGAAGGGGCGACTGCTCACACTCTTCGTAATCGGCGTACCGGCCGCGCTCGCGATCTGGCTCTGGCCGTACTTAGGCAAAATCCCGGCCGCGATCCAGATCTACTGCAGTCCGAAGCGTTCTTTCCATGCCGAGTCGAGTGAACAGACTCTCAAGGTGCTCGGACAGGCGATGAAGACGTACATGGAGGCGGAGGGAGCGTATCCGCCTGCGGAAAGGTGGATGGACGCGCTCGCTGTGTACCTTCACACCGACGACATGAAGCCGGAAGAGCAAGCGAAAAAACTGAAGCGTCCCGAATTCGAGGATTCAGCCGACGAGTACGGTTTCGCCTACAACGGGACGGTCGCAGGAAAGACGGCTGACCAGTTGGAAGACTTGGCCAGCACTCCTCTCCTCTACGACAGCGAGAAGACGAAGAGGAACGCGTACGACGACACTCCACTGGAATCCGCGCTGCCGAACGGAGCGGTGCTCTACGCGGACGGTTCCGTCTCCCGCCCCCCAAAGAATCGGTGAGAATCGCCCACTTCAGCGACACGCACTTGGGGTACATCGCTTACTCCCGGTTGGTCAACGGGATCAACCAGCGCGAAATCGACGTCTTCAAGACGTTTGAGCGAAATCTCGATTCGATTTGCGATGCGGATGTCGACGTCGTCATCCATGCGGGTGACTTCTTCGATCGCGTGCGCCCGAGCAATCACACGATCGTCAACGCCTACAAGCGGATGCACAAGTTTCAGGAGCGGCGCGGATGGAGGCCCTTCGTCATCGTGGCCGGCAACCACGAAACGCCTTCGACCGCGGATTCCGGCAACATCCTTCGCCTGTTTGGCGACCCTTCCGGAACGGGAGGCATACCAGGGGTTCACGTGTTCTGCGACGGGATCGCGAGCGTCGAGATCGTTCCGGGCCTTTCGCTCATGGCGATACCGAGCCGAGGACTGTCGGAGGTGGCGGCGACGACGATTCTTCCTGCGGGTGGCTCGAACGTCGGAGTGTTGGTGGCACACGGCCTCGACGTGTCGCTGAAACTGCCGAGCGCGAACTTCGATGCTCGAATGTTTCGGCCGTCCGAGTGGTCTTACATGGCGCTCGGAGACTATCACGTGCATCGAGCGCTCAGCAAGAACGTCGTTTACTCCGGCTCGACCGACTACACGAGCAGCAACATCTGGGAGGAAGTCGGCACGCCGAAGGGCTGGTGCTTGTTCGACTCCGATCGTGGGACGGTGGAGTTCATCGAGGTCGAGCCGGTTCGCGGGGTGTTCGACCTTCCTCTAATCGACGCGACCGGCCTCGACGGAGCCGAGATCTCTCGGCGATTGGAGGCCAACGCGACGTGGCCGCCCGAGCAGGATCCCATCGTTCGGCAGCGCGTTCGAGGCGTGCATCCCTCCGCGCGAAAGGAGATCTCCGGGTCGGTGCTGCGGGAACTGAAGTCTCGCTGCGCGTTTTACCGCTTGGCCCTGGAGACGGAGATCGTCGAGCCGGGGGGGGCCGGCGAGAGCGCGGGCCCGAGGAGCATTGACCATGCGTGGACGGAGTACGCCGCTCAGTACAGCCTCCCGGCAGACATCGATCGCGCTCGATTCGCGGAACGGGGCGCGCAACTAATTAAGGAATCGCAGGATGAGACTGCTGAGGCTTAGCCTCAAGAACTTTCGGCAGTTCCGTGACGCGGAAGTCGAGTTCCGCGACGGAGTTGTCGCGATCGTCGGCGCGAACGGCTCCGGAAAGTCGACCGTCCTCGAAGCGATCTCTTGGGCCCTTTACGGCGCGCATCGCAACAAGAAGGCGACGATCCGACGGCTTTGGGCCGAAGCGGATGAGCCGACCGAAGTCACTCTCGAAGCAGAAATACGCGGAGCGCGCTACCGTTTCGTCCGCTCCCTGCGAACCGCCACCGTGTCGCTGGAGGATGGCGGCAGGGCCGTGCTGGCGAGCGGCCTAGAGGCCTGCACTGAATTTGCAGAAAAACTGTTGGGACTCAACTACGTTCAGTTCAAGAACAGTTACTGCACCAACCAGAAGGACATCGCGTTTCTTCAATTTCCGACGGAGAGGCGCAAGAGCGACGAAGTTGGTCGGATGTTGGGCCTCCAGGTCTTAGAGCGGGCTGCTAAGTTGGGGAAGGAGAGGGAGCGCGATTTTCGTCAAGCCTCCGAAGCCATGTCCGTTGATGAGGGGGCCGTTCGCGCTGCAGAGTCGAGAGTTCAATCCGTGAAGCAGGAGTTGGCGAAGATCGAGGCGCAGCGCAAGGACGCGATCGAACAACTTGACGCGCTGCAGAAGGAACACGCGGATCGAGCCGACATGGCCAAGAAAGCGCAGAGGGCGATCGAACTCGAGGACTCGATCGCGGCAAGGCGCGAGTTGGGGATCAAGCTGAAGCGCGACGTCGACAGTTTCAAGGAGGAGTTAGAGACGCGAAAGGCGACGGTGCAACGCCTCCAAGGCCTCCGCGAAGCTGCGGAGAAGTACGAGAGCCTCGAGAAGACTCGCCGCGAACTCGAAGCCGCGCGAGCGGCAGCCACTCGCAAGGAGAGCCTCCTAAATGAGGCCCGAATCCATGAGCAAGAGGCCGAGAGAGCGGAGGCACAACTCGCGGGCCCGCCTGCCGTCGCTTTGGATGAGATCGAGTCGGCAGTACGAAGCGCCAAGGAGAAGCGCTCCGATGAGGAAAGTCGGCTTCTCACTTCGCAGAGAGACGTCGCGAAGCGACACCAGGAATTGTATGCGGAGCAGACGACGCTGCGCGATCGCGTGGCAAACCTGGAGCTGCGCGAGGAGAGCGAGCTGAGTGCAATTCAGGATGGGCGTTGTCCGACATGCGGCCAGCCCCTCCCCGAGGGGAAACTTCCGACAACGGAGGCGCTACGGAAGGAGATCGAGCGATGGCAGGAAGATCTGAGGGGCGTGGACCAGAGGCTGCTCGAACTTGAAGAAGAGAGGAAGCAGATCGAGGCGAGGCAGAAGGAAATCGAGAGCCTTCGGCAGCAGGAGGTCGAGGCTGAGGCTCAGTTGGCGCGCGCCAAGGCGGAACAGGATCATCGTTCCAAGTTGACTGCACAACTCGAAGCAGCAAGGAAGAGGGCAAAGCAGGCGCGCGAAGAGGCGGAGGCCATCCCCATAGCCGGTGAAGCGCAAAGCCTCGATGAGGTCGCGAAGGAGTCCGATCAGCTGAAGCCCATGTGGGTGGAGTTCCAGAGCCTCGGTGACCATCAAAAGGAGTTCCAGAACTTGGCGGGGCGACTCGCGGAGGCGGAAAAACAGTTTGAGGCGGAACGCGCGAAGCAGAACGAGGCGAAGGAGGAACTGAAAGAGATCGGCATGACGCGTGAAGAGTGCCAGCGCGTCTTGGAGGAAGCGGCGAGCCGCAGCGAGAGAATCCGCGAGTTGGAGAAACTGAGGGACGTCGAGTCGGCTCGAAAGGACAGCACGGAGAAGATGCTGGCCATGGCCGTGAGCGAACTCGAGGGCTTGGAGGATCGGCACAAATCTGCGAAGGCAAGCGAGATGGAAGCCAAACTTCACGGTGCAGCCGCGAAGGCGCTTCTCGAGCTGAGAGAGCAACTCAACTCAGCAGCGAGACCGGAGTTAGAGCGCATCGCTTCCGACATCCTACAAGGGCTTTCGGGGGGGCGGTACATGGCTCTGTCGTTGGACGATGATTACGAGCCGACCCTCCTCGACGAGGACGTGGCGAAAGACGTGATCAGCGGCGGCGAGTCGGACATCGTCGCCCTTGCCCTCAGGCTCGCGCTTGCGCGCATGATGCAAGATCGCGCAGGAAGTCCGATGGGGCTTCTCATTCTCGACGAGGTCTTCGGGAGCCTCGACGCCTACCGTCGGCACAGCGTCATGGAGCAGATCGGCTCTCTTCGGGAGCACTTCGAGCAGATTCTGCTCATCAGCCATATCGACGACATCAACGAGGCGGCGGACACGTGCCTCGTCGTTCGTTATGACCTCGACAAGAAGGAGAGCACGATCACAGAGCGCGTCGAGGACCTGGAGTTCGTGTAGTTACATCTTCTCGGGAGCGGAGATCCCGAGGATTGAAAACGTTGCTCGCAGGGCCGATCGCGTCAGTTCACACAGCAGGAGCCGCGCGCGCGTCCGCTCAGGATTCTCAGGAGCCAGCACCCGGCACTTCTCATAGAAGTTGTGATACGTGCGAGCCAACTCGATGGCGTAGGTCGTCATCCTATGAACTTCGCGAAGCTGGGCAGATCGGCGCACTTCGAAGGGGAGATCGCAGACTTTCTTGATGAGGTCCCTCTCTGCAGGATCAGCAAGGTCTGAGGCACAAGTCTCGTCGGCGACGAATCCCGCCTCCTTTGCCTTCTCAAGCAGGGAACAGATGCGTGCGTGGGCGTACTGTATGTAATACACAGGGTTCTTCTCGCTGTGCTCGCGAGCTAGGTCGAGATCGAAGTCCATGTGGGTGTCATGGGAGCGCATCAGGTAGAAGAAGCGCGCCACATCCGGGCCGACGTCCTCCATCAACTCGCGGAGGGTCACCATGTCTCCGCTGCGCTTGGACATCGGAACGACTTCATTTCCCTGAAGAAACCTCACCAACTGCATGACGAGGATTTCGAGAGCGTCCTTTGGGTAACCCAACGCTTGGATCGCAGCCGACGCCCGGGCGATGTAGCCATGGTGGTCGGCTCCCCACACGTTGATGAGATGTTCCCACCCGCGGTCGAATTTGTCTTTGTGGTAGGCGATGTCGCTGGCGATGTATGTCGGCTGTCCGTTGCTTCTGACGACGATCCTGTCTTTGTCGTCGCCGAACTTGGAACTGGCGAGCCAAAGCGCGCCATCTTCCTCGTAAATGACGCCGGACTGCTTCAAGCGCTCCATGCATTCTGCGACCTTCCCGGAATCGTGCAGAGACTGTTCGCTAATCCACGTGTCGAACACGACGTGCATTGCCTCGAGGTCTCGTCTTTGCCAATGCGTCATCATGTCTTGCGCGATCGGCTGCCAGAATTCGAGGCCATCCTCTCCGTGCAGGTCTCCGCGCGCCGCGCGAATCTCCTCGGCGATCTGTCCTATATAGTCGCCCGCATATCCGCCTTCGGGAAAGTCCGGCGGCAGACCCACGAGTTCGCGATAGCGTGAGCGAACGCTCAAAGCGAACAGCTGCATCTGTAGGGAGTTGGTGCCGTCGTTCGCATAGAACTCTCGGCTCACCTTGTGACCCGTGGCCTCCAGCAGGCGAGCGAGGGAATCGCCGTAGGCTGCCCCCCTCCCGTGACCGACGTGAATGGGTCCGTTCGGGTTGGCGGACACGAATTCGACTAGGACCTTCAACGGCCTATCCGTTTCGCTTAGCGCAAGCGCCTCCCCGCGGCGGTGACTGCGGACGGTCCATTCCGCCAAGTAAGCGTCGGAGAGGGTGACGTTCACGAAACCTGGGCTCACCGCTGAGGCCGAAGTGAAGGTGGAGTCAGCCTGGAGCGCCTCGGCTAAGGCCCTCGCCACGAGGGGGGGCGGCGCGCCAGTCGTTTTCGAGTTCGTAAGCGCGAATGCGGTCGCGAAGTCTCCATGCGCCGGATTCTTCGGCTCAGTGAACTCCACGGAGTAGTCCGTGTCCGCAATCACAGAGCCCTTGAGTCTCTCAACGGCGGACTGAAGTCGGTGTGTGAGGTCGTCGCGGAGCATGGGAGCGGGAGAGGAATCCTACCATCCCGGCGGGCGCCGGTAGAATTCGAGCGTGCCGATAGCCGAGCGAATCAACATCATCGGCGTCCCCTCGGGTCTGGGTGGGCGACGCAAAGGAGCAAGCCTCGGACCCGCTGCGATTCGAATCGCTCGACTCCAGGAGTCTCTGCTCAAAGTCGCCAAACAAGTGATCGACGGGGGAGACTTGGTGTCTTCGCAGACGAGCCTGTTCTCGCCGCGCGGTGAAGGCCTGCACCACTTCGACAGCCTGCTGGGCATTTTTACAAGAGTTCGCGAAGCCGTTTATGGCGCCGTCGGCAAGGGAACCGTGCCGCTCGTGCTCGGAGGCGATCACAGCCTCGCGTTCGGCACAGTTTCAGGCGCGCTTGAGCAGTTGGATTCTATGGGAGTGCTCTGGATAGACGCACATGGAGATTACAACACACCTGACACGTCGCCGAGCGGAAACCTCCATGGAATGCCGTTGGCCGGTCTCTGCCGATTTCCTTACGAAGGCACGGACGAGGTCGTCGCAGGACAGTGGCAGAGGCTGTTGGACGAGATGGTTCCGACACGTCCTCTCGACCCGAATCACATCGTTTGGATCGGGATTCGAGAACTCGATCCGGGAGAAGTCGATCGCATGAGGACTCACGGACTCCATCGAGTCATCACGATGCATGAGATCGACCGATTTGGAATGCAGGAGATGGTGCAATCGGCGTTTCAGACATTGGAGAAGGCAGGCGTCAAGTGGCTGTGGGTCAGTTTCGACGTCGATGTTCTTGATCCTGCGATCGCTCCGGGAACTGGGACCGACGTCCGCGGCGGCCTGCGCTATCGCGAAGCGCACCTTTTGGCTGAACTGCTCGCCGAGGCGCTGGGCAGTGAGAAGTCGCCGCTTCGCTTGGCAGGCATCGAGGTCGTCGAGGTGAATCCGACGTTGGATCGAACGAACGAGACGGCGGAGATGGCCGTGGACTGGCTGATGTCGGTTATGGGGAAGCGGATTCTTCCGCGGTGGGCATGACGTACGTCGCGTCCGACCGGACGAGCGACCAAGCGAGGAACGCGTACTCAGCGGCGAGGGCCACGGTTAGAGCGAACGGCGCAAGAGCGACGTTCTTCATGTGAGCGGCAACGCCGCCTCCGAGGGTCGCAATGAGCGCGACCATTCCCACGACGATTCCGCCGAGGCGTGCCATGGTGATGTGGCGTGCCGTCAGCATGCCCCGTGCAAACGACTGCATCGCGCCGATCAGAGGCGTGAGTGCGCCGACCGCCAGGCCGATGACGGCGAGGCTCGCAATTCCTGCCTCCGCACCGAGGAGTTCTCGAAAGATCCACTCACCCAGACCGGAGACAGAGACCAGGAGCGCTGTCAGGGACGCGACCGCGCCAACGGTCAGGCAAAACCGCCTCAGTTCACCTCGCGTATGCTCGTCCTTCTGTAAGTAGATCACCACTTCAGGAAGCGCGAAGACGACGGTTCGATGCAGAAAGAGCACCGTGGTCGCGACTTGCCACGCGGCCATTCCCGCTACGGAGTCGGCGGTCCGCGCAAGAAATCCCGCGATGATTGGGGGCGAGGTGAGCGTGATCATCGTCGTTGCGCTCAACGGCAAGTGGAACTTCGATAGGTCTCGAAAACCGAGAGGCGCAGAGGAAATCTTGGGCAGGCTCGGAATCGCGAGTTTGTGCGCGGCGAAGTGGACGAACGCCGCCTCCGTCGCCACGGAAGAGACGAGCGCCCAGGCAACCACTTGAATGCTGGGCATCTGCGTGAACTGGTAGAGGAGGACTCCCACCGCGATCATGGTGGTCGCCCGCACCGCCGTTCCGACGCCGACCGCCTTCGTGTAGCCATTGCGTATCAACACGCCTTGAAGGAACCTGCGCCAGCCGATGCAGCCGCTCCAGGGAATCATGATCACCATGCCCGGATGCACGGCGTCCGAAATCTCCCGGCTCACACCGAGAACTCCGAGAGTGATCCACCGATAGACAGGGCCGAAAGCGCAGATCGCGTGGGCCGCGGTAACGATCGCGATCAACAGAAGGGTGAATTTGCGGATTCGACAGAACCGCTCGCGCGAAGTCGAGAGCGTGGTCGAGGTCGCCAGCAAGTCTATGACCGGGCTCTCGATCCAGAGGGCGAGGCTGCCGAGGATCAGGAAGCCGGCGGTCGCAATGGTCGCCTCCGGCAATCGAGAGATGATTGCGACCGCGACCGGCGCCTCGATGGCCATGAGCAGCCAGGATGCTGCGAGGGGATAGTAGATGCGCAGAATCGCCGCCTGCGTCAAAACAGGCAACGATCGAGTCGGATTCGCGGGTTCGTTTTCGGACAAGTTCAGTGGGCGGGAAACCGGCCGCCGATGATACCGTTGGGTCGCCTTGCGGGTGTTTCTGGCCGTTTGCTATAATCGCGGGCCCTCCCGAAGGGTTCGCGCGGGCGTAGCTCAGTTCGGTTAGAGCGCCGGCCTGTCACGCCGGAGGTCGCGGGTTCAAGTCCCGTCGTCCGCGCCATAGGAAGCCTGTGAGGTGAATCCGGTCGGGATTGCCAGGTTGCCGCGGTAGCTCAGTTGGTAGAGCAATGGACTGAAAATCCATGTGTCGCCGGTTCGATTCCGGCCTGCGGCACCACTTTTCTTTTCCCCGTTCCACCCGATCCAGCAGTCCAGGCCGCCTGAGGGTGGTCGACCGTAACTGCAGAACCCACAGAAAGGGCCGCGCATTCCCAATCCGTGCCTGATGGGCTATCTTTGGGTCGTGGATCTGGGAGTTTCCGGGAGGACGGCCATGGTGGCCGCGTCGTCGAAGGGCATTGGGCTCGCATGCGCCCGAGCGCTTCTTTTGGAGGGGGCGGCCGTTTCCCTCTGCGGGAGGAACGAAGACTCCTTGCGACGCGCAGCCGACGAACTCTCCTCTGATTGCCCGCAGGCCCGAATTCTGTGGACTCGGTGCGACGTGACTGATCCGTCCGCATTGAGCAAGTGGCATGAGGCCACCTGTGAGAACCTCGGCGTGCCCGACATCCTGATCACGAATACGGGCGGTCCTCCGACCGGGGTGCTGAATGAGATCGACGATTCGAAATGGCACGCGGGATTCGAGGCGACTCTGCTAACGGCGGTTCGGCTGACGAATCTCGTTGCGGACGGAATGAAGCGATCCGGGTGGGGGCGAATCGTGCACATCTCTTCCGTCGTCGCGTTCGATCCCAACGAGATGTTGGCAATCTCGACGACGCTTCGGATGGGTTTGAGAGCGCTCACCCGCTTGCAGTCCGATCTCCTCGCGCCTCACGGCATCACCGTGAATAGCGTGCTGCCCGGGCACACGCACACGGATCGTCAGATGCATCTTGCAAGAGTCTGGTCCGAGAAGACGGGCGACTCGCATGCGAGCTATTTTGAAAAGATGAGTCGTGAGATTCCGGCGCGCCGATTGGCGCAGCCCCACGAGATCTCCGACGTCGTCGCTTTCCTTTGCTCCGACCGAGCCTCTTACGTGACTGGCGAGAGCATCCTCGTGGACGGCGGACTCGCGCGGAGCATGTGATTCAATTCCCTGAGAGAGGTTTGACTTCGTAATTCGGCGGGATTTGAATTCGCCATTCCGAGTCCGGAATCGCGGCGCGCGAGTATTCGATGAGCACGGTCTCGGCGAAAGAGGATGCCTCGGAAGAGCGCTCGATGCGCGTGATGAGGCCGTCGCTGTCGAGCGTAACTCTGAGAACCAGGCCGGACGTCGTCGTGATCGTGAGAAGCGCATTCGTCCCTCGCGCGGATGAATCTACGGTTCCGCCGTCGAGGAGCAGTTGCACCCAGGGGTCGCCATCGCGAACGAGTTGGGCGAGGAAGGGATCAATCTCGACACCGGTCGCAGCCAACATCTGGAGAAGTCGATGCCTTGGGCACGCGCCGGTTCGCACCAACTTGGCCGCATGGAGGACGACCGTTAACTTGTCGCGCTCCCACACGTACTCGAACTCTTGACCGGACGGGGAGGTGCCGCGAACGAGCACCCTTCCGTTCGTTTCGAAGTGGCAGGTCGAGCGCCTTCGGCTCTCCGAACCGGAAGCGAACAAGAAACTCCTGGTTTCGAAGTGGAGCGACGAGAGATCCGCGTACTTCGCTTGCGAGTTTCGGATCAATTCGAGGGCGCGGCCGCGGTAGGTGATCGGGCGCGCGTCGGGCCCGAAATTGGTCACGCGCTTCGCAGCGGGGGGGAGAGTAAAGGCGACAGCCGACTTGCTCGACGTTGCCGAAGGATTGATGAACCAATCCATTTGCGAGTCAGCCGATTCCAAGGTGATTCGCGATGCGAGTTTCGTTTTCGAGGAGGCGCGGATCGTAAGAGTCGTCGGACTTCCTTGTCCCGCGGTTTGGCCGCGAAAGACGAGTTCGCCCTGCGCGGTGCCGATAAAGCGCATCTGGGGACTTCCGACGCCGGCGATCAACCGCGGCAAACCCGTAGCCGGCTCAAGAAACAGGGTGACGACCGGATCGAGGACGGATTCTGCGCCCTGCAGGAGTCCCAGAGCCCCTACGTCGGAGTTCGCGACGAGCGAGCGATAGCGGTTCGTGCTGGGCTGGAAGATGATAAGGCTCCCGGGCTTGCCGACGAACTTCCAGGTGGGCGGCTCCGAGGGCTTCCACCCTGCGAGCCTCACGTCCATAGCGAAGCGACCGTCCGGCGTGCGCCAAACGGACGCCCCGAACGACGTGGAGCCGCTCGACGTTTTCGCCAGGACCGAGATCGACACAGCGCAATCCACCAACTTCGCATGCGCGGCGATCACTTCCGCGAAGGTCACTGCGGCGATGGCAGGACAGAGGAGCACGGGCGGTTTGTACCCCGGGGGACGAGGCGGTTCGGCGGCGCGTTGAAGCCAAGGCGGACTGGTCAGGCGGGAGATGGGGCGTCGGCTGCTTCGGGATAACTGCCGAGGATCACGCACTCCAGGGCGGAGGCGCGAAGCGTCTCGATCGCCTTGGCGACCAGGTGGTCCGTGTGGTGCCCCTGGCAATCGCAGTAGAAGATGTACTCGAATCCGGCCCTCTGCGCGGGTCGGCTTTCGATCATCGTGAGGTTGACGTCGTATCGGTCGAAAGCGCCAAGAGCGCGATAAAGTTCGCCCGGTCGGTTGCGGAGAATGAACATCAGGGAACAACGATCCCTGCCCGTGGGTGCGGGCTCGTTGTAGCCCACGACGAGGAATCGGGTCCTGTTGTGCGGGTTGTCCTCGATGTGCTCATGAAGAACCCCGATGCCAACGTTCTCCGCGGCGAGTTTCGTCCCGATCGAAGCTCCGGACGGGTCCGCCTTCGCGCGTTCGGCGGCTTTGGCTGTCGGAACAACTTCGACGACCTCGGCTCTCGGCAGGTTCGTCCGCAGCCATCGGCGGCACTGAGCGGCTGGCTGAGGGCCCGCGTACACCCTCTCGATCGCGTCGAGGTTTTCGCAGTCGGTGAGTAGGTGGTGCGCGATGTCCACGTACACCTCGGCGCAAATCCTCACGTTCGTCCGGGCGAACATGTCGAGGGTCTCGGGGACCACACCTACCAGGCTGTTCTCGACGGGCACGACTCCGTAGTCCGCTTGGGACTGCTCGACGGCCCGGAAGACCTCCTCGATGCTGTCCAGAGGGTTGAAGTTGGCTTCGCGGCCGAACTGCTTGAGGGCGGCGAGGTGGGTGAATGTCCCGACGGGGCCCCAGTATCCGATCTCGAGCGTCTTCTCAAGGCTCCTGGCGACCGAGATGACTTCGCGGAAGATCGCCTCGATCTGCCGCCTTTGGAGAGGACCCCCGCTGATCTTGGCGAGGCGGTCGAAGACCTCGCGCTCCCGTTCCGGAGTGTAGTAGGGGCGATCGTCGCGTCGCTTCAACTCTCCCGCTCGGATGGCCAGTTCCGCGCGTCGGTTCAGGATGCGGAGGAGTTCCTCATCCACCTCATCGATGAGCCGCCGGATTTCTGTTATCTCCGTGTTGTCGTTGTCCATCGCAACCGCGAATCAACGATGTTACCGCCATGTTGAGAAGCACTCCGAAAGGTAAACTCCGCCTTCCCGTGAATCTCCGCGAGACCCTTAACCTGCCGAATCCAGACTTCACGATTCCGATGAAGGCAGACTTGCCCGTCCGTGAGCCCGAACTGCAGAGAAAGTGGGCGGAGATGGACGTGTACAAGGTGATCCAAGATGCACGGCGAGGCCGACCGAAGTTCATCCTTCACGATGGCCCCCCCTATACGAACTCGCCCGTGCACACGGGAACTGCGCGCAATAAGGCCCTCAAAGACTTCGTGGTCAAATACAAGACCCTGCGAGGGCTTCACTCTCCGTACGTTCCGGGATACGACACACACGGCCTGCCGATCGAGCTTGCCGTTGCGGCGAAGCTGGGAACGAACATCAGTCCTGCAGAGATGCGGAAGGCATGCAGAAAGCACGCCGAAGAGTACATAAGGATTCAAACCGAACAGTTTCAGAGGCTCGGGGTGTTCGGCGACTGGGGTCGCTCCTATGCGACGCTGCATTACGGGTTCGAGGCTTCCGTAGTTCGCGCGTTCGGCAAACTGGCTGAGGAAGGTTACGTTTACAAAGACCTCCGGCCGACGCACTGGTCTATCAAGAGCAAGACCGCGCTTGCGGACACAGAACTCGTGTACGAAGAGCGCACCTCGCGCGCGATCTTCGTGCGATTTCCGCTGCGATCGGATCCGAACGGAGTGTTCGATGGCCTTTCGCCTTTGTACACCGTGATCTGGACGACGACGCCGTGGACGATTCCCGCGAACTTAGCAGTCGCCTTTCATCCTGAACTGGAATACTCCGTTGTCGAGCACGATGGCGATCACTATCTTCTTCTGAGCGACCTAGTTTCGAAAGTGTCGGAGCAGTTGGGTTGGTCCAATGTGCAAGCGGTTGGGCGGCACATGGGTCGCGACCTTCTCGGAGTCGCGTTCAAGCATCCCATTTTCGACAGAGACTCGATCGTGGTGCTCGCGGACTACGTCAACACCGAAGAAGGCACTGGGGTCGTGCACACCGCTCCCGGCCACGGAGCCGAAGACTTCTACACGGGCAAAGAATACGGCCTGCCAATCCTATGTCCGGTGGGCGAGGGGGGGCACTTTACTGCGGAGGCGTTCGAATTCGCCGGCCTGCACATCAACGAGGCCGACGAAGCGGTACCGAAGCGGCTTCAGGAAGAGGGGAATCTGCTGCTCGCATACGATTACGTGCACAGTTATCCGCACAGCGAGCGCGACAAGAGTCCGGTCATCTTTCGGGCGACGGAGCAGTGGTTCATCAACCTCTCTCACGACAACCTGAAGGAGCGCGCGTTGGAAGCGATTCGGGGCGTGAAGTGGTTCCCGAAGGCTGGCGAGGCGCGCATCTCCTCAATGGTGGAAGGCCGGCCGGATTGGTGCGTGTCCCGGCAAAGAACGTGGGGAGTCGGGATACCGATTCTCTACGGCGTCCCTTCGAACAAGCCGTGTTTCGATCCTGAGATCATCGAACGGGTTGCGAAAATTGTGGAGCAGGGCGGATCCGACGCGTGGTTCGAGGCGAGCGTCAAAGAGATCATCCCCCCCGGCTACGCGCATCCAGAGACGGGAGAAACGGAATTTCGGAAGGAGACGGACACGCTCGACGTTTGGTTCGAGAGCGGCGTTACCCATCTTGCTGTGCTCAGCGACAACTACATGGGCTGGGAGGACCTGGAGTGGCCGAGCGACTTGTATCTTGAAGGGAGCGATCAGCATCGCGGGTGGTTCAACAGCAGCCTGCTCACAGCGATCGCGATAAAGGGATCCGCTCCTTATCGGCAGGTCGTGACTCACGGCTGGCTCGTGGACGAGATCGGCGAGAAGATGTCCAAGTCGAAGGGCAACGTCATCGAGCCGGTGGACGCTGCGAACCGATACGGCGCAGACATCTTGCGGCTGTGGGCGGGAAGCGTGGATTACAGTCGTGACGTGAGTTTCGGCGAGCAGATTCTTCGCCAAGTGAGCGATGAGTATCGGCGAATTCGCAATACCCTGAGGTTCCTACTCGCGAACCTCAGCGACTTCGATCCGAACGGCGGCTTCGAGGCGATCCTGGACGTCGACCGATGGGCGATCGCGAAAACGCGAATTCTCGAAGCGGACGCGTGCAGGGACTTCGACGAGTACGATTTTAGCGCTGCGATGAGCCGCGTCCACGACTTCTGCGCGCGCGAACTCAGCGCCTTCTATCTCGATGTCATCAAAGACCGGATGTACTGCGACGGCGCAGACTGGCCTTCGCGGAGGAGCGCGCAAGCGGCCTGCCACGAGATCCTCTTGGTGCTCACAAGACTGATCGCCCCGGTGCTTTCGCACACGGCGGAGGAAGTCTACGAAAGAATCCCACTCCAGCAGAGACACCCGACGGTGTTCCTGGAAGTCATCGAGCCGAAGCGGATGTCGGAGCACGATCCCGTTCTGCTCGATCGCTTCTCGCGATTCCTCGACTTCAAAGATCGCTTGTATGCGGAGATGGAGAAGTGGAAAGCGGAATCGGACACGAAGGACTCACAGGACATTTACGTGAGAGTGAAGGGACCGGAGGATCTGGTTTCTCTGCTCCAGTCTTTCGGAGAAGATCTACCGACGCTCCTTCGCGTGAGTTGGGTTGAACTGGGAGGAGGCGAAGTCGAGTCGTACGAATTCCAAGTTTCGGACTTCTTAAAGTGTGAGCGGAGCCGATTGAGGCGCCCTGACGTCGCCCTGGTAAACGGCGTCGCGTTGAGCGAGCGGGATCGCAAGGTGCTGGGGCTGTGAGATGGAGCTACTTCTTTTGGGTCGGCCTGCTACTCGGACTCGATCAACTCTCGAAGTACTGGGCGCGCACGGCGCTCGCTGAGGGCCAGACGGTCGCGCTGATTCCGGGCGCGATCGAGTTCACGCTCGTGTACAACACGGGGGTCGCTTTCGGAATGCTGCGCAATTTGGGGCTCTGGCTCTCGCCCGTGGCTCTGCTCGTGGCTATCGCCGTGACCGTGAGTTACATGAGGGCGCCGGCGAGGGAGCGGTCGTTCCGTGCCGCCATGGTGTTCGTTTGCGCGGGCGCCCTGGGCAATCTTATCGACCGGGTCGCGAACTCGGGGAGGGTGACCGACTTCGTGGACATCAAGATCATCCACGTGTTCAACCTGGCGGATGCCTGCATCACGGTCGGGGTCCTGCTTCTCCTCGTAAAGTGGCTGGGAGAGGCTTTCGGAGGGAAGGCCCGAGAGGGCGACCAGCCCGCCTCCTGAGGCAGCTGCCCCACATCCGGTGCCAAAACCGGTATCTTATCCGTCATCATGCTTGTCCGCATGAAAGCAAGTTGGGTCGTTCGCTGGAGCACCGGCAGCTGGTTCTACATGGCCGGCGCCCGTGTGAGACGGCGTATTGCGCGTCTCTGCGAAGCGGCCCGACCATGCCAAGTGTCGGGCCTCTTGCTTTAACTTTGGATCAATTGAAGGATGAGACACGACGTCTTGTTGCTCAACAACAATTACGAACCGCTGAACGTGTGCAGCATGGTTCGAGCGATGTCGCTTATGCTCAAGGGAAAGGCGGAAGTCTTGCATCGGAACGGGCACATCGTCAGGACGGGCTCCAACACCCTTCACGCCCCGAGCGTCTTGCGGTTGAGGTATTCGGTCAAACGGCCTCTTCCGCAGTTGCGCCTCACTCGGCACAGCGTTTTGGCCCGTGACAACTTCACTTGCCAGTACTGTGGTTTCTCGGGCAAGGACCTGACGATCGATCACGTGATTCCTCGGAGGATGGGCGGGGGCCACACGTGGGAAAACGTCGTAGCCTGCTGTCGAAGGTGCAACCTCAAAAAGGCAGACACGCCTCTCCAGAAGACGAACATGAAGCTGAGGCGCCGGCCTTCGCGGCCTAAGTACATCCCGTACATCTCGTTGCCGGAGTACCTGCGGGCTCAGAGCCGGGAGGATTGGATGCTGTACCTGCCGGTTTACGGCGACTTCTCGCACATCGGATAATCGGGTAATACCGCCCGGTCATGGCGCGCGAGATTGTGGATGCGGCGGAAGCGCTGCTCGATCAGGAAATCCGAGTTCTGGACAAGGGCTTCGTACGGCTTGTGGACTACCTCGGAGGTGACGCCCGCATCGTTCAGGCCGCCAGGGTGAGTTACGGAGCCGGAACTCGAACGGTACGCGAAGATCGGGGCCTTATCCATTACCTCATGCGGAATGAACACACGAGTCCGTTCGAGCAGGTGATCCTCACCTTTCACTGCAAGATGCCGATCTTCGTCGCGCGTCAGTGGGTCCGCCACAGAACTGCCCGGCTTAACGAGATCAGCGGCCGATACAGCGTGATGCAGGACGAGTTCTATCTGCCGGAACCGGAGCAGATTCGGCTTCAGAGCAAGTCGAACAAACAAGGCCGATCCGATGAGTCGGTGTCTCCGGAAGAAGCGCAGGGGTTGCTGGAAAACCTGTCCACCGAGCAGGCGGCGATCTATAAGCATTACGAAACGATGCTCGAGCGAGGGATCGCACGAGAACTCGCGCGCATGAACCTGCCTCTGTCGCTCTACACCGAGTGGTACTGGCAGATCGATCTTCACAATCTCTTCAGGTTTTTGCGACTGAGAATGGACCCCCATGCGCAGTATGAGATTCGGGAGTACGCAAACGCGATGGCGAAGTGCGCAAGCGCGGTTTCTCCCCTTGCGTATGAGGCTTTCGAAGAGCACTGGCTGAACAGCGTCACGTTCTCTCGAACCGAGTGCGCCGCGCTTTCGCGTCTCCTGGCTGGCGAACCAAGCGGGCTCGACGAGAAGCAGGCGCGAATCTTCGAGGAGAAGATCCAACGAGTCAGGGCTCGGTCTGGAGTCGCCACGTAAGCTGGCTGGCAAACCTGGTACTTTGGCCGGTACGCTAACTACCCACATACCTGTAGTATCGTCTCGAGTGTAAAGATCCACCGATCTTGTGGATGAACGAAAGGAGGTTTGGACAATGAGATCGCAAGTAGCGCTTATCGCACTGGCGCTGATTCCCGGCGGTGCATCCGCACAACTGATCGTGGGTAACGACCAGTCCGGAACAGCGACCATCTACGCCATTGACGTGACCACGGGCGTCGCAAGCCCGCTGTATGCGAATTCAGGCTCGACTGCTAAGCCCTGGGGAATGGCTGCCGACAACGTCAATTCAATCCTGTACTGGAACAACGGTTCCACTTTGTACAGCGCGACATATTCCGACTTGCTCGGCGGTTCGCCGACCATCAATTCGGTCGCAATGACCTACAACAGCGCCACCGTCAACTTCGTTGGCCTCGGCTACAACCCGACTACCGGGAAGCTGCTGGGGACCCGAAATATCTCGACGGAGGCTGTGTATGAGATTGACCCTTCGACCGGAGTCGCCTCGCTTGTATACACGTACGCCTCGACGTACGACTTCGGAGGGCTCGACTACGATCCCGACACTGCGAAGTTGTACGGTCTGACCGACACGCCATCGACCGGCCGCGGCCTGTACTCTATCGACTACGTTGGCGGATCGGAGACGTTTATCGCCGGGTACCCGGCAGGCGAAACGGACATCGATGGACTTGCGGTCGGTGGAGGCCGCGCGTATTTCGTTACGGACGGACCAAACACTACGCAGGCGAATTTCTATGTGTTCGACCTTTCGAGCGGAACTCAGGTCGGCACGATCGCATCGCCGTTTACAGGAAGTGGCACGTTTTCGGCCGCTGCCTGGGCGCCCGGAATCGTGCCGGAGCCGACAAGCCTACTCGGCCTCGGCATCGGCCTCGCATGGCTAGCCTCGAGACGTCGCAAGTCGTAGGATATCAATCGACAGTTCGTGCGCCCCTGCTGCGGCATGTTGCAGGGGCGCACTTTCTTTGTTCGAGGCTAATCGAAGAAAGCAGCGGCTGACCACTCATGTACTGGCGGGTGGCGTCAATCCACGACGATTCGAGGTGGGCCCGCCTCGACAGATCCAATGAGCGGATACTCCTCCGTCTCCTCCTTGCTAAAGACAGCGAGTCCGCCGCTCGTCTGAGGGTCGGTTACCAAAGTTCGCATCCACGTGGGAACCGAATCCGAGAAATGCAGCGCGTCGCCGAGATGCGCCGCGTTCTTCCTCGCTCCGGCAGGCACGTTCCCAGCCTCAATCAATTGCTCGATGTTGGGCAGCAGCGGAAGTTGGTCGTGATAGATCCGAATCGTGACGCTCGATGCGCGCGCGATGTTGAAGAGGTGGCCCGCGAGTCCGAATCCGGTGATGTCCGTCGCGCAGCGCGAGTGGACAGAGTGGGCGAATTCCGCACCGATTCGATTCAGTTCCGCCATAAACCTCACGGCCGTCGCGTATGCGCTTTCCTCTCCGCCTTCTTTCACGACCGGGTCGTCGAATTTGGCTGCGGTGGTAGCGATGCCCATGCCGAGCGGCTTGGTGAGGTAGACGCGATCTCCCTCTTTCGCATTGCGATTGTCGAACACGGTGTCAGGGTCGACGATGCCCGTCACGCTTAATCCGAACTTTGGCTGCTTGTCTTCGACCGTGTGGCCGCCCACGAGGACTGCTCCCGCTTCTTCGCACTTGTCAGCCATCCCCCGGAGGATGTCGGCCCAAACCTGAGGTGGGGCCATCTCCGGATCGAAGCAGGCGATGTTCATTGCGGTGATCGGTTTGCCTCCCATCGCATACACGTCGCTCAGCGCATTCGCGGCCGCGATCGATCCATAGGCATACGGCTCGTCGACGATGGGTGTGAAAAAGTCCATCGTCTGCACGATGGCGACATGGTCAGAGACGCGAAAAACTCCCGCATCGTCGGAGGTATCGAACCCGACGAGCAGGTCAGGGTGAGCGACGTTCGGCAATGCTCGCAGAACCTCCGCGAGTTGGGATGACCCCAGCTTGCTCGCTCAACCGGCGCAGTCGACCATGTGCGTGAGACGAGTCACACGCGGAGCATACCGGGAGCGGAGCGTCGTTTACGCCGCCTTCTTCTCGTCGAGCCGTTCCAGGTGGATCGACTCGACGATTCGCTTGGCGTTGCGTCCGTTTGCCGGATAGTACGCGTCTCCGATCATGACTCTCACGGAGTTGCTCGAGCCGACAGACCTTCTGACCCACGCTGTGAGGCGGCTCGCGAGGCGCTCTCGCACGGATGCCACGGACTCTCCAGCGCCCGGAAGGATGATGCCGAATCCGGTGGAGCCGAGACGGCCGACCATGTCGAGCCTGCGCACGCCGGCCCTTAGGAACTCGGCAGCGTCTGCAAGGAACGACATCACGGCCGTGGGCCCGTAGAAAGTGCTCAGGCTGTCAAGCCCGTCGAAACGAACATGGACAAATCCAACGACGGAATCGTTGCAGGATGCCCGAGCGCACTCCTCGTCGAGTCGGGCGAGAAGGTAAGCCTCCATGTACGCGCCCGTCTCTTCGCACAAAACGTCGGTTTGGGGATCTCCCTCCGACTTCATGAGAGCCCGGCCGATTCGATCGTCGTTCGCAAAGATCGCGCGGAGCCTCGCCGTGGCTTGGCGCAAGACATGTGAGACGTAGTTCCCGGAGATTCCCAGCCGCGCGGCGATCTCGGTTTGGTTCAGGTCCTCGAAGTGGAACAGGCCGAGCACGGTTCGCTCAAGGTCGCGGAGTTGCTGGAACGCATTCTCGAGGACGGACCTGTCTTCGACGGAGATCTGATCCCTGCCATCGTCGCCCAGGTCGAACTGCTCGCCATCGTCTTCTTCCGAGGAGGGGGGGGCTGTGAGGCTTGCAACGCGGAAGAGATCATCCGTGGACAGCACCTCTTCGACGGTTTCCTTGGGAAGACCCGTGCGATTGGCGATCTCCTCGGGGGAGGCGCCGCGGCCGAACTCCTGCTGAAGTTGTGCAGCCGTGCGGTTCACGCGATGCCGCACTTCTTGAAGCCAGGCAGGCTCGCGAATGATCTTCGTCTTGTCTCGGAGGTGGTGCTTGATCGAGCCTGCTACGAGGTGCGTCGCGTACGTGTTGAACCTGACGCCCTTCTGCGGCTCGAACATATTCAGCGCATTCAGCAGCCCAAGGAATCCCGCCTGCACGAGGTCTTCATGGGGCTCGAGCCCGGCGTATCGCCGCGCGATTCGCTCCACCATGCCTGTATGCAGACGCACGATTCTGTCGCGGACGTCGGTGTCCCGCGTGCGCACGTACTCCTGGACCAGATGCTCCGCGTAGTTCACGCGGTCAGCGCTGCTCGACATTAATCCCTCCGTTGATTCGACCGCCGGTTCCTTCCGGCGATCCTGTCGAAGCGGCCTTCCTAGCCGCTTCAGATCCGCCTCTGCGATGCTACATCCGTGTTCGCAGAGGCGGGACGACGAAAATCGTTCGGCCTACTTGACCGAGTTGACGAGTTTGAAGATGGGCGTCATGACGGAGATCGCAATGAATCCGACGATGATTCCCATGAAGATGATGAGCATCGGCTCGATCATCGAAGTGAGTCCCTTGACGGTGGATTCGACCTCAGCATCGTAGAACTCACCGACCTTCACGAGCATCTCGCTGAGCCGGCCGCTCTCTTCGCCGATGTCCACCATGTGCGTAACCATGGCCGGGAAGAGGCCGCTCGTAGCCATCGGGGCGCTCAGTTTCTGACCCTCTCGAATGGAGACGCGGCAGTTCTCGATCGCCTCGACGATGACCCGGTTGCCCGAAGTCTCGCCGACGATCTCCAGCGCGCGCATTATGGGAATGCCTGAGGAGATGAGGGTGCCAAAGGTTCGACTGAAACGTGCAATCGACATCTTGAGGACGAGTTCGCCAACGATGGGAAACTTCAACTTCATGAAGTCGAGTTGATAAGCGCCCTTCTCCGTTCGCTTCCACATGTGCACCCCGACGAAGAGCCCTGCGCCAAGGATCAGGAATAGCCACCAATATGCTTGGAAGATGTCGCCGACGCTGAACAGAAAGTTGGTGACGGGCGGGATCTCCACGTCCATGCCCTTGAAGATCTCCTTGAACTTCGGAAGGACGAACGTAAAGAGTGCGAAGAGCATGAGGACCGAGAAGCAGAGCACCAGGACGGGGTACATCATGGCGCTCTTGATCTTGCCTCGAACTTCCAGTTCGTATTCGAGGAAGCTTGCAAGCCTTTCCAGAATGATGTCTAGGATGCCGCCAACTTCGGCCGCGCGAATCATGTTGACATAGAGTTTGTTGAATACGGTCGGGTGCTTGGCCAGCGACTCATTCAACGTAAGTCCTCCGCGCACGTCTCCTGCAACCTCGGCCGCAGATTGCTTGAGGACGGGGTCCTTCGTCTGCGTGCTGAGAATCTCTAAGCACCGGAGAATCGGGATTCCTGCGTCCACCATCGTCGCGAACTGGCGGCTGAAAACCACGACGTTCTTGAGCTTTGCCTTGTTGGGCTTGAAGAGGCCGCCGCTTCGAGGTTCGCCCTTGGCTCGCGTCTCGCGAATGTCCGTTACGTGGAGTTGCTGGTCGTGAAGTTTCTGGAGAGCAAACGCCTCGCTTTCCGCTTCCAGGACGCCCTTCATGGATCGTCCTGATGGATCGACAGCGTTGTATGCAAACCTCGGCATGTTCTGAGTCCCTCCGCGCCCTGGCGAGGGCGCCTAACCTAGATGTTCGGAACCGAGAGGCGCGATTTCTACTGAAATCTTCCGCATTCGATGGGAAGTTTTGATGCACCCCGTCATGAATCCGGCAATTCTACGGAAATTGTTGAGAACGGAGATGATGACCAACTGGGATTCGGGCCGATAATGGAAAGAATAGGGGAACTGCGCCAACAGCCTTATTGCGATGGCTACCGAATCCATTACGTTAGCGTTAATCTCTGCGGCCTCAGTCCTGCTTTGCGTCGTCGCTTGGTTGACGACGCGCAACCTTCGCAGATCACTCAAGCTTTTGGCGTCGGAACTCATGAGTGATGAGTCAAGTTCCGGACTGTCACTGCCTTCTTGGACCCCATCGCCGGTTCGAGAACTTGCGCTTGCGATCAGAAGGCGGAACGAGGCGCTCGCGGCTCTGGTAGCCAGAACGCACGAAAGGGCGGAACTCCTCGAGGCGAGGCTAAAGCGGAGCGACGAGATGAACGATCGGCTCGTGGACTCGGCCGCCCAGGTCGTGGCCTGCCTCCACGAACTGGAGTCCGACAACGCCAAGCTGCTGGACGCCAACCGGCGGCTGGAGAAACTCGCCCTTACGGACCCGCTCACGGGGCTCGGAAACCGCCGCGCCTTTCAAGAGAGGCTTCGTAGGGCTGTCGAGGCGTTCTCGAAGTCAGGCAGGCCGATGGCCCTCCTGATGATGGACGTGGACCGCTTCAAGCGGCTCAACGACCGGTACGGGCACTCCGAGGGGGATTCGGTCCTGCGAAGGGTCGCTTCGTCGCTGAAGGCGAATCTTCGGAGTGGGGACTTCCTGGCCCGGTTGGGCGGAGACGAGTTCGCGGCGCTCTTAGTGGACGCCGACCTGCCTACTGCGATCCGAATCTCAGAGCGCGTTCTGGAGGCTTCGAGGGAACAGACGGACCCGGTGCCGTACACGTTGAGCATCGGCATCGCCGAGAGCTTTCCCGGTTGTACGGCCGACCAGTTGACCGCCTATGCGGACGAAGCGCTCTACGAAGCGAAGCGAAAGGGAAGAAGCCAGATGCACACCTACGACGGCAGCGCTGCCTAACCGGAGGTGTATCCTCCACATGTGGAGGGATCGTTCGAAGGTCGGCGGCGTGAGTTGGTCGCGCGACTGAAGTCCCAAGGCCTCCTGACTGAAGAGACGGAGAAGGCGTTTTTGGCCGTTCGTCGCGAGGAGTTCGTTCCCGAATCACTTCTGGATTACGCGTACTACGATGGCGCGCTCGAACTAGCGGAAGGCTCCACGATTTCGCAGCCTTCGATGATCGCAATCATGTTGAAGGAACTGCGCGTTCAGCGGGGGATGCGAGTGCTTGAGGTGGGCAGCGGTTCCGGCTATCTATTGGCGCTACTGTCAGACTTGGGTTGCGAGGCTGTCGGGATCGAAATCAATCCACGTCTTGCGGCCGAGTCGCAGAGGACACTCGATCGGGAGGGATGTGAGGCAAGGGTGATTCAAGGCGATGCCTCTACTGCGGTCGTGGGGGGGGGCTTCGACCGCGTCGTGTTCAGCGCAGCGATCGCAGAGGTCCCAAGCTGGGCGGTGCGATTCTTGAAGCCTGGTGGGTTTGTTCTGGCGCCGATCGGAGGGCGGAACGAACAGGAACTCGTGAGGGCGACGGCCGAAAAGACAGAACGAACCGGCCGCTACTGCCGGTTCGTTCCGTTCATTCTTGAGCAGGCTTAGAGGCTGCGCTTGTACTTGACCAAGAACTGATAGGTGTCTTCGTTCATCAAGACTTGGGTCGCGAAGAAGATGAGTTTTCGCTCCGTGTCACCGGGTTCCCACTGCCGCGTTTGTTCGTTGTAGACTTTGTCCACGACTCCGACGGCCGCCTTGATCTGCCCTGGGTTGAGGATTTCCTTCATTGCGTCTCGGAGCAGCAGCGCGTTCGCGAGTTTGACGCCATTGCGGTCGTTCGTGAAGTCGGCGAACATCTTGTTCATTTTCGTCAGAAACTCGTCCTTCGGGACGATGCCTTTGAGAGCTTCCTCGTGCGCCTTCTTGATCTCGGCTTCCGCCCGCTTGAGGGCGTCCGCCTCCTTCTTCTCCTGAGCAAGCACATTGCCCCTGCACTTCTCGATCTGCAGTAGCATCTTGTTCAGCTGCTCCCGATCCATGACGAGGGGAAGGATTTGATTCGCGACGTCGATCTCTTCGAGCATCGTCAAAATCGGTTCAACTTTGTAGGGATCTGAGGTTTGTGTCAGGTTGGCCGGGGCGATCATAGCGAGACCCAGCATTGGGATCAACAGCCACTTCATTAGGCGCCTCCTTCTTTGCGCGATTCGATAGTTCCATGATTCGACGCCGCCGCAGGCAGTCCGGTTTCGGCGTTCGTGACGAGAGAGAGCGTAAGGGCAGTCGCGAGCATCTGCAGGTGGACGAACGCCAGCCCCATGAGTGTTATGACGGCGAGACCGCCAGGCGACAGTCCCTCGGGGCGGACCCATTCCTGGCTGGCAAGGATTTGCCAGCCCACCGCCAAGACCGCGAGGGACAGCAAAACGGCTCCGATGGACGCAGCGGTGCGCGCGCCTCGAGGCCACGAACGTAGCCAGCGCGAGCCGTACATCCGACGGCGAATGGCCCAGGCGTAGGCGAGCCAGAGCAGGAACGCTGGAAGCGTGTGGAGCCAAACCACGGGTGAGAATTCTACCGGTTAGGGGGCTCTTCGGCCCTGCTGCTCTGGGCGACCACGACCGATGAGATGCCGCCCCGGACGTGGAACTCGCCGCGCACCTCGATCCAGAGAGGGTCGAACGCCGCGACGAAGTCGTCGAGCATTTCGTTCACGACGGCTTCGTAGAAGATGCCCTTGTTGCGAAAAGAGTGGTAGTACATCTTGAGCGATTTGAGTTCCACGCAAAGTTCCGCAGGGGCGTACGTGAGAGTGATCGTCGCGAAGTCCGGCTGACCGGTTTTCGGGCAAAGGCTCGTAAACTCAGGAGCGACATGCTCGATCGTGTACTCCCTGCCCGGGCGCGGATTCGGAAATGTCTCGAGTAGTTCCCGGCTCACGCGGGGTGTTTACCCTACGCAGAAGGCGCCTGGGATGAGAGTAGACTCGGCGGCCATGGAACGGATCTGGGAGCTCGACCTGCGGCTTCTGGACTCCATTAATCGGGGCTGGCACTCGCCGGAGGCAGATCGCTTTTTTGCAGGCCTCACCCTCCTCGGGCTCGATTACGTGCTCGTTCCACTTCTGCTTCCTCTGTTTTTCCTGTCATCAACGAGGCGAGCAGCGCTCGTCGCAATCCTGTCGTGGGCCGCAGCGGGACTGCTCAACCTCCTGTTCAAGGACTTGGTCGCGAGGCCGCGCCCGAGCAATCTAGAGATGACGCTTGTCGCAAGCGACGAGCAGATATACACGAGGAGTTTTCCGAGCGGGCACACTGTGTGCGCTTTCGCGATCGCATTCGCGTTGGCTCTTGCGTTGCAAGGGAAGGCGCGGTGGCTGGCCGGCGCGACGGCGCTGACATTGGCGGCGGGGGTAGGGTTGTCGCGGATCTACCGAGGAGTTCACTGGCCCTCGGATGTCGCGGCAAGCACTCTGCTCGCCCTGGCCGTCGCCTGGACGTTAAACTCGTGGATTCCCGATTCACGTACGAAGCATTCGAAATGATCTCAATCTTGCTCGCCACTCTCGTTACTGCCGATCAGTCGCTGCCGTTCGATCCTGTCAGCGCTTGGTACGGCGGGAAGCAGTATTCCGTCGCTACGGAGAGGATTTCTGACGGCCGTTTTCGCCTTACGGCCGGTGTCCGCAAGTTCGACCTCTACGTGCGCGACGACTCCGGTCGGAAGTCGGTGATCTTGCGACCGCCGCAGGAGATCGTGCTGTCATTCCGATTGAAGGGAAAGGCACGAGCGGCACGCACCATTGCGCCGGACTCCGAGCGTGTCTTCCAGTTAGCGGCAGGTGATGCTGTGAGCAGCACGTGCGACACTCTCGTTTTCGAAGATTTGAAGCGAGCGGTTCAATTCGAGGGCCCGCTCTACACTCTCTATTCAGGGGGAGACAGCGGCGCGATCAAAGTGGAGTTCACGAAGTTGACCGACACGCTTGAGGTGTCCGACGTCCCGTATCCGGAGTTCTCGTCGCCGAGTTATCCCGCCTGGACGATGCACGAGAACCCGGAGTGGCTCGCGATCATTCGACACCTCTACGAGAGCATGGGTTCCGTCGGCCGTGAAGCGACGCTAGACGGGTCGCTGAAGACTCCTGAAATGCTGCAAGCCTGGGCGGTGATTTCGGCGGCGTACGGCCGCCGACTGCCTGCGAATTCGCGCCCCACGTTGACGCCAGACCTTCAGCAGCTGCTCGACCGACTCACCGGCGCGGAGAACATCCGCATCCTCGATTTGTATCCCAGGAGCGAGCCGCCAGAGGTCACGATCTGTCACGTGCGCGACGGCGCGATTGAGTACTCATTCGCCGTCGTGATCAATCCGTCGAAGAAGTATCGAACCGCGTTGGCGTCCTTTGCTGAACTGGGTCTCAATCCACTCGCCGTGTATGCGCTGTTTGATGTGCTGTCAGTGCGGCATCTCGGAATCGCGGGAGGGACGTTCGCGCTGCACGTGCCACCGGAGGGTGTTCGATGCGTTCTCATTCGGAAGCCCGCGGACGCGCCGTACGTCCTCGCGACGGACGCAGTCCTGGGTGCAGGCGGCTCGGCAACCATGGGAGCGACCTGGAACGCGGCGAAGCGAGAGCTCAGCGGCAACGTGAAGAACGTCAATCGCAGTTTGGACATATACATCGCTCGCTCTGCGTCGCAGAAAGAGTGGATGAATCCCGCCGGGAGTGTTTCCGGGGGGGGCGTCGAGGTGTCTCAGAATCGAGGCTTCTGGCGTTTGACCGTCAAGCCGACCGGTGGGGGGGAGGCCAGTTGGAGGGTGCAGTTCGCCGAATCGCGCACCGAACAAACGGCCGAGTCGGTACGCGTCGCATTCACGCCCGGAGCGCCGACGGCTGTCGTGTTCGAACGCCAACAAGATCCTACGCTTCGTACAGCGGGTTGCTACTTGTTCCGCAACGGCGCCCTCGTCGCTTACACGGCGGACTCCTTCCTCCTCGACGTCGACGTGGAACCGAACGTCACGTACACTTACACCGTCACTCCGACCACCTATGGCCACTCGGTCGCACAGGCATCGTCCATTCTCGTGACGACTCCGAGGTGTGCGGACACTTTCCTTCATGCAATCGACCCTCTGACTTGGAAGCCGTTCTTCAGCCCCCCCGCTATCAGTCGCTCCGGCGCGGGAAGGACGATCGTCGTCGGAGGAAAACCGTCGCCGGGACTCGGGATGACTCAGCAATCCGAAGCGACGTACAGCTTTGCGCTCGGATATGAGTCCATGTCGGGCGCCGTCGCTCTGGACGATGCATCGGACGCGGACTCGAAGGCGAACTTCACAATTCTCGGTGACGGCGTTGCACTTTGGTCGAGCGGGGAGATAGGGAAGGGAACGCCGAAGCCGTTTTCCCTCGACGTATCGAAAGTCCGAACGCTGACCCTCCGAGTGGAGGGAACGCACGGTGCATTGCCCGTTGTTCTTACTCCGAAGTTAGTGGCGAAGCCAAGTCGGTAAGAAGGGCCTGCATCAGGTCCACGCGCATGACCACGCCCCCGAGCTTTCCTTCGATGAGGACGGGAAGCAGGCTGATGCCGCGCGTGAGCATTAGGTGTAGCGCTTCGGAGACCTCCATGTCGCCGCGCGCCGTGATCGGCGATCGCGTCGCGAAGTCGAGCGCCTTGCTGTCGCGCAGGCCGCTTACGTCTCCCTTCGCGCTCACCGCTCTCGACAGGTCTCCCTCCGTGAGCACGCCGACCGGAATTCGATCAGCGTCGACGAGGACGAGGGCGGGGAACTGATACACGTCCATCTTATCGACCGCATCCCGAACTGTCGAGTCCAGGGAGAGGGTCGGTATGTGAACGTGCATGGCCTCGCTCAGAGTCATCGAGTCGAATATACCGATCCGAGCGAGGTTGCGGCGTCGGTTATGCGGGCTTGCGCAGCCTTACTTCATCGCCGACGATCTGCAGCGAGAACATGAACGTCTCGAATCCCTGGCTGAGCCGCCGGAAGAGCCCTGCCCGCGCGTAGTCATCCGCCTGCGCGAGTTCGCCGGCGCGGCGGTAACTGCATCGGGCCAACTCGACCTCGTCGACGATCGGAACCCGCCTGATTTTCGGTTTGCGCAACCGCTTGCCGCTCAGCTGATTGGGGAACATGCCGCCGACGAACAGGACTGCATCACCAACGGCTTGATGGAGGCTGATTGCGCGCTCCCGCTGACCAGTCGAGGGGTCGATCGCGTCTGCGTCCGTCGCCAACTTGACGACCTGAGGGAGCAGAGGCATTCCGATTCGAACCGGTGGAGCGTCCGCACGAAGGAAGCCGACCACCAGGGTGGTTAGGTACTCCTCGAGCGTGGGGTCGTTGACGCCGACCTGGACTCGCAGGCTGGTGGCGACGAGGTTCCCGAAGTGGGCTTCGAGACTTCCGCGCTGTGGGTTGACTGGTCGCATCTCGGTACTACTCCAGTCGGCCGTCCGACACCTGGTTGGCCGGCCATTCTATAGACGTACTTTCCACGAATTCGGCTCACGCCGCAACTGGGGGCGAGCCAGGTTATAGGCCGAGGCCTTCTTCGAAGCCCCCCATGACGTTCATGAGGTGCACCAGTTGGGCGCTGCCGGCCTTTCCGTCCGGGTCAGCCGCCACCTTGACCTCGACAGCCCGCTGAGGTCCTTGCTCGGTGACTCGTAGGCAGTAGTTCGCGAAGGGGGCGCCGAGCAGCCCGTCCGTCACGCGTTCCTCGGAGACGCGCCGGACGAAGAAAGACCTGTCGTAGCACTCCGAGTAGACGTCGTGGATGTCTGCTTCGGAAATAGCCTCCGGGATTTGGGCCAGGCACGTGGCGGTGAGGACGGTCACCGGCGCGTCGAGCCGCGTTTCTATGCGGACGTCAACCGATCCGCCCTGCATCTCGAGCGCCGTGGGGACTTCCTCCGCGCCCTTCTGGAAGTTGAGTTCGACCGACGCGGGCAGGGTCAGCAGGCTCGCCCTCGCGAGTGGGCCGAGGCCGATGAGCGCGAGCGTCGCCGCAGGCCCTGGGCACGACGCCGCGTCCGCGCAGACGATGGGGTTGTTGTCCATCAGTTCGATCAGCCCATACGGGCCTTCCACTCTCGGATGGCCGAACAGGGCGCGTCGGTGCCAAGTCCCAACAGCGAATTCAATCTGGGGTGTGGCAGCGTCTTCGAAGTCCTCGAGCCGCACGCGGTGATGCCGGGACAGAATCGCGTAGAGCGCTTCGGGTCCCTGGGCTCGGACCGTGATCTGCGCCTCTTCGTGAGCGGTGTTCATCGGAATATCGCCTTCTGGAACTGCTCGACGACGAACCAGATCCTCTCAATGAACACGGACATTCTCGTCATCACCGTGTTGCCGAAATAGGCGCCGAAGCCAACCATGAGCCAGATCCGCCCCATGTTACCGGTAACTCTCAGCACCGTTCGCTTGTGATCGAAAGAGAAGAAGAAGTAAACGAGCACGCTGATGAGAGCGATCAAGAAAACCGCATTCCGAAAAGACTCGCCCAGAAAGACGCTTCCCTCGCGGATTACGATGGGCGAACGGAAGGAATCGGTGATGACGGGCATCTGCTGCGTGAAGTTGTTGCGGATGGCT
This sequence comes from Armatimonadota bacterium, assembly GCA_003577165.1. GTDB lineage: Bacteria > Armatimonadota > Fimbriimonadia > Fimbriimonadales > ATM1 > ATM1. The sequence goes on along the minus strand of QEUM01000001.1, from coordinate 265,528 downwards.
TGACCTGCTCCCGCGCCGATGACGGCTCCGAGCACAACTCGCATCAGCCACCGTGTGCGCTGAAAATAGAGGCCGTACCAGCATAAGCCGAGCAATAGAACGAAGAGGCCGCCGAAGACCCCAGTAACGCTGCGATCAGCGAAACTCGAGACCCAGGGGTCGAACCACTTCGGCTTCAGGTATTGGAACCAAGTCGTCGCAAACGCGAAGCCGGCTGTCAGGCCGATCATCAGATGCTCCGCGAGGCGATAGGCGGGGTTCTCGCGCCACAAGAGGCTGAGGACCATCAAGACGCACAGGACGGCCATCCAGGGGCCGATCGCCTCCATCACCGCTGCGCCTCCGCCTTGTCGAGTCTCCTTCTGGCCCACTGTCCGAGATTCCCGAGCACGATGCCGACGAGGAGAAGGAGGTGGCCCGCCGTTTGGCCGAGGAGCATTTTCGTGCCGAATCCGGATCGGTTGTTTCGGCGTTCGTATTCACTCCCCCCCCGAACCCCAACCAGCATTCCCTTGATGTTCCCTGCGTTGAAGAACGGATAGAGCGGTGTTGAAGAGATCGCGCATATTCCGCAAATGTAAGGTACGCGCGCTTCAGTTGTGAAGTACGTGATGTACTCTCGGTACTCCGTGTATGCGATGCTGATGACCAGCGACCAGTCGTCTGCGGTCTGAACGCGGCGAAGCCACGGAAACTCCTGCATCGGCTTCCCGAGCCGAATGTCCTTCTGTGCTACCGATCGGAAGTCCCTCGCGATGGCTTCGATGGAGATGCCTTTCGGGTCGGGCAACTTGAACCCGATGCTCACCCAATCCTGTCCGTATTCCTTTCCATACTCGACAGCGAGGCGGTTCACCACCGGCTCCGCGAACTGCATGCCGGTCGCGATCCCGGACGCGAGGACGAACTTGAGGTCTCGCTCGAACAAGTGCCTGACGGTGTTTTCGAACTGCGCGCTGAGTTCGGCGACGGTCCCTTGGTCCCAATCTGAGTGTAGAAGCACCGGCTTCGAGCCATCCAGCTTTTCGATGGCGTTGAAGAAGCCCACGGCCTCCGGGCTGGGGCGGAGTTTCAGCTCGACGGCGCTGAAGTAAGCGAGGACGACGAACCCGATCAGGGCGACATAGAGCCAGCGAACGTCGATCTTCTCCAACTTCGCGAGCGTTCGAAGCACTCGGCATCTTTCGACCCACTGCTCCGGAGTCCTGCCTCAGGCGGGGCCGTCGGCCGCTCCGCGCGCCCATCCAAAAAAGTCTCTCAAATCCGCCAAAAGCCGATTTATACTGGTTCTCAAGGAGGAGCAATGAAAGGAGAACTCCTACTGCGAAGGATCCCCTTCGCATTGTTGGCCTTTTCGTTTGTCTCCGGCGCGTGGCCCATTGCACGCCATCCTGGAGACATCGGAGTCCCGGTGGGACTCATCAACGCAACCGTACGGGTCCGGGCCATCGGCTTCGGTCTTGGCACTGGAACCGTCATCGACGTGAAGCCGGACGCCTCAGGTCCTGGAGGCTGGCTGTGTGTTCTGACCGCGGACCACGTTGTCGGGCACGGCACAGATGGCTGGCAGGTTGGATTCGGCAACGGCACCGGCGCAGGACCGTGGCAGTACAACGCTCCGCTCATGTTCCGGGGGCCGTTCGACCCCGCTGGAGGAACCTGGGTCGACCTGGCGCTTCTCGGCGTCCGGGTCAACGACCTGACGACCCTCCCAGCGCTCACCATGCCCACTCCCGCGGCGCCTGTGACGCCCGGCGTGATCCAGAAGGGTTTCGGTGACACGGGGACGATCGGCGCTCCGAGGGAGTACGACATCGTCGCCGGATTCGGCACGTATCGGAACGGTCGGAATACGATCGACGCGACGCCGATCAAGGAGATCGGCGATCCAGCGACGGGTAAGAACTACCGGTACGTTTCGCTCGAAGGCGACCTTGACTTCCTTCCGCCGGCACCCGGCGCATGGCCGCCCGATGCCGGCGAGTCTCACTTCCTCAGCGGTGATTCCGGAGGGCCGTCGGTTCAGCAGGATCCATCGTCCGGGCAGTGGCTTCTGGTCGGCGTCCATTCGGCGAGCCAGACGAACGTGGGTTACACCCGGGTCGTCGAAGGCTCCCTTTGGTGGGATGTGCGGGTTGGTTCGTATCTCAATTGGGTCGAATCCTCGTGCGCAGCCGTGCCGGAGCCGGCGAGCCTCGTTGCAGTCCTCGCAGGCGTGCTCTCGGTGATGGTCGGGAGACGACGCAGAGCGAGAGGAAGCTAGCGAACAACCCCCGGCCGCCCATCTCCGTGGGCTGTCGGGGGAGTCGCAGCACCGTGTGGACGTCGCGTCAGCGAAATCCGCGCGACCGCCCCAAGTTTCGCGGTGGCGAATCGCCTACGCGGTCCAAATGAATGGAGCCGCATCGGTCATGACGTAGCCCTTCGTTCGAACCGCCTCTTCGAGGTAATCCGGCAAAGTGAATACGCTCCGATGGAAGCGCGGAGTGTAATAGCGGTTGACGATTCCGCGTTCCTCGAAGCGTGCTTCGAGGTCGGCCTCCGTGAGATCGAGGGGGCTGTGCTGCTTGCTGCCCAGCACGAATCCCCAGGGCAGGAAAAAGGTCGTCATGATAGCCCAGTATCCGTGAGTCTCTGGGAAGACTTGCTGAACTGTGCGAAGGCAGGGCGCAAAGCAGTCGGGGTAGTTGATGTTGGCGCACCCGGCTTGCATCGCGAACACTCCGTCGTCCGTTAAGCGGTCTCGGCAGAGCGCGAAGTACTCCTCGGTAAATAGATACACAGCCGGCCCGCCTTCGAGAGGATCGGGCAGATCGCTCAAGATCACGTCGAACTTCTCGTCGGTTTCCTTCAAGTATTTGCGGGCGTCCATGTGCACCAATTCCGTGCGAGGATCATCGAACGCGCCCTGGTGCCACTCCGGCATATGCTCCTTCACCATCGCGATAAGTTCGCCATCGATGTCCACCATAACTGCGCGCTCGACCGAAGGGTGCCTCAATGCTTCGCGAAGTGTGGCTCCTTCACCCCCACCCGCAACGAAGACGCTCTTCGGATTCGGGTGGAGAAACATCGCCGGTTGAGTCATGCACTCGTGGAAGATGAACTCGTCTAAGATGCTGCTCTGGATCTTGTAATCGAGAAACAGAGTTTTGCCGAATCTTGGGATCTCGCAGATCTGAACTTCTTGATACTTGGTGACCCCTTCGAAAAGCATCTTCTCGACAGTGAAGCACCACTCCGCGGCCGTCGTGTGTGTCTCGCTGATGAACATGCCCATTCGCTGCGTAAACGCCATGATTCGTACTGACTCCTTTGATTCTTTCGGGCGCAGTCCTTATCGGCTGCGGCGCGGAACGGAGACCTCAGATCAAGGTCTGCTCACTTCGGACTGGAGGCCTCTCCGAACAATCAAGTACCGAGTCCGTGTGGGATGGAATCGGATCTGGAGAGTCTCCACCGCCTTGTCGATCAGCACCGACTCACTGCAGTAGAAGAGATCGATGGCGGCGTATCCGTGCTCCGGCCAAGTGTGAATCGTAAAGTGGGATTCCGCGATGATTACGGCGCCGGAGACACCGTACGGTTTGAACTCGTGGAACTCGCTCGTGATGACCGTCGCGTTGCTTGCGTGCGCCGCGGCTTCCATTGCCGCGCGAACGGTGGACTCCTGTTCGAGTTGGCGTCGCTCGCAGCCGTATAGCTCGATGAGAAGGTGGCTGCCGAGGGAAGGTTCGATGTTTGGATCAGAGGGGTGCTTAAAGTCGTCGGAGTGAATCCAGTCGCGGAATGAGTCGTCACGACCCGGAATCACCGTCCATCCAGGGTCAACCTGAACGGGTTCAACCGCGGACGTCGAACGAAGCCAACCGCGAAGACGCGCGAGCACGGCCGAGAGAGGGTTAGAGAAGGCGTGCGCGGCGACGGCGATTGCGAGTGCAGCGGCCGTCAGCCAGAACACCGCCCCATACCTCCCTGCATAAGACAGCCGTGGCGCCCACGCGCCGACCCAACCCCCGCGCAGCGTCTGCGCGGACAAGCCAAAGTCGAACTAATATTCATCTCGTTTCACGTGAGGCCGCCTGGGCCGTCTGAGCCAGAGGTTACGGCGGCGGGCGCGAAGTATACCAGAGGGTCGGTCAGCCGGGTTTCACTTTTCACCGAGGTGCGTTCGTCCGACCGGCGAGCGTGATGTAGGCAAGCAGGAGAAAGAGCAGGGTCGTCCCAACGAGGATGCGGCCAGGGTCTGACACTGCTGCATTGAAACTAAACGAAGCCTCGATGGGAGCGGCGATCCAGATCAGGACGACTCCAAGGCCGAGGAGGTGGGCGACGTCGCGAGCCACCAAGCGAAAGGCCTGGACTCGAGTCCGGCGACCGGGATTGAGGAAGGTGTAGCCGACGAGAAGGCCGGCTGCGCTGGCAATGAAGATGCCGGATATCTCCGGGACGCCGTGGGGATAGACGCTGACGAGGAAGCGGGAGAGCCGCGGGGTCCCGGAAAGTTCATGCCAGAAGGCGCCCATCACGGCTCCGTTCTCCAGAAGGTCATTCACGGTGAGGGCGCCGAGGGTCACGCTGCCAGCGACGATGCGGACGGCGACGAGGGTGTTGTTGTAGATGTAGAACCCAGTCATCGCAAGCGCTTGCTCTGTGTCGACGGGACCGAATTCCTGCGTCTTCCACTGCTCCAGGGAGCCTTTCAGGCCGCCCGGGACGATGACGTCGAGGGTCGAGGGCTCCATGGAGACCGCGTTCCTGGCAAAGATGGCCCCGACCACCCCAATAGAGACAGCGGCCATGACGAAAGGCCACCTCCTCCGAACGACCCTGGCCGCCTCGAGGGCGGCCCCCGTCAATGCCTGGAGGAGCGGTTTCCCCGGCCGCTTGTAGAGAACGCCGTGCCCGCGGCCAATCAGGTCGTTGAGGTAGGCGCGGAGGCCTGGATTGCCCGAGTGGGTGCGAACGACGGCAAGATCGCGGGCGGCTCGCCGATAGAGTCTGCCGAAGTCGCGGAGGTCCCTGCCGGAAAGGCGAGAGATGTTGTGTTCCCCCATGTCGATCAGGGCATGGAGCTTCTGCCAGTCGGCCTGGCGACGCTCGACGAAGTCCTTCTCGTTCACGGCCAAGGACAGTTTACTGCTCGCTCACAGAACCCTGACGCATCCCGGAGCGTCTTGATAGGAGACGGCGGTCGTCTGAGAGAGGGCGCCACGGATTTGGGATGGCAGGGGAGTTGGCATCCCAATTGCTGTGGTCATGGGCGGCTTGCAGGGAAGCGCTGGCCGACACCGAATGTGGTGGTGCAACCGGGCGGAGGGAGTTGCCCGTTTGTGCCCAAGCGAACCTTAGATGCAAAGGCCCATTGGCTCGGCGGAGGCTGAAAGCCACCAGACGGACGGGATTCCATCCTATTTGTCACGTCTTACCCAGACACCGCTTCTGACGTCGGAAGAGGAGCGCGAACTCTCGCGACGGGCCAGGTCAGGCGACGAAGCGGCGAGGAAACGGCTTGTCGAGGCCAACATGCGCCTGGTCGTGAACATCGCGAAGCAGTACCGCCACAGGGCCGTAGCCTTCGAGGACCTCGTCCAAGAAGGGGCAATCGGTCTGATGAGCGCGGTCGAAAGATTCGACCCCGACCGGGGCTTCCGCTTCTCAACCTACGCGACACACTGGATTCGGCAGACGATCAGCCGCGCGATCGACGTCAAGTCCCGAACGATCCGACTGCCCGCCCATGTGTCCGACCTGCACCGCAAGCTCGCGAGGCTTCGCGAAACTATGTCGGCCGACCTGGGCCGGGATCCAACGGCAAACGAGTTGGCCTACGAGCTGGGGATCTCCCAGCAGCGATTCCTGTTTCTCCTGCAGTCCTTCCAAGACGCGGTATCGCTGGAGTCAGTCCGCGCGGGAATGGACGGCGCGTCTTTACGGTCATCGATCTGCGAGAAGCAGACGATCGATCCGGAAGAGGGCGTTCTCGACAGCGAGCGCTCACAATTGCTCGAGAAGCTGCTGGAAGAACTAACTGAACGCGAGAGGCGAGTGGTCAAGATCCGTTTGGGTTTGGAAGAGGCAGAAGTTGGCTTGCTGAGGGATGTGGGTGACGAACTCAGGCTTTCACGCGAGCGCGTGCGCCAGATCGAAATTCAGGCGATTCGCAAGTTGCGAGAAATCGCACGCCGACGCCGCTTGCGCGACATGATCTGATCACGCCGCGATTGCGGCGTGTTGAATCTGAGCGACGAACTCGACGTCCGCAGAAGCCGATATCTCATTGAACGCCAGAACCGGCGTGGTCACCTGATGTCGCTCCAGAAGTCGCTTCAAAGGCAAGCGGGTGGAGTTGCCGCACAGCACGACCGCGGATTTGCTGTCGGCGAGGGCCTTGGCGGCCGCTGACGAGACATCGCGCGAAATCGCTTGGCTGAGTTCCGGCTCGATCGCAAGCACCGATCCATACGGGGTTTGCTGGAGCGCTTCGGCGAGGCTTCGTTCCAGCCCGGGATCGAGGGTGATGCAGTAGATCTTGCCACTATCATCGAGGTGCTGCCTCGTAATCGTGCGCGAAATTGAGGCTCGCACGAGTTCGCCGAGGGAGTCGGGATCCTTGATTCGGTCCGCGAAGTCCGCGAGCGTTTCGAGTACCGTCACCATGTCGCGAATCGGAATGCGTTCTCGGAGCAAGTGCTGAAGCACCTTCTGGACTTCGCCCACAGTCATCTTTGTTGGGACCAACTCTTCGACGACCGCCGAATCGAGTTCCTTGACGTTGTCGAGGAGAGTTTGAACGTCCTGCCTGCTGAGCAACTCCGCAGAATGGGACTTCACGACTTCGCTCAGATGCGTGCTGATCATGGCGCTCGGCTCGATAACGGTGTATCCGCTTCGTTCCGCGGCCTCTCTCTGGCTCTTTTCGATCCAGAGGGCATCTATGCCGAAGACCGGGTCCTTCGTTTGCGTTCCGAGCACAGGATTGAGCACGCCGCCGCTGTCAATCGCGAGGCAACTGTCTACGAATGCCTCCGAACGCGCGACTTCTTCTCCCCGGATTCGGATGACGTACTCGTTCGGAGCAAGTTGCACGTTGTCCCGAATTCTCACGCTCGGCATGACGAATCCAAGTTCGAGCGCGAGTTGCCGCCTCACGCCGGCAACGCGGGTCGGCAAATCTCCGCCCTGCCTTGCATCAGCGAGTTTGGTGAGCCCGTAGCCAATCTCAAGCTCGATCGGATCGACGTGCAGCAGCGGCATCACCGCTTCTGGCCCCTGCGGCTGAGCGGCCGCCTGTGATGGCTGCGGCTCGCCTGGATGGGCGACCCCCCCTCCGGCCGGCGCTGTGTGAGCGATGTACTTCGAGTTCGTTTCGGAGAACTTGTAAAGACCAAAGGCGCCCGCAGCGAGAGCGAGAAAGGTCACGGTTGGGAAACCGGGAATGAACGCAAGAACCGCCAGCGAAGCGGCGACACCCATCAGGGCCTTCGGCTGGGACAGAACTTGTACGGCCACGGCGCTACCCATGCCTGAGTCCTGGCCGGAGCGCGTCACCATGAGGCCTGCGCTCGTGCTGACGAGGAGCGCGGGGATCTGGCTCACCAGGCCCTCTCCCACGCTCAGCAGAGCGTATTGCTGAAGGATGTCCATAACGGACCCTTCGGAGCGGAGGAAGCCGAGGATCAAGCCGCCGATGATGTTGACGAGGATGATGAGAACCGATGCGATCGCGTCGCCTTTGACAAACTTGCTCGCGCCGTCCATCGCGCCGTAGAAGTCGGCTTCCTGTTTGATCTCTTTCCTGCGTTGCTTCGCCTCGGCTTCCGTGATGAGGCCGCTGTTGAGGTCCGCGTCAATGGACATCTGCTTACCAGGCATCGCGTCGAGCGTAAACCGCGCGACCACTTCGGCAACTCGTCCCGCGCCGTTCGTAATGACGACGAACTGAACGATTACGATGATGAGGAAGGCGACGAGGCCTACGATGAAGTCACCCCCCATGACGAAGTTGCCGAACGTTTGAATCACGTGTCCGGCGTTTCCTTCACCAAGGATGAGTTTCGTCGCCGCGATGCTGAGGGCGAGGCGCAAGAGAGTTGAGAGCAACAGCACGGACGGGAATGTGCTGAATTTCAGCGGGTGATCGACATTCGTCGCGATGAGCGCGATGACGATCGAAACGCCGATGCTGATGACGAGCATCGCATCGAGCAGCCAATGCGGGATCGGCAGGATCAGCATGACCACGACCGCGAGCACGCCTGCGGCGAGCATCAGGTCGCTGTGACGAAGGAGCTTGTCAACAGACTTCACTGACGCTTAGATCCCCCCCTGTTCAAGGGACTTGATCCCCTGACTGATCCGAGCCGCTTGATCCGGGTTCTTCTCGCTCATGGCCTGCAGCAGTTCGGCGAGTTTCTTGTCGTCCATCTTCACGAGTACCGCTAAGGCATCACCCGCGTCCCACTTCTCAACGATTCGCAGCACGGACTCGGCGTCCATGGACGACCAGAGCTTCGCGAGCCTGTCCGTTCCATCTTCGGCGGGCTGCGCCGCCGTGGGAGATTCCTCTTCCGGCGGGGGAGGGGGTAGTGCAGAAGCGATGAGGCGGATGCTGCGCTCGACGCCGCCGTCGCCATCTTCTGCGATCGGAGACAGGTCTTCGACCTTCTTCGGCTTTGGCGGCGTGATTCCGGGGATGTTCACGATCCCGATGTACCCGAGGCCAATGAACAGCGCCCCGATGACGATGACTGCGCTGAGCGCAATGGTCAGGAGTTTCATCGCGAGAGACCTCCGAGGATCTTTTTGACGTAATTCTGAGTTTCAGGAAAGGGAGGAATGCCGCCGTACTTCTTGACCGCGCCTGGTCCTGCATTGTAGGCGGCCAGCGCGAGCTCGACCGATCCAAAGCGCTCGATCTGCTGCCTGAGATACTTCGCCCCCCCGCGGAGATTCTGCATCGGATCGAAAGGATCAGATACGCCAAGAGAGAGAGCTGTCCCGGGCATCAACTGCGTGAGTCCTTTCGCACCGGCCGGCGAAACCGCATTCGGGTTCCACGCACTCTCCGCTGTGATGAGGGCTGCGAACAGATCGCGATCGATTCCTGCCTCATCGGCTGCCTGATCTGCGAGACTTCGGAGAGCGGAGTTCGTCACTCCACCATTCGAGGGGATCATATCGAAGGGCACGAGCGGTCCGAGGCCGACTCCTGCGACGGGCGAGCGCCCGAGCGACTCAGCGAACGTCTTTCCGCCCGCATCGAATTGCGCGTGCGTTCGCCTCTGAGAGATTGCGTCGAGGCGGTTCCGGATCTCGGCGATGCGGGCGCGGATGCCATCCGGGCCCAGGGGTGCGATCTTCATCAGGCCGACCTCCTCGATTGAGTCCAATCGTCGAGCACTTTCTGCTCTTCACGGTTCAGTTCGATCTGCCACTCTTCGTAGGCGCGCTCGCGCAGTTTGTGAAGCGCCTCGGCGGCGATCTTCGCCTCGACCCACTCGCACCTCGCCTGCTCCTCTTCCTGTAGCAGAATCGAGAGGATCGAGTTTGCATTTTCCACTTCGATGTCGAGCCTGCTGACGAACTGTTCCAGGCTGATCGAGTCTTCGAGCGTCTTTGGATGACAGTGGAGGGCCAATTCCCTTCGCGCGACGATCTTCGCTCGTTCGGCCTCGGCGTCGAATCGCGCCTTTCGGGCCGCGAGATAGGCGTCCTTCGCCCAGGATTCACGAAGATCTCGGTACTCCATGATCTTCTCGAGTCGGAAAGAGAACCTACGCATCGACGATCTCCCTCAGGCGCCCGACGGAGTCCGCGAGTGCAGTGCAGTCGCTGCGGCCTTGGCGGAGGAAGCCCCTGATCACTTCCCACTTCTCGATCGCTTCGTCGGCGTCCGGTCGCGATCCCTTTTGATAGGCGCCAATGGATACGAGATCTTCGACATCGCCGTACGCAGCGATCAACTCCCGAAGTCGGTTCGATGCGGCGAGTTCCTGTTCGGACGTGACCAGGGGCATTACCCTGCTGAGCGACGAGAGTACATCCACGGCGGGGAAGTGGCCGGCGTTCGCCAGCTTCCTACTCAGGACAATGTGTCCGTCGAGAATCGCGCGGACTGTGTCCGCGATCGGCTCAGTGGTGTCGTCTCCCTCCACTAGGATCGTGTAAATCGCGGAGATCGAGCCACGCTCCGCGTTGCCGGCGCGCTCCATCAGTCTTGGAAGAAGCGCGAAGACACTCGGCGTGTAACCTTTGGAGCTTGGCGGTTCTCCGATCGCGAGGCCGATCTCGCGTTGGGCCATCGCGAATCTTGTCACGCTGTCCATCATGAGCAGCACATCACGACCTTCGTCGCGGAAGCCCTCCGCAATGGCCGTCGCAGTAAACGCCGCCTTAACTCGAACGAGGGCAGGCTGCTCGCTTGTCGCGACGATGACGACGCTTCTCTCAAGGCCTTCCGGTCCCAAATCGTGCTCGATGAACTCGCGCACTTCGCGGCCACGCTCACCGACAAGGGCGATCACGTTGACATCCGCACTCGTGTTCCGCGCAACCATGCCGAGGAGAGTGCTCTTTCCGACACCGCTGCCCGCAAACACGCCGACTCTCTGACCGACTCCCATCGTCGCGAGAGCGTCGATCGCGCGAACGCCAAGCGAGAGGCTGCGATGAATCATCTGCCTACGGAGTGGGTTCGGGGGGACGTTGAACGCCGCCCTGCGGTGGAGATTGTCCGGTAGCGGCATGCCGTCAATGGGTCTGCCGAGGCCGTCGAGGACTCGGCCAAGAACTGCGCTCCCGAACGGGACCGTGTGGTCCGATCCGAGATTTCGCACCATCGCGCCGACGCGCACGCCGTTCGTTTCGCCGAACGGCATGATCAGGACGGTGTTATCGCGGAAGCCGACGACCTCCGCCGTGATTTCTTGGCGTTCATCCCCGTGGCTGATCGCGACCAAGTCTCCAACGCGGCACGTAGGACCCGTCGATTCGACGACGAGCCCGACCACCTTCTTGACACGCCCGTAGGTGCGCACGAGCGACGGCGCATTGACTGCGTCGAGGTGTCTGGCGAACGTGGGCTGCGGCACGAACATCAAGCCGCCTCGTTTCGAAGTTGATCGAGTTTCGTTTCGACGGTTGCGTCCACGGTGCCGAATTGGCTCTCGACGATTACGGAGCCGCGAGACAGCTGCTCATCGCCCACGACTTCCAGGTTCGAGATGCCACCGGCGAGCGTGTGTAGTTCGTCGCGGTGCTCTTCCAATGTGTGGAGGTCGAACGGATTCAGTCGTATCTTGACGAAGGCGGAATGCTCGACATGACCGAAAGCGTCTCGCACGATCGTCAGAATCGCGGTTGGCCGCACCGTGAGTTCTTCGTTGACGATTCGCTTCGCGATCTCCAGGCCGAGATCGGCGAGACTGAGTTCGGCTTTCTGATACCAAAGACTGACAGCGGACTCGATTCTGCCGATGAGGTCGCGAAGTTGGTGATCGAAATCGGCCAGGCGTTGTCCTTCGCGCTCAAGAGCCTGTTGGACACCGTGCGGGAAGCCGGCGGCGTATCCAGCGGCGTAAGCCTCCTCGAAGGTCTTCATGCGATCGGCCTCGGTTTGCTTTTTCAACTTCTCGTACGACTCAAGCGCGCTTCGGAGACCGGACTCCCGACGCTTCGACTGCGATGGGCCCGTCGCCTCTTCGAGTTGCTCCGAGAGTGGGCGCCAACTGAGCGACTCGGGATCGATGCGGTTCGACTTAGATGAGAACATCCTCGTCTCCTCTGCCAATCGAAATCTCGCCCGCTTCTTCCAGCCTTCGGATTACGGCCACAATCTTCTGTTGCGCCTCCTCGACGTTTTTCATCTTCACCGGCCCCATGAACTCCATGTCTTCCTTCACCATGGATGCGGCCCGCTCCGACATGTTGTTGAAAATCTTCGACTGCACTTCCGGGCTCGTTCCCTTCAAGGCGAGGGCGAGTTCCTTCACTTCGACTTCCCTCAGAATCTGCTGGACGGCCCGATCGTCTAGGTTGACGATATCCTCGAACACGAACATCAAGTTCATGACCTCGCTCGCGAGTTCAGGATTCGTTTGGTTGAGCGCCTCGAGGATCTTGCGCTCCGTGCCACGGTCGACTCGATTGAGAAGGTCGACGAGCGCCTTTACGCCGCCGACGGTGCCCATGTCCGACTGCGCAATGTTCGAGAACTTCTTCTGAAGTACGCGTTCGACACGGTGAATTACGTCGGGCGGAGTCCGATCCATCATCGCGATCCGCTCGGCGATCTCGGCTCTCATCTCGCCGGGGAAGTTGCTGAGCGCCATGGCCGCTACGTTGGCCGGAAGGTAGGCGAGGACCAGGGCGATCGTTTGCGGGTGTTCTTCCTGTAGAAAGGTGGCTAATTGGGATGGATCTGCACGCCTGAGGAAGTCGAAGGGCACGACCTGAAGCGCATGCGTGATGCGATCCATGATGTCGTCGGCCCGCGACTTTCCAAACGCTGCCTCCACGAGCCTCCTCGCTTGCTCGGACCCCCCCTCCGCGATGAAATCTTGCGCGAGCGCGAGGTTGTGGAATTCGGAGATGACCTTCGTTCGAGTTTCGGGCGTGATCCGGTCGAGCCTGGCGATCTCAAGCGTGATCTGCTCTACCTGATCCTCGTCGAGGTAGTGCATGACTTTTGCGCTTAGGTCGGGGCCGAGCACCATCATCATGATGGCGGCCTTCGCGCGATTCCCGACAGCGTGTGGATCCGGCCTCATTATCTCGTTTCCTCCAGCAACCAACTCTTGACGAGCAGCGCGACGGATTCAGGGCGTTCATCCGCCATCAACAGAATCGCTTCCAATTCAGCGTCGAACTTCTCCGGGATTTCGGCGACCTCGCGTTCCATCGCGCGCCGAATCCGCTTGACCCTCGCTTGGTGGGACGCTTGTTCATCCGAAACGTCGGCCGGTCGTGCGATCGCGGTCGACATCGCTTCCGACGGAACCCCTCCGCCGTCCACGTTCGAGACTCGCGCGAATCCTCCGCGCCCGCCTGGCAGGGCGGCAGCGGCGACGAGCACGCTGGAATTGTTGCTCGCTGTCTTCGCGATCGCTTTCACAACCAGGAAGCCGACGACGACGAGCGCGAGAACGGGAATGAGAGAGATCAGCCGCTGCATGAGTTGACCGGACTGTGCGCTTGCGAGTTGCTTCTTCGTCTCTTCGGCCGCTGTCTGGTCGAATCCGGCGGTGGCCAGAGCGACCTTGAAGGCCGGATTCGTGCCGTCCGCGCCGATCAGATTGGAAGCGTACTGCTCAATCTGCTTCGCGCTCTGCGCGGCGGACTGGTCGAGCAGAATGCTGACCCTCGCGGCCGTGATCTTGCCAGGGGCGACGATCCTCTGACTGGTGGTCTTGGTTCCGCCGAATACGGCGTGGCTTTGCGAAAGTTGGTAATTCCCCGATCCCGGCGTGCCCCCACCCGCGATTGCCGGCGCTCCGCCTGCAGAAGCGACGCCGCCGGCAGGTGGAGCCGATCCATCCTGCATAGACTCAGTAACCGTTGCGCTCGACGTGGCGTTCTTCGTAGGATTCTCCGCGACTTCGCTCACGTTCTCTGTGTCGAAATTCATCTCGACCACCGCGCTGACGGTGGCCTTGCCCGATCCGACGACTCGACCGATCATCGCTTGGATTTCGCGCTCGAGTCGCGCCGCTTCGGCGAGTTCCGCTTGGCGCTTCTTGCTTGCGATGCCTGTCCCGCCGTCCGTATCGCTGGTTCCGTCCCAGAGCAGCGTTCCCTCAGCATCGGAGACCGAGACGTTCTCCGGCTTTAGACCTTGGACTGCGCCTGTGACGGTGTGAACGATGGTCTCAGCGACCTCGGCTCCGTTGGTCACGCCCGGACGAAGCTGAATGAGGACGCTCGCGCTCGGCGGCTCGGCGAGGTCGGCAAACGGAGAGTCTGTGCCGGGAGTGATGTGGACCTTGCTCGAGGCGATCGCGGACATGAAGTTGATCGTCTTTTCGAGTTCCTCTTCCTTTGCGACTCGCAGTTTCTCGTCTTGGAGCGCGGCCGGGTCTGTGAAGCCCATGCTGTCGAGACGAACGTTGCCGAGCGCGCCCGAAGTCGGAATGCCATCGACCGCGAGTTTGGCTCGCGTCTCCATCACCTGATGCGCAGGCACCAGAATGCTCCCGTCCGAGTCCTGTTGATACGGGACCTTCAGTTCTTGGAGCTTCTGGATGATGCGTCCCTGCTCCGCGGCTTCGAGCCGAGGGAAGAGAACTTCCATGTTCGGCGTGCTCGAAGTGTAAAAGACGATCACCAGAAGCGCGGCGAACAGACCACCACCGACGATTGTTACCGTCTTCGTGGTCCGGTCCGCGGTTTCCCACCAGGCACGCAGCCTTAATAGCATTCCACCCATAGCGTTATCCAGACGCCGCGGGTCGGGTTAGGCCTACTCAGAAAGCGCCGAGCAGATTTAGATCTGCATCCGCTCGATCGTTTGATACGCTTCCAGAAGTTTGTTGCGAACCTGCATCGTGAGTTGCAGGGCAACCGAAGCCCGCTCCATGGCGAACACCAATTCGTGGTATTCGACCTTGCGACCCGCCATGAACTCGGCCTGCAAGTCGCGCGATGCAATTTGCGACTCGTTGACCTCCTTCAAGGCGTCCGTCAGCATTTGCCCGAAGTCTTCGCCGCCGGATCCGGAACTGACCGTCGGCTGCGTGACTGGGGCCTTTTGGAGTTGGCTGAGGGCGTCGATTCTCATAGGGATGTGCTAAACGCGCCCGATGTCAAGAACGCTCTGAAGCATCTGCTTCGTGAGGTTGAACGCTTGGATGTTCGCTTCGTAGGCTCTGCTCGCGCTGATCATGTCGACCATCTCCGAGATCGGGTCCACGTTGCTGTAGTAAACCTTGTTGTCCTTGTCGCGATACGGATTGTCCGGTTCGATCGCTTCGCGAAACGGCGATTCGTCTTCGACGACTCTCTGGATGCGAACCCCGCCTTCGGCGTCCTCCATGAGGACGACCATCTTCCTTCGATAGGGGTCGATGCCTCCGACGCGCATCGTGTTCGCGTTCGCGAGGTTCGATGAGATGAGGTCCATGCGGAAGCGCTCAGCGGACAAGGCGCTGGCGCTCACGCCGAAAGTTCCCAGCATGCTCATTTAGCGTCCCTCCTTGATCACGTCCTTGAGACCCTGGAAGTACCTCTGACTCATCAGGCTCAAAGCGCCGAAGTGGAGGTGCGTTTCCGTGAGCGCTGCGACCTCTCGCTCGAGATCGACTCCGTTGCCATCCAGACGGATGCTCCGGTTCTCACGGGCCACCTTCGGGCCGTTCTCGAATGAGGTGACCTCGCCGGGAACCACTTCCGACCACAGCGCCTGTTGCGGTTCTGCAGCGGGGCCGAGTTTCGGAGAGCCCACTTCGTCGAGCGCGACCGTGAAATCGAAGTCGCGCCGCTTGTAGCCCGGCGTGCTGATGTTCGCCAGGTTCGACGCGAGGACGTGCTGTCGCTTGGCGGCTCGCCCAAGGGCGAGTTCCAACCGGTCGCTGGTCGGGCCGAAAAGTCGGTCCAGTATTCTCAAGTGACGCTTCCTATCGAGCGCCAATCCGTGGTCTATTCGGCGTGCAGTCCTTTGACGCCAGGCCGAACTAACCTAGTCCGGCTCACTTGGATATTCGGTCCGATTCGCCGTTTCCTCAGTCCGGGCAGCCGTGGGGCCGGCCCCGTGGCAGGTGCGGCGGTTCGGTTATAATGCGCCGACTTTGAGGTGGGCCCCCTCTGGGCGGCCCGCGCCCTGGAGACCCGCATGCCCGAGAGAGAAGACGCAATCTGGCTGACCCCGGAAGGTCACAAAGCCTTAACCAAGGAACTCGAGCATCTCTCCACCGTCCGCCGCCATGAGTTGGCCGAGAGGCTCCGGGAGAGCCGCGAGCACGGCGAATTCGGTGAGGACAACAGCGAGTTGGACGAACTCAAGTTTGAGCAGGCGGTGATCGAGCAGAGAATCGAGTACCTCAAGGAGGTTCTCTCGAACTCAGCCGTCCTTTCCGCCGCCGACGTGCCCACGAGGACGGTCGGCATCGGCTCGAGGGTCAGCCTGTTGGACACGAGGGGGCGCAAGAAGATTGACGTCATCCTCGTAAGCGATGCCGAAGCAGAACGCGGTCCGGAATTCGTATCGGACGACTCGCCGCTCGGAGTGGCGATTCTCGGGAGAAAGAAGGGTGAGAAATTCACTTTCGACGCGCCCGCCGGCAAGGTCACGTACGAAATCCTCCGGATCGGGAAATCCGTGAAGTGAGCGCCGAAGGCGACGTCCGATCGATCCGAATTCGTGAACTCGAACAGCTCAGAAGCTTGGGTCACGACCCTTACGCTTTCGAGGAGTATCCGACCAGCCATCTGCCTGCGGAGATTCATGAACGATTCTCGGAACTCGAGGGGACCGTGGTTTCGCTTCCGGGTCGTATCACCTCGCTCCGCGAAATGGGGAAGGCGTCCTTCGCAGACATTACTCGCGACGGCGCGCGCATCCAGGTCTACATAAAGAAAGACGACGTCGGCGATCCGGCGTGGGAGATCTTCAAACTCGTCGACATAGGGGACATCGTCGGCGTGAAGGGAGAGGTATTCAAGACTCGAACCGGGGAAACAAGCATTCACGTTCGTGAACTTGCTGTTCTCGCAAAGTGCTTCCACGCGCTCCCTTTGGGCAAGGAGAAAGAGGGCCAGAGGTGGTACGGCCTCGCGGACGTCGAAGAGAGGTACAGGCGGCGCTATCTCGACCTGATCGCGAATCCCACGAGTCGGAAATTGCTCATCGCGCGCTCGCGCATCGTGCAAGAGACGAGAAGGTACCTAGACGCAAGAGGCTTTTTGGAAGTCGAAACGCCGGTTTTGGAACACGAGGTCGGCGGCGCGGCAGCTCGGCCATTCATCACGTTTCACAACGCGCTCGAAATCGAACTGAAGCTGCGCATCTCCCTTGAACTCCACTTGAAGCGCCTCATCGTGGGAGGCCTCGACAAGGTCTATGAGATCGGGAGGGTTTTCCGAAACGAAGGCATCAGCACGCGACACAACCCGGAATTCACGCTTCTTGAACTCTACCAAGCCTACGCTAAGATGGAAGACATCCAGCAACTGGTCGAGGAACTGGTTCGACACGTTGCCGTGGAGGTGTTCGATTCAGAGACGATTACAGTCGACGGAAGGGCAGTTGACTTCTCGAAGCCGTGGCATCGGATCGATCTGCTCGAAGCGATCGAACGGTACGCTGGAGTGTCGCCATCCGCCTTCGACGACCTTGAGTCCGCGAAGGCAGCCTTAGAGCGAGTCGGTATTTCGTCGGAGGACGAGGACTCGGTGGGCGGAATCATCGAAAAGCTGCTGGAGCGCTTCGTCGAGCCCGAATTGCTGGAGCCGACCTTCGTTGAGAACTATCCGCTGGAAACCTCGCCTCTTGCGAAGACGCATCCTGCGAATCCTCGTTTGACGCGGCGGTTCGAAGGATATATCGGCGGCAGGGAGATCTGCAATGCCTTCAGCGAACTCAACGACCCGATCGACCAGCGCACCCGAATGGAACGTCAGGCCGAAATGCTCGCTGCTGGAAACGAAGAAGCAAATCCAGTTGACGAGGACTTCCTGTACGCATTGGAAATCGGCATGCCACCAACGGGAGGCCTCGGTATTGGCATGGACCGATTGGCGATGATCCTCGGCGGAGCGGACAGCATTCGCGACGTCATTCTCTTTCCGACGCTGCGTCCTCTGTCGCCGGAAGAATAGCCTAAGCGTGGACCCCGCGAGGTCACGCGCCTTTCTGTTATCATCTCCCGGATCGGATGTCCTCCCAAACTCGCGCCCTCTCCGCAATCTTCGTCACCGTGATGGTCGACATGCTGAGTTTCGGACTCGTGATGCCGAACCTTCAGTTGACGTTGGAGCGGTTCGGTACGAAGGACTGGCACCTCGGGTTGATCCTCGCGAGTTTCTCGCTGGCGACGTTTATCTCCGCCCCGATTGCGGGTCGGCTCAGCGATCGGTTCGGCAGGAAGCCTGTGCTGCTGGCTGGAGCGATTCTGAACGTTATTTCCTTCGTTCTCTACGCTCGCGCGGACACGGTCGGGTGGATCCTTGCCTCGCGCATATTTGGGGGTCTCGGCGCATCCAACCTCTCTGCAGCCTTCGCTTACGTCGCCGATAACTCCCCCCCGGAAAGGCGCGCGCAGGCGATGGCCTTGATTGGCGCTGCATTTGGCATGGGATTCATCCTGGGGCCCGTCGTGGGCGGGCAACTGGCCGAATACGGCGGGAACCGCTTGCTGGGAGAAGTGAGCGCGGTCATCTGCGTCGTTAACGTCTTCTGGATTCTCGTCGCTCTGCCAGAACCTCGGGGGGAGAGAAGTCGCGAGTCCGCAGCCGTATTCAGCGTTTCGAAGTTCGTTCAGGCTGTAACAAACCCGCAACTCGGCGCGTTGCTGTTGATGTTCTTTGCGTACAACTTCGCCTTCTCCAACATGGAGTCCACTTTCTTCCGCCTGATGTTCCATCGGTTTGGATTGGAGGAAGGACCGAGTGGAAGGATCTTAGGATTCGTCGGGCTTGTGATGGTGATCATGCAGGCCGCTGTAGTCGGCAGGCTCGTTCGGAGAATCGGAGAAGTCCGCATGATACGGGCGGGGATCTTAATGGTCGCGCCATTCCTTGCGATCCTGCCGTTCGTGCCGAGCCCGGCGGCGGTTTACCTTGTGAGCATTCCTTTGGCTGCCGGGTCGGCGATGTACACACCCTCAGTTCAGGCGCTGATCAGTAAGACTGCATCGAAGTCAATTCAAGGCGGCGTAATGGGCGTTACGCAAGGACTCGGGGCGATGGCGCGCATCCTGGGCCCGACTGTGGGGAACTCACTGTTCGGCGTGTGGCATCCGCTGCCTTATGTCACCGCCGGAGTGGTGATGGCGCTCCCCCTCGCTATTTCGTGGTATGCGTTGAGACCGTCGAGCCATCTCGCTCCGTCGGCTCCCGATCAAAGCGGCGCACACGGATCATAGGTGTGGGTCCGCTGCGTGGACGGATCCGATTGACGAGGTCCACCCAGGAGTTCCGCTTCGCTTTCGCTGAAGGAGGTTGCGCGATGCACAGCCTACGCTTTGCTCGCGTCATCCCGACGTACAGGAGCCTTCGATCTTCGGCCCGCTCGTGCTCCTCTCTTTGCGCTGCGACCGCGTGGTAGCAGGACACCTTCGTGCTTTGAGTGCACGGAACCACAACCCCTCCGTCCCCGTCGATCAAGAGATCCACCCAACGAGAGCCTGCGCTCGACTTGGCGTAGAGGACGACGACGGGCCATTCGAGCCCCTTCGCTTGATGAATCGTCGTGATGCGAACCGCATCGGCCGAGTCCGAAAGGACCGCGGCATCTCCCTTCTGAGTTCGGAGCCTGCGCTTGTTCTCGAGCCAAACCGCGAACTCGAGGCCGTTCATCTCCGGCCTATCACAAGCGTACAAGAACATCTGACGAACGTTTGCGATGAGTTGATCTCCGTGCGGAAGAGTCGCAAGCCGGGCATCGAGCGACGTCGCCTCGGCCAACTCGGAGAGAATCTGCCACGCAGGCAGCCACTCGATTCGTCGAGACAGCCGATGAAACCAAGATGAGAATGCGTCCAGCGCACGCAGATCGCTCTTGTCGAAAGTCAGCTCGTCCGTTCCGAGAGCCTCGTACGCCGAGATACCGCCCGACTTCGCGTGCAGCGCCAAAGCGAATGCGCCGTCAGCGCTCACGCCGACGATGGGAGATCTCAGCGTTGCGAGGAGATGCAGGTCGCTCTTGGGATCCCAGAGCGCCTTGAGCACGCTCCCAACGTCCAGGACTTCCTGGCGCGAGAAATAGTGCCGGCCGGTCGCTGACTCGGAGTACGGAATCGAAAGTGACGCCAGCCCCATCGCAATGGGCTCCACGTCGGCGTGACTGCGCAACAGGATCGTGATGTCGCGTGGAGGAATGCCCTCTGCGATCAACTCATGAACTCCCGTTGCTATCTGAATCCCGACGCTTCGATCGTCGAGGTGCCACATCTCGACGGGTTCCGACCTTTCGGCCCCAGGGTCGGACTCGTTCGAGACTTCTTCGCCGAACGGATCTACTTCGCGCGCATGGGGGTGTCTCATTTGCACGAACTCGTCGTTCCAGATGCTTTTGAAGATCGACTCCACGACATGAAGCACCGGTCGCGGGTTGCGCCAGTTTGTGTAAAGGGTCTTGCAGAGAGCGGCATCGAATTGACGAATAAAGAGCTCGCGGCGCGCGCCACGGAAGCCGTAGATCGCCTGCTGAGGGTCGCCGACGAGCACGAGGCTCCGCGTGGGCGTCGCCCGAATCAGTCTGTATTGAAGTGGATTAAGATCCTGGGCCTCGTCCACGAGGAGCCACCGGTATTTGCCTTCCAGGAGATGCGGATGTGTTTCAAGTAGTTCGCATGCGCGCAACTCGAGTTCCGAAAAGTCTAAGAAATTGCCGGCCCGCATTTCTGCAAGTCCGATCCGCCAAGCGAGGAGGCCGAGTCGCGCCAGGCCGACGGCTACAGCGGTCATTGTCGGATCGGTACCGAGAGGCAACGCCTTCGACACCCACGCCGGCTTGCGAATCTTTTTGCTGGCAAGGAGACTCAGCACGGCATCGAGATCGAGTTGCCAGCCATCGGGCGGCGGCTCGCCCAGCAACTCGGTAAGAAGATCGCGAATCCTGTACTCCCAGGATCGTTCGACGGCAGCGGGGGATTCAGTGAGTTCCTCCAGCCTTTCGGGAGTTCTTCCGGCGGTGCGAAATTCCGTGACGATTCGAGCGATCTTGCCGGCGAGATCGTCGCCGGAGAGTGGATTCCGGTCTCCGTACTGCTCCACCGCTGCTCGAACGAATTCGTCTTCGGCCGTCAATTCGTGAATGGCGCGCTCGGAAGCCCTGCGGAAGAGATCAGGCGCGGAATCCTCCGAGAGAACGTCGAAATCTGGGTCAATGCCGGCCTCGAATGGATATTCACGCAGCAGCCGCTCGCAGTAGGCATGCACGGTCGT
Organism: Armatimonadota bacterium; assembly: GCA_003577165.1. GTDB lineage: Bacteria > Armatimonadota > Fimbriimonadia > Fimbriimonadales > ATM1 > ATM1. The sequence continues at coordinate 244,429 of QEUM01000001.1, read as the reverse complement.
GATGGGACCCGAGAGGGCGAGCCGCGCTTCCCGCTCGAGATCTCTCTTCCTCAGTTCTTCTGCAATTCGAAGCCGCATTTCTGCGGCAGCCTTTCGGGTGAACGTGATTGCGAGAATCTCTTCCGGCGTGCCGGATTCCTCACAGACGTAACGAAGATACCGGCTTACCAGAACGTGCGTCTTTCCTGCCCCGGCGCCTGCTCGGATGACGAGCGTTTCGGAGTCAGCGCGAATGGCCTCCTCTTGTTCGGGAACGAACGAGATCATGGCGGTGAGGAGTCCAGCGCGAGAATGTAAGGGTTGGAAAACTCTGACCGGCGACAAAACGGCCCCAAGTTGCACCTTGTACAGTGTTCTCCCGGTGTCGGGACGGGATCGCCTGTCATCGCAACTCGAATCAGGTTCTTAACTTCGTTCGCGTATCTCTCCGCGAACCTTCGAAATGTCTCTTGACCGTGATGTTCGTCTTCTCCCGATCCTGTGTCTGCGTACAGACCCTTGTCGTGGTGCTGCTCGACTCTCTTTGCGGAACCGCGATTCGGTCGGATCAGTAGCTTTCGGCGCTGAAACTGAGGGTTGTCGAAGCAGGCTGCTGCGTCTGCCTGGTCGCGCGGCAAGAGCAGAAGTAGAGTGCCCGCGCTAAATCGAAATCGTTCGTCTGGATCCGGCCCTGAGAAATATCCAAATCTTAACGGCACGAGGGAGCCGTCGCGGCTGTAGAGGACGTCGATTCGTTCGTCCACAGGAACCTGTCGGTCGCCCATTGGTATTGCCGTTCGGAAGTTTGCTCCGCCCTGGGCGGCGAAGTCATGCAAAGAGAGGTTTTGTCCAACCGCTTGCAGTTGCCAGAGATGCCGCGCGTTCATCTCTCGGATTGCGAAACTACGCAGCAGTTTGGGAGCCGAAACGCGAATGACCTCCAACGTGTGGTCGTCGAACTGCGCGCCATGTTGCTCAAGGATGAGATCGAGGGCGCCGAGGAGTCGCCGTTCGAGATCTTCCGCCGATTCGGCCGATGTGAGGTCCACGTTGCGGATCGCCTTGTAGATCAAGTCTGTTGTCCAGGCTGCATCTTCGCCGCTCAGGCCTAGCTTCGCTCGCGCGAAGTATTGGAACGGACAGTAGCGCAGCAATTGGAGGTGCGACAGTGTGAGCCGGGGGGGCAACTCGCCCAGTAAGTTGCGCACATTGGGAGATCGTATCGCCGTATCGGAAGAGTTCTGGGTGAACGATTTAAGCGCAGCGGCAGCGGCTTCGAGTTCCTCATCCAGTTTGAGCGGGTCCTTGCCGGAGAACTTCCTCCACTCGGCAGCCGCGATGGCTTCCGCTTGCGTGACGGCGTGGGTCGTATCTGGAAACCTCCGTTCCACAGGGTATTCGATCTGCTGTACGTCCGGATCGCTCGACACCATCTCTTCGAGGAAGACCGACCTGATGTTGATCCGGTCACCGACCTGTGCCGGCCAGAAAAAGTCGATGGCGTCGGCTGCGCACAGCAGCCGATAAAACTCCCGCCTCTCTTCTTCTGCAACTTCGTAACTCGATCTTAGGGGCTGATCGGGGATTCTCTGGCGCGCTTCGTCGAGGAGGATCGGATTCTCAACGCGCCTGTGAGGGAATCGGCCGTCAACCATTCCAAGAGCGATTAGGTATTCGCAGTTTCCGACCTGATGCACGTCGGAGACGACGCGCAGGTCCCCGAAACGGTGTACGCGGTAAGTTGCATCTCTCCAGGCTTCGCGCGCGGCGCGAACGAATTCCACGCAACTCAGTTTCGTGCCAGGCGGCATTTTGAGCGCGTGCACGAAAAGTGAGTTCACGAGTTCATGCCGCGCAGCGGCGTCGCGAGTTGCAGCGAAAGAGTCGCCGTCCGATCCCATGTCGAGCCAGTCGACCTCGGCCAGCAAGTGGCTCAATTCATGAACCCAGCCGGACAGGGTGAGCGCACGGTCCTGATTCGACTTGCGCCACCGAAGCACGTTGCCGAACGACAAAGGCAGTTCCGTGGGCGGTGATTCCGACGCCGCGTGCCAGAAGTTGGAAGACCTTCGCAGCGCGTTCGCAGCCTGCGATGCACCCGCCCTGGACTCTCTGCTGAGTCGCCAGTAGGGAGACTGGAAGAGGTCCGCTACACCTCTTGCAAAGGGGTCGGCGACGCAGTCCAGCACAGCCATGAGGTGCCTCGCAAAACCGTTTGCGAGGAGCGGCTCAGGCCTCGAGATCTCGAGGTCGACGCCGAATCGAGTCGCTGCAACTTCCAGGAGCGGACCGTATTCATCGAGGGCCCGGCACAAGATGCAGATTCGACTCCACGGAGTGCCATTTCGATTCGCATACACCGCATGGCGGAGAGCCCACTCGGTTTCCATCGTCACGTCTGCAGTACGCGCAATCCTGATCTGTGTTGGCCGGGCCGACTGGGTCGCTCTAACTGGGTCGGAGTGTCCAGCGCGAGCAGACGATGAGAATTGTTCTCGCAATTTCACGGTCTCGGGAAAGAACTCGGCGTCTTCCCCATGCTTCTCGCACACGAGCACGACTGCGATCCCCGAGGCAGCCATCCACGAAGCGAATCGGAGGAACAGCTCCGGCCACTGTCTTTCTCCCACCCAATAGACGACTCCGAGGCCGCTTGGTCGAACGGGCGGTGATTCGATCACGCGCATCATCGCCAGAGACAATGTCGTAAGTCGGTTGTGGTCCAAGGAAGACTCAAACTTGGAGACCATGTCGGCGAAATGCGACGGTTTGCCTTCGAGTCCTTTCAGCACGTTGGGTTCGACGCACGCATACCGAAGTTCGCTTGCGGCATCGGCGAACGCCAGGTGAAACCCGCGAAGGGATTTCGCCTTCGCAAAGGGGCTGCCCTCTACGAGGTCTGCCGATATGAGAGCGGCAATTGCTGCCTGATGGTCGCGACCCACTACTCTGCGGATCGGCAAGTCCGCGCAGTTCGCGAACATTCCGACGAGATCGCCAAGCGACCGAATCTCGCCCACGACTTCGGGTGAGGCCCCCCCGTCCTCTGAGCTCTCAAGGACGATGTCTCTCGCAAGCGCAAGCGTTGGAGCGGAGGTCGAGACGATCGCAGCGGAGTCATGCTTTAGGAATTCCGAGACGACGGCCTTCAGGGTGGCGAAACCAGGCGTCGCTTCGAGCAAGGAGACCTGAGCCTTCGGCCAGTTCGCCATCTTCACCCTTCACCGTGCACATCTCGACGGTGCCTCTTCTCAAGAAGGTAGGGCTCCATATGAATGTTGATGCTCACGTTCGGGAGCGAGGATCGTACGCGGTCCTCGATCTCCTCTGCGATTCGATGAGACTCGACCAGGCTCAGGTTGTCGTCCACCAGCACGTGAACGTCCGCATGACGGTGCGATCCCGACTTACGAGTTCTCAGTTGATGCCAGTCGAGAACCCGGGGGTGGGTGCGGATGATGTCGGTGATTAACTCCACTTCCTCGGCCGGCAGTGCTGTGTCGATGAGCAGGCTAAACGAGTTGTACGCGATCTTGCCTGCCATCCAGAGAATCCACGCCGTCAACATGAGGGCGACGATCGGGTCGTAGATCGGATCGTTCGTGATCTTCACGAGCGCGAGGCCGATGAAGACTCCCATGCTCGTCACAACATCTGCGGTGATGTGCGCGGCGTCAGCCGCCAGCGCTTCGCTGTCGGTCTCTTTGGCGACCCGCGAGAGGTATCGTCCGACGAACACGTTCCAGACGGCGGTCCCACCGACGACCCACAGACCGATGTCGACTTCGATCGTGCGGCCATGAGACAGGCGGTGCACGGCTTCCCAGCCGACGTATCCGGCGGCGCCTATCAGCAGCAGCGCCTCTGCGAGGCCCGCGAAGGACTCGACCTTTCCGTGTCCGAACGGATGCTCTGGGTCCGCGGGCCGGTCAGACACTCGGACGCTCGCGAAGGCGAGGAGACTCGCAACGATGTCCCCTGCGCTGTGAACCGCCTCGCTAAGGACCGAAATGCTCCCTGACAGAATTGCGGCGACGACCTTTGCTAGAGTAAGCAACAGGTTCGAGAGAACGGATACGAGGGCGGCAACCGCCTTCCGGCGGGTGTCCACCATCGGTCGCGACGCCATCACTCTAAGATTACCGGCTTAGAGGTTCACGTACAACTTGTACTGGTAGTTGATTCGCCGTTGTTCGCCTGCTCGAAGTTCGATTTCCCACTCGACTCTTTGCTGAGAATTGACCCCTTGAAGCCCTTGAGGGAGAGTCGTGGTCTTGGGATTCGCATCTGCGCTGATGAGGGCCCCGGTGAGGATCTTCGTGACTTTCATCTTGACGGTCTCCTGCTTACGGTTGTGGAGCGACACGATTCCTTTGATGGTTGCCATCGCGTAGGGCGTGCGTCCCGGAATCGTGAGCGCATTGTGCTGCAGCGAAACCTGCTCTTCCGCCAAGTCTGCCTTGATGTCGAGCGCTTTCGTGATTGCAAGCAGCACTTCCGCGCCGACCGGAGAGTAGCGAATGACGTCCTGTCCAAGAATGGACCCGCGTTGCAGGGTGACGGCAGGCGCAGTCGTCCATGGATAGGAACTGGTGTTCTTGAATTTCAAAGAGTGCCAGACGTCGCCTGTGTCCGGCATGGCCTGCTGCAGAGACGTGCCCGCTTGGAATGGGTCGGGGACGTCAAGGGTGTAGACGTGCTCATAGGCGGACTTCGAGTTGAAAAGCACCTCGTAAGACCGCTCTCCCCTTTTCAGCGTCAGCGCAGGCAGCCTGTAGAAGAACAGATCCTCCATCTGAATTCCCGGCAGTTGCGCTGGCGTCCATCCTGCGCCGGCGTCGAACGCACCACCCCCGCCTCGTCCCATAGACTGATTCGCCAAGAAGCCCTGATTTCGGTCTCGAAGCGCCTCCGGAGAACCTGCGCCGATCATCGCCGCCGCAAACTGTTGGACTGGCTGACCGCTGGTGAATGGGTCCACCCACGACAAGTAGGGGATGTTCGGGAATCCGGTGATGAGTCGGACGTCAACGCCTTCGATATCCGCAAGATCGTTGAGAACCGTCGCTTTGCCTGTCACTGTAAGCATCTTCTCGTCGGAGATGTCCACGGCGTAAGCGGGCGCCCACGTCATGCCGGATTCGAGAGAGAGCACATACAGTTTGCCCGACGCCGCGCCCTGGTACCGAACGCGCACCAGTCGCTCCCTCGAAGTCTGTTTTCGTTTCCAGATCACCTCGCCGCCTTCGTGCGCCGAGATTCCGGTGACCGCAGACTTTTGAAGAACTTCCACGCCGCGACCCGTCGCTTCGGATGGAATCCGTTCCACGACTACGACACTGCCGTCGGCGGACAGGAGTTTGCCGGCAATCTGTTTGGTCTCAGAACCCCGGGCGACCGAAATCACGAGCGTCCGACCGACGTTCGCTGCAAGCGCTTCATCGAGCGATTGAATGGGTCGCTCAGACTCCGTTTCGACTTCGAGGTTCGTCGCGGACGTGAGAGTGGTCCCCTCGCTTGCGGTGAGCCAGAGGGTTCCGAGGGCGCCTACCGGCACGCCCCGGACCAACGTCTCCCCACCCGACAGGGGCGCCTCGCGGACGACGACGGCGTAGCCGTTCTTGAAGAGAGCTGCGGAGGCGACCTTCGTGGTGACAGGTGCGGACAGAACTGCAGCGCTAAGGCTGACTGCGTGGACGACGAGCGACAACATTCGGACCTCCCGAGTATTGGACGAACGGCCCAGTGGGTTGGTACTCCCCCACCGGGCGAGAAGGGATTTCAGCCAATATAGCCCGCATGAGGAGGGAATCTCTCGCCTTCCTGAAGGAGTTGGTGAACACACCATCGCCTTCCGGGTACGAGATGGCGGCGGCGGAAGTCTTCCGCAGGTACGTGGCGCCGTTCGCTGACGATGTGAAGACCGATGTGCTCGGCAACGTGTGCGCCGCCATCAACCCCGACGCACGGCTCAAGATCATGCTGGCGGGCCATCTTGACGAGATCGGCTTCGCCGTGCACTACGTTTCGGACGAGGGCTACTTGCATTTTCAAGCCATCGGTGGGCACGACTCGGTCATTCCGATCGGGCAGAGGGTGTGGATGCATGCCAAGTCGGGACGGGTGCCAGGTGTCATTGGGCGCAAAGCGATCCATCTGCTCACGACCGAAGAACGCGCGAAGAAGCCTGAACTTCACGAGTTGTGGATCGACATCGGAGCATCCAACAAGGATGATGCTTTGAAGCGCATCGAATTGGGTGACATTGTCACATATCAGTGGGAATTCCAGAAACTGACAGACGACATTGCGACTGCGCGGGGCTTTGATAACAAGATGGGGGCCTTCATCGTTGCCGAAGCGCTTCGACTCCTCGGCGAGAACCGTCCGCCACGCGGCGTGGGTGTCATCGCCATCGGCACTGTGCAGGAGGAGATCGGTTTGCGCGGCGCGCGCACCAGCGCGTTCGCGAGCGGTGCCCAAGTCGGCTTTGCGGTAGACGTGACGCATGCGACGGACTACCCCTCGGTCGACAAACGTCAGGTGCCCGAACTCGCGATGGGGAAGGGCCCGGTCATTGCTCGCGGGGCCAACGTCAACCACGTCCTGTTCGGTTTGGCGCAGAGCGCGGCTCGCGACGAGGGGATACCGATTCAGATCGAGGTCGAGCCCGGAGGAACGGGGACGGACGCTAACGCGATGCAGATCGCTGGCCCGGGAATGGCTACCGGGCTGTTTGGGGTAGCGATCCGGTACATGCACACGCCCGTGGAGACCCTATCCCTGCGAGACGTCGAGCAGTGCGCGCAACTCATGGCCGCGACTTGTCGCAAAATAACGCCCAAGACCGACTTCACTCCGAGGACCCTATGAACTATCCTCCCCCACCCAGGCCGAATCGAACGGCTCTCTACGTTGCCATCGGAATCATCGCCGTCGTACTGATCGGCATCATCGTGCTCGTTGCGCTCGTGATGAGTTTCTTTGCCTCGAAGGAGGGCAAGAAAATGATCGGCACCATCTCCCAGATGGCAACGATTCAAGCGGCCGTGCCTGAGATCTCCCGTACGATGCAAACCTATGTGCAGACGAATGGACGCTGGCCCGAGAATTTGACGGAACTGCGAAGCGTGATGAACGAGTCTGCGTACGGAATTCTCATCGAGGAGTTCACGTACCAGAAGCCGTCCGACGATGCGGCGCCGACGTTCGAAGTGCTGTCAGGAAAGAGCCTGGATATGTCGTCGGGTGGCAACTCCGTGATCTACATGAGAAAGGACTTCAAGTTCTTCATGCGCACGGAAGCGCAGATGTTCCCGCCACCGACCGGAGAGGAAGACGAGCCGATCGAACAACTGAACGGCGCGCCGTTGCCCGCCGGAACATAGGGAATCACAGTCATCCACCGGAAACCCGAAGATCACGAACGCGAGACGTAAGCGAGAGTGTCCTCGTAGAGCGTGTCCGCGGTGGACGTGAACTCCGCGCCGTCCGCAAGTCGCTTTAACTTGAAAGTGCCGGAGTCGAGTTCGTCGTCGCCGATCGCCAATGCCAAACTTGCGCCACTTTTGTCCGCTTGGCGAAACTGGCTCTTTGCGGAGCGAAACTGGAGGTCGGTGTCGACGCGGATGCCTTGGCCTCGCAGTTGCGACACGATCTTGCAGAACTCCGCGTGCCGTTCGGTGAGGCAAACGGCGAACAGGTGCAGGAGCGGCTCAAACGCAGGCGCGGCGCCGGAGACCTCTAAAGCAAGAAGGGCCCGTTCGATTCCCATCGCGACACCTACGGCGGGCGTAGGCGGCCCCCCGATCTCCTCGATCAGGCCGTCATACCTCCCGCCGCCGCATAGCGCGCTCTGTGCGCCGATTCCTTCGGCGTGAATTTCGAAAACACACCCGGTGTAGTAGTCCAGCCCGCGCACGATCCTTGGATCCACAACGTAGGGAATGTCCAGCGCGCTGAGGCACCCCTGGATCGCTTCGAAGTGTCGTCTCGATTCGTCATCCAGGTAATTCAATATCACAGGAGCGTCAGTGAGCCGTTCGCGCAACGTCTCGTCTTTCGAGTCGAGAATCCTCAACGGGTTTTTCTCGCATCGTTCACGAAACTCAGTGGGCAAGTCGGCGAGCAGCGGTCGCGCGTGCTCAAGAAGCGCTTCGCGATAAGTCTTCCGTGACTCGTTCGATCCCAGCGAGTTAATTCTCGCGGCTAAGTTCCTCAGCCCGAGCATCTCATAAAAGCGAACTGACATCTCGATGACTTCCGCATCCGACTCGGGCGTCTGCGCGCCGATCAGTTCGAGTCCCGTTTGATGCGCTTCGCGAAGTCGGCCCTTCTGGGGCCGCTCGTATCGAAATATGGGAGTGACATAGAACAGTTTCGTGATCTGCCCTTGACTTCCGAGGCTGTGCTCGACGTAAGCGCGAATCGCGGGCGCGGTTCCTTCGGGCTTGAGCGTGATCGAACGTCCGCCTCGATCCACGAAGGTGTACATCTCCTTGTTAACGATGTCGGTTCCCTCGCCGAGCCCTCTCGTGAACAGGCCCGTGTCCTCAAACGTGGGCGTCCTGACTTCCGAGTAACCGTATCTGTGACAGAGTTCTCTGAAGGTCTGCTCAAGCCAAACCCATGTGCGGGACTCGTTCGGCACCACATCTTCCGTGCCCCTGGGTGCCTGAAATCGCATCGCCCGATATTGTAGCCGACCGTCCTCTGGGGCCCATCGGTAGAATAGGCGAGTGCCGGTCTGGGCTGTTGTGAATCAAAAAGGGGGCGTCGGGAAGACCACAACGGCCGTGAATTTGGCTGCAGCGCTCGCCCTCAAGGGCAAGCGAGTGCTGCTCGTGGACGCCGATCCACAGGGCAACGCCACAACCGGATTGGGGATCGACAAGCACGCCCTTGCCGCCAGCCTGTACGAGGTCTTGGCAGAAGGCGTTCCTGCCGAGTCGGCCGTCGTGAAGACGTCGGTCACAGGCCTCGACATGCTTCCCTCTACGATCGATCTAGCGGGCGCCGAACCCGCCCTTCTCGGCGCGGTCGGAAGAGAGACACTCCTTCGGGACGCGCTCTCACCGCTTCGCGAGCGGTACGAGTGGATTCTCATCGACGCGCCTCCGTCGCTCGGCATCTTGACCATCAACGCGCTGGCAGCAGCCGACTCGGCGCTCGTCCCGATGCAGTGCGAGTTCTATGCGCTGGAAGGCATCAGCCAACTGCTTTCGACATTCGACGTCATCCGTAGAAGAATCAACCCGCAGTTGAGCATCGCCAAAGTCCTGCTGACCATGTACGATCCGAGGAACCGCCTCAGCCTCCAGGTTGAGGAGGAATTGCGTAAGTTTTTCGACAAAACTGTATCACAAACGACGATTCCGAGAAACGTTCGCCTGAGCGAGGCGCCGGGCTTCGGCGAGCCTGCGGTCGTCCTCTATCCGCAGTCGAAAGGGGCTGCGGCATACTCACAGCTTGCCGACGAGGTGATGAACTGTGCGTAGGGGACTCGGCAAAGGTCTGAGCCAACTGCTCGGGGAGCAGCAGCGGTCTGACGGCGTCCGCGAGGTCACGCTGGAAGCGCTGGTGCCGAACCCGTCGCAACCGCGGCGCACTTTCGACGAAGCATCACTGCGCGAATTGGCGGATTCCATCCGCCACGTCGGACTGCTCCAGCCGATCATCGTTCGACCGATGGATCAGGGCCGATATCTGATTCTCGCCGGGGAGCGGAGGTGGCGCGCAGCAAAGTTGGCGGGCCTCACGGAAGTCCCGGTGACTGTGCGGAGCGCTACGACCCAGGAGACGATGGAGATCGCGCTCATCGAAAACCTCCAGCGGGAAGACATCTCGCCCCTTGACGCCGCGGCGGCCTACCAGGCGCTGATCACCCAATTCGGATTGACCCAGGACGATGTGGCGCAACGTGTCGGGAAGTCCCGACCCACGATCGCCAACGCCTTGAGACTGCTCCGTTTGCCGGAGCCGATTCAGCGTTCGCTCGCGAGTGGCCAGATCACAGAGGGCCACGCCAGGACGCTTCTTCAATTCGACACCGCGACGGAACAGTTAGCGGTCCACGACCTCATCTTGGAACGCGGTCTCTCCGTGCGCGAGATCGAGCAGTTGGCGCGTCAGCGAAGCACTCGGGCGAGAGGTGCGGAAGCCAAGCCTCAAACGCCAACTCCCCTTGAGTCGGCCCTATCGGAGCGGCTGGGAGCGCCATGCAAGATCGTTTCGCGGAACGGGCGAGGCAGGATCGAGGTGACGTTCTTCGGCGAAGGGGACCTTACGCGCATTATCGAACTTCTTGGCGTGCGCATCGACACTTAGAATCAGAGAGGACTACTATGCTTGTTTCCCTTATCGCCACCGCTGCCTTGCTGACTTCCGCAGCCGACGAGATACAGATGATTGACAAGAAGATTGGAACCGGACTTGAAGTTGGCGACGGAGACGTCGCAACCGTTCTTTATAGCGGTTGGCTGCAGACGGGTTACGAGTTCGACACGACGAACGGCAAGCCCCCCCTGGCGTTTGCCGTAGGCGCCGGCGACGTGATCAAAGGATGGGACGTCGGGGTCAAGGGAATGAAAGTGGGAGGCAAGCGAGTGCTTCTCGTTCCGCCGGCCTTCGGTTATGGAGACAAGCAAGCCGGGGAGATTCCTGCGAACTCGACGCTCGTCTTCGAGGTCGAACTGCTTCGCGTCGACAAGAAAGGCGCGGAACCGAAAATCGAGGTCAAGACGACGACTCCCGGCACGGGCGCAGCTGTCAAGTCAGGAGACAGGATCAAGGTGCACTATCGAGGGAAGTTCCTAAATGGCCTGCAGTTCGATGCATCGCACGATCGAAATGAGCCGCTTGAAGTGGAAGTTGGAGTTACGCGACTTATCGAAGGCTTCACGCAGGGCCTGATCGGGATGAAACTGGGCGAGAAGCGCACTGTGACCATTCCGTACCCATTGGCATACAAAGAGGCCGGCAGGCCGCCGCGCATTCCACCGAGAAGCACGCTCGTGTTCGAACTGGAACTCGTTTCGATCGGCGATTAGCCCTTCAGAAGCGAGCACACAGCGTCGGCGAATTCGCTCGTTTTCGCCGTTCCGCCGAGATCGTAAGTCTTGATTCCCGCCGATACGGTTTGCGAGACTGCCGCTTCGATGTCTTCTGCAGCCTTCCGCTCGCCCAAGTGCCGAAGCATTAGCGTTCCGCTCAGCAGGAGGGCCATCGGGTTGACTTTGTTCTGCCCCGTGTACTTCGGCGCCGATCCGTGAACGGCTTCGAAGACCGCTGCGTGAGTGCCGTAGTTCGCGCCGGGGGCGACGCCGAGTCCTCCCATCATGCCAGCGGCCAGGTCGCTGACGATGTCACCGTAGAGGTTCGGCAGAACCAACACGTCGAACTGACGCCACTTCGTGACCAACTGCATGCAGAGCGCGTCCACGATCACGTCCCAAGACTCGATGTCGGGGTAGTCCTGCGCGACGCGCTGGAAAGTCCGAAGGAACAGGCCATCGCTCACCTTCATGATGTTCGCCTTGTGAACACAGGTGACGATCTTCCGTCCGTTCGCCCTTGCGTACTCGAACGCGCTTCGACAAATCCTCTCTGTCCCCGGCTCGCTGATGATCTTCGTGGACATGGCGACGGCTGGCGTCTCCATGTACTCGATTTGCGCGTAGAGGTCCTCTGTGTTTTCACGGAAGATGACGACGTCGAGGCCCTCGAACGGCGTCGGCACTCCTGGGAAGGACTTCGCCGGGCGAACACAGGCAAATAGGTCAAGGCGCTTTCGAAGCGTAACGTTTGGACTCACGGAGCCCTTTCCGATCGGCGTCGTCATCGGCGCCTTCAGGGCGACTCCGACCTCGGCGATCTTGTCGAGAGTTCGATCGGGGACGATTGGCTCTCCCGCTTCCACGCACTTGAGCCCCGCATCGAGTGGAATCCACTCGATGTCGACGCCGGATGCGGCGATGATTCTCTCTGTGGCATCGGAGATTTCCGGACCAATTCCGTCTCCGCGAATGATGCAAGCCTTATGTGCCATCTTGTAGTCTTAACCTCAAGCCCGTCGCCCTGCCAAATTCATTAGTAAGGCTGGCTGTACTGCTTTTCCCCGTCTTTGGTGTACAGTTTTTGCGCTTTTGTCCAGTGAAACCCTAATTGAGAAATCTCTTGCAGCAGTTGTTCAGCGTCAGCGTCCGTGATGTCGCCCGTTGATTCGAAACGACACTGAAGCCAGTCGCTCAGTGCGATCGCCGGCGCGGGCGGCGGCCAGATCTTCGTGCCGCGATTGGAAATAAACGTGAGCGTGAACTTTCCCGATTCACGCGGCAATTCCGGGACGGAATCGGATCGCAAATACAGATCGACGCCGACGAGTTTGAACATTTTGATTTACCTGGAGGGGGAATCCGCTCGCATTATGCGGGTCGAGCAGATGCCAAGTCAAGCCTTTTCGCGTCCATTGAAAGTGAGAATGGCGGTTCGACAGGAGCGAACGGATTTCGACTCATGGGTCGAGGCTGCTCTCCGATCCACTCAGCCCCCGGACTGGTTGGTCGGAGACGCACCCTATCACGAGTTCGTCGTGAGCAGTCGGGCGCGCATCATGCGCAACTTGAGGGACCTGCCGTTTCCTCATCTCGCCTCTGCCGGAGAGTTGGAGGAGGTGCGGCGTCGGGTCGAGGCCGCCGCGAGCGGCCTGATGGCGCTCGACTCCATGAGCCTTCCTGAGAGGGCTCTGCTGGTCGGCAGCCGGCTTGTGGCCCCGGATTTCCCGTTCGGCCAGCGCGGCCGGACGCTCCTGATGGACCGATCGCGGACGGTCTCCGTGATGGTCAACGAGGAGGATCACCTGCGAATACAGGCAGTGACGGGCGGCCTGAGCCTCGAGACGGCTTGGACGGCAGTGGCCGTCATGGAGTCCCGCCTGGCGTCCTCGCTCTCCTGGAAGACCGACGAGGGCGGCGCCTATCTGGCCAGTTCGCCGCCAAACAGCGGCGCCGGGTACAGGCTGAGCGTGCTCCTGCACCTGCCCGGGCTGGCGGCCTCGGGAACCGCCGAGGCCGAGGCGTTGTTGCTCGAATCGGAAGGCCTTGAAATCCGAGGTGTACTCGGAGAGAGAACCAGGGCCGTCGGAGCGTACGTGCAAGTTGGAACAACCCGCAGGACTGCGGGCGAATTGACCGAGGCAGTCCGGCACTTAATGAATAAGGAGCGCCAGGCCCGCATCCAACTGCTCGATGGACGCGCCGACCGAGCGATCTCGACCGCGATCTCCACGGTCGGAAGTTCGGACGGCCTGAACGTGGCAGCCGCCGTGCGGTGTCTCAGTTGGCTCAGGCTTGGCTCCCTCTTGGGAATGGTGGCGAGGCCGCAGCGGGACCTTGACGCACTGATGGCTTTGATCTGCTTCGGAGAGGCGGACGAGCCAACGGCGAATCTGAGGCGAGCGCATCTGATGCGACGCTTCCTCGACATGAAGTTGGACTGGATCCCGACCGAAACTAAGATGGGGTCAAAGTCCATCAGGTACAGTGACTGAGGAACTATTCGCATCTCTAAACGTCTGAAAGTTGCAGACTAGTCCAGTCTCAAAAGAAAATGTGGCAAAGGTTTACCGAGCGAGCTAGGAAGGTTGTCTTCTACGCACAAGAAGAGGCGCAGAAGTTCGGTGAGGGTTATGTAAGCACCGAGCACCTCTTGCTCGGTCTCGTTCGCGAGCCGGATAGCGTTGCCGCGCGAGTTCTCGAAAAACTCGGAGTGAGCCTCAGCAAGATTCGTTCCGAAGTCGAAAAGCAACTACCGCGCGGCGATCAAAAGCAAGTCCAAGACATGACGCTTACGCCTCGGGCAAAGCGGGTCATCGACTTGGCTTATGACGAAGCTCGAACTCTCAATAACAACTACATCGGAACGGAGCACCTGCTTCTCGGACTGATCCGCGAGGGAGACGGTCTTGCAGGTCGCGTTCTCGCAAAGCTCGACGTAGACCTCGAACGCGCGCGAAGGGAAGTCATGGCGCTGCAAGACAACGAAGCGCCTCCGCGTGCGGGCCGATCGAGTCGGTCGCAAACGCAAACACTTGACGAATTCGGTCGTGACCTGACCGAAATGGCGCGGCAAGGAAAGTTGGACCCCGTGGTCGGGCGTCACAACGAAATCGAACGCGTCATGCAAATCCTAAGCCGGCGCACCAAGAACAACCCTTGCTTGATTGGCGAGCCCGGCGTAGGCAAAACAGCAATCGCAGAAGGCCTGGCGCAACGGATCGTTGCGGGCGATGTCCCTGAGCAAATCAAGGACAAGCGCATCGTCGCTCTGGACCTTGCCGCACTCGTTGCCGGAACGAAATACCGGGGCGAGTTCGAAGAGCGAATGAAGCGCGTGATGGAGGAAGTTCGCAAGGCGGATGGCGAGGTCATCCTCTTTGTCGATGAGTTGCACACTCTCGTGGGCGCGGGCGCCGCAGAAGGCGCGATTGATGCCTCAAACATCATGAAACCGGCCCTCGCAAGAGGTGAACTCCAATGCATCGGCGCCACGACGCAGGATGAATTCCGCAAGTACATCGAGCGGGATGCTGCGCTCGAACGCCGATTCCAGCCCGTGATCGTCCGCGAGCCGACTGAGGAGGAGGCAATCTCTATCCTCAAGGGCCTTCGCGAGCGCTATGAAGCGCATCATAAAGTCGAGATTCGTGACGACGCCATCGAAGCGGCCGTTCAACTCTCGCAAAGGTACATCAGCGACCGAACTCTGCCGGACAAAGCGATCGACCTGATCGACGAGGCGGCAAGCCGCGCGAGGCTCATGCAGACGCTGCCACCGCTCGACATCCGTCAAGACAGGCAGCACCTTCAGGGCCTAACCGAAGAATTAGAGAAGGCGCAGAGGCGCCAGGACCTCACCGGTCGCATCGAAAAACTTGAACAGGAGATCGCTCAACTCGACTTGTCGCTCAAGGAGCGCGAGACGGCTTGGAACGCCGAGCACAAGGGCGACCTCATCGTCGGCGAAGACGACATTGCGCACATCGTCCAAACCTGGACTGGCATTCCAGTGGCTCGCCTCGTCGAGACAGAAAGCCAGAAACTGCTCCGGATGGAGGATGTCCTCCACGAGCGGATCATAGGTCAGCACGACGCTGTGACCGCGATCTCTCGCGCAGTGCGCCGCTCCCGAAGCGGTCTCAAGGATCCCAAGCGGCCGATGGGCAGTTTCATCTTCCTCGGCCCGACCGGCGTCGGAAAGACCGAAATGGCGCGAGCCGTCGCGAACTACATGTTCGAGAACGAGAACAGCATGGTTCGGATCGACATGTCCGAGTACATGGAACGGTTCGCGGTGAGCCGCCTAATCGGCGCCCCTCCGGGATATGTGGGCCACGAAGAGGGCGGACAACTCACAGAAGCGGTTCGCCGCAATCCGTACTGCGTGGTGCTGCTCGACGAAATCGAGAAGGCGCATCCGGAAGTTTTCAACATCTTGCTTCAAGTCTTGGAAGACGGCCGATTGACGGACAGCCAGGGCCGCGTCGTCGACTTCCGCAACACCGTGATCATCATGACGTCGAACGTCGGCGTCAAACCGATCGAAGAGGAGCGCGGAATCGGTTTCAGGGAGTCTCGGTTCGATCCGAACGATCCAAAAGCCTACGAGGCGATGAAGAACAAGATGCTCTCCGAAATGAAGAAACTCTTCAGGCCGGAGTTCCTTAACCGTGTAGACGAAGTCATCGTCTTCCACCACCTCTCGAAAGAAGAGATTCTGAAGATCGTCGATCTCCAGGTCAAGAGAGTGAACGAACAGGCGGCGCGAAACCGGATCTCAATCGAATTGGCTGACAACGTCAAGGAAATGCTCGCCCGGGAAGGTTACCAACCGGACATGGGTGCGCGCCCTCTCCGAAGAGCAGTTCAGCGGTTCATCGAGGATCCGCTCTCGGAGGAAATCCTGCTCGGGAGGTTTAGCGAGGGCGACAAAATTCGCGTCGAGCTAGACGAAACCGGGCAGGTGTTGTTTCGCAAAGCAGACGTCCCGCCGTCCGGCGAAGCGGTCGAAGAGCAGCAACTCCAGCCGAACTAAGAAGACTGGCGAGGCGGCTTAGCGCTTCACTTTCTGCAACTCTGCAATCAACTCTAATTGAGTCGCAGTGACCGCCAAGTCGCTTTGCGTCCTCTCGAGCACCGCTCGCAGCGCGTCGACGTTGCGGCGCAAATTGGAGGTGAGCGCATCCGGAAAGTCGAACGTGATGAGTTCGTCGTAGATGTCTTCCATTACGTCGGCAAGCGCTCTCGCCCTCTGAAAGTCGCCAGCCCGTAATGTGTCAAGCGCATATCGCCTGCACTCACTCGCAGCCTCGCACAGCCCGTTGACGTAGGCTTGTGCAGTGACGCCCAATTCGGACGGCTCGGGAAGAGCAGCGCCCTCGACGATCGCGCATAGAGTCTCCGCCTCGACGTATTCCTTGATCGCATCCTGCAGCGCAGCGGAATATTGGATGGCCGGGAACTGCCGCACAGATTCAATGACCGATTTCACAAGTTGCCTCAACTCGACCAGCAGTTTCTCCGTCTCGTCGGACTGCCGTCGGTGGATGTGCTTGATCGCGCGAGAACTCAACTGGATGATGCGGCGGCCGCCAGCGAGCCCTGTTTCGCGCGCAGCGTGCTGCGCTTCCATGTCTTGCCGGAGTCGGTTCGTGATGTCGGTTAGATCTGATGGCATGTTTGTCACCGAATTGCGCCCAACGAACGAAGGCTTGTGTGGTCTCGCTCGCCGATGATGATGTGGTCGATCAAAGGAACATCCAGCACCTTACCAGCCTCGCACAGCATTCCGGTGACTTCGTAATCCTCACTGCTGGGCGTCGGGTCGCCGCTCGGATGGTTGTGAACGGCAAAGATGCCGCAAGCGCCTTCACGTACCGCCTCTCGAAACACCTCTCTGGGTCCCACGACCGACATCGTGAGAGTCCCGATATGCACCGTCCACCGCTTGATCGGGCGGTTCTTAGCGTCGACGAGCAGAACGCAGAAGTGTTCCTGCTTGAGCGTGCGCAGATCTTCGAACATCGCGGCCACGTCGGCAGGGCCCGTGATCTCCGTCGCTAAGCCGCGACCACGATCGCAAGTCCTCCTTCCCAACTCGACCGTCGCGAGGAACCGAGCGCACTTGGCCGAGTCAGCAAACCCTAGGTCGGCCAAAGTGGTGGGCGACACTTGGTGCATGTCGCGGATGTTGCCGACCGCCTTTGCGACCGCAGCCCCAACGTTGAGGGCCTCCTCGATGGGGGTGTCGTCATCGCAGAGGGCGAGGCCGATAAGTTCGACCGTGGAGAGGGCACCAGGCCCCCGTTCTCGTAACCTCTCCGCCAGTTCGCGACACATTTCGATGAAAAGATTCACGACGGCGGTCTGATTTCCTTCGGATACACTCGTTCCGTATGGCCTCCGCGAACGTCGCGATCATTGCCGGAACCGGGGTCGCCCAGCAATTCCGAGGAAGAGGACGGACCCTCAAGGTCCCCACGCGACACGGTTTGGTGACCTTCGAGCGGCTCGACGATGTGCCGGGTGTCCTTCTTCTTCGACGTCATGGGGTCGGCCACTCGGTCGCGCCGCACCGTGCGAACTACGTCGCCTTCGCAGACGCCTGCGCGAGGCTTGGGCTCGAAGGTTGTTACAGCACGGCTGCCGTAGGCAGCCTCCGGACGGATTGGCCTGTCGGGACGCTCGTCGTGTGTTCCGATTTCATCGACGCGACCGGCCGCCAGCTCACCCGGTTTGAGAACGAAGTGCGTCACACGGACTTCACGAATCCCTTCGACCTCCGCCTTCGACAGCACCTGATCGAGTGCGGTGGGGAGTTGGGGCAGCCCGTGCAGGATGCAGGCGTGTATGTGTGCACAGACGGCCCTCGTTACGAAACGCCGGCAGAGGTGTCCATGTATCGCACTCTCGGGGGGGATGTTGTGGGAATGACCGCCGGATCCGAAGCGATCGCGATGAGGGAGGCGGGAGTGCCGTACGCAGCGCTTGCGATCGTGACAAACTTGGCATCAGGACTCTCTCCGCGTCCGCTTAGCCACGGAGAAGTCGAGGAGGCGACGAAGGGGTCCTCGGAAGGGATTGCGAACATCCTTTTCCGGGCGTGTGAACGGCTACGAAATGGATGAACTGAGAATCGCGTTGGCGTTGACACCCGGCGTCGGCGGCGCGACCGCTCTAAGAGTCTTGAAGCGCAATGCCGAGTTGGGGCGCACTCCGAATGAGTTCTTCGCGCTAAGCGCGAGGGAACTCCAAGAACAGTATGGGCTTCGCGAAAAGTCCGCGAGCGCGATCGCGGCGAGCGAGCGTCTCCGCCCATTAGTGGACGAAACGATCGGGCGCCTTTCGGAGAAGCCCGTCCAACTTGTGTTCCTGGGCGAGCCAGGCTATCCGAATCGGCTGGCCGAGTTCTCAAGGAAGCCCCCACCCATGCTCTGGCTCTACGGGAACACGATGGTGCTCTCCGGCGCGACTTTCGCCGTCCTCGGGAGCCGTGACGTAGACAAACGCGCGGCCGATGAGATCGAGAGGCAAGCGGAGCGCGGCGTGCTGGAGGCGAAGTCGTTGGTGACGAGCGCGAACTCGCCGGCATATCAGCGCGCCGCAGTGGTGCCCCTCCGGTGGGGCTCTCCCCGCGTTCTCGTCCTGGATCGCGGCCTGTTCTCCGCCCTCGGGCCCGACCTGACGGACGAGCCGTTTCGGGCAGCGAGGCTCTGGCGCTTCCAGTTCGACCCCCAGACCGACCTCGTGGTGACAGAACACCGACCCCATGACGGGTTCTGCAGGGGGCACAATGCCCGCCGCGACGCGGCCGTCGTGGGCCTGGCTGACGAAATCGTCGCCGTTCAGCCGAGGGCAGGGGGCAACGTCGAGAGGCTGGTTGGGCAAGCGCAGGACGCCGGCCGGCGGGTAAGAGTCATTCGTCTCGACTGAGGAGTTCCCTGGCTCGCTGGAAGACCGCGTCCAGCATCGTCTCTGTCAGCCTTCCGGTGAAGGTGTTCTGCTGGGACGGGTGGTAACTCGCGATCGCCGTTCGATCTGGTTCGATGGCAGCCTCGGCGAGGTGCCGGAAGGGGGGGAGCCTCACGCCGAGGGTCGCCCCGAGAGACGACCAAGCGACGCCTCCGAGAGCCACCACAACGCTCCAGGGAGTCCCGTCGAGGGTTCGCCTCAAGTAAGGGTTGCAGGCGGCCAGTTCAAGCCGGTCCGGTCGGTTGCCGGGCGGGGCGCAATGGCAGACGGCCGTGATGAGGCAGTCGCGCAGTTCGAGTCCGTCAGAGAGGCCCACCGCTGTAGGCTGGTTCGCAAAGCCTGCCTTGTGGAGGGCCCTGTAGAGCCACTCGCCGCTCCGGTCGCCCGTGAACATTCGTCCCGTTCGGTTCGCCCCGTGGGCCGCGGGCGCGAGGCCCACCACGAGCAGACTTGCGTCCGAAGGTCCGAAGTTGGGCACTCCCCTCGCCCAATAGACGTGATCCTGAAAGGCGCGACGCTTCGCCACGGCGATTTCCTGGCGGTAGGTTACGAGGCGAGGGCATCGTTCGCAGGCTTCGATCTCTCGATTCAGCGCGTCGAGCCACGTCCTTCCAGATGCAGACATACGGTGCGATCGGAACGTAGAAAGGTATACTTTTGAACTCAGCGCGACAGAAAGACGAGCCCAGCGCTCTTCCGTCAAGGCGCCCTATCCAGCATGAAGATTGACACATTTTTCCGGCGCATCTTCGACAAGAGCGAAGATGAGACAAAGCGCCTCCTGCCGGTCGTTGAACAAGTAAACGCCCTCGAATCGAAATTCGAGGCGATGTCGCATGACGAGATCGCCAAGGCGAGCGAGGAACTGAAGGCGCGCGCAAAGAGTGGCGTCCCGCTGGATGATTTGATGCCCGAAGCGTTTGCCCTCGTCAGGGAGGCTTCTAAGCGCACTCTGCACATGCGCCACTTCGACGTGCAGGTACTGGGCGCCGCCGTACTCCACGAAGGCAAGATTGCAGAGATGAAGACGGGCGAAGGAAAGACGCTCGTCGCGACCATGCCGCTGTATTTGAACGCTCTCACAGGCCGAGGCGTTCACCTCGTCACGGTCAACGATTATCTCGCGCGGCGCGACGCGGTGTGGATGGGCCCCATCTATCATATGCTAGGGCTGTCTGTTGGCGTCATCCAAGGACAGTCGCCTGAGACGGACGAGTTGGGTGGAAGTTATCGATATGTGCCCGGCGCACAGCATCGAGATCCGCGCTATTCGAACTTGGTTGACTGTTCACGACGCGAAGCCTACGAGTGCGATGTCGTCTACGGCACCAACCACGAGTTTGGATTCGATTACCTTCGCGACAACATGGCGATGAGCGTCGAAGACCTCTCGATGCGAGAACTTCACTATGCGATCGTCGACGAAGTCGACAGCATCTTGGTCGACGAGGCGCGAACCCCGCACATCATCAGCGGACCCTCTTCGGAAGACGTTACCATCTACAAGAAGATCAACGACGTGGTCGCACGGCTTCAGAAGGGAGGAAAGGAGGAGCAGCCGGGTGACCACTACACGGTGGACAAGAAGAACCACTCTGCAAACCTGACCGAAGCCGGCTACGACCGGGTCGAAGAACTTCTCGGGATTGACAATCTCGCCAATCACCCGGACCTGATGCACTACATCAACGCATCGATCAAAGCCCAGGGGCTCTTCGAGCGTGACGTCGAATACGTCGTGAAAGACGGCCAAGTCATCCTGGTCGACGAGAACACGGGCCGCTTGATGTTCGGCCGCAGACTGAGTGATGGCATCCATCAGGCTCTCGAGGCGAAGGAAGGGGTGACAGTCCAGCGTGAAAGTCAGACGGTGGCCGTCATCACATTCCAGAATCTGTTCCGTCTTTACGAGAAACTCGCCGGCATGACGGGCACGGCGAAGACGGAAGAAGACGAATTCCGAAAAATCTACGGTCTCGAAGTCGTGTCCGTTCCGCCTCACCGAACGATGATCCGAGCGGATCATCCGGATGTCGTCTTCAAAACGGAAGAAGCGAAGTTTCGGGCGATCTCAAGAGAAATCCTTCGCCTCTATACCAAGCAGCAGCCCGTGCTGGTGGGAACGAGATCCATCGAGATGTCGGAGCGGATCAGCCGTCGGTTGCAGGCGGACATGCTCCAGAAAATGCTGCTGGCCGAGCGGATCAAGGTCGCGGTCGAGAGCGAGAAGGGGTCGTCAAAGAAGGACAAGCACGAGGCGTACAAGCAGATCTCGACGTCGCTCGACGACGCCAAGATGCGGACGCTTCAGGACGCAGCGCGCAGTCTCAACCTGCCGCACGATCCGCTCGCTGATGACCTGGCAAATTGGTTCCTCACCTACTTCGAAGTTTCGAAAGAGAATCGACAGTATCTCGATGAGGCATTGCGACACGGAATTCCGCACAACGTCTTGAACGCGAAGTTCCACGAGAAGGAAGCGCTCATCATCGCGGAGGCGGGACGTAAGGGCGCAGTCACGATCGCGACGAACATGGCGGGCCGCGGCGTGGACATCCTGCTCGGAGGGCGCGTGAAGTCGGACGAGATTCAGTTCTCGCAAGGCTCCGACGACGAGTTCTCCGCGGAGACATTTGCGACTCACCGCCGGGGGGGCTTGGAAAGGGCCGCTCCGCCCCTGCCTCTCGATGAGCAGGAGCGCCAAGAAGCGGCCGAAGAGGTTCGCAAACTCGGCGGCCTCTACATCCTCGGCACTGAGCGTCACGAGAGCCGACGAATTGACAATCAGTTGCGAGGCCGCTCCGGTCGTCAAGGTGATCCCGGCGAGAGCCGCTACTTCGTGTCGCTCGAAGACCAACTGTGGAAAATCTTTAACCCGAAGATGATGGAGAACCCGCTCCTGAAAGCGTGGCCGGACTTCGAAGAAGTGCACGCAAAGTTTTTGAGCGGGATGATCGAGAAAACTCAAAAGCGAATCGAGACGCATTTGTTCGAGTACCGGAAGAACGTCCTCGAATACGACGACGTGCTGAACGCTCAGAGAGAGCACGTTTACAGCATGCGACGCGAGTATCTGTTAGGAAAGGATCCGCGTCCGCTCATCGAGGAGTACATTCGGGAGGCCATCGAGGAAGTCGTGATGAAGTACGCTCCCGACGGCATCGATCGCACGACTTGGGACTTCCATGCGCTCTATCGCGATCTGCTTGGCATCTTTCCTGCAGTGGATTACGGCGGCCCGGGCGATTTCGAGGGCCACAAGGACACGGCCGACGTCACGGAGATCGCGACGAACTGGGCTCTCGAAGCCTATCGGCGTCGAGAGGAGGAACTGGGCGATGACTTCCGGCTCGTCGAACGCTTCGTGCTTCTGCAGGCGATTACGCGCAAGTGGACTGAGCACCTCCAGTTAGTCGAAAGACTTCGAGAGGGAATCGGACTCCGAGGCTACGGGCAGGTCGATCCGCTGATTGCCTTCCGCAAAGAGTCGCATCAGATTTTCGAGGACACGATGCGCGGCGTTCGGGACCTGACCGTGATGGGGATATACCGAACCACCGTGCAGCGGCAGGCCGAACCGAAACCGCAGATGCAGAGAATCGACGGCGCAAAAACGACACCTGTCGCAGGATCTGGAAACGGCGAAATCGACTGGAAGAGCGTCAAGCGCAACGACCCCTGCCCCTGCGGGAGCGGTAAGAAGTTCAAGCACTGTCACTACCGCGAAGTCAACGGTTAGTCTCGAGTTGCTGGCGACACAGAATGGTGCCGCCTGCGACCATTCCCGGGATAAGGAAGACGAACAGGAACGGAATCGTTGAGGCGAACGCCGAGGCAGCGATATATCCGGGCGCCGCTCGCGATCTGAACACTTGATTCATCTGGCCGCCGATGGAGATGCCTCGGCGAAGGTACGCGCAGGAACTAAAGTCGAGCAGGCAGAGCAGGCCCGTCGTCACCGCAATGCTGATCCCGCAGAAGGGGCTCAGAACGAGACCAACTACGAACAGCATCGCGCTAATCCCGATCCTGGCCACAGCATCCCATAGAAGCAGCCCGCAGCCAGCAGAGGACCTCGGCACGCTGCCGAACACGATTTCCTCGACCTTCGCCGAGAGAGAATCCCAGAACAGCGCACTGAACAAGCCAATAACGCCGACAAAGGTGAGATTCGCGAACAAGGCGCATACTGCAATCCAGAGCAGGTTCCCGAGCCAGCCGACCACCGTGCCGATGAGCCCATCGCCCGCGATCCTGTCCTTAAGAAGCGGAATCAGCCAATAGAGCCCACCGAAAAAGATGCCCGCGTATAACAGTGCAGCGAGGAGGAGGGGGATGAACACGTACGGCCAGAGGCGCTTTGAAACGAGCACCAGCCAGACTCCACGCAGTAGCGCTGCCATGAAGGAAGTACGTTGCAAAGCGGCGGTCGGATTCGGGGCCTAAGGTAGCATCTTCGCATGTCCCTCGCCAATGTCGAGATCGGCGATCTCGCGCCTGACGTGGTGAACTGCATCATCGAAATCCCAAAAGGCAGTTCGAACAAATACGAGATCGATATGGAGAGCGGTGTGGTTCGGCTTGACCGAGTTCTCTATTCTCCCCTGTTCTATCCTTACGACTACGGTTTCATTCCTCAGACCATTTACACGGATGGAGACCCCCTCGATCTCTTAGTGCTCATCTCGCACCCGACGTTTCCCGGCTGCGTCGTCGAGGTCCGGCCGATCGGCATTCTCGGCATGAGGGACGAAAAGGGAAGGGATGACAAAGTGCTCGCCGTCGCCACGCGGGACCCTCGATTCAGCGGGATCATGTCACTCGAGGACTTGGGTGAGCACACACGAAAGGAGATCGTGCACTTCTTCGAAGTGTACAAAGAATTGGAGGACAAGACGGTGGAGGTGCTCGGCTGGGAGGGGGCGGAGACAGCCAAGGAACTCATCAGTCGGTTCCGCATCTAATGGAATCGAAGGTCGAATTTCTGAGGAGATTGCAGGACCGGGCGTTTCGAAAGAGCCCGTGGCATTCGCTCTTGGGATCGCTTGACGGAGTCGAAGAGGATGTGTTCACATGGACACCGGACAAGTCGGAAGGATTTCCATGGATGAACGGATCTATTCAGGACATCCTCTATCATGTGACCGGCGACAAACTCGTGCAATGCAGCCACGCCTTCGGCGATTCTTCTTTGACGTGGGACAATCTCAAGATCTGCAAGGCATCGTTGCCTGAAATGATCACGGATCTCATGCGAGCGCAGAGTGGCCTGGAGGAGATTACGAACCGTCTCAGTGACTCCGATCTGGAACGGAAAGTTGCGGGCTGGGGAGGGAAGCGGCAAACGGTAGAGCAGTTCCTGCTGATGCTCATCGAGCACGACTACTACCACGCAGGGCAAATCATATATGTCCGAAACATCGCTAAGCGAACGGGTTGAGGTGTACATCCTCGCGGCCGGTGAGGGAAGTCGCATCGGCGGTCATAAAGCGACGCTTCCGTTTGGAGACGGATCGTTGTTTAGAAGAGTCACAGATGCGTTTCGGAACGCCAGCCTCAAGCGCATCCGAGTGATCGGGCGTACGACCGACGAAGACCTCGCTCGCGAAGCGAACCTACTCGGAGTGAGGTACATCTTCAACCTCGATCCTGATCAGGGCATGGCCAGTTCGGTTTTGGAAGCGATCGACGACTGCCGTTCTCGTTGGGCAGCGCTTTGTCCGGTGGACATGCCGCTCCTCACTTCGGCGACCATCCGCGCGGTGCTTGCGGAACTCTCAGACGACTTCGCCTGCGTGCAGCCGGAGTCTGAAGGCAGACCGAAGCACCCTGTGCTCCTCCGCTCTTCGACATTCCTCAGCCTGCGTGAGCACCTTCGTCATGGCGGGACGCTCCGCGAATTCCTGCCGACGCTAGCGCGGAAGCTTGTCGCCTGCGGCTCCCCGAACGAGTTCCTCGACATCGACACCCCGGACGACTACGCCCGGCTTCTGTCCATCGCAGGATTCGGCCCGACGGGGCTTGGGTACAATCGCGGCTCCCCGGCGGAGTAGCTCAGTTGGTTAGAGCATGCGGTTCATACCCGCAGGGTCGTCGGTTCGAGTCCGACCTCCGCTACCACTCCTCTTCCCCAGGCTCCCTGAGTCGCAGATTCCTTCCGACCGCGTCACGCGGCGTGGGGATTCCGGCAAGAGGACAGAGAGATGGGATGACGTCCACGCCCTGGATGACGCCCAAATTTCGACTTTTCGTGATGCCAGGGCCGAGGGCATAGAAGATCGCGTTCATCGAGCGTCGCTCAGGCAGAAAGCCATGCGTGCCGGCGCCCAGCACCGGATCGGCATCCACGACCAATTTGTCGCTCAAGCCACCGGCCGGCTCATAGCCGGGCGCGAAGTCCAAATACAAGTCGCATCCTGCATCACCCCCCCCTCCAACGATCTCCGATGCGTCGTACACACGCCGGATGAGTTGGGTTCCGGTGGTTGGATCTTTCGCTGCAAGCAGAGCGGCCTTGGCCCGTTCGAGGACTTCGCTGCGGCGATCCGCGTCCACGACGCCATCCTTCCACGACTTGTCGTTGACTACGACTCCAATGTCCATCCACGGAGGAGAGAGGGCGAGGGAGTTGACGGAGATTTCACGACCGTCCGCGGTTACTGCAAGCCCTGCGTCGACGAGGATTCTATTGACAGAGACCCTCCTGGCGATCCCCTCCATCCCATGGTCGCTGACCAACGCCACGATGGAAGTCGGCCCGGCTGCCTGAAGAACCCGTCCGAGCCACCTATCCGCGAGTTCGTAGAAACGCGCATAGACAGGCCAGAGTTCGTTGGCGAGATCCTGGTTGTGTCGTGGGCTGGATGGATCTAATACTCCCATGACAAGATGGCCAAACGTGTCGATGGCCGGACTGTAGTGGGTGATCAAGTCCGCATCGAAAAACCTCATCGCGTGCTCAAAGCCTTGCGAGAGCCTCTCGAAGTCGCGCTCCACAAGGAGAAGGAGCCGCTCCTCCGCTTCTCCCCCGCCTCCCTGCCAAAGTGTGGGCCCGAATCCCCCTTTCGCGTAGATTTCGCGTATCGGGAGATCGTGAAAACCTCCGGCCGCGAACACGTAAGCGCGCAGACGCGCTTCGTCACAGTGGCCCAGGAAGGCGTCGCAATCGCCTTGATACAGGAGAAAGCTGCTCATATCCGGTGTGAGGGACATGAGAGAAAAGGAAAGCAGACCCCAATCCGCGCCCTTACGGATTTCAATGGGGCTGCTGAACTTGATGTCCGGATAACTCATGTAAGCTGCAAACTTGAGAGCGTCGTCTTCGACCCGGTAAATCGCGCACTCTTTGTACGTCCCATCCTCGCCGCGCGGAAAGAAGATGAGGAGATTGTCGTCTGCGACGCGGATGGCGAGTTCTTTCCCCTCGCGGCCGAGCCTCTTCGAGTCTACGAGGGCACGAACATCCGCGTAGACCTTTGGCGCGCTCAACTGCCTCTCGAATCCGCTCAAGGCGATGAACTTCGAAGGGAGTGCCCGGTAATCGCGACCCGCCTTCTCGTCGGCGGCCATCATTTCTCGGATCGCTGCTACGTAAGGATCGGGAGGATAGGACTGAGTCGCTGAGAGCAAAGCGACGGATCGGCCGCCTTTGAGGGCGCTGAGCCAAACAGGCTCCGCCAGCAGCCCGTCGGACGAGAAACCGGATCGCGTTTCAACGACTGTGTGGTCTTTGCGCGGAAGGACGGGAACTTCGTTCCCCGTGATGCCGTTCAAGGCAGGCCATGCGCCCGTCCAGAGAACTGCGTGGCCAACGGCCGTGACAGACGGCATCCCCATGACTACTCGATCTGCCCATGCTCCTTGCGCCTTCATGCGCGCGACGTTTGGAAGTCGGCCTTCATCCAGCAGGCGATCCACGACCCAGTCCGGCGCACCATCCCAGCTCACGATCACGAGCCGCGATCCTTGCGCGTATGCCGACCACGCTATCAACCCCAAAGCCGCCGAACACAGGCAGCGAAAGACACTAGTTACACACTTTCGCGACACTCTCATTAAGACCACTTTCGCCTCTCAGGGGTTCAACATCTCGACCGCCTTTGGAAGGCTGGCCTCGAAGTGTTCCATCTCGTCGTCGGTTCCTGCGCTGATGCGTAGGCACGTGGGTCGGCCGAAAATGTCGCCAGTGCGCACGATGACGCCCTGACGCAGCAGCGCGTCGAATAGCGGCTTCGTATCGAATGGAAATTCGGCCCAGACGAAGTTTGCGAAACTCTTGGTTGGCTTGCCTCCGCATGAGGAGACGGCGCGAGAGATGCGTTCGAGCGACTTGCGGTTGTGGTGCAGAGTGTTCTCGAGGTGCTCCCGATCGTACAAGGCTGCAGCCGCGGCGCGCTGCGCCAGCAGGTTGACGTTGAACGGCTCCCTCATTCTCTCGATGACATCCGCCGTCTCGGGAGGCAGAAACGCGAACCCGATTCGTAGTCCGGCGAGACCATAGGACTTGCTCAATGTCCGAAGGCCGATGATGTTGCGGCCCGCCTTGACGAGTTCGAGCGAGTCGGGTATTGCTTCGTCGCGCGCGAAGTCGAAGTACGCTTCGTCGAGCACGACGGTCGCGGTGCGGGGCACCGAGTCGAGGAAGCGGTCGAATTCCTCTCGCATGACGATCGTTCCCGTCGGGTTGTTTGGATTCGCGACCCAAACGAGCCTCGTACGATCGCTGCAGGCCGCGGCCATCGCTTCGAGGTCCATCCTCTCCGACGGATCGAGCGGAACGCTCTTGATGTCCGCCTGATTGAGAATTGCCGCCGCCGTGTACTGGATAAACGACGGACTTCCTACGACGACTTCATCACCTGGCGAGAGGAAAGCCACCCCGAGGTAATGGATGAGTTCGTCGCTTCCGTTGCCGACAACCACGTTCTCAGGGGCCGCCCCAAACACGTCGCAGATCGCGCTCTTCACTTCGTACTGCGCAGCATCGGGATACCGATGTACGTCATCGAGGCACGCGCGCACGGCCGCCAGCGCCAGCGGAGAAGGTCCGATGGGGTTCTCGTTGCTCGCCAGTTTCGAGATCCTGTCGACTCCCAGTTCTCTCCTGAGTTCCTCGATCGGTTTTCCCGGTGAGTACTTCCGGAGGTTCTCGAGGTGGGGTTTGGTCGCCTGCGGCATCGGCGGGATTCTAACATAGCGGTCGCCGACGGCCTGAACGATCCCCTGATTGCTGCCGATGATCAGGTTGGTACACCCAAGGAGGTACTGCCATGCAAATTGACTTTGCGGCAGCCTTTGTGCCGGCGGCGACGGCTGATCCGGCGAAGGAACTGCCCAAGGGCAAAGATGGCGGACCGGCGTTCCCGGATCTCGAACTGGGAGACGGGAAGGAGGTGGACGCTGTTGTCGACGAGGCAATCGTCTTGGCCGCAGCCGTGCCCACACCAACGCCAGTAAGCCCGCCACCGGAGCCATCGACAAACATAGAGAACTACGCCGAAGCCGACGAACCGCAGACGACATCAGGTTCGAACAAGCTGGACGGCGTGGACAAGAACCCGGGAGGGCCGCGGCTCGCCGCGTTTCCCCCTGTTCCGGCCGCCTCGACTCGCACCACGCGCCAACCCCAGGCCTCAACGGCACGCGACTGGGCCAGCGGAGGTCCGGTCACCCGGGCCGCGAACGACCGCCTGGTCTCAGGGGAAGGCGAGACCGCGACCGACTCAGGTGACACGATCTTAGGGCCAGCCCCGACGCTGTCCGCCTGGGGCAAGCCTGTTCTCGGCACGGAGTCGAAGGACCTGTCTCAAGACGAGATCAGCCTCCCTCGGGCCTCAGCCCGAGCCGGGGGTGGTATCCAGGCTAAGTCTGATCCTTCTGGCCTACCCGCCTCCCGGGGCGGAGCAGACGCCGAAGGGACGGAGAAGCCGGTCATTGACCGGATGATCCCCAGAACGGCCGTCGCGAACGGCACCGGCGACACCTTCATCGAGACGGAGAAGGGAGCGCCCGAAACCTCGGCGAGACCCGATCGCGTGGAAGACAGGCTTCCCCGCACTCAGGCCCTGCCTGTGAACGTCGCGTCGGACCACCTTGGCCCGACGACGCGGGCTCATGCGGACACGCCGGATCGTACGTCAGCCACCCTCATCGCAGACATTCGAAAGAGCCTGAAGTCGCTCGTCGAGAGCGTCCAGGTGCCCGTCGAGAAGGTGGCCTCGATCCTGAAGTCCATTGCCGCGGGCGATGACACAGTCGGGATTCCCGAGTCGCTGCAGGACTTCGCCGCCAAGGCGAAGGCGCTGCTTGACCAGATCCGGACGTCGAATCACTCCTCGAATCATCAGCCCGTCGTCTCAGCGATTGGGATCGATCTCGCGCCCATCAACGACAAAGTCAAGGTGATCTTGACGGCTCGCGCGATCGAAGAGAAGATCCCGTCACCGAAGGCAATCGAAGGACGCGAGGAAGAGGAGAATTCGGTTGCTCCCGTTCCGACGACGCACACACACCGGCCCGAAGTCTCGGTGAGAACGCAGCCAGCCAAGATTGAGCCTGCTGTCTCATCCGCGGTCATCGAGCGGGTGATCGAGCGCGTTCAGGAACTCATCGACTCTGCGAAACCTCGCTCCGTGACTCTGCGGCTCGATCCACCCGAACTCGGCAAGATCGAGCTGACGGTCAAGACAACCGGACACCGCGTCGAGACTCACATCGTTGCATCGTCTTCGGACGTGCGCGCGTTGCTTGAGTCGAACCGCGACCAACTCGTGCAGGCCCTTCAGAATCGAGGGCTGGAACTCGGACAGATGTTCGTCGGCTCTGATGCAGGCGGCAAGAGGGACGCAGAATCTCGACAGTGGACGGAGTTGAGGCGGCTGCTTCAGCCCGAGTCCGTGGAAGGAGCGATCCGAGTCTCGTCTCGTCCGTTTCTCCGACTCTCGACATCGGCATTGGACGTGAGCGTGTAGGAGGCCCTAATGCAAGTATCTGGAATCAACACCGAATACGTCCTCCCGGATCCGCCGCCCGCGAAGAGCAACTTCCTGGACCAGGCAGCGTTTCTTCAACTGTTGACTGCGCAATTGGCGACGCAGAATCCTCTCGAGCCGATGTCGGATCGAGACTTCTTCGCGCAGATGGCGCAGCTCGGACTGGTGCAAGGAGTCGATCGCCTTGCGGTGAGCATGCAGGCGTCTCAGGCGGCAAACCTGCTTGGAAAGCAAGTCATGGTTCGCACTGACGACGCGGGCATCGGCAATGGGTTCGCCCAGGGGCGAGTCGAAGCGGTCGAATCGAACGGTCAGCGTGTTTTTGTGGTGATCGCCGGAGTCCGGCATCCCCTCGAAAGCGTGATGAAGATCACAGGCTGACCTGAGTTCAACGAGGTGAATGAATGACTGAGAAGATCCTCAATCCGAAAGTCCAAGCGCTCATCAATGCGCCGGCGACGCAAGCGCCGCAGCAGCGCAGCGCGCCTGACGCGGCGTCGTTTCGCGAAGTCCTTCAGAGCCGCCTAAACCTGCGGCTTTCCGGACACGCCGAAACGCGGCTCAACAGCCGAGGCATCGAACTTTCCCAGCAGGATTGGGAAAGGGTTGCCGCCGGCATGGAACGGGCCGCAGGGAAGGGCAGCAAGGAGTCTCTCGTCATGCTCGACGAAGTGGCGCTCATCGTCAGCGTGCGCAACCGCACGGTGATCACAGCAGTCGCCAAAGACCAACTCAAGGAAAACGTGTTCACGAACGTTGACAGCGCGGTATTCGTATAGGCTGGACCCCATCGAGAGGTGGGGAAGCCTCCTGATCGTCCGACGCTGAATGCGTCGAACGGCCGCGCCAAATAGCACAGGAGGAACAAGAGAAAATGCTTCAAGCATTGCTCGCTGGCGTCGCCAGCATCAAAGCGCAGCAAACGCGCATGAACGTCATCGGCAACAACCTTGCCAACGTCAATACGACGGCGTACAAGGGAAGCCGAGTGACCTTTCAAGAGATGATCGCGCAGACTATTCGTGGCGCGACGCGACCGCAGAACAACGGACTCGGCGGAACGAACCCCGTCCAGTACGGCCTCGGCGTCATCGTCGGTGGAACGGACACGAATCTCGATCAGGGATCGCTTCAATCCACCAACAAGACGACCGACCTGGCCGTGCAGGGCAATGGCTACTTCCTGGTCGCCAACGGCGAACGAGTCGCCTACACCAGAGACGGAGGCTTCGACCTGGACGCAAGCGGATCTCTCGTGCAGAGGACGACGGGTGAACGCCTCCTCGGT
This sequence comes from Armatimonadota bacterium, assembly GCA_003577165.1. Lineage (GTDB taxonomy): Bacteria > Armatimonadota > Fimbriimonadia > Fimbriimonadales > ATM1 > ATM1. Next base: position 213,146 of record QEUM01000001.1, on the reverse strand, counting down.
TGGAGTGCAGACTCGTTCGGGAATATCGACACGAACGTGCCGATCAGTCCATCCAGCACTCTGACGATTCCGCTTGGCTCGCTGAAGGCGGTTCAAGTCACGACCGCGGCGAACTTCGCGGGCAACCTGTATTCTGCTGCGAGCCCGGCGGAAAGTTGGGAGAGCACCTTCCGAGTCTACGACTCTTTGGGCGGTTCTCACGACATCAACATCACGTTCACGAATCACCAGGTACCGCCCGTCGGCACGCCGCCTCCCGGCGCCGTTGCGAGTTGGGACTGGTCCGCCGTCGAAGGGTCGACGCCAGTCGGCGACTCCTCGACTTCGGGCGAGCCGCTCTACTTCGACGCTCAGGGCAATTTGATCAACGCGACTGCAGTGCAGCAGGTGACCGTGCCGTCGGCAAACGGCGCGCCGCCATTCGTCGTTGACCTTGGATTCAGCGCGATCAGCCAGCTGAACACGGAAACGCAGGTGCAGATGACGGACCAGAACGGATTCCCGCCTGGCTCGCTCGCAAACTTCAGCATCGGCGTCGACGGAACGATTACAGGCCTGTTTACGAACGGTCTGACTCGTTCTCTCGGACTGATCGCGATGTCGATCTTCCCGAACCCGGCAGGTCTCGAGAGGATCGGCAACAACCTCTGGCGCAACACCGACAACTCGGGTGTGCCCGTTGTGGGTCCTCCGAGATCGGCGGGTCGCGGAAGCATCAATGCAGGCTTCCTTGAGCAATCCAACGTGGACCTCGGAAGCGAGTTCACGAACCTGATCGTCACGCAGCGCGGATTCCAGGCGAACACTCGCGTGGTTACGACCGTTGACGAGATGCTTCAGGACTTGCTCAGCATGAAGCGCTAACCTGACCAATAACTGACAACGCAAACGGGACCGGCGCTTTTGTCTTAGCGCCGGTCCCGTAACATCTTTGATTGCTTTTGCAGTTCGTTTCCGGTCTCTAATTCACGACGCGGATCGTGGCGATCTTATCTCCCACTTGAACTTTGGGAATGACTTCAAGGCCCTGAATCACTCTTCCGAATCCAACGTAGCTGTGCTCGAGAAATCGCTGGTCGCCGTTGCAGATGAAGAACTGACAGTCCCCGCTATCCTTGTCGCGTACATCGCGAACGAGCCCGAGAGTGCCGTTGAGGAACTGAACGTTGTTCTTCTCGAATGGCAGGCGAGTTCCGGTGCCGCCTGTCCCGACCTTCGGATCCGTGATCGGGAGGCTCTTCGTCAAGGGGTCACCGGCGACGATGATGAACGGCCTCGGCGCGTTCTCTACGCGGTGGAACCGAACGCCGTCGTAGAACCCGGACTTCACCAACTGTACAAATCGAGCCACGGTCTTGGGCGCCTCATTCGGGAAGAGTTCAGCGACCATCGTCCCCCTGTTCTCTACAACGATGGACACGCGGGGGTTAGCTTGGCCTCCGCCCTGCGGTGAAAAGGCGATGAGCAGGCTCCCGAGAATCGTGAGGGTCATAGTGAGTCGTCCACCTGATTAGACGTGCGAACTGCCGCGACGTGCTATCGGGAATTCGGCGGGGCGGCTGGTACTCCTGCTTGGCACTCGGCCATAATGTCCTCGGGTCGGCTCGCATGACGCCCTTCGCCTTTATCATCCACCCTATCGATGCCCGGCGCGACGTGTCTCGCAAATACCCCATCGCGCGGTACCTGCCGCTGCGCGTCATTGAGTGGCTTCTGAGGCGGAAGAAGCCGATGTATGTCAGCGAGATCAAGGGCATCCGTTCCCTGACCGGCGCCGAGACACGGGGCTGGTTCGTTGGCTGCCCGCTTACGCCGAAGATGATGCTCGAACTCCCCCAGGAGGAGGTGTACGAGAAGATCGTCGATGCCTGCAACATGGCCGCTCGCCTGGGGGCGAAGATCGTCGGCCTTGGCGCCTTCACGGCTGTCGTAGGCGACGGAGGCATTACGATTGCGAAGCGAAGCCCGATCCCCGTTACGACGGGGAACAGTTACACTGTCGCGACGGCCATCGACGGCGCTGTCGAAGCTGCCAGGCAAATGGGAGTCGAGTTGTCGAGCGCTGTGCTTGCGGTCGTCGGCGCGACCGGCTCGATCGGTCGAACTTGCGCCGTCGTTCTCGCTCCCGATGTCGCAAAGACGATTTTGGTTGGGCGCGATGTCGAGCGCACCCAAGCGATCGCAGACGAAGTCGGCCACGGCGCGATCGCAACGACCGACATCTCGGCGATTCGCGAGGCCGACATCGTAATCACTGTGACCAGCAGCGATTCGGAACTCATCCAGCCGGAACACCTGAAGTCCGGCGCGGTGGTTTGTGACGTCGCGCGTCCGCGCGACGTGAGCACCCGCGTCGCGGAAGAACGAGACGACGTTCTCGTCATCGAGGGGGGGGTTGTGGAAGTTCCAGGAGAGGTGAAGTTCGGCTTCGACTTCGGCTTCCCTGAACAGACTGCTTACGCGTGCATGAGCGAGACGATGATTCTCGCGCTTGAAGACAGGCCGGAGCCCTTCACGCTCGGCAAGGACGTGTCCGTCGAGCAGGTCAAGGAGATGCGGAAACTGGCGCAGAAGCACGGGTTTCACCTTGCAGGCTTTCGCAGTTTCGAGCGCGCGGTGACACCTGAGAAAATCGAGCAGGTGCGAAAAGCCGTCCTTCGCAATAAGTCTTCTTCGACCCGCTCTGTACCGCAGCCCGCGAGCGGATAGGCGCGACACGATGCGGAAGGAATAGCGAAATGATCGCGCTGTTTGGACTCGTTGGGCAGATCGCCTTTAGCTACTCGCTACCCTCGACTCCTCAAGCCTACGGCATACGCGTGGACTTCGACGGCTATCTTCCCGTGTTGGGTGGGATCGAACAGAAAGCGCGCCTCGAGTTTTCGATTGAACTTCAGCAGAAGGCCGCGGGTAAGGGTTTCTTGCGCCTCGGTTCGTTCGACTTGAGCGTCATGGACGAGCAGGGGATAGGCTACGTTCGGTTGCCCCTAAGCCTGGACTCGGCAAAGGAGTACTTCCCAGACACCAACTTCGATTTCACGCCGCTCGGGAAGATCCTGAAGACGGACGCACCGGACTTGGAACTGCCGATCAAGTTGCCCGGCCTACACACGCGGCACATGCCCGAGTTGACGGTGTTTCTGCTGGAGTTCCCGGAAGGCGGAGTGCAGCCTGACGTACCCTTCGCTTTCGTTCGAAACCTCGGAGAAAGCAAGGTCCGGTACGAGGTGGTTCACAAGGGCCGGGGGGAGCTTGGCGAGAGGTTCGATCTGAAAGTCACCCAGGATTACGAGACCTGGGAGGACGAGAATCGGAATCCCATCCTCGGCAAGGAGGGGGCTCGCTTCCGGGTCGTGACCCACGTGGAGGGAACCGGCGCCGTCTACATGACGGGCCCTTCGGGCAGAATCCGCCAGGCGAACGTAACCGCCGACGCTCGTTCCGTCGTATACTCATTAGAAGGTCAGAAGGCGGGTGACCGACGTCTCAAAACGTCCTTCGAACTACGGGAGAAGCAACCATGAAACATCGAGTGCTTGGAGTGTCGATCTTGCTGGCAGCGGGTTTCGCGCTGGCGACCCAGAGCGGTGACCAGTTCACCCTTCGGCGCAAGTTAGAGGCGGGGGCGGAAGACGTCTACAAGTTTGAATTCAAGTCATCCCAAACGATCGCCGGCATGATGGGTGGTGGCGACACGCCGTTCGACATGTCGGGCAGCATGCTGATGACCGTGAAGCAGCTGCAACTGATCGAAGAAGGCGCCAAGGCGGACCTCAAAGTGAAGATGTCGGATTTCAAGTTCGACTTTGGGCAGTTCCAGGACATGGCGCAAGGTCAGATGGCCCAGATGCCTGAGAAGTTGGAGTTCGCTTGCAAGTTGGACGGCCGCAATCGAATCTCAAGCGTCGATATGCCCACAGGCTCCGCGCAGATGCAGATGATGATGAACCAGATGAACACGTTCTCGACGATGTTCATCGAGTTTCCGGAGGCGCCCGTCAAAGTCGGTGATTCCTGGGAGGTCACTTTCCCAAAGAACCCGATGACAGGCGACAAGGAAGTCAAGTTGAAGGCAGTCTTGTCGGGTACCAAAGAGCATGAAGGGAAGACGGTGCTCATCGTCAAGATGACGGGAGCGATCCCGATCAACATGGACATCGGCAAGATGCTCGAATCCGATCCCAATATGGGCGCCGCAATGGGCGGCATGAGAATGCTCATGACCGGGACGATGGAGATGAACGCAGAAGCGCTCATCGAAAAAGAGACTGGAAGAACTCTCTCAATGGACACGCTGATGCAGGCCACTCAGAAGATGGAGATACCCGACATGGGCATGGCGATCGACATGGTCGGCAACACAGCGATGAAGATGCTGCTTGTGCCGAAAACGGGTTCGTAAAAGCCAGATGATTCTGCCGCGGCAATGATCTTGCCGGGTGTCTATTTGGTGGCAGCGCTCGGTGTGGCGCAGGGCCACACTATTCCCTTTCCTGGAAAAACGCAGTCGGTCGAATATGCAGTAACCGCGAGCGTCAGCGCCTCATACCTTGGAGGTAAGTCGGCTCCGCCGCAAACGGTCGCCCGGTTCGCCGGGAAGATCGAGATTCGACTCACAACCGAAAACGGAGGAAGCATGCTTGTCATGCGAGCACGGGACTTCAAGCCTCTCGGCGACTCGACGAAGTTCTCGGAGACGGAGTTGAGGCTTCTCAATCGCGGCAGTTGGCAGTGCGGCCTGACGCGCCGAGACCATGCGCTGACCATTGACGGGAAGAAGGCGACTCCAAGCGTCTTGGGTTCTCCGCTTTGGCCGTTCGTGTGGGAGCCGATTTCGTCCGAGTCGCCGCTAAAACTGGGCCAAGTGATACCGCGCGTCTACTCGATCCCGGCGCAGGCGTTCCTCATGGATGATCCCGTCGGTGAGGTGCGGTTGGCGGCCGACGCCAGGCTCGACGAAGTGCTTCCGAACGAATATCGGTTTGTCGCGACTGGCCAGGAGGCAACGACTCGGCCGGTGAGCCACCCCGAAGCGCAAGGTCTCACCCTGTCTTCGACGCTGCGCGTGGACGGCCGCTGGACCGTTTCTCGCACCGACGGATGGATAGACAGTGGCTCGATACTGTTGATCGCGACCCTTGAGTTGTCCTCTCCCGAGCATCCATTCGGGTTCTCGAAGGCGAAGGCGACCGTCGCCTGCGACCTGCGGCGTCTGCGGTAAAACCTCGGACGATGGGCGACCTCGCTGAGCGGGCAAGATTCCTTCGAGAACAACTCAACCATCACAACTACCTTTACTATGTTCTCGACAGGCCCGAGATCTCCGATGCCGAATGGGATGCGATGTTCGCTGAACTCAGGCGGATCGAAGATGAGCATCCAGAACTGCGCACGCCGGATTCGCCGACCCTCCGTGTGGGTGCGCCGCCCAGCACCAAGTTCGCTTCGCACCGGCACCGCGTCCCAATGCTCAGTCTGGACAACGCGTTCGACGAGGAGGAACTGCGTGCCTTCCAAGCCCGTCTCCTGCGCTTCCTTGGTAAAGGCCCGGATTTTCCAATCGAGTACTTCGGCGAACTGAAGTACGACGGATTGTCCATATCCATCACGTATCGCGACGGCGTCCTCGAGAAGGTAGCGACACGCGGGGACGGCGAAACGGGAGAAGAGGTGACGGCGAACGGACGAACGATCCGCTCGATCCCTCTGAAACTTCGAAAGGACATCGCCGGCACGATCGAAGTGCGCGGCGAAATCCTCATGGAGAAGAGGGAATTCGAGCGCGTGAACGCAGACCTGATCGCAAAGGGCGAACAGCCATACGCAAACCCGCGGAACACCGCTTCAGGTTCCATTCGACAACTGGACCCGAACATCACTGCCAGTCGAAGGCTGAGTTTCTTCGCTTGGGGTTTTGGTGACACGGGTCCCCTGGAGTTCCAAAAGCAGAGCGAGATGCTGGCTTGGCTGTCGGATGCAGGATTCCGAGTCGGTGAACACTCCATACGGCTGCAGGGCATCGAGGAAGCGGTGAAGTTCGCTCGAGAGACCGAAGCGCTGCGTCCGAATCTCCCATTCGAGATCGATGGCCTCGTCATCAAGGTGAACGACATTGCGCTGCAAGAGGAACTGGGCTCGACGGCTCGTGGTCCTCGATGGGCGATAGCCTACAAGTTCCAGGCCGAGAAGGCCTCGACGCGTCTACTGGACATCACCTGGCAGGTTGGCCGCACGGGCGTCGTGACGCCCGTGGCCGAACTCGAGCCTGTCCGCGTGGGCGGGGTGACGGTGAGTCGAGCCACGCTGCACAACATTGAGGACATCCGAAGAAAGGACGTGCGAGTCGGCGACGTCGTCCTGGTTCAGCGAGCGGGTGACGTCATCCCGGAAGTGGTCGGTCCGATCATGGACGAGGGGCACGGACAGCGTCCTGAGCCGGAGCCCCCCACCCACTGTCCGACCTGCTCCACAGCGTTGCGGCGATCTACGGGTGAAGTGGCGCTGCGTTGCGTCAACCGCAAGTGCCCAGCGCAGGTTGCGGAGCGCATCGTTCATTTTGTTTCCCGATCCGCTCTCGACGTGGAAGGACTCGGCGAGAAACTCGTGCTCCGACTGCTGGAATTGGGCTTCCTCAGTGACACGAGCGACATTTACAGGCTGCATGTGAGACGCGAAGAACTCATCCAGCTCGAAAGAATGGGTGAACAGAGCGTGTCGAATCTGCTGAATGCGATCGAAGCGAGCAAGACTCCACCTCTGAATCGGCTCATCTACGCTCTCGGCATTCGGCACGTCGGCGAAACGGCGGCCTTCTCGCTGGCGTCGAAGTTTGGATCGCTTGAGAAGCTTCTCAACGCAACATACGAGGAACTCCTTGAAGTGCCGGACATCGGCCCGAATACGGCAGGAGAGATCGTCGCCTTCTTTCAGGATGAGGACAACAGGAGGCTGATCGCCGACCTGCTGAACTTAGGCGTGCGACCTGCAACTCCCACGCAGTCGGAAGTAACTGTTTCCCTTTCGGGGAAGACGATTGTCCTGACGGGCAAACTCGAGAGGATGACTCGGGAGGAAGCCGAGGAGATTGTGCGGCTCGCCGGCGGCCGCGCGGCGAGCAGCGTGAGCAATCGGACCGATCTGGTCGTAGCCGGGCCGGGCGCCGGCTCGAAACTGGACAAGGCAAAGGAGTTGGGTGTCCCAGTCATGAGCGAACAAGAATTCCTCGAGATGATGGGGAGAGCGTGACTCGCGCCGATCTCGTTCCCTTCAATGAACTCGACGTCGAGTTGACCGTTGGTAGCGGACAGGTGTTTCGATGGCGCCGACGAGGAGAATCGTGGATCGGGACGGACGCAGGCAACGTCATCCTCGCCACGCGAACGTCGAGAGGATGGCGCATCGAGTCATGGCCGGATGACTCGGCAGGTTGGAGCTTCTTTCGCCTCGATCAGTCGCTCGCCGACATCGAGCGAGAAATCTGCCGCCTCGACCCGAAAATTCGAGACGTGGTGAAGAGACACCGCGGCCTTCGCGTCGTGCGCCCCGCGCATCCAGAGGAGGCCTTCTTCAGTTTCCTGTGCACGCCGAACAACCATCTCTCGAGGATCTTTCGAATGGTGTGGGTCCTCGGCGACCGGGGACAACCCCTCGGGGACGGCGTCACGCAGTTCCCAACCGCCCAGGTTCTATCCCGTCTCTCCGAGCACGACCTGCGGGAATGTGGTTTCGGATACAGGGCTCGCACGATCGTCAATGCGGCGAGGGAGTTAGCATCGCGCCCACGCGGCTTCTTAACCCGACTTCGGTCGCAGCCATACGACGTTGCAATAGCCTCCCTAATACAGTTCGACGGCATCGGGCGAAAACTCGCGGACTGCATCGCCCTCGTTGGGTTGTGGCACTTGGAGGCCGTTCCCGTGGACACCCACCTCTGGAAATCTGCGTGCGAACTGTACTTTCCTGAGTGGCAAGGTAAGGCGCTCACTGAGAAAAGGTACGAGGCTGTCGGCCGTCTCTTCCGTGAGAGTTTTGGCGATCTCGCAGGTTGGGCCCATCAGTATCTGTTCTATGACAAAATCCTGTCTTATCGGCGTGGCCGACCGCCTGTTTAACCTCACGATGGCAAACCTCGTTTTCTGTTGGCTTGCGGTGTTCGGATGCTACCGGGCAGAGGTGGCCCCATCATCGCTCGAGCCGCCGCAGACGAAATTCGAGTTTGCGCTTTCTGACCCCGCCATACAGGAAAGCAGCGGACTCGCGCACTCGATTGCCGCCCGCAAACTCTGGTGGACTCACAACGATAGCGGCGATACCGCACGTTTCTTCGCATTCACCGATGAGGGCAAAGTGGCTGGTGAATTTGCATTGAAGGGTGCAACCGCGACGGATTGGGAGGACATGGCCGCGGCGCGCGTCAGCAACAAGAACTACCTATACTTCGGCGACATCGGTGACAATCGGAAGCAGCGCGCGTTCGTCGTTGTCTATCGTGTTGAGGAGCCTACTTTGGAGACGCCGAAGGCGGAACTGAATCGGTTCGACAGGTTCGAATTGGAGTATCCGGACGGGCCCAGGGACTGCGAGACGCTGCTTGTGTTTCCAAATGGCGCAATCGAACTCGTGTCGAAAGAGTCTTCTGGAGCCTCCCGCGTTTACCGAATCGACAGTCCGAAACTGAAAGGCCGCAACAAAATGAAGTTCGTTGGAGTGGCCGAATTTGAAAAAGGCCCTGGCCCAGCGTCCCTCGCAACCGGTGGCGCAGTCAGCCTAGACGGCAAGCGTGTCGTCGTCCGAACGTACACGTCCGCAAGGATTTGGTCCGTCCCGGAAGGCGGACGCTGGATGGACGGCACTCCGACTGTGATTCCCGTTACCGGGGAGTTCCAGGGCGAGGCGATCACATTCGATCCGGGCGGCAACTCCTTATGGACGACGAGCGAGGGTTCCCCCTGTCGTGTGAGCAGGACCGCGATCCGCTGAGTGAGGCGCGCCGGAGGTTCCCCCTCCCGGTGGTATAACCCCCCAGGGCATGGAACCGATTCGATCTCACGTAAATCCACGCTCACCCGACTTCCACGCGAATTCCGCCGCATACGACGCCCTGACCCAACGATTGCAGGAAGTGCGCGGCATCGTGCGCCTCGGAGGTCCAGAGAAGGCGCGTGCGCTTCAACACGAGCGTGGGAAACTCACGGCGCGCGAACGCATTGAGCGACTCATCGACCCCAACACGCCTTTTCTCGAACTCGGAATGCTCGCAGCGTGGGAGATGTACGAAGGGGAAGTGCCTTCGGCGGGGATCATCACGGGCATCGGCCAAATCTCCGGCCGCGTGTGTGTGATCGTCGCGAACGACGCGACGGTCAAGGGCGGGACGTACTATCCGATGACGATCCGCAAGCACCTGCGCGCTCAAGAGGTTGCTCTTGAGAATCGCCTGCCCATCGTCTATCTCGTCGACTCGGGAGGCGTCTTCCTTCCGATGCAGAGCGAAGTGTTTCCCGACAAAGAGCACTTCGGTCGAATTTTTTACAATCAGGCAAGGATGTCCGCTGCGGGCGTCTATCAGATCGCCGCAGTCATGGGAATGTGCACCGCCGGCGGCGCCTATGTGCCCGCAATGAGCGACGAGAACGTCATCGTCAAGGGCACGGGGACCATCTATCTCGCGGGTCCCCCCCTGGTCAAGGCCGCGACCGGCGAGGAAGTGTCGGCCGAAGACCTGGGAGGGGGGGAAATGCACTCCCGCGTGAGCGGCGTGACGGACCACCTCGCTCAGGATGACGACCACGCCCTTGAGATCGTTCGCAACATCGTCGAGACGCTGCCGAGCCCGAATGCGATGGCGGCGCCGTTCGCTGTCGAGGAACCACTGTTCGATGCGGCGGAAATCATGGGCATCATCCCACCTGATCCCCGATCGCCCTATGAAGTGCGCGAGGTGATCGCGCGCCTGGTGGACGGCTCGCGATTCCACGAATTCAAGAAGGAGTACGGCACGACACTTGTGTGCGGATTTGCGAGGTGGATGGGATTTCCGGTCGGCATCCTCGCTAACAACGGCGTGCTCTTCAGCGAAAGTGCACTGAAAGGCACTCATTTCATCGAACTCTGCTGTCAGCGACGGACGCCGCTCGTGTTCCTGCAAAACATCAGTGGCTTCATGGTGGGGAAGCGATACGAAGAGGGCGGCATCACGAAGGACGGAGCGAAAATGGTGCAGGCCGTTTCCGCGGCGTCAGTACCGAAACTGACGGTGATCATCGGCGGCTCGCACGGAGCGGGGAACTACGCGATGTGTGGGCGCGCCTATGGTCCACGGTTCCTCTTCAGCTGGCCTAACTCTCGAATATCGGTGATGGGCGCGGAACAAGCGGCTCAAGTTCTCATCACCATCAAGGAGATGAAGGGTCAAATCTCCGATGAGGAGAAGAGAGCCATAGGCGATCCGGTTCGCGAACAGTACGAACGCGAGGGCTCACCCTACTACGCGACGGCGCGGCTGTGGGACGACGGCATCATCCTGCCGACCGAGACGCGAACAGCGATCGGGCTCTGCCTTTCGGCCTCGCTTCATGCAGAAGTTAGCCCAACGGAGTGGCCGGTCATCCGGATGTAGCCGTGAACTGGCGAGACATTGGCGACTCAGGAAGGCGGCTCCGATTTGCGTTCATCGGAAACTTCGCCGATGGCGAACTGTACGAAGTGATGATGCGCTCCGCTTTCGTCGCAGACGGTTTGGACGCCGAGTACCTCTCCTTAGACACGTCGGCTGCAGATTTTGCTGACTGCGTTCGACATCTCATCGCCAAGGGCTTTTTGGGCGCAAACATCGGCGTGCCCCACAAGCCCGCAGCAGCAAGGATGGCGGAGAGTTTCTTCATTGTCCGCCACGGAATGGCTACGGCCAACGCCCTCCTGTTTCGAGAGGGCATCTACGGACAGAACACGGAAGTCGCGGCGGTAAACACTCTGCTGCGAGACGTCGAACCCGGGACCGCTCTCATCCTGGGCGGCGGCTCGGCCGCGCGCAGCGTGATTGCGGCTCTGCTCGAAACCGGATGGAGAGTGAAGCTCTGGAATCGAGGCGCGGCGAAGATGCGCCTGCTGCAAACGACGCTCGCAAAACTCGGTGACGTCGAAATTTCCGCAACGCCGACGCCTGCCGGATGCAGACTCATCGTCAACGCGACGTCCCTCGGCAAGCGAGTCGGCGAGCAGCCTTCCGTCGAATGGCAACACGTTCAGAAAGGCGCGGTCGCGTTCGACTTGGTCTTCCGCGAGAAGCGCACCGAGTTCCTTCGTGCCGCGAGTCTCCGAGGACTCCGTGTCATAGACGGTCGTGAGATGCTGGTCGAGCAGGCTGCGATCGCATACGAGTGGTGGCTTCAAGGAGAGGCTCCGCGTACTGCGATGCTGCGCGCCGTTGGATTGGCCGGCCCGCGAGATAAGTTCTAAAGGAAAACGTGGTCTACGCGGTTGTGTGCGCTCTCGCGCTGTGGCTGACATCGCGGCTGACGCTTGACGGCGCAATCGCAGCAGCGATCGTAGGAGGCACGCTTTGGGAGATCACGGGATTCCGATTGGCTGGCCCCCTTTTGACATTCGCTTTGGGATCGATGCTGCTCGAACGCGTTCTGAGCCGACCTGAACGCGACCATTCCGATTCTCGCCGCGCAACGCAGGTCATCGCGAACAGTGGGCCTGCACTCGTTTGCGCGCTACTTTCTTGGTATCTTGAGGATCCGAGATTCGTCGTCGCGGGCTCAGCCTCGCTCGCTGCCGCGTGCGCGGACACATTCGCGACTGCAGTGGGGATGAGATTCGGCGCGGAGCCAAGGTCACTGCTGAGCAGGCGTCACGTTCCAGTGGGAACAGAGGGGGCGGTGTCCGCAATCGGCCTTGCCGGTGCGGCGATCGGAGCGACGCTTGTGGCATTCGTCTTCGCAATTGCTGGACCGAATCGGAGTGTACTGTGGATCGCCGCCGTCGGCTTCGTCGGATGCCTTGTGGATAGCGTTCTCGGCGAACTCTTCCAGAGCAAAGCGCGCGGCGACCGGTCGTTCGTTCGACTGTCGAATGACCTGGTGAATCTAATCACCACCTCGTTCGCCGCGTTCCTTGGCTACGCTCTTTCGGAGATTTGAGCAAGGCGATACAAGATGTGCGCGTAGATCTTACTCATCTTCAAAAGGTGCGACACCTTGATCCTCTCGTCGTGTTCATGGGCGGGGCCGTCGCCGGGCCACCCTGTCCCGATGCTGACCGTGTTCGGAACCGCGCGAGCATAAGTTCCTCCTCCCATCGTCGTTGGCGCGGACTCCATGTCGCCTGTTTCAATTCGATATGCCTCCACGATGGACAGCACAGGCTCTCGGTCCAGCGGGAAATAGAGGGGGGCGCTGTCCGTCATCGAAGCGAGTTCCGCCCCGGGGATGGTCTTCTTCATGTAGGCCCCGCACCTTCGTCTGAGATCCTCACCAGACCATGTGACTGGATACCGAACGTTGACCGTGAATGCGATCGCGTCACCTTCCGTCTCTGCGAGGGCGAGATTCGAAGTCAACTCTCCCGACTCGGTGTCGTTTCCGTGAATGCCGAGGCCGGCACCGCTCATGTGTCCGATCGCCGCGATCGATTGGTAGAGAGCCTGATCTTCGGGTGGCGCGAGGTCGCAAGCGACTTTGAGTGCGCGAACGATTGCATTGTCGCCGAGGAACGGCTGCGAACCATGAGCGGCGCGGCCCTTCGCACGCACGTTTACGGCTCCGTTCTCGACCGATATGGAAACGTTCTCATCCCAGTAGTTCGCGCAGATCTCTTCCACTCGGCTTCGATGCGGTTCTGAGAAACTCAGCCTCATTTGACAGTCGTCCGGAACGATGTTCGGCCTGGACCCGGCAGCGATTTCGACGATCTGAAGTGGGCCCTTCGGTTTGGGGATGCGAACGGTGAGGTTGGCGATGCCCTTCTCACCGTGCACCAGTGGCCAACCTGCGTCAGGTGCAACTCCGTACGTCGGCGCCTCTTCGACTTGAAAATATCGCTCGACGCACTTAAACCCGCTCTCCTCATTGCATCCGAAAACGATTCGCAGTCGCGCGGGCAATGGCGCGCCCGTTTCCTTCAGTGCTCGCGCAGCGTACATCGCGGCCACGGTCGGGCCCTTGTCATCGACCGCGCCGCGAGCGTACAGGTACTCGCCGTCGATTTCCGCCCCGAACGGCTCATGTTTCCACCCGGTCCCAACTGGAACGACATCGAGATGCCCAAGCGCCATCACCATCGGCTCTGCATCTCCGAACTCGGCATGCCCCGCATAGCCCTCCACGTCTCGACATCGAAAGCCCCACGACTCGCTCTTTGCAAGCGCCCAGTCGAGTGCCTCCCGAAGGGAATGCCCGAAGGGGGCGTTCGGCTCCGGCTCGCCTTCGACAGAGGGGATTTGCAGGATCTCTCGAGTGTCCTCGATGAGTTCTTGCTCGTGCGCTTCCAACCAGGCTTGTGCGCTCGCAACTGGTTCCGGTCTTGCTTGCATGTTCACGGTGCGAAGCATACCGTCAGCATCCTGGGGGGGAGGGTTCGGTATGCTCTCGCCATGTTGCCGCGCCTCAAGGCGACGCTGGTCCAGGAAGCGCAGGAAATCCTGCGGCTTGCCGATCGCCTTAACGGCGACTTTGAAACAGCCGCGAAATGGATGCTCGAATGCGATGGACGCGTCATTCCTGCAGGCATTGGGAAAGCGGGTGACATCGCAAAGAAGTTCGCGAGCACCTTGAGCAGCACCGGAACGCCAAGCCTCTTCCTCCATCCCGCTGAAGCGGTCCACGGAGACCTCGGGATGGTGACGAGCAGAGACATCGTCGTTCTGTTCACAAACAGCGGCGAAACCGAAGAGATCCTGCGGTTGTTTCCACCACTGAGGCAGATAGGCGCCAGAACGATTCTCGTCACGGGTCGGCCGCATAGCACCGCTGCGCGACTGAGCGACTTGGTTCTCGACGTCAGCGTCGAGAGGGAAGCATGCCCGCACAATTTAGCGCCCACGACGAGCACGACCGTCATGCTCGCGCTCTCCGACGCACTCGCGCTCGCTGTGATGCAGGAACGGAACTTCACGAAGGACGATTACGCGCTCTACCATCCAAGCGGCGCTTTGGGTCGCCGACTGCTGATGAAGGTAACAGATGCGATGCGCCCCTGGGACGACATCGCGACAGTGGGAAGGGAGACGCCCGTGGTGGACGTCCTTCGTGCGATCACCTCCGCGGGGGTCGGAGCGGCGTGCGTCGTGGAGCCCGATCGAACTCTCGTCGGCCTAATCAGCGACGGCGACATCCGTCGAAGGCTCCTGGAATCTGGCGCCGATGTGCTCTCGATGAAAGCGGAGAACCTAATGACTCCGAACCCGAGGACGGTGCCCGCCACGATGACCGCAGTCGAGACGCTGGAATTATTTGAAAGTTTGCCCCAAAAAATTGGCGAAATGCCAGTCATCGACGACGGAAAGGTGGTCGGACTGGTGATGCTCAAGGATCTCGTTCGCCTCGGGCTCCGTTAGGCGCCACCGGGCAGGGTATGACTCCGGAATGCGTCCCGGATGGCTCCTCGCGGCGACCCTTACGGTCCCTTCCATAACTGGGAGTTCAGGTTCCAAACTCGATTTGCCGCCATACGCAGGCCGGTTTAAACCGGTCGAAGTCTTGGCAGGCTTGCCCCCCCTGATTCTCGACGCCGTTGGAAACAGCGTCGGCGTTGCGCAGGAGTACGCGAGAAAGCGCCGCTTGCAGGCAAGGTATTTGTGGATCGACGCCACAGCCAACGTGGAGAAGTACAACTCTGCAGAAGACGTTCAGTCTCTCGTCACAACGATCAAAGAAAGCGGCTTCAACGGCGTGGTTTTCGACGTGAAGCCGATTGTTGGATTCACCGTGTATCCCTCCGCGTTTGCGCCAAGACTAACGGAGTGGCGAGGCGCGCAAATTCCGGCCGACTTCGACCCGCTCGACGCGATGGTGAAAGAGTGCAGATCGAATGGCATTCGGATATTCATAAGCCTGAACGCGTTTAGCGAAGGCCATCGCTTGACAGGACAAGGACTCGGATACGATTGGCCCCTCTGGCAATCCGTGCTCTATGAGCCGATTCCGTATGTCGTCACCGGCGCATCGAAGTTTCCAATCTACCGAACGCAGAACTTCGCGGTCGCGGATGGAAGCGCGATCAGTTCCTTTTCAAGCCCCGACAATGTGAAGGGATTTCCCTCTCCACCGACCACCATATCGGTTGCGCGAGACGGACGTGTGGTGGGCGTCGGAACTACAGTCGTCCCACGAAACGGCGCACTCCTCGCGGGAGTCGGTGACGCCGGAAAGTTCTTGTCGGAATCTTTCTCGCTGGGCGATTTCGTTCGAATTGAGACCGAAGCAGCATTTCGCACTTCGGCGGACCTTCAAGACCAGATCCCCTTAATGATGAATCCGAACGAGCCTGCGGTGCAGCGCCGCAACCTCGACATCCTGCGGGAGGTCGTCGGCCGGTACCCGGTCGACGGAGTCATCTACGACGACCGTCTACGCTACGCGGGGCTGAACGCGGACTTCGGTCCGAGGACGCGGGCAATGTTCGAGCGCCGGATCGGGAGGAAGATCACTTGGCCGGACGACGTCTTCCGATTCACCTTCACTCCGGCCCTCCAGCAGGGCGTCCGAATCGGGCCTTACTACGAGGAGTGGCTGACCTTTCGAGCCGAGACGCTGCGGGACTGGGTCCGGGAGGCCGCAAGAGCCGTCCGTGCGGCACGTCCGGGAGCGCTTTTCGGCGTGTACGCCGGGTCTGGCTATTTGGAGTATCCGAAGTTCGGCGCAAACTGGGCCGCGGACCAATTCTCGGCCGGCTTTTGGTTCCTGACGCCCGCGTATGCGAAGACCGGATTCGCCTCCGAACTCGATCTCTTCATTCCAGGCTGTTACTATCCCACCCCGACGATGGCCGACGGCCTCGAGGAGGGAATCCCGATCGGCAACACGATCGAGGCGGCCGGCCAACTCGCGAATCGCGCAGTTCGGGACCAGGCGTGGACGTATGCGGGGATTGCACTGGACCAATACACGGGCAACCCCGATGGCCTCCTCCGAGCGCTCCAAGCAGCCTGCGGCAGTTCGCAGGGCGTGATGGTGTTCGATCTGTCGCATGGCATCGAGCCAATGTGGCCCGTCTTCCGCAGGGCCTTCGCGAATCCTGCCGCGTCACCGGATGCCCAAAGCGACTTGCTTGCAGCCGTGAGGAAAGAGAGGGCGCGCCGCGACAAAGCGGGAGTCAAGGAGCCTCCGGTGATCATTCCCGGCGGCCTTCCCGGCGTCGGTCTCTGAATCCTTCCGCTGCGTCAGAAGGTCCTAACCTCTTGGGTTGGCAAAGAAGTCGAAGGAAGGCCTCCAGATCGCCCAGCAGTTGATTCCGCCGGGTCGCCAAAGGCGAATCGAACTCCCGGTTTCTCACCTCTCGACAGGCAACCTGATCGCGATTCCCGTAGTCGCCTTCAACGGCGCGCTTCCTGGCCCAACCGTCTGGATCTCCGCTGGGATTCATGGCGACGAACTCAACGGCATCGAGATCGTCTCGCAGGTGATGCGTCGGCTGCGACCTCAAAAAATGCGCGGCGCAGTGCTCTGCGTGCCCGTGGTCAACGTATTCGGATACCTGACTCAGAGAAGGTACATGCCGGATCGACGCGACCTGAACAGGGTGTTCCCGGGATCCGCGCGCGGCTCCATGTCTTCGCGCGTCGCGAACCTCCTGATGGAGGAAATCGTTCGAAAGTGCGAGTTCGGAATCGACCTGCACTCCGGATCGAACAATCGCGCGAACATGCCACAAGTCAGGATCGGGTTCGGCGACAAACGATCTTGCGACTTGGCCGCCAAGTTTGGCGCGCCGGTCGTTGTGAACGCGCGACTCCGTGATGGATCGCTGCGCGCCGTCGCCAACGCGCGCGGAGTGGAAGTTCTCGTCTACGAGACCGGCGAAACCCTCCGATTTGATACAGAGGGAATCCGGATCGGCGTTCGCGGCACGCTCCGCGTTCTCACCGAACTCGGCATCCTGGAGAGCGATGAAGACGCGGAGCCTCTCGAGGAGCCGAGCTGGGCCTGGGAAAGCACCTGGGTCAGGGCGGAGGGGGGCGGAATCGCGCACGTACTCGTGTCGCCTGGAACCGACGTCAAAAAGGGAGAAGAGGTTGTCGAGATCGGCGACATCTTCGGCCGCTCCACGACTCGCGTCAAGGCGCCCTTCGACGGTCTCGTCATCGGTAGCCTCGTTTGTCCTCTCGTCAGCCGAGGCGATGCGTTAGTTCACCTGGCCAAGGTGAACGGTTCCCGGCCTCATCCAGACTGACGGCTCTCTACTTGCCAAACGATGCCGGAAGGCTGATTTGCAAGTTCTTCACGAGGAACGCATACTGGTCCGCCGACTCCTCGATCACCTTCGAAATCGGCTTGCCCCCCCCGTGACCGGCCGAGGTCTCGATTCGAATCAAACAGGGCGCCGGCCCAGCCTGACACTCTTGAAGCCGCGCGGCGTACTTGAAACTGTGCGCCGGGACGACCCGGTCGTCATGATCCCCGGTTGTTACGAGTACGGCCGGATAACTCGTCCCAGGTTTCAAGTTGTGATACGGCGAGTAGGACAGGAGTACCTTGAAGTCCTCGGGGTCGTCCGGCGATCCGTAATCGGAAACCCAGGCCCACCCGATGGTGAACTTGTGAAAACGAAGCATGTCCATCACTCCGACCGCCGGAAGCGCAGCGCCGAATAGGTCTGGTCTCTGGTTGACGCACGCTCCGACGAGCAAACCGCCGTTGCTTCCACCTTCGATCGCGAGTTTAGCTGGCTTCGTGTACTTCTCGGCAATCAAATACTCGGCGGCGGCGATGAAGTCGTCGAAGACGTTTTGTTTGTTCTTCAAGCGACCGCCATCATGCCATGCCTTTCCGTATTCACCGCCGCCACGGATGTTTGCCACAGCAAACACGCCGCCCATCTCCATCCACACCAGGTTGATGACAGAGAAGTAAGGCGTCTGTGATACGTTGAATCCTCCGTATCCGTTGAGGAGCGTTGGATTGGAACCGTCGAGCCGAATCCCCTTCTTGTGAGTAATGAACATCGGCACCCTGGTGCCATCCTTGCTCGTGTAGAAGACCTGCTTGACCTCGTAATCCTCCGGATTGAACTTCACCTGAGGCTTTCTGAAAACCGTCGACTTGTCATGCGCGGTGTCGTACCGATAGATCGTCGTGGGCACCGTGAAACTCGTGAACGAGTAAAAGGCCTCCTGGTCGGCGAACTTCCCGCTGAAGCCGCCGGCGGTTCCGATTCCCGGAAGGTTCACTTCTCCGATCGGAGTCCCGGTCGTCGAGAATCGCTTGACGGTCGTTTGCGCATCATGAAGATAACTTGCGAGGAGCGACCCGCCGACTGCCGCGACGCCTTCCAGTTTGTCGCTCGACTCAGGGATCACCGTCTCCCAAACCGGCCTGCCCGGCACCGAGACATCCGCCGAGACGAGCTGATTCATGGGCGCGTCTTTGTCGGTGACGAACCACAGCGTGGCTCCTTGGTTGCCGACGAAGGTGTACTCCGCTTCTGCCTCCCTCACGAGCCAGATCGGGCTGCCGCCCGTGTCCGCGAGATCCTTGAATAGCACACGGTTCTCGCGATTGGTGCCCTGCCACACGGTGATGATCAGGTATTTGCCGTCTTCTGTGACCTGGCCTCCGAATCCCCACTCCTTTTCGTCCGGACGGTGGTAGATCAGCACATCTTCCGATTGGTCTGTTCCGATCCGGTGGAAGTAGAGTTTGTGATAGTAGTTTGCGGCCTGAAGCGCCGCGCCTGGTGCGGGAGCGTCATATCGGCTGTAAAAGAATCCCTTTCCGTCTTTGGTCCAAGACGCGCCCGAGAACTTGACCCACCGAATGCGATCGGGCAAGTCCTTGAGCGTCCGGACGTCGCGGACTCGCCACTCGGTCCAGTCGGAACCCGCGGAAGCGAGGCCATAGGCAATGTAGTTCCCGTCACGGCTGATCGCATAACCTGCGAGCGCGACCGTGCCGTCCTTCGAGAGTTTGTTTGGATCGAGAAGCACGCGCGGCTTTGCGGAGAGGCTGTTCGCCACGTACAGAACGCTCTGATTCTGCAAGCCGTCGTTCTTGGTGAAGAAATATCGCCCCCCCTCTTTCGATGGAACCCCGAAACGCTCGTACTTCAGCAGGTTCATCATCCGCGAGCGAATGCGCGACCTTTCTGGAATGCCCGAGAGATAACCAAATGTCAATTTGTTCTGGGCCTCGATCCAGGCGCGGGTCTCAGGAGAGTCTGCGTCCTCCAGCCACCGATAAGGGTCCTCGACACGCGTGCCGAAGAATTCGTCAACTTGGTCAACCTTCTTTGTCTGGGGGTAAGTCATCTTCTGCGTCGCCATGGCCCAAGCGCACACGAGCGGAGCGAAGGCAGCAACAAGGGTCGTGATGCCTGTGCGGGACATGACGGGATACTACCGGAAGTTCAGGACACGAGGGGATTGCATCAGCCGCGTCCCGGCGTTCCATACTCGTCCCAGTGCAAAACGTGCGGATTCGCCCTTGGGTCCCCAGCGACGACGTGCAGGAATTGACGCGCCTCCTGCATCGGGCCTATCGGCCTCTGTTGGAAATGGGCCTCCACTTTACTGCAACGTCGCAGCCGGAGGAAGTTACGATCGATCGGATCTCGCAGGGCGAAACCTACGTTGCGGAGTGCGACGGCAAGATCGTTGGGACGATCACCCTCGTCGGCCCCGGAGGCGTCAACCGCCGCGCGCCAGCCCTTTACAGCGATCCAGACGTTTGCTATTTCACGCAATTCGCCGTCGAACCAGATCTGCAGAGAGCCGGCATCGGCAGGGCCCTGCTAAGTCATGTAGAGGCCCGTGCTTGCGAGTTGGGCGCGAAGAGCATCGCTCTCGACACAAGCGAATTGGCCCATCACCTCATTCAACTGTATGAGCGGTGGGGCTATCAAATCGTCGCCACGCACTCGTGGGGCGCGCCGGTCAACTACAGGAGCGTCGTGATGGCCAAGTCCATTGAGCGTGGCGCGTTATGAAAACGGCCACGTCGGCAAAGTGTGCTTGAGAGGCTTGTCCGCCCTCATGCCCAGTTCGTACTCCGCTTGCACGATGGTGTGAATCTCGTGAGTGCCCTCATAGATGACGGCTCCGCGCGAGTTCCTGAAATAGCGCTCCACAGGGAACTCGTCGGCGTAGCCATAGGCCCCGTGGATTTCGATGGCTTTGTTGGCGGCGTCGAATGCTGCAGCGCAGTTCGTCCACTTCGCGAGCGACACTTCTCGCGTGTGCCGTAAGCCGACGTTCTTCATCCATCCAACTTGGTAATACAGCAGTCTGCCGATGTCGCGCCCCTGCACCATCGAAGCGATCATCTGCTGCACGAGTTGCTTCGTGCCGATCGGCTTGCCGCCCACCGTTCTTTCGTTCGCGTACTTCGTGCAGGCGTCCAAGCACGCGACGATGATGCCCACCGAGCCTGACGCGACGGTGAACCGCCCATGGTCCAGCGCGCTCATCGCAACTCGAAAGCCATCCCCTTCCTCGCCTAGCATGCAGTCCTCTCCGACTCGCACGTTGTCGAAAAAGATCTCGCCCGTATCTCCGGCGCGAACCCCGAGTTTGCCGTGGATGGCCTTGCTGCTGAATCCCCGAAGCGTCCGATCCACGATGAACGCAGCGTAGCGAGGCCGCTTAGAGTCCTCCGATCCTCCTGCGAGGCGCGCGATAACCAGGAACTGATCTGCGAAGTTCGCGAGGCTGATCCAGGTCTTCGAGCCGTTCAAGACATAACCGTCGCCGTCCCGAATCGCCGTCGTTCGAATGTTCGCGGCGTCGCTTCCTGCGTTCGGCTCCGTCAGAGCGAATCCAGCAATCTTCTTGCCGGTCGCGAGGTCCGGAAGCCACCTCGCCTTCTGCTCCTCCGTTCCCCATTGCATGAGAGTCATCGTGTGCAGGCCTGTGTGGACGCTCATCACCACGCGAGCGCTGGTGTCTGCCCGCTCCAGTTCCTCGCAGACGATTCCGAGAGAGATGTAATCAGCGTCCATCCCGCCGTACTTCGCGGGTACGCAGACCCCCAGAAACCCCGCGGCCCCCATCTTGTCGAGCATCCCCCGATCCGACCGAGCCTCCCGATCCCTCTCGCGTAGGCCTGGGACGATCTCGGACTGCGCGAACTTGTGCGCCGCTTCGCGGATCTGGTTGTGCTCGGTTGAGAGGGAGAAATCCATGGGCGGATTCTACCGGCGGAAGGCCCTCGACTCCGGGCAGTCTCAGCACGCGCCCGACCCCCCGCCCGTCCCTCTTTTCCCTGTTGGGCGGTACTATTTCGCGAGTACATGCGCATTCGCCCTGCGAAATCGTTTGCGGAACTGGTCGACTTCCCGAAGAGTTTGGGCCCTGTGCCACCCGGCGCGACCGAAGCGCACGGCACTACGGTTCTCGCCCTCCGATTCGATAAGGGAATTCTCAACCTCGGGGACCGTCGAGCGACGTCGGCGAACTTCATCATGTACGACAAGGCGGAGAAGATCCTCTCCCTCGACGACTCGACGATGGTGGCCATCTCCGGCTCTTTTGCGCGGAGCGTCGAGATCGTCCGGTACTTGAGCCATGCATTCAAGTACTACGCCCGCACTCAGTTGCAGGACATGAGCCTGGAGGGAAAACTCCAGGAAGTGAGCCGAGCGCTTTCGGGCAACCTCTCAATGACGATGGAGGGAATCGGCATCTTCGTGCCCGTCGTGAGCGCATACGACGAGGTGTCGAAGAAGTTCGGCATCTACTTCTACGACGCGATGGGAGCGCGATTCGAGAGCGGCGCGTTCGCAGCGGCAGGATCGGGTTCAGAGCGGATTCGCGGAGTATTCGACTACATCACGCGATCCAAGGGGCCTTTCGATACCAGGCCGCTCGAAGACGTACTAAAAGACGGAATGCAAATGTTGGACATTGCCGCGCAACTCGACAGCGCCACGGGAGGGCTGGAGCACGTCCCGCCATTGGCGAAAACTCTCACGGCAGAGGGCATTCGCAGAGTGGAAGATGAAGTGCTGGCTTCCGCGATTCACTCAGTAACAAAGGCCGGATAATCCCACCATGATCAGTCCTTACGATTGGCAAGAAAGCGTTCACCAGCGCGCCGGATACATCGAGGCGAGGCTCAGGGGGGGGTCGCCTGTGATTGGCCTGGGCATCACGGACGGCGTGCTCCTGTTCACCTATCGAAAGCAAGTCAGGAAGGTGTACGAGGTCTACGATCGCCTCGCATTTTCGGCGATCGGTCAGCAAGCGGACGTGGAGTCCCTCCGGCTCACTGCCGTGGACTTTGCGCATCAGGAAGGCTATTCGCGGAGCGAAGAGGATGTGACCATTGGCCGAGTCGTCGGCTTTGCCCTGAGCAGCCCCCTAAGACGGGCCTTCGGCGACATTACGACGGCCCCGTTCGTGATCAACGCTCTGTTTGCAGAGATGAATCGCACGCCTGCCGACGACCTGTTCTTTAAACTCCGCTACGACGGCGACTTCGAAGTTCATCATCAGTACGCCTGCATTGCCGGAACGCCCGAGGCCGAAGAGCGGATGACGACGCTCTTGGTGAGCCGTTATGATCCGCAGATGGACCTCGATGCGGCAAGGTCTCTGGCAGATGAGGTCTGGCGGGTCGGCGCAGACCGCGACGCCGACGGCACAGTGGACTCATCGCTGATGCAGGGGGCTCGGCAGGAAGTGGCCCTCCTCGACCGTCGGACTGCGCGAGAACGGAAGTTCCGACACCTGTAGACGTACCCGCCGGCGGGTATGATGTGCCTGCCGCCGAAGCGCCACTCGCAATGCGTTAGCACCCGAGGTGTCTGGCAATCTGCTGGTAGGAGTTCTCATTGGGAACGAAATCACAGTCATCCAAAAAGGAAAGAGTTTCGCCGCGTACGAATGGCGCAGGATCAGAGACTCCTGAACAACTCATCGGCTTCTACCGAGAAATGTGCCGCATCCGCGCCTTCGAAGGGCAATCAGAGCGTGCATATCGCTCCGGCCTGGCGGGCGGCTACCTGCACGTCTACAACGGGATGGAGGCAACCGCCATCGGATGGCTCAGCAGTATTCAACCGGGCGACCCTGTCATCACGGCGTACCGAGACCACGGGCACGCTCTCTATCTTGGATGCGACGCCTTGGAGTGCATGGCCGAGATCATGGGCCGAGCGACCGGCCTCAGCAAGGGAAAGGGCGGCTCCATGCACCTCTACAGCAAGGAACACAACTTCTATGGCGGGTGGGGCATCGTTGGTGGCCACACAGCCCTCGGAGTTGGATTGGCGTTCGGCACCAAATACAGAGGGGGCAATGAGGTTACGCATTGCTTCCTGGGAGATGGAGCCGCGAACGCCGGCGTGCTCTACGAAGTCATGAACATGGCCTCGCTTTGGGACCTTCCGGTCATCTTCATCATCGAGAACAACGAATTTGCAATGGGAACGCGGCTTGAATATCACGCCGCCGATCCGGAGCTCCACAAACGAGCCGAAGGCTTCAACATGGAGCATGAACGGATCGACGGTATGGACGTGTTGCAGGTCCGCAAACACGCGAAGCGGATCATTGAAAAGGTCCGAAAAACCCACCGTCCCTATTTCCTTGAAATCATGAACTACCGCTTCGCAGGTCACGGGGCCGCGGATAACGACCAAAGCCTCTACCGCACTCCCGAAGAAGTCGAAAGGGCGAAGCAGCGGGATCCGATCCTGCTTCTCGGAAAGCACTTAACGGAGAACGGTATCGCCTCGGAAGCGGAACTCGAGGCAATCCAACGCGAAGCCGAGGAGGAGATGGAAGCCGTCTACGAGGCGGCCGCCGCGCAGCCCAAGCCCGAGCCGGACGCGGTCTACGCAGACGTGTACACGGACATGGAGCCGGAGAGGGGCCACTAATGCCGACACTGACTTACCGAGAAGCGCTCCGGCAGTCCATCGTCGAGGAAATCGAACGCGACGAAGACGTGTTCCTGATCGGGGAGGACATCGGCCGCTACCAGGGAACCTTCAGGGTCACGCAAGGGCTGTTCGAGAGATTCAAGCAGAAGCGAGTGTTGGACACGCCGATTTCCGAACCTGGAATCGTGGGCATTGCGACCGGCGCAGCCATGATGGGTTTGAGGCCGATCGTCGAGATGATGACCATGAGTTTCTCTATTCTCGCTCTGGATCAGATCATCAACCACGCGGCGAAGGTCCACTACATGAGCGGCGGTCAATTCTCAGTGCCGATGGTCATTCGTGGACCAGGGGGGGCGGCCAACCAATTGAGCGCCCAACACAGCCACAGCCTGGAAGGTTGGTACGCACACGTTCCCGGCTTGAAAGTAGTCGCTCCATCGACTCCGGCAGATGTCTACGGCATGTTGAAGACTTCGGTTCGAGATGACAATCCTGTGATTTTCACGGAGAATCCTGGGCTTTACGGCATCAAAGGTGAAATCCCCGAGGACACGAACTACCTCGTTCCGTTCGGACAGGCAGCCGTAAGACATGAAGGAACGGACATCAGCCTGATCGGTTACTCGCGAATGGCGCACGTCTGCATGGAGGTCGCCGAGGCGCTCGACCAAGAGGGCGTGAGCGCGGAAGTCATCGACGTGAGGTCATTAGTTCCCCTCGACACGGAGACGATCTTCGGCTCCGTGCGCAAAACGCATCGCGCGGTCGTCGTGTACGAGGACTGGCGCAACGGAGGCTACGGCGCCGAAATCGTCGCTCGAATTCAAGAGTCGTGCTTCGACGACCTCGATGCTCCCGTCGGACGCGTCGGTGGCCTCAACGTGCCAATGCCGTACGCGCGAAACCTCGAACTTCTCTGCATCCCGAACAAGGACGATGCCCTAGCTGTCGCTCGGGCGACGCTCGGCTGATCTCGGACAGACGCCTAGTCGGCTGCGAGGAATCCGGCTGACTTGAGTTCCTTCTTCAACCGCGTGACCGGCAGCCCGACCACATTGTCATAGTCGCCGGACAATGCGGCAACGAATTCTCGTGCCCCCCCTTGTACCGCGTATCCACCCGCCTTGTCGAACGGTTCGCCCGTCGCAACGTATCGGCTGATCTCTTCGTGAGTCAGCTCCCTGAAAGTGACCCTCGTCGTCTCCCGGAAGTCAAACGAAATGGACTGGCTGCGAAGTCGAAAAGCGACAGCGGTGATGACTCTGTGGGTCTTCCCGCTGAGGCCGTGAAGCATCCTCTCTGCGTCTCCCGGACTCTCCGGCTTTCCGAAGAGCGTGGAGTCGAGGGCAACAACCGTGTCCGCGCCGATGACGAGCGAGTTGGGATGCCTCACCGCCACTTCGTCCGCCTTTCGGGCAGCGAGTTCAGCCGCGACCGCCTCCGGATCGAGGTCGCCTCCGGAGGGAAGCGATTCGTCCAAATCGGCCGGATCGACGATGAAGTCGGGCACGACCGTGCGGAGAAGGTCGATGCGGCGTGGGGACCTGCTCGCGAGGACGACTTCGCATCCCATGAGCCTCGCATTCTGTCACGGCCCGCTGCCGAGCGGATAACATCTTGGGTGCGTGAGTCTCACCCAAAGCGAGAAACAGAGGTACCTGCGCCACCTCATCATGCCCGAGGTAGGCCAGCTCGGCCAGGAGCGCCTTCTGAAGGGCAGTGTGGCGATCGTCGGCCTGGGTGGCCTCGGCTCGCCCGCGGCCTACTACCTCGCCGCCGCAGGGGTCGGGAGACTGGGACTCTTCGACTTCGACCGGGTGGACAGAACCAACCTGCACCGCCAAATCCTCCACTTCGACACCGACGAAGATCGCCCGAAGACGGAAAGCGCATCGGAAAAACTGCGCGCTCTGAATCCCGACATCGAGGTGGAAACCCACGAGGTTCGGCTTTCGAGCGAAAACGCGCTCGAGCTTTTGCAACCCTACGATGTGGTGCTGGACGGGACCGACAACTTTGCGACGCGATACCTCGTCAACGACGCCTGCGTTCTGCTCGGCAAGCCCAACGTCTACGGCTCCATCTTCCGTTTCGACGGACAGGTGAGCGTGTTCTGGGCCGGCAAGGGACCTTGTTACCGATGTCTCTATCCCGAGCCGCCCCCACCTGGCAGCGTGCCCACATGCGCCGAGGCCGGAGTGCTGGGAGTTCTCCCCGGCATGGTCGGCACGATCCAAGCCGCTGAGGCCCTCAAACTGATCCTCAACATCGGAGAGCCTCTCATTGGCAAACTCCTGATGATCGACGCTCTCTCGATGGAGATGCGCTCATTTCGGATCCGGGCGTCCGACGAGTGTCCGATCTGCGGCCCGAATGCCCACATTCGCGAACTGCAGGACTACGAGTCGTTCTGCAACGCCGTTCCGGAGACACAGAGCCAGAGAAAATCGGTGCCGTCAGTCACGGTTCAAGAACTCCAGTCCGTGTTGGCGTCGGGACGGCCGCACACTCTCTTGGACGTCCGAGAGGTTTACGAACGGGAGATCGCAGCCATCCATCCATCAGTTCACATCCCCGTATCCGACGTGCCGGCAAAATTGCACTTGCTGAACAAGGACTCGGAAATCTATGTCATCTGCCACTCAGGGCTGAGAAGCCACTCGATCGCTTCGTTCCTGATTGACCAGGGCTTCACGCAAGTGGCCAACGTCGAGGGCGGAATCGACGCCTGGTCCGAGGAGATCGACCCTACCGTCCCGTCCTATTAGGATGGGATAACCCGATGAAATTCAGGACGTCTAAAGGGTGAATTCGAGTACTCAGGAGGTCACACAATCATGCTGCACCCACTCTTAACGGCAGGGGCCCTACTGGCAACCGCGCCGATCAGCGTCGAAATCACGGTCTACAACGCGAATTTCGCTTTGGTCAAAGAGGTTCGGCAGTTCACGCTGCAAGCGAACCGCCAAGAACTCCGCGTCGAAGATGTCGCTGCGCAAATCGATCCCACGAGTGTGAGTTTCCGTTCGCTCACGCCAGACTCGCCGATCGAAGTTTACGAACAGAACTACCAATACGACCTCCTGTCTCCGACGAGCATCCTTGAGAAATCCGTTGGAAAGACGATCCGCTTGCATCAACTCTTGGAAACCGGTCAAGTGGTCACGACGGAGGGAGTCCTCCTGAGTTCCCCCACGGCAGTCGTGAATTCTGGTGGGGGAGGCTATCAAACCTACAACGGCCTTGTGCTTCGGACGACCGACGGGAGGATCATCTTGAATCCGAGCGGGACGATCGAAGTCCTGGAGATGCCTCGCGGACTTATCAGCAAGCCGACTTTGATGTGGGATGTCGCGGCAGCGAAGGCGGGACTGCACCAAGTCGAAGTGGCGTATCTAACGGGAGAAATCAGTTGGTCGGCAGAGTACGTCATGACGCTTGATCCGAACGACACGAAGGCCAACTTCAATGGCTGGGTGACGCTCAATAATCGAAGTGGAGCGACCTATGAGAACGCAAAGTTGAAGCTGATCGCAGGAGACGTGAGGAGGATCATGCCTGCGCCCCGAGGCGGCTTCGGGGGTGGTGCGCCGCGCATGGAAATGGCGAAGGCGGCTGATCAGTTCGTAGAGGAAGGCCTGTTCGAATATCACATGTACACGCTTCAGCGCCCCGCCACGGTGAGAAACAAGGAAACCAAGCAGATCGCCCTTTTGGGGGCCGAAGACGTTGCGGTTCGCAAAGAACTCATCTTCGAGGGGCAGAGGAGCGTGTGGCAAGGATACGGCAACACCTATCGTCCAGGCCAAGGATACGCGACGGATCCCAACGTCAAAGTCAACATCATGGTGGAGATGATCAACAGCGAGAAGAACGGCTTGGGCATTCCTCTTCCAAAAGGAAAAGTGCGTGTCTATAAGCGGGATTCTTCTGGGTCCGTTCAAATGGTCGGCGAGGACCTGATCGATCACACACCGAGAGAGGAGAAGATCCGGCTCTACGTCGGCGACGCGTTCGACATCGTCGGCGAACGCAAGCGAACCGACTTCAAGATCATCTCGCCGAGAGTCGTGCAAGAGACATTCGAAATCCGCCTGAGAAACCGGAAGAGGGTCGCTGAGACGGTGAGAGTCGTCGAGCACGCATGGGCCGAGTGGAGCATCCTCTCCGAGACCATGCCTCACAAGAAGACAGACTCCAACACATTTGAATACCTCGTGACGCTCCAGCCGGACAAAGAAGTAGTCATCACCTACACCGTCCAAACCAGTTGGGAATAGTCATGCTGCTGGTCGCTCTGGCTCTCGCACCCCTAAGCCTCGACATCGAGGCTCGCATCGCTGAAGTGCTGCCCTCGCCGGAAGAGGAGAAGTGGCTCTCGATTCCGTGGCGGACCCGGCTCCAAGATGCGGTTTCGGCGGCCGAGGCGACCGGCAAGCCCATCTTCCTCTGGATCATGAACGGGCACCCGATGGGATGCACGTGAAACAACGGTCTGTGGGACCGTCGGTTCCTCTTCTCGCATGACGACGTGATCGCCGCTCTCCGCGACTTCATTCCATTCGCGGGGAACACTCACGACCTTCAGAATCGAAGGAGTCCGACCGGCGAGTGGTTCATGCACGCCGTGAGTCAGATCAATCCGCGCGTTCGTGACGGCGTCACAAGTCAGGGCTTCTACGTCATCGGCCCGGACGGCCAGGCATTCGGATTCAACAACAACCGCAACGTGGATCGCGTTCTCGACATGCTCCGCAAGGCGCGCTCTGCCTTCCTCGCGGCGCCGAAACGAGCGGGCACCCGCCCGGAACTCAAAGACGTCAGCCCGGCAGCACCACCGGGCACGATCGTCCTCAGGATGTATTCACGGATCTCGCCGGTCCCGAAGGACTCGAACCCCTCGAATGAGAACCTACAGCGCGATCACGTCTGGATACTCTCCGACGAGGCCGCGCAGTTGCGCAGCGGATCGGACGTGCCACCGGCGCTGGCCGCGAGACTGTGCCGATTCGCGTTCGTCGACGCCGTGCGCGGCGAGCCGGACTTCTGGAAAACGTCCGAAATCTTGGAGCGCAAGTTCGCGATCCAAACTGCGCCCAACGGACGACGACTGCTCACGGGCGAGTTCCGCATGGCTACGGCCGATGGACGCAGGGGCCTGAACGGCCGCCTCGAAGCCGTCCTCACCTACGCAGGCGCGACGCTCTCCAACTTCAGGGGATTCGCGTCTGCCGTCGCGTGGGGCGCAAGCACTTACACTCCCAATCCGCCGCCGGGACAGTTCCCGATGAAGTTCGCATTCGTCCTGGCGCCCAACGCGATTGACACCGTCGCGCCTCAGGCGGCGATGTACGGGGCCGAGTACCTAAGAGGGGAATAGCCCGCTTTAGATTTCGTGGACGGGAAACCGGTCCGTCATTTCGCGCACGCGCCTGCGGATCGCCTCGAGTTCGGATTCACTCTCATGTCGGCGAAGCGCATCGGCAATCAGTTCTGCGACGTGGCTCATTTCCTCCCTGCCCATTCCCCGCGTGGTGACGGCCGGTGTGCCGAGCCGAAGCCCGCTCGTCACGAACGGCTTCTCCGGATCAAACGGGATCGCGTTCTTGTTCGTTGTGATTCCGACCGAGTCGAGCACGCGCTCTGCGGCCTTGCCTGTCAATCCGAAGGGCCTCAAATCGATGAGCATCAGGTGCGATTCGGTTTTGCCACCGACGACTCTAAACCCCTGATCCGTCATGGCTGCCGCTAATGCATCCGCGTTCTGCCGCACCTGCCGTTGATACTCTCGAAAGGCCGGCTGAGCCGCCTCATGGAAGCAGACTGCCTTGCCTGCGATGCAGTGCATCAACGGGCCCCCCTGGATTCCAGGAAAGACCGTTTTGTTGATTCGCGCTCCCAGCTCCTCGTCGTTGGAGAGAATCAGGCCCCCGCGGGGCCCGCGCAGCGTCTTGTGCGTCGTACTGGTCACCACGTGACAGAACGGAACGGGATTTGGATACTCTCCGGCTGCGATGAGGCCTGCCGGATGTGCCATGTCGCACATAAGGAGCGCTCCGACTCCGTCCGCAATCGCTCGAAACCTTTCGTAGTCGATTCGCTTCGCATATGCCGTCGCTCCGCACACGATCATCTTCGGCTTGTGTTCCCCGGCGATGCGCTCAAGGGCTTCGTAATCAATCTCTTCCGTGTCCTCGCGCACGCCATACGGAACGACTTCGTACATCATTCCCGTGAAGTTGACGGGACTGCCATGAGTGAGATGCCCGCCGTGAGCGAGGTTCATCGCCATCAACTTGTCGCCGGGCTGAAGGAACGTGAAGTAAACGGCCATGTTCGCGGTCGCGCCGCTATGGGGCTGGACGTTGGCCCACTGGGCGCCGAACAGAGACTTCGCTCGCTCGATTGCGAGCGTCTCAACCTCGTCCATGTATTCGCACCCGCCGTAGTAGCGCTTGCCCGGATAGCCTTCGGCGTATTTGTCCGTCATGACGCTCCCAACGGCTTCGCGCACGGCACGGCTCGCCACGTTCTCGCTTGCGATGAGTTCGAGGTTCTGTTGCTGGCGAGTTTCTTCTTTCCGGATGATCGTTGCGACTTCCGGATCCGTCTGCTGGAGGTTATTCGAGCGATGAGCCTGAACTGCCGGGTCGGCGTAGCGAATGGCCATGGCTGATTATGTCCTAGCGGAGTCGCCTATGCCCGCTCTCATCTGAGGATTCTAATATTCCCCACGCCAAAGTATCTTTCCGGACTTGTCTATGTACGCGTAGCCTTCCTCCAACCCAACGAATGCGAGGCCATGTTCGAAGTCGTTTGCATTCGTGAACTGGAACGGAATGACTGTCTTTCCGGATTTGTCCAGGTACCCACATAGGCCATCGGAGTCTCGCTGCACCCATACCAAGCCCTCCGAGAAGTTGCCTGCGGGCGGTTCATCGCTGTCGTTGTAGGCGTGGTATTGAGGCTGGATGATCCAACTTCCCGTCTTGTCGATGAACCCTAACTTGCCGTCGACGATCGCCTGCGCAAAGCCGCCGTGAAATTCTCGGATCAGGTCGAACTTCTGCGCGGGGATGACGACCTTTCCAGTTCGATCGATTACGCCCGCCTTCCTGTTCTCCCAAAACGCAGCGAGACCTTCGCTAAATCCAGAAACCGCCTTTCGCGAACCAAAAGCACGCGCTCCCTTTGTGTCAATGAAGAAGGAGTCTTCACCCTTCAGAACAACCGCGTAGCCTTCGGAAAAATCTTCACCGTAGTCGAATGTCGGGTTAATGACCCACTGCCCCGACTTGTTGATGTAACCCACCTTCTCGCCCTTCGCGACAAGCGCCAAGCCGCCCTTAAAGGGATGAAGTGGGAATAGATCCGGGACGGGATCGAATCGAGGCTCGATGACGAACTTCCCGGTCTTGTCGATGTATCCGACCTTTTCGCCCTTCGCAACCGCCACGAGGCCCTCGGAGAAGTCTCCTGCCTCTTCGAATTGGAGGGGTATTGCGACCTTGCCCTTGGTGTCGACAAAACCGAGTTTCGCGTCCTTCCAAACCGCGGCCAATCCCTCGCTGAAGTCCATGACCGAGTCGTATTGGGCCGGAACCACCGGCTTGAACTGCGTGTTCATGAACCCCCAGAGGCCGTCCTTGGAGAAGGGAATAAGGACCACTGCGCCCGCCGGCTCGGCCTGGGCCGGCTCTTTTCCTGGGGAACGGCCTTCTGGCACGCAAGTCGCCGTGGCAACCACTGTAGCAAGGCAGGCGGTGAGGGCTTGTAGACCAGGCATATCTGGTTGGAGGTTCGCCGGCGCCTGAGAATTCCCTTGCCGAATCGCCGTCTTTCGGTTATCATGCCAACATTCCCCGCTCCGCTTGGCGGGGGAGGCAAGTACAAAAACGAGGTGAGAATGTGAGAGTCCGATTTTTGGCAGTTGCCGCGTTGTTTGGCCTAATCCAGGGCCTGATCGCCCAGCAGTCCGCCACTGAGTACGCAGAGGGACGAGTCCTGGTCAAGTTCCGGAACTCGTCAGTCTTTGCGGCGTTCCTCCAGTCTTCGCTGATCGGGGCCCGTCCAGCGGGAACCGTCCAAAGGCTGGGCGTCACGCGCGTCGTATTGGCGGAAGGCACAACCGTCGAGGAAGCCGTCCGCTTCTTCAAGTCGCTTCCCACCGTTGAATTCGCGGAACCCGACTACATCGCGCAAACGACGGTCGTTCCGAACGACCAACATTACGGACTGCAGTGGGGACTTCCGAAGATCAGCGCGCCTGCGGCGTGGGATTACACGATCGGCCTCCCGACGGTTCCCGTCGCGGTCCTCGACACGGGTTATGACCAAGGTCATCCTGACTTGATGGGAAAGGTCGTGCTATCCAAAGACTTCACCGTGCTCAACGGGAGCGCGAATACGGTTCAAGACGGGAATGGTCACGGGACGCACACGGCAGGCACTGTCGGATCGCTCACGAACAATGCGATCGGCGTGGCGAGCATCGGCTGGTCGACTCCGTTGATGGTCGGCAAAGTCCTCGGCGATAACGGAAGCGGTTATCACAGCGAGATCGCCGACGGCATCATCTGGGCCGCCGACAACGGAGCGAAGGTCATCAACATGAGCCTCGGCGGTTCGTCAGGAAGCACAACGCTTTCCAACGCGTGCACATATGCTTGGAACAAGGGCGTAGTCATCGTCGCATCCGCAGGTAACAACGGCAACACGCGCCCGAACTATCCGGCCTACTACAGCGTGTGCATCGCAGTAGCGGCTACGGATCAAAACGACAGACGGGCGTCGTTCAGCACCTACGGTTCGTGGGTTGATTGCGCCGCGCCGGGTGTCTCCATCGCGAGCACCTATCCGGGAGGCTATGCGTACATGAGCGGCACTTCGATGGCGGGTCCCCACGTCGCCGGCTTGGCCGCTCTCGTTTGGACAAGGTACGGAACGAGCAACTCTGTCGTCCGAGACCGCGTCGTGACCCTGGGCGACCCGGTGAGCAGCGGCTTCGGCCGCTACCCCACCAAGCGCATCAACGCGCTCCGGTCGGTTCAGTAGACTTGTCTTTGCCCTGTAGGCGGGCCGAGCGTCTTTGACGCTCGGCCCGCCGCTTATCGGGCGCCTCGCCCGTCAGATACTCAGGCCCAACCACGCGTATAATGGGCTCTCGACCCCCTCTATGAACCACGAGACCATGATCCCGAGCGACCTGCAGCCGATTCTCCAAAAAGTGGAGTCCGGCGAGCGCCTCAGTCGCGAGGACGGGATCCTCTTGTACCACCACCCCGACCTGCCTGCAGTCGGAGCGTTAGCGAACATCGTTCGCGAACGGAAGCACGGTGACCGCGCGTACTACGTTCGAAACCAGCACATCAATTACACGAACATCTGCAACAAATTTTGTAAGTTCTGCTCGTTCTATGCGAAGAAGGGCGGGCCCGATCCCTATGAGATGAGCCTCGACGAAGTGAGGGCGGCCATTCGCAGATACAAGCATGTGCCGATTACGGAGGTTCACAGCGTCGGTGGCATCAACCCTCGCCTACCGTATACGTACTACCTCGATCTCATCCGGACGATCAAAGAAGAACGCCCGGGCGTTCACGTAAAGGCCTTCACCGCCGTCGAGATCGTCGAAATCGCGAGAGTCGGCAAGACGACCATCGAGGGAGCGCTTCGCGATCTTATCAGCGCTGGACTGGACGCGCTTCCGGGAGGGGGCATCGAAGTCCTCAGTGACCGCGTGCATGAGGAACTCTTCGGCAGAAAGCTCAACGGCGAAGAGTGGAAAGAGGTTGCGCGCATCGCCGCGAGACTGGGCCTGACGCAATACGCCACCATGCTGTACGGACACATCGAAACGGTAGAGGAACGAGTGGATCACCTAATTCAACTGCGGGAGTTGCAGGATGAGACGGGTCACTTCCTTTGCATGACGCCTCTGTCCTTCCACCCGGAGAAAACGGACTTAGAGCACATCGCTCCTCCGACTGGGAACGACGACCTCAGGAACATCGCCGTCAGTAGGCTCATGCTGGACAACTTCGATCACATCAAGAGTTTCTGGATCATGAACACGCCGGCCGTAACTCAAGTCGCGCTTTGGTATGGCGCAGACGACTGCGACGGAACGGTCCTTGAGTATGAGATCACGTACAAAGAAGGAGAGTTCGGTAACAAATCGCAGTCACTCAACCCTGCGAACATGATCGCGATGATCCGAGAAGCTGGACGAATCCCAGTGGAGCGAGACAGCCACTACAACGAGATCGTTCGCGACGAGCCGGAGCCGAGCCCGTCGGAGCGCAGACTGACCGCCATCCCGCTTGCCGGGGCGTAGCCGGTTCGGTCTCGGCGCGCCTGCACGCTTCAGTTGCGCAAAACAGGACTGAATCAGTCCTTCGAGATCTTCACGGAGATCATTCGCGAATCGTCGATCCGCGCCGCGGGGCCAAGAAAGTCGTCCCGGAATTCGAACTTCCACTTGAACTTCTTGTCCCCCACGGTCCACTCGCCCTTCGCAAATCGCCGCACGCTCCGGAATCCATTGGACTCGGGCTCGCCGGTCTCGACCGAAGCGTCGTCGTCCATGTTGTCGTTGAACGTCGTGTCGAGGGTCACCGTCCACCTGGCCGCGTTCCTCGGCACCGACCCGATGGTCAGCCAGACCTCGCGGTCGAGGCCAGGCGGCTTGATCTTCACGTAGGCGAAGTCCAAGTTCTTCGCCTTCACGAGTTCCTTCGGCCTGTGCCAGAGCATCTTGGTAAACCCCTTCGGGGGTTCGATCTGGACGCCGACGATCGCGGCTCCGGCCAATAGCAGGAAAGCGATGAGGAGATTCCGCGCCATGTATGAGCATAGACGATGGGGTCCAGGTTCCGTATCAGCCCCTCCGGACAGGTAGCCGTGCGTCTACATGCTTGCGGTAGAATCGCCCGGTCGATGCCACAGGACAAGATCGTAGTTCACGGGGCCCGCGAGAACAACCTCAAGAACCTCCATGTGGAGATTCCGAGGGACAAACTCGTTGTGATCACCGGCCTCAGCGGCTCCGGAAAGTCCTCGCTGGCCTTCGACACGATCTACGCCGAGGGGCAAAGGCGTTACGTCGAATCCCTGTCTGCGTACGCTCGACAGTTCCTCGGTCAGATGGACAAGCCGGATGTGGACCACATCGACGGCCTGTCGCCCGCAGTCAGCATTGACCAGAAGTCCGCATCGCGAAACCCGCGGTCAACGGTCGGCACCGTCACCGAAATCTACGACTACATGCGAATTCTGTTCGCGCGGGCCGGCATTGCCCACTGTCCCGGGTGCGGAAGGCCGATACAACGCCAGTCGGTCGAGCAGATTGTCGACGCGGCGCACGCCTTCGGCGAGGGGGCGAAACTCCAAATCCTCGCGCCCATCGTCCGAGACCGAAAGGGCGAGTTTCGCACGGAACTCGCTTCCGTCCAACACGCTGGATATGTGCGAGTTCGCGTGGATGGACGGATGTACGAAGTCACGGACGACATCCCGATGGATCGGTACAAGAAACACACGATCGAAGTCGTCGTAGATCGCATCGTCGTCAAAGAGGGAATCGAACAAAGAGTCGCGGAGTCCATCGAGTCTGCGCTCAAACTCGGTGGCGGCCTCGTCACCATTTCCGAAGTTGACGGAGAAGAGCGTCTTTTCAGTGAACAGCTCTCGTGCCCAGACTGCGGAATCTCGCTCGGAG
Organism: Armatimonadota bacterium; assembly: GCA_003577165.1. Classification (GTDB taxonomy): domain Bacteria; phylum Armatimonadota; class Fimbriimonadia; order Fimbriimonadales; family ATM1; genus ATM1. The sequence continues at coordinate 177,382 of QEUM01000001.1, read as the reverse complement.
AAGTCGAGCCGCGCACTTTTTCTTTCAACTCGCCCTATGGAGCGTGCGAAGAGTGCAATGGTTTGGGAACGAAGACCGAGTTCGATCCGAAACTCATCGTCCCGAATACCAAACTTCCCGTTAGGGGCGGAGCGATCGCCCCATTCGTGCATAAGAACGGAGAACTCAAGGACTGGTGGCCCAACGTTCTCGACGCTCTCGGCCGCGCGATGGGATTCGACGCGAATCAATCCTTCGCAAAACTGACTAAGGAGCAGCGAGAAGCCGTTTTCTACGGGTTTCCAAAGCCCGTGACGGTCGAAATCCGTTATGGTGCGGGCCGTACGCGCAAGTTCTCCACGCAGTGGGACGGGGTGATTCGCAGCCTGCAGAAGAAATACGAGTCCACCGAGAGCGAGTGGGTTAAGCAGGACCTTGAGCAGTACATGTCCACGCGCGCCTGCCCCAAGTGCCGGGGACAGAAGTTGAAGCCCTCATCGCTGGCCGTCACCTTGGCAGGCAAGAACATCGCCGAAGTGACCCAGATGTCCATCACCGAATCGCTGCAGTTCTTCAAGGAACTGCCCAGGAAATTGTCACAGCGGCAAAAGGCGATTGGGGATAGGGCGATACGAGAGATCGCGGAGCGACTCGGCTTTCTTGAAAACGTCGGCCTTGGCTACTTGACGCTCAGTCGCACCGCGCGTACCCTCGCTGGCGGTGAAGCGCAGCGCATTCGCCTCGCAACGCAGATCGGCTCTGGGCTGATGGGAGTCGTATACATCCTCGACGAACCAAGCATCGGGCTGCATCAGAGGGACAACCGGAAGCTGATCGACACCCTCAAGCGCTTGAGAGAATTGGGCAACACGGTAATCGTCGTCGAACACGACGAAGACACGATCCGTGAGGCGGATTGGGTGATCGACATGGGGCCGGGAGCGGGCGAGCATGGCGGTGAAATCGTCGCACAGGGCCCCCTGCAGAAGGTCCTCGCATCGAATTCGCTCACTGCGCAGTACCTCAAAGGCGAGCGCTCAATTCAAGTGCCGCTCGTTCGCAGATCGGCGAACGGACACTGGCTGACCCTTCGCGCCGCGAAAGGCAACAACCTCAAGAACATCGACTTAAACGTCCCCCTCGGCGCCTTCGTGTGCGTGACGGGCGTCTCTGGGTCCGGAAAGTCTACGCTCATCCAAGACACGCTCTATCCGCGCCTGCTCTATGAGATTTACGGCACCCGCGGAGTGTGGGAAGACCATAAAGATGTCGCGGGCCTCGAGCACCTGGACAAGGTCGTGGACATCGACCAATCTCCAATCGGCCGAACGCCACGAAGCAACCCCGCCACCTATACGGGTGTGTTCGACATGATTCGCGAACTCTTCGCAATGACTCAAGATGCTAAAGTCCGAGGCTACACCCAGGGGAGGTTCTCCTTCAACGTCAAAGGTGGCCGTTGCGAGGCATGCCGAGGAGACGGAATCATCAAGATCGAGATGGTCTTTCTCCCTGACGTTTATGTTCCGTGCGAAATCTGCAAGGGGAAGCGCTACAGCCGAGAAACGCTTGAGGTGCGATACAAAGGCAAGAACATTGCCGACGTCCTCGACATGACAGTCTCCGAGGCGCTCGAGTTCTTCAAGTCGGTTCCGAAGATCTTCCGCAAGATCCACACGCTCGACGAAGTCGGCCTCGGTTACGTGAAGCTGGGGCAGCCCGCAACGACGCTTTCCGGGGGGGAAGCTCAGCGAGTCAAACTTGCGACGGAGTTGAGCAAGAGGGCGACGGGAAACACCATCTACATTCTCGATGAGCCCACCACGGGCCTTCACTTCGAAGACATCCGCCGTCTGCTGAAGGTGCTCCACCAACTCGTGGAACAAGGAAACACAGTGCTCGTCATCGAGCACAATCTGGACGTCATCAAGACAGCCGACTGGATCATTGACCTCGGACCGGAAGGCGGCGAAGAAGGCGGCCGAATCGTCACCGAGGGCACGCCGGAGGAAGTGGCGGCCTCCGGAAAAGGCTACACGAGTAAGTTCCTCGCGAAGGTTCTCGGCGGAAGTCGTAATGGGCGGCCCCCGAAAGCACGGGCCCCAGCGAAGGCCAAGTCTCGCGTCCGATAGGTACACTCAAATGCCCCATGAGGACGGTGTACGGCGTGTCAGCGCTGACCGGCGAGTGGCCGTCTTCGACGGTCTGCATCGGCGTTTTCGATGGCGTGCATCTCGGGCACCAGCAGGTGCTGCGGACGGCGATTGCCGATGCTCGCGCCCATGGCCGCCCCGCCATCGTCGTCACCTTCGATCAGCACCCTCTCGCGGTCCTCAGACCTGAGAGGAAGCCGCAACTGATCTCTGCGCCTGACGCCGTATTGACGCAATTCGCGAAACTCGGCCTTGACGTTGCCGTCGTCCTGCCGTTCACGGCGGAGACAGCGAAGACGACAGCGCAAGAGTTCTTCGACAAAACTCTGAAAGGCAAACTCAAGGCGGAGACGATCGTCATCGGCGAAGACTTCGCGTTTGGACACAATCGAGAGGGAGACAAAGATTGGATTCGGCAGCGCTGTAAGACGATCGTCGTCCCGCCTGTCGAGATGGACGGCGAACGAGTCAGCTCCACCAGAATACGCAATCTGGTCCGTGAAGGCGATGTCGCATTCGCAAGGAGACTTCTCGACGCGCCCTACACTCTCACCGGAGTAGTCGTTCCTGGACGGCAATTGGGGAAGACACTCGGAATCCCAACCGCGAACTTGGCGCCGCTGCACGATCAGGTTCTTCCGAGAATCGGCATCTACGCGGGCCAAGCGCACACAAACGGCGCTACGTTCGACGCGGCGATTTCAATCGGGGAACGGCCCACCGTCGAAGACGCCGGATTCGCCATTGAAGCGCACCTATTGGATTGGGAAGAATTCTCTCTCTATGGAAACGCGCTCAGCCTGAGTTTCTGGTCTCGCATACGCGACGAGGCCCGCTTCGATTCATTGGAAGAACTCGCAGCACAGATGAAGCGAGACGTGGACTCCGTTCGGTCAGCGTTGGAGGTGGCAAGTGCCGGGTAGGTCTCCAAAGTTCTACATTTTCGTTATCGCCGCCGCGTTCCTCGCGATCGTGATAGGCGGGAATGTCGTCGGCGTCATGATGAAGCCGGGCGACGAGGCCCAAATCCGTGAAGCGATCGAGACGATGCGAGAGGCAAGCCTTGCAGGCAGACCAGGCGGTGTCCTCGAGTACCTCTCGGATAGTTTCCAGTCAGAGTGGACCGAGGGCGACTACGAAGGATTTGTGAATCCCAAAGCCGAGGTCGGGCGATTCCTGCGGCAGGCGCGAGTTACGCGAATCCAACTGTCAGACTTGGAGATCCAAGTCGAAGGGGACAAAGCGCAAGTCACTTGCTCAATGGACGCGGACTTTGAACTCGCTTCGATGAAGAGTTCCTACAAGGGCCCGCTTCAACTCGTGATGAAGAGGGAGCCCACGAAGCGACTGTTCATCATTCCAGACCCAACGTGGAAGGTCACGTACGCGGGTGGGGTCGACATGGAGTCGCTTCGCGCCTACTGAAGTCTGTAGCCGACGCGCCGAACCGTGACGATTTGCGGCGAGTCGCTGACGGCCTCCAGTTGCTTGCGAAGCCAGCTTACGTGCACATCCACCGTTCGCGGTGTGACGTAAGCATCCGGCCCCCAAACTCGATCGAGCAGCGCTTCACGCGAAAAGACCTTCTCTGGATTCGAGGCGAGAAAGTGCAAAAGCGCAAACTCTTTCGGTTTCAAGTCCAGTTTCGTGTCTCCGATCCAGGCTTCATGAAGATCGGGGTCGATGCGCAACGAGCCCCTCACGACTTCCTTCCCGCCGGCAACCCCGCGAGTCCTGCGCAGAATCGCCTGCACTCTCGCCGAGAGTTCGGCGAGGTGAAACGGCTTGGTGAGGTAGTCATCCCCACCGGACTCGAAACCGGTTATTCGGTCCTCGGCCGAGGCCCTCGCAGACAAAAACAAAATCGGCACTTTGCTCTCGGATGTGAGGACCTTTGCGAGATCGAAGCCAGACCTTCCAGGCAGCATCACGTCGAGAACGATGAGGTCCGGACGGTCCTGCCGCGCGGTCGCCAGCGCACCTTCAGCGGACTCTCTGCAGACCACATCGAAGCCGTCTCGCCTCAATCTTCTCGAGACGGTCTCGAGAAGATCCGGGTCGTCGTCAACGACGAGGATCTTCATACATCCTTAGGAGGCGATGATCTCGACGTTGGCACGCGGAACGAGAACGACTCGTCCGTCGGCCAACTTCGCTTTCAGCACACGGACCTCTGTTCCGGACTCCACGACATGGAGTTCGGGCGGCAAATCGACGACTTCGCCGATCAGGCCAAAGTAAGGCTCGCGGATTACGCGGATGTGGCTACCGATATCGAGTGCGCCTCCGCTTGACGTTGTGCCCGCCGATCCAGTCGCGGACGGATTCGGGATGATCACCTCGGGCCGGATCACGCCGGCGCGAATCTGCGTTGCACCGTTGATGCTGGCGTCGCGCCCCTCAAACTCCTTGAACAGGTTGAAGGTGCGTTCTGCCATCGCTAAGTTGCCGAATCCCTCAGTCGCAACGATTGTCAGAGGAATCGCTTCCTGCCCCGTAATCGCGACGCCGATGTCATAGCCAAGATACTGCGTGATGTCCACGTCGCGCAAAGCGCCGACTACGAGACCGGCGGCTGCAACCTTTTCGGCAGCGCGGATTGCCTGAAGCGTGAGGCCGGCTCCTCCAACCAAGATCTTGCCGGCATCATCCTGTCGGAGATGGTTCTCGTTGAGGATTTCGTCAGGACTTGAAACAGCGACTCGAATCGCTCCACGACGCTCACCACCGATTCCGAAAATGCCCTGCACGAGACCACCGCGGGTCTCGACGATGGCTCCCTCTTCTGGAATAACTTCGACGATTTGGCCCTTCATGTAGGCCGTGATTTCCACGGGGATCGGCGCTTCTCGAACGAGGAGGTGTCCGCTCACGTCCGACAGCGCTTCAACGGTCCCAGCGTACTCCGACGCGACCGTGGACTTGAACATTCCGAACAAGCCCTTCGACTCGCCAACCAATTGCCCGACTTCCACCTGGTCGCCGATGTTGACTTTGAGAAGGCTTGCGACCTCCTTTGGTTCGACTCCCAACTTCTCGGCCAACTTGATCGTTTGCAGGATGCCGGGGAGTTGCGTTCGAGCGACGACGGTGTCCGGCTCGACGCTCTGACCGGAGGACACTAACACCTCACCCTTAAGCGGGAGGCGACGGACCTTACGGACGATCTGGTCGCGAGAAACGGTAAGCCCTGGCGTGTAAGCAGTTCCCAAAGGTGATCCCTCCAAACTTCGGCACGATCCTAGGCTAGGATTGCGCTGGGTTGGGCGCTAAGTGTAGCACTTGACCGCACTCTTCACAGCAATCATGCCGGAAGCCCGGCAATCCGACGCGCGCAACTTGCGGGGTTTTTCCGCGGTGACTGAGGACGGCCCGTATTCGTACCGACACGCCCCTCCAGCCCGAACGGAACTCTTCTCTTGGTTAGCGCGAGAACCCTAATCATCACCCACAACCCTCGCCCCACGCTGGCCGCTCTGCCCTCAGTGGCCAGTGCCACCCCGGGGCCGGAATTGCCCACCGGCCCCGCTCCTCAGATACTGCCGGCCGGAGAGTTCTCCGGCCGGCGAACTCCACACGGGCTCGCCTACAAAATCCCCTCTGGCGGCATGTAGTGCACTTCGTCGAACGCGCCGAGGTCATCCGAGCAGACGATGTCCGCGATCGCCCTCGCTACATCCTCGGCAGCAAGCATCTTCGAACGGTCGAGGCTCGTCCCCGTTCGATCCCAGAGCGGAGTGTCCACGCTTCCGGGAAGAAAGGCCGTGAAGTGCAGGTGGTCTTTGCGGAACTCGCTGGAGAGGCTCCGGGTAAGGCCGAGGCCGCCGTACTTCGTCGCAACGTAGGCCGCCGACTGGGGGAAGGGATGAACTGCCGCGATGCTGAGGACGTTGACGATCCGGCCGCCGCCTCGTCCCGCCATGGATCGCGCAGCCTCGCGACAGCAGTAGAAGAGCCCTGTCAGATTCGTCCCTACGGTCTCGGCCCAAGTGTCGTCCGGAAGTTCAAGCGTCGGACCGAAATACGCCGACCCCGCGGCGAAGACCGCTGCAAGCCTCGGACGAGCGCGAGGAGTCGAGGCTCCTATCTCCGTGATCACATGCGAGATCGACGCCCCGACTCCGGGCATCTCGCCGCCGGACTCCCAGAGCCGGATCGCTTTGTCGAAGAGGAGGGTCGCGTGGCCGAGTGTCGAGACGTCTCCGGCCGCGGTTTCGACGACGACCCCCAAGCCGCGGCACTTGGCCGCCGTTTCATCGAGGCGCTCCAGGTTGCGCCCGCCCAGCACGAGCGTGCATCCCCTTCCGGCGAGTTCGATCGACACGGCCCTGCCGATTCCGCTGGACGCGCCCGTCACCACGCAGATTCTGCTCATGCGTAGCTTTTAGTTCCCTTGATAAGTTCGTAGAACTCGTTGCGCGTCTCGGCCTTCTCCCGGAAGACGCCAGTGAGAAAACTCGCAGAGACGTTCGACGCGTGCTTCTCAACACCCCGCGCCATCATGCAGAGATGCTTCGCCTCCGTGACAACGGCAACTCCTTGTGGGTCGAGCGTCTCCTGGATCGCTTCGGCGATCTGTTGAGTCATTCGCTCCTGCACCTGCAATCTGCGAGCGAACATGTCGGTGATCCTCGCCACTTTGCTAATCCCCAAGATCTTTCCCTTCGGGATATACGCGACGTGCGCGAATCCGAAGAAAGGAAGGAGATGGTGTTCACACAGGCTGAAGAACTCAACGTCTCGAACGACGATCATGTCTTCGACATCCTCGTGGAAGACAGCGCCGTTGACGATCTGCGCGAGGTCCCGCGTGTAGCCCTGGGTCAGATGCTGCATCGCCCTGGCGGCGCGAATCGGCGTTCTTCTCAGCCCTTCACGATCCGGGTCCTCACCGATGTGGCGTATCAAGTCTGCGTAGGTCTCTTCTAATTCGTTCGTCATTCATCCTCTCCGGAATATTCGAAGTAATTGCGTGCCGTCTCTTTCACGACGACCTTTTGGAGCGGTACTGGTAGTTTGCCGTTCAACCGCCGCCAAATCGTGCGTGTGAGCACCTCGGTCGTTGGGTTCAGTCCGTGAAACTCTTCGATGTCGTCGTTCAAGTTGTGGTGGTCATACCGGTCGACCACTTCTCGGTTCACGATTTCGTCCACGACGCCAATATCAACGCCCATGCCGGTAACGGGGTCGGGCGAGACGCGGACTGACACCTCCAGCTCGTAGTTGTGGCCGTGGCCTGTCGGGTTGTTGCACTTGCCGAACAGAGCCGCGTTTTCCGCGTCGGACAGCTGGGGACAATGTAGCCTGTGTGAAGCGCTGAATTCATAACATCGAGTTAAGGTCATGTCATAACCTCCGTTGTTGCGGGAAACTTGAACGAAGAGACGTTCGTTTTCAAAGAGTTGGATGGACTCGAGCCGCGTCCCTTGTGGGAGATCGAGCATCTGTCGCCAGATGACTAAGGAGATGTTCTCCGCAGTTGGCGGCAGTTCGGCGAATTCGTCAACTTCATCGTTCAGGCTTTTCTGGTCGAACCGGTCAACTATTCTACGGCGAAGAAGCGCGTCCAGTTCTTTGATGTTGATGACCATTCCCGTCTGGGGTGAGATCGCGCCCGACACGGTCATCTCAAGCACGTAGTTATGTCCGTGGTTGTACGGCGAAGCCCACCGGCCAAACAGCCGACGGTTCTCCTCCTCCGAAAGGTGCGGCAGCCAATATCGGTGCCCGCTGGAGAACGACACTCGTCGCGTTAACTTCAGACCCTACCTCCCGGCCTCGAACGGCTGGGCGAGGGCCGCCGGCCCGGCCTTCCCGCGTCCGGCGCCGATAAGCACGGCCAGCGCCAGCATGTAGGGCAGGGCGTCGAAGAGTTGTGGCGGGATCGGGAGTTCACGGGCCTTCGCCAAGTATTGAACACCATACGCGGCAGAAATCAGCAGACACGCTCCCGCTGAACCCAAAGGAGTCCACCGCCCAAACGTCACGGCGGCGATCACGACGAAGCCGCGACCCGCGGTCATGTTCTCGGCGAACGAGCCGGTTTGGGCAACCGACAAGTATGCCCCCGCCATTCCGGCGCATACCGCGGCGAACCCCAGCGCTTGCCACCTCAGTCGCAGAGGAAAGTGCCCGGCCGCAGCGCAAGAGACCGGATCCTCGCCCGCGGCCCGGACCGCCAGGCCCCACCGCGTCCGCCAAAGCAGCCACCAGGCCGCAAGAACAAGAAGAGGCGCGAACAGCATGAGCCCGTTCACCGGAATCCGGCCGGCCGTCGACGGAACGACAGGCACCGAGAGCAACTCGCCTCCGCGGGCGAAGCCTGTGAAGAAGAGGCTGCCCGTCGCGCCGAGGCAGAGCAGGTTCATTCCGGTCCCCACAACGACCTGGTCGGCACCGAGGCCCAGCGCGAACAGCCCGGTGAGTCCGGACACGCAGAGCGCAACGAAGATGGCCGCGAGAACGCCGAGCCATGGCGAACCGGTGACGTGGGAAACATAGAACGCCGCGAATGCCGACGACAGCATCGTGCCCTCCAGGCCGATGTTGAGCACTCCCGAACGCTCCAAAACGACCTCGCCAGCGGCAGCGATCACGAGTGGCGTGCCCAGAGACAAGGCTGCGGCCGTTATGCCCAAAACCTCGTTCATGCCGTGTCCGCCTCACGAGTCCTCGGTCGCGTCACCCACTGGAGTGCGACGTAACCGAGAACGCCCACGCCCTGCATGACGAAAACGAGCGCACTCGGCGCCGCGCCAAGAGCCTCCAATCGCTTCGATCCCGCCATCAGCGCGCCGAAGTAAACGCCAGACGCGAGAACGCCTATCGGATGGAGCCCGCCAAGCAGAGCGACAGGAATCGCCAAGAAACCGAAGTTCGGCGAAAAGCCGTCAAACAGGTAGCCGCTTACGCCGAGATACTCGACGGCGCCTGCAAGCCCGCAGAACGCACCGCTGAAAACCAAAGCGAGCGCTTGAGTCCTCGACACATCGATCCTCGCGACGCGCGCCGCGTTCGGGTTGCTCCCCACAAGCCGAAGGCGAAAGCCGCTCACAGTGAACGAGAGCCAAACGTAAAGCGCCAATGCAAACAAGAAAGGCAGAATCACGCCCACGTGCAAGTCGGACTGCGGATCGAGTCGCGTGAACAAAACTGCCTTGGCGAGCGGCTCGGACTGCGGTATTGCGCCCGAAGGCTCCTGCAGGGGCCCTCGCACGGCCCACCTCATCAATGCGATCGCGACGAAGTTCAATAGGATCGTGCCAATCACGACGTTCACCCCCCTCCGCGCGTAGAGAGCTGCCGGGATGAGGGCGAATGCAGCGCCCCCAAGAATTCCGCTCACGAGGATCAATGCCTGGAGAAGGGGAGGAGATAAATCATGAAAGATGGCATATGCGCTTGCGCTCGCCATTGCGCCGCAAAGGAGTTGGCCGTCCCCCCCCACGTTGAACATCCCGGCTCGCCACGAGAGTATCAGCCCCAGAGCGACCAGAAGCAGTGGAGTCGCTTTCACGATGGTCCTGTGCACTCCGAACTTGTCGCCGAATGCCCCCTCGGCGAGCAGTCCTAAGGAGTCCGCGACGGGAAGCCGGAATGCCAGGAGCGTCAGCACCAGGATCGCCATCAATCCTGCGATGAGAATCAGCAAGTTTCGGAAAGTCACGAACGACCCCCGATGAGTGCCGCAACGTCGCGACCCGAGAGCAAGCGTCCGGCGCTGAGAACGAAGAAGCGATCCGACAGCGCGATCAATTCGTCCACTTCGGTCGTGATGAGAAGCACGGCTGCGCCCCGCTCCGCTGCGGAACGAAGGCAGCGATGAACGTAGGAAGCGGCCCTCACATCCAAGCCGCGAGTCGGGTTGTGCGCGACGATCAGCTCCGGAGTTTCACTCAACGTGCGAGCGAGGATGAGTTTCTGCTGATTGCCGCCGCTCAGGTTTGCGACAGGCGTATCCAAAGAGTCGGCTCGGATATCGAACTCCTCCACGAGTCTCTGTGCCCACTTCGTAACGGACGTGGTCGAGAGTACGCCGAATCGGCTGAGGCTGCCAACTCGATGCCCGTCGATGAGGAGGTTCTCGAGAACGGACATCTCCGTCGCCAATCCGTCCCGTCTCCGATCCTGCGGGATGTAGGCGATGCGAAGGCGATCTGGCCGAAACTCGCCCCCCCTCCAAGAGAGTTTGCCTGCTTCCGGCCGCCGGAGGCCTGCCGCCACCTCCGCAAGCGCGATCTGACCGTTTCCATCCACGCCGCCGAATCCAACGATTTCGCCAGATCGAATCTCAAATGAAACCCCGTTCAATCCCACGGCGCGAGGCATAACGGAAACGACATCCTCAGCAACGAGGGCAGGCTCGGAAGTCAGGCTCCGCGCGGCGCCCGCGGGTTCCTCGACTTCGCCGACCATGAGGCGAGCGAGCGCCTCAGGAGACGTCTCTGCGATCTCCAATCGTTGGGCCACCACTTCGCCTCGCCGCATCACGGTCACTCGATCCGCGATTTCCATCACCTCGTCTAATTTGTGGCTGATGAAAACGATGGCCCGGCCGGCATCCTTCATGATTCTCATGACTCGGAACAGGTCTGCAACCTCGGCCGCGGACAGCGTCGCCGTAGGTTCGTCGAAAAGGAGAACTTTCCCCCCCGCGGCTAACGCGCGCACGATCTCGATGCGCTGTTGTTCGCCGACGGAGAGCGATCCTGTTCGCGCATCGAGATCGAGTTCCCATCCGACATTCTGTGCGGCTTCCAGCGCAGGAGCGCAAAGTTGCCTAAGGTCGAGCCATCGAGTCGTTGTGAGTGGACTAGCCAGAGCGAGGTTTTCCGCGACTGTGAAGTTCGGCACGAGGGCGAAGTGCTGGTGCACCAGCGAGATGCCCGCGCGCTGGGCCTCGAACGGGTCGGCAAACTTGATGGCACGTCCATCCAAGACGAAGTCGCCCTCGTAAGATCGAATCAATCCGGCGAGAATTGAAACCAGCGTCGACTTTCCGGCGCCGTTTTCGCCAAGGAGGGCGTGAATCTCCCCCCCGGAAAATTCGACCGAGACGGAATGCAGAGCCCGAACCCGGCCGAATCTCTTGGATACCGAGCGTGCCGCGAGCAGGGGCGGGCCCGAAGTGGTCAGAACTCTCTCTTCTTGACGACCAATTCGCCGCTGCGAATCTTCTCCATCGTTTCTTCAGCTGCCTTCAGGACATCGGCGGGCACTTTCGCCTTCAGCGTTTCATTCCAGCGAACGTCCACCGCTCCGTCTGACAGCCCCGTCAGCCGAATCTCGCCCTTGTACTCTCCGTTACGGACGTCCTCGGCAAGCTTGATAAACGCGGGCCGCGCGACGATGACGGCGCTAAGCAAGACTGTGTCCGGCGCCGCAGAGGCCTGATCCGAGTTGGTGCCGATCGCATAGATGCCCCTCTCCTTGCAGGCTTCGAACACTCCCTGAGCCGCCGCGTTCGCCTGATGGACAAGAAAGTCAGCCCCTTGATCGATGAACGCCAGCGACTGCTGCTTCGCCGCGCCGACGTCCTCCCCCGAACCCGTGTAAGCACGAAGGACTTTGCAATTCGGATTGACGGCGTGCACGCCCTGCTCGAAAGCGTCGAAGGTGCTGTCGATCGACGGCACTTCCGGCCCCCCCACCATTCCGACGACGTTCGACTTCGTCATCCTCCCGGCGACCACGCCCGCGACGTACATCGCTTGCTCAAGATAAAAGCGAAACGTGCCTACGTTCGGCGCGGTCTCGCTGCCGCTCGAACTTACGAACACGGTCTTCGGGAAGTCCGGCGCGATCTCCATGTTGTGCTGGTTGTATTCGAATCCATGCCCGATGATCAGATCGAATCCTTCCTGGGCATAGGACCTCAAGTTGTCTTTGATCTCTTGCGGAGTCACAGCGACGACGTTGTTAATTCTCGCGCCGAGGACCTCTTGAATCCCGAGAAGACCGTCATACGCGATGGCAGACCAGCCGCTGTCGTTAACCGGCCCGGGCGTAAGGAGTGCGACTCGGAACTCGGCATCTCCGCCGGCCGTGTTCTTTCCGGGCGTGGGTTTGTCGGCGCTCTGGCACCCGAACGCCAGGACGGCGGACGAAGCTACCAGGCACAACACTTGAAGGATAGGTCTCGTCGGCACCATATTTCAGACCTGAGAGTGTATCCGATAGCCGGATTGGTCACGTCCGGGGAACCTCCTTCCGCGAGTCGCGGGTACTGTTACGGCTGAGGTCTCAAATGAAGTTTAGGCGCTCTTTCGTACTCCTCTCACTGCTGTCGCTGGGGTCGCTGGCTCTTGCCCAGGGGGACCCAGCAGTCGTGGCCAGAGTCATTCAGGAAGGCAAGACTGCGAACAAGGTCATGGAGCACTTGACCTACCTCTGCACTCAAATCGGCACGCGGCTGACCGGGGCGCCAAGCCTCCAGAGAGCCTGCGAGTGGACCCGGGCGAAGTTTGAAGAGTACGGCCTCGAGAACTGCCGCCTCGAACAGTGGGGCGAGGTTCCTGTGGGCTTCCAGAGGGGCAAGCGCCAGGTGGGTCGCATGGTCGCGCCCGTCGAACGGGAGTTCCACTTCACAACCCGCTCATGGACCGCGGGCACGAACGGGCCCGTGAGGGCGCCGGCGGTCATGGAGCCGACGGACCTCGCGGCCCTGGCCATCAAGAGAAGTCAACTGAAAGGCGCGTGGGTCATCGTCGCTCCGGCGCCTGCGCGCGGGCAAGAAGATCCTAACCGAGAGATTCGCGAGAAGATCAACGCAGAACTCGATGCGATCGGTATCGCCGGCCGCGTGTCGGCATCGCGAAACGAACTCGTGATCACTTCCGGCTCGTTCCGAAACCTGTCGTTCGACAACCTGCCAAAGGGAGTGACGGTAATCGTTCGCAAGAGCGATCGCGACGCCATCATCGAACAGATCGCGCGTGGACAAAGAGTGGAGCTCGAATTCGACTTGGAGAACCACTTCGTTCCTGGCCCCGTTCCCGTTTACAACGTGGTCGCCGAAATCCGAGGCACCGAGAAGCCCGACGAAGTCGTCATCGTGGGGGGCCACCTGGATAGTTGGGACGGCCCGGGATCGCAAGGCACGTGCGACAACGGAACCGGCACGATGGTCGCGTTGGAAGCGGCGCGCCTGCTGATGAACGCCGGAGCAAAGCCCAAGCGAACGATACGATTCGTCCTCTTCACGGGCGAAGAACAGGGCTTGCTCGGTTCCCGCGCATACGTGGAGAAGCACAAGGATGAGATGGGCAAGATCTCAGCGGTCTTTATAGATGACGGCGGCACGAACTACTCAGGCGGCCTCGTGTGCCTCGAATCAATGGTCCCGATGTTGGCGCAGGCAACGAAGGCGGTCAACGAGGCCTTTCCCGAAATGCCGATCCAATTGCGAGTCGTGCAGCAGATGCCGCGCGGCGGTGGGAGCGACCATGTTCCGTTCAACGGAGTGGGAGTGCCGGGCTTCTTCTGGACGGAGACCGGCCGCGCCGACTACAACTTCGTTCACCACACGCAGCACGACCATCTCGAATACGCGATTCCCGAGTATCTGGTGCAGTCGTCTGTCGCGTCCGCTGTGACAGCGTACAACTTGGCGTGCGCAGAGACCCTGCTGCCAAGACAGCCGGCAGGAGTTGGAAACGTGCTCGCTGTCGTGAGATAGAGAGTCGCGGTTCGACTTCTTAGACCGATTCGCTAAGGATGATCGCTTCCGCGACCTCGCGCATCGTCTTGCGAGCGTTCATGCTGGTCTGTTGAATCCGTCGGTAAGCCTCCGCTTCCGAGAGGCCGTGTTTGTCGATCAGGATTCCCTTCGCGCGATCCAATAGGCGCCTCGTCTCGAGTCGTTCGTTCAAGTCCAGCACTTCCTGCTGGAGTTGCTTGACCTGCTGGAATCGAGCGACAGCAACCTCGATCGCCGGGGGCAAATCTGTGGGCTTGAACGGCTTGACAAGATACGCATAGGCGCCGGCAGAACCCGCTTGCTCCAACAGGAGTTTGTCCGAGTATGCAGTGAGCAGGATTGCAGGAGCGATCCCCTCTTCCACGATTTCGCGAACGGCTGAAATCCCATCGCGAACGGGCATCTTGATGTCGAGGACGCAAATGTCCGGCAAATGCTCCTTTGCAAGGTCCACCGCCTCTTGGCCGTTGCCCGCTTCCGCAACGACCTCATACTCCAGGTTCTGGAGCATCTGTTTGATGTCCAGCCGAATGATGGGATCGTCGTCTGCGATAAGCACTCGGAGCATAAAGACTCGGCGGGATTTGAATTTTACCTACGCGCGGCTCCGTCCCAATCCTATGCTCACTCTCGCTGTCGTTGCGTGCGCCGTCTCCGTTCAAGGTCAGACACTCCTTGAGCGGATTATCGGAACGCCGACTGGAACGAACGGCTACGAGGAGTACCTGATGGCCGCAGACCTCGTCTCCGGTGATGCCTTCACCAAGATGGTGGAGTCCATTTCCGGAGGCGGAACAGGGACGTTTTTGGAAGCGAACCTAGCGTTGCGAGATCGTTTTGGGCGGGCCTTGGAACTTGTCCGCTCAGGCAATGCGAAGGGTGTCAAGGACCCCCGAGCCGCTTACACCCTCACCACCGAATTCCCGGAACTCTCGCCGTTTCGAAGTCTCGGCCGGCTCTTTCTCGCAGACGCCTACGTGCACCTGGCCGAGGGCCGAAGCGAGGCTGCCGCCAAGGACCTCGCCGATTGCATCGAATTCGGTCGTCGGATTCAAATCACGACCACGATCAGCATGCTCGTGGGCTCCTCAATTCAAAACGGAGCTTTCACGGAGGTGCGTCGGAGGGCAATCGGGTTCAGCATCAAAGCCCTCCCGCCCTTGACTCAGGTGGCGCAGAAACTGTCCGCTCTCGAACCACCCGTTCGAACAACCCTCAGGACGGAAATCGAATTCATCCAGTGGTTTGCCGAAGAAGTGCTTTCGGGGAGGGCTTCCCTCGACGACTTCGCGGATGCGGACGAACGGGCCTTCATCGCCCTCAGGCGAATCCAATCTGCGCCCGCTTCGAGAAAGCAGTCCTTCCTCGCCGGACTCCGGTCCGCCCTCTCGGGCTTCGGCGAACGGCTGGCTCGAATGCTCGCGCGCCCCGTCCGGGAATGGAGAGAACTCTCCCCTCCGGAATCGAGTGACCCGGACGTTCAGGAGTTCTTGTCCGTCATGCCGGACCTCTCTGGCCTCGTCAAACGATCCGCCGTTCAGCAGGTGAGGTACAGGCTTCTCGCCGCGTACTGTGCAGTGCTGGAGTACAAGTGGAACCATGACGCCCTGCCGCCCAATCTCGACTCCCTCGCGGATCCTGGCGTCGCCTCGGACCCGATGTCCGACGGGCTCATGGGCTACGAGAGGAGGGGCAATGAGTTCGAACTCTACAGCCGAGGAAGCGATCTCACGGGGCCGATTCGGCTGTCAGAATAGCGCCTCCCGTGCTATAATCTGAGTACAAATCTGTGCGGACCATAGGATGGCCCCACCGGCCGTCCTTTTTTTGTCCCACAGGCATGTACGAGGTCGAACGGTGGACAAGGAATTTGTTCAGACACTGCAGATGATCGCCCGCGAGAGGGACATCTCGGAGACGGAGCTGATTGCCGAAGCCGAGGAGGCCCTCGCCGCTGCCTACAAGAAGCACGTAGGAGCGACGGGGGACGTGACCGTTCGCATCGACACCGAGAAGGGGTCGTTGCACGCGATTTGCGAGAAAGAGGTCGTCGGCCATGTCACCAACGGCTTCTTCCAGATGTCGCTCGAAGACGCCCGGAAGAAGGACCCGAAGGCCGAGATCGGCGACTTCATCCCCGTGGAGATCGCTCCCGAGAGTTTTGGCCGCATCGCCGCCCAAACGTTCAAGCAGGTCCTCCAGCAGAGACTTCGCGAGGCGGAGAGGAAGCGCACGCTCGAACTTTTCAGCGAGCGGCAAGGCGATGTCGTGTCCGCAGTCGTGACTCGAAGGGAAGGGCCGGACGTGATTCTCCAAGCCGGCCGCAGCGAGTGCTTGCTTCGCCGCGAGGATCAGGTGAGAAACGAGCCCTATCGGATCAACGACCGAATTCGCGTCTACGTGCGTGGCGTCGAGGAGACCCGAAGAGGCCCCCGCGTGCGCGTGTCGCGGCGCGCGGACGAACTCCTCGCCAAGCTCTTCGAAATGGAAGTGCCTGAGATCGAGCAGGGAACGGTCGAGATCAAGGGCGTTGCCCGCGAGCCGGGCGTCCGGAGCAAGATTACGGTCGTCTCGCACGACGAGCGCGTCGACGCGGTCGGCGCG
Organism: Armatimonadota bacterium; assembly: GCA_003577165.1. Classification (GTDB taxonomy): domain Bacteria; phylum Armatimonadota; class Fimbriimonadia; order Fimbriimonadales; family ATM1; genus ATM1. The sequence continues at coordinate 160,948 of QEUM01000001.1, read as the reverse complement.
TGCGTTGGGCAGAGGGGCGCCCGCGTCCAGGCGATCGTCAACGAACTCTACGACGAGAAGATCGACATCATCCCGTACAGCGATGATGTGTCGGCGTTCATCGCCGGCGCGCTCAGCCCCGCGAAAGTCAGTTCCGTCCGGTTGAACAAGGTCGAGAAGCGTGCAGACGTCATCGTGCCCGATTCCCAACTCAGCCTGGCGATCGGAAAGGGAGGAGTCAATGCGAGGCTCGCCCATAAGCTGACGGGCTGGAACATCGATATTAGAAGCGAGTCACAGGTCGCGGAGGAGGGCGGAAACGCACAGGCCTAAGCCCGCTCACACCCCGATTCGCACGTGCGTCGGATGCCAATCGAAGCGTCCGAAGCGTGATCTGATTCGCATATCACGAAACCAGGCGGGCGTCGTCGGCATGGCGAGTGACGGACGCGGAGCGTACTTCTGTCCCAGCCCCTCCTGTATCGAACGAGGCCTGGCGGGACGGGCCGTCTTCCGCTCTCTCCGCCTTCACCCCGGTTCGGTAGACTTCTCAGCGCTCAGAGAGACGCTGACGACAACGCTAAAGGACGCCAATGCCTAAGCTCGATATCAGCAAGTTGGCCGTAGAGATGAACGCCCTGCCATCGCAGGTGGCGCACGTTCTCGGCGAACTTGGCGCCCTCACGGACAACGGATTCGTCGATGCCGATGAGGAAACCCTCGACGTAGCGCGCGAAGCGGTCGCTGACATGGTCGCGACCAAAACGGTGGCTCTCGCGCCCGGCGCAACCCCGCGCGACATAGCCACGGCACTAAACGTCGGCCACGTCGAAGTGCAGAAGGCGCTCATGAAAGCGGGCACCTTGGCAGCCCTCACCACGGGCCTCGCCCCGAATCTGGCGGAGAAGGTCGTCAGCGACCTGGGTTACACCGTCAAGTGGGCCGAGCCTCCCAAGCCCAAGAAGCAGGAAGAAGACGTCACGGTCCGGCGCAAGCGTGCCATTGGCACGCAGCCGCGACCGCCGATCGTCACCATCCTCGGCCACGTCGACCACGGCAAGACTTCACTGCTCGATTACATTCGAAAGACGAGCGTCGCCGAGCGAGAAGCAGGCGGAATCACGCAGCACATCGGCGCATACCAAGCCATGTGTCAAGGGCGCAAGATCACGTTTCTCGACACGCCGGGCCACGAGGCTTTCACTGCGATGCGCGCTCGCGGCGCGCAGGTCACGGACATTGCCGTCCTCGTCGTCGCTGCCGACGACGGCGTGATGCCTCAAACGATCGAAGCCCTCAATCACGCCAAGAGCGCCGAAGTCCCGATCATCATCGCGGTCAACAAAATTGACAAACCCGAAGCCAACCCCTCCAAGATCAAGCAGCAACTAACAGAGTTCGGCCTCGTGGCCGAGGAGTTCGGAGGCGACACGATCGTGGCCGAAGTTTCAGCCAAAACGGGTCAGGGCGTGGACAGCCTCCTCGAAGTCATCCTGCTTCAAGCGGAGTTGATGGACCTCAAGGCCGATCCGGGGGGGGACGTCGAAGGCGTCGTCATCGAAGCGAGTCTCGACAAGGGCCGCGGCCCAGTGGCCACGATCCTTGTCGAGAACGGGACGCTGAAGCAAGGAGACATCGTGTTGGTCGGCCAGTTCTACGGCAAGATCAAGGCGATGTTCGACTTTGCGGGACAAAAGCTCCGCGACGCAGGTCCGGCCACGCCGGTGGAAATCCTCGGACTCAACGGAGTGCCGAACGCGGGCGACCGTATGCAGGTCTATCTCGATGAGAAGGCCGCACGCGAAGAGTCCGAGCGACTCCAAGCCGAAGCGAGGCGGAAGGAACTCGGAGAGCACGGAGCAAAAGTCTCGCTCGAAACTCTGCGCCAGAGGCTCGAGGAAGGCGAGACGAAGGAACTGCTCATCATCGTCAAGGGCGATGTCCAGGGCTCCGTCGAAGCGGTCAAGGGCCTCATCGAGAAAGTCGAGAACCCGGAAGTGACGGTCCGGGTGCTTCACTCCGGAGTCGGCACCGTCACGGAGAGCGACATCCTGCTCGCCAGCGCAGCGTCAGCCATCGTCGTCGCGTTCAACACGAAAGTGGAATCCTCCGCCGCCCAAGAAGCGGAGCGGAGGCGCGTCGAGATTCGGCAATACCGAGTGATTTACGAACTCATCGAAGACATCGAGAAGGCCGTCAAGGGGATGCTCGAACCCAAATTCGAAGAGCAGTACATGGGGACCGTCGAGATTCGCGCGGTCTTCAAACTCACCAAGCAGGGCCAGGTCGCTGGATGCTACGTATCGGACGGCAAGGTGCTTCGCAACGCGCTCTGCCGCGTGAAGCGCGAGGGCGAAATCGTCTACCAAGGCAGGATCGACTCGCTCAAGCACTTCAAGGAAGATGTCAAGGAAGTGGCTGCGGGCTACGAGTGCGGAATTCAATTCGAACGCTGGACCGACTTTAAGGAGGGGGACACGATCGAGGTGTACGAAATGGTGCGCGTCGGCTAATCGTTCACCAATCGGTTCCGCAGCGAGATGTTTTCGGTTCGGGGGGCAGACGGGAAGGTCTATGGTCCGGTCGATCTGGACACCCTGCGCCAGTGGGCGACAGAGGGCCGGCTTGTACCGACTACGGAGGTAATCGAAATCGCCACCCAAAGGCGCATGCCGGCCTCCTACGTGCCGGGCCTCTTCCAGAATCATCCAGACAACGACAACAGGTGGGCACGTCCGCCGCAGTCTCCATATCCGAGGAGTTACGCTTCGTACAATCCCTCCCAAGCGTCCGCGGACCTGACGATTGGGTGGGTGTTCTTCGCCTTAGGCGCCGCCGGTTGCGTCACGTGCGCCTGTCTGAGTCTCATCTTCTTCCCGCTCGCGATCGCCCAAGCGAACCGACCGGAAGTGAGGCTAAGTCAGACTGCGGCCACGCTGCGAATTCTCAGCATCGTCTTCCTCGTGCTCTCTGTGCTGAGCCTAGTCCTTACGTTCGCCATGTTCGGGTTGCCGTTCATGTAGTCTGACAAAAGGGCAGTTCGCGGCACGGAGACCACTCCGTGCCGCGAAAGATGGCGATCTCCGCCGTTAGTTGCCGGACCACTTCATGGCCAAGTCGCCGATGAACGGGATCTTGAACCACTTGCCGGTCGCGGCCATGATGATGCAAATAAGCCAGCCGGCGAAGTAAGCGAGCGAGAGGATCCATACGATGCACATGACGACGGACACGCCGCCCGCACCGCCCGATGCGGCGGCAGAGAAAAGAACGGGAACGAGGATCACCTGCAGAACGATCCACAGCACGAACCACGCGCCGGACAGAACGATGGATTGCATCGCATGAAATCGGACGAAGCGGTTCTGCTTCTCGCAGAGGAAGAAGATGAGCCCGGTCAGCCATCCCAAAACGTAACTGAGTGCGCCCGCGACGTGGGCCGCCATTCCCATCGACGTCGGGCCGAGCCCGTGCGGATCTGCGGGCGGTGCGGAGGGGGGCTGGCTCCAGCCGGGTTGTCCTCCCGGAGGAGGCGCGCCGCCGGACGGCTGCTGTTGCGCCGGACCCGAGGGTTCTTCCGGCTGTTGACCTTCCATGTTATCGCTCATGATGTTGCGCTCCTTGCGTCACGATGGGTGGCACGGACCTTCCGCGCCCGTAATCCAGGACGTGCGGGTGAGCCAATCCGACTCAGGCTTCGACCGAAACTACGCCGCTTTGGCCATCCGGTGGAAGTTGTCCTGATCGATCGCGCGCATCAGCGCTTCATCGAATCCAACGTAGCCGGAGCGATACAGGTCCATCAGAGCCCGATCCATGGTGATCATGCCCTGCTGGCTGCTCGTCTCGAGCACGGAGTACATCTGGTGCGTCTTGCCCTCGCGGATGAGGTTTCGAATCGCCGGGGTCGCCGTCATCACCTCGATGGCGGCGATCCGACCTCCACCCAGTTTGGGCAGGAGTTGCTGGGCGATAACCCCTTCTAAGGTGTTCCCAAGCAGGACTCGGATCTGCTCCTGCTGTTCGGGAGGAAACACGTCCACGACGCGGTCCACTGTCTGCGGGGCGTTCCGAGTGTGCAGCGTTCCAAACACCAAGTGGCCCGTCTCCGCCAGGGTGAGGGCTGCCGTGATCGTCTCCAAGTCTCGCATTTCGCCGACCAGGATGACGTCCGGGTCCTCGCGAAGCACTGCGCGCAGCGCATTGTTGAAGTTCATCGTGTCGTGGTGAACCTCTCGCTGGTTGACCATCGCGCTCTTGTGGGCATGCAGATACTCGATCGGGTCTTCGATCGTCATGATGTGGCACCGGCGGGACGAGTTGATGTCGTCAATCATCGAAGCGATGGTCGTCGACTTTCCTGAGCCGGTGGGACCCGTTACCAGGATGAGCCCGCTCGTCCGCTTCGACATTTCGCGAATGATCGGCGGCAGCCGCAACTCTTCAAACGTCGGAATCCGGGAAGGGATGGCGCGAAGCGCGATGCCGACCGAGTCGCGCTGCATATACACGTTGACGCGGAATCGGGCCAAGTCCTTGATGGAGTGGGAGAAATCGAGTTCCCGCGTCGCTTCAAAAGTCCGAACGTGGTCGTCCGACATAATGTCGTACGCCAGCCGCTGTGTGTCCTCAGGTCTCAGCGGAGCAAAGGGCAGCGACGCCAATTCGCCGTCTACCCGAATCGTCGGCGGCAGATTCGTCGTGATGTGCAGGTCCGAAGCCTTCCGTTCCACGCACATTCGACAAAGGTCGTCAATGTGCATGTCTTCGACTGTAAGAGTTCCCTCAGAGTCCTTCTTGGGCTCTTCAACCTCAAGAATCGGCTCGCCGTTCCTCGGGTCAATGTAGACACGCTCTGGCGGACGCATCTCCTGCTGATCCGCGTCGCCGACCACCTTGTTCCAATCGAATGAGTTCGACATGTTGATCCCCCTTAGAAGCCCATCCTGCTTCTTTCCGCAATCTCTGCCTGGCATCGGCGATACGCCGACTCCAGCCGTTCGTCATCGAATCCGAGTTCCTCGATCGCCCATGCGGGCCACTGCCACGAAGTGGGCGACTCCTCGCCGGTCGAGTCCTGCTGCTTCTTGCCGTCCATCGCCCGGTGTGCCATCTCGCTCGCGATGCAGGTGACGGCCGCCTGCTTCGCAAACTCCCCGTCAATCCGCGAGTGATGGCTTTCGATCGCCTCTACGATGACAGGCGGCAGGTTCCACATTCGCGCTGCCGCGCCTCCCAGTAGATCGTGAGGCACGCCGTAGTAATGCTGCTCCGCTCGCAGCACGGGAACGCCCATCTGGATGAGCCGCTCGACCTCGTCGTACTTCTCCCGCGAGTGGCGATCCATCAGAGGCTTGCCCACGTCGTGCAGAAGGCCGCAAGCATACGCCTCCTCCGGCTCGACCGAGGGCACGTACTCGGCGATCACCTTCGCGCACACCGCCGCATCGACGCTGTGCCGCCACCACGTCCTTCGCCGGATGCTTCCGCTGTCCGTCTTCCCGACGAACATATCGAAGACTCCAATGGTCATCGCCAGTTGCCGAATCGTCTTGAACCCCATGAACGTCGCGGCCTCACGAATCGAAGTGACCTTTCTCGGTAGCGCGTAGTACGCGCTGTTCGCGAGGATGAGCACCTTCCCCGTGAATCCTGGGTCGATGGAGATCGCGTTCTCCAGTTCGCGCGCCGACGTGGACGTCCGGCTCGTCAGTTCGACGATCCGATACACGACCTGAGGCATGGCCGCGATTTCGCCCACGTGATCGAGGATCACGCGGATCGCTTCTTCCGTTGTCGTGCCTTGTGGAATTGCGCTCATTGCCCTAACTCTACGCGTAGATCACGCGCAGCACCTCGTCGATCGTTGTCACGCCGAGCAGGATCTTCTGCACCGCGTCTCCTTGCAGCGTCCGCATCCCCTGCTCGATCGCCAAGCCGCGGATGACGTGGCTCGGCGCTTTCTCAAGAATCTTGTCGCGAATGTTGTCGGAGAACACGAGCAACTCGTGTACTCCCGTTCGTCCCTTATAGCCCGTCCCCAAACAGTGGTCGCAACCTGCGCCCTGGAAGAGATGGAGCTTGCCGTCCGTGTGCTCACCCACTTCGTCTGGAAGCGGGAATCCATAACGAAGCAGCGCCTCTCGGTGCACGACATATTGCTCCTTGCACTTCGGGCAGATCGTTCGCACTAGCCTCTGCGCCTGCACCCCGATGATCGAGCTCGAAATGAGGAACGGCTCGACTCCCATGTCGATAAGGCGCGTGGCCGCGCCCGCCGCATCGTTGGTGTGCAGGGTGCTGAGCACCAAGTGACCCGTGAGCGCGGCCTCCATGGCGATGGTGGCAGTCTCCGTGTCGCGCATCTCACCGATCATGATGATGTCCGGATCCTGTCGAAGAAGCGCGCGCAGGCCAGTCGCAAACGTCATTCCGGCCTTGACAAGCACGTTGGTCTGATTGATTCCCTCAAGTTCGTATTCGACCGGGTCTTCAATGGTCGAGATGTTCGTTCGGCCGTCGTTGATTTTATTGAGAATCGAGTAGAGAGTCGTGGACTTGCCGGAACCGGTCGGCCCTGTGACGAGAATGATTCCGTAGGAGCGCGCGCAAACATCTTCCAACTTCTGCAGCGTGTCCGGGAGGAAACCGAGTCTCCCGAGCCCGATCTTCACGCTCGCGCGATCGAGCACGCGCAGCACGATCTTCTCGCCGTACACCACCGGAAGCGTGCTCACGCGGAAGTCGAACTCTCTTCCGCCGATGAGAGCAGAGATACGGTTGTCTTGGGGCACGCGCTTCTCGGCGATATCCATGTCCGCCATGATCTTGAAGCGGCTCACCAGCGGGGCCGTGATCTTCTTGGGCAACGACATGCGTTCGTGCAGAACGCCGTCAATCCTGTACCGAACCTTCAGCCCGCTCTTCGTCGGCTCCAGGTGGATGTCGCTCGCGCTGTCCGAGATCGCCTGGTTGATAATAAGGTTCGCGAGCCGGACGATGGGCGCCTCTTCGCCCATGGTGCGCAATTCTTCTGCGCTGAGTTCGTCATCGGTAGACGCGGAACTCAGCTCCACGTCGCCGTCGAAGTCGCTGATCACGACCTGAAGCTGGTCGGCCATGCCCCCATCTTTGGAGTAATGGGAGTTGATGGCCGCCATCAAGTCCTCTTCGACGGCGATCTTGGCCTCGATCTCCTTCGAGGCGATGAGCCTCAACTCGTCGATGACAAAGATGTCGAGAGGATTCGCCATCGCGACCACGAGTCGCCCGTCCCGCTCGTGCATCGGCAGGACCTTAAACCGCTTGGCAAACGTGCCCGTGATGAGGGGAGTCACCGCCGGGTCGGGAGACTCTTCCAGGAGGTCGACAAAGTCAATCCCCCACATCATCCCCATGCAGCGCACACGATCGCGCTCGCTGAGGAATCCCATCGAAACGAGCACGTTGGCGATTGGCTCGTCTCCACCAAGTTCCCGCTGCTTCTCCGCGGCTTGGACGAGTTGCTCCTCGGAGACGAAGCCCTCCTGCACAAAGATCTTGCCGTCGAACATCAATAAGACCGGGAAGCAGGGAACCGGCCCCGTTTCACCCATTGACTCATTCCATCTCAGGGCCCGTCCGAATCCCGTTAAGAATGCAGGGACGAAAAGCAAGAATGGCCGGCCTGGATACCAGGCCGGCCATTCCAGTCCTTAGGAGGTGCTTGTATTAGCCGCCCTTCGATCCGGCAGCGCCGGCTCCGGGCTTGGCTTCCGCGTCTTCCGTAGGAACGATTCGGGCCGTGATGAAGATGACGATTTCGCTCTTCACCTTGGTCTCCGACGTCCTGCGGAACAGCTGGCCGATGATGGGGATGTCCATCAGGATCGGGATTCCCGACACCTCGCGACGATCGCCTTCGTTGATGAGACCGCCGATGGCGATCGTCTCACCGTTGCGAATCGTGAGCGCGCTCCGTGCCGTGCGGATGGACGTGATGGGAATCTGTCCGCCGCCGGGCACGTCGAGGAACGATCGAATGAAACTCAGCGTCGGCTGAACGTCGAGAGTGATCGTGTCACCGCCGCCGATTCGCGGAAGGACGTTCAGTTTAACGCCTACTTCTTCCTCGCCGACTTCGACCGTGATGCCGTTTTGAGTCGCCTGGATCGCCTTGATGTATCGGACGATCTCGCCGATGAACACGACGGCCTCGCGGCCATCCTGAGTCGTCACGTTCGGACGAGCGATGAGGTTGTTCTTGTTGGCGAGTTTGTCAAGCGTCGCGGTGATCTGAGTCGTCCAGTTCTCGCCGCCGGCCTCACCCCAGAGTGAGAACTTGCCGGTGTTGAACGGAGAACCGTCGCTCCCTGCGGGCTGCGAGTTATTCAGTCGGATGGACTGAACGATGCCGCCTGACAGGATGTTCCAGTCGATGCCGGCCTTCACGGCCTCTTCCTTCGTCAGTTCCATGACTCGCGCTTCGATGGCGAGTTTCGGAACGGGCTTGTCGATCTGCCCGAGGAAGGAGAGCGCTTCGTCGATGACGCGCTTCGCGCCGCCGAGGACGAGTTTCATGGGCTTCGCCGTGAACTCACGGTTGTCATAGATCGGCGTGCCGGAAACGTTTGCTCCCTTAGCCGCGTCGGGCGCCGAGGTCGCAGAAACTGCGCCCCCACCCGGGCCGGTGTAACTGAGTCCCGCCGCGCCCTCCGGGCCGATGGCGACGCTGAGAGCGGGGAACTGAGCCGTGACTTGCTCCTTCAGCGAGCGTGGATCGGAGTGACGTACTTCGTACACGTAGTACGTCATCTCGCCGCCTTCGCCCACTGTGTCGATCTGAGCGAGAACTTCGACTAACCGATTGACTTCTGCCGGCCGGCCGGTCAGCACGATCTGCTGGTCGGCGCGGCTCGTTTTCGGAGTCGCAGCAATGGTGACCGCTTGGTTGTCGCCTTCCTTGACGCCGATGTAGGTGCGAAGGGCCGACGCCAAGTCCTCAGCGAATCCACCCTTCACCTTGTAAGCCATGGTGATCGGCTTCACACCGGACGTCGTGTACAGGCCGTACATCTCCGCCAGGCTGTTGTCTACGTCGCGGGCCAATTTCTCAGCCTCGTCGACCCACTTCTTCGCTCCGATGAGCAAGATGTAGTCGTCGCCTCCGGAAACCGCACGATTGGCTGCGGGCTGGCCTCCGCCTTCGCCCTGCGCTTCTCCGGCGCCGTTCTGCGCACCCGTGTTCACTGGCTGAGCGGGTCCAGATGCTGAGCCCGTGTCAGAAGGAAGCACGATCTGCAGCACAGTCGGGCCAAACCATCTGAGGAGCGCCTGCTTGATCTGTCCGCCCTGGCGGCTGACGATCGGAACGACGCGAACCTCGTTCGCACCGGTCACGCGGTTCGCCAACTGCGCCATCGTCTCGTGATACGCCTCGCGGTTCGTCACGACATACGTCGTGCCGACTCGCGTGTAGCGCAGGTTCGCAATAGCGGTGATGAGGTCGAGCGCTTCGTCCACTGTTACGTTGCGAAGCGAAATCGTAACCTTCGGTGCACCACCTCCGTTGGAAACGGGCGCGACTTGACCTTCAACCCCCCCTCCCGTGGGAGGAGCAGCCGAAGAGCCAGAGTCCGAGCCGGCAAGGGCGACGACGATGTTTGCACCGGTCTGATCGGCAAGCGCCTTCAGCACCAAGCGAACGTCTGCATCGTGAAATTCGAGCGTAACGCGCGATCCAGGCTGACCTGTCGGAGGAGCCTTGATGTTAATCGCGGGCTCCAGCGGACCGATGGGACCGAACGGGTCCTTCTCAGGCTGCTTCGTTTTGCCGCCCTGCTTCGCCTTCTCCTTGTCGCTGTCGTTCAGCGCAAGGACTGCGGACTTCGTGATCTCGCTGACAGTCTCGACCTGCTTTGCAATGGTCTCGACGATGCCGGTGCTGAGGTCGCTCAGCGCTTCCTCGAACATCTTGGCGTCCTCTCGCTCTGCATTCGCGACGATCGCAGACTCGGTGGTAGGTGCCGGCGTCGCCGATTTGCCGATGGCGACGGTCCACCCAATCTCCGACTTCTGGAACGTCGGCTTCGGCTCGTTTGTTGCGCCGAGCGCGAGTCTCACGACCGGCGGCTTCGCCGTAAATTGGACGAGCCGAGCGGTTGTGATGCCGTTGCTGTTAACGCGAATGGACGCCGCCTTGCCCACGAGCACGCCGTTGAAGTTGACCATGAGCGTCTTGTTCGACGCGATCCACTTCGTAGTCGGCTGTGAACCATGGGCGCCCTTCACCGTGATGACGACTCCACCGGACTCCTTCGCGATCGAGAACCCGGTGATCTTGTCCTGAGCGCTCGCGGCTACCGCCAACAGAACGCTGAACAAGAGAACTGCGAGTGTCTTTGTGGTACGAATCACTGCTATTGCCCTCCTACGGACAGGGTCAAGGTTCTGCCGCTGTGACGGACAGTCACCTTGCCGTTACTGATGCCGACGACTCGGCTGTCGCTGTCGACATGGCCTCCGAGTCGAACCAACTTCTGACCGCCTCCTCCTTCGAAGATGGCGACTGGGTTCGGACCCTCAACGATGCCTACTAGCGAGTAGTTAAATGCGTTTGGATCAACCGGTGGTCCGCCCCCCTCCGGCTGGGTGACGAAACTCCCGCCGTTCGGATCGAGCGGGGTGGTGAACGAACCGGCAGGGAACTTCGGGGCGAGCCTGCGACCGCTCGACGGCGGGGGGGGAGGAGGCTCGGTTGGCTTGACGGCCTTCGAGGGGTCCTGCATCTCGGCGGGATCCTGTGGCAGCTGATAGGGCTGGAACGGGTTCTTTCGAGTGAGCCCCAGCATCGTTAGGTCTTCGCCGTGCGAGGCCGTCTCCGAAGCGTCGGCTACGACGTCGGATTTCGACTTCCCGGACTCCTTAGCCTCACCGGGCTTCTTCTTCTCGGTCGACCCTGAGCCCATGAACTGCCAAGCGCCCACGCCCAAAAGGGCTGCGCCCAGCACACCGAGCACGATGAATTTGGACTTTTCACTAGCCATTTTTGGTTGTCTCCTCGCTCGATTCGGTCTCCGCTGCCTTGCCCGCGAAGACGTAGACGCGGATGGCAACGGTCGATTCGAGTTGCGTCAGAGTGAGTCCGTCGGTCGAGACCTTCGGGCTGACCGTCAGGTAGCGCACGCCGACGATTTTCGGGAATTCCTCTAACTTCTTGAGAAACACGAGTAGGTGATCGAAACTCCCGGCGCACTTGACCTCGACGTCAATCTCCTGGTAAGGCTTCCGAACCTTCTTCTGCTCCTTCTCAGCAGACTTTGACTTCACCTGCTGCGGGGGCAGAGGCCTGACGCCGATGATCTTGAGGTTGCACGCCGTTCCGACCGCCTCGAGGTCTTTCAGCAGCGTGGGGATGTACTCGGCAGTCGTCAGCGACGACTCCAAGTGTGCCAATTCCATTGCGCTCGCGTCGACACTGTCCTGAGTGTGTTCGAGTCTCGCGCGGAGTTCCTCGATGCCGTCAACCTGCTTCTTCAGTTTTGCAGCGTGCGCGCTGACCTTCGTGAGAGAGGAGTACTGCCAGTACGTGAGCCCCCCTCCGACGATGAGCGCCGCGCCCGCAAGCACCATGAACAGGAACGGATTCGGTGAGGTGCGATTCATTTATGCAGCCTCCTTGTTGGTATCACTGGACTTCTTCGACCCGGACTTCTCCGGCATCTCTTCCGTCCCCGGTACGACACAGTCGATGCGAAACTCGAGGCCCATCCCGGCGGGCGTCCGCTTCATGTCGGTGAACTTAAGTTCGATTCCACCGAGGTCCGTGGACTGCTGGAGCCGAAGCATGAACTCGCCGACGAGGTTTTGGTCCTGGCTCATGCCCGTCCACTGAACTTGAACCGGCTGCTTCGGATCGCCCGGGTTCTGCGACTTAACCGACGTCAGCCAAGTATTCGGCGGAACGACGAGGCTGATGTGGTCCAGGATGCGCAGCCATCGCTGCGTGTCCAAGCGCGCCTTGCCGAGAGTGTCCAACTTCGGCTTCATAGCCGCGATCATCTTGTCGAGATCTTCCAACTTGCTCTGATAGGGGGCGAGGTCTTCCGCCTTCTTCTGCAGGTTGCGCACATTCGATCTCGCGCTCTCGACCTGCAGAGTCAAGCCGCCTGCGCCAACGAGAGACAAGCCGCTGAGGCCGACGAACGCGAAGAACCAGGCGCGGGCTGCGCGCTCTTTCGCGCGTCGTACTTCGCGTTGTGCTGCAATTAGATTGACCAATGGCATTGTGTTCCTCCCTTAAGCGACCGCCAACTGGCGACCGGCGCGCCTCATGCCCAAGCCGACCGCGATCGCGAGGGCTCGCGGATCCATCGGCGGCTCGGTGCCATCGAAATGAAACTTCGGGTTCTCGAGGAAACTCGGCGAGGAGACTTCGAGGCCCAACTTGGAGCCGAAGTACTCGGGCAGCCCGCCCAAGAGGCTTCCTCCACCGACGATGACCAATCGCTCCACCTTGCCCCCACCCGGCTGGTCCGAGTTCTGAGACTGGTAGTAGTTGAGCGATCGGCGAATCTCCCTCACCAGCTCGTCGATGAGAGGCTGAATCACGCGAAGCGGCGCGTTCTCCATCGGCGCCCCGGACGTGAGCGGCGCAAGGTTCAGCGACCTCTTGCCCTCCTCCGCCTCGTGGGGCGACAGTTTGAAGTAACTCTCGAGCGCGGTCGTTAGGGAGTTTCCGCCGATCGGAATGGAACGCGTGAGGGCGAACACTCCTCGGTCAATGACGCTGACGTCCGTGCTCTCAGCTCCGCAATCCACCAGCGCGACCGTCGTCTCCGGATCGAACTGACTGTCATGTTCGAGCAGAGCCCGGTACAGAGCGAACGCTTCGACGTCGACGACTTCCACGTCGAGGCCGGCATGCCCCGCTGCGGCGATCTTGCTCTCGACCATGTCCTTCGGAGAAGCCGCTACCAAGACTTCCATCTGGCCGTCTTCGCGCTCCCCGAGCATCTCGCACTCGATGTAACTGTCTTCGACCGAACTCGGCACGTACCGGCCGGCCTCAAACCGAATTGACTTCCTCAGTGCGTCCTCGGGCATCTTCGGCATCTTCACCGTCCGGACGACGACCGTTCCACCAGATACTGCGAGGTTGGCGACGTTGGCGGAGATGTGCGCAGAGCGCATCGCATGGCGAATCGCCGTCCCGACTGCGGTTGCATCCGTCACTACGCCGCTGTTGACGCTGCCCTCTGGAGTGGGCTCAACGCCAAGCGCGACGATGCGACAACTCGAACCGCTCCGTTCGACCTGCGCAATCGTGATCGTGGAATGTCCGATGTCGATGCCGACGTAACGATCTTTCGGAAATAGGCTAAGCGGCATGTGCGTCCTCCTGATGTCCGATCCTGTTGGCACGCAGGCCCTGGATCGTGATCCACTCGTCGATTGCCTGTCGCGAAAACTTCCACTCGCCCTGCACCATGAAGCCGGGAATCTCGCCGGACTCAGCCATCGTGATGAGGGTCTTCTGATTGACGCGAAGATGCTGGGCCGCCTCGCGGAGCGTCATCACCGAGTGCGCGCCCTGCAGAATGCCGCGCAGCATCTGGTGCATCTGCTCCGGTGACAAGAACAACTCCAATCGCACCAAACTGCCCGACGCCGCAGCCACTGCCGGATCGATTGGATTCGGCGTTTGCACCGGGCTGACCCCGGCGACTGGAATGTCGATCTGTTGCGTTGTATCCATGGGTGCTCCTTCCGCAGGATTGGCGCTCACTGCGGCAGCAGGGGAGGACCCAGGCACGGGAGCGCTGTCCTCGGTCCGCTTCGTTGCTTGTCGAATTGCGTCAACCAGGTTCATTACGCAGCCTCCAACATTCCGTAGGAGTCTTCGAGAACCGAGTGCATCGTGAATCCGTCGATCTGCTTCAGTTTCTGAGCGAAACCAACCAGAAGTGCGTTGTCTGCCGCCTGACTAATCAGTCGAGGCGTGCCGCCTGCATACTTGTGAATCTCAAAAATCGCGTCAGGGGTGAAGGGGATCCTCTCGCCGACGAATCCGGCGGTCCTCAGCCGGTGCTCGATCATCGAACCCGCCTCCTGAACCGTGAGCGGCTGGAGCGTGTACCGAATTGCGATGCGCTGCTGGAGAGCAGGCACGCGCTCGATCTTCTGCTTCAGCTCCAACTGCCCAAGCAGGATCAGGTTCATAAGAAACTGATCGTTCATCTGGCAGTTCAGAAGCAGGCGCAACTCTTCGAGCGTCGCTGAGGCGCGAATGAGATGGGCCTCGTCGATCAGGCAGATAACTCGCCGTCCCCTCGTGTAGTTCGTCAGCAGCCGATCGTTCAACTCCTGAACCAGCACTTGGCGATTGCGAGACGTGCTCGGTTGCCCAAGTTGGGAGAGAATCTCCTGCAGCATCTGGGTTGGGGTGAGAATCGGGTTGACGATGAGGACGACGTCGTACTGAACCGGGTCCAGCAACTCGAGTAGTTTGCGGCTGATCGTGGTCTTGCCGAGCCCGATGTCGCCGCACAACATCGCTGCCCCCTTGTTCCGCGTCACCGCGTAATGCAGCATCATCAGCGCGTCTTCGTGTGCGCGACTCAAATAGAGAAATCGCGGGTCTGGGGTTAGGCTAAAAGGCGGCTCTTGTAGCCCCCAGTAGGCTTCATACATCCATGATCCTCCGAGGCCGTCAGGCCCAGGTAAAAGTGTCGGCACGAGTGAAACAAACCTGTAGGCTGGCGCGAGGCTTGCAACCTGAAGAATCTAAAGTCAGGCCTTCGAGACTCTCGAACGGTCGATCCGAGGTCGGAAGCCCATGAGCCTCACGGTCCGGGACCGCCCCTCCCCCCACCACGACCCACGCCCGCCTGGCGTGGAGGTGGACACCATCGTTCTCCACGCGACCGTGCTCGACTCCCTCGAAGAAACCTGCAGGCACTTCGAGCGACTCGAAACGCGCGCCGCGTCCCACTACACGATCGACCGGGACGGAGCCGTCGTCCGGCACGTCCCGGAGGACCGCCGAGCCTGGCACGCTGGCCCCAGCGTCATGCCCGACGGCCGGCAGAGCGTCAATGACTTCTCGATCGGAATCGAACTGGTGAACCGTAACGATGGGGAAGACCCCTACACGCCCGCCCAAATCGCCTCGTTGGTGGAACTCATCTCGACCATTCGAGCCCGCCACCCGATCGGCTTCATCGTCTCCCACGCCGAGATCGCCGTCCCTCCCGGTCGAAAGACCGACCCGCTCGGTCTCAACCCCTCTCTTCTCGGGGAACACGAGACTCTCGTCGTCGGGAAATTCTTGGCCCTCGGCAACCCGTGACGCCGCCTCGCGGGGGAGGCGCTTCGGCAGCGGACGGCGAAGAGGATGAGGTCGCCGAGGGGACTCCGGCCCTGCCATAGACGAGGGCCTGATTCCAGACCCTGGGGCCGATCTTAACGGCGTGAATTGCGGGCTTTCCGGCTGACGTCGAGGGCCACCTGCAGCACTTCGCCTAGCGTTCGAACCGGCAGCACCTCGATCTGATCGAGCGCGTTCTTCGGAACCTCGGAGAGGTCCTTCAGGTTCTCACGCGGGATGATCATCCGCCTGATGCCCGCGCGGTGGGCCGCCAGGATCTTCTCCCGGAGACCGCCGACAGGTAGGACCTTCCCGCGGAGAGTGATCTCCCCGGTCATGGCCACGTCCGCCCGCACGGGTTTTCCGAGGATGTGGCTGGCAAAGGCCGTCGCGATCGTGATTCCTGCGGACGGTCCGTCCTTTGGAACCGCCCCTGCGGGAACATGGACGTGAACGTCGTGTGAGACCTTCGGTTGAACGTCGGCCTGCGACAGTTCCGTTCTCACGCAGGTGAGCGCGGTCTGCGCGCTCTCCTTCATCACGTCTCCGAGTTGGCCGGTCAGGATCACCTTCGGCTCCGGGCCGAGCGCGGGCGTGAGGGCGACTTCGATCGACACGATGTCGCCGCCGAATTCCGTGTAGACCGCTCCGGTGGCAACGCCGATCTCATCGTTCTCGGACTTCGTTCCGAAAGGATACCGGGGGGGGCCAAGAAATCCCTCTGCGACGGCCGCAGTGACGGCCAGCTTCTTCTTGCTCCCTTCCGCATGAAGGCGCGCGGTCTTGCGACAGATCGTTGCGATCTCTCTTTCCAGGTTTCGAACACCTGCTTCGCGCGTGTAGTTTCGCACGATGTGCCGGATCGTGTCCGAAGAGATCTTGAGATCCTTCTCTTTTAGCCCGTGCTCCAAGATCCGCTTCGGTAGCAAAAAGTCCACCGCGATGCGCACCTTTTCATCTTCCGTGTAACTGGGAAAGTGAATGGTTTCCATTCGGTCGCGCAGCGGCCACGGGATGTTCTCCAGCAAGTTCGCGGTGCAGATAAACATGACCGCGCTGAGGTCGAAGGGCGCTTCGATGTAATGGTCTGTGAACCGGTCGTTCTGCTCTGGGTCGAGGGCCTCCAAGAGCGCGCTCGTCGGATCGCCGCGGTAGTCCATGCCCAACTTGTCGACTTCATCGAGCATGAACACCGGATTGCGAGTGCCGCACTGTTTGATGTTCGCGATAATCCGCCCTGGCATCGAGCCGATGTACGTCCTCCGATGCCCCCGAATTTCGGCCTCGTCTCGGATGCCGCCTAAGGACATGCGGACAAACTTGCGCCCCATCGCTTCCGCGATCGATCGCCCAATGCTCGTCTTTCCGACGCCGGGCGGACCCACGAAGCACAGAATCGGCCCGCGAAGCGACCGACTGATCTGACGCACTGCCAAGAAGTCCAACACGCGATCCTTAACCTTCTCCAATCCGAAGTGATCGCGGTCGAGGATCTCTTTGCCGGACCGGACGTCCAGCCTGTCCTCGCTCGCGTGCTGCCAGGGCAGGGAAGTGAGCCAGTCGAGGTAGGTTCGGATGACCATCGCCTCCGGCGAGGCGCTGGGAGAGCGCTCCAAGCGACGCAGTTCGCTTTCTGCCCTTTCGCGCACTTCGATGGGCATCCCGGACTGTTCGATGCGAGAGAGGTACTCGGAGACCTCCCCCCCCCTCTCGTCCCGCTCGTTCAACTCCTGCTGAATGATCTTGAGTTGTTCCCGAAGGTAGTACTCGCGTTGCGTTGCGCCGAGTTCTTCCTCGACACGCGTACGAATGTCCTGCTGAAGTTCGAGGACGTCCTTCTCGCGGTTCAGCAGTTGTAGGGTGGTCTCGAGCCTCTGTCTCGGATCAGTGATCTCTAAGATGGCCTGCTTTTGCGCAGGCCGAATCGGAAGGTGGTGCGCGATCAGGTCCGCGAGCGCGCCCGCCCGCTCTTCGTGAGTGGCGGCCTGCATCGCTTCGAACGGAATCTGCTTCCCCAACTGCATGACCGCCTCGAACAGCCGCACTGCTTCGCGCATGGAGGCGTCGATGTCCGCGCCGCCTGCCCGCTTCTCGGGGATCTCGCTGCCGGTCGCTCGGATGTAGCCTGCCTCGAACCGGACTCGCTCGGCGGAGAACCGATGGAGGCCTTTGAGCGCAACGCGCATCGTCCCATCCGGCATCGGCAGGACCTGGATCACTTCGCTGACGGTTCCGAATCGGTGAAGGTCGTCCGGCGTCGGGTCTTCCACACCCACGTCCGTCTGCGTGAGAACCAGTACATTTCGGCTCTCCTCGAGCGCACGATGAAGGGCGCGCAGTGACACCTCCCGGCCGACCAGCAGGGTGTTCACGTGCTCGGGAAAGTGCACGGCGTCTCGCACCGGGAGGACGGGGAGGCCTTTCCCGTGCTTCGACCGCCGCGCGCCACCCTGTCCGCCACGCCGAGGCATGTTCGGACGTTACCGCATGGCTCGTTTCAAGTGGCACGGCAATTGCCCCGGCTTCTTCCTGATGCGAACTCGTCGCCTTCTCCCCCTCGCGGCCGCCGCCCTCGCCGCACTCGCGGCAGTCGTCTACCTCCGACTTCAGCCCGAGACCGAGGCAGGGGCCGATCCACTCCAGTCGGAGACCTTTGAAATGGTCCAGCGCTGAGCCGGATCGCAACGGGCCCAACCGATATCGCGTAATCTATCGGAGCGCACACAGCGCGCGTCGAGAGGTGACAACATGACTTTCCTGTTTGCAGTAGCTGCGACTGCGATGCTGCCGGTCCAAAAGTGGGAGATCAAGGCTCCCTTCACGGAGGGATTCACGCAGAAATTGGCCGTCCAGGCTGAGATCACGACTCAGGGCACGATGGCGCTCGATTTCATGGCCGTCCTGACGATCAAGAAGAAAGATGACAAAGGATTTCAGGCGGAGCTCGCTTGGAAAGACCTGCAGCTCGACGGCCAGCCGATCGGCGAAGACCTCACTGCTCCAGCGCAGTTAGGCACGAGAGGCGAACTCGTGCGCGCCGAAGACGAGGAACTCGGAGAGACCTTAACGAGAATGGCGAATCCCTTCTTCATTCTCTACCCACCGAACGGAGTCCAAGCGGGCGACAAGTGGTCTCACTCCCAAGAACTGAAGACGACCGACGGCAACTTCAAAGTCACCTACGACTACGAAGTGAAGGGCGTCGAGAAGATCGGCGAGACGGAAGTCCTGAAGATCGCCGTCAAGGCTGCGGAGTCCGGCCTGACACCGCCGATGAAGTACGACGGCTTCTACTGGATAGCCAAAGACGGCACGATCGAGAGACTCGAACTCAACATCACCGACTGGCCGGTCCCT
This sequence comes from Armatimonadota bacterium, assembly GCA_003577165.1. Classification (GTDB taxonomy): domain Bacteria; phylum Armatimonadota; class Fimbriimonadia; order Fimbriimonadales; family ATM1; genus ATM1. The sequence goes on along the minus strand of QEUM01000001.1, from coordinate 142,266 downwards.
CCTATGGGAGGGAGTTTCCCGCTCAAACTGAAAGCCACGAAGTCCAAGTAACTCGGCTTCGGCCTCACATCTCACGGGAGGTAGCATCCCTCCCGTGCGTCTTTTTGGGAGCGACATCGAATACGGCCTTCAGATCGAAGGCCGAGATGTTGCGGACCAATTGGAAGACTCGGCGGAAGTGATCCGATCGCTCCAAGCGAACTCCGTCGGTTGTTGGGACTACGCTCTCGAATCCCCAAGATGCGACCTTCGAGGATTCAGCGTCGATCGCCTGACCACCGACCCGGCTGACTCCGTATGGGACGTCGGTCGCGTCCACCCTCCGGAAAGCGAACTGAGGTCGGATCGCGTCCTCGAAAACGGCGCGCGCCTTTACAACGACCACGGACACCCGGAATACGCTACGCCCGAATGCCGTCGGATTGCGGACGCGCTCGCGCACGAGTTGGCCGGTGAACGCATCGTCCTACAGGCTGCGAAGGACTTCCAGGAGCGCACAGGACGCGCAGTCAAAATCTACAAGAACAACACTGACTACCACGGCGCTTCCTACGGGAGCCACGAGAACTACCTCGTACCGAGGAGCGTGCAGTTTGCAGATCTGCTCTCGCACCTCGTTCCTTTCCTCATCTCCCGATCGATCCTCTTCGGCGCGGGCAAGGTCGGCTCGGAGAGCCGCCCGGACGTGCGCTTTCAATTGAGCCAAAGAGCGGACTTCTTCACGGAACTCGCGAGCGTAGACACTCTTTATCGGCGACCGATCTTCAACACGCGCGATGAACCGCATGCCGAGCAGGAGCGCTGGATTCGACTTCACGTCATTTGTGGTGACGCCAACAGAATGCCCTGGTCCATCGCGATGAAGTTCGGGACCATGTCGCTGGTGCTTCGGCTCCTCGAAATGGGAGACCGGGTGGAGTGGGCGCTTCGTGACCCAGTGACCGCTTTTCGAGACGCATCACGGATTCTGGACGGCTCCAGGATCGAAACGACTTCCGGATGGACGAATAGCGCTGAAGTGCTCGACGATTACCGCTGTGCGTGCGAATCTCGGTTCCGGGGAACCGACGCCGAAACGGATTGGGTGCTCGACGAATGGAACGCTGCGCTGGAAGACTTTCGAACCGATTGGACACGCTTGGCGGATCGCGTGGACTGGGCAGCGAAGAGGCTTATGCTCGAACAGTTCTGCGGCCCAGTGGAAACATGGGACGCTCCTCTCGCTCAGTCCCTCGACCTCGAGTATCACAACCTCGAACCACAGGACAGCCTCTTCGACGCGCTGGTCGCAGAAGGGCAGACTCGAACCGTAATTCCGGAGTCTCGAATACTGGACGCGATGTCGATGCCTCCTCAGGACACCCGTGCGCAACTCAGAGCAGAAGTCGTTCGCACTTACGGCGAGCAGGTGCAGGCGATCGGCTGGCGACGCGCGATCATCTCGGCGGGCCCAGACGATTCGAGGGTGGTAGAGTTTCCCGTCAACTGGGAAACTGGAACCCTGTCAGACCTTCTGGAGTAAGCAGAAACAATGGCGCCCGTAATCAACGCAGAGCGAAGGGAAAGAGACCTCCCCATTCCGGAACGAAAACCTGGAGAGGACGAAGGGCCCTCCAAAAGGGACGTCCGCAAGCCGCAGGGCGACAACGAACTCCTTCGCAGGATGAGAAAGGTCGACCCGGACCAGGCGAAAAAGTATCGGCAGAGAAGCGGCGAGTAAAGGCGCCGCATCTCCCCAGTCCCGGAATCCCCGACTTTTGCCGGGTCACGTCTTCCGAGCGCAGTCCGGCATATGGAATGAATCTACTATGCACGTCCACCGTGTTGGCTCGGGATACGGGGCGGCGCTGGCAGCATTTGAGGCGGGGCAGTCGAGATTGCTCTCGGCGATCGAGTCCATGGCCAAAGGCGACCTCGATACCTTGCCTTGCGACTGGATCGAGTTGAGCCTGGCGAAAGTCCACTACCGAGTAGGGGTGGCGCTCTTCCGGACGCAGGCTGAAATGGACCGAAGCCTCCTCGACATCTTCGCGTGACTTAAGACGGCCGCACGTCTTCCATCACGTAGCCGGCAAAGATGTGGTCGATCGCCTGCACCACACCCTCAACGGCAAGCCCAATCAGCTGCTCCCCTTTCTCCCGGGTTGCGAGCGTCGCGTACCCGGAACTCCCCATCTCCGTAATCTCGTCGAACGTCTGGATGTAATTCAAACCGCTTGGCGCAGCTGGGCTCATCCCAAGTTGGTCGTCCCGCAACCTCGCCTCCCGGACGAGTTCGGGGTGCAGATACATCATCATCGAAGCCTCGGCTTCGCACGCGTGGCGAATCGTCTTGAGCGGGCCCTGCATGATCGTGGCGAGCCCGTCGGCCGCGATCAGCGAGAAATACCCGCAGTGGGCGAACACGTGGTTCGGATAGGAGCGCTTCAACTCGCGAAGCGTCGTGCCGTTCGGCTCAGTATTGCCGCCATGTCCGTTGACGACGAAGAATTTGCGAAAGCCATGCGCCATCGCACACTCGATGACCTCCGTCAAGACTGCCGAGTAAGTGGCAATGCTGGCCGTCGCTGTCCCAGCGAACGACATATGGTGGGAAGAACATCCCAACCAGATTCCAGGATACAGGAGTGACTTTGTGGGCCTCTCTGCATGGGCGCGATGCGCAACGCCGGTCGAGAGCAGCGTGTCAGTGAAGAGGGGCAGGTGAGGACCGTGTTGTTCAAGGCTACCGGTCGGGATGAGGCAGACCGCCTCTTTGTCGAAATCTCGGATCTCTTCCCAGGTGGATTCGCCGACGATCACGTCAGTTCAGCCCGAGTTTTTCGCGCACATCGTCCACCTGCTTCCGAACGGCTTGATCGCTGCAGTAGAGTCTGTCCACCTTCCTGAACGCGTGCATGATGGAGGTGTGGTCACGGCCACTGAACTCTTGGCCGATCTGATTCCAACTAAGGTGCAGCCATTTTCGAATGATGTAGATGGCAACGTGCCTTGCATGGGCGAGCCTCGCCTTACGCACTGGACCCAGCAGATCTTGCGGCTCAACTCGCAAATGGTCAGCGACTGCAGAGACGACGTCCTTGCAGCAAATCGCCTTCGGCTCGGGTCGAGCGTAGCTTGTTGCCAACACGCCCTTCGCCAATTCGAGATCCGGTTCTTGGCCGTTGAACGACGCCGTCGTTATGAGCGTCAATACAGCCCCCGTCAGCGTCCGGATGCTTCCGTGCGTGTTGACCGCCAAGAACTCGCAAACTTCTGGCGACAGCCTGTGGCCGAGCGCATCGGACTTCATCTCGATGATCTTTGCCCTCGTCTCCGTGTCCGGCGATCCGATCTCCGCGACGAGGCCGCTCTCAAAGCGCGAACGAAGCCTCTCGTCGATGCCCGGAATCATTCGTGGCGGCCGGTCGGCGGAGAGCACGACCTGATACCCCCTCTGGATGAGGTCGTTGAAGAGATGAAACACTTCTTCCTGGGTTTTCTCTTTGCCGTCCAGAAACTGAACGTCGTCGAGAAGCCAAACGCCCACTCGGGCGAAGGACCGAAGGAACTTGTCAACGGTGCGGTCCCGAATCGAATCAACAAGCCCGCGGCTGAACTGCTGCGCCGTCATGTATTGGCATCTCAAATTCGGCCGTGACTTCCGTACTTGATTTGCGATGGCGTGGAGGAGGTGCGTTTTTCCAAGCCCTGTGTCCCCATAAATGTAGAGAGGGTTGCACTTCTTTCCCGGTTCTCGGGCGACCGCCTGAGCGCCGCTGCTTGCGATGAGGTTGCTCTTTCCGACGACGAAGTTCTCAAACGTGAAATCGTCGAATGATGGGTCCGAGGTTTCAGGAGCAATGTAAACAGGCTCGGCAGCCTCCGCTCCACGCACGTTTGGCACCGCTTCGATCGCGATTCGGATCGGTCGCTCCAACTCGCACGATAATTCGGCCTCGATGAGGGTTCGATACTTCTCGCTGACCCATTCCTGAACGAACCGTCCCGGCGCGTTCAATACCACAACTTCCCCGTCCGAATCGGCAACATTGAGGGGTGCAAGGAACTTCTTGAATTGTCCTTCCGTCACCACGCCGGAAAGTCGTTCGAGCACCGCGCTGAACGCGCGTCGGGTCTTCTCGACAGACGGGTTACCGCCCAGGCTCAATTGCTCGGACATACCTTCACGTAAAAGAAACCGTCGGCGTTGCGGTCAAAACCCTCCCCACGAAACCCCGCCAACGAGTTCGAGAATGATAACTGTTCTTCGCTCCGAATGCCACGCTTTCCCCGACAATTCCGCAAAAATCTTCCGTGAAATTTCAAAAAATCCGGCTCCGCCTGAAAACACGTTGCGAGGCGTCTACTTGTACCTCGGGTGTAACCTGTTCCTCCTATGCCGGGCGTCGAACGCGCCCTGATCGTGGCGAGCGGAACAAGGCTGCCGCATGACTTGCCAAGGTGGATCTCGGAAGCGAGTCACGTCGTCGCGGCTGACGGCGGCGCTAACCTCATCCGCGACTTTCAGGCCGCCGCCTTGACGATCCTCGGGGACTTTGACAGCATCGACCCATCCTTCCGCGAATACTTTGCGCACGCAGCCGTCCTCCATCGGGAGGATCAGGAATCCACCGACTTTCAAAAGGCCCTGCAGTACACCGTTCAGGACCTTCGGGCAGAGTCCATCTCCGTCGTCGCCTCCGAAGGTGATCTCCTGGATCACACTCTGTCGGCTCTCTCGAGCGCGTCCGCGCTTGCCGACGAGGCGAGAATACGCTTCGTCTTCGAAAGGTCGATCGCCACGCTCGTCGGTCCCTCCCGAAGTCCCGTTCAGTTGCGAACGCGGCCCGGAATCCGAGTCTCCCTCATCCCGTTGGCCGCTGCGGTTGTGGCGGAGACCTCCGGACTCAAGTACTCGCCCTCTGGCTTGCAGTTGGCGATTGGAGGCAGGGACGGAGTTTCGAATGAAGCGGTCGGCGATTCCGTAATGGTTGCGCTTGAAAGCGGTGTGCTCGCCGTGTTCACCGAGCGCTGGGAAGGCGAGGATCGCTGGTGAGTTTTCAACCTCTCGACTGGCTCGTTCTCGCTCTTGCGCTCATCGGTTATCTGACGCTCGGCTTCACTGCGCGCTTGAAAGAGGCTTCGTCGGTTCAACTCATCGCTGCCGGACGGGGGCTCACCCTTCCCCTGTTCGTCGCAACCCTCGTGACGACGTGGTACGGCGGCATACTCGGAGTCGGTCAAGCCTTCGATTGGTACGGACTCTCGACTTGGCTCATCCTCGGCGTCCCGTATTACATTTTTGGAATCGCCTTTGCCCTCTTCCTGGCTCGTCGCGTCCGACTTGCGGACGACATCAGCCTTCCCGAACGGATGGACCGCGTCTACGGACGAAACGCTGCCCTGATCTGCGCTGTTCTCGTGCTGGTCATCGGCGCGCCCTCGGCCCACATTGCAATGCTGGGCCAGATGGTGTCCGACTTGACCGGCATCCACCTCGTCTGGGCGACCATCATCGGAGCGCTCGTCGGAACCGCGTTTCTCTACCGCGGGGGCCTACTCGCGGACGCGAGGAGCAACACGCTTGCGTTCATCCTAATCTACGTTGGCTTCATCGTCATGCTGGTCGTCGCGGTGCGGGATATGGGCCCGCCGGGGGATCTGGTTGCCCAACTTCCCGAGTCTCACCGAAGTTGGAACGCAGGACGGCCTGACGGCTGGTTCTTCCTCTTTTCGTGGATTCTCATCGGAGCGTGGACGTTCGTCGACCCAGGCTTTCACCAGAGGGTCGCATCCGTGCGCAACCCGGAACTCGCAAGGAAGGGCCTCTTCATTTGCATCGGCTGCTGGGTTGTGTTCGATCTCCTCACGGTGACCACGGCTCTGTACGCGTATTCGTCGCTGGGACCCGGCCTGGGGATGGGGTTGTTCCCGAAGTTCGGCGACTCCGCTCTGCCACCCGGCTTGAAGGCCCTTTTCTTCGCAAGCCTCGTGGCGCTCATCTCCTCAGCGGGGGCAGGCTACACGCTCGTTTCCGGGGCGACGCTCGGTCGCGACATCGCGGGCCGCATTTGGCGGTCCGCGCGAGAGAAGTCGCTCGTCCTCTGGTCTCGACTCGGCATCGCCGGCGCAACGGTACTCGGCGTGACCCTCGCTCTGACAATCCGCAACGTCGTGGACATCTGGTTCTACTTGGGGAGCATCGTGGTTCCCGGACTCTTCATCCCCACGATCGGCATGTACGCCGCGAAGAAGCCCCCAAATCCATCGGTAGCGGTCGCCACCATGATCGCCGGCTCCGGAACGGCTCTCGCATGGTTCATGCTCTTGCAGTTCGGGGCGATCAGAGTCCCGTGGGCCGCAGAGCTCTCCCCAATCTATCCGGGACTCGCGGCCGCCCTAATAACTTTTGCCCTTGGTTCCGTCCTACAATACGGAGGAGGAAAAGTACGATGACCGGAGATTCAGAGGTTCTTTCCGACCAGGCCCCCGACGTGGGCGCGCCAGAAGCCGATTCCGCCGAGATGGCGGAGTTGCGTCTCCTTCGCGGTGGAGCGCCGACGGGAGATGTTTTCCCAATCTCAGGCTCCGCTGTCGTCGGAAGGTTCGACCCCGCAGTGGGGCCCGTCGACGTGGACCTCGGACCGCTGGACGAAGGCGTCTACGTCTCGAGGAAGCACGCCAAGATCGCAGTCGCCGACGGAACGTGGATGCTGGAGGACCTCGGCTCGAGCAACGGCACCTTCAAGTTGGACCCTGCGAGCGACTTTCAGAGGATCTCCGAGCCAGTTTCCATCGCAGACGGAGACGTGATCGCATTCGGGAACGCTCGATTCTCGTTCCACGTGAAAAGCGAATCGGCGCCATCGGATGCTGCAGAACTGGAGGACGATGGAGACGCCGAGCAAGAGGAAGAGGGCGAAGTCGAGGATGAATAGCCCGACTTGCGGCGCTCCGCGCCACTAAACGATTTCGTCCTTTTGCCGAGAACTAATACAGCCGAAGACTCACAGTCTTCCGGGCGGCGCAAAGGATGAGAACCTACTTCTGGGCCCTGGCGGCTGGCATTCTCGCACTCGCGTGCGTCTCCGCGTGTGGGGGCGCAGGAACCGCAAGCGAGCCGCCGCCCCCGACCAGCGGCGGCCAAGTCAGGGTGGAAATTGACTGGCCCACGCGCGAAAGAGCGGTTCCGACCTACGCGAACAGCCTGAAGGCGAGCATCAACACAGGGAACGGGACGGTCACGCTTACGATCAACCGATCGGGCGACCTCGGCTACACCGGGCAGGCCCTGTTCGGTCAACTGATACCCGCAGGCAACCAGACTCTCGTCGTAGACGCATACACGCAGGCCAACGCCACGGGCTCGAGAATCGCCACGGCTTCGATCGGCATCACGGTCATCGAGAACGACGTCATCACGGTCAACGTTTCCGCGAATCTCCAGACCCTGGTTCACCACCTCGAAATTGACAACCAGCCCATCTCCTGCCCAGTTGGCGGCCAAGTACAACTCGTCGGCCACGCCGAGAACGCCGCGAACCAGGTGCTGCTGCTCCCACCGAGTGCATTCGTGTGGTCGGTCGTCGCGGGCGGGCAGTTCGGATCGGTGAGCCAAGCAGGCCTCTTTTCGGGCCTCGCAGAGGGCACGGCGACGGTGCAGCTGAGCGAGCCTCAGGCCGGCCTTCAAGTCACCGCGCCTGTGACGGTCGTCGTCCCACCGCCTCCGCCTCCCGTCTACAGAATCGCTTTCGTCACAGATCGAATCTCTCCGACCCAGTCCACCGAAATCTATCACGTCAACAGCGACGGAACGGGCCTCCTGAGGCTCACCACTTTCGGAGAGCAAGTGCATCACCCGAGTTTCAGCCCCGACGGCCAGAAGATCGTCTTCACAACGAACAAGGACTTCGTATGGAACTTCACGGACGAGGTGTACTTGATGAACGCGAACGGCACCGGCGCCGTCCGAATCACCAACAACAACGAGAACGACGCCGATCCGGTGTTCAGTCCAGACGGCTCGAAGATCGCGCTGTCGCGGCTGATCGGAGGGGATTGGGAGATCTTCGTCATGAACGCCGACGGCACAGGCGCCGTTCAACTCACCAACAACACCGCGGATGACACTCGCCCCGCGTGGAGTCCCGATGGCTCGTTCATCGTCTTCGAATCCGACCGCGACGGCGACCTCGAGATTTTCCGAATGCAGGCGAACGGCTCGTCGCAGACGCAACTCACAACGAACAGCGCCGACGACCTTGCTCCGTCCTACAGTCCCGACGGTTCCTATGTCGTCTTCATTTCTGACCGAAGCGGCTCTGACGCCGTGTACCGGATGACGTCGGCAGGCGGAGGACAGGTCCGACTTCTGAACTCACCGTACGACGCCTCCGACCCGACCTACACCGCCGACGGGCAGCGCATCGTGTTCGTTCTCGAAACCGAGATCGGTGTAGGCGACCTGTGGATGATGAAGCCGGACGGAACCGGGGCCGCGGCGATCTTCACTACCAGCGGCATCATCGAGGTTGAGCCGTCTGTGCGAGCGACGACGGTCTAACTCGGCGCCTTGCCCGACACGTGAACACGGTCGCTCCTCGAATGCGGCCGATTGAGCGTATACGAGTCGTACAGGCCTACCTCCACGAATCCCGCCGTCAGCATGGCCTCGACCACCTCGCCCTCGGTGTACGCCCTCTGCACGTGCGTCTCCTCAAACCGGGAGTCAGCTGTCTGAAACTCCATGTGAATCGTGCAGATTCGAGTCCCGGAGTCCCAGGATGACCTCCATCGGTATCGAATCGGCTCGTCCGGATCGGACTCCTCCTGATCGAACATCCCCTGCTCAAACGCGAAAGCAGTGTTCAGATCGAACAAGAAGTGACCTCCAGGATTGAGATGCCTTCTCACGTTTGCGAGAGCCGCTCGGAATTGACCGATCTCGACGATGTTGTTCAGGCTGTCGAAGAAACTGAAACCGGCGTCGAATGTGCAATCGATTTCGAGCTGCGCTGCATCGGCGCAGTGGAAAGGGATGCTTAGGCCCTCGGACGCCGCAAGGTCACGAGCCTCGCGAATCATCGCCTCGCTCTTGTCCACGCCCTGCACGCCGTAACCCTCCTGAGCGAGCATCCGCGAGAGTTTCCCAGTCCCGCAGCAAACCTCGAGAACGGTTTTTGGCTCGATGCCCGCGAGACTCCAGTGGAGTCGCAGGTACTCAAGCCACATGCCGTAGGGGACCGACCGCATGAGCGTCTCATAGTACGGCGCGACCAAACTGAAGCTTTCCATCTCAGGGAAACGTCAGGCTGATTGTGGCAGGCAGCCATCGGCGCGCGGCCGTGCCCCACCTCGATGGTTTGCCACCCGGGAGGACTCTTGAAGAAGTTACTTGCACTGACAGCCTGCGCGACCGTTATGGCTCTCCCTTCAGTGGCCGCGAAGAACCACCAGTCCTGGCTCCTGACTCGCTCGATGCAGGTCAGCCTCGGAGCCCTCGTGTGGACAGGCGACCTTGACGACGCAGGCTTCAATAACGGCTTTGTGCTGGGCCTCGACTACTACGTTGCGCCGACCGCGACGAACGCCCGGGCATTCACAGGCGTCCGCGCCTGGTTCGCGTCCGAGTCCGGATTCGACGTCAGAACCTATGGCTTTCACTACGGGGTGCGATTCGGCCTCGGTTCGCTGCCTCTCGCGGGCGGCCTGTACCTGAAGATAGCGGGGGGCTACTACACCACGGAGTTCGATCCGGGCGGCTCGGAGACCGGCTTCGGAGGGTTCGCTGGCCTGGGATACGACATGCCAGGCGGCCTTACCCTGGAAGCGGGGTTCCAGATCGCCCCTGAGGTCTCCGGAGTCGAGAACACCTCGTTCTACGGAGTGCTCGCCTTCAGGATATAGGCGTCCCCGGCTCGCCCCCCGGACTTGACCGGGGTCGGACTCGGTAAACTACCGGGCCACCTGGGGTTGGGGCGGCGCAACTGAGGAAGGCCGAGTCCGACGCCCGGGGACATAACACGGAGGTTATCAATGAGAGCTCTCTTCGTAGCCCTGGCCGGACTGATGGCGGTCGCGGCCTCGGCACAGTACACACCCATCCCGCGCCCCTGGGAAATCACGGTCGGCGCGTCGTTCCCGACAGGCGATCTCGATGATCCATTCGAAATGGACACCGGCATGCTGCTCGGGGTCGACTTCTACTGGAACCAGTTCGCGCCGAACACCCAGGGCTTCTTCGGATTCCGAGAACACTGGGCCGACTCCGACGCGGGCAACCTGCAGCACATGGGCATCCACTACGGGGCGAAGTTCAACTTCAGCCAGGGTGGCAGCAGCGGCAACTTCTATGGAAAGGCCGCAGTCGGCTACTTCAGTTCGTCGATCGACGCAGGAAGCGTTTGGGTTTCCGACTTCGACTTCGGCGGCTGGCTCGCTCTTGGATTTGACTTCATGAGCGGCGGTTCGAGTTGGTCCCTCGAGTTGGGCTTCATGTTCATGCCCGAGGTTGTCGGATTCGACCAACAGTTCTATTACGCCGGAGCCTCTTTCAGGCTGTAGGCCCGACTGACACATCAAGAGATTCGCGGGGCGAGCATGCGCTCGCCCCGCGATCTTTATGCCGGCCGTGCGCAAGGTGACTTTATCTGCCCGGAATGCCCGGTTCCGTGAGGTTCGACGGGTCCAGAGCCTTCGACAGCGTCTCCTCGTCCAACAACTCCATCTCTCGCACCACCTGGGGAATCGTCTTTCCCTCGCGCAGCGCCTGCTTCACGACTTCGGCGGCCTTCTTGTAACCGATGATCGGGTTCAGCGCCGTCGCCAACGACGGTGACGCCGCGGCGTACTCGTAGCACTTCGCCTCATTAGCGGTAATCCCTACGACGCAGTTCTCGCGGAAGGTTTTGAGAGTGTTGGTGAGCGTTTGGAGCATGAACTGGCTGCTGAAAGCCATGGAAGGCATCATCACGTTGAGTTCTAACTGTCCCGCCTGGACGCACAGATCAATTGCATGGCATTGTCCGAGCACCTGGAACAGCACAAGATTCAGGTTTTCCGCCATCGACGGGTTGACCTTGCCCGGCATGATGCTGCTTCCAGGTTGCACGGGCGGAAGCGTGATTTCGGCAAAACCCGTCAACGGGCCGGAGCACAAAAGGCGCAGATCGTTCGTTATCCGCGTCAGTTCCAGCGCGAGAATTCTCACGGACGCAGCGAGCGCGCTCATGCACAGTTGCGACTGCATCGCTTCTCTCATGTCGTCCGTTGCGCGAAATTGGATGTTCGTCGCATCGGAAAGGATTCTCACGACGCGAAATCTGTATTCTGGATGCGTGTTGAGACCCGTTCCCGCCGCGGAACCCCCGATCCCAAGATCCTCGAGTTCGCCTTCTGCATGGCGAAGCCAGCGGATGGATCGCCGAATCGCCGCTCCGTAGGCAGCGAACTCCTGGCCCAGCCGAATCGGCACGGCATCCTGAAGGTGCGTGCGGCCCGACTTGAGGATCCCGTCGAACTCGCGCCCCTTGTCCTCAAATGCTGCCGCGAGCCTCTCCGTCTCTTCGACTAAGTCGCCGATCAAAAACCGCGACATCATGCGCATCGCCGTAGGGAAGGTGTCGTTCGTCGACTGACCGTAGTTGACGTGGTCATTCGGGTTGACTAGTTTGTATTCGCCCTTCGTTCCACCAAGAAGTTCCTCAGCGCGATTCGCCAGGACTTCGTTCACGTTCATGTTGAAACTGGTTCCGGCCCCCATGTGGAACACATCCACGGGGAACTGATCTCGGAGTCGCCCCCCCAACACTTCATCCGCAGCAGCCGCGATCGCGTCGGCCATCTCTGCCTCCAGCAGTCCCAGTTCCTTGTTCGCCAGCGCACATGCTTTTTTCAGGAGCACAAACGCGTCGATCATCTTTGGATGCTCGACCAAACCGCTGATAGGGAAGAGGAGCCTACTTCGCTCGGCCTGGCTTCCCCAGTAGGCATCTGCAGGGACTTGAACTTCGCCCAGGCTGTCACGCTCGATTCGGAATGACATCGAATCTCAGTCTACCGGAGCGCGACTATTCGCCCTTTGCCAATGACCTTTCGTTCGCTGCCCTAAATTTCTCAGCGTATGCCTGCGACGCGAAGGAGAACCGGTACTCGTCCCGCCGGTGCCATACGCATCTCACAGACACGTCGTTCGCTTGACAGTTCGGCTTGATCCCTGGGGACCTCCTCCCTGCGAGACCGAACACCGCGAGCGCCCCTCCGATCGCTGGCGGAACTGCCAACCAGGCGCCGGATCCACCTGCCGACCTCGTAAAGACAAAGCCCCAAGTCGCGACGATCACGCCGAGCAGAATCCAGGTCGTTCCCATCTGGTACTTCCTGACGTGCCTGAGGCACTCGTCACAGTACGGCAACTCCAGTGGCCGATCCGGTGGCGGGAGGCCCTGTAGACGGCCGGGAGGCGTGGGCCGATACACGTCCGTCGCCTTTTCGCCACAACAAACGCACTCGTTGGGGAATGTGGGCCTTTCCGTCAGAACGGCTACCTGATTGGGATACGGCCTCGGCACCCAAGGAGTGTACCGAGGGGGCGACCCGATGCGAGCGAATTTCAGAGTGCGACGCTTGTCCGATACTACTGTGGCGGGAGGAGACGCCGTGCAGAGACGGAAGTAGTAAGCATGCTGCGCCTCCTCGTCTGTGTTGTCCTCGCATCGATCGGACTCTCCTCCTCAGTCGCTTCACCTCTGCAGCAGACTGTCCTCGAGCCGGGCGACGAGGTCACCCTCACGTGCACCGAGGAGCCGAAACTCGACGGCTCGTACCAAATCACCGCAACCGGTTTGATCCTCCTTCCGTTCGTGGGGGCGGTCGAGATTGCCGGCCTCACGGAGGACGCCGCGGGCAAGAAGGTCTCCGACGTGCTTGTGCGTCAACAGATACTGAGGGCCGCCACCGTTTCTATCAAAGTGAAAGCGCCGCCGGTTCAGCAGCCTCTTCCGATTCAGGTTACGGGCGCAGTGGCAAAAGCGACCGACGTGCCCTATCGCGACTCGCTGAGGCTTGCCGACGCGCTCGCCGCTGCAGAGCCCCTTTCTGTGGCAGATCTCGCGGCCATTCGAATCACGTCCGTGACTGGCGAGTCTGTGACGGTCAATCACAAGCCGTGGATCGCCTCGCAGGACGAGGCCGCCAATCCAAAGTTGAATGCAGGCGACAAAGTCTTCGTCCCGATCCAAGTTGCGTCCCAAGAAGTCACGGTGCTTGGCGCGGTTAAGAACCCTGGGGTCGTGCAATGGTCGGAAGGGATGACTGTCCGCTCCGCGATCGAACTCGCAGGCGGCTTCCGACGCGACGCTAATCAGCGCGCGGTCGAACTCACGACAACGGGAGGAAATCTCGTCACACTCGACATGACTGCGACGGTGCCGGACCGCCCGGTCATGCCCGGCGAGAAGATCTTCGTGCCTGTTCGCGAAATCACCGACAACGTGTACATCCGAGGAGCGGTAACCCGACCAGGTCTCATTCCATTCGTTCCCGGCCTCACGGTCGGGCAGGTTGTGCAGGATGCGGGACCCATCAAGGACGCAAGACTCGACAAGGTGAAGATCTATCGAAAGCGCATCGACGAGGACACGCGAGTCCTCACAGTGAACGTGGTGAAGATTCTCGGAGGCTCGGAGCCCGACGTCGAACTGGTGGCGACGGACATCGTGGAAGTCCCCTATCCCTCGCGCTCATTCAAGGTCGACAACACCGTAAAGATCGTCGGCGCAGCGATCCTTGTCTACTTCATCTTCTTTAGGTAGTCGGAAGACCTAAAATCAAGTCCGTCAGGGTCATCACGGGCCCGGACATCAGCATCCCAATCGGGTTGAACGACGAACTCATCTGCGAGACGACGATCAGGCCGATCAGGACGAACGTTCCGGTCGTGCGATTCCATAGAATGAAACGCTGCCCCATCGGTTGGGGAAGGGCCAGTCCGACGAGCCAATGGCCGTCGAGCGGCCCAAGCGGTATCAGATTGAACAGGCACAGCGCGACGTTTGTGGTAACCGCGATGATGCAGAGGGCGACGAAGAACGCGGATCCGCTGGGCAACGCGGCGAATCGGAACAGAAAGCCGAACACCACCGCAATGATCACGTTTGTGAGAGGCCCCCACAGAACAGACATGAAGTGATCCCATCGAGGATGCTGCATCTTCGACGGATTCACGAGCACGGGCTTCCCCCACCCGAGCCCGTATCCGGAGAACGCTAACACCGCGATCAGGACTGCGCCGATGGGATCAAAGTGGGCAAACGGATTCAAAGTGACACGGCCCATCAGTCGCGGAGTCGGGTCACCGGCCGAGTCGGCAGACTTCGCATGTCCGAACTCGTGAAGAGCGATCGACATGTAGACGACACCCAGGAGGATCAGCGTTGTCTCGATATCGCGCATCTCTATTTCGCCCCCGCTGTGAACTCAAAGACCCTCTCGCGCGTAAACAACTCACTGATCGTTTCACGCTCCACGACGATTTCTGCCCGGCCTGCAGACAACATCACCATCGCGGGCCGCGGAAATCGGTTGTAGTTGCTGGCCATGGAATAGTTGTATGCGCCCGTCGAGAGAACGGCGATCAAGTCGCCCTCTTGTGTCGCCTCCGGCAGAAGCGCGCTCGCGATCAGCGTGTCGGTTTCGCAGTGCCTTCCTGCGATTCGAAACTCTGCCGAGTGCGGCTCGGCCCCGCGAGTTGCGTTGACTGCAGTGTAGACCGCGTCGTACAGTTGCGGGCGGGGATTGTCCGAGAGGCCTCCATCCACACTTAGGTACCGACGCGTTCTGCCCATCTCGTCGATCGGCACCGACTTGATCGGTCCAGCCCGGTAGAGGGTCACCCCGGCCTCAGCGACAAGGCTTCTCCCCGGTTCGAAAGCGATTTTCGGAGTCGGCTTTCCTGCACGCAAGAATGGCGCAAGCGCGGCCGCCGCAATTTGGCTGCAGTACGTCTCGATCCCTACCGGTTGGTCGCCTTGGGTGTAGCGAGACGCCAGCCCGCCGCCGGCGTTCAGGGTCCTCGGAAGGCCGACGAGGTCCTCGCACTCGAGTGCAAAGGCGGCTAACCGTTCCGCGCCGGCGATCTGCGCCTCGGCGTCGAAGAGTTGGGATCCGACATGACAATGGTAGCCAACGAACTCCAAGCAGGATGCGGAACCGACTCTCTCAACAGCCGCGCGAGCCGCGCCGTTGGAGATGTTGAAGCCGAACTTCGTGTCCTCCTGCCCCGTCGAGATCGCGACGTGAGTCTCCGGATCGACGCCGGGCGCGAGGCGGATCATCACCCGCGCGGTCGCCTTTTGCTCGGAGCAGACTTCGATGAGAGCCTCGATCTCGGAGATCGAGTCCAAAACGATCGAGTCGAGGCTCAGGGTGACAGCCGCAACGAGTTCCTCTCTCGTTTTGTAGTTGCCGTGAAGGTGGATGCGCTCGGGCGGGAAGCCGGCACGCCGGGCCGCCTCCAATTCCCCAAGGCTTGCGACGTCCACAGCGAGCCCCTCCGATCTCGCTAAGGCGAGAACCGCCAGCGCGCTGTTAGCCTTGGCAGCGAATGCGACCTCACTTTCCGGGGCAGCCTGGGCGGCAGCCGACATCCAGCGCCGCATTGTCTCTCGTGCCACATCGGCGTCGAAGACGTAGAGAGGAGTCCCGAATCGCGAGGCCAACTCCACGGCAGATTGCCCGCACAGGCGGAGCCTGCCGTCGTCACCGATCTCCTGATTGCCCAGCAGCAACGGGCGCATGGGCGCGAAGTATGACCGCAACAGGGAGAGGCTCGCAGGAGCGCGAGGAAGGGAAAAGGGTAGGACTCTACGCGGCCTGCTGGCCGAACTCGACGAGCGTGACGACCTTGTCGAGTTGAATCTCGCCGAAGTCACCGATCAGGTTGCATCCATACATCGGCACGAACTCGACTTCCCAGAGGGAGCCCTCGGCGACACACTTGTGCCCGAGCCTGTCGAGGTATTCGATCACCACTCGCTTTCCAACGAACGCTTTGATTTCCGGAAGTGTCATGGAGACCCTCGGCCGGCCACATTGGCTAACCGGTTGATGAACTAATTCCATGTCTCCTCGCTCCACCCGACCCGTATTATTGGCGGGTAAGCCGCGGGCCTCCAGGGGCGCTGGCCCGAGAACGGCTTAGAGGAGGGACCGGAACTCGGCCTCGGCTTCCACTGGGACGAGCGCGACGATGAGATCGCCGGCCTGAAACTCGGTGTCACCGTCCACCGTGGTCCCTTCGTCGCCCCTCATAAGCCAGACGATGTTCGTCTTTTTCGGCAGATTCAGGTCGCGGACACGCCTGCCGATGCATGCAGACCGAGAGGTCAGGCTCGCCTCGACGACCTCCATGTTCCCCAGTTTGACTGCCGCAAGAGGAATCACCTTGCCCAGCAGAATCTCCTGCTCGATCAGGGAGTACAGGACGTCCGTCGCGCTCACCGTGGCGGTAACGCCCAACTTCTGAAAAAGCCACGTGTGGGTTGGGTCGTTGACGCGAGCCACTGTTCGCGAGACCCCGAACTCGTTCTTGGCCATCTGGCAGACGATGAGGTTGTCTTCGTCCTCTCCCGTCACAGCAGCGACGACATCCGCCCTTTGGAATCCGGCCTCCGACTGCGTGGAAGCCTCGCAGCCGTCGCCCCACATGACCGCGTCACCAAACTGGTCGTGCAGCGACTTGTATTGCGACCGATCTCGCTCGATGAGCAGCACCTCTTTCCCCTCTTTGAGGAGCCGTCGCGTGAGGTACGTCCCGACCTTGCCGCCACCGACGATAACTACGTACATTTAGTCGCCGTTCTCCAACTTGTTGTATTCAGCGACAGGGAGGAATTCCTGCTCTAGGAGCCAGTCCCGCATCATGCCTGCGGTTAGAAGGTTCGGTGTGATGCAGAACATGCCGAGTTTCGTAAAAGTGTGCGACCTCTGAGGATCGTTCACCTTCACACACACTTTTGGGACCTTGTATCGAATCTGCGCCAACTGCGCCGCCATGAGGTTCGTGTTGTCTCCCCGCGTGCAGGCGACGAACGCATCAGCGTTCTCCACGCCTGCTTGTTCCAAGACCGCTTCATCGAGTCCGTCTCCGACGATGGTCGCGCAGTTGTGGTCGTGTCCGAGGCGCTGAAGATTCGAAGGGTCTCGCTCGACGACCGTGACGTCGTGCCCTCGACGGGCCATGCCGCGGGCGAGGGCGGCGCCTGTACGTCCGCAGCCGAAAACGAGAATGCGCATGTCTTGCGGGACGGAACTATACCTACCGACCCGTGCCCCGGGACGGGGCTGACTTGCGCTGGCCTGAGAACGCCGCCCGAACCTCTGCCGGAGTCAGCCTCTCTCCGTATCTTCCTTCGATGTAGAACCGCGCGGTAGCCCTTCCGGCCCACTGGCCGATCTTCGCGACATGTACGTTCCACCCGAGAGCCGCTAGCATCTTGGAAACTCGATACGGCATGCCGCGACCCAGGGGCGTTTCGATCTCAAGCACGCCCAAGTCGCCCTGTGAGAATCGGTGGCTCAGAACGGCCTGCCGCCGACTGGGGTCCTTGCCGTGTCGGCGGAGCAATGCGCTTAGGCGGGCCTCCGACGAGAGGCAGGCACGGAACTCTGCGGTGAGCGTCCGGCACAGCCCAGTTGGGAGGCACTGCCCGTGGAAGGAAACCGTCGCGACGTCGAGGGCGACGGGGCGCGACTCCTTCGTAGACGCGGCGCGTACTCCATGCAGCGTGATGTCGTGGGAATAGATGACACCAAGAATCCGACTGAGGAGGCCCGGCCGGGGCAAGTCTCGTCTGCAGATCGTGATTTCCGTCGTCCTCTGCTCTGCGTTGTGCGCAAAGGCGATGGTTAGTTCGCCCTTGCGGGCCCGCCGCACGTAGTCCGCGTGCAAAGGAAACATCGTCAGCGGCGTGCTGAGCAAGTAGTGCGTCGGCATCGAGTC
The DNA here is from genome assembly GCA_003577165.1 of Armatimonadota bacterium. Classification (GTDB taxonomy): domain Bacteria; phylum Armatimonadota; class Fimbriimonadia; order Fimbriimonadales; family ATM1; genus ATM1. Next base: position 124,286 of record QEUM01000001.1, on the reverse strand, counting down.
GAGAAGAGCCGACACCGCGACATCCTCTTGATCCGAGGCCTTCAATCTTCTGAGAGCCTGGCTTCGGTACAGCGCCGGATCTTCCGCGGCGCTGGGAGAGCCCATCGAGTGACGCGTTCTTTCCCAGAGTTCGCGCAGCGCGCCCGCCAACAGTGGTGTCCAAGTCTCCGGTGAAACCGCCTGAGTGTCGGCGCAGGTCAAAAGGTAGAGCATGGATAGTCGTTCTGGCCGTTGACACAACTTGACCGTTTCGCGCGTTGTGTCGGGCTGCGCGAGGTCGTGCGTTCGCGCGATCGCTGCGAGAGTCAGATGTTCACGAACTAGCCAAACGACGGAGTCGGCTTCCTCGCCGACCACGCCCAAACGATCGCAAACCTTGCGCGCCAACGCGGCGCCGGCAGAGGCATGCGATTCGGCGGAATCCGACTTCCCTAAATCGTGAAGCAGCGCGCCCAGGAAGAGCGGACGTGGATTCGAGACGTCGGCCGCAGGCGCGTCGTATGCAGGGTCGGTGAGGAGCGACTCGAGTTTCTCGATGACGCGAAGCGTGTGCTCGCCCACAGTGTAACGATGTACGTTGTCATCCGACACAAGCCTTCTGCACTCCGCATACTCGGGAAGAACTCGATCCAGTAGCCGCGTGGCATCGAGCGCGCGAAGCCGACTTCCGCCACTCACCAGATGCTCGACGATGCGGGGGGCATCTCCCACCCGATTGCCCACGACCACTGGCTCGACGCGCAAACCCAACGCGGCGGCGCGAGAAACCCCAACAACCGCATCGGAGATCGTTGCGGAACGTTCCACGACACATCTTCCTTTGCTCGCGCGAACGCCGGGGGCGAGTTCGAAGTTCGATCGGAGCGCTGCTTCGACCGTCGAATTCCAGACCACTTCATTCGCTTCAAGTGCGCCGATCAGGAGGTCGAAGAGTTCGTCGCTTGAGAAGTTGAGGAGTCTTGCAACCTCCGCGTGCCGCGTCCGAATGAACACATCTTGCTTCCTGCCCACGACGGCATGAGCCAGATTGCGCACGCAAAGCAGGAACTCCGCACTGTTCCGATCCTGTCGCGGCTTCGCGAGTCCAAGAGGTCTCGCAATCCAACAAGCAGTGTGATAGTCGCGCAGCCCCCCCGCTCCATCGCGCAGGTTGGGCTCCGTGACACGAGGCGTCTCATTCCACCTCCTGCGCGCCTCCTCACGCTCTTTGATCTTAGACTCGAGGAACTCGGCCGTCGGGAAACTCTTTTGGAAAGCATCCGTGAAGGCTCGGAAGGAACCTGCGTCACCGCAAATCAATCGCGCGTCTTCGAGGCCAGAGCGAGTGACAGGATCGAGCGTAGGGCAGTCCGCCGCCAACCGATACGCATAACCAACCGGCCAATCCAACGCCCCGAAAACATCCACGAGCAACTTGAACATCGCCCGCACGGCTTGCTCCGTCGCTTCATCACGCTCGTCCAACGGGATGAACGTGATGTCGATGTCGCTGTACGGCGCCAACTCCCTCCGCCCGTATCCACCTGTGGCGACCACGGCCACGGCCGGCTTGCGCGCGAGTTGCTGTGTGGCCTCTTCATAAATCGTCCGCACGACCCGATCTGCGAACCGAGTATGGAGTTGGCACCACTTTCGTCCCGATGGAGATGCAGTCAACTGCTGGAGCAAGCGCGCCCTCATCTCCCGCGCGCGCTCAAGAAGCGCTTGACGGTTGTTCATCGAGGCTGCTCCATGCGGAATGCACGCGGCTCGTTCAGTATCCAACTCTCGATGACCGGTTGGGTGCGGTCGTCCACGTACACGCAGAGAGGAGTGAGGATCGCGGTCAGAAGAATCCCGATCATCCCGAATGTGAGCCCGACGCGCGAGTAGGACTCACCAACGACTCGCAGGAGCGGACGCGACTTGATTCGCGCCCACGGAACGGAACAGGGAATGAGCATCGACGCGACGACGAACGACAGAGAACTCCATATTTCTGGCCTCGCCACAAGCCCGGACACGTAGACCGACCTCTCTGATGCGACATGGGCCGAGGGTGTGATGCTGAACGCCCATAGGAGCGCCAAGCCGTACGCTGTGGCTCCGATGATCCCAAGCGTCAGGGAGTTGAACGAGTTCAATGGCGTGGGCGCGACCTTTGCCGCATGAACCGGGACGAGGAGAAAGGCCGTGAGCGCTAATGCCCACACGAAAACCAAAATCGCATCTGAGACCAGCAATGCGCCGATGGCAATGAGCCCTCCGACGCCCACGATCACTCTCCGGTCCGGGTGGGGGGTATTTCCAAGCAGGGCAGTCAGTGCCGAGCCGATGAGTCCCCCGGTCAGAAACAGGATCGATGCGACGAACAGCACGCTGGGCAGCGAGTTGGATCCGAGTGCCGTGACGGTCGTCGTTTGGATCTTGGATTGAATGGTCGTTTCCTCTTCGAGGAGCGCGGACCAAGCCACCGCCCGCGCGATCTCGCGCCCGGCTCTGTCCCCTGCTTCGTCTCCGAGGGTACGGCGAACCTCGACGACGAACTGTCCTCGAACTCTCTCGATCGCCTTGGTGCCCGACTCACCCGAAGCAGGGAACTGCGGCGCCGCGGCGGCGAGACAAAGTTGATTGGCGAGTCTGCCGATGCGCAAGGAGCGCGACCCGTCGCGCAAGAGGCCGAAGTTGATCAGCGACGCGTATCTGAGCCGGATTTCATCGGCTGTTGGCGGACTGTAACTTCGGATGAGGCGCTGTACGCGGAGAATGAGTTGTGCTGACGCAGCCGTCTTGAGTTGCATTGCCAGAAGGCCTTGATAACTCAGCCGTGTGCCCGTGTGTGCTGCGACCTGGTCCCACAGTTTTATCATTCGTGTCCGCGATCCATCACTCCAGTGGTCTTTCCGCGCTGCACGAAGCCACGCTACGGCAGCCTCCTGGTAGTTCATCATTCGAACGTAAATGCTCGCACGGAGTTGCGGCCAGAGCGCATTGGTTGGGTCCTTCTTCTCGGCTTCCGTAAGGAACGCGTTTGAGATCTCGAAATCTTCCTCGGTGAGCGGAAGCGCTCGCCTCTCAGCAAGCCGCATGGACATTCTGCTGCCGAACTCGAGAGTCTCAGCGTGGCTCATTTTTGCGAACTGGCGCGGGATGGGGATCGGGCCCTTGTCCTCCATAAGTGGGTGCTGCATTGAGAGTTCGGTGACAACGTCGCGGTCGAGCGAATGCAGAAGGAGAGACCGTGAGCGAGTGTGCCAGAACATCGCGAGCAGCGCGCCTACTACGAGGCCGATCGCCACGCGAAGACGTGGAGACATGAAGCCTTAGCTGTCGGAAACGCCGGGGGTCGGACCCGCGATGGATCCGCTGTCGAAAAGTCGGTTGCCTCCGGATTTCGAAGGTGTCGCTTCTGTGCGCTGAAGAGTGGGCGTCGTCGCTGCGGGCTCGACGGTGAGGATCTGAAGGACAGCCGCCACGACGATCGCTGCAGCCACGCCGCCGATGAGCGCCGGCCGCCAGACCGAGAGCTGCCTTCTCAACTGCGCCTGCGTCATTCGCTCCGTTACTTTCTGGGCGAAGTCGTCTTCAGGTGTGTTGGGGAGGGCGCCCGGGGTTAGGGCCGCGCGGCTCGTGTTGAGTTCGCGTTCGTAATGCGCGCACTTCGAGCAGCCGCTCCTGTGGCCGGTTACAAAAGCAGAATCCGCCGGGTCCCAGTCAATTTCAGGATCCGAAAGCACAAGTCGGCGGAATCTTTTGCACGGATTGGGCAACCTGGCGACTCCTCGTTACATCCGGAAATCCGTGGCCGCGACCCACAGCGCGCGGAACTTCTCTCGAGCCGTGTGAAGGCGCGAGCGGACGGTGCCGACCGGCACGCCCATAATGTTGGCGACCTCTTCGTAACTCAACTGCTCCATCTCTCTGAGCACTAAAGTGGCCCGAAGATCCGGCGGCAGCCGGTTCAGCAACTTCTCGACCAGCAGCCTGTTTTCAACCACTCCACTCGCGGAGTCGTCCGCTGGCTCAAGGGTTGACGGCTCGGCCCGCTTCACTCGAAGGCGATCCACGCAGAGCCGAACACAAATTCGATAGATGAAGGAACCGAACGCTCGGTCGTCCCGCAGGCGGTGCAGTTCGCGGTGAGCCTTCAGGAAGGACTCTTGGGCGACATCCTCCGCCTCCACAGGATCGCGGAGTATGTTGCTCGCCGTCCGGACAAGCCTCATTCGATGGCGGGAGATGAGCGCGCGGAAGGCCGCGTCCTCGCCCTCGCGAGTCTTGTAGACAAGCGCCGCCTCTTCTTGCTTTGGGTCGTAAGCGACCCCGGTCTGAATTGCCTGGCGAATCATAATGTCACCTGCTGCCTCAGGGGCTATCCCCATTCTACAAGGTTAGTCGGGTCGAAAGTCCTAAAAAGTTCCGGAAGGTTGTCAGGTTTTCCCCCGAGACGCCTGCCGGTGAGACTGAGAGTCGCCTGGTATATTGCCTGGCCGATGGGCCACCTCAAGGCAAAGGACGTCATCCGTGACATCCCCGACTTCCCCAAGCCGGGGATTATTTTCAAGGACATCACCCCCGTCCTTCAGGACCCGGAGGCGTTCTCCGAGGCCGTCCAACTCCTCACGCAACGGGTGGCCGACTGGAAACCGACCTGCGTCGCAGGAATCGAGTCGAGGGGGTTCATCTTCGGCGCGCCCATCGCCCTCCAACTCGGACTCCCCTTCGCCGTCGTGAGGAAACTCGGGAAGCTGCCGGCCGAGACGATCCGCGAAGAGTACGCCCTCGAATACGGAACGAATACGGTTGAGATGCACTCCGATGCCGTCCAGGCGGGCGACCGGGTTGTCGTGGTGGACGACCTGCTGGCGACTGGGGGCACCGCTCTCGCCTCTGCCCGGCTGATCGAGAGGCTGCGCGCGGAAGTTGCGGGCTTCGCTTTCCTCGTCGAACTGACCTTCCTTCCAGGACGCCACGCGCTCCGAGGCTATCCGGTGGCGAGCCTGATCGAATACTAAGGGGCCGCTCGGGTCACTCGCTGCGAAGGGCAACGATCGGATCGAGTCTCGCCGCTGCCCACGCTGGGTAGATACCGAACACCATCCCGACGAGAGCGGAAAACACGATCGCGATAAGGGCCGCCCAAATCGGGAAGGCAACCATGAGGCCCGTCCCTCCCAGGAAGCCAGTGGCCTTGGTGATTGCTTGAACGGCGATCCCTATCAGCCAGCCCATTCCCATGCCAATCATGCCGCCGGTCAGCGAGAGCACCGCAGACTCCACGAGAAACTGAGTGAGGATGGCCGCCCTTTGTGCGCCAAGGGCCTTGCGAAGGCCGATCTCTCGCGTTCGCTCCGTTACCGACACAAGCATGATGTTCATGATGCCGATGCCGCCAACGACGAGAGAAAGCGCAGCGATCGCGCCCAAGATGACGCCTGCGCCCAAGATGATCCCAGTGAAAACAGTGAGGATTGATTCACGCGAATCGAGTCGGTAGATCGGTCGGTTTCCCGACCTCGCCATCATGATCTGCCAGACGTCGTCCATCGCCGTGTCTACGGTGATGCCGGGTTTGGGTCGCATCATGATCACGAACAGTTTGTCGCCGCCGAGCCACTTGTCTTGCACCGTCGTGAGCGGAACGTACACGTCCTTCGCGTTGCTTTGCCCCATCACCTCGATCTTCTCCGCGACACCGATGACCTCGAGCGAGATGCCCTTGAAGGAGACGCGTTTGCCGATCGGAGACTCGCTCGGGAACAGTTTCTGTTTGACGTCTTCACCGAGCACACAGACGTTGGCTCGCGAAATGACGTCTCCCTCACTGATGTGGCGGCCTTCGACTGTTCCCATCCGGTTCAGTTCGGCGTACCATTGATCCACGCCGTTGATTTCGATGCCCTCCATCTCGATGTCGCCGTAGCGAACCGGTTGTCCGGGCGGCTGAACGAAGCCGGAGACGATGTCGAGCGTTTGCGCACGTTCCTCGAGGACTTGCAAGTCGTCGTTCGTGAGACCCTCGGCCCCCCCCGTCGTTTGACCCCGCATCCTCATTCCCGGGTCGTAGAACATGAACATCGTGTCGGCGCCCAATTTCCGAAACTCCGTGTCAATGTACGACCGAAAGCCCTCGGAGAGCATGACGATGAGAGTCACGCTCATGACGCCGATGATGACACCCAGCATCGTGAGCACCGCCCGCAACTTGTGCAGGCGGAGCATGTCGAGAGCGATGAGGAAAGACTGCAGGATCATTCGGCTATTCGCGTCCGAATTGCATCATCCCCTTCCGGTCCGGTCCAGTAAACGGCGGCCTTTCGACCTTCGCTCCCTTCTGAACGCCGGAGACGATCTGGACATACGTTGCACTCGCTACGCCAACCGTGACTTTGACCTTCTTCGACGTCGGCATTTTTCCGCGCGCTCCAGGCTCCTGGACCATTACGAATCGCGACCCGTCCTTGTCCGTGCCGACAAACTCGATCGGCAGGCGCAGGACGTTCTTTCGATCGATCACGCGAACCGTGCACTTCGCCGACATGCCGGGTTTGATCTTTGGGTGCTTGTCCTTCAGGCGTACTTCGACCCGATACTTGACGACGGCTGCCGTGCTCGCTTGCGCGTTGGGATCGGCCTGGCTCGCGGGTGCGATTCGATGCACCGTGCCCTCCAGTTTCTCTCCAGGCAGGGCGTCCACTTCGATCGTGGCGGCCATGCCCGTTTCCAACTTCGCGACATCAATCTCGTTGACCGCAAGGGTGACCTGGAGAGAAGCCAAATCTCCGACCTCGACGATCGTCGTTCCGCCGCTGAAACTGGACAAGGCGGAAACGAGTTCGCCGGGTTCGACCAGTTTTCGAGTCACCACGCCCGCAAGTGGTGAGCGAATCTCCGTCTCGCCTAAGAGCCGCTGATTGTCGGCGACGACTCCGCGCAGTTGTTGCGCGCCGGCGGCAGCCTGCGCGGCGGAGGCTTCGTCCATCGCGATTCTGCGGTAGTCCTCCTTCGCTCGTTCGAGCGCGGCCGCCGCTTCGGTGAACTCCTGTTGCCGGTTCTTGTCGAGGTTCGCGTTCGCCATCGCTTGATCGAGCCCGGCCTTCGCGAGTCGAACTTGCTCTGCCGCGTTCTTCGCCTCGATCTGTTGTCGCGCCTCGAGCCGTGCGAATTCGTCGCGTGCGCGAGTCAGCGCGGCCTCGGAGACCGCCATCTGCGTCCGCGCATCGTCGACCTGACGCTTCGGAACATAGCCCTTCTCCAATAGGCCGACAAGTCGCTCGTAGTTTCGCTTGTCGTTCTCGTAGGAGACAGTGGCGCGTTCGACTTCCGTTTGGAGTCGAATGCGCTCCTGTGGCTGCGTCGTGCCAAGCAGCAAGTCATGCGCTCGCACAGCGTTCTCATAATTCGATTGCGCCTGCGCGATTGCCGCGCGAGTCAGTTCCGGCTGAGTGTCGAGCGCTCGCTTCGCGCGAATGTAACGCGCTTCAGCCTGGTCCAATGCGGTCTTGACTTCAGCCTTCGTCAATCCGACGCTAAGCCTTGCGCGTGCAGCCCCGCTCTCTGCGCCCTGCAATTGCGCGGAGCTCTGTTCGAGTTGAATCCGCAATTCTTGGGGATCGATGATCGCCAGCGGTTGGCCGGCGGCGACCCGGTCTCCCTCTTCCACGAGCAGTTTCGCCAGCCGCCCGGACACGCGGCTCTTCACCTCGACGTTCTGCACAGGCTCGATCGTCCCGGTCTCGACGACTTCCACGACGACGTCCCCTTGATCCACCGTCGCCGTTTGGATCCCCTCGCTCGCCTTCTGAAGTTGTGCCGCGGTCCTCATCCGCAGGCACTGAAACATGCCTACACCGACAAGAACGAAGATGCCGCCGAGAATCAACCACGTGCGCATAGTGTTATTCGAAGTACCAGTCTAGCCGCAGTTCGGCTGTCCACGACCGGAAGGGATGTGGCTGACGGGCCGAACGCCCCAAGAGACGGAGCATACCGACACCGGGATTCCCGACACCGCCAATTGCGGTCAGAAATCACTTGCTCGATTCCCGGTGAGTCGCATTGCGGGCCAGGCCAAGGACGAAGCACCGTCCGAGTGAATCCGACCGCAGGCGTGCTGGGAAGGTCAATGGCGCGCCCGAAGGGATTCGAACCCCCGACTTCCTCCTCCGGAGGGAGGCGCTCTATCCGCTGAGCTACGGGCGCGCTCGGCGGGAGTATGGCATAGCCCACTGGTAGACTCGATCTCGATGGTCGCGGGCAATGTGGTGCGACTCGGCACTCTCGATTACGAGGTTTGTTGGGACATCCAGCGTACTGTCGCGCATCGAGTCGCAGAGGGACGACTCGCCGACACTCTCCTCTTTGTCGAGCATCCGCCGGTGCTGACCCTCGGGGCGAGATTCCGCGAAGAGAACCTGCTTCTCTCGCGCGATCAGTATCGTGAGCGCGGGATTTCCGTCGTGCGAACGGATCGCGGCGGCGACGTGACATTCCATGGGCCGAATCAACAGGTCGCCTATCCCATCTTCGACCTCAGAAACCACGGAAGAGACCTGCACAAGTGGATGAGAGACCTCGAAGAGACAGTCATTCGGCTGCTGTCCGGCCTCGGCATTTCAGGCGAACGCAATCCTCCCCACACGGGCGTGTGGGTCGGAGGAGAAAAGGTCGCTGCGATCGGGGTCAGGGTGAGCAAGTGGGTGTCCATCCACGGTATCGCACTCAACTGTGACAACGACCTGGCGCCATTCGACCTCATCGTGCCGTGCGGGATTCGTGGGGCGGCCGTCACATCGCTGACGAAGTTGGCCGGACGACGAGTCACCACGAGAGAAGCATCTGAACTTTGGATAACGTCTTTTGAATCGGTGTTCGGGTTGACACTGCGAGAAGCGACCCTGGAGGGGCTTGGAATTGACTCACTCTCGGCATGAACCGAAGCACATCCCGGGTTGGGTCGGTGTAGACGAAGCGGGACGTGGGCCCTTGGCGGGGCCGGTCGTGGCCGCTGCTGTCCTCATCCCGGACGGGGTGCGGCTACTCGGAATCGACGACTCGAAGCGGCTCGACCCGGAAGCGCGCGAGCATGCGGCAGAGCATATTCGCGAAACCTGCTTCTTCGGGATCGGATTCGCTGACCACCGTGAGATCGACTCAACGGACATATTGCGAGCGACTTACTCGGCGATGTCGCGCGCCGTAGAATCCCTCGGAGCGAGGTATCACGGCCTGTTGATTGACGGAAACCTCATCCCCCCCCAGCTCACGGGTCCGATCGGCGCGATCGTCCGAGGAGACGGCCACATCAGTTGCATTGCAGCCGCGAGCATTCTCGCAAAAACCTGCCGCGACGCTTGGATGCGCGATGCAGCGAAACGCTATCCGGAATATGGATTCGACGCGCACTTCGGCTATGCGACGCCTCAGCATCTTCAAGCGCTTCGCGAGCACGGCCCGTGCGAAATCCACCGGAAAACGTTTCGGCCGATCCGCGATGGGATAGTTCAGCGGTGTCTCGCCCTCGCAGATTAGGAAGCGACATCGAACGGCGAGTGGCCGATTATCTTTCGAGAAGCGGCCTATCTATCGTCGGCCGAAACTTCAAGAGGCAGGGCGGAGAGTTGGACATCGTGGCGCTGGAGGACGACACCTTGGTCTTCGTGGAAGTGAAATACCGCCGTGCGGATTCCCTCGTCTCCCCGGAAGAGAGCATTTCGGCAAAGAAACAAGAGGCGATCGTCAAGACTGCCGAACAGTTCTTGGCGGAAAACCCGGAGTTTGTGGACTTTCCAGTGCGGTTCGACGTGATCGCCGTCGAAGGGACGGCCATTCGGCATCACAGGGACGCGTTTCGTCCTGGCTGGCCGTAACGCTGAATCCAGATTCTAATGGCCTCCGGATAGGCTTGATGCTCAAGTTCCAGCACGCGCGCGGCGAGCGTCTCCGGCGTGTCGTCCCCGCGCACCTCGCAGCGCAGTTGGAGCAGCGGGTCGCCCTCGTCGTACTCTTCTGTGACGAAGTGGACAGTGCAACCCGACTCGCGGTCGCCGGAAGACAGCACGCTCTCGTGCACGCGCATTCCATACATCCCCTGACCTCCATGCTTCGGCAACAGAGCGGGATGAATGTTGATGATCCGACAGCGAAGCGCGGACACCACGTCCGCGGGCAGCTTCTTCATGTATCCCGCGAGGCAGATCAGATCGATTCGTTCGTCCTCGACGAATCTTAAGAGCTCAGTCTGGGGATCGAGAACACGCACCGAAACGCCCTTTTCGCGGGCAAGTTGCGCAGCCGGGCTTTCTGCTGAGGGCGCGACGACTGTCACTTCGTCCGCAGGGATGTTTCCGCCCTTCCATGCGTCTACGATTGCCGCCATGTTGGAACCTCTTCCTCTCGTTCCGACGACGATCGCAATCCTCAACTCTTTTCCTCCCACACAGCGACCGCTGCGGCAAGGCCACGCTCATGCGAAATCGAAAGGTGGATTTGAGATGAGACTCGATGCGCGGCCGAAACCAAACTCGGCGTCGGCGCGATGGAGGCGTCCCAGTTCGGATCGCGCAGCAGCACGGCGATGGGGCGGCCGCTCTCGTCGTTGTCAATCTCCACGTCATGCCACCGTAGATTCGTGTGAACCGCCTTGGCGACCGCTTCCTTGGCCGCCCATCGGCCGGCTACGAACGCCGGCGTCAAACTGCCGGACCTCTCGCGCTGCGTGAGAATTCTCTCGAGAAAGCGAGGCTTGCGCATCGCGTCCGCTATCCGCGACACTTCGACCACGTCAATTCCAAGTCCTCGAATCACTCGTTCGCCTTCGCAACGATCTCCGCGATGTCCTCGATCGGAATCGCCTGGCTTCCTTCCTTGGGCACGCTGGTGTCGAGCATGATCCTGCAGAACGGACATGCCACCGCGATCTTGCTCGCGCCTGTATCCAGGAGCTCCTGAGCGCGGCGCGCAGACGGCCTCTGGTCTGTGTCCTCCTCCATCCACATTCGCCCGCCCCCCGCGCCGCAGCAAAGCGTCTTACGTCCGAAGTGGCGTGGCTCCGCGAGCGCGTTGCCGTCCTCCTGCGCTCGGTTGAGCCATTGCCCGAGCGGCGTTTCGAGTCCATTCTGGTTGGACGGAACGCCGAGCGCGAGGCGCGGCGCATCTGCCTCTCCGTTCACACGCCCCAAGTAACAGGGATCGTGCAGCGTGACTTCTCCTTTGCTGAACTCCGGCGCATCCAATCTGCCGTCCTCAATCAGGTCTGCGATCAACTGAGTGTGGTGAATCACCTCGAAATCACCCCCGAAGTCACCATACTCGTTGCGGAGTGTGTTGAAACAATGGGGACACGGCGTGACGATTCGAGTTACCCCGAAACGTTTGAACGTTTGGATGTTGGAATCTGCCAACTGTTGATAAGTGAATTCGTCCCCGGTTCTTCGTGCGGGGTCTCCAGTGCACAGTTCGTCCTTGCCGAGACAGGCGAAGTTCACTCCAGCCTTTTTGAGCAAGCGAACGACGGCCTTGGACGTTCGTATCGCGCCCGGATCGACCGCGCCCGCGCAACCGATCCAGAGGAGCGTATCGAATGTTTTCTGCTGAGCCGCGAGATCGCGTGCAAGTGGCACGTCCTCGCCTTCCATCCACTTCTCCCTGTCTGCCGGCTGCGTTCCCCATGCGCTTTGCGTGGACTGCAGTTGGCGTAGCATCGTCGCCGCTGTTCCGGACAGTCGTCCCTCCGCAACGAGGCTTCTTCGCGACTCGACGATCAAGTCCACATGACGGATGAGCACAGGACACGCTTCGACGCAAGCGTTGCATGTCGTGCATGCCCACAGCGCGTCCTCACTGACGGCATCCACCACAGTCGTTCCGGTTCGAGTCGCGGATCGAATGTCTTGGACGACCTTCTGCGGATCGAGCGACTTGCCAACTGCGTTCGCGGGACACACCTCGGTACAGCGCCCGCACTGCATGCAGGCGTCGAGGGACAGAATGTGCCAGCGACTGAAGTCGGAAGGAGACTCTGCGCCGATCTTGCCGGTGGCTTCGACCTCTTCGATGGTGACAGGCCGCAGTCTGCCCATCTTCGCGGAAGGGTCGCTCCCTGCCGCCGATGCGACCGCGAAAAGGATGTGCCGCAATCGCATCTGGGGAATCCAGGCGATGAACGCTGCCACGAGAACGACATGGATCCACCACAGACCAACGTAGGTGGCCGGCGTGAGTTGAGGAAGCGCCTGCCCGATCCACTGTCCGATTGGGGCAGAACTGTCGAAGTCTCTCGGAACGAGGTTCATGCGCGCGCCTTCAACCAGGAAGCCGGTCAGGCCAAGCAGAAGGAGCAAAGAGAGGGTCACCCAATCCGAGAAATCGGACTTCATCCCGCGAGGGGGGGAGAAGGCGCGCCGCCCAGCGGCCCAAGTTACGCCGAGCACGAATGCGAGCCCCATCCAGTCGAGAACGAATTCGTATACGAGGTAGTAACTGCCGTGGTGGAACTTCCACGGGCTGTACTTGTTGATCGCAAGCAGCGTCGTTCCCAAGAAGAGCGCGAGAAACCCGTAGAAGATAAGGAGGTGCATCGGCGCCCCGGAGAGCGGCCTTGAAGACCTGACCTTCCTCTGGAGCAGGACGAACTCGATGATGCCGCGCAAGTAATCGGGCTTCCAGCTAATCGGCTTGCCGCTCATCCAGTGGAACGCGCACTTGCAGACTTGCCAAACGCAAACTGTCGTGGCGAAGGCCATCAGGATGTAGAACGCGGTCTGATGCCATTCGGGGAGAAAGAGAAACTCAGTGCGCGTCGGCGATTCGGCGAGTGGCACCACGGTGGCTGATTCTGACGCGGCATCGCCGCTTCCTGCCAGTCACGAAAGAGGCGAGGGCCGGGCGTTTCCGCCCCGGCCCTCTGCATCACGGATCTGGCCCTATGCGCGCCGTCTGCGGGCGGTCAGGGCTGCGAGAGCCAGTCCGACCATGACCAGGGTTGCCGGCTCAGGCACCACTTGTCCACGAATCTCGCCGCCGGGATGCTGCGGCGTGTGGACGTTGATGTAGGTCCCCTGGGAAAGGAACGCCGCTTCGTCTACCGCGGCGATCGTCCCTCCCCCCGAATAGTTGTAGGTGAAACTCCCGTTCGACCCGGTCCACGTCCCGAACGCGCCGAGGTTGAAGATAACAGGCCCGTTCATGCCGAAAGGCGCCTTATGAATGTGTGCGCCGATGATGTCCGTCGGCGTGAGCGCTGCGATTCCATCCACATGGAGGGTGAAGGTGAGGATCGTGTTCGTCACGTCGTCGTAGGTAATGCTCGCCGCGCCGGTCCCAAGACTCCCCGTCGGGGGCACCTCCTGGTTGCCGTCCAGCAACGCGCTGAGGTTCCAAATGAGGGCGCTCGCAGGCGCAGTCGCCAGGACCACCCCCGCGGCGACCGCTGTTCTCAATAACGCCGTGGTCATAGTCGTCTCCTTTCTGTCAAGCGCCGAGGCGCGCGACGAACTTCGCAACGGAGAACCAAAGGCGCAGGTTCCTGAATTTTTGCTGACCGCCACCAGATCGGCGAATCCTAACGAACGCGGCTCCTGCGTCGTATACTCAAACTGAGAATGTCGGTAGAACCCGTCACCCCCGACGTAGGCAGGAGCGAGGCTGGTTTTCCGGTCTCTGTCACCGACGAGGCCATCGAGAGAGTTCGGAAACTCATCGAACGGGACGGTCGTCCCGGCCTGTTCCTGCGCCTGGGAGTTAAGGGCGGGGGGTGCTCCGGGCTTGAATACGTCCTCCGACTCGACGACCAGCCCCGTACGAACGACCTTTCCACGGAGGTCGGCGGGATTCGCGTGGCGGTCGACGCCAAGTCGGCGAAGTTCCTCGCAGGCTCAGTCCTGGATTTCACCGGCGAGTTGATCGGCGGCGGGTTCCGGTTTGCGAACCCGAAAGCCAAACGGAGTTGCGGCTGCGGCACGAGTTTCACCCCTGTGGACTGATCCGCAGGCAGGAACGCGACAGGGCCTTGGCGTAATCTCGCCATATGCCAGGCGAGATGATTCGGTTCACCGGTAACGGACACGAGTACGACGGCTACCTTGCGAAATCTGCCCAGGGCCGCGGTCCGGGCGTCATCGTGATCCAAGAGTGGTGGGGGCTGGTCGGTCACATCAAGGACGTCGCGGACCGATTCGCCGACGAGGGATTCACCGCTTTGGCTCCCGACTTCTATCTCGGGAAGACGGCCGACGAGCCGGACGAAGCGGGCAAACTGATGATGGCGCTCGACATCGCCGTCACAGAGAAGATATTGGGGGGGGCGGTGGAGTGCCTGCTGTCGAACGAAGCCACGTCGGGTGAGAAGGTCGGCGTCGTCGGGTTCTGCATGGGCGGCCAGCTTTCGCTTTTCGCTGCCTGCATCAATTCGAAGATCGGAGCCTGCGTCGACTTCTACGGCATCCATCCGAACGTCAGGCCGGACTTCGCGAATCTACAGTGTCCAGTGCTCGGCTTCTTTGCTGAGAACGACGCGTATGCTTCGCCGGAGGCGGTCGCGGGCCTCGATGCTCAACTCAAGGACCAGGGAAAGGACCACCAATTCATCACCTATCCTGGGACGAACCACGCGTTCTTCAACAGCGACCGGCCGGAGGTCTACGATCGGACGGCGGCAGACGACGCGTGGAAGAGGATGGTGTCGTTCTTCCGAACCAACCTGTAGCGGGCCCCGCCGCCGGATCTTGGTGGGCGAGGGGGGAGTCGAACCCCCACGGGTTGCCCCACTGGAACCTAAATCCAGCGCGTATGCCAGTTTCGCCACTCGCCCGATTGGCCGAGGATGGTACCTAAGGGTCCTAACGCAGTCGGCCGCTAAATCAAGGTGGCAATGCGTTGTGGGAGCCCCGACGGTACACGCTCGCTCTTGACAGTTCGTCCGATTCAAGGTACAAACAGAACAGACGCGGGAATAGCTCAGTGGTAGAGCATCTCGTTGCCAACGAGAGGGTCGCGAGTTCGAATCTCGTTTCCCGCTCCAGATTTGCCCGGGGCCTCGCCTCGGGCACTTCCATTTGAGGGGGAGGGGCCACGGCGCCCAGGTATCCTCTTTCCGCCGAGTACGAATCTATGTCTGCCTCCGCCACCCTCCAAATCTCCACCGAAGAACTGAACCCGTGCACCCTCATGCTCACGGTCAGCTGTCCCCCTGAGATGGTGGAAGAGGGATTCCGGAAAGCCTACAAAAGCGCCGCAAAGCGGATACGCATTCCCGGATTCCGGCCCGGCGCCGCGCCGCTCAAACTCGTCCGAGAGCACGCGGACCCCGACTACATTCGGCGCACCGCCCTCGACGCGATCGTAAAGCGCGCCTACGGCGAGGCCCTGAAGGAGAAGGCGATCGAGCCTCACGGCGGCCCGCGAATCGAACTCCTGAAACTCGAAGAGGATGAGCCCGCGTGCGAATTCCGAGCGAAGGTGCCGCTGCCGCCCAAGGTCGAACTGGGGGACTTTGAAGGGCTGTCAGCAGTCCGACCCAAAGTTGAGGTCACCGACGAGGAGGTCGAAAGCCACCTGGAGGACCTGAGGAAACGCCGAGCGGCTACAAAAGAGGTATCCGGCCGCGCAGCCCAAGAGGGCGACTTCGCCGTGATCAATCTCAAGGTCGAAGGGGAAGAAGGCGAGGGCCGAACGTTCATGGCCGTCGTCGGCGAGACGTTCCCGCAACTCGACGAGCAACTCGTGGGGATGCAGTTGGACGACATCCGACAGGCTGCGCTGACTTTCCCCGACAACTTCCAGGAGCCGGACTGGGCCGGGAAGCCCCTGACCTGCCACATTCGCATCAAATCGCTCTCAGCGCTCGAACTGCCGGAACTCTCCGACGAGTTCGCGCAGTCGTTCGCGGTCGACTCGGTCGAGGACCTGAAGGTCCGGGCGAGGGCTGCCATCCAGACGGCGAAGGAGCGGGCTTACTCCGACTACGTGGCCGAGCAACTCCTGGAGCAAGTGGCCTCAAGGTCCAACGTGATTTCCCCCGATCCGATGTGGGAGCGGGTCGCCGAGCAGCGACTCGAAGAGATCGCGGCGGACGCGGAGCGCCGTGGGATGACGCTCGCCCAGGCTGCCGAGGGCGCAAACATGACGATTGAGCAGCTCTTCGAGCGTCTCAAGGAGGAGGCCAAGCAGGAAGTACACCGAGCCCTCCTCATTAGCGAGATCTTCAAGAAGTCTGAACTCAAAATCGAGAAGGACGACCTTGCCCGGCACCTCGAGCAACTGGCCCGCGAGAGCGGGATGGCGCCGAAGGAGGCCTTCGAGGCTCTCCGCAGGTCGGGCAACCTGGACGAGTTGAACTACCGGGTCATGCGGGAAAAGGTGCTGGCCCTGCTGATCGAGAAGGCGACGATTCGCGACTCGGAGGCCTGATTTGGCCTACCGTATGCATCGACTTGACCGATAATCTGAACGTACCGTAAGGAGGAACGCTGCGACATGGGAGTGCCCTGGGTCATTGAGCAGACTGCTCGAGGCGAACGATCGTATGACCTTTATTCACGTCTGCTCAAGGACAGGATCATCTTCCTTGGGACGCCGGTGGATGACTATTACGCAAACCTGATCGTTGCGCAACTGCTCTACCTCTGGAAAGAGGATCCCGATAAGGACATCGAGTTCTACATCAACTCCCCAGGGGGTTCGGTGACGGCAGGCATGGCAATCTACGACACGATGCAGTTCATCAAGTGCGATGTGGCAACGACGTGCGTGGGCCAGGCTGCGAGCATGGGCGCCGTGTTGCTTGCCGGAGGAGCCAAAGGAAAGCGATACTGCCTGGAGCATGCACGGGTCATGATCCATCAGGTGAGCGCCGGTTTCCAGGGCTCTGGTACGGACATCCAAATCCAGGCCGAAGAAATCCTGAGGCACAAGAAGACTCTGAACGAAATCATCGCTCGACATACGGGACAGCCGGTGGACAAAGTCGAGAAAGACTGCGAGCGGGACTACTTCATGTCGGCGGAGCAGGCCAAGGAGTACGGGCTCGTGGATCACGTGCTCTCCTCCACCAAGTCATAGTCAGAACATTACGGGCGCGCGATTATCAACTGAATACTTATGGAACAACGCGACAAATGTGCGCTGTGCGGCAAACCGAAGGCTGAGGTCAAACGACTGATCGTGGGCCTCTACGGAGGCGTTTGCCAAGAGTGCATCGAACTCTGCAACGAAATCCTCAAAGGCAGTCCGGCAGACGAGGTTAAACCGATCGTCGCCGAGCGACCCTTCGTTTCCAGTTCCGTCCCGAAACCGAAGGAGATCGTCGAATTCCTGGATCAATACGTCGTGGGCCAGGATGCCGCCAAGCGCGCGTTGAGTGTCGCCGTTTACAACCATTACAAGCGAATCAGTTCCGAGAACCGCTCCGACGACGTAGACCTGCAAAAGAGCAACATCTTGCTCATCGGCCCAACCGGCTCCGGCAAGACGCTCCTTGCACAAACGCTCGCGCGAATCCTAAACGTGCCGTTTGCGATTGCCGATGCGACAAGCCTCACGGAGGCAGGTTACGTCGGCGAAGATGTCGAGAACATCCTTCTCAAACTGTATCAAGCCGCTGATTCAGGAGAGTTCGGCAAGAACCCTATTGTGGCCGCGCAGCGCGGCATCATCTACGTCGACGAGATCGACAAGATCGCTCGCAAGAGCGACAACCCAAGCATCACGAGAGACGTGAGCGGGGAAGGCGTTCAGCAAGCGCTCTTGAAAATTCTCGAAGGCTCCGTTGCGAATGTTCCGCCGGGTGGCGGAAGAAAGCATCCGCACCAAGAGTACATCCAGATCGACACGACGAACATCCTCTTCATCTGTGGGGGCGCGTTCGAAGGCCTCGACGAGATCATTCTGCGAAGGCAGAGAGAAAACGTGATGGGATTCCGCTCGAATCCGCAGTCGAAGAAGGAGCGCCAGCGAGACATCCTCAAGAACGTGATGCCGGAAGACCTGCTTCACTACGGCCTGATCCCCGAGTTCATCGGCCGCCTGCCTGTGATCTCGACGCTCGACGCGCTGGACGAGGAATCGCTCGTCCGAATCCTCGTGGAGCCACGAAACTCGCTCGTCAAGCAGTTCCGAAAGCTGTTCTCGCTGGATGGCGTGCAGCTCGAATTCGAAGACGCCGCCCTTCAAGAGATCGCCAAGGAGGCGCTGAGTCGGAAGACCGGCGCGCGCGCTCTCCGAGCGATCATCGAGAACATCATGCTCGACGTGATGTTCGAAGTGCCGAGCAAGTCCCGAGTGGAGCGCGTCATCGTGCCGTCCGGCGTCGTGTCAGGCGAAGCCTCGCCGATCATCCTTCCGGAAGAAGAGCGACAGGCCAGTTAGCGTTTCCCCCGCCTGGCGCGGGAGCGGCGCGAACTCCCTGCAGCGCGTCACAATGTCTGCAATGCCCGAGGCTGCCCGTAAACACTTCGACGAACTGCTCGAGGGCCTGAAGGCTCAGGTCATGGAGATGGGGGGTCTGGTCGACAAGATGGTCGCCGACTCCGTGAAGGCCGTCGTTCGGCACGATGACGCCCTCGCTCGCCAGGTTCTGGAGAGAGACAACCAAGTGGACAGCCTCGAACTGGAGGTCCATTCCACGTGCATCGCGATCATCGCGCGCGAGGCGCCTGTCGCAAAAGACGTGAGGTTCCTCACTTCCGCCATGGCGATCGCGATCGAGTTGGAGCGGGTGGGCGACCACGCAGTGAGCATCGCCAAGAAGGCCCTCTCGGTTCCCGGTGAGTTTCCGTCCGGCTTCGCGGCGGAGCTCCTTCGCATGGCAGACCGCGTGCGCGCGATGCTAACGGGCGCGCTTCGCGCCTTCGCGACCGGCGAAGTCAGCGCGCTCGAAGAGATCGTCGCAGCGGACAACGAAGTCGACGTCACGTGGAAGGAGGCTCGTCGCAGGATCAAGGAGGCCATCCGGCAAGACCTTGAGATGCTCGATGCGGGCTACAAACTGATCCAAGCGTTTCACCAACTCGAATACATCGGAGACAACGCCGTGGCGATTGCGGAGCGCATCGAATTCGTGCGCACAGGCAACGTCGTCCGGTTCAGCCGCGCAAAGTTCTAATTCGCTTCGACCCGAGTTTGTTTCCGGGCTTCGATCAAAGCGACGCGCGTGATCCTCTGACGTGCCATGTTCTCGACGCGAAGGCGACCGATCGCCGTGTCCACCGAGTCGCCCGGACGCGGGATGCGTTTTAGTGACTCCACGATGATCGTCGCGACCGCTTCGCGCTCCAGAGGGCATTCGTCGAGGCCCAGAAACTCACAGAGCTCGTCGGTGCGCACGTCGCCGCGCATCACCACTCGCCCGTCAGGACGGCGTCCGATTCTGGGCTGCGCATGTTCGACTTGGTCGTCCAGTTCGCCAAACATCTCTTCCACGATGTCTTCAAGAGTCAACAGTCCCTCGGTTCCTCCGTGCTCATCCCTGATGACGAGCAACTGCGTTTTCTCGGCCTGCATGCGCTCGACAAGCCTCTCAAGCGAAAGGTTCGGCGGGACGAACACCGCGGGCCTGACGACGCTGCGTATTGAAGGGGCTAAGCCCGCGAACACCTTGAGCGCGTCTTGAACATGAAGGATGCCCACGATCTCGTCGAGGTCTCCATCTTCGACGACGACAAGCCTCGTATGCGTCTGCTTGGCCATCACCTGCAATGCCTCTTCGGCGGAGATGTCGGCCTCGACGAAACTGATGTCGACACGAGGGATCATCACGTCGTCGGCTTGCAGGTCGGTTAGCGCAAGCGTCTTCGCGAGCAACTTGGCGTGAGACTCGCCAAACGTGCCGGCATCCGTGCTCTCCTTCAGGATGTCGGCAAGCTCCTCGCGCGCGATGACCGGCTTGTCGATCTTTCTCGTGTCAATGCCGAAAGCGCGCACCACGAGCGCGCCTGCGCCTTCGAGGAGCCAACTGAACGGACGGAGCACCGCCAAGAGAACGTTGAGGGGATAGATTACGAACACCGCAGAACGCTCGGCATCCCGCAATGTCACGTACTTCGGCACCAACTCTCCCAGCACGACGAGCAGGAACGTGACGATGAGGAACGCGAGAATCCCGGCGACGACATGAAGGCCCAGACCGGACAGCATCGGCTCCAAAGCGTTCGCAATGGTCGACTCGGCCGTCCACCCCAAGCCAATCCCGGCCATCGTGATCGCAAGTTGAACTCCCGCGACGTAGCGGGACATGTTCTCGGTCGCCTTCGCCGCCGCTCCCGCCGCGCGGCTGCCTTTTCGGGCCGCTGCCCGGAGGCGATTCGGTCGCGCGCCCACGAGGGCATATTCAGCAGCCACGAAGAAGGCGTTCGCAAGAATGAGCACCCCGCCTGCAATCCAACGCCAAGCGTCGCTATCCATATGTGGGCTCAGTCAGCACTTGGGACGGGATTATGGCGCGAGGCGGGGTGAGGCGATTCATGCGGACAGCACTGGCACGGTGTAGGGCCCGTCCGGGATGACCGAGATCCGTTCGCCCCGTGCCCCGTCGATCCGCGCCTGAATCGACCGCCGAAGTTCCTCGAGGTTAGGGTCGCTTCCGTTGGCAAAGTAGATCGGGGTCAAAGACATTCGGGCCTGGTCCTCCGGTGATATCCCGCCGCACGCAAACATCAGCCCCTCGACCCCCGTTCTCTGGAGGAGTTTCGCATGCATCTGAAACCCCCACTGATCATGGTCAGTGGTTTCCTTCGACCCGATCCATTCGAGAAATCCGCGCCAGTCCTGTCCCCACTCTCTCATGATCTTGGTGAAGGAGGGGCTGCCGAGTCCTTCGCTGCATGCGCTGACGATGAGCGCCTTCCCGGACTGCTCAAGGATCGGAAGCGTCGAGCACATGCCTTTGCCCGTTTGGTAGAGCGTCTTGTCGAGCGGATATCCGCCTGCGCAGGCGACGACCAAGTCTGCGGTTCGAGTGGCGCGCGCACTCGTCCAGGACTTAACCTTTTCCGTTCCGGCGAGGAACGCCTGCTTCCAGTCGCCCGCGAATACTCCCGCGATCTGCTTTTCTTCGTTCAGCCCGACGTTCACCAGAAACTCGATGCCCGTCATCTCCACGACGCTCGTCGCCTCTTCATGCAGAGGATTGCCGTCGAGGACGTAGTTCGTCGCATTCGGTGAGTCGAGGAATTGGAATCCGTGGAATTTCTGGACCGTCGCAACGTTGGCTAATCCCGGGCATACGCCTTTGCGTCCTCCGCTGAATCCGGCCATGAAGTGCGGCTCGATGAACCCTGTCACGATTCGGAAGTCCGCTTCCATGTAGCGCTTGTTGATGAACACGCGCGTGCCATAGATGCTCGGTTGACGCAACTCCGTGAGTTCATCCATGACTTCGCTCCGATGGTCGACGATCATGTAGTGAGATGCAATCTCTTCACCGACGAGTTCGAGTTTCTCTTCTGGAGTGCTGGGACGATGCATGCCGGTTGCAACGAGAATCGTCACTCGGTCCTCCGGGATACCGGCGCCGTGAAGAGTCCGAAGGATCGGCGGCAAGATCAACTTGTTCGGCACGGGCCGGGTGATGTCGGAGATCGTGATAACGACGTTGCGCGGGTTCTTCGCCTCGAGCAGCGCGGCAAGCGGCTCGCTGCCAATCGGGCTTGCGAGGGCGTCGGCAACAGCCTGCTCGGCGTACGGAAGGGCCGGAACCTCCGGAGCCCGAAGCACTTCCGCGTCATCGGGAACGACGATCGGGATCCGGCTCTTGTGATATCGGACGAAGGTTTCCTTCGGCACCGGTAGATTATGGGGCCTTCCGGATACGCCGAGACGTTCGGTATAATTCGCGCCCGCCCGCAGGGGTGTAGCTCAGCTGGTAGAGCAGCGGTCTCCAAAACCGCAGGTCGCGGGTTCGAATCCTGTCGCCCCTGCCATTCATCCTTTCCGCTTTGTCATCGCGCGATCAGAGCCCGTTCTCGCGATACATGTCCTCGATTGCACGCGCGACTCGCAGGGCGGAGTCCATCGAGCAGCCGTGGCGCGGCTTGCCGCTTTCGATTGAGACGAGCGCGTCCTCCAGTTCATACCGATAATTCAGATTGCCGTCGAAGTTGGCGGTGCTGTGTTTATGCGTGCTCTCCGCGCCCGTGTCCCAATCACGGACGAGCAGTGAAGCGATCGGAGGGTGTATGCCGACGTCGAGGGTTCCGTTCGTTCCGTACAGTTCGATGTTCCACGTCGTGATCCAGTCGTTAGCCTCCCAACCGCACACATCTCCGGCAAGCAAGACGTCACCGAACTGCAGAATCATCGCAGCCGAGTCTTCGAACGGGTGGGGGGGCATCCCTGCGAGGGCAGAGATCACGGACTTCTGTGCGGACAAGTCGCCCAGGAAGAGCATGAGCAGGTCCAGCATGTGGCAGAAGTCCAGATACACCATGCCGCCTCGATCTCGAGTGTCGGTGAACCACTCGTTCGTCAACCACGGGCTCATCACTGCCGCGTGAAAGCGACCCGTTGTCACGCGTCCGATGCGTCCTGAGTGGTGTTGCTCCAGCGCCCACCTCACAGACGGGGAGTAGCGAAGGTGGTAGCCAACCTGACAGAAGACCCCCGTCTCGTGGACGGTTTGCGCCAGTTCCTCCAGGCGCGCAGGAGACTCCGCCCCGGGCTTCTCGACGAGAATCGCCTTGCCCTCGCGCGCGCAAAGGGTGGCGAATTCGGAGCACTGCGCATTTGTGCCGTCAATGATGACGAGATCGACGTCCGGCCGAATCGCTTCGCTGAAGTCCTCAAACAGCGGCACGCCGAATTGCTCAGCCGTTGATTTCGCGCACCCCGGGTCGGGATCCCATAGGCCGGCGACTTCGCATTCTTCGATGGACTTCGCAGCAAGAAGCCTGCCGGCAGCGTGGGGATGGGAAACGCAGACGAATGCGACGCGGCGCGTGGAGTTCACGCGCCGTAGCATACACGCGCTTCTTCGCGGCTACGGAAGCCGTAATCCGCCGAGGAACTCGATGCGCTGTTTGGCGATTTCGGCGAACGGGCCGTCCGGCTCCTTGGCGAGGTAAGCCTGAAGCGCGGAGATGGCGCCTTCGGTTAGGCCGCTCTTCATCCGAGCGATACCCAGGTGGAACCAGCTGGATGCAGGGCAGTTCGGGTCGGACGTGGCCGCCTCGTAGGCCCTGATGGCGTCCGAGGTCCGGCCGAGGGCGACATAGGAGGCTGCCGCGTTGGACAGGTAGACCCCTCGTCCGTCCGGGTTGAGTTCGGCTGCAGCCTGGTGCCTTTCGGCAGCCTCGGCGTACCGGCCCAAGCGATAGAGGATCGAGCCAGCGTTGTTGAAGTAGGAGTCCTCGTCGGGGCCGAGGGCGATGGCGATGTTCGCCGCCGCAAGCGCCTCGTCCAACTCTCCGAGACCGACGCGAGCCAGAGAAATCTCTGCCCAGGCGGCGGCATGGCCCGAGTCGTATTTGAGGGCGCCGGTCAGCGATTCGATCGCCTCCCGCCAGAGCCCTCCTCGCACCTGACTCCGGCCGCTCGCCATGGCTGCGTCCAGCGCCGCCAGACGATCCTCCTCCTTCATGGAGGGAGGCATCGCGAGCGGCAAGTGGATTCCGTTTGGTTCGACCAGCACGCGGGGCAGGATGAACGTCCGTTTCCCACTCTTGATTCGGACCTCGTAGACGCCGGTCTCCAATCCTGAAAACTCGAAACGTCCGCCCCCTTGAAGCTCGGCATGGCGCTTGGAGCCGTCCGCAAGAACGACGCTGACGGTAACTTTTCCAGGCTTGGCGTCCTGGACGCTAACGGTGCCGCTGAGGGTTGCGGCCGCTGCGACGACGAACGATAGGATTGAAGTCATTCTGCCACCTCCTGATGCGCAGTCTTGTTAAATGGACTCGGCGGCGCTTGAAAGGTTGCAATCAAGGTGCAAGTGCCGTGCCAGAATAGCCCCATGCTCCGCCGAGGCTGGCCGGTCCTGGCCGTGTTGTTTGTCACGTTGATCGGCTGCCAGGAAAAGCACTACCCGATCGGCGGCAAATACCCGGAACAAGTGTACGTCCGGGTCGTCTCGCTGAGCCCAAGCGCAAGCGAACTGCTCGGCCTTCTCAACGCCGAGAACTCGATGATTGGGAGGTCGGCAGCCTGCAACCGCCCGGAGTCTCTTCGCGACATTCCGATCATGGCCAACCCGGACCCGAATTTCGACCTGATCGTCTCAAATCAGGCTGACCTCGTGGTCGCGGACGCAGCCACCCTCGCTCCCCGGCATGTGGAAAAGTTGAAAGAACTCGGGATCAAACTCAAACTGATCAAGATCGATTCGGTAGACGAGTGGATCGAGGCCGTCTGGGACCTCGCCGATATGTTCATGGCGCAATCCACGGCGAGCAAGGAGATCGACCGCGTCACCGAAGCAATGAAGAAGGGGGAGATCGACCCGATTCGTCCGCAGCCCGTGGCCCTCGTCGCCATGGGGGCGGGCAAGCCGTGGGTCGCAGGAACGGAGAGTTTTCAGGCCGACATCCTCCGTAAGGCAGGCGCGAAAGTCGTTGGGCCGACGGGCAATCGGTTCGTGACCGTGAGCCCGGAGCAGATCCTGGAGTGGAACCCGGACGTCGTTTTCGTGAGCGACAATCCGGACGATTACTACAAATCTCCTGCTTGGGCAGCTACGAAGGCGGGCAAGACGCACCACATCGTGGGTGTCAATCCCGATCTTTTGCTCCGAGCCGGAGCGCGGGTGGCGGACCTGCTGAATTCCGTGCATGACGAATTGGTCCGGTCACGAGAGTAGGCCGGTCGAGGGAGGGACAAATCGAGATGGGACAAGCCGAAATCGGAGTCTTCGGAGGTTCCGGTTTCTACTCGCTGCTGACGGATGTGCGCGAAGCGAAGGTGGATACGCCGTACGGCCCACCGAGTGATTCCGTCTTCTTGGCCGAAGTTGCGGGACGGAAGGTCGCTTTCCTTCCCAGGCACGGGAGGTCGCACAGCATCCCGCCCCACAGAATCAACTACAGAGCAAACGTGTGGGCGATGAAGGCTCTCGGAGTGAAGGCTATCATCAGTCCCTGTGCGGCGGGCAGCCTTCAGGTACACGTCAAGCCCGGGGACTTCGTTCTCTGCGATCAGTTCGTAGATCGCACAAACGGACGTGCGGACACGTTCTACGACGGCCCCATCACGACCCACGTAAGTTCTGCGCAAACCTATGACGCGGTCCTACGCGAGATTGCGGCGAAAGTGATTCGCGATCACGGCATCCCCCTGCATGAGCGGGGAACCGTCGTCGTCATCCAGGGACCCCGATTCAGCAGCGTTGCGGAGAGTCAGTGGTTCCATTCGCAGGGCTGGGAAGTCATTAACATGACGCAGTACCCTGAGGCGCATCTGTGTCGGGAACTCGGCATGGCGGTTGTGAACATCTCCTTGATCACTGACTACGACTCTGGCGTTCACGCAGGCACGGAAGCAGTGAATGCCGAGAGCGTTCTCGAGGTCTTTCAGAAAAACTCGGAACGAATACGCAAGGTGGTGCTGGACATGATCGCCGAGTTTCCACCTGACCTCGACGCGCTCGAGCCGACTTCGGCCTTGACCTTCTCGCGAGGAGACGGGCACGCGGCCGGTCCATTCGACATCAGACTTTTCGAAACACGTTTATGAAGATCGAATTGCGAGTCGCCGCTCTATTAGCGATCCATGCTGCCGTCGCTGCACAGGCGCAGTCCGGCGAGTGGATCAGCATCGGCAAGAAGACGTTCTTCGGATACCGCGACATTTACGGAAAGCAGATACCGGCGCAAGAGGTCGACATCAAGTTTCCGTCCAAGGCTCCCGTTACGTTTTCGAGTGACGTACCAGCCATAGAGTGGGGCGGGTGGAAGATTCAACTCAACGAGTTCGGCAACCTCGGACGCGCGTTTCGAGGCGCAGGCGGTTGGGATGAATTCCGCACGCTCTACGAGACTGCGCAACAGAGAATCGCAAGCGGAAAGACGAACGTGTGGAAGGTGCGGGCTGCGATCTTTCGGCGAACCGAAGTGGAGTACCTCCGTGCCGACGGCGTGATGGAGATACAGGCCGGCTACATCAACAATCCGGAAGTCCTGTTCTGCTTGGAGACGTTCGCGCGCTACGAAGCCCTCGTCGAGGCGTTCACGCAGGGCGCAGTCGACGTGCAGATCGACGCAACGCTCGAAGAAGAGCCGATCTACGGGCGCTACTCCGCGACTGATACCTGGACCTACGATCCCTGGACCGCGGGCCATGAGTTTTTCACCAATCGCTTCAATCGCGGCGATTACGATGCGATCCTGTACTTCTTTCACCCCGGAGCGACACGCTCGTACAGTTTCGGCGGCACAGGCGGCCGCACGAACAACGCGACTCAGTCTTACGTGATCCTCTCCAACGGTAGAGAAGGCGGATTGAGAATCGGCCACACGGAGGCGATGTTGCACGAGTGGTTCCACCAGATCGAAGACACTTATCGCATCTGGGGATACGGCGACTGGGAGTACGCCTGGCCGCCAAACCTCCACGCGGCGGAGGTCAATGGCTATTCAGTTGACGAGGTCGGCTATACCGGCTGGTTTTCGTGGCTCCGCGACCTGATGTTCCACAGCGTCCGCCCCGGCATGTGGGAGAGATTATCGAACCGCGTGTCCCCGGACTGGGAACAAGCCTTTCTGCAAACCCATAGAGGCGACGGAAGGCTGTTCGACTGGAAGGACGTCTCCGATGATCCGTGGGCGAAACTGCCCTATCTGCGTCCGGAGGACATCGCTGCCAGAATCGGCGCAGAATCGGTCGCGTTTCAAGGCGATGGGCCTCTTCTCCTGGTAAAGCCGACGGGAGGAAAGTACCGGACGCCGATTCTCACCGCTCCTTCTGCGACCGACCACTCTCTGAACAACCACCTCAATTTCAGAACCGAGGCGATGGCGCGCATCGGATACGGAGATCGCGACCTCTTGTTCGTCCGTTTCGACGTCGCGGACTTCGTCCTGTCGAACTTGGTTCCTGGTACGCCGTGCGTTCTTGGCTACATCGAAGTAGACGGACGCTTTATGGTCGTCGCAGACGCGCGCTTGAACAACGACGCCGCCTGCGAGGTGAACCTCCTTTCGTTCTCAAACGGCCCGGCGAGAATTTCTACTTCCGGCACGGACGAACCGCTCGTCGGACAATCGCCAGCGGTTTCATTCCGTTCCGATACGTCGGACGTGCGCTACGTCGTCACCTCCTGGGAAGGCGACGCGGTTCGCATCAACGCCGCCGGACAGATTGGTGAAACGTCGAACGAAGCCGCCACCAGGCTTTTGCGGGTTACGGCCGTTCAGCAGGACGGCACGCGCTCCGAGCGACCGTTCGTCGTTCGTTGGCGCAGAGAAGTCGTTTCGACGCTCCGCGCCCAAGACACGGCGAGGGTCTCGTCTTCAACGCATAGGCTGGAACTCGTCCTTGAGAGTCCGGCCGCGGCGAAGGCTGTGGAATTGAGCGCCAGCGCGCCGACCGGATTCTCAATTCAAGGCTTGCCACCACAGGTTTCACTATCC
This sequence comes from Armatimonadota bacterium, assembly GCA_003577165.1. Taxonomy (GTDB): domain Bacteria; phylum Armatimonadota; class Fimbriimonadia; order Fimbriimonadales; family ATM1; genus ATM1. Next base: position 96,756 of record QEUM01000001.1, on the reverse strand, counting down.
GCAGGCGAAAAGCGAGTGATCCCGTTCACGTTGGAGGCTTCCGCTGACGCGACATTCGGACAATTCGAAATCGCCCTCGACATTCGCGTCGCCGGTTCCGCAGCTCCCGTGGACACACAGAGGCTGAGCCTCTTCCGGCAGGGCCCGGGTCTCCTCACGGAGGAGACCTTCGAAAGCGGCGTGGGCACCTGGGGTGAACCTCGGGCGGATCGGAATGGATGGGAAGTCTCGACCGTCTCGGGGGGGGTCAACGGCAACTGTCTGCGAATCTTGGACACAGGCGGTTCGCTGTGGGGCCGAGTTAACTTCTTCGGCAAACGCTCGGAGAGCGGAGCGCTCGCTCCCGACAACATGGGGTACGACGCAGCCGACTACCCGATCCTCGACTTCTACTTGAAGACGACCGCCCATCACAACGTCGGCCTCGCCGTCACGCTCTCGAATGGGAAGCGGTATGTGGTGATGCTCGCCGGTCCCTATCATGAGCAATGGGGGGAGAGCGTGGAACTGCCACGCGCGTCGTTCATTCCCGACGGCCAGTGGCACAGAGTCGTGTACGATTTGGGTGCAGCGCTCGCTGCCGCTGCGGGGCCAGGCCCTCACGTCGTGGTTGACATAGGATTCGGCGACACTCGCCAGTTCAGCAGCAACCAGTGGCACGGAGACTTCCGCAGCGAACACTTCGTAGACGAGGTTCGCATCGCCTCCTCGCCGAACGCTTCGTCGTTCGCGCCGCAGGTCGAGACGGATCCCGATACGGAGATCAAGGGGGGGGCGAATCCAACTTCGACAGACCTGCGCGAGCGAGCAAGAGCCGCCGCAAACCTAAAGGCCGAGTCCTCGCCTGAAGAGATCACAGCGGTGCGTGCTCTGCTCGCCGACACTTCTCCATTGGTCCGACTCAACGCGGTCCGGGCGTTCACCCGCGTGAAACTCCCGGAGGTCGTGCCGGATCTCGTGCGAAGAATGGTCGCAGACGCCGAGCCGCGCATCGGGATGTGGGCCGCACGGGCGCTCGCCTACCAGGACACGGAAGAGGCATGGGCAGCGCTGGCCGAAATGCCGAGAACGCGAAGGTACGGCGACCTGCCAGCCGCCGAAGCCGCCCTGCAACTCGGTACCAGAAAGGATCCTAAGTACCTGAAAGACCTGATCGTGATGTTCGCCTGCTCGTCCGCCTTAGGCCGCAGAGCCGGCGCCCAGGGCATCGGCCAGATCCCTGGCGAAGCCGCTCAAGGCGCGCTGATGACCTTCATCCACGACGTCGATCCGTTCAACCGATGGGAGGTCACGCGACTCGCCGACGTCGCCTTCGATCCCGCCGCGCGGCAGGTCGAATTCGGGAGCGTCAATGACGAGTCCAACCGTGTTCGCGCCGTCAGTTACGCGAAGTTGACGAGGAGCGCGGACCCCGTGCTCCGGTCGCGAGGCTACATCGGCCTCAAGGAGGACGATCCGGACATTCGACGGATCATCCTCGAAGAGCTCGCAAGTCAGCCTTCGCCTCAGCACGCACCTCAAGTTTCGCCGTTGCTCACAGATCCCGACCCCGATGTGCGAGCGGCGGCCGTGCAGGCCCTCCTGACAATAGACCCGGCTGCCGTCGCTGCTGCTGCCCAGGCTTGGGAGAGGGAGAACTACCGTCAGGTCCTCATTCCTCTGCTCTCGGCCGGTAAGGCAGGAAAATTGCGGTTGCCTGCTGGGTTTCTGGATCGCCTCGCCTCGCACCGCGACGCTGAGGTGCGCAAACTCGTATCGGAGATAAGGAGATGAGGACCGTCGTGCTCGGATCGGACCACGCTGGATTTGCCCTCCGGCGCATTTTGACCACGCGCCTCGTCGACCTCGGATACGCAGTCTCCGAGTACGGCGCGACCGATGAGACCGCCTACGACTACCCTGATGCGGCCCGCGAAGTCGCCCGCCGGGTCTCCAAAGGGGAAGCCGACTTTGGAGTTCTCATCTGCGGCACGGGCATCGGCATGTCGATGGCCGCCAACAAGTGCCCGGAGATTCGAGCGGCCGTTGCCTGGAACGAGGAGTCGGCTCGGCTGACGCGCGAGCACAACCACGCGAACGTCCTCTGCCTGGGCGCGCGACTCATCGAGCCGGACGAAGCGGTCAAAATCCTCGAAGCGTTCCTGAGCGCGGCCCCGAGCATGGAACCCCGCCACGTGCGAAGGGTTCAGAAGATACGAGAACTCGGTGAGTGCACAGGCGCGCCGAGCACGTAAGCAACACCCAGTTTAAGGAAGCGCCAACTTGTCCCGCAGATCGACCCTCTTCTTAGCGACTTTTTTCCTTGTCGGATTCGCGGGCATCGCGACGGGCTGGCTCCTTCGCAACAAGTACGAGGCGGATCAGGGCATCTTCCCCGATAACGCGGAGTCCGAATACGTCGCATCGGCGGACGGACGAACCGACACTGCGCGGCCCCTGGGTGGGCGCAGTTCGACCGCCTACTTCGATGATGTTCGCCGCATCGTCGAAAGCCAATACGTTGACAAGGTAATCGACGAAACGGGACTAGCGCGCGGAGCGCTCGAGTCGCTTCTCGGCGAACTGCGCGACCCAGGCTCGCGCTACTACGATCCGGAACAGTTCAAGCGGTTTCGCGATGGCCTCGAAGGAAGGCTGTCGGGAATCGGCGCAGACGTGGCGATCCTCGTGTCCGGGACGGAAGAGCATCCCCAACTTCCCGTCACGATCGTCTCCGTTCCCCAAGGGAGCCCTGCGGCGAAAGCCGGGCTGAAGAGCGGTGACGTGATCGAAGAGATCTCTGGCTCTTGGGTGGCGAGCCGATCGCTTTTTGATGAGTTGACCGTCGCGAGCACGATGGTCGGTCAAGGCAAACTGACGCGAGAAGAGTTTGACGCCCTGTTCGAAGACGCTCGGCGCCGGTTCGAATCGATGATATCGGTCATCGAAGCGATCGACAAACTTCAGACGAACGGCGAGGCTGTGGATCTCATCGTGATACGAGCCGGCAAGCCGCTAAAGGTCAAGGCACAGCGTACCGGCTTCAACCTTCAACCGCAAGCACCTTCGGGCAACACCCTCGCGATCCGCCTGTTTACAGATGAGACACCAGAGCGTTTGCGTGAGTTTCTGCAAAACCGAACAGGAGTGATTCTCGACCTTCGCGACAATTACGGCGGGTCCGTAACTGCGATGGAAGAGTGCCTGGAATTGCTGCTGGAGCCTGGCGCATACGCGAAACTGGAGACCGAGCCCGGCGCGCCGCCGCGTGAACTTCGCATTGTCGGTCGTGGCGACCCATCCGTAAAGGGCAAGGTTCTGGTCAACTCCGGTACGGCGAGGATTGCGGAAGTGTTCGCTTCCGCCCTGTCGGAGTCCGGCAGATTCGAGCTGGAGGGGGGGCCGACTTTTGGACTGGGACTGAAGATCGATGTGCACGAACTGCCCGACGGCAGCGGCTTCACTCTAACTTCCGGGCGGTACCATTCGCTGAGAGGACGTCCGCTTTCCAAGTCCACCTGGGGGGGGAAGTAGGGTGTTGGCTCGAGTCGTGTTCTTCGCGGGTCTCCTCGGCCTCTTCTCGATGGGGCTCATGGTCGGATACGGTTGGAGAGATGCAGTCGCGGGGCGGCTTCCTCAGTACGCGACCATACCGGACGCTCTCGGCCTCAAGACGCAGCAAGCCGACCTCGATCCGACGCGGGCCTTTAGCAGGGCGATCCGCGCGATTGACAACGGCTTCTACGGCAAACCGGATCGAGAGAGGTTGACGTTCGCCGCAGTGCAGGGAATGCTCGGCGCACTTCGCGACCCTTATACCGTGCTGATGCCTCCTCAGGAAGCGGAACGCTTCGACGAGCGGAATCGCGGAGTCTTCATCGGGAGCGGTGGAATTGGCGCAGAACTTTCTAAAGACCCTCTGGGCGCAAGGGTGCGACGCGTTTTCAAGAACAGTCCCGCGGCAACAGCCGGCGTGAAGACGGAGGACGTGATCCTCAAAGTTAACGGCGTCAACATCGCGGGCGAGGACATCGAAGAGATCGTAAAACTGATTCGTGGCGAACCGGGCTCTGAGGTTTCGCTGACGATGTTCAGGGAGAAGACGAAGGAAACCAAGACGTTTCGGGTCGTCCGAGCAATCGTTCACATTCAAGACGTCTATTCGGAAGTCATCACCGGCGTTGCCGGACTAGATTCCGAGAAAGTGGGCCGACTCGAAGTGCGCTCCTTCTCGGAGACCATCGTAGAGCAATTCGATGAAGAACTCTCCGCGCTGCAAGAGGCGGGCATCAGCGGCCTCATCATCGACCTCCGCGGAAATCCCGGAGGGCTGCTCCGGGCAGCAGTTGAAATGGCGGCGCGCTTCCTAGACGACCGACTGATCGTCTCCATCCGCGACCGTAACGGACGCTCCGACGACTTCTACAGCCCATCCGGCTTCGCCCTCGATCACTCCTATCCAATCGTCCTTTTGATAGACGAGAACACGGCATCGGCGGCAGAAATCTTCGCGGGAGCGATGAGAGACTACAACGCGGCAACCCTTGTCGGCGCACACACATACGGCAAGGCAGTGGTGCAGGACGTTGTGGACATGCCCGGTGGCGCCCAAGTCAAGATCACCGTGGCGCGATACTATCTTCCGAGCGGCGCTTCGATCCAACGAGTCGAAGATCAGGACGGCAACTACGTAAGCGGCGGGATCGCGCCGGACATCACAGTAGAGTACAAGGACGGCGACACGGTCGTGTTCGGCAACCCGGAGAAAGACCCTCAACTTCGTCGGGCCGTCGAGCACATCGTCTCGCAAATCCGAACCTAAACGACGTAGGAAATCGGCGAGCGCCGTCGAAACTCGTTACGATGTTTGTGACCGCGCTCATCGCTGCGTTGGGCCTCCAGACGACCACCGTCGAACTCAGTCGAGGCGCCGCCCTGACTCAAGACCCGCACACAAGGTACTGGTCCTCCGAGGACACGGTCCTGGATCCGAAATACCCGGAGCGCTCTTTCGGACAGGGCAGCGTCCTTTGGCTCGGTGATGGAGGCAGAGTTCTAATCCGGTTTGCAGACTTGGAGCGAGCGATCGGTCCGAACCGCCGGATCCTGTCCGCCAAACTCGTGATTCAACTCGAACACGTGAGCAAGGCCGGGGAAGCGGTGCTAAAGAGGTTTCATGCGAGATGGAACGAGGGCCCAGGATTCGGCGAGCGACAGGCGACGCCTCTGCACGGAGCCACGACTTGGGTCTATCAGTTCTTCAACGCGTTCGACGCTCCCAGGCGTTGGCAGAGGGGCGGCGAGAAATTCGTGGACTCTAAAGCGTCAGCGACCGTCACCGTCGCGCGCGACACCGCAGAACTCGTCTTCACCGGTTTGGAAGCCGACGTGCAAGACATGTACGAACGTTGGTTCGACAACTGGGGATGGAGCATTGACTTTTCAGGAAGCGCAGCGGGCAACTCAGCGCAGTCGCGATATGGGCGGCCGAAACTCATCCTTCAGACGGCGCCCTCCGAGCCGGCAGGTGGCGCGGATCTGAGCGTCGTCTGCATCGAGCGATCACCTGAGTATAAGCGCTATGACAACCGTGGCGATGCGTACGTTCGGAAGGAAGTCGCAGGACATGAGTCCGGCGTGATGATGAATCCAGGATCCGCGAACGAACAGAAGTGGCCTGCGGATGGAGAAGAGGTCACTTACACCGCTGTCATCAAGAACGTAGGCACCTCGGCATCGGGCGGTTTTCGCTACGAGTTTGCGGAGAACGACGAATCGAGTTCTTCGGGCGAAGTATCTCAGCCACTCGCTCCGGGAGAGAGCAGGCGCATCGAATGGAAGACGAAATTCAAAAACGCCCACAAGGATCATCGGACGCAACCCATCTCATTTCAAGTCGAGCCCGCGTCTGCGGATGCGTCCAAAGGGAACAACTACCTGGAGATTCAGGCGTGCGCTCTGAATCTGGGCATCTGGGTAGACAAGGGGTTTTACGAAGAGTTCGCCAAAGGCGTTAGCGGAACCGGCACTCGGAGCTTCGAGGACTGGATTCAATGGCAATTTCGCATTTGGAATGACGTATTCCTCGCGCAGAGTCGCTTCAGTTTCGCTCAAGACGGTTGTCGCGAACGCGTGAGGGTAGGTCGCATCACGATCGTGGACAATGGAATCCTTGCCGGGGGTGCGCATCTTCCAAACGACTCTCCCACGCTGATCTATGACGGAGAGTGGGGATTCGATTCCTCATTCGGCAACGCAGCGGGTTACATCAACGACGTGCGCGCGAAGGCCGACCGAGCGCTCATCCATGAGTGCAGCCACCAGATCGGTCTCATTGATCTCTACCAGATGAACGTCGACCCTTCGCTGCCGAGCGGCGAGGGGGGGAAAGTCCGTTTGAAAGTCGGCGAGCATGTCATCACGCGCGGCAGGTTTGACGTGGCGGGAGGCCTCATGGGAGGTGGCGACACGCGGAACGAAGCCCTCGTGCCGGTAGGTCTACCCATTCCGAATCAGCCGATCGACACAATCGTCTCGACGGGGCCGCTGTTCGAAGCGACAGACCTTTACGCTCTGACCGACGTGGCCGCGCTCAACATGAACCTCGGCTACCGCCGTGGCTTCTATGGCGAGTTCCTCTACTCGATGCCCCAAGTCGTACTTGCGCGGTGCGTGGATCGCAGCGGCGGTCCCATCCCTTCGGGACGAGTCTCGTTCTACCAAATGAAGAACGGAGCCATCCAAGACGGACCACCGGATTTCGAGGCGGAAATCGAGGGCGGTACCGTGATCCTCCCCGCGCGGCCGACCGGCCTCGACGAGCCTTTCACCACAGAAACGGGCCACACGCTTCGACCGAATCCGTTCGGACGCCTCGACGTCGTCGGCTCGAATGGCGTGCTGCTCGCTCGGCTGGACGTCGCGGGACAAACCGAATGGGCCTGGCTCAAGGCGTGGCAACTATTCGATGCTTACGCGCGCGGCAACAAGTCTGCTTTCGTTTTTGAGTTGCGTTTCAACATATGTCCGCGCCCGATCGACCCGAGGGAATGGGCGAAGAACAAAGTCGCCATCGACAAGAGAGGCTCCGACCCCGAGAACCTCGCCCGGTTGCTCGACGGCGATCCAAAGACTGCGTATGAAGCCGGATCAGATGAGGGCGATTGGTTTGAGATCGACATCGGCCGCGACCGACAGATCGCAGAAATCAAACTCGTCATGTCGGGAGACACGAATGCCTTCTGGCGGCAGTTCGACATCCTTGTGTACACAACCGGATCGCGCGCAAACGAAGCCTTGAGGTTCGCATCGGAAATCGACTTTCGCGATGCGATGACGTTCGACCGCGAGATCGATCCGAAGGACTTCGGCGTTCGCTCGGTCGCTTATCGCCGAAGACCCATGCTGGGCCGCTTCATTCGGTTTGTCAGCAAGGCGCCTGGAGCGGGCCGTCTGTACGGCATTGAAATACGGGAGGCTGCGGCGCCGGCGGGAGTCCCCTAAATCTCGACGCGAGGCGTTCTCTCCATCAACGAACGAACTGCGTCTTGGGGTCGCAGTTCCCCGCAAAGCACGGCGTGAATCGCCTCGTGCAGCGGCGCCTCCACTCGAGCCTCTTGCGCAAGCCGGACGGCCGCCTCGCTGGTCGGAACGCCCTCCGCGACCTGGCCGATTTCGCGCAGCGCGGCATCGAGGGTGGAGCCCTGAGCGAGCAAACGGCCGACGCGGTAGTTACGGCTGAGAGAACTCACCGCCGTGGCGAACAGGTCGCCGAATCCACTCAGCCCCATGAACGTCGCCATCTCGGCGCCCAACTCCATCCCGATGGTCGCCATCTCGCGGAGCCCACGCGATAGGAGGGCCGCCTTCGTGTTGTCGCCGAATCCGAGACCGTCGCTCATGCCCGCGCCGACCGCGAGCACGTTCTTCAGCGCGCCTCCGAGCTCAACGCCGACAACGTCAGGATTGGTGTACACGCGAAACGTCGGAGCCATGAACCGAGCCCGTGCCCAGTCCGCCAGATCGAGGTCTCTCCCGGCGATGACAGTCGCCGAGGGGACGCCCCTCGCGATCTCGATCGCCAGATTCGGGCCGCTGAGAATCAAACCAGATGTGCCTGGCCGCTCCTCGGCAAGCACTTGAGTCATTCGCTTCCCTGAGCCGGGTTCGAGGCCCTTCGCCGCCAGAACGACCGGGCCTGGATCTTGAGGGAGTAGAGCGCATACCTCGCGGACCGCCGCGCTCGGGACGGCGATCACCCACATGTCGCAGGTCGTCGGCGGCTGGGTCGTGACTTCGACGGACGCGGGCAGTTCGAAGCCGGGGAGGTACTTGCGGTTCTCGCGATGGACTCGGATCGCCTCGGCTTCCGCCGAGTTTCGGCCCCAGAGAACCACCTCATTGCCGTTTCGTGCGAGAACGAGGGAGAGCGCCGTCCCCCAAGACCCGCCTCCGAGAACCGCGGCTCGCATACCTATCGGATGTTACTCCCCGGACTCGATTCGGGGTAGATTCGCGGCGCCGGAAGACGGGCCGCGACAGCCCGCGAGGCGCCCACGATATGCCTTACGTGATAACTGAGCCCTGTATTGGCGTCAAGGACAAATCCTGCGTGACCGTTTGTCCCGTGGACTGCATCTACGAAGCCGACGACATGCTCTACATCAATCCGGATGAGTGCATCGACTGCGGCCTCTGCGAGCCGGAGTGCCCCGTGACGGCGATCTTCGTGGACACCGATGTTCCCACCCAATGGAAGGAATACATCGAGAAGAACGCGATCGAAGGGCGAAAGTTAGCAGAAGAGAAGAAGAGCGGCTAATCGGCGAGCGCTTCGCGTTCATCCTCCGATAGATAAGACTCGGCCAGGAACCGCGCCGTGTGAACGACTCTCACATGCGATCCGCGCTCTTCTGCAGCCTGCCTTATCCAGGCGAGGCAGCCGGGGTTCCCCGTCACGACCGCGTCTACACGAGACCTCTCGATGAACTGCCACTTCCTGTCGAGGAGTTTGCGGGCGAGTCCAGGGTGAGTGAGGTTGTACACGCCTGCGCTCCCGCAGCATCGATCCGATTCCTGGAGTTCGACTAACTCCACACCTGGAATCGCGCGGAGTAGGTCGCGTGGCTGACTCCGAACGCCCTGGCCGTGCGCAAGGTGGCACGCGTCGTGATACGCAACGCGAATTCGCCGTCCCGAATCCGGTGGTTGAAACCCGATGCCCGCGATGAATTCCGAGATGTCGCGAACCCGCGCCGCAAACGCCTTTGCGGATTCGCTCCAACTTGGTTCGTGAGCCAGCAAGTGCCCGTACTCCTTCATCGCGCTTCCGCATCCGGCTGAGTTCGTGATGACGGGGATCGGCTGACGGCACTCGCTTATCAGTCGCTTCGCACGCTCTCTCGCTTCCGACTGCTCGCCGGCGTGCAAGTGCAGCGCGCCGCAGCAAACTCGCCTCAGTGAAATCGGCTCGACCCCGTGCCGTCGCAGCAAGAATCGCGTCGCCGCGTTCGTTCGCCCGAAGAGTGCGTCCATCGCGCAGCCCTCCAGGAAGTACGCGCTGGACGCTGTCGCGAAGGTGCGCCCCTGCGGCCACTCTCGTCGTTCCGGTTCAGGAATTCGCGCTTCGGGTTCCTCTCCACGTGAGACGAGGCGTCCAAGAAACCTCGGAATCTTCCGCGACGGGAGAAACTCTCCCAGGTTCGCTAAGAAACGCATCTTTCGAGTGTCGGAGACGGTGCTGAGCATCGCCCTCTTCGCTCTCTCGGCGAGGCCCTGCATTCGAGATAACCCAGTCAGTGTCGCCCTTGCGCCTTCAAAGATTTGGCCGTACTTCACGCCGCTCGGGCACGCCGTCTCGCACGCTCTGCAGCCGAGGCAACTCTCAAGAGGCAGCGACACGTCTTCGTCCCACCGCACCTCTCCCTCGACCGCAGATCGAACGAGGTAGATTCGCCCTCTCGGGGATTCGGTCTCGCGTCCTGTAAGAACAAACGTTGGGCAGGCTTCGAGGCAGAACCCGCATCGAATGCACTTCGTCGCCGCCTCATGGAGCTCGTCGAGTTCGCTCGTTCTTTCGCTCATTCTAAAAGACCCCCAGTCGTCCCGGGTTGATTTTGCGGTGAGGATCGATGCGCTGCTTCAGCGCGCACATGAGGTCTGTCTGAGGGCCGTGAATCGGAAAATTCGAGCGACCCATGCCAGCACACAGAATCCACCCGCCAGATTTTTCGACGTAAGACTGAAGCTTCTTCGAGTAGTCCGTCCAGAGAGTCCCTTCCGAGTGGTCGACGACACCTCCTGAATTAAGACGGAGGCTTGCGCCCGCCAGCGAAACCCTCGGCACGCGCGCGATGACCGGCCTCCGACCGGGACTCCAATCGCCTATCCTCTCGATGCACTCCGGTTCGCCTGAAAATCGAGCGATTGGGAACGTGCGAAAGATGACCTCCGTCAACACTCCCATCGTTCCCCAGGCTCCAATGAACAGTTTCTGCGAGTCGTAACCGGCAACGTTCTTGACGGCTTTGCTGCCAGCGCGAGCGATTCGCCCGTCAGCCAGAACGGCGCGCACCCCGAGAACCCAGTATCGGACGCCGCGGGAAACGGAGTCCCATCGCGTCGGCAGGTTCGCGGAAACCAGGCCTCCCACCGTGCCGGGCTTTCCAGCAGTGAATTCTGTCGCCGCATCGGACGCGCTCGGAAGTGGAATGCACTGGCCTTTCGAAGCCAACTCGCTCTGCAGTTCAGTAACGGGGGTTCCGGCCCTGACCACGACCACCAGATCTTCGGGGCTCCATTCCACGATGCCCTTTATTCCGAGGGTCGAAATCTCCCTGTCCGACTCCACGGGACAGCCAAAGAGATCCTTCGTTCCCAATCCGCGTATCGCCACCGGGCCATGAGACAGTAAGGCGTCTCTCACTTCTTCGTCCGACGCCGGTTCGAAGAGTTCGGCCACGAACGGCATTGTGACGCGAACGGGTCTACCTCTGCCGCGAGTTCTGCAGTTTCTCCAGTTCGTCGAGTTCTGTTCCGACAGTCTCCCACGCTTCGAACGCCTGACCGAGCGATGTGACGAGGTCCTTGTGCCGAAGTGTCAGTTCGAAGAGCGAAGCGTCATCAGGGGGGGTGGCCAACTGAGCCTCGAGGTGTGCGATTTCCGCTTCGAGCGCATGGACTCGCGACTCCGCGCGCTCCAATTCCGTTCGCTTCCTTACGATGGACTTGCTCAGTTCGTGGGCGCTCATCGGCTCTCTCCAGGCGAACTGCACCGGTCTCCCGCCGGACGACTTCGTGCTTCTCTTCTTGGCATTGACGACCTGTTCTTGGTTGCCACCGTCTGCGATGGGCCGCGAATACCCCTCCAATTTCTTGAGGATGCCGAATGCACCGAATTCGAGAGTCCGGTTCGTGACTTCGCGCAGCAGCCAGCGATCGTGGGATGCCACGACGAGCGTGCCCTTGAACTCCGCGAGCACGTTGATTAGCGCTTGGCGCGAGTCGAAGTCGAGGTGGTTCGTGGGCTCGTCGAGGATCAGCAGATTCGGATTCATCGCCGTGAGGCAAGCGAGCGCGAGCTTATTGCGCTCTCCACCGCTCATGCTGCCAATGGTCTGAAACGCTTGGTCGCCTGTGATCAAGAGTCGTCCGAGCAGGTTTCTCGCGGGCTGAATCTCCATACCCAAGTCACCGCAAAGAACGTCCATCGGCGTGTCGGTGAGTTCGAACAGATCGAGGTCCTGTGAAAAGTAGCCCACCTGAACTTTCGACCCGAGCCGCGCGAGCCCATTCGTCGGCGCCAACTCCTGAACCAACGCGCGCAGCAGAGTGGACTTCCCGCACCCGTTCGGGCCGACGACTCCCCACCGCTCGCCGCGCATCACGATCCAGTCGAGATCGTGAAACACGACCTGGCTGTCGAACGATACGCTCAACTTCTCGCACCGGATCACAATGTCGCCGGAGCGAGTGGGGCTTCCAAACCCGACGCTCATCGAACGCTGATCCGTCGGCACGTTCATTCGATTCGCGTTGAGGCGATTCAGCAGCCGTAGCCTGCCCTTGGCCTGGGCTGTCCTCTCGCTGTTCATGAACCTGCGAACGAATTCGTCGAGTTTCGCTGCTTTGGCCGCTTCCGTTCGCGCGATGCGCGCCGCGCGCTGGCGATCCTCTTCCCGCAGCCGCAAGAAGTGATCAAAGGGTCCGGGCCATTCTCGCGTCTTGCCGTTCTCAAGTTCGACAATTCTGTCCGCCGTGTTCTGGAGGAAGTCGCGATCATGCGAGACAATCACCGCTGCAATCCTATGTTGAACGAGCCAATTCTCCAACCACTCAACTGCTTCGATGTCGAGGTGGTTCGTGGGTTCGTCGAGAATCAGCAGGTCCGGCTGTTCCAGCAACAGTGTGCCGAGAAGGAGGCGAGTGCGTTGGCCGCCGCTCAGTTGCGCAATCGGCCTCCCCATGTCATCGTGCGTGAACCCCAGCCGCGACAGCACGGAGTCGATCTCTCGTTCTGCATCGTATGCACCAGTCTCCAGCAGCCTTTCGTGAAGGTTTGCGTATTCCTCGAGATCGACGCTTTCGCCTGCGCTCATTTGGGCCTCGAGTTCCGACAGGCGTGCCTTCGTCTGCATCTGCTCGCTGCGCGCCATCGAAGCGGCCGCGCGAACCGTGAGATGAAGAGGGCTCTCCTCGACGTTCTGGCGAAGGACTCCGATCCTGCATCCGCGGTGGCGGATCACCGTCCCCTTGTCTGGCTCGATCTCGCCAAGGAGAATTCGAAGGAGAGAGGTCTTCCCACAGCCGTTCCTTCCCACAAGCGCGACGCGCTCCCCGTAACCGACGCGCAAAGACGCGTTCGTCAGAACTACTTTAGCCCCGTACGACTTCTGAATCTGTGCCGCCTCCAAAAGCACCGGGCGATTCTACTCGGCGGCCAGAGGACATAATCTCGCGATGCTCTTCTCGCTTCTGCCCGCGATGCTTCTCGCGGCCCCACAAATCGACATCGCGGCGATTGACAAACTCGTGCGGGCGCGCGACGCGAGCGGACTCTCAACCTACTGTGTCGGAACCTCGGCAGCGGAGTTCTTCTTCTTGAGTCGTAGCGGCGCGTACGGCGTTGGAGAGCGGGGCTGGAAGGCGGAACTGCTCCGGCTTCCGCGCACCGGCAAGGAATACGTAGTCATCACGACCGACCTGACGAGCCAGGACTATGGCGATCAGGTCTTCCCGATCGAAGACGGCAAAATCGGGCACCGAGTACCAGAATCGTTGACGCAGGGCCATCGGATTCGACACCACGAATTCGACATTGCATTCGACTTGTCGAAGTTGGAGGCACGAATTGTCGACAAGGTCACGCTCGAGTCGTCGCCGAATTCCGACGACGTGTGCTGGATGAGAATGTCTCCATGCTACAAAGTGACCGCAGCGCGAAGAGAGGATGGCAAGGACATCAACTTCAGCCAGGCTGGAGGTGTGGTTGCACTCGATCTCGGAAAGGAACGACCGAAGCAAGTCATCCTGGAGTACGTTGGCAACGCGAAGATGCCCATGTACGCGGGGAGCATCTCGAAGGACGAGGCTCAACTCACCAACGACTACTGGTATCCGATGATTGGGAGACTCCCTGCCACGTATGTTGCGGCCATCGCCGTCCCATCTGGTTGGCACGCGATCGCTCAAGGCGAACTCGTTTCGAAGACGGAGGGGGGGGGCGGCGTTCGATACGTCTATCGGATGGACATGCCCGCCGTGTACTTCAGCCTCTCGGCTGGGCCATACAGGGTCGTGAAGGCAGAGATCGACGGCCGCGAGTTTTGGGTTGCGAGTTCGACGATGAGCCAGACCGCGATGGAGATTCAGTCACAACTGTACGCGGACATCTTCAAGTTCTATGACCGCCTGAGGCCGTATCCGTGGAAGTCATTTGGCGCGTTAGTCACGCCGCGCTACGGAGGCGGGGCGCTCGAGGCGTATTCGTTCGCGACGTATGGAGGTGGACTCCCTGGCGTGGACGCGCACGAACCTGCCCACACTTGGTTCGGTGGCATGCTGCCCAACACCTACCTTCGTTCGTTTTGGAACGAGAGTTTTGCTGTCTATTGCAGCGGCCTGTTCGAGCGGGAGGGGGCGCCTGGAGTCCGCGAAGACCGACGCCTCGCATTCGTCAGTGACGCAACGCCTTCCGCTGCGTACTCGGGCGGGCGCGTTGCATCTTCCGGTGTGGATGCGGGGCCCGTTGCGTCCGCACTCGGTTACGGCAAGGGGGCAGACGTCTTGCAGATGCTCGAAGCCGAGATTGGCACCGAGGGGATGCTGAATTCGATGAGAGAATGGCTTCGATCCCACAAGACCGGCGAACCTGCCGAATGGGAAGACTTCGAGGTGGCCGTCGCGCGCGCGACAAAGCGAGACCTGGGTTGGTTCTTCGATCAGTGGCTCAGGAGGCCGGGTTGGGCGAGGTTCAAGATTGAGAAGGTCCGACTGTTGGATGGCGAAATACGCGGCGAAACGGTGTTCACAGGCGACGATTACAGGCTCACTCTCGACGTTCTTTTGCGCACAGAGTCCGGCGAGATGTTGCACATGCGCGCGGACATCACACAGCGAAAAGTCGAGACCGGTCGTTACGAGTTTTCGATTCCAGTGGAAGGCAAGGTTGTCCGGATCTCTTTCGACCCGCACAGACGGATGCTCCGTGAATACACTGACGATCCCCCGTCAAGTCTGCGTTCAGAGTTGAGGTCTCTCCGCAGATTTACCGACCCAAAGACGTCGGACTGGCTGCAGGGCGTGGGCGGGCGCGCTCTCGACAAACTGCCCGAGAATCTTGACGGCTGCCTAATCGTGGCCTCTCCGGAATCACTTTCGGTCATGCGAGATTTCTGCGGCCAGATCGGATTTCGGCTCACGGGAGACCTTTTGGAATACCACGGAGTCACCATCAACCTGAACGAAGGCGGCGCGCTCGCTCTCGTTGACTTGCCGAATGGAGGCCAGTGCGCAATCGGGCTGGGCAAAACTCTCCTCAGGCCGGATACCGGGAAAGCACGAGTCGCGGTTTTCGACAAATACGGGCGGTTTTTGGCAGGAGAGACCGAACCCGACTGGGATGGACCCCTGGTGTTCGACCTAAATTAGCGGGTCTTTCAGCTTCGGCGTGCCCGGGACTGTGCGAATCGGCCCGCTGCGCCGAAGCTATACTTACTGCTCCATGCCGAAAGGCGAATATCTCCAGTACGGCGGCCAAGCCATCCTTGAGGGCGTGATGATGCGCTCCCCTCGACATTACAGCGTCGCGTGTCGTGCACCCAACGGACAGATCGTGTTGCACAGCGAGCCTATCGAGAAGACTTGGATCGGTCGGCAAAGGTGGCTCAGGGCGCCGTTCCTTCGCGGAACGTTCGCTCTGCTCGACTCGATGGCTCTTGGAATTCGAGCGATGCGGTTCTCTGGCGACGTTCAGCTCGCGCCGGAGTTTCAAAAGCGCGAAGACGTTCAGCCCGCTGCGGACGGAAGTTCGCTGATTGTCGAAGCGCCCAGCGATGAGTCGGGCCATCTGGTAACAAAGTCCCCCGAGGGATCCGAAGTGGTCCGGCCCCGCGCCTCCGGTTCCATCAACTCCGTCGGCACGGCGAGCATCGTTGGAGCGATGATCGTCGGCCTCGCGCTTGGAGTGTTTCTCTTCGTCATCAGCCCCAACTTCATCACGGAATATCTGGACGGCATCGGCCTGAAGGACCCGACGATGAAGAACTTCGTCGCGGGAGTGCTGAAGATCCTATTCTTCCTCGCCTACATCGGCATCATTGGCCTGTACGCTCCGATTCGCGCCCTATTCCAATATCACGGCGCGGAACACAAAGCGATTAACACCATGGAGGATGACGCAGAACTCACGCTTGAAAGCTGCAAGCAGCGCACAAGGCTTCACCCGCGATGCGGAACCAGTTTCGCCATTATCGTCCTACTCCTCTCGCTGCTCGCGTTCACGTTTGTGCCTCGATATCCCTTGGCAGACGCCTTCCCACCGAACAGCGGTTTTGTGGCGAATATCGTCAACACGCTTACGCGCGTCGGTATCGAGATCCTGCTTCTGCCCGTCATCGCAGGCATCAGTTACGAGGCCCTCAAGATCGCAGGGAAGTTTCGAAACCAGGTTTGGATGAAAGGGGCGTTTTGGCCCGGCCTGATGACGCAGTACCTCACGACTCGCGAGCCGGACGACACCCACATCGAAGTCGCGTTGACCGCACTTCGCGCGGTGCTCGAGCAGGAGTCCGGGGCGAACGCAGAAAAGTCCAATCTGCCCGAGGCGGTCTCGGCTTAGGATGTTCGAGAGCGTCCTCGCATTTCTGGAGCGGATTATCAATCCGATCATGGAAAGCGGCGGCTATGCCGCCGTCGTCGGTCTGATGGCCCTTGAGAGCGCCTGCCTGCCCGTGCCCAGCGAGTTGGTGATGCCGTTCGCCGGAATGCTCTCGCAAAAGGGGCTGATGAACTTCCATCTCGCCAGCATCGCAGGAGCCCTCGGCTGCGCCGTGGGCAGCGCGGGAGCCTACTGGGTCGGCGCATCCGGCGGCCGCGCTCTCCTGGTCAAGTACGGGAAGTACGTGCTGATCCGGGAGAAGGAGCTGGCACATGCCGACGAGTGGTTCGCCAAGTACGGCCAGTGGGCGGCGTTCCTCGCGAGGTTCTTGCCCATCATCCGGACGTTCATCTCCCTGCCCGCTGGCATCCACAGGGTGAGGTTCTGGCCGTTCCTCGGTCTCAGCTTTGCCGGCTCACTACCCTGGTGCTACGGTCTCGCCGCCGTCGGAATGTACTTCCAGGAGTACCGGCCCCAGATCCGGGAGTACTTCCACATCGTGGACTACGCCATCGTGGGCTCGGCCGTCGTCGCCGTCGCCTGGTGGATCTGGCGGAAGAGAAGGGCCCGAACCCAGCCCGCCTAACCCGATGGGGACGGGGCGCCGAGGCGCCGATAATCCGACTGGGTGGAAATCGCCAGTCTGGCCATCAAGATTGCCCGGAGCGAAAACCTGCCGGTAGTCCCACAGGTAGTCGGCGTAGTGCTGCGCATGACCCAGAGCGATGATGCCAGCCTGCTCGAACTCGGTCAGGCCCTCGAAAAGGAAGTCGCCATATCGAGCAAAGTTCTGAAGGCGGCCAACTCTGCTTACTACGGGATGAAGGAGCCAGTCCACTCCATCACCTCGGCCCTTCAGATCCTCGGCCTTCGCACTGTCTGCTCGCTGGTCCTGTCCGTTGCCTATCAGCAGGCGGTCTCGGCTGGCCAGAGCACGAAACTGTTCGACCGGGTCGAGTTCTGGCGGCACAGCCTGGCCTCAGCCGTCGCCGCTAGGCTGCTCGCGAGGCTTGAGACCACGGTCGATCCTGAGGAGATGTATGCCGCGGCCCTGTTCCACGACGTGGGCATGCTGGCCCTTGACCGCTATGCTCCTGGCGACTTCGACAAGGCACTTGCTCTGTCGAAGCGAACGAAGGTTTCCCTGGGCTCCTGCCTGTGCCACGTCCTCGGCTTCGACACCTCGGACGTCGGCGGGGTTCTCGCCGAACGCTGGATGTTCGGCGACCTCATTCGCGATTCGATCCAGTTCCACTCCCACCCCCTCGACGCTGTCTCTCACCAGAAGGAGACGTGCATGGTGGCCGTGGCCCACGCGATCGCGGTGCGGAGCGGCTGTCCGAACCAGTCTCCGGAAGATCCGGCGGAGATTCAGCCGGAAGTGCTCGAGCTGGCGGGCGTCCGCGAGGACGCGATCGAAGTCCTCACAAACGCGACCGCCTCCGAAGTCGCGCGCGCTCAGGATGCGTTCAAAATCCGCTGAGTGCACTGGCGCCGCTTCCGAATCGATGGGCGCGTACAGGGTGTCGGTTTTCGCGCCTTCGTCCTTCGTCAGGCCCTTCGGCTCGGACTCGTCGGCGAAGTGTGGAACGGCCAGGACGGTTCGGTCGGCTGTATGGCAGGGCACGAGGCATCGTCGTCTCTGGACGAGTTCGAGCAGCGGCTTTGGACCGGCCCGGGCCACGTTACGGGGGTCCGCAGCGAGCCCGCGCAGCAACTCCCCGGCGCGGATTCATTCTTCATCGTCCCCTCTCCCACCGTGGAGTGGGATTCGTGATCGAATGTGGTGGTGTATAGTCTTGTCGTCTCGCACAAACTGCCTTTCTTTGCGCCCGAGGAGGGCCACGCCTTAGCATGATTCTTTCCTTCAACGACGAAGAGAAACAGTTCCTTGCCGAAGTCCGGCGATTCGTAGACGACGAAGTCTTTCCATGCACGCGAGCATGGGAAGAGGACACTTTTCCTGCAGACATCTGGAAGCGGTGCGCCGCGCTGGGCATCACTTCTTGCATTCTCTCGCGCGAGTTCGGCGGCCGCGGATACTCGTGTGCCACCTACGCCGAGATGTGTCGCATCATCGCCCACGGCGATCCGGCCCTTTCGATGAATGTGGCCGCGATCAACGCGTTGTGCGTTGCGCACTTCGAGCACTTTGCGAACGACGAACAGAGAGCCAAGTACCTGCCCGGAATTCTCTCAGGCGACATTCCACTTGCCTGGGGACTGACCGAACCGGAGGCGGGCTCCGACGCTCGGCGAGTCCAAACACGCGCCACGCCGGTAGACGACAAGCCCGGCTACTTCCACCTCAACGGCGAGAAGATGTTCATCACGAACGGAGGCTTCGCGAAGTTATTCATCATCATCGCGCGCCTCAGCGACACGGATCTCAGCGCCTTCCTCATGGAGAAGGACCAGCCTGGCTTCGTGGACATGGGTCGCATCCCGACCGTCGGAGTGAAGGCTTCGTACACACAGCGTTTTCGAATGGAGAACGCTCTCGGATGGCACACGCCAGGCACGTTCGAGGAAGTCATCGGACTCCTCTATCGGGGTCGTGTGGGAATTGCAGGAATGGCCGTCGGCATCGCTGAGAAGGCGCTGGAGCTGGGGATCGAATACAGTAAGCAGAGGGAACAGTTCGGTCGTCAACTGGCGCAGATGCAGTCCGTCCAGAACATGATTGCCGAGAGTGCGACGGAAGTGGAAGCGGCCCGCCTTCTTGTGCATCACGCCGCATGGCTTCATGATCAGGAGCGGCCGATCGTCAAAGAGGCGTCGTACGCGAAACTGTTCGCCAGCGAGACGGCTCGCGAGGTCACGAATCGAATGCTGCAAATCCACGGAGGCCGCGGCATGACGACGGAGCACCTCATCGAGAAACTGTGGCGTGACGCGAAGTTGACCGAAATCGGCGAAGGGGCTTCTGAGATTCAGAAACTCGTCATCGCTAAGCAACTCCTCAAGTAATCGAGGATTCAGCGGAGCGAGCGCAGGTACTCTGCCAAAGCGCGCAGGTTGTCGTCGCCGAGTTTTGAGAACGACGGCATGATCGTCCCCCCGAACTTCGCCGGATCTCGCAGCAGTTGAACGAGACTCTCGGCATTCTGCCTACGTCGTCCGACGTGCGACAGCTCAGGACCGATCTTGTGGCCCTCGCCGCGGATCAGATGACACCCTAAGCAGTGCATTTTCGCAAGGGAGGCGCCGACTTTCGCCAGGCGCGCGTCAATCGGGCCTGAGGAAGCCTCATCGCCCGCGCCTTTCAAGGGCTGTGGTGGAGAATCGTCGAGCACGCCCTGAAAGCCATCGCTGAACGACAGCGCGCACAGCAGCAGTACCACGACGCCGCAGATTGCGATTGCCTTGCCAAAGGGCCGTGGGGCGACCCCCTTCCTTCCTCTCACGAAAATCGGCATCGCCGCAGCCAGCAGCGCGAGCAACGCCGGCAAGCCGATCGCCCCCACCCAGCCGGCGCTTGGAGAGATGCCTTGCGCAGCTACGAGGAGAGAGTGCATCGGAAGCACGTACCACATCGGCTGCACCGTGCCCCCCATCGAATCCCCTGCCGTCGCTGCCGCGCCGAGTGGCGGCTGAAGCGACAAGGCCATGACGACCACGACTAGAGTAGGCACAGCCACGACGATTCGGAGAGACGCGGACGACAGAGCCCGCCTCCCCCCCCGAACCCCAATGAGGGCCCCGACGAGCGCGAGAATGGGCACGACGACCAAGTGCAGCATGTACCATCGCTCGAACGTCGCCGTCGAAACTTCACTCCCAGCGAGGATAGCGTCCGAAAGTTGTTGTCCGACCCAGGGCACGCCTCGAACGATGCTCGCCTCCGTGAACGCGGTTCGCACGTCGTGTGCAGACGCCGGCAGCAGATTGCCCGTCATTTGAAAGCCAACTGCGCAGAGCGCCGCGAGAAGGCAACTCCACCAAAGGTGCCGGTCCGCCCAGCCGAATCTTCCGAGCCAGAGCAGCGACAGCACGCTCACTCCTCCGCCGACAATCAACGCGGCGCTGCCGAAGTAGTGAATGCCCTGAACGAATGATAGCCAACCCGTTTGACGCAGGGAAGAAACCGAGGCGTAAGCGCCCTCGAACTCTGGCACATAGTAGCGCGAGAGCACGAATCCCGTGAGCCCAACGATTACAAACAGGAACCAGAGGCCGAGAACGATTGCAGGGGCAGAGTCTTGGCGCTTCTCAGTCATCGATGTGCATCTCGGATCATTCTACGAATCTCTGCCTTTGCAGTTTCCGGAAGATCCGTAAATTTGATGCCGATTCTGCACGTCCCAAGGTCGCCTGAGACGACCTGCCGACAACTCGCGACCACGCCGTCGCACTCCAGCGGCAGGCGCTTCTTGCCTTCGACACGCAACAGGATGTGAACGTTTTCTCCGACCTCGATGGGAAACGGAGCGTCCACAGCGACTCCCCCCTCCGAGATGTCGAACAGATCGAATCCGGAAGTGGAGGCTCCTAAGCGAACGACCGCGACGCCTCGTGCCGGAACGCGTTCGTGCTTCCTGCGCTCAATTCGATTTGGCGCTTTCGCAAGCGTGCAAACACCGTCTCCCGATTGCAGCACGATCACTCGCGCCGATCCCTCCGCTTGTCGAAGGCGCACTTCTGTTCCGACGGACGGCAGCGCAGCCGCAGCGTCGAAGGGGCGGAATTCACCCACTGCGCCTCGCGGCGTCACCACGCCTTCGGCGGATCCGCCCGTCCAAACGAGCAGACACTCCGCAGCATGAAGTCGGTCTGGATAGGCAATTCCCGCAGCCTCACAACTTGCGATTCGCTTTCTTGTGAATGGGCCCTCGCATCGCGCGTCGAGCAGCGCGGGATCGATACGAACTCGTTCGCACCAGGCTCCGAACACGTCGGCCTCGCATCCCTCTTCGTAACCGTCGCCTACCGGAAGGGCACCCATCTCCCGTAAGGCAATTTACCCTGCCTCGCAATCCGCGCATTGCTCGGAGTCAGCGTGATGAGGCCGCCGCCGGCCGATATAGCAAGGATGCCGTACTGCCCGTGCACCGCTACGCCCTGAGTCATTTCATCTTCGGTTGAGCGGGTGTACGCGAGCCGGGTGACGTATTCACTGAATTGGGTAGGGCGCAAATTGCCGTCGCTGTATCCAATGACGAATCCGTCGCGAACTCCCGGGATGGGGTGCGGGTTCGGTGAATTGCCGTAGCCGGAGCTAAATGTCTCGGCGATCAAAACCTTGTCGTCCGGGTCTGCCACGTTGTACATGCGCTCGCCTCCGTACTCCGCGACAAGGCCATACCCGACTCGGAGCGGCGGCCCGGATTGACTGTATGCGAATGACTCTGCATCGGCGGGACAACTGGGATTCCGAAGCGAGTTGACGTCCTTAGTAACGGAGTATTCGAATACCTTGTTCGCCCATGTAAATGGGACGCCCCCCCCAAAGAGCGCAGGCCGGCTTCGATCGTCCGGACTCGGCTCGAACAGCGTGGGCAATCCGTCGGAGTTGTCTTCTGCGTACAGAAGCATGGCGGCATGAATCGCCTTGAGTCGCTCCTTGCTGACGACAACATCCCTCTGCGCTTTACACCCAGGATAGAAAAGCGCGAAGGTTCCAAATGTCAGTCCGAAGATGACGACGGCGAGTCGCAGAATCTCCTTGCGCGTCGCATGTCCAGGTTTGCGACGCTCGATGTCGCGATCTTCCTCGTCGGAAGAAGCGACGAACAAGGGAACGATCACAGGCTCGTGTCCCTCGTGCGGGTTGCAGGGGGCTTCACGAGCCCCGCGTCCACGAGAGCCTTGGGAATCTCCGATTCAATCGGGACCAGCACAGTGCCATGCCCCTCGGTCACCGGCAACATGGCGTTCTTAATCTTGCTTGAAGGCACCTTCGCAACGAACATCGCCAAAGAGACGATCTCTTCCGAGGAGAGCGAGTCGCTCAAGATCTCCGAAATGAGGTTCACGACGTCCGTAAACTTGTCCGGCTTGCGCGAGATTTCCTGCTTCATCGCCTTCAGAAACTGCTGTTGCCGTTCGCCTCGGAAGAAGTCGCTGTCTCGGCGATAGCGCAGGAATCCAACGGCCTGCTTCCCGGTGAGCCTCTGCCTTCCAGGGTTCAAGTGAATGTGAAGGTCGCCGGCATCATCGTCGTAGTTCATCTTCTTCGGTACAAACAGTTCGACGCCCCCCAGCACGTCAACGCTCTTCTCGATCGACTTGTAGTTGACCACGACGACGCGGTCGGGCCGAATTCCTGTGAGTTCCTCCACCGCTTGCGCCGTCAGTTCCGTTCCGCCGACGACGTGAAGTCCGTTGATCTTCGTGACTCCGTGTCCCTCGAGCGGAGATTCGGTGTCTCTCGGGATATGCAGCATCCCGATCGCCTTATTCTTGAAGTCAAGGCGAACGAGGTGAATCGAGTCGGTCCGCGCGAATTCGCTGACGACCTTTCCTCCGTACTGTCGGTTCTCGTCGCATCCCAGGGCGAGGATGAACAGTTCATCTTTGCCCTCGAACGGGTTGGAGGCGATCCCGAGCCTTGCCTTCATCGCTTGACCCAAGAGCGGGCTCGAGGCCGCTAAGCCGAGAACCGACCCGGCCGCCAAAGAGCCGAGGCACAGCACACAGTACGCGGTCCAGTAAAGAAACTTCAAAGCGGTCTACCTAACGTCGGATTGGGGCTGATTGTGTCATACGGCGCTCTCGACCTTGTCGTCGCACGGCACCACCGTCAGCCTAACTCGAAAGGTCGTCCCGAGCCCCGGCTCGGACTCAATCTCGATTCGACCTCCTAAGGCGTCGGCCAGTTCGCGGACGATCTTCGTCCCCCAGCCGGATCCGGTGCTCGCCGTCCACTTGGACGTCGCCGTACCTTCGAGAATCCTGTCGACCACCTCCTTCGACATCCCTGGGCCCGTGTCGCTCACCTCGATGAGGTGGTCTCCGTCTTGCTGGCGGTACTTCACCGCGACCTCGCCGGCGACAGGCAGCTCGCCGCCCTCGGTTACGGCGGCGCTCCAACCTTCGGGCAAAGACTCGACGACCGCCTTGATCGAATTCCCCACGAGGTTCTGCACGATTCGATCGATGAACACGGGGTCGAACATCGACAAGTCGGACGAAGCGGCGACGTCATAGCGAATGGCCACGCGGGCGTCGCGCGCGGCAGTCTCAAGGAATGCAGCGGAGTTCGCGACCGCGGACGCCATGCAGCCAGGCTTCAATTTGGGTCGCAGCTCCTTGCCCGCGGAAAGGTCGGACATGAGTCGGCCGTAACTGATAATTCGATCCACGCTATCGTCGAGATCGGTGATGCAGGCGTCGATGGCATTTCGATAGCTTTCGACATCCTCAGCTTTCGCATCAGGCGACAGTTCTCGAATCATCGGTTGAACGTAGTTGAGCGTCATCTTTAGCACTGCCGCCTGGTTCGCGATGTCGTGCGCGACCTTGCTCATTCCCAAAAGGCTCGCGGACTTCGCCGCTTGCTCGGTAAGCAGCGAATTCATGTAAGCCATCGCGCTCACAGCACACACCGTCTCAATGACTTGCAGGTCGCTCTGGTCGAAGTCACCGCTTCTCTTGTTCACCAGTTGAACGACTCCGATCGGATCCATGCCCTCCACCATCAACGGAGCGGTGAGGATGTTCTTGATCGTGACCTGAGTCGCCGACTCGATCGGCGCGCGGATTGAAGGCCCTGAATCCGGCGTGATACACGTGATCTGCGCCTTGCGAGCATGAAACACCATGCCGGCCTCGCCGAAATCGTCGGGAATCTGCTGTCCTGGCAGACGCTCCTTCACTTCTTCGGGAATCACGTGGCGAAACTCGAGAACGCCCTTCCTTTTGTCGTGGATGTAGATCGTTCCGCCGAACGCCTCTGCTGCGGTCACACAAATCTCAAGGACCTCGCGCAAAGTCTCATCCAAACTGGCAGCAGTGGAGAGTTTCTGCGTGGCGAGGTGTACCGCCTGAACAAGTCGCTGGTCGCGTGCCGACATCGGCGTTGGAATTCTACCTTCGGCCATTAGGCCTTCTTCGATCTCTTTTGTTCCAGCAGCCTCTCCGCTTCTTCTCGGGAGATGGTTGCGGGACTCATGGACTTTGGAATCGTGGCGTTCACCGTCCCATCCGTCACATAGGGTCCATACCGTCCATTCATGACGCGAATTCCCTCGAGGTCCTTGATGACGCTCGACTTTGCAGCGGTCTTCGCCCTGCGGCCCGGCTTTGGCGTCGCCAGCAACTGCACCGCCTCCTCCAACGTGATGTCACAGGCCTGCTCCCACGATTCGAGAGATCGGAACTCCGAGCCATGACGCAGGTAGGGGCCGTAGCGCCCGATTGCGGTCTGAAGGTCTTCGCCAGTCTGGGGATGAACTCCCAGGCTTCTGGGAAGCGAGAGGAGTTTCTCCGCGACCTCCTTCGTGACATCCTGCGGCTCGACCCCCTTTGGTAGGGAGACTCGCTTCGGCTTTTGACCGGCAGCTTTCTCCTCCTCCGTAAGCGATTCTTCCAAGTAGGCTCCGTATCTCCCCGTCTGGACGGTCACGGAGCGACCGTTTCTCTCGAGGACCACGCTGCCGCCCTCTTCTTTGTTCGCGATGAGACGCAGCGCTGTCGCAACATCCAACTCCTCGGGTGGCGTTTTGTCAGGCAGACTCGCGACTCTTCCCGTACCCCCCTCCCCGATCTGCACATAGGGGCCGTACTTGCCGACTTTCGCTACGACGGGTTCCTTCGTCTCCGGGTGGTAGCCCAAGAGAACGGAAGGAAAGAAGACCTCAGACGCATCAACTCTGGCCGACAAACCAGGGTGCTGGGAGTTGCCTTTATAGAAGCGAGTGAGAAGGTCCTTGGGCGCGTTTTTGCCCTCGGCGATGTCGTCCAGAGAGTCCTCCATCTTCGCGGTGAACTCGAGACTCACGAGGTCCGCGAAATCCTTTTCGAGAAGCGTCGTGACGCAAAACGCCGTGATGGTCGGTATGAGTTCGTTCCCGCGCTTGAAGACATACCCTCTGTCCTGAATGGTTGAGATGATGGTCGCATAGGTGCTGGGCCGGCCGACTCCCTCTTCTTCCAGCCGCTTGACAAGGCTTGCTTCCGTGTATCGAGCGGGTGGCCGAGTCGTGTGTTTTTCGTGCGAGAGTTTCTCGAGTCGAACGACGTCGCCCTCCTTGAGGGGGGGGAGGAGGGTCTCTTTGTCACCCAACTCCGCTTCTGGATCGTCGGAGCCTTCGACGTAGGCTCGGAGAAAACCAGGGAAGATGATCGCTCGGCCCTTTGCTCCAAACTCGTACTGCTTTCCGGAATCCTCCACAGTTACGATCACAGACGTTCGCTCGAACTTTGCCGGCAGCATCTGAGAGGCGATCGTGCGTTTCCAAATTAGTTCGTAAAGCTTGTATTGCTCATCGGTCAAATACGATCGCACGTCCTGCGGAAGTCGCGAAAGGTCCGTAGGTCGAATCGCTTCGTGGGCTTCTTGTGCGCGGGCCGCCTTCGACTTGTATCGTATCGGGCCTTTTGGCAGGTACTCACCGCCATAAATCTTCCGAATCACTTCTCGCGCCTGACTTAGCGCTCGATCCGCGAGCGTCGTGCTGTCCGTTCTCATGTAGGTAATGAGACCGACGCGTTCTCCCGCGAGGTCGATGCCTTCATAGAGAACCTGCGCGATCTGCATCGTCCGGTTGCTCGTGAATCCCAACTTGCGGTTCGCTTCCTGTTGCAGTGTGGAAGTCGTGAACGGCGCAGACGGTTTTTGCTCTCCAGGCGACCTCTCGACCGCCGTCACCTGCCATGGGACGGCGCGCGAGATACGGCCCGCGAGGTCCTCCGCAGCGGCTTCGGTCAACAAGATCCTCTTCTTGTCCTTGAGTTGGCCGGTGTTCGGGTCGAACGACTTGCCGTCTGCGAGCCGAGTTCCGCCGACAGATTCAAGCCGCGCCTCGAATCGCCCGCCGTCCGCCGCCAGTTGCGCAGCTAAGTCCCAGTAGGTCGCTGAAACAAACGACCTCCTCTCGCGTTCGCGATCCACGAGCAGCTTCACGGCGACCGACTGAACGCGGCCTGCGCTCAAACCGGGAGAGACCCGCTTCCAAAGGAGGGGGGAGAGGGTGTAACCGTACAGCCGGTCGAGAACCCGCCGCGCCTCCTGCGCCTTGACCAAGTCTTCGTTGACTCCCCGGGGATGGGCGAGGGCCTCCTCGATCGCCTCGGGTGTCACCTCATGGAAAACGATGCGCCGAACCTCGACGTCCTTCCGCAGCTTGAGAACCTGCAGCACGTGCCAACTGATGCTCTCGCCCTCGCGGTCTTCGTCTGTGGCCAGGAGGAGGACTCCGGCTTCCTCGGCGGCTTCCTTGAGCCGCGTCACGTGCTTCTTTTTGTCCGAGGGCACCACGTACAGGGGTTCGAAGTCGTTCTCGACATCCACCCCAAGCCGCGCCCACGCCTCCTTCCGAACGGACGTGGGAATCTCCTTGGCGTTCTGCGGCAGATCCCGGATGTGGCCGAAGGAAGCCTCGACTCGGAAACCCTCTCCGAGGAACCTCGAGATCGTCTTCGCCTTGGCGGGCGACTCGACGATGACGAGGCGGGATGATGATTTCTTGGCCATAGGTGCCCCTGCGGAGCGGCTAAGCCTACCGACCCGCCCTCGCGAAGGTCAAGCGTGGCGGCGGCTCCTGCCCTGAGAGCGGGTGTTGGCCTCCTCACTCTCGCCTGTTTTTGCCGATCCTGCTGAGACCAACGCCCCTGAGCGTCGTTTAATCCTATATAGTGTGTTGATGGGTGCGACGACCCGACCCGGGTCGTCCCCTTGATTGGGAGTGACTCCGTGAGGATTGCACGAAGGATTTTGGTTGCCGCTTCCATGGTGGCCGGGGGAATCCTTTCCGCCAACACAATCCCCTACGGGCTCGCCGAGATTTACCGGCGAATTCGCCCTGCCGCCCCACCCGAACTGACGAATTCCTTCCACGAGCCATTTGCCGTGGCCGCGACCGCCGTATTCGGAGCGATCGTCCTCGGGCTCGCAAGCGTTTCGTTCATCGCCCAGATCGAGCGGATGGCGAGCGCCTGGAAGGTCATGGAGACGTACGAGCGAGTGACCGTGTTCGCGGCCGTGCTCGCCGGTGTCGCCCTCAGCATTCCGTTCCACATGCTGTTCTTCACGCTCGGAACATGGGCGGTCATCGCAGGCATTGCCCTGATGCTCCTCTTCATCGCACTGAGCCACTCCATGCTCAAGGGAATGGAGGACGCGCTCCCCTGGAGTCGCAACGCAGGTGGACGCAAGCGATCCCACATCAAGATATTCGACACGAACGTCATCATCGACGGCAGGATTTACGAAGTCGCCAAGGCGGGTTTCCTCGAAGGAAAACTCTACATCCCCGACTTCGTGCTCAAGGAACTCCAGGCGATCGCGGACAGCCACGAGCCGAATCGGAGACAGAGGGGCCGCCGCGGCCTCGATATGCTCAAGAACTTACAGCGTGACTTCGAATTCGAAGTCGGAACGCAGGACAAGCACGCAGGCGATTCAGGCGACGTGGACGCTCGGCTCGTGCGATTGGCCAAAGCGCTGGGAGCCACCCTCGTGACGAACGATTACAATCTCAACAAGGTCGCGCAAGTCCACGGCGTGCCGGTGATGAACATCAACGACCTCGCCCTCGCGATGAGACCTCAGTACCTCCCCAACGACCATCTCGCAGTGAAGATCGAGAGGGAGGGAAGTCAGCCGGGGCAGGGCGTCGCCTTCCTCGATGACGGAACAATGGTCGTCGTGGAAGATGGCGCAGACTTGATTGGCCAAAAGGTGGATGTGAGAATCTCGCAGATTCATCAAAGCGCTGCGGGTCGAATGCTGTTCGGAAACCTCAACGGAGAAGCGGAAATCGAAGAAGCGAGGCGGAAGCAGAGGAGATGACCGTTGCCGTGCTCCTCGCGGCAGGGTCCTCCGAACGATTCGCAAGGTCCTGCCCCCCCTCCTGGCCTGCGGACCGACGCGACAAACTCCAAGTTCGGATTGAACGCGGCCGGACCATCTGGCAGGCGGCATTCGAATCGCTCGCGTCCCACCCAGAGATAGATGCTGTCGGCATCGTCGCCCCTAAGGGCAAAGTGGAGGCCTTTCACCGCGCTGACGCGCTCTTTGTTACTGAAGGGGGACACTCGAGAGCGGAGAGCGCGCAAATTGGCGTTTCGAAAACTCCCGAGGCAGCTCAGATCGTCTTGATTCATGATGCCGCGCGGCCGAACCCCCCTCCGGCTCTCATCGCTCGCGTGATCGAGGCTGCGAAAGACTCGGGCGCAGCGGCTCCGTGCCTCCAAGTGACCGACACCATCAGAAAGGTGGAAGAAAACGGCTCCGTCACTCTCGATCGCACTCGACTCTTCGCAGCACAGACTCCGCAAGGGTTTCGCCGAGAGGTGATCCTCCAGGCGCTCGAAGGCGCCGACGAGACGATCACCGATGAGGCTTCAGCCGTAGAGAAGATAGGAGGTCGCGTCGCGATCGTGGACGGCGATCCCGCGAACCGAAAGATCACCACCTTCGACGACCTCGCCTACTTCCGCCACCGCGCCAGCGAAGTCCGCACCGGAGTCGGATACGACGTGCACGCTGTCTCCGATGACCCTGCGCGAAGGCTCGTCCTCGGCGGCGTCGAGTTCCCTGGCGAGGTCGGCCTCCGCGGACACTCCGACGCCGACGTACTGACCCACGCCATCGTGGACGCCCTCCTCGGAGCTGCGTCACTCGGGGACATCGGTCAGCACTTTCCGGACACAGACCCGAAATGGAAAGACTGCTGCAGCCTCCATTTCTTGCGGGCGGCGCGGGACATGCTCTCTGGCGCTGGCTGGAGCGTCGTGTCGGTGGATGCGACCCTCGTTGCGGAGTGGCCCAGGCTCGGCGACCGTAGAGACACCATAAGGCAGGCTCTGGCGAAGGAATTAGCCGTGCCTTCAGAGAAGGTAAATATCAAGGCTACGACACACGAAGGGCTTGGCGCATATGGGCGCAGGGAAGGGATGGCCGCAATGGCTGTCGCAACGATTGAGCGACAAGCGACGTTTTGAGGTGAACAAATGGAACTCCTGGTAAGAAACGCTGAAGGTAACGTCCCTCCGCGGGATCGTGAGTACGCCGCAAAGAAGCTCGGCAGGCTCGAACGGTTCTTTCACAAAGCCACCAAGGTGGAAATGGTTCATCACGAACAGAAAGGCGAGCACCGACTCGAAGTCACGTTGTTCGCAGACGAATTCAAGATCCGATCCGAGGAGCACGACAAGTCCCTTCAGGCCTGCATCGATCGCGTTAGTGAGAAACTCGAATATCGGCTCAGAAAACTGAAGCACAAGTTGGTCAATTCCCACCGCAAAAAGGGCGTGACTTCGCTGCCGGAGGCGCTTGCCGAGGCGCAGGAGCACGAGAACGACCAACCCGAACACCACACCGTCTACAAAAAGACCTTCCCGGCGAAACCGATGTCGACCGAGGAAGCCGTGCTGCAGATGGAACTCCTCGGGCACTCGTTCTTCGCCTTCCAGAACGAAGAGTCCGGCAGATTCGGCGTTCTATACGTTCGCAGAGACGGACATTACGGACTGCTCGAGCCCGATCTCTGAACGGCGTAAACGACCGCGCCCACCCACGCGGCTCCAGCGCGCTTGAGTTCCTCGGCGCAAGCCTCGAGCGTCGCGCCCGTCGTGAGGATGTCGTCAACGAGCATCACGCGCAAGCCCGCGCAGTTCTTTGCGGCAAATGCGTTCCGGACGTTCTGCCTCCGCTTCCCGGCGGTCAGCCTCCAGTGCGGCTTCGTCGCCTTCACTCTGCGAAGAAAATTGGGGTGGGCAGCGCGAGTCAGGTCCTCAGGCACCAACAGTTCGGCCTGATTGAATCCGCGAAACGACCTGCGCGACCAGTGAATCGGCACTGGCACGATCGCGTCGAACTTCGCGAGGTCGAAAATTGGCCGCATCGCGATCCGCATCGGGGAGGCGAGCTCACACCGTCGCCCGTACTTCAGCGACTTTGCGGCGTCGCCTCCCGTCCCCTCGTACCGGACTGCAGCCCTCATCCAGTCCAATCCTCGAATCGAGAAGCACACATCGCAGACTCCCGCATCGCCCATGCCGCACCTGCCACAGGAGCCGCTCGGAGCAGGAACGATCCCGCGAGCGCAGGCGTCGCAAATGGGAGGGCACGCGATTCGGAGGCAGATCCCGCATCGAGGGGGGCACAGTAGATCGAGCGCCCAAGAAAGGATCGTGCGCACGTCAGAAGAGCGACTCGAAGAGGTTGACCGACCGCTTGTCGAGCAGAGACAGGTCGCGGATTTCGTACCTCTGCCCGTCAATCGAGCGCAATTGCCATCGCCTCGGCGCGACCTCGTGGATGTTGTCGCGCACTCCTCGCAAGTAGAAAGAATGGGCGCCGCGCTGCGTGTCCACGTCGAACTTCCAGAGCGAAGCCTCTTGCTTCAACGACGCAATCCTCGCGATGACAGGCGTGAAGTACCTGCGGTCGAGTTCGATCTCAACCGCCGCTCGCGTTTCGTCGTCCAGTTCGCTGATGGACTTCACGATGCAAGCCTCGTGGCCTCCGGCATCCTGAAAACTGATGTACCCATCCTGGGCGGACAGAGGAAAGCACCGATAAATCCGCGCTTCCAGGAGGCAGCGGTCGTTTTGCATCTCACATCGCGGGAGGCTGTCCTCCGTGGGATGCCATACCCGTACTTTCGACCCGTGAACGTAGTTCGGCTCAAGGTTCGAGACGTCGTTCATCGGCCACAATTCTATCTCTCCGCGGAGGCTTGACGGGACGGGGAGGGGTGACCCTTTCTCCCCCCGGACTTCGTCTTGTCCAATGCGCCAAGGCCATGCAGTTCGAGTCGTCTATCCACCCACAAAGACCGGTCCCGGCGCTGATCGGCAACGGACGGCTTGTCACGACGGTCGGGCGCGACGGCTACCATGAAGGTGCCTCATCGTGGGGCGCGGACGGAGCCGCAACGCAAGAGTTCGTCATCGCGGGCCGACGGCTGCCTGGGGCGAGGCATTCGCTGATTCCCTTCGGCCGAATCCACATGACGCTCTGGGTCAAGGGGGAAACTCCCGTAGTCCTCGAGCAGACTCAATCCATCCACACGGATGTCGGCGAGGTGCGAACTCGGCGCCTCTACGACTCGGTTCTCGAAACATCCCGGTCCCTCATCCTTCGCCATCGCAACACGGCCTTGTTCGAAACGAGGATCAGCAATCACTCGCAGGACGACGTTCCCCTCTCGCTGGAATTCGACTACGTGTTTGGGAAGCGGGGCGACGCCGCAATCCACGGCCTGGACTGGAGCGCCCGCGAGGAGTGCGGTGGAATCACGATCGAGTGGGAGAGCGGCGACAACCTGGGCGCGGTTTACATCTCGTCCGAAGGCGCAACCTGGGAGTCGGATGGCCGCGATTGTCGGCTCATTCGCGCCGTGAGCCTCGGCCCCGGGGACGAATTTGTTCTGAGAACGGCGATCGACTTCAGCGACCGCGAGGAATTTGTGTCACGAATGAGCCACGAGGCCTGGGAACGTGAGATCGCCAGGCATGCGGTGGAGTGGCGGGCTTTCTGGTCCACCAGCGAGGTCGTTACGGGAGACGCGGATGTCGACGCGTTTCGGTTGGCAAGTCTCTACACCCTCGCCTGTCAGGCGACCCCGTGGTCGATACCTCCGACAGTATCGGAGCGCTACTGGGGTGCCGGCGCGTTCCACGACGAGTACTACCCTTACATGGGCCTCGCTTCGGCAGGTCACCAGCGGATGGCATCGCGCATCCCGAAATTCAGGCTGCTGACTCTCCGGGAAGCGCTGAGGGCCGGGAAGGGCTCGGGCGCCCTGTACCCCTGGAGTTCGACCGAGGACGGCCGGGAGAGGGACCCGCTCGGACACTGGTATACGGAGAGATTCCATCTCGGCCAGATCGCAGCGACGGCCTGGACTGAGTGGCTCTACTCCCGACGGATCGAGGATCTGCAGGACCTCTATCCGATCCTTCGGGAGTGCGCGAGGTATTTCGAACTTGAGATGCTGGTCCGAGATGAGCGGGGCCGCCTCGTAACTCGCGCCTGCACTGACTTTGACGAGAGTGTTGGGGAGGTTGAGGCGGGTCCATTCACGATGGCGGCAGCGGTCTATTGCTTGGACCACGCCGCGGAGGCCGCCCGCAGGCTCGGGGTGGACCATGAAAGAAGGGTCATCTGGTCCAAACTGTCCGACGAGTTGCGCCAAAACTTCGCCGTTGATGCGAAAGAGCGCCGCTACATCGTCCCGGGCGGAAAGAGCCAGCACTACTCGGTCGTCGGCTACGTGGTGCCCTTCCTTTGCGATGACGCCTCCGAATTTGCGCGGCGCACCGTCGGGTGGGCGTCGGCAACGCTAAAGACAGAGCAGGGGTGGAAGCCGGGACTCTCTAAGTCCTTCGACGGCACGACCTGGATCTGGACGGCAGGCCACCTCGGTATGTGCTTCAGCGTTCTTCGAAACGGCGAAGGGGCGTGGGAGGCCGTTCGACGCGGACCACTCGCCGCAGGTCAGTTCATGAGCCCCAACGAACACCTCGATGCCGCAGGCAACCCGATCGTTCCCTGGTTCACCACCGGTTGCGGCGCGTGGCTCGCGGCCCTTCACTGGATGTTCGTGAGGGTAGACGACATGGGGGATCATCTCTTTCCGGCCGTGCCGGAGAGCCTCCCAGACTTCAGTTTTCGTGGTCTCCGACTGAGCAAAGGGGTGACCGTCGACGCGAGGGTCCGCGGCGGCAAGATCGACTACCTCTCCTTCGGATCCCCCACCGCGCTCGTGTTCCAGATCGAGGTGCCGAGGCGTTTCGCAGTTCAGTGGCCCCTCGCCTGCGGCAAAGTCACGGACCTTGAAGACGCCTGGCGCATTCAGTTCGAGTTGCTGCCGGGTGAGAACACGATCATCGAGCCCGGCGGTTAGCCCGCCGATTGCGTATCATGGAGGCAATGGTTGTAGCCGTGATCCCGGCCCGGATGGCGAGCACCCGGTGTCCGGGCAAGCCGCTCCTGGACCTTTGCGGGAAGCCGATGGTTCAGTGGGTGTGGGAGGCGGCAACGAAGGCGCCGAACATTTCGGACGTGTTCATCGCCACCCCCGACCGTGAGATAGTCCAGGCGGCAGAAGCGTTCGGAGCGAAAGCCATCTTGACGTCGTTCGACCACCCGACAGGCACGGACAGGATCGCCGAGGTCGCCTCGAAGGTCGAGGCCGATGCCTACGTCAACGTCCAGGGCGATGAGCCCCTGATCCAGCCCGAGACCATCGCGGCCTGCGCCGACGCCCTCACCGAATCAGGGGAGCAGATGGCCAGCGTTTACGACTTCATGGACGAACGTGAGGCGGACGACCCTGCTGTGGTCAAAGTCGTGACCGACAACAGAGATAGGGCCCTCTACTTTTCGAGGTCGCGCATCCCATTCGAACGACAACAGTCCGGAGTCCAACTGAAGAAGCACGTTGGACTCTACGCTTACACCCGGGATGCGCTCCGACGATTCAGCCAATGGGAGCCGACGCCTCTGGAACGCACCGAAATGCTCGAACAGTTGAGATTCTTGGAGAACGGAATTGCCATTCAGATGAAGCGCGCGGCGGCAACCGCTCTCGCTGTGGACACGCCCGAGCAGGCGGACATCGTGCGGGAACTACTCGCGACAGGAGGAAACAGATGATCGGATCCGTGGCCGCAACCGTCGGCCTCTTCGTTCCCACCTACTTCCAGGTGGCATTGCCATCGAATCCCGGCAACGGATTCGCCCTCGATCGGGATGGAACGATCCTTCTCGCTCTCCTCGATCCCGACGACGCCTCCGCGCAAGTGGTTCGCTACAAAGTCGAGGGGAAGTCTCTGGTTGAAGTTCAAAGATACGATCGGAAGTACGAAGGTCAACTTGAAATCCTGCCGACCGCATCGGGTCTGGCGATCGTGGACTATGAATCCGGATTCGTTGGGATGTTCACGAAGTCCGGAAAACTCGTCTGGGAAGCACATGCCAGATTTCCGAACGCAGCGCGCCTCGATGCCTATGACAACGTCTGGTTCTTCTTCAACTCCGGAAACGTCGCGAAGAAGACGGCGGACAGCAGTGCGGTCGAGTTCATATTAGATTCCGATGGCGCCGAGATCGACACAGGCGCGCCGTCCGACATCGTCCCGTTGGGAACGGGTGGCTTCTATCTGCTTGACGCCGCGGGAAACGTCGAGAAGTACGCACCGAACGGCAGGAAGCAGCACATCGCAAAGCACGATGCTCTCCGTATGATCCCTGCGAAGTCAGGCGGCGTGATTCTGTACTCTGGGCAGTTCGTGCACATTGCCGATAACGGCACGAAGAGAGTCCTGTGGGATTTGCCCGCTTCGATAGACCGAAATCTGGTCAAGCGCATCTCCGTCACGCCAAAGGGCTCGCTCGGAATTGCAGGGCAATCGAGTGACGGCCGAAGCGGCTTCGCACTCATTCTCCCAAATGGGCTTGAAGGATAGGAGTGTCCGTAGGCGCGGTACGAATCCCCGATACATGGGAAGAGCCTGAGGGCCTAAGCGACCTGTTGGCCGATTTCCGCGTCGCTCGGCCGAGCGAGGACGTTTCGAGAATCCGCGAAGCCTACTATATGGCCGAGCAGGCGCATCGCGGACAGGTGCGCGCGAGCGGCGAACCGTACGTCACCCACCCTCTTGCGGTCGCGCACATCCTCGTGGATCTCAAGATGGACGAGGAGTCCATCATCGCCGCGCTGCTCCACGACACGCTGGAAGACACGGGAATCGACAAGCACGCGATCGAGCAGGCCTTCGGTGGATGCATCGCGTCGCTCGTCGAGGGCGTCACCAAGATGCGCTTTCCTCCTCTCGCGGACGACGCGGAGTGGAGGCAAGCCGCAGAGAAGCGGACGCGAGTCGCTGAGACGATGCGGAAGATGCTTCTCGCGATGGCCAAGGACTTCCGAGTCATCGTCATCAAACTCGCAGACCGTCTACACAACATGCAGACCCTGGAACACCTGCCGGAAGAGAAGCGAGTTCGAGTTGCCCAGGAAACGACGGACATCTACGCTCCACTCGCCGCGCGATTGGGAATTTGGCAGGTGAAGTGGCAACTCGAGGATCTCGCATTCAAGTATCTGCATCCCCAAGAATTCGACGAGATCTCCGACCGACTCGCGAAGACACGCGCGAAGCGCGAAGCCGAACTTCACGAGTCCATGGTCATGCTGAAAGAGAGGCTCGAACACGCAGGAATCCACGGAGCAGAGGTTCAGGGTCGCCCGAAGCATCTCTACAGCATCCACCAGAAGATGCATGTGCATGGCTTCGACTTCGAAGAGATCTTCGACCTTCTCGGAATCCGTGTCCTGGTTCCCGATGAAGCCGACTGCTACCGGGTGTTGGGACTCGTTCACGAACTGTGGAAGCCCATCCCCGGCCTCTTCTTCGACTACATCGCAAACCCGAAGGTCAACGGGTATCAGTCGCTGCACACGAAGGTTGTAGGGCCGCACGGCGAACCCCTCGAAGTGCAGATTCGAACGTTCGACATGCATGGCATGGCGGAGTACGGAATCGCCTCACACTGGCAGTACAAAACTTTGGCGAGATCGAAGACGAACCTCGAAGAGGAGGCGATGATCAACCGCCTTCGGCAACAGATCGTCGACTGGTCCAGCGAAACGGCATCCGGCAGCGAGTTCCTCCGCAGCGTCAGCATGGACCTGTTCGGTGAGCAGGTTTTCTGCTTCACGCCGAAAGGAGACGCGATCGACCTTCCAGCAGGAGCCAGCCCCATCGACTTCGCGTTCCGAATCCACTCGCAAGTCGGACTCCACTGCGTCGGCGCGAAAGTCAACGGCCGCATCGTCAAACTCGACCACCCGCTGGAGAATGGCGACATCGTCGAAGTCTTGACCCGGAGAGACGCGCAGCCGAGCATGGACTGGTTGCGAATCGCCAAGACCGCCAACGCTCGCTCAAAGATTCGCGCATTCTTCCGGCAGCAGAACCGCGACGCGAATGCCCAAAGGGGCAAGGACGCTCTTGAGTCCGAAGTCCGATCCCATGGCCAAGACCCAAAACTGGTCATGACCGAAGAGCGAATGCTCGAGATCGCAAAGATCCTTCGGAAAAAGGACGTCAGGTCGCTGTTGGCCGCCGTCGGTGATGGCACGATCGCCGTGAAGCGCGTGGTGAACCGACTCCTGCCGAACGAGGGGCAGTCCGGCCGCCGGATACACGGAGCGAGGGTGGCAGCCGGCGCAGCAACCCTTGCCATCGGCCCTGGGGGAGTTGACAACGTGACCTTTCGGAGAGGGAAGTGCTGCCTGCCCGTCCCCGGCGACGAAGTCGTGGGCTACATTTCCAAGGGGCGCGGCGTCATCCTCCACCGGAAGCTGTGCCCGAACCTCGCCGAGTTCGCAACCCGCGAACCGGATCGGATCGTGACGGTGAACTGGCCGAAGGATAGCAAGGCCGCCTGGTCCGTCAATTTGAGAATCATCACGATGAACCGCCAGGGGCTGCTCGCCGACATCAGCGCGGTCCTTGGAGAGACAAAGACGAACGTCGTCTCCGCCACCATCCGGACGCTCCCCGACCAAACCGCCCTCATCGACATCACGGTGGATGTAACGGACAGGCAGCATCTGGCCAGCCTCATCAATAAGGTCAGCCCCATGCAGGACGTGATCAGCATCCAGCGGACCTTCGGGGGCAAACGGGCTTGAGGGCCGTTGTCCAGCGCGTAGCCTGGGCGCGGGTGGAAGTCGAAGGCAGGATCGTGGGTGAGATTGGGAAGGGTCTCCTGGTCCTTCTCGGCGTTTCTCAGGGCGACGGGGAACGGCAGGCAGCGTGGATGGCCAACAAACTCCATGGCCTAAGGGTGTTTCCGGACTCGGAGGGGAAGATGAACGTCTCTGCGACCGAAGCCGGGGCCGACATCCTCGTCGTGTCCAACTTCACGGTTTGCGGCGACGTGAGCCGCGGGATGCGGCCGAGTTTCGTCGCCGCGTCCGCCTTCGAGGAGGGGCGTGCCTGGTACGAGCGAGTCCTCGAACTGCTCCGGGCGGGGCCCTTGCGGGTCGAAGCGGGGGAGTACGGCGGCGACATGGCGGTGAGCCTCGAAAACGACGGACCAGTTACTTTGGTAATCGACGCCCCGACGCCATAGACCCACTCCATCCGTTTCGGAGGAACCTCCTGCCCGGGGCCGAAGTATCCCTCCTCGGAAGCAGGATGCTGAAAGGACTTACTCGGGGCGCACTCAAGTCGGCGACCATTTCAGGACGGTTAGCGCTGTGCGCCCTGGCCCTCGCCTTCTTGGGGTGCTCGGCATCGGAGGGGATGGAAGCGAAGCCCGCTGGGCAAACCGGGGACATCGTTCCGGTCGAGCCTCCACCCACCTCGAAGACCCGCGCGGCATCGTCGAAGGCCTCCAGCCCAGCCGACAGGTGCCTCCTCGTTCTGGCGATCGGCCGGGACGAAGTCGGCTACTGGGAAAACCACATCGTGAAGTTCAATGAGATCGGCCTGGACGTAAAGCTCCTGGACCTCGCCGCTGCGAAGTCCCGGGCGTTGGCCGACATGGGCTCCGGCAGCGGAGCGATAGACGCCGCCCTGGCCGAGTTCGATTCCATCCGCGAAGAGCAGAGGTACCGCAGGGTCTACGTCGCCGGGTCGGGTCCAGCCGCTGGGGCGGCCCTGGCCGTCGCAGCCCAGAGGCGGCGGGCCGGCGGTCTCGTGCTTCTTTCTCCAAGCCGCTACCCGGAGGCAGGCGACAGCCTCGACGACTGGGTCGAACGGGTTCGCTGCCCCATCCTCGTGCTCTGTTCCGAACAAGAAGGCCGCAGGCTCAGCCCGGCCTGGACATCCGAGTCGCGGTCCCGTTCCCGGCAAGTGTTCGACAAGATCCTCGCCACTGGAGAGGGCCGGTCCGGCCTCGACCTGCTTAGGGACTACGGGTCGCAAGAAACCCAGGAGCGGTGGAAGGCGATCGAAGAGTTCCTCCGGTCCCCGTCGTTTGGTGCGGCGGCCGGCACCCTCGAGTAGTCTCGGGTCGTCCGCTGAGGCGAAACCACTTGACTTCTTAGGTACGACTCAGGCACAATAGCGCCCCGGTGTTGCCCGAAGGCAGGACCGCCTATATCGCGTGTCGGAGGTTGAACCGAATGTCGTGAGGTGACTCACGAATAAAAACCTAGTGAGGCCTTGTGCCAAGCAGGAGATGGAAAGCCCTCCGTCGTGCGCCGACGGGGGTTTTTGCTTTTGGGGCTGCCATGGAAGACCATGCCCACAGTCAACCAACTCGTACGCAAAGGACGGCAGACTGCGAAGTCCAAGTCGAAGTCGCCCGCGCTCAAGGGTAACCCACAGCGCAGAGGCGTCTGCACCGTCGTCCGTACCGTCACACCGAAGAAGCCGAACTCGGCGCTTCGGAAGATCGCGCGCGTGCGCCTGACGAACGGGGTCGAAGTGACCGCGTACATCCCCGGAATCGGACACAACCTCCAAGAGCACTCTGTCGTGCTCGTGCGAGGCGGCCGTGTCAAGGACCTGCCCGGCGTCCGATACCACATCGTTCGTGGAACGCAGCAGACCGCCGGAACGAACGACCGACGCCAAGGGCGCAGCAAGTACGGGACGAAGAGACCGAAGGACTAACGACATGTCGAGGAAAGGTCGAACCCCCAAGTGCATCGTTCTCCCGGATCCAGTGTTCGGGTCGGAACTCATTCAGCGATTTATTAACCGATTGATGCTTAGCGGCAAAAAGGTGCGTGCTGAGAAGATCGTTTATCGAGCGCTGGAGATTTGCGAAGAGAAGGAAGGCAAGCCAGCGCTCGAAATCTTCGAGAAGGCGCTGCAGAACTGCATGCCCGTTACGGAGGTCCGACCGCGAAGAGTCGGCGGTCAAACGTATCAGGTTCCTGTCGAAGTGCGACCCGCCCGCCGCCGAACCCTCGCGATTCGATGGCTGGTCAGCAACTCGCGCAAACGCTCCGGCAAGTCCATGATCGAAAAACTCAGCGGCGAACTCATCGACGCATACAACGGTCAGGGCGCGACGGTGAAGAAGAAGGAGGACACCCACAAGATGGCTGAGGCCAACAAGGCCTTTGCCCACTTCCGCTTCTAGTGGTGTAGTCACATGCCTCGCAGTCACCCTCTCTCCGTCACTCGAAACATCGGCATTGCCGCGCACATTGACGCGGGCAAAACGACAACGACCGAGCGAATTCTTTTCTACTCTGGCCGAATCCACCGCGTCGGCGAAGTGCACGAAGGCTCCGCGACGATGGACTGGATGGAGCAGGAGCAGGAGCGCGGAATCACGATCACCAGCGCCGCCACGACCTGCTATTGGAACGACCACCGGATCAACATCATCGACACGCCCGGACACGTGGACTTCACCGTCGAAGTGGAGCGCTCTCTACGCGTACTCGACGGGGTCGTCGCAGTCTTCTGTGCCGTGGGCGGCGTTCAGCCTCAGTCGGAGACCGTGTGGCGGCAGGCCAACAAGTACGGCGTCCCGCGCATCGTGTACATCAACAAGATGGACAGGCTCGGCGCTGATTTCTTCAGCGTCGTCGACAGGATTCGCCAGAGACTGGGCTGCAACGGAGTGCCGATCCAAGTGCCAATCGGCGCGGAAAGCGATTTCAAAGGCTACATCGACCTCGTCACCCTCAAGGCCTACATCTACGAAGACGACCAGGGCAAAGTCATCTCTGAAGTCGAGGTGCCGGACGCGTTGCGATCCGTCGTAGCCGAGAATCGAGAGCGTCTCATCGAAGCATGCGCGGACGTGGACGACACGATCATGGAGCGCTTCCTCGAAGGCGCTGAGATCGGCGCAGAGGAAATCCGCAGGGCGCTCAGAAAGGGAACTCTCGAGAACAAACTCGTCCCGATCCTTTGCGGCAGTTCGTTCAAGAACAAAGGCGTTCAGGGACTCCTCGACGCCATCGTCGACTTCCTGCCGAGCCCGCTCGACATCGCCGAAGTGCGCGGCGTCGATCCGAAGACCGAATCGGAGCAAGTCCGCAAGCCGGATGATTCCGATCCGTTCTGCTCGCTCGCGTTCAAGATCATGACCGACCCGTACGTCGGCAGGCTCACCTATCTCCGCATCTATAGCGGAACCTTGAAGAAAGGCACCGCTTACGCCGTCTGCTACCGAGACCCGCAGACGAACGAATTCCGCGTGCGGAAGGAGCGGATCGGCCGCATCCTCATGATGCACGCCAACAGCCGTGAGGACGTGGACGCAGCCTACGCCGGCGACATCGTCGGCGTTATCGGACTCAACGAAGTTACAACCGGCCACACGATCTGCGACATTGATCGGCCCATCGTGCTCGAGAGCATCAAGTTCCCCGAGCCGGTCATCTCAATCGCAATCGAGCCGAAGTCAGGTTCCGACCAAGAGAAGCTCGGTCAGAGCCTTCAGCGACTTGCGCAAGAAGATCCCACATTCCGCGTCGCGAGCGACCCCGAAACGGGCCAGACGATTATCAGCGGCATGGGCGAACTGCACCTCGAGATCATCGTCGACCGACTCGGACGCGAGTTCGGAGTGCGCGCCAATCAAGGCAAGCCGATGGTCGCGTACAAGGAGACGGTTCGACGCCACGCGAAGGCTGAGGGACGCTACGTTCGTCAGTCGGGTGGATCAGGTCAGTACGGTCACGTTTGGCTGGAGATCGATCCGCTTCCGCCAGGATCCGGTTTCCAGTTCGAGAACAAGATCGTCGGCGGCAAGGTCCCGAAGGAGTACGTCCCCGCAATCGAAAAAGGCGTTCGAGAGGCGATGGACTCCGGAGTGCTTGCTGGCTATCCGGTCGTGGACGTGAAGGTGTCGATCGTTGACGGAAGTTATCACGAAGTCGACTCCAGCGAAATCGCGTTCAAGCAGGCCGCGATGATCGGATTCCGAGAGGCGATGAAGAAGGCGAGTCCGACACTCAAGGAGCCCGTGATGTCGGTCGAAATCACGACGCCCGAACAGTATCTCGGCGACGTCATGGGTGACGTCCAGTCGAGGCGAGGCCGGATTGAAGGAATGGAGCCCTCCATGGGAGGCGTTCAGGTCGTTCGCGCTCTCGTCCCGCTTGCCGAGATGTTCGGCTACGTAACGTCTTTGCGCTCCCTGACACAGGGGCGCGCAACACCCAATGTGACGCCATCGCACTACGAGGAAGTCCCGCAGAGCGTGGCAGACGAAATCATTTCAAAAGCCCAAGGCGGCATCAAATCTTAGGAGGATAACAATGGCAAGAGCCAAGTTCGAGAGAACTAAACCGCACGTCAACATCGGAACGATCGGTCACGTCGACCACGGTAAGACGACCCTGACGTCGGCGATCACCAGCGTGCTCGCCGCCAAGGGTCTTGCCGAACGAAAGAAGTACGACGAGATTGACGCGGCTCCGGAAGAAAAGGCGCGCGGCATCACGATCAACATCTATCACGCCGAGTACGAAACGGCCACACGTCACTACGCCCACGTCGACTGTCCGGGCCACGCCGACTTCATCAAGAACATGATCACCGGCGCCGCCCAGATGGACGGAGCGATCCTCGTCGTGAGCGCGGCCGACGGCCCGATGCCTCAGACGCGCGAGCACATTCTTCTCGCACGTCAGGTTGGCGTCCCGTACATCGTCGTGTTCATGAATAAGTGCGACATGGTGGACGACGAGGAACTTCTCGACGTCGTCGAACTCGAAATTCGCGATCTTCTGAGCAAGTACGGATTCCCCGGCGACGACACGCCCATCATTCGAGGCTCGGCCCTGAAGGTCATGGAGCAGGAGCCGCTCAACCTCGACGATCCGTGGACGCAGAAGATCCTGGAGCTTATGGACGCGGTCGACAACTACATCCCGACTCCTGAGCGCGACATCGACAAGCCCTTCCTGTGCGCGGTTGAAGACGTGTTCACGATCACGGGTCGTGGCACGGTCGCAACCGGCCGCGTCGAGCGCGGTCAGCTGAAGTCGATGGAAGAGGTCGAGATCATCGGCCTTCGACCGGAAAGCAAGAAGACCGTGTGTACGGGAATCGAGATGTTCCGAAAGCTGCTCGACTACTGCCAGGCTGGTGACAACGTCGGCCTCCTGCTCCGAGGCGTGGAGCGAAAGGAAATCGAGCGAGGAATGGTCATCGCCAAGCCCGGCTCGATCAAGCCGCACACGAAGTTCAAGGCCGAGGTCTACGTCCTCAGCAAGGAAGAAGGCGGACGGCACACACCGTTCGTGACCGGCTATCGCCCGCAGTTCTACTTCCGAACGACGGACGTGACCGGTGAGTTGAGGCTTCCGGACGGCGTCGAGATGGTGATGCCCGGCGACAACATCACGATGAGCGTCGAACTCATCGCGCCCATCGCCATGGAGCAAGGCTCGAAATTCGCGATCCGCGAAGGTGGCCGAACCGTCGGGGCGGGCACGATCACGGAGGTCTTCGAGTAAATCAGACACGGGGTGGGGGTGAGTGAAGAACTCACCCCCGCTCAACGTGTGAGGAAAGTGCTGCAACAATGCGAACCGAGAGAGTAAGAATCAAGCTGAAAGCGTACGATCATAGGGCGCTCGATCAATCGGCGTCCAAGATCGCCGACACGGCGAAGCGTACGGGCGCCAGGCTCAGCGGCCCGGTGCCATTGCCCACTTCTATTCGACGGTTCTGCACCATCCGGGGACCGCACATCGACAAGGAATCGATGGATCATTTCGAGATTCGGATCCATCAGCGACTCATTGACATTTTGGAGCCGACTAACAAGACTATCGACGCGCTTATGAGACTCGATCTTCCGAGCGGCGTCGACATCGAGGTTAAACAGGCATAGGACGATTCGAGTAGGCCTCGTGAAGGCCGGCGGGTGCGACCCGATCGAAAGGGCAACGCCACGCCAGACGCCGGAGTCTTCGGAGAGGCTGCAAGGAGATTAAGAGAAATGTTGCCAGGAATCCTGGGCAAAAAAATTGGCATGACGCACATCTTCACCGACGCGGGAAAGATGGTCCCGGTGACGGTCATCGAGGCCGGGCCTGTCGTCGTAACTCAAATCAAGACGCGGGACAGCGACGGATACGACGCAGTTCAGGTTGGTTATGAAGAGACGAAGGCGAAGAAACTTTCGTTTCCCGTCACAGGCCATTTGAAGAAGGCGGGAGCCGCGCCTCTTCGCTACCTCCGCGAATTCCGAGGCGCCACGGACGGCGTGCAACTGGGCCAATCCTTCCGCGTGGACATCTTTGATGAAGGCGAGGCCGTACGAGTCGTCGGAACGAGCAAGGGTCGCGGGTTCGCAGGCGCGATGAAGCGCCACGGTTTTCACGGGCAGCACGATTCACACGGATACATGACGCACCGACGGCCGCTCTCAAGCGGAGCGACCGGCCCGCAGCGAGTATTCAAGGGCAAGCGAGGTCCTGGACACATGGGCAGCGAGCGGGTCACGCAGAAGGGCCTGAAAGTGGTTCAGGTGGACGCCGATCGCAACCTCATCCTCGTGAGCGGCAGCGTGCCAGGGCCGAACGGCTCCCTCGTCGCAGTTCTGAAGGAAGGTGCCAAATAATGGCAAGCCTCAAGATCCTCGACAGCAGCGGAAAGCAGAAGGGAGAAGTCGCGGTCAACGACGCGCTTTCGACCGTGAGCAAGCTTTCCGTCATTCACAGAGCGGTGGTCGCAGAACAGGCGAACCGACGACAGGGAACTCAAAAGGTCAAGACCCGAGCAGAAGTCTCAGGCGGCGGAAGGAAGCCGTATCGCCAGAAGAAAACGGGCCGCGCCCGACAGGGCTCGATCCGAGCGCCGCACTACGCGCACGGTGGTGTCGTTTTCGCTCCGCAGCCCAGGTCGTATGAGAAGAAAGTCAATCGCAAGGAACGACGCCTCGCGATCCAATCCGCATTCGCTGCGAAGTTGAACGACGATGCGATCGTCGTCGTGGACAAGATCTCGTTCTCCGAACCGAAGACGAAGTCCGCCGTCGAACTGCTTTCGAAAGTCGGAGCGGCCGATGCAAAGCGAATCCTCGTCATCCTGCCCGCCTACGATGAAGTCGCGTTCAGGAGCTTTAGGAATCTCCCGAACGTTGAGGTGCGGACGGCGCCTGCGGCAGTCAAGGACGGCGACGATCCGGTCAAGACTCAAGGGTTCTCCGCGCGAGACCTGATGGTCGCGCACAAGATCGTGATCGCCGAGGACGCGCTCAAAGCGATCCAGGAGGTGTGGGCGTGATTGATCCTCACAACATCGTTCTGATGCCGGTGCTTACGGAGAAGAGCGTCATTCTTGGCTCCGAAGGCAAGTACGCGTTTTGGGTCAACC
Organism: Armatimonadota bacterium; assembly: GCA_003577165.1. Taxonomy (GTDB): domain Bacteria; phylum Armatimonadota; class Fimbriimonadia; order Fimbriimonadales; family ATM1; genus ATM1. The sequence goes on along the minus strand of QEUM01000001.1, from coordinate 51,971 downwards.
CGAAAGCGAACCGAACGGAAATCGCCCAGGCGATCGAAGCGATCTTCAACGAAGGCAAGAAGAAGGAGAAAGATCGCATTCAGGTCGTCAAGGTAAACGTCATTTCGGTCCGAGGCAAGACGAAGCGAACGAACTGGCGCATTCAGGGCCGGAGACCGGATCGCAAGAAGGCGATCATCACTCTGGCCGAGGGACAGACGCTCGAAGGATTTGGAGTCTAAAGCACGATGGCGATTAAGAAATACAAACCAACGTCACCGGGACGCCGATTCCTCATTACGTCGGATTACTCCGAGGTAACGAAGACCGAGCCCGAGAAGTCGCTCACGCGCTCCCTGAAAAGAGCCGGCGGCCGAAACAACACGGGTCGCACGACTGCGCATTGGCGCGGCGGCGGAACGAAGCGAACCTACCGTGTCATCGACTTCAAGCGAAACAAGGATGGCGTGCCCGCGAAAGTAGCCGCGATCGAATACGACCCCAACCGGACCTGTCGAATTGCTCTGCTTCACTATAAGGACGGGGAGAAGAGCTACATCCTTGCGCCTGCAGACCTCGGCGTGGGGGATACGGTTGTCAGCGGAAGCGATGCAGACATCCGAGTCGGCAACTGCCTTCCTCTTGCAAACATCCCTCTCGGCACCCGAGTTCACAACATCGAGATCCAGCCCGGACGAGGGGGCCAGATCGCTCGAGCTGCCGGGATGGCGGCGCAGATCATGGCGAAAGAAGCCGGCATGATTACGCTTCGGCTGCCGAGTGGCGAAATGCGCATGGTGCACGGTAACTGCCGAGCCACCGTGGGCGAGATCGGAAATCAGCAGCACGAGAACGAAAGGCTCGGCAAAGCCGGCAAGATGCGCGCGAAGGGCCGTAAGCCGCACGTGCGCGGCGTGGCGATGAGCCCGCGTGACCACCCGCACGGCGGAGGCGAAGCGAAGTCGCCCGTGGGACGCAAGAAGGGCCCGGTCGACCGCTGGGGCAACAAGGCGCTCGGCTCCAAAACGCGACGCAATAAGCGCACGGACGCCTACATCGTGAGAAGGAGGAAAGCGTAGTGCCTCGCAGCATCAAGAAGGGACCGTTCATCGACGACCACCTCATTAAAAAGGTGCTCCGGCTGAACGCGTCCGGTGAAAAGCAGATTATTCGCACATGGTCGCGAAGGAGCACGATCGTCCCGGAGATGATCGGCCACACCTTCGCAGTACACGACGGACGAAAGCACCAGCCGGTCTATGTGACGGAAAACATGGTGGGACACAAGTTGGGTGAGTTCGCCCCAACTCGAACTTTCCGCGGCCACGGCGGCGGCAAGGAAGACAAGAGCAAGGTGAAGTAAATGAAAACCGCGGTCTTAGCACTGGCTCTCGCAGGCATCGCGCCGATAGCATCGGACGCGCCTGAGAGACAAGACGCCCCCCCGAAGGTGCGGGTGACGCTTGGCCGCGTGTACACGGAAGGCGAATCGCAGGCTTACACGTTTGAGTTTAAGATCTCCGCCGGAGGCATGGCGTTCTCGGAGACGGGGGCCTACAACTTCAAGATCACGGAAATCCTCGAAGGCGGCCATGCGAACCTGGAATGGGCTGTGACCGAGAAGAAAGTGACTTTCGGCGCGGAGACCATGCCTACGGATGAACTTCCGGAGCCCAAGACAATCCGCTTCCAAGAGAACGGAATGCCGCTCGAATTGAATCCCGAGGAGGACGAGATCTTGTCGCTCGCACTCATTAGCGGGTTTGTCCCGAAGGGAGAATTCGAACTCGGCGGCGAGTTCCAGGTGAAGTGGGAGGCCAAGGACGGAGAGGCGAAGCTCGACGGTGAAGGAACGCTCGTCGCAACGGGCCGCCTCTACGAAGAGCACGTCGCGAAACTCCAGATGTCGCTCACGCTCAAGGACAAGGAGAACCCGCCGGTAGACCTCGAACTCACGAGTTACGTCAACAGCAAGACCGGCAAGGTCGTCAAAGTCGAAGGCAAGATGACGGCCGAAGATCCCGACGCGGGCGAAGTCGAAGGTTCGTTCACCATCGCGAAGGTGAGGCAGAAATGATCGCAGCCGCGCTCGCCATCCCACTCGTCGCATGCACCGTCCTGCCAGGGCAGGAAACGTTCACTTGCGCCCCTCAATGGAAGATGGGCGAAAAGGCGAACTTCAAGATCGCGATGGACATCACTTCGAGCAATGGCGAAGCGAGCGTGAAGATGCAGGTCGGGCAGACCGTTCTCAAGACGTACGACGGCGGAGAAGCGGATGTTGAGACGCAAGTGCAATCTCTCGCGGTTTTGTTAAACGGCCAGGAAGTCAACAGCGCGCACTCGGGTGGCATGAAGCAAGTGGCTCGCGTGAACCGATTCGGAATCCCGCTGGCCGCCAAGACGGAAGGCGAAGCCGGTGATCGTCTGAGCGGGTTGGTCTTGCTGCTATTGGCAGCGCCCATAGCGCAAGAAATGAAAGTCGGCACGCCATCTCCGGTGACGCACAAGGATGCGAAGACGGGCAAGGTTCTCGTCAAAGGAGTGGCAACGCTGGAAGCGATTCGGGATGGAGTCGCCACCATCGTTTCAAACCTCGAGGTCTTCGCAGCGGAGGGCTCAGAGCCAAGCAAACTTGCAGTAACCAGTCTCGTCCGGACAACGGACTCCAAGACGATTAAGGCGACAGGCACCCTGTCGAATGTGGACGTCGGTTTCGGGGACAGGCTTACCGCCATCCAATATGTCGTGGAGCGAGTTCAAAGCGAGTCCAATAGGGGAATTCGAAATGGAAGTTAGAGCAGTCGGAAAAGGACTAAGAGTGCAGCCACGCAAAGTGCGACTGGTCGCGCGAGAAGTGCGCGGCGACCACGCAGTGCTCGCGCTCGCCAAACTGCAGCATCACAAGAGCAAGGGAGCGAGGATGCTTCACAAGGTTCTTCGAAGCGCGGTCGGTAACGCGATGGAGAACAACTCGCTGAGCCCCGAGACGCTCGTCATTAGCCGCATTCAAGTGGACGAAGGGATGAGGCTGAAGCGAATTCGGGCACGAGCCCAAGGCCGAGCGAACCGCATTTTGAAGAGGACGAGCCACATTACCGTCGTCCTCACCGAAGGCGAACCGTTCGCGATGCCGAAGTCGAACGCGAAGCCGAAGCCGAGGCCGAAGTTCGAGGCGCCGAAGCCCAAGAAGGAGCGCGCCGCAAAGGCCGCCGCAGAAGAAGCTCCTCAGGAGCAGTCGGCGGAACAACCTGAAACAGCGGACGCTGCCGTGGAATCCGCTGCCGAACCTGCGGAAACGATTGAGTCCGAGCCCGAAGGGGAAAAGTCCGAGGAGCAATAAGAAACATGGGACAAAAGGTACATCCGATTGGATTTAGGCTCGGCGTGATCCGAGAGCCGGATAGCCGCTGGTACGCAGACAAGCGCACTTACAAGTCGCTTCTGCTCGGCGATTACAAAATTCGGAAACTCATTCGCAAGGAATTGGGGATGGGCAATATCAGCCGCGTCGACATTGAGCGGGCTGCGAACAAAGTGCGAGTGACGCTTCTGACCGCGCGCCCCGGCGCCGTCATCGGCAAAGGCGGCCGAGGCATCGACGACCTGACAGAGAAGATTCAGAGGCTCGTCTCAAAACAGGATCCCGCGGTGCGAGTCCACGTCAACGTGAGCGAGGTCCGACAACCCGAGTTGGATGCGCAACTCGTCGCGGAGAACATCGCGCAGCAGCTCGAACGCCGCATCTCGCATCGCCGCGCGATGAGGCAGGCGATCACGCGAAGCCTCCGTATGAACGGAAGGGGCATCAAGATCATCGTGTCCGGACGGCTCAACGGCGCAGAAATCGCGCGAACCGAGGCGGAGAAGTACGGCAAGATCCCGCTGCACACCCTTCGAGCCGACATCGATTACGGAATCGCGGAGGCGAGAACGACCTACGGCGTCATCGGCGTCCGTGTCTGGATTTATAAGGGCGAGGTGCTGCCAGATCGAGGCCAACTGGCCGAGTCCGGCAAGGAGCGCGGACGCGAACGCGCAAGACCGCCTCGCGCGGAGACGCCTGCGCCTGCGGCGGAACCAGCGACAGAACCCACGACTGCAACAACGGGGGAGGTGAGCGCCAATGTTGATGCCTAAGCGCGTCAAACACCGAAAGGTCTCGCGAGGCCGGATGAAGGGCCCAGCTTCCGGCGCAACCAAGCTCGACTTCGGAGATTTCGGCATTCAAGCGCTTGAGCCTGGCTGGGTCACGAACCGGCAGATCGAAGCCGCGAGAATCGCGATGACTCGCTACGTCCGACGTGGCGGAAAGGTCTGGATTCGCATCTTCCCGGACAAGCCTTACACGAAGAAGCCCGCTGAAACGAGAATGGGCTCCGGCAAGGGTTCGGTCGAAGGCTGGGTCGCGGTCGTAAAACCGGGACGCGTGCTCTTCGAGATGAAGGGCGTCTCCATCGAAACCGCCAAGGAAGCGATGCGGCTTGCGATGCACAAACTCCCAATTCGCGCGAAGTTCATCACGCGTCACGACTTCCCGGATCACGCCGAGATCCCTGCTGGGGACTCGGGCTCGGTGGAGGCGAAGCCGCCTAAATTCGTCGCCGAAAGGGGCGAATCGAAGGAGTAAGCAATGAAAGAGCTCAAAGCCAAAGAATTGCGTAACAAGTCGGTTGACGAACTTGCAGCGATGCTGAAGAAGGAAGAGTTAGCCCTCTTCAATCTGCGGCGGCAACTGGGCTTTCGTGAGATCAAAGACACGACAAGCCAGAAGGTGCAGCGGCACAACATCGCTCGCATCAAAACTGTCTTGACTGAGAAAGGGAAAGGTGCCAACTGATGGCGACGGAATCAACAGTTCGAAATCGTCGAAAGGTGCGTGACGGAGTCGTCCTGTCCAACAAAATGGACAAGACGGTGGTCGTTCGCGTGCAGCGACGTGTCCAGCATCCGCTTTACGGCAAGACGGTGCTTCGCAGCCGCCGCTTCAAAGCGCACGATGAAATCGGCTGCGACGTCGGCGACTATGTGGAGATCGTCGAGACTCGTCCATTGAGCAAAGAGAAGCGTTGGAGAGTTAGCAGGGTCATAGAAAAGGTTAAGTAACCGACTCGGCAGCCGCGTGGGGCTGCTGCGCGGTTCAACATGGAGTCAAAGATATGGTTCAGCAGTATTCGAGACTGAAAGTAGCGGACAACTCGGGAGCGCGGGAAGTGCTCTGCATCCGCGTACTTAAGGGTTCTCAGCCGCGTTACGGCGGCGTGGGAGACATCATCGTAGGTGCGGTGAAGTCTTCCACTCCGAACATGCCGGTCAAAAAAGGCGATGTGGTTCGTGCGGTGATCGTCCGAACGAAGAAGGCGATCCGCCGAGCGGACGGCAGCACGCTTCGGTTCGATGAAAACGCATGCGTGCTTATCACTCCGCAGAAAGAACCCCGCGGCACGCGAATCTTCGGCCCGGTCGCCCGTGAACTCCGCGATCGCGATTTCATGAAAATCGTGTCGCTTGCGCCGGAGGTGCTCTGATGATTAAGGCAGTCAAGCCCGCTCCCAAGATGAAGATTCGGACCGGCGACACGGTCCTCGTCATCGCCGGCAAGGACAAAGGTCAAAGGGGCCGCGTGATTCGCGTCATCCCGGAAAAGCAGATGGTCGTGCTCGAGGGCCTGACTAAGGACAAGGAGGGCAATGCCGTGCCGCTCAACGCGGTGTGGAAGCACCGCAAGTCCAGGCAGGCGGACCAGCCCGGGGACCGAATCCGGCGACCCTCACCGCTCCACGTCAGCAAGGTGATGCTCATCGACCCGCACTCCGATAAGCCAACGCGAGTCGGCAGACGGCTCGAGGACGGACGAATCGTTCGCTACGCCAAAGTCAGCAAAGAGACAGTCGACATTAAGTAATCGAGACATCGAAGATGGCAAAGAAGGAAGCTGCAGCCGTAATCAAGCCGCCGAAGAGCAGGCTTAGGGATCACTACGAATCGGTGGTCGTGCCGGAACTCCGCAAGGAGTTCGGGTACCGCTCCGTCATGCAAGTCCCGCGCCTTGAAAAGATCGTCGTCAACATGGGCGTCGGCGGCGCGCTCAAGGACGCGAAACTGCTTGAGAATTCCATCCGCGACATGACGGCGGTCACGGGGCAGAAGCCCGTCGTCACCACGTCCACAAAGTCCATCTCCAACTTCCGCGTGCGCGAAGGCGACAAGATCGGCTGCAAGGTTACGCTGCGAGGGGAGCGGATGTACCACTTCCTCGACAAGTTGATCACGGTCGTTTTCCCGAGGCTCCGCGACTTCCAAGGCCTGCCTTCCAAGTCCTTCGACGGCCGCGGCAACTACGCGCTTGGCCTGAAGGAACAGCTTGTCTTTCCGGAGATCAACTACGACACGTTTGATCGCATCCGGGGAATGGACATCGTCATTTGCACTACCGCGCCCAACGACCAGGAAGCCAAGGCGTTCCTGCGACTCATGGGCATGCCGATCAAGGAATAGGTTGAGGGGTTAACCGAGTGCAGCAGTATTCCGCAGACAAGATTCGAAACGTCGCCATCGTCGGACATGGCGGCGCGGGCAAGACCACGCTTGTGGAGCAGATGCTGTACGCCTCCGGGGGGGCCGATCGCTTGGGGTCGGTCGACCAAGGCTCCTCTCACTCCGATTTCGACCCGCAGGAGATTCGTCGGAAGATCAGCCTCAATGCTTCCGTCATCCCGATCGAATGGAAGGGTCACAAGATCAACCTGATTGACATTCCTGGATACCCCGATTTCATCGGCGACCTCTACGGTGTCTCGCGCATCGTCGAAGCGATGGTCATCGTCACGCCCGCACAGGCGGACATCGACGTCGGCTTCGATAACGCTTGGGAAGTCGCGGAGGAATCCGGCCTTTCGCGGCTCATCTTCGTGAACAAGATGGAGCGCGACAACGCGGATCACACCGCGCTCCTCAAAGCGCTCGACCAACGTTACGGTAAACGCGTGGTCCCGGTGCAGGTTCCAATCGGGCATCAGACTTCTTTTCGCGGTGTCTATGACCTCATCGACGGGAAGGCGCACGTCGGTGGAGTCAAGGATGGCAAGTCCGAAGATCCGCCTGCGGATGTCGCAGGTGAGGCCAGCAAGGCTCGCGACGGCATGATGGACGCGGCCGCCGAAGGCGACGACGACCTGATGATGAAATACCTCGACGGCGAGTCGCTCACAGAACAGGAGATCGAGCACGGCCTCGAAGTTGGCGTCAGCCATGGCAAGGTGTATCCCGTTTTGATGGGCAGCGCTTCGACAGGCATCGGAGTGACGATGCTGCTCGACCACCTCATCGGATTGATCCCGAGTCCGGCGGAAAAGCCGAAGGTTTGGGGCGGGGAAGAGGTGAAGTGCGACGAAGCGGCGCCGCTTTCAGCGTTTGTCTTCAAAACGACCGCGGACCCGTTCGTCGGACGCATCAACTACGTGCGAGTAATGACTGGCGCTCTAAAGGCCGACTCTCCCCTCAAAAACATGAGCACCGAGGAGAACGAGCGCATCGGTTCGCTGTTTTTCCCGCGAGGCAAGGAGCAGCTCCAGGCGCCCGCCGTTTCGGCCGGCGACATTGCGGCGATCTCGAAACTTCAAAAGACGCGCACGGGCGACACCCTCTGCGATCCGAAGAACCCCCGCAAGTACCCGCCGATCGAGTACCCGGAGCCGATTTATCGCCTCGCGATCGTCGCGAAATCAAAGACCGATGAAGACAAAATCGGCGGCGCGCTTCAAAGAATCGTCGACGAAGATCCGACATTCCACCACGTGCGAAACGCAGAAACGTCGCAAGACCTCATCGAGGGGATGGGCGACATCCATCTCGACGTGGTCATCGAGAAGCTGCGCGACAAATTCGGCGTCAACGTCGAAACGGTCGAGGCGAGAATCCCCTACCGCGAAACGGTGCGGGGTTCGGCCAAGGCGCAAGGGAAGTACAAGAAGCAAACCGGCGGCCGCGGACAATACGGCGACTGCCATATCGAACTGAGCAGCCTCGAGAGGGGCGCTGGCTATCAATATGTGGACTCGATCGTGGGTGGAGCGATACCGAAAAACTACCTGCCCGCAATCGACAAGGGCATCCAAGAAGCCATGGCGAAAGGCGTGGTAGCCGGATTCCCCGTCGTAGACATCAAAGTCAACGTGTTCCACGGCAGTTACCACGACGTGGACTCCAGTGAGCAAGCCTTCAAGCAGGCAGGTGCCCTCGCCTTCCGGAACGCCGTAGAGCAAGCGCAGCCGACGATCCTCGAGCCGATCCTCTACGTCGAAATCGACGTTCCGGAGGAGTTCACGGGCGATGTCATGGGCGATCTGAATAACCGCCGAGGAAGGCCGCTCGGAATGGAGATGATTGCGCCGGGCAAGCAGCGCATCCAGGCGGACGTTCCCATGGCCACCATGATGAAGTACGCCCTGGACCTTCGCTCTATCACGAAGGGGCGAGGCCGATTCCGGCAGAGGTTCGCCCGGTACGAGGAATTGCCCATGAACGAACAGGAGACGCTGAAGAAGGAGTACGCGAAGCGGAGAGCCGAGGAGGCAGAAGCCTGACGGGTATAATCGAAAATTGTGTCTCGATATCCGCAATTGCGAATCGGAGAGAACTATGGCAAAAAAGTGCCTAATTGAGAAACAGAAACATAAGCCGAAATTCAAAGTGCGAGCATACAACCGATGCTCGATCTGCGGAAGGCCGCATGGCTACTTCCGCTACTTCGGCGTGTGCCGCATCTGTCTAAGGGAGTTGGCCAACAAAGGCATGCTCCCGGGAGTCACGAAGTCGAGTTGGTAACTTATGCATAGCGATCCGATCTCTGACCTGTTGACTCGAGTGCGAAACGCTTACAGAGCGAAGCACGCGACCGTTGATGTTCCACACAGCAAGATCAAGGAAGGCATCGCAGGCCTCCTTCGATCGGAAGGAGTTGTCGCGGACGTCGAAGTCGTTCGTGAAACCGCCTTCCCGACCCTGAGACTGCACCTGCGATACGACAGCAAACGCCGTCCCGTGCTGCGCCAACTAAAGAGAATCAGCAGGCCGGGTCTGCGTGTCTACAAGGCCGCTCGTGAACTTCGGCCTGTTCGTAGCGGCATGGCGACGCAGATCGTCAGCACGAATCAAGGTCTGATGACGGACCGCGAGGCGCGAAAGCGAAGAATCGGTGGAGAGATTCTTTGCGAGATTTGGTAGGTTGAGCAATGTCACGTATTGGTGAAAAGCCGATTCCGATTCCGAGTGGGGTGACTGTTGAAGTCGAGCCCGGCAATCGAGTGCGCGTGAAGGGACCGAAGGGCGAACTTTCAGAGCAAGTGAGTCCCGACCTTTCCGTAGCGATCGAAGAGGGCCAAGTGCTTGTCGCGAGGCCGTCGCAACAAGCGCGCCACAGAAGCCAACATGGCCTCGCTCGCACCCTCATCTCCAATATGGTGGTCGGTGTCAGCCAGGGATTCGAGAAGGGACTTGAGATCCACGGCGTCGGCTATCGTGCGACGGTCGAAGGCTCGGATCTGGTGCTCAACATCGGCTATTCGCACCCAGTTCGAGTGTCCCCCCCACCCGGAATCCAGTTTGAGGTGGGGCAGGAAGATCGCTCCAGGATTATCCAAGTGAAGGTCCGAGGGATCGACCGGCAGAAGGTCGGTCAGGTTGCCGCAGACATCCGACGAGTTCGAAAGCCTGACCCCTACAAAGGGAAGGGCATACGCTATCAAGGTGAGTACATCAAACTCAAGCAAGGTAAGCGCGCCGCAAGTTAGCGCACAACTGCAATGAGCAAGACGACACAAGACATGCGAGTATTGAGGCACAAGCGCCTCCGCAAGCGAGTGACCGGAACTGCGGAACGGCCGCGGCTTTCGGTGTTTAGAAGCCTGAAGCACATCATCGTTCAAGTCATCGATGATGAGCACGGGGTTACGCTCGCAGCCGCCAGCAGCCTGGAAAAGGGCATTGAGAAGGGCGGCAACATCGACGGAGCCAAGGCGGTCGGCAAACTGATCGCCGAGCGATCGAAAGAGAAGGGAATCAAAAGGGTCGTCTTCGACCGCGGCGGTTTCCGATACGCAGGGCGCGTAGCCGCGCTCGCACAAGCGGCCCGAGAGGCCGGGATGGAGTTCTAAACAGAATGCGCGGTGGACGTTTCGACAGTTCGAGAGGACAGGAAAGCGACGGCCTCGATGTAAGGGTCGTCCAGACCAACAAGGTCTCCAAGACGCACAAGGGCGGACGCACCATGTCTTGGAGCGTGCTTGTCGTCGTAGGCGATGGCCAAGGCCGGGTAGGAGCAGCCATCGGCAAGGCCCGGGGCGTTCCCGACGCGATCCGAAAGGGTGAGGACGCGGCTCGAAAGTCCATGATCCGAGTGCCGATGGTGGACCGCACCATTCCCCACCGCATCATCGGACAAGAAGGCAGCACGCGAGTTCTCCTTCAGCCCGCGAGCGAGGGAACCGGCGTCGTCGCTGGTGGCGCCGTTCGGTCCATCCTGGAAGCCGCAGGCATCCACGACGTGCTCGCCAAAACCCTCGGCAGCCGAAACGCGGTCAACTGCGCATGGGCCGCGCTCAATGCGCTGGAACAACTCACGGATCCGAAAGAGCGAGCCGCACAAAGAAGCCTCGAACTCAAGGACATCGCGCCGTGGTTCACCAAAGAATCGAAAGAGGAAGCACATGAAGTTGCAAGTGAAGTTGGTTAAGAGTCCAATCGGCAACAACGTCGGCAATCGCAGAACCGTCACCGCGCTCGGTTTGCGTAAGCTCCACCAAGTCGTGATCCACGAAGACACGCCTTCCATCCGAGGCATGCTTCACAAGGTGCGCCACATGGTGGAAGTCCGTCCCCTGGAGGAATCCAATGCGACTTCATGATTTGAAGCCGGACTCCGGCAGTCGGAAGAAGAAGCGGCGCGTCGGCCGCGGAATCGGCAGCGGCTCAGGCAAAACCGCCTCGCGAGGAACGAAAGGCCAGAAGTCGAGGACGAGCATCCATCCCGGATTCGAAGGCGGCCAGACGCCGATCCACCGCCGGCTTCCCGTTCGAAAAGGCTTCCGCAACCCGAACAGCAAGGTGTACGCGGTTCTGAACTTGTCGGTCCTCGAAGAAGCCTTCGCCTCGGGGGACGAAGTCACGCCAGAGATCGCCCGCACCAAGGGCCTGGTCGGCAACATGAAGAGCGGTCTGAAGGTGCTTGGATTCGGCGAGGTCACGAAGAAACTCAAGGTCTCGGCGCACGCCTTTAGCAAGACGGCGGAAGAGAAGATCGTCAAGGCGGGAGGAGAGGTCATCCGCTTGTGAAATTGGCGGACACGATTCGAGCCGCATGGGCCGAACCGGAGCTTCGGCAGAGAATCCTGTTCGTCTTTGCGATGTTCGGCGTGTATGCCGTTGGGCTTCACGTTCAAGTTCCCGTTCCCGGATACAGCCCCCAGGAAGTTCTCGCGAAATTGACCGGTTCGGGCGGCCTGTTGGACATGCTGAACATGTTCACGGGCGGCGCGTTGCGCAGGCTTAGCATCTTCGCTCTCGGCCTCAACCCATACATCACGGCCTCGATCATCATGCAGTTGATGACGATCGCCATCCCATCGCTCAAGAAAGAGCAAATGGAGGGCGGTCAGTACGAGCGGATGAAGCGAGCGCAAAGAACACGCGCGCTCACAATCGTCCTTTGCGTGTTCCAAGGGCTCGGGTTCATTCAGATGCTCACGGGTGGCCTTCCACTGGCACCGCTCGCAAAGGTCATGATCATCGTCTTCTGGATGGCGGGAGCCATGATGGTGCTCTGGCTCGGCGAGCAGATCCAAGAGAAGGGAATTGGCCAGGGCGTCAGCCTGATGATCTTCGCTGGCATCGTGATTTCATTCCCGCTTCAGATCGAAAGGCTGGCGAAAGACGAGTTCATCCAGATCTGGCAGATTCTGCTGCTCGCAGCGATCTTCATCGGCGTGACCGCGATGATCGTCTTCTTCACCCAAGCGCAGAGGAGAATCACAATCCAGCACATGCGCCGCAACTTTGGGTCGAAGATGCTGGGCGGCGGGAGCAGTTTCCTGCCCATTCCGGTCAACGCCGCTGGCGTTATTCCGATCATCTTTGCGATCTCCCTCCTGTACATGCCGCAAACGTTCGCGTCGTTTGCGCCCGGGACCGAGTGGGCCGTCTTCTGGACGAACGTCGGGTCCTTCTTCAGCCCGAATCCGCAAACGGCGTTCTGGTACCACTGGGTGTCAGGCTCCCTGGTCTACGCAGGGCTCATCTTCTTCTTCACCTATTTCTACACAGCGATTCAGTTCAACGTCGAAGACATCGCAGCGCACCTCAAAAGATCCGGCGCCTACATCCCGGGCGTTCGGCAAGGCAAGCAGACGGAAGAGTTTCTCGACCAGGTCATCAGTCGGATCACCGTCGTCGGCGCGCTGTTCCTTGCGTTTGTGTCGTTGATTCCTTTTTACGTGCCGAGCATCACCCAGATCAACAGCCAAACGTTCAACTTAGTCGGCGGCACATCGCTCCTCATCATCGTGAGCGTCGTCCTCGACTTGATGCGGCAGGTGGAAGCCAACTTGATCATGCGCGGATACAACAAGTAACTCATGCCCGACCTGCGAGTAGTGCTGCTCGGTCCCCCAGGAGTGGGAAAGGGAACCCAGGCGAAGCGAATATGCGAATCGTGCGGTCTCTGCTCGCTCTCGACAGGTGAGATGCTGCGGCAAGCGGTGGCAGCCGGAACCCCCCTCGGCAAAATCGCCGGCGAGTACATGTCTTGCGGCCGCCTGGTTCCGGACGACGTGATCATCGGCGTTGTTCGCGAGCGCTTGTGTGCAGAAACGCTCGACGGAGGTTTCCTGTTGGACGGTTTTCCAAGAACCGTGAAGCAGGCCGAAGCGCTCGATGCCATGTGCGAGTCGCATGAAAGGCCGATCACACATGTCATCGCATTCGAGGCGGAAGAGAGCGTGCTGCTGCAGCGAATCTCCGGTCGGGCCGCCATCGAGGGCCGGACGGACGACGATATCGAAGTCGCCAAGCAAAGGCTTCGCGTGTATGAAGAGGCGACCGCGCCCCTCATTGACTACTATGAGAAGCAGGGCAAGTTGCACAGAATCCCGGCTGGTGGAACCATCTCCGAGGTGTTCGAGTCCGTCCGAGAGGTGCTGGAGTCGTGATCTCCCTTAAAACGGACAAGGACTTGCTCAAGATGCGTGAGTGCGGCAGGCTCGTCGCCCTCGCCATCCGGAAAATGGCCGCCCACATCCGGCCCGGGATCACGACTGGTGAACTGGATCGCATCGGCCACGACTTCTTGGCGCAGAACGGCGCCGTACCCTCCTTTCTCAACTACCGGGGCTTTCCCAAGTCGGTCTGCATCTCCGTCAACGACGAAGTGGTGCACGGCATCCCGGGCCCGCGGGAACTGCAGGAAGGCGACATCGTGACCCTCGACATCGGCGCCTACAAGGACGGATTCCATGGAGACGGAGCCTGGACGTTTCCCGTTGGGGAGATCAGCCCCGCCGCCCGCCGGCTCCTCAATGTCACCCGCGAGGGCCTCTATCAGGGAATAGCCCAAGCTCGGGCGGGGAGGACGACGGGCCACATTGGCCACGCGGTCCAGTCCTACGTCGAATCCCAGGGCTGCTCGGTCGTGCGCGACCTCGTGGGACACGCCATCGGCCGCAGGCTCCACGAACAGCCCGACGTCCCCAACTTCGGCCGCCCCGGAAGAGGCGAGACCCTTAGACCGGGCATGACGATTTGCATCGAACCCATGATCAACGAAGGAAGGCCCGAGGTGAAGACCCTGGCGGACGACTGGACGGTCGTCACCCAGGACGGCAAACTCTCGGCCCACTTCGAGCACATGGTAGCCATCACAGACGGCGCGCCCGAGATACTGACGGCGCTGCCGGAGGAGGAAGCCATCCATGCCTAAACAGAGGCATATCAAGACATCGGACAAGGAACGAGGCATCGAGGTCGAAGGCACGGTTGTCGAGAGGCTGCCCAGCGCCAAGTTCCGGGTCCTCCTGGAGACCGGCAATGAGGTCCTGGCCCACGTCAGCGGCAAGATGAGGATGTACTACATCCGGATCCTGCCGGGGGACAAGGTCAAGGTCGAACTCAGCCCGTACGACCTCACCAAAGGGAGGATCGTCTATCGCTTCAAGTAGGAGGGAGGGTCGGCCCTGGGGTATACTTCGCCCTTGCGCCCGGCGTCCGGGCAGGGTGCTTACCCCTTCCCACCGCGCAGCCTGGGGTACGTCAAGATGAAGGTTCAAACAAGCGTCAAAAAGATGTGTGACAAGTGCAAGATCATCCGCCGAAAGGGCGTGGTGAGGGTGCTTTGCAAGAACCCGAAGCACAAGCAGCGACAGGGGTAGGAGAACAGATTTGGCACGTATTTCAGGCGTAGACCTTCCGCGAGACAAAGCCGTCCTTTACGCGCTCCCGTACCTCTACGGGATCGGCCGCCGCAACGCCGCCGAGATCTGCAAGCGGGCGGGAGTGGACCCCACCGTCAAGGTCCGAGAGCTCTCCGACCAGGACGTGGCTAAACTCCGCGAGATCATCGACAACGATTACCAAGTCGAAGGTGACCTTCGGCAAGAGGTTCAGCAGAACATCCGACGGCTCATCGAAATTGGCTGCTATCGAGGACTCCGCCATCGGCGCGGACTCCCCGTCCGCGGACAGAACACGAGAACGAATTCGAGGACACGAAAGGGTCCCAAGAAGACGGTTGCCGGAAAGAAGAAGGCAACCAAGTAGGAAACTGGAGAGGCACTGAATCCAAATGGCAAGAAAGCCCACGGGTCGACAGAAGCAGAAGGCGTCGAAGAATGTGCTCCACGCGGTGGCGCACATCAAATCCACGTTCAACAACACCATCGTCACTCTCACCGACCCGCAGGGCAACGTGATCTGCTGGTCAAGCGCCGGACGGGTCAACTTCAAAGGCAGCCGCAAAGGAACTCCGTTCGCCGCACAGGTGGCCGCAGAGGATGCTGCCAAGCGCGCCGCGGAGCATGGAGTGAAGAGGGTTGACATCTGGGTTCAAGGTCCTGGCGCCGGAAGAGAAACGGCCATCCGCGCGCTTCAGGCGAACGGACTCGACGTGGTTTCCATCCGAGACGTGACGCCGTTGCCGCACAACGGCTGCCGACCGCCGAAGAGGCGCAGGGTCTAACGAGGAAGCAGTTTCATGTCAGTTATTTGGCAATCTAAGTGTCGCTTCTGCCGCCGCGCGGGCGTCAAGCTCTTTCTCAAGGGTGACCGCTGCTCGACCCGAAAGTGCAGTATGGAAAAGGAATGGCGCAAAAAGCCTCCTGGACAGCACGGCGGAGATGCGATGAGAAAGAAGATCACCGAGTACGGTGAGCAGTTGATTGAGAAGCAAAAACTGAAGCGCATCTACCAACTGCGCGAAGATCAGTTTGAGCGCTACGTCGCCGAAGCGACCCGAAGGCGCGGAGTTACCGGTGAGAACCTACTCCAACTTCTTGAGATGCGCCTCGACAACACGGTCTACAGGCTCGGATGGGCGAGTTCGCGAGGACAGGCGCGCCAGTTGGTGGGC
Organism: Armatimonadota bacterium; assembly: GCA_003577165.1. Classification (GTDB taxonomy): domain Bacteria; phylum Armatimonadota; class Fimbriimonadia; order Fimbriimonadales; family ATM1; genus ATM1. The sequence continues at coordinate 36,379 of QEUM01000001.1, read as the reverse complement.
CACCGCTTTTTCACCGTCAACGGACGTCGAGTCAACATCCCGAGTTACCAACTCAAGCCCGGTGACGTCGTTGGGCTTCATGAGAGCAAGCGCGAAACAGTCCACACCAAAGAAGCGGTAGGACGAGTCGCGACAACCAACCCCCCCGCGTGGCTGACGCTCGAAACCCAAACCTATGACGCGAAGGTCGTCAAGGTCCCGACACGTGACGAAATTGACACCCTGATTAACGAACAACTGATCGTCGAATTCTATTCAAGGTAGCGCATGACAAACGTTCAAACGCTCGAACTAAACGACACATACGGCAAGTTCGTCCTCACGCCGCTGGAACGCGGTTACGGACAGACGATCGGCAACGCGCTTCGTCGCGTCTTGCTGAGTTCGATTCCAGGCGCAGCGATCACTGCGGTTCGCGTCGAGAAGGTGCTCCACGAATTCGCGCCCATTCCCGGCGTGAAGGAGGACATGAACGAACTGCTGCTCAACCTTCGCGACGTCGCGATTCGCATCCATCGCGATCGCCCGCCGGAAGAAGACTACGAACTAATCATCGACGTGAAGGGCCCGGGCCGCGTCACCGCTGCAGACATTCAGTGCCCGCCGGAAGTCGAAATCATGAATCCGGAGTGCTACCTCTGCACGCTGAGCGATCAGAAGGCCACCCTGTACATGGAACTCTATGTCGGGTGGGGGACTGGCTACGTGATGCCGGACAAGCACGAGAAGTACAAGGGCCGCATCGGCTTTATCACGATGGGCTCGCAGTACACTCCGGTGCGCAAGGTCAACTACACGGTTGAGGCCACGCGTGTCGGCCAGAGAACAGACTACGAACGACTCACCATCGAGGTCGAAACAACCGCTGCCGTTGCCCCGAACGTCGCGGTAAGCCAGGCCGCGGAGATTCTCGACCGCTACTTCAAACTCTTCTTCGACCTGAGCGAAAACCGAATGGATCTGGGCCTGGACGGCCCGGACGACGAGCCTTCCGAGTTGGATGGCGTACCGGACATTCGAGTCGAGGAAATGGAGTTCAGCCAGCGCACTTTCAACTGCCTCCGGCGCGCCAACATCGACTCGTTGCGCGATCTGCTCCGTTACTCGGACGTAGACTTGATGGCGATTCGAGGCTTCGGGTCAAAAGCGCTGGACGAGGTTCGCGAGAAACTTCAGGAGCGTGGATATGCGCTCAAGACCGGCACCGGTCGCGACGCCGTCCGCTTCGACGCCTTCGACGAAATGGATTGACGGAGAACGACGATGCGACACAAGGTTGATCGAAGAAAACTCGGACTTCCATCGGATCAGCGCAAAGCGCTGCTCACGAACCTTACGCGCCAGTTCATTCGCCACGGCTACGTTCACACGACCGTGACGAGAGCGAAAGAACTCCGAAGGATCGTCGAGCCCCTCATCACGCTGGCGAAGCAGGACTCCATCGCGGCTCGGCGACAGGCTCGCAGGCTGCTCGTGGGACACAGCACCAGCAGCCCCGCCGGACGCAAGCTCGGACTCAGCATCGAAGAGGAGATCGAGAGGTCGCTCGTCAATGGCGAAGACCTCGTCAAGCATCTGTTCGATCGCGTCGCACCGCGCTTCAAAGACAGGCCCGGAGGCTATACGCGCATTACGAAGACCGGGCATCGCCGAGGAGACGGCGCGCCCACTGCCGTCATCGAATTGGTTGACTGAAAAACTGAATCGCAGAATCAAGCTCGTCGTGCAATACGACGGAACTGACTTCTGCGGCTGGGCCGAACAGCCAAACGTGCGAACGGTCCATGGCACCTTGAAAGACAGCATTTTTCGTGTCTCGGGCGAAGACGTTGAACTTCGCGGGGCAAGCCGCACCGATTCCGGTGCGCACGCTCGGGGACAAGTCGCGGACTTCGCGTCCTCCAACCCGATGCCGACATCGGCATGGGTGAAGACCCTAAACAGGGCGCTTCCAGAGGACGTGAGGATCGAGTCAGCCAGATTCGTTCGGCCCGACTTTCACTCCCGCTTCTTCGCGCGAGGCAGAGAGTATCGCTACACTCTCTCCACGCTCGAGAAGGTTGAGCCGCACCGAGCGAGGTTCGTCTGGGCATCGGGATTCGGTCTCGACATCCCTCGAATGAAAGTGGCAGCGATCTGCTTGCTCGGAAAGCACGACTTCCGAGCCTTTGCAGAGGAACTCGACGGAATCAACAACTGCGTTCGTGAACTCTCGAAGGCAGAGGTTACTCACCGAGGAGACGAGGTGGTCGTCACGCTGATCGGTTCGGCGTTCCTTCGGGGCATGGTGAGACGAATTACGGGGGGGCTGTTCGAAGTCGGCCGTGGGAAGAGAACCGTCGCAGAGTTCGCGGAACTGCTCGACGAGGGCCGGCGAGAAAGATTGACATGGCCAGTCGTCCTGCCGGCGAAAGGCCTGACGCTTTGGAAAGTGCTGTACGGAAGAAAACTGAGAGACTTGCGAGAAGAAAACGAAGAAGAGTGAGTACGACTATGAGTACCTATAGTGTGAAGTCGAAAGACATCGAGCGAAAGTGGTACGTGGTGGACGCCACGAACCAGCCGGTCGGTCGCATTGCGGCGGCCGTCGCCCAGGTTCTGCGCGGCAAGAACAAACCGACATTTGCCTACAATCAGGACGTCGGCGACCATGTCATCGTCATCAACGCTGAGAAGGCGCGGCTTACGGGAAACAACAAGAAGGACGAGTTGATCCACCACCACACGGGATGGCCGGGCGGACTGAGGGCGGTGTCGAGGGGAACGCTTCTGGAGTCCAAGCCGGAGAAACTGATTTACCGCGCCGTATGGGGCATGCTTCCGAAGCACAGGCTGGGCCACGAGATCATCAAGAAGCTGAAGGTCTATCGCGGCCCCGATCACCCTCACGCAGCACAGAATCCAATCGATTTGAATCTGGGAGACTAACGAACAACGATGGAACGATACTACGCAACAGGTCGAAGGAAGAACGCCATTGCCCGCGTCTGGATTTCGAACGGAACCGGTGAAGTTACGATCAACGGTCGACCCATGAGCGCCTATCTCGGGCGCAAAGTGCTCGAGATGATCGTCGCGAGCCCACTCCGGCAAGTGGGGCTTGACGGCAAGATCGACGTCGTTGCCACTGCGGAGGGCGGCGGCCTCGCCGGTCAGGCGGGCGCAGTCAAACTCGGCATCGCCCGCGCCATCATCGAAATGGCCCCCGACTTGAGGAGCCCCCTGCGAAGGACCGGCTTCCTCACCCGCGACCCGAGAGCCAAGGAACGGAAGAAGTACGGCCGCAAGCGAGCCCGCCGCGGATTCCAGTTCGTCAAGCGCTAACACCCGACCGCGAGGAGGCCGAACAGTAGCCAGCCGCTTCAGGCGGCTCCCAATCGGCGTCTATTATTGAAGTATGGCGGCTGTCGAGGAGGCTCGCAAACGTCCCATCTGGGCCAGGCCGCCGGTCCTGCGGCTCCTCTGCGTCGCACTATTCGCGGAGTTAGGCGTCGCCGTCCTCAACGTCCTCGCGATGCCCGTCTACCTTCGGGATGAACGGAATCTAACCGAGGGCATCGCCGGCGTCGTCATGATGGCGTTCCTCCTCACGGAGGCCCTCTTCAAATCCTATTTCGGCCATCTCGCCGACCGCTTCGGCCGAAGCCGATTTCTACTGTTCGCTCCCATCGTCTGGATGACGACGCCGCTCCTCACACTCGCCGTGCCCCCTTCCTGGGGAAGCGGGCAGATCGCCGCATTCGTGGGGCTCCGAGTCCTCGATGGAGTCGCAGCCGCGATGCTCTGGCCGGCGGCCTACGCGGCCGTCGCGGAAGCGGTCGAGGACGGACAGAAGTCGAAAGCGCTCAGCATGCTGAACGTCTGCTTCATGGTGGGGCTCGCGCTCGGCGTGCCTGCGGGGGGGGTCATTAACTCGCTCTTCGATTCTCTCAGCGCAGCCTTCTATCTCGCCACGATTCTCTTCGCCGCAACGTTCGTCGCCGCGGCATGCTGCGTGCGGACGGACCTCCGCGCCAAGCACTCCGAAGCCGATGCGGTCTCGGAGCACTCGATCGCGGATGTGGTGGCGGCTGCAAAGAAACTACCCCTCGTACTGATCGTCGGCTTCATCACGTTTTTCGGAGTGGGTGTGCCGATGGTCGTTATCCAGTTCTTCGCCAAGGATGTCTTTGGGTTGTCGCAGGCCCAATTCGGCGCGCTCGTGCTTCCCGCGGCGATCGCGATGGCCGTCCTGAGCGTCCCACTCGGATCTTGGGGCGAAAAGATCGGCCGAGGCAGAGCCGTGAAAGTCGGCCTCCTCTTCTGCGCGTGCGGAGTCTGGTTCATCTCCTTGGGAAACTGGTTTGCGCCCTTTGAATCTCTTTGGGCGGTGGCCGTCGGCGCGATATTGGTCGGCCTCGGATTTCTTCTCGCAATCCCCGCTTGGTACGCCTCGGTGTCGCTGATTGACAGCCGCAAATCGGCTTCGAACCTCGGCGCCGTCATGACAGCCCAAGGCTTTGGTGCGATCGTCGGTCTTCTCGTGGGCGCGAAGGCCTACGAAGTCAATCCCTACGCGCCCTTCATTCTCTGCTCCGGGGCAGTCTCGATCGGCTGGGTGCTGAGTCTGCTCGAACCTACCGAAGCGAAATCGAGTAGGGAATAACCGCCTTAACCACGATGCGGTTCTCGAAAGTCCTCGAGTTCGGGTCGCCTACGATGACGAAGTACTCGATGCCAAGGTTCCCTGATTGTCTGAACGCGAGGTACCAGTTGATGTCGTCGTTCCGGATCACTGCGCGGCCGAGAAGGGACTGAAACTCGGAAAGTTCGTAACTCATACCGATGATGTGCTGCTCGTTGTGGTCACCGGTCAGTTCGACGAACTGAAAACTCCCCGACACAGTCAGCCGGAATGGGAACCGGTACCGGCCATTAAAGCGAAGGGCCGCATATCTTTCGCCCTCGATCTCTCCGCCCGAGAAGTCGAAGCCGACGTTCTTGTAAGGATCGTTTGCCGGAAAGTTGCCGCCGATGCTCACCGTCGAGTCAACCTCGCCATCCAGGAACACCGAGCGGTTGTAGCCGAGTGAGAATCCAACGTCGGAACGGAGCGATCCTCGTGCAGACGCTGAGAAGGACTGAAGGTAGTTCTCGCCGTTGTCGAGCCTCTCACTCGCTTCCCAAAAGGCATTTGCCTCGATGTTCGTTAGCGCCCCCTCGACCCACGAGTTTCGATAGAACGCAAACGCGCTCCAACCGTTGAAGCCCCGCCGAGGCGCAAACCCGAGGCGCGGAACGAAGTCCTCCGAGAGCTCCTGCCATCCGAACCCTACGGTCAGTCCATCGGAGGAATAGTTGACGTCGAAGTCGTAGCGGTGACCGTCATCCAGGTCATTGTCGGACGTGAAGCCTAAGTTCGAACTGAATCCCCAAAGTCCGTATCGCTTAGAGAAGTCAATCCCTGCTGCCACGTTCTCAGTTCCGTCCTCCTCGTCGCGAAGATACGTGCCGCCCACCGTGAGCGACGTAGTGGGTCCCCAGCTCCGCCCGTACTTCAAGACCGCCGCCGTTTCATGATCGAAGCGAGTCGTGACCATCGCTCCAAACGTGTCATCGGACGTGATCTTGCCGAACAGTTTCGCCCCGAAATCGATCTGGTCAATTCTCTGCGGCGAAAACATTCGGAGCTGCATTCCCCCCACCCGGAAGTAGTCCTCGCCTTCCGTGAAGAACGGCCGCGTCTCGTCCGCGAGCCTCTCGAACCGGGAGAAGTCAATTCCAATGACGGCATTCTCGACGTTGGCAAAGTCCGGGTTGATCGTCGCCAGCCCCGTCCGTTGCGTTCCAAACTGGTGTCGCATGTCCACGCCGCTGTTGAACACGTATCCGTCTTCCGAATCCTCCGAGTAGCCCAGTGTCTGATAGGGAAGGATCTGGACCTCCGACGGCACCTCGATGAGGGGAAGTTGGACCCCCACCCAGCGACCCGTTCTCTCCGGCCGTCGCTCCCGCCCCTGGCTGGACCAAACGACGGTTAACTGGTCGCGTGGAATCGTGCGTGAGAAGTTGATCGTGAGCGTTCGCTCCCCTGGCCCCGGGAGGCGGAGGATCTTCCACGGGATGCGAATCTCGCACTCCCATCCGGTGTCGGTGATGCGACTCTGACCGACCCACTCGCCCTGCCACTCCCGCTTCGCCGCCCTTCCGCCGGCGAATTCAGCGCTGGCTGCACCTCGCGGGTTGACCTCGAACTCGTTCTGGTCGTCTCGGCGGAAGGTCCCAAACGGGTTGATTTCCACCCGAACTGTGTCATCGCCGCGCAGGTTGCCCTCTCGTCGGTACTCGGTCGCGCGAATGAGTTCCGGCTCAGGGTCGAAGCAGCGGAACGCGACGTACACGGCCTCGTCGTCATAGCCGAGGAAAACGATCGTATCGTAACGGGTCGCCTCCTCCGATGAGGACTCGACGAACCCGCTCGAAGTCGCCGCCGCGGCCCATTCGTCCGCGCCGATGGTCCCGTCGATGACGGGTGGCGCAGGGAGTTTCCTCCCCTCAATCGTGCGAAAGCCCTCGGCGGCGATCAGAGGCACGGCGAGGGCTACCAGCGCAGCGGAAAACAGCAGGCGCATCAATTCCCCGGCAAAAGCCGGGATAGGTTACTCCCTTTCGGCCCGTTAGAGTTCCGCCTCGGTCAGTAGTTCACTCTGCAACGGACCTGGTCGAGCCGCGCCTGGAATGTCGAGCCGCTGCCCGGCCCCGAGCGGGCGTACGACACCCGGATGCGGACCTCCTTGGTGCCCGGATGGATGAATCGCGAAACGGCCCCGGGCGGCGAGTACGTCCTTACGCTCTCAGAGAGTGGGGCAGCCCCGGTTCCGCACAGCACCCACGCGCCCGCGTCGAAGTCCCACGCGTGAACGGCCTCGGTCAGGTTGACCGAGTTTACGGAACCCTCGACGTCAAACCGAAGGGCGTTGGCCACGCGCTGGGGCGCAGCCATGCTCACCTGCACCTGGATCGGCGGGTCGAAGGGGCCGATGGTAATGCCGTTTTGTACAACAGCTCTCAAATCGTCGGAGAGGCGGATGTCGGAAAGTCCACCCGAAACGAGGATCCCGCGAACGACACTCATAGCGTCGGCGAGAGCCTCTGCGTCGGCTGGAGTCACATCCGCTTCGAACAGGCCACGGCCGTATGTGAACGCGAGAAGGCGCGTCGCATCGCGCCAGACCAGTTCCTCGATCGGCACAGTTCCAGGGCCCTGGGTTTCGGCGGACCACGTTGCTCCGCCGTCGTAGGACGTGAAGATGCCGATGTCGGTGCCAACGATCAGGTGGTTACCATTGAGCGGATTGAGAGCCAGCGCGCTGACAGGAACTACAGGAAGCCTTCTCGGCGGCACCCCGGCGGCGTCCGTAAATGTGCTTCCTCCGTCTTCCGTCTTCCACACGTTGCCGTCGGTCCATCCCATGACACTGATGAACACGCGATCGTGATTGTTGGGATCGATCGCAATTCTCGACACCCACCGGTCGGGAAGAACGCCCGCTCCCACTCTCGTCCATGTCGGGGTCGCAGCGGTCCCGTTCGTCGTCTTCCACACCTGTCCGTTGTTGTAGCCCACCCAGATCAGATCGGAGTTGCCCTTGGCAACCGTTAGCGTCGAGATGTTGAACGGCGAGTTATTGTAGTAGTGGGACGTCGGGAACTCTCGGAACGAACCGCCGATCGGGTCCTTGATGACGGCCCACGTGGGCTGATTCCCGGTCTTTACGTCGTTCGAGCGCCAGAGGCGCCTCGCTCCCACCAGCATCCGATTGGGCTCGTTCGGATCGATCATGTAGAAAGAAATGAAGTTGCACGCGCCGCCACTTCGGTCCAATATCCCATCGTTGATGTCAACCCAGTTGAGACCGCCATCTGAAGATCGGAAGATGTTGAGATTCTGCGACCCGCCATAGAAGTAGTTCGGGTCTGTGGGATCGTTTGCGCAGAATCCTCCATCGCCTCCGATCTCTGCAACCCAACCTTCGATGTTGCCGGAGAAGCGCGTCGTGTAGTTGTCTTGAGCCCCGGCTATCGCGACACCGGTCGTGTTGCTCATCGCGCCGCCGTAGAATTGCGTAACACCGAGGTTGTTGTTCAGCTCCGTGGAAGAGCTTCCATAGATGTTCGTCGTCCGGTAAATGCCTCCATCCCCCCCGAAGTACACGGTGCGATTGTTGGTCCCGTCGAAGGCCGGATGCTGGACAATGACGTGATGGTCGGAGTGGACTCCACTAAACGTCGAGGATAAGGTGACTCCACCGTCGGTGCTGCGATAGAGGTTCACTCCGCCCACGACGAGCGTGTTGGAGTTGATCGGGTCGATCCACAAAGCATTGGTGTAGGCCTCGAGCGCCGAGATCCCGTTGCCGCTCGTCATCAGCGTGAAAGCCCCGCCGTAATTCACGCTTCGATAGACATGAATTCGCTGACTCGTGTTGTTCACTGCGGCGTATAAGGTTGACGAAGCAGAGGGCGCCCACACGACCTCGGCGCGATGGGGATTCGTGATTCCCGTCGCCGCAGTCCAGTTAACGCCCGCGTCACTCGAAAAGAGCACGGACGGCGAGCCGTGCATTCCCGCCGCGACGCGGTTCCCGTCGGTCGGATGAAACTTCACGTCATAGGCCCAGCCATCGCGGACCTTCGTCCAAGTGCCGCCGGAGTCGAGGGAGCGGAAAATGCCCGTCGACGTCGCTGCCAAGAACAGGCTCGAGTTGGTCGGACTTTGAGCGAGACGATTCACGAAATAGAAGTCGGGGTTGGCGGTCGAAGGCAGTTGAAACCAGGTGACCCCAGCGTCCACGGATTTGAAGATGCCCGCGCCGCGAATGGTCGCCGTGTTGGAAGTCCCCTCCACCGCCTCGAAGAACCCCTCGCCCGTGCCGGCGTACAGAACATCCGGGTTGGTGCGATCCATCCACATGCAGCCGACCGACAGCGATGCCATGAATTCGTTCAGGGGAAACCACGAAGTACCACCGTTGGTCGTCTTCCAGATCCCTCCGCCGCAAGAGCCGACGTACATAGTGTTCGGCGTGGTGGGATGGATGAGGATCGCGCGGATCCGACCGCCGATGTTTCCAGGCCCACGCCAAGTCCAGCTGGTCGGGTTGAGTGCCCAGCCCGCCTCCGACTGCCGAAGGATGAGGTCATCCCTCTGAACCTTGGCTTTCCAAAGCGCGTTCTCCGGTATCGTCCCGTCCGGGTTCGCCCTCTGTTGGTAGCGCATGCGCATGGCTTGAATCGCCGTCGTTCGTTCCGACTCCGACCTCTCTGCAACCGGCGCTGGCCGTACGCATCCCGCAACGGCACAAAGCGTCGCGCAGACGAAAACTGAAAAAGAACCTCTCACGATCGTCCTCCCACGACTCCTATTGTAACAAGCACTATACGACTCCGCGCCAGGCCTCCCTCCCCAACCAGGTAGCCTTGCCAGGCAATGACCGCCCGGCTCGTTGGGGAACCCCTCCCATCGCTTCCCTGGGAGGATCCTCCGGTGGGCTCCCACGACCCGATCTGGCGCTCGTCCAGGAACCCCATCATCCCGCGCGACGCGACACCGACCAGCAACGGCGTGTTCAACAGCGCGGCCGTGCCGTTCGGCACCGGCTTCGCGGGTGTGTTCCGCTGCGACGATCGGCACCGCCGCATGAGGCTTCACACCGGTTTCAGCGGCGACGGCGTTTCCTGGCAAGTCAAGCCCGAACCGATCTTCTTCGAGATTCCAGATCCGCAGATCGAGAAGCCCGAATACGGATACGACCCGCGGGTGTGCCGGTTGGACGGCCGCTACTACGTGACGTGGTGCACCGGATTCCACGGCCCCGCGATCGGCCTCGCTGTCACAGACGACTTCGCTCGATTCGAGATGATCGAGAACGCGCTGCTCCCTTACAACCGAAACGGCGTCCTGTTCCCTCGGCGCATCGGAGGCAAGGCCATGATGCTCAGCAGGCCGAGCGACAACGGCCACACACCCTTCGGCGACATCTTCCTCAGTCAGAGCGACGACCTCGTTCACTGGGGCAAGCACCGCCATGTGATGGCGGGAATCCAGCCGTGGGAGTCCACGAAAATCGGCGCAGGCCCAGTTCCTATCGAGACGACGGAGGGATGGCTGCTCCTCTACCACGGTGTGCTCACCTCTTGCAGCGGCTACGTCTACCATGCCGGAGTCGCTCTCCTCGACTTAGAACAGCCCTGGAAGGTGCGCCGTCGAGCGGCGGCGTACATCCTCTCCCCTCATGAAACCTATGAGCGCATGGGCGACGTACCAAACGTCGTCTTTCCCTGCGCCGCAATCGCCGATCCGGCGACAGGGCGAATCGCGGTCTACTATGGAGCAGCCGACACCGTCACGTGTCTCGGATTCACGACCGTCGAAGCCCTCTTCGGTCACATGGAGGCATTTCCATCTTGAATTGTGATGCCGGAAACTGCCAAACCCCGACGCTCAGGTATCTATCCTGCATGAGGCCTCATTTCGTCCTGGCTGCCGCCGCCCTCGCCCTCGTTACAGTGGGACAGCATCGGCTGCCCAGCATGCCGGGGTACGCGCGATACAACGAGATGCGCGCGAAGATCAGCCAGTCCGTCGTGCGCGGCGACCTGCAAGTCTCGTGGGTCGAGGGCGGTAAGGCCTTCACCTACCGAGACGGCGACAAGACGATTCGCTACGATGTCACCACTCACGCCCGCACGGAGGTCAAACCGCCCCCGTCGTCGAACGCCTCCGCGCCTCAAACTCGACAGAACCCGTCGCGGGGCAGACAATTCACCGTCGAGTACTCGCCGGACGGGAAGTTGCAGGCCGTTTTCAAGAACAGCAACGTATGGATCGGACCCAGGGCCCAGGAGCCGACCGAACAGATTTCGACCGATGGCGATGCGGCGAAGCGAATCGCATGCGGAACTGCCAGTTGGGTTTATGGAGAGGAGCTCGGAGTCCGCAGCGCGATGTGGTGGTCTCCGGATTCCAAGAAACTGGCCTACTACCGGTTCGACAATTCCAACGTAAAGGACTACTTCCTCGCGCTCAATCAATCGGGCCTATACACGGAGCCCTACATCGAGCCGTACGTGAAGGCGGGCGACCCGAATCCTGTCGTAGACCTTTTCATCTATGACCTGGAATCCAAGAAGACGGTGCAAGTGGATGTCCGCGATGGGAAACCGTTTTCGAACGATGTCGTCGGTCACTACATTTACGATGTTCGATGGTCGAAGGATGGAAAGGAGTTGTTTTTCAACCGAACCAACCGCAGGCAGAACGTCATGGAGTGGACCGCCGCCGACCCGGCGTCGGGCAAGTGCAGGGTCATCATTCGCGAGGAGTGGCTGCCCAGTTGGACCGACAACCACCCGCGCATTCATTGGCTGACCGACGACACGTTCCTTTGGGTCTCCGAGAGAAACGGCTACTCCAATTTCTACAAGTACAACCTCAAGGGCGAACTGCTGGCGACGGTGACGAACCACTCGTTCGAGGTGGCGAACATCGTCTCGATCATAGGCAATTCGCTGTTCTATATGGCGCGAAGTGGAGACAATCCCTACAAACTTCAGTTGCACCGAGTCGGCCTCGACGGCAAGGGCGACCGCAGGCTCACCGACCCCGCCTATCATCACTCGATTCAACTTGCCCCCGACGGCAAACACTTCGTCGACACCTTCGAGACACACGACATTCCACCCGTTACAGCCCTGCGAGACGCCGACGGCCGGCTCATAGAGAAACTCAAGGAGAGCGACATTTCAAAGTTCGAGGAACTGAGCCTCAAGAAAGTCGAGCTGTTTGAATTCACCGCGGGAGACGGAAAGACCAAGTGCTACGGCGTCCTCCACAAACCGTCGCAGTTTGATCCGAATCGCAAGTACCCGTTACTCGTGGGCGTGTACGCCGGTCCAGAATCGGGAGGACTTCGCGAAGCATTCACGACTCCCAACTCCATCACGGAATTCGGCTTTCTGTTCGCCGAAATCCACGGCCGAGGAACGAACGGTCGCGGCAAGGAGTTCACGGACGCCATGTATCTCAAGTGCGGAGTGACTGAGATTGACGATCAGGCCGCGGGCGTGAAGGAACTAGCCAAAAGGCCGTATGTGGACGCGTCGAAGGTCGGAATCTACGGAACGTCGTATGGAGGTTACGCCTCTGTGATGTGCATCCTCAGACACCCCGATGTGTTCGCCGCAGCCTGCGCCTCCGCAAGCGTCACCGACTGGAGGAACTACGACAGCATCTACACCGAACGCTACATGTGGATTCCGCAGGAGAACAAAGAGGGCTACGATGCCGGCTCAGCGATGACGTACGCCGCAAACCTCAAAGGCTGGCTCATGCTCTTCCATGGCACGGCCGATGACAATGTGCACCTGTCCAACACCATTCAATTGATCCGCGCGCTGCAGCGCGCCGGCAAGAGCTTCGAAGTCCAACTGGGCCCGGACATGGGACATGCCGGGATCAACTTCAATCGAATGATGGAGTTCTTCATCGAGCGTCTAGTCATGACGCCGGCAGGTGCCCTTGCCAACGATTATTGACATTAGCCGACCGCTCGCGCCGGACACGGCCGTGTTTCCCGGGGATGTGCCCTTCTCGCGGCTCTGGACGCTGCAAATGGAGGCAGGGGACTCCTGCAACGTTTCTGAGATCCGAGGCAGTTCGCATGCGGGGACGCATGTTGATCTTCCGTATCACTTCGGCTTCGAGGTCGAAGAGCCATCTCTGGAGGCCTTCGTCGGTCCAGCCGTCGTCATCGAAGTGAACGATTGGGCCGCGCTCTCTGACCTAACGATTCCAATGTCCCGCCGCGTGCTGTTCAAGACGCGGAACAGCCGAACCGAATCCACACGCTTCGATGCCGAGTTCGACTGCTTGCCGCCCACGGCGACAGACTGGCTGATCGAGAACAAGGCCGTGCTCGTCGGCGTGGACGGTCCATCGGTGGATCCAGTAGACAGCAAAGAGCTGGACAATCACAAACGCCTTGCCTCTGCTGGTATCGCGGTCCTTGAAAACCTCGACCTCACCCGCGCCGAGCCCGGGGAATACGATCTCATCGCCCTCCCGCTGAAGGTCCCGGGGGCGGATGCGACGTGGGTTCGCGCCGTCCTGCTAAAGTCTTAGCCCCTGCAACGCGCTGGGCGCAGGCCCCGTAGCCCAACCAACCATGCTCACAGGCACTCGTGCATTCGCCCTAATCCTGTTCGGCCAGGTCGTCTCAAACGTCGGCTCGGCCATGACGGGCTTTGCGCTGAGCGTTCATGTGTACAAGGAAACTCGGTCGGTAGACGCGTTCGTAGCCATCATCCTTGCCGTCTTTATCACCAATGCCGTCGCCAGCCCGTTCGCAGGCGTGATCGTCGATCGCATCCCGCGCAAGACGGCGATGATGGTAGGTGACATAGGAGCCGCGCTCGCCACCCTCAGCCTGTTCGTCGTGGACAGGACCGTCGGACTCGCGGTCTGGCACATCGTCCTCGCCACAGCCTGGAGCACTGCGTTCGCGTCTTTGCAGTGGCCCGCTTTCATGGCGGCGACGAGCGCGCTGGTGCCAAAGGAGCACGTCGCCAGAGCGAGTGGAATCGCACAAATGGGCGAGGCGCTTTCGATGATCGCGTCCCCGTTCCTTGCGGCGGTCGTGCTCACAAAGTTTGGACTCGCCTCCGTCTTCATCATCGACTTCGTGACCTTTGGGTTTGCGGTCACCTCCGTCCTCTTTTCAATCATCCCTTCGCCCGTGCGCGATGCGGCCTCGACGGCTGCACGTTCCGTTCTGGGTGAGATTCGGGAAGGATGGAACTACCTGCTGCAGCGGCCGGGACTCATCGGCATCATGCAGTTCTTCATGACGGTCAACTTCACCGTCGGCGGAGTTCAGGCCATCTTCGGCCCAACCGTGATGGGATACCACGGCGAGAAGGCCTATGGCCTGATCGCGACATTGGGTGGCATCGGAATGCTGATAGGTTCCATTGCGATGGGCGCCTGGGGGGGGCCAAAGCGCAAGGTGGAAGGCCTGCTCTGGTTTGGCGTTGCGGTTGGCGGCTTCCTGACGCTTTTCGGATTGACGACGAGCCTCGTCCTGATGATAGTGGGCTCTGTCGGGATGATGTTCTGCTTCCCATTCGTTCAGGCGTGCAGCCAATCGATTTGGATGGTCAAAGTCGACCCTGAGTACCAGGGCCGCGTCTTCTCCCTGCGCAGGCTCGCTGCGACGTCTCTCGCCCCTCTCTCGGTCTGGCTCTGCGGACTCCTTGCTACCCGCGTCTTCGAACCCGCCATGATGCCGACCGGAGGCCTGGCTTCCACAGCTGGGCGCATGATCGGAGTGGGTGAGGGAAGCGGACTGAGGCTCCTGTCCGTAATAATGGGTGTCCTGACCGTCGCTGCGGTGGTTCTCCTGATTCGCCGGCGCTTGGTGTGGAACGTGGAGGCGGACCTGCCCGATGCGGTCCAACTCTCCGTCCCCGGCAACCTGAAAGTTGCCGAGGCTGCGGCAGAATCCTAAGGCGACGTCCAGGGCTCAGGAGGACTCTCGAATGCGTATTTGGAATGCAGTTTTCATCGCGGCGTTACTCGTTGCCGCCGCCTTCATCGGCCCCGCTTGTTCGAAGAACGAGGAACCCGCTGCAGACGCGAACGGCGCCGCAAGCGAACCACCCGATGATGCGGGCGGCTCCACGACGAACGCTTCTTCTGGCGCTTCGGCGGACGGCGGAAGTCCGACCGTGATCGCTGAGAAGGACTGGGTGACGAACCTGGACAATGCCCTCCAGACCGCGAAGACCGAAGGCAAGTTGGTTCTCGTAGACTTCACTGCCACATGGTGCGCGCCGTGCCAGAAGTACGTCAAAGAGGTTTTCCCGACTCCGGAATTCGCTTCCGCTGCGGAAGGATACGTCCTCGTGAAGATCGACATCGATGAGCAGCCGGACCTGGCAAAGGAGTTCAAGGTGGACGGAATCCCCGACATTAAAGTGCTCGACGCAAACGGCAATGTCGTGGACACGCTCGTTGGCTTCGGCGGCGCGGAGCCCCTGATCGCCATGATGCAGAAGGCGAAAGGCGCTTAGGCCTCTCCGCCAAGACCGTAGATCGTACGGCATAGCCGAGCCTCCCATTCCATGAGGATTGGGAGGTTCGCTTCGTTTGGGAAGGGTCGAGACCGTCGCGTAGGAGGCAAGGCGGCCGGGTGCGTTCGGCGGCGCAAGTCCGTCTCCAATGAGGGAGGCGAGGATGATCGGACGATTGGCAACCGTGCTGACGACTTGGTCGCAGCGGTGGGTTCCGGACGCTTACGTGATCGCTGTACTGCTGACGGCCATCGTGTTTCTGCTGGCAGTTTTCATTGGCGGCGTTACCGCCGCAGAAGCGGCAAGCGCATGGGGAACGGGTCTATGGGAACTGCTCGCGTTCGCGATGCAGATGTGCCTGATCATGCTGGCAGGCTACGTGCTCGCTCAGACGAAACCCGTCGGCGCGCTCCTCGAACGCCTCGCGGCAATGGCGACGTCCCCCACCCGGGCCGTCCTCGTCGTCGCCCTCTTCAGCATGATCAGCGCGCTCATCAACTGGGGCCTCTCGATCTCCGCCTCCGCTGTGTGCGCGAAGATCGTTGCCAGAAAGTGTAGGACTGCGGACTTTCGGCTCCTTGTGGCATGCGCCTACTTGGGCATGTCCGCGACCTGGCACGCCGGGCTGTCAGCCTCTGCGCCTCTCCTCGTCGCGACGAGAGAACACGCCGACAAGACAGGAATTCCGCTCATTCCGGTTTCTGAAACGATCTTCTCATCGTTTAACATCGTCCTCACGCTCATCGTCCTCGTAGTGATCGCCGTGCTCGTCCCGCGGCTGCATCCGAAGCCTCAAGACACGGTCCCCCTCCCCGAAACCGCAGACATCGGTCACCAGCCGGAAGTCGTCCCGACTGAGTCCAACTCCTGGAGTGATGCCGTCGAACGGTGGCCCATCATCTCGTGGGCCGTGGTCGTTCTCGCCACGAGCTTCCTGTGGCAACACTTCTCATCGAAGCCCATCGGCGAGGCCATTGACCTCAACACGGTGAATCTGATCCTGTTGACTGCGGGCGTGCTGCTCCACTGGAACCCTCGCAGTTTCCTCTCTGCCTGCGAGAGGGGGGGGAGTTTCCTTTGGGGGATCGTGATTCAATTTCCGTTCTACGCGGGCATCTACGGCATCATCAAGTCAACGGCCCTTCAGGACAAGTTTGCCGACGTCTTCGTCCGCACCTCGACAGCCGACACTTTTCCCGTCATCGTGTACTGGTATTCCGGCATCGTCAATTACTTCGTGCCCTCTGGCGGGAGCAAGTGGTTCATCGAGGCCCCGTACATCATGCAGGCAGGCGCTGAGCACGGCGTCGCGGCGCCCCTCACGGTGCTCGCCTATGCATGGGGCGACATGATGACGGACGCGATTCAGCCCTTCTGGGCGATCCCTCTATTGGGACTGGCGGGACTAAAATTCCGCGACATCATGGGCTATCTCACCCTGGTGTTCATCGTGTACGCCGCTCTGGTCAGCGTAGCCTTCGCGTTCGCCCCGCGGTTCTTCTAACCGACGACTTCGCCGTGGAAGCCCCACAGGTGCGCGCTGACGGCGCGAATGTGCAGCATCGCGCCTGGTTCTGCCGACTGTGGCGCGCGGAAGTGTACGGTCTTTCCGTGTCGAGTCAGGCCCTTGTGCAAGTTCGGGTCCTTTTCAGAGCACCCCTCCAACATGACCTCGAACACGTTGCCCACCTCGGATGCGTTGATCTCGCAAGTGATTCGGTTCTGGAGATCGATCAACGCCGCGAGCCTCGCCTTCTTTTCGGCGGCGGGCAGTTGATCCTCTCGGCTCGCTGCGTTCGTACCGGGCCGGGGCGAATATGCGAACATGAACGCGCCGTCGAATCGGAGCCGCTCGACGAATCGAAGCGTGTTCTCGAATTGCTCCCTCGTCTCTCCAGGGAAGCCGACGATGATGTCCGTCGTCACCGCCATGCCCGGAACCTCGCGGAGCCTGTGGTAAATCTCTTCGAAGGACTCCACGGTGTAGACGCGCCTCATCTGACGAAGCACGTCGTCGTCGCCGCTTTGCAGCGGAAGGTGGCAGTGCTCCATGACTTCAGGACAATCCCGATGCGCGGCGATCAGATCATCCCGGAAGTCACGAGGATAGGGGCTCGTGTAGCGAATCCGCTCGATTCCAGATATTCGGCTAATCTGCCACAGCAACTGAGCGAAGGGCACCTTGCCTTCCAGCAGGTTCTTTCCATAACTGTTGACGGTCTGCCCGAGGAGCGTAATCTCTTTCGTGCCCCGCTCCGCGAGCCGAGAAACCTCGTCGAGAATGTCTTCCGTCGGACGACTCCTCTCGCGGCCGCGTGTCGTTGGCACAATGCAGAAGGTGCAGAACTTGTCGCAGCCGAACTGGATCGGAACAAACGCCTTCAACTTAGGCGCGCGCGCCACTTCACGCCTCGGGACGTCGGTGACGATCGCACCCCTCCGCTCGGGCAGTTCCAACCTCATCGCGAATCGCTGCTTCTGTCTGGCTTCTGCAACTAAACCGGGGATCTGAGAGATCTGCGCCGTGCCGACGACGAAGTCGACATGAGGACACCTCTTTCGAATCTCGTCCGCCCGCAGCTGCGCCATGCACCCGCAGACTCCGATGACGAGGTCGGGTCGCTCCTGCTTCTGTTTCCGAAGTTCGCCGAGGTAACTGAACGCCTTGTCCTCCGGCTTCTTGCGAACGCTGCATGTGTTGAGGAGAATCACCGACGCTTCCTCTTCGCGCTCGACCCGCCTCATGCCGAGTTCTTCGAGCCGAAGTTCCATCTGCTCGCTGTCCTCGACGTTCATCTGACAGCCCCACGTCACGACCTTGTAGCCAAGCGACGCAAGCGAGGCGGCCGGAGTCCCGTCAGCCTGCGATTTCTCGATGACTTGGTCGATTGCGAACGACAACTTCTAACCCTCTGCTATCCGAAGGAACTCCTCCAGCGACTTCGCTCCGAGATCTCCCGCTTCGCGGCTACGCACGCTGACAGTATTGTTCTCGATGTCCTTGTCGCCGAGAACGAGCATATACGGGATCTTCTGATGCTGATTCATCAAGATCTTCTTTCCTAGTCGCTCCGAGGAGTCGTCCACGGAGATTCGCCAACCCGGGCGCCCCGCGAGGATCTTGTCTCGCAGCTTGTACGCCGCGTCATTGTGCCGATCCGCAATCGGCAGGATCGCGATCTGCACGGGCGCAAGATGGAAAGGGAAGGCTCCGCCGTAGTGCTCCGTCAATAGGCCGATCATCCTCTCAAGCGATCCGAACGGCGCGCGGTGAATCATCACGGGCTGGTGCGGCTGGCCGTCTTCGCCCGTGTACTCGAGTTCGAATCTCTCGGGCAGGTTGTAGTCCACCTGCACCGTCCCCATCTGCCAACTGCGGCCGAGGGCGTCCTTCACGATCAGGTCGAGTTTCGGGCCGTAAAACGCCGCGTCGCCGGGAGACACCTCGTAGTCCATTCCCATCTCGTCGCAAGCCTGCTTGATCGCCGCTTCCGCCAACTGCCAGTTCTCAGGCGATCCAACGTACTTCGCGCCCTCATCATCTCGCGTGCCGAGGCGCGCCGAATACTCGTTCAGACCGAGCCACTTCAAAACGTGAATCGTGAGGTCCACGACGCCCTTAAATTCATCCAGCAGTTGGTCCGGGCGCATGAAAATATGAGCGTCGTCCTGCGTAAAGCCGCGGACGCGCAGCATGCCCGCCAGTTCGCCGCTCTGCTCATACCGGTACACCGTTCCGAACTCCGCGTAACGAATCGGCAATTCCCTGTAACTTCGGAGCGAGCTCCTGTAAATCTCAATGTGGAACGGGCAGTTCATCGGTTTGAGGATGTGGATGTCACCGTCCTCATCGGTCATGAACGGATACATCTTCTCACGGAACGTGATGAGGTGCCCGCTCTTCTCATACAGCCTTTGATGTCCGATGTTCGGCGTCACCACCGGCTGGTACCCGCGCTTCAGCTGCTCCGCGCGAAGGAAGTCCGTGAGAATCTCACGGAGGATCGCGCCTTTCGGCAGCCACAGAGGCAATCCCTGGCCGACGGTGTGCGAGAACATGAACAGGCCCAGTTCCCGCCCGAGCACTCGATGGTCGCGCTTCTTCGCTTCCTCCAAATTGTGGAGGTATCGCTCTAACTCCTCGGCCGATTCGAATGCCGTTCCGTAAAGGCGCGTCAGCATCTTGTTCCTCTCGCTGCCGCGCCAGTACGCGCCCGCGACCGTGAGAAGTTTGAAGTTCTCGATATCGCCCGTGCACTCCACGTGCGGACCCCGACAGAGGTCAGTGAACTCTCCCTGCGTGTAGAACGTGATGACGTCTCCCTCAGGGATGTCCGACAGGAGTTCGATCTTGTAAGGGTCCTGGTGAAGTCGCAAGATGCGATCGCGCGCTTGATCGCGCGTCAGTTCCTCTCGCACGATCGGCAGGTGGCGCGCTGCATTCTCGCGCATCTTCTCCTCGACCTTGGCCAAGTCCGCTTCCGTGAACTTCTGATCGCCAAAATCAATGTCGTAATAGAACCCGTTCTCGATTGGTGGGCCGATGGTCAGCTTCGCATCCGGATACAGTTGAAGCACCGACTGCGCCATCAGGTGAGCAGCCGAATGACGAAGCGCGTACAAGCGTGATTGTTCGTAGGATTGGCTCATGAGGGGTTCACCGGGTCGCTGGACTTGCGGCGGCCTGTGGAGTCGAGCGAGGAAGTACGCGAGTGCAGGTTGCCGCGGCGCCCTATGCGCGCCCGGTCGTTGAATCGCCGGTCCATGTGATGGTTCCCAAGCTGCTTCCTCGCGGTCGCAGAGGATACCCGAAGGACCCGTAAGCGAGGGCGGCCGGTCGGGTTTGCTTGCTATACTCCGGCGGGCAAGTACGAGAGGATCGGGCCGCCCTGCTGCGAGTCCCGCGATCCAAGCCGACGAAGCACCTTAGCGTCCCTCATTGGCATGGAGACAGTCGAGACCGTCAGCATGATCCGCACACCGGACCAACGCGTCCGAGTCTTCGTCAGTTCGACGCTGCAGGAACTCGGGGAAGACCGCGCCGCTGCGCGCCGCGCAATCGAGGGCCTACGGCTGATTCCCGTGATGTTCGAGATGGGCGCCCGCCCCCACCCACCGAGAGACGTTTACCGCGCCTACCTCGAACAGAGCCAAATCTTCGTCGGCATCTATGGGAAGTCGTACGGGTGGATCGCACCCGACATGGAGGTCTCGGGCCTCGAGGACGAGTTCAACCTCTCCGACGGCAAGCCGCGGCTCATCTATTTCAAGGGGCGGGACCGGGAGCCGAGGCTCGCGGCGCTTGCCTCCCGAATCCGCGAGTCGGGCGTGTCGTACCGATCTTTCGAAACGGCAGAGGAGTTGGAAGGCCTTCTCGCCAACGACCTCGCCCTCCTCCTGAGCGAGCGCTTCGAGACCGCGCAGCCTCCGAAGCCAATCCATCGCCCCCGGGCCGCTCTGCCGATCCCAGGCACACCCCTTGTTGGCCGAGAGGCGGATGTCGAGGCCTGCCGCGGACTGATCCTGTCGGACGAAGTCCGTCTGCTATCCCTCCTCGGCCCTGGCGGGATCGGCAAGACGAAGCTCGCAATCGAAGTTGCGCGCCGGGTCGAAGAACGGTTCGCTGCGCCGGTGACCTACATCCCCCTTGCAGGAGTGCGAGACACAGACCTCGTGCCGGTTGTCCTCCTCAACTACCTGATTGGCCACGGCCTACCCTCGACGGACGCGATGCAGACCCTTTTCGCGAACCTGCCTCCGGATCCGCGCCTCGTTGTCCTCGACAACTTCGAACACCTCATGAACGCTGCGGTGTACGTCTCCCAACTCCTCGAGGGTTGCTCGGGGATCAAGGTGATCGTGACGAGTCGAGAGCCCCTGCGCATCGCCGCCGAGCACGAGTATCGCGTCCCGCCCCTTGGGCACCCTGCCGCTGGAGCAGCCGGCCTGGACCGATCCGCTCTCGAAAGGATGCCGGCAGTGCGCCTCTTCGTCGACCGGGCGAAGTCCGTGCGACCAGACTTCACGTTGGACGACGACAACGCGGAGGCCGTTGCGGAAATAAGCGCAAAACTCGAGGGCATCCCTCTTGCGATCGAACTCGCGGCGGCCCGGGTCAAGATGCTCAGCCCACAGGAGATGATCAGGCTTCTCGATAAGGGAATCGAATTGCTGTCAATTGGTAGAAGGGACGCGCCAGATCGCCACAAAACTCTCCGCGCCACCATTGACTGGAGTTACAGTCTCCTTACTGACGAGGAGAAGAGATTGCTCAACCGCCTCGCGGTCTTCGTAGGCGGATGCGCTCTGCCGGATGCCTATGCCGTGACCGGCCCAAACGACACATTCGTGCTCGACGACACGGTGCCGCGAAAGACTCTCTACCCGACAGGAGAGGAGCGCTCGCGTGACCTGCCAACGCCCTCACCCGACTTCATCGACCGCATGGAGTCTTTGTTGTCGAAGAGCCTCATGCGCGTGGAGACGGGAGTTTCCGGCGAGTCGAGGTTTCACCTATACGAGTCCGTCCGAGAGTACGCACTCGAGAAGCTAGAAGAAACGGGCGAAGCCTCAGAGACATACGCAAGACACTGCAGGTACTTCCTCTTCACCGGGGAAGCGGAGTGGCCGCGAACATGGAGCTCGTCGGCTCATTCCGCCTTGCGACGAGGTGACGAACGGATCTCTGATGTGCTCGCCGCCCTCCATTACGCGATCCAGGAGCAACCGGAGTACGGATTGCGAATGGTCATATCCTTGGGCGAATATTGCGACATCCGCCAATTGAGGGAGTCAACGCAGTGGATTCGTTCGGCAATAGATCGGTACATCGAGGCCGGGGGCAGAGACGAACGACTCATCAACATCGCCAAACTCGAACTCTCCCGCCGCCTCTTCCGCGAGGAAAAGTGGCACGAGTTCTTTACCATCGTGGATGAAGTGGAAGCTTATGCGCAAGAGTCGGGTGAAAAGTACATCTACGTGGACGCGGTGCAGAATCGAACAATGGCGCAGGCTTACGCATTCAAACTCGCCGAGGTGCGCGAGGCCGTGAAGGCGGTGATGCCGATAGCAGAAGAGATCGGCTATGACTTCGGCAAGATGTGCCTGTTGCAGAACCTGGGAGGTGCGGAGGCCTTTGCGGGAAGCCAGACGGATGCCGAGAGCCTGCTTGAGGAGAGCGCGCGGCTGGCTGTCAGACTTCGCGCAAAGCGCCGTGCGGGCATCTCCTTTTGTGTCCTCTCCGGTGTCTGCTTCCGCCTCGGAAAAGTTGCGAAGGGCCTCCGCGCTCTCCGGGACTCTTTCCTCTTAGTGCGCGAGATGGGAGATCGTGTGCTCCTGCACTACGGTCTGACGCACCTTGCGCTCGCCTACATGACTATCGGAGATATCGCCATGGCTGCGAAGACTGTCGGCGTCGCGATCGGCCACAGCCGCCGGACGGGAGTTGGTTTCGTCCCCGCAGTTTATGAGGACTTCAAGAAACTGGAGGAGGAAGCAGCGAGGACCATAGGCGACGCGCGGTATCGACAGTGTGTGGAAGAAGGGGAACAAATCCAGTACGAAGAGGCGATCGAGGGCAGCATCGCCCAGTGCGAAGCGCTCCTGAAGGAGATGAAGGAATAGGCGGTCCGGCCCTCTACGGGATCTCGACCAGAATCGCAGTCGCCTCTCCGCCACCGATGCACGGAGTCGCAATCCCGCGCTTTCCGCCTCGACGCCGAAGTTCGTGAATGAGCGTCAGCACCAGCCGCGCGCCGGTCATTCCGATCGGATGTCCGAGCGCGACTGCGCCGCCGTTCACGTTCATCTTCTCATGAGGTATCCCGACTTTGTCCGCGACTACGAGAGAAACCACCGAGAACGCCTCGTTCACCTCGAATAGGTCGATGTCACCAACCGACAAGCCGGTCTTCGCAAGCAGCTTCTCGATCGCTGACGCTGGCGCAGTCGTGAACCACTCTGGCGCCTGTGCGTGCTGAGAATACGCGACGATCTTTGCAATCGGCTTTAGTCCCAGGCTCTCGGCGCGGTCCGCGGAACTCAGCACCAAAGCCGCGCCACCGTCGTTGATGGACGAGGCGTTTCCGGCTGTGACGACTCCCTCCTTGTCGAAGGCCGGACGGAGCGAAGGGAGTTTCTCGATGTTCCCCCTCCCCGGCTCTTCGTCTTTGTCCACGAGTACCGGATCGCCCTTCGACTGAGGAACTGGCACCGGCACGATCTCATCTGCAAAACGACACGACTCTTGAGCGGCTAGCGCGCGCCGATAAGACTCGGCGGCAAAGTCATCCTGCCTCTCTCTGGAGATCCCGCACTCTCGGCTGCACAACTCACCAGCGTGACCCATGTGAATGTTCTTGTATGGATCCCACAGGCCGTCGTGAATCATCAAGTCCACCAACTCTCCGTTGCCCATTCGATATCCGGTGCGAGCCTTCGGCAGAGCGTAAGGCGCTTGAGACATCGACTCCATCCCCCCCGCCACGACGATGTCCGCGTCGCCGCACCGAATCGCCTGCGCACCCATCATCACGGCCTTCATTCCGCTTCCGCAGACCTTGTTGATCGTCGTGCAAGGAACGCTCTCAGGCAATCCGGCGAAAATCGCCGCTTGTCGGGCAGGCGCCTGCCCAATGCCTCCCGAAAGTACGTTGCCCATGAGCACCTCGTCGACTTGGTCTGGGGCAACGCCCGAGCGCTCCAACGCGGCTTGAATGGCGGCCGCCCCGAGTCTGGGCGCCGAGAGAGTGGCTAGCCCTCCCATAAACGCGCCGATCGGGGTTCGAACTCCGGACAGAATAACGGCTTCTTTCATCGCTTCTTCTCTAACTCTGGCAGGATGTTACCCCTCGAAAATTGGCCGCCCGTCGCCGAAACTCTTTACTGAATCGGGAGGCGCGGGGGACGCGCCGAACGGTAACATAAGAGAGTCTGTGCGGTCGGAGTTAGGCTGACCGCCACGGCCGAGCCCATGACGGCAGCTGGCACAGGGAACGAACCATGCCGTCAGAACTTAAGAGTTATCGCATTCTCATCGCCGATGACGAGCCGATGATCCGGGAGACCCTTCGGAGTCAACTCGAATCGCTCGGGCACGCCGTAGTCGCAGAAGCCACCAGTGGACCGGAAGCGGTGGAGAAGGCCGCGGAAGTTCGGCCGGACATCGCCATCATGGACATCCGCATGCCGGAAGGCAGTGGGATCGAGGCCGCCAAGAAGATGGCCGAGGAGATCGACTGCCCTGTGGTGCTCCTTACAGCCTACAGCGATGCCGACACCATCGACAGTGCCGCAGCCGCAGGGGCGTTCGCCTTCCTCTCCAAGCCGGTCAAAACGACCGACCTCGGTCCCGGAATCGAGATGGCCATCGCGAGATACAAGGACGTCCGCAGACTCGAAACGCGCCTTCGGAATCGAACGGTTCTCGACCGCGCGAAGGGCAAACTCATGGACAAGTTCCAACTGACGGAGGAAGAGGCCCACAAGCGCATCCACTACGCCGCCCGCAGGCAGAACCGCACCATGGGTGAAGTGGCCGAAGACATCATCGAGAGGAACGTCTTTCCCGACTGACACGGCCTTTGGGTAGCATCCCGCCCATGCCCACACAGCCCGCGACGGAGGTCGCGCAACTCACGATCAACGTCCTCCGAGGGCTGGCCATGGACGCGGTTCAGCAGGCGAACAGCGGGCACCCTGGCATGCCGATGGGGGCCGCCGCCATGGGCTACGCGATCTTCGCGAGGCACCTTCGCTTCGATCCCGAAGCCCCCGCCTGGTTCAACCGCGACCGATTCATCCTGAGCGCAGGTCACGGCAGCATGCTGCTCTACGGCCTGCTCCACCTGACCGGATACGATCTGCCGCTCGACGAAATCCGTCGGTTCAGACAGTGGGAGAGCAAAACGCCGGGACACCCAGAGAACTTCCTCACGCCGGGAGTGGAGATGGCGACCGGCCCCCTCGGGCAGGGCTTCGCGACGGGAGTCGGAATGGCGATTGCGGAAGCGAAACTCCGAGCCGAGTTTCCCGAACTCGTCGATCACTGGACCTACGCCATTTGCAGCGACGGCGACCTGATGGAGGGAGTTGCGTCCGAGGCGGCCTCCCTGGCCGGACACCTGAAGCTCGGCCGCATCATCTACCTCTACGATTCAAATCGGATCACCATAGACGGATCGACCGACCTCGCGTTCACGGAGGATGTCGCAAAACGATTCGAATCCTATGGCTGGCATGTTTCGCACTGTGACGGCATGTCTCTTGATGAGGTCGACGCGGCAATATCAGATGCGAAGGCCGTAGCCGATAAACCGTCACTCATCATCTGCCGCACGGTCATCGGATTCGGAAGTCCTAACAAAGCCAACTCCGCTTCCAGTCACGGCGCAGCCCTCGGAGAGGAAGAGGTTCAAAAGTCCAAGGCCGCGCTCGGGCTGCCCGTGGATGAGAAGTTCTGGATTCCCGAAGAGGTCCGCGCGCACATGAGGACCGTCGGAGAGCGACACAGATCGGATCGCATTGCGTCGGAACTCGCTGCATCACTCAATCCGGAGTTCATGCGACGCATCTCCGGTCATCTTCCGCAATTGCTCTTTGACGGTATGCCACCGTTCGAGGGCTCGATGGCAACCCGCCAGGCGTCAGGCAAAGTCATCAACCTCATCGCATCCAAGATGCCCGAACTGATCGGCGGCTCTGCCGACCTCGCAGAATCGAACAACACTCTGATCGCGGACGGCCGCGCCTTTTCAGCCGACGATCGAACCGCTCGCAACATCTACTTCGGCGTCCGCGAACACGCGATGGGCTGCATCGTGAACGGCATCAACCTGCATGGCGGAATTCGCGCCTTCGGCGGAACCTTCCTGATCTTCAGCGACTACATGAGGCCGAGCATCCGGCTCAGCGCTCTCATGCACGTGCCGTCGATCTTCGTGTTCACTCACGACAGCATCGGCCTGGGTGAAGACGGACCAACACACCAACCTGTGGAGCATCTCCCTTCGCTTCGCGCCATCCCGCGGCTTCGAGTCTTTCGACCCGCTGACGGCAACGAAACGATCAGCGCCTGGCGCGCCGCGCTCACGTCGGAGGACGCCCCGACTGCAATCGTTCTCACTCGGCAGAAACTGCCAGCTATCACTCCGCCGGACGACTCCGCTCTCCGGGGGGGGTACATCTTGAGCGACGGGACGAAGAAGCCGGATGTGATCCTCATCGGCGCCGGCTCCGAACTTTCCCTCTGCCTTCAGGCGCAAGCGCTCCTGTCTCAGGAGGGCATCGCCGCGCGCGTCGTCAGCATGCCCTGCTGCGAACTTTTCGACGATCAAGCCGGGGATTATCGAACCACTGTCTTGCCTCCGGAGATTGAGGCCCGAGTTGCTGTGGAAGCGGCTACTCCTCTCGGATGGCACAAGTACGTCGGCCTTCGTGGAACGGTCATTGGCCTCGAGCGCTTCGGCGCGAGCGCCCCCGCGGAGGTCTTGTTCGAGAAATTCGGGTTCACGGCTGAAAGAGTCGCCGAAGCCGCTCGAATCGCCTTCCAGAACTGCCAGAACTAGTCATTCTCGGGGCCGTGAGCCTCCCTATGCCAGAATCGGACCAACGGTTTGGCGCTTCGCGTAGACACCGACCTTTCCCGGCTACTGGAGCGCTCCCGCCGCGGCGATGAGCGGTCCTGGTCGGCGATAGTCGAGCAATTCCAGTCGCTCGTCTACTCCATCTGCGTCCGGACCGGACTGGAGCCAAACGACGCAGCCGACGTATTCCAAGCGACCTTCATTGCCCTATATGAGCATCTGGATCGGATCGAGTCGCCTGCAGCGCTGCCCCGCTGGGTCGCCGTGACGGCGTCGCGAGAGGCGAGTCGAGTTCGCCGCATCGCGGCTCGGAACCTCGCCGTCTCCCTCGACGATGACCGCTCCCTTGATGAAGTGCTGGCCGTGGAAGAGTCGGCCGCCCACGAGGAGGCGGAGCGGTCCCTGCAGGCCGACGCCCTTCGCAAAGCGATGGCCGCCCTGTCGGAGAAGTGCAGGACCTTACTGTCACTCCTCTTCGGCCATTCCGAGGCCGCGTACGGCGAGATCTCGGAGAAAACCGGCATGGCCGTCGGTGCGATCGGCCCGACGCGGGCCCGCTGCCTGGACAGGCTTCGCAAGATCTTGGAAGCGAGGGGCTTTTTTGATGAATGACCGAGTATCAGCGCCCCGGCGTCGGGCCTCTTACGAAACGAGATGAAACGCGCGTGCGGCCAGTTTAGGGAACGCTTGATCGCCGTCGCTTTCGGCAGCGCGGATGAAGAGGCTGAAGCGCACGCTCGCTCCTGTCCGGACTGCTCTCGCCATCTCGCCGAGATTCAAGACGTCCGACGGGCCGCAACGGTCCTGACACTCGACGCTCCCGCCGACCTCATCGTGGCCGCGAAAGCGATCGCCGCAGGCGCGCGGGCGCCCAGCCCCTGCAAACGGATTTCGTCCACGCTGGCTGCGGCAGGAGTGCGCGCCGGTGATGCGGCGGCCTTTCAGGAGTTGATCGAAGCCGGCGGAGAGCGACTGAGGGTCGAGTACCGCCGCGAGGAATCCGGATGGAGCGTCATGCTCCGTCTCCCGACGGAAGGCTGGGAAGTGTTCGCCTTGGATTCTGTTTGCGAGCCGGATGCAGACGGCTACGTCACCTTCACGTCGCCCGACCTACCAGGAACGGCCTTCGTGATCCTCTCACCCGACGGCGCACACTCGGTGGGACCGCCGGGGGGCGGCTCCAGTGACAACTGAATCGGCTGTCGCAGTCCTCGAATCGGTCACCACAGCGGCTGAAGCGCGAGCCGCTCTGCGCGACCCACCGCCCGGCCTTTCGGATGCGTTTTTCCGTCGCGTCGTCGAACTCTCTCAACAGGCTCCACACTTAGCCGCCCGACTTGCATCTCACTGGCGAACCGTCCGCGACCTGGGCGACGATCCGGGCCTCGCATACCGCGCGAAAGCGGTGGGCGAGCGATCCGAGGGTAAGTGGCGAGCAAGTGCGCGCTCCTTCCTGCAGGCAGGTCAACACGCGCCGGACCGAATTCGATCCCTCGAGTACCAGATTGGAGCCGTCGACTCTTTGGCCCGCGCCGCTCGCATCGAGGAGGCCATTGAGCTCGGCTCACAACTGGCCGACCGTCTATCGAAGGCGAAACGACGCGACCTCGCCGCTCGCGTTCGACTCAACTTGGCGAACGCATGTCTCTGGGCCGACGACTATGCGAGGGCCCGCGCCTTTGCTGCGAAAGCGCGAGGAGACCTGGAGAGAGCGGGCATGCTCGTCGAGCGCGCCGCTGCGGACCTCGCGCTTTCCACCGCAGAACTCTTCGGAGGAAGCGCAGAACGTGCGGAAACTATCGCTCGTGAAGCCGCCTCGACTTTCGAATCCTTGGGCTTATCCCACTACGTAGACCTCTGCCGCGTCAACGAAGCTCAGGCTTTGCGCATCCGAGGACACGCGGATGAAGCCCTCACAGTTTTGCTCGCCGTACGCCAAAACCTCTCAGGGGGGGGCGGACCGGAATTGGCGAGGGTGACGGAGTTCCTCGGTCACACGTACTTCGCCCTGAACCTGTGGCGGGAAGCAACAGACGCGTACGGCTCGGCTCTCGAAATGAAGTCTCTGGCAGACATGCCGATCAACGTCGCCAACTGCCATTACGGTCGGGGCCAAGTGTCCCTCGCGCTTGGCGACCTCGACGGCGCACGGCGCTCCTTCAGCAGGGCGCGCTCCATTTTCGCGAAAAGCGGCAACGCTGTATGGGCAGCCGCCGCGCTTCTTGGCATGGCGGACGCGAACCTCATGAGCGGAAAGTACGAGGCCGCAGAGCGAATCGCTCATACCGCCGTCTCGTTGCTTCCGGAACGCGCCGCTGAGTTCCATCGCTGCAAAGCCCTGCTCGTCGCCGCCGAGGCGGCGCTCCAACGGGGAACGCTCACAGTCGCCGACGTAGCGAGGCTTCGGCGCCGCATCCAGTCGCTCGGACTTCTCCCCCTCACCTGGAAGGCGCTGGAAATTGAAGCGCAGACGCAAACGGGCAAGAAGCGAATCGAAACGTACCGAAAGATGTTCGACGCGATCCTCGAACTTCGCGCCCTGACCCGAACCACCATCGCGCGAGCCGCAGCGTTCAACGACAAGGAGCGAGCGACTTCGGCTTATCTTGAAGCGCTGTTGGAGCGCCCCACCCCCGAGCGTGTGGACGAAGCGGTGGACGTCGTCACTCGTTCCCGCTCCGTTGCGCTCCTCGATGAAATCCTCAGCGCAGCATCGATCACCGAACGTCAAGCGCAAGACCTGCGGGAACTTCGCGATACCATCAACGCAGAACTCTCGTCACTCGAACCGCCGTCCAACTCGCGGCGAGGTCCCGCGCGATCACAAACCCTCGCTCGCCTGAGTCGTTCCTGGATCGAAGCCATTCGCGTGCCGATGCGCGCAGCATCACGGCTTCCGAATGCTTCTGAGTACGACAGCACAGTGTTCGTGCGGCGTCCATCTGGCATCGCCGCCCTCCGCAACAGAACGCTCTTCGAAATCCACGCGTCGCTCGACGAGTTGACCCGGCTGCTCCGAGCTGCCCGCTACGAAATCCTCGCGCCGATGACAGATGACTCATGTCGACCGAGTCAGGCACTGTCCATCGCAAACGAACTAAGGTCGAAGCTTCTGACCGGATGGGAATCTGAGAACGAACTGAACCGTATCGCTCCGTTTGGCCTCCTTTGGAGCGCGCCTTGGAGTCTCATCCTCGAGGACATCGAAGCGGAAGCTGAACTGCTGCCGAGCCCTGCGTTCAACGCGACATCCCTCAGCATACGAATTCCAAAAGATCCCTCCGTTGCGATTTGGGCTTCGGAATCGAAGGACCTGCCGCGCGTATCTGACGAATTGCAGGCGATCCTAAGCGTCTTCCCAAACGCAGTTGTTTGCAGATCGGCGGGGCAGGTAAGAGAACTCTTCTCCGGATGCGCATTCGACCTAATCCACGTCGCGGGTCACGGCGTGTTCAGCGAAGAGAACCCAATGTTCTCACATCTTGTGTTCGAAGACGGCGACGTGTTCGCCGGTGAAATCGCCAGGAGCAAACTGAAAGTGGGCCTTGCCACGCTTTCGGCCTGCGACACGGCGGCAATGTCGACGTCCAATATTTTTGAGGCAGACGGCCTCGCAAGGGCGTTTCTCGCTCGGGGCGCCCAGGCCGTCGTTGGGAGCCAATGGCCGCTCGACGACCGAGCCGCGGAGGTCGCGATGCCCGCGATATTGAGCGCGCTCGCGTCGGGAACGCGCCTGTCTCAGGCCGTCGCTGGAGCGAGATCGAACCTAAAGGCCGCGTTCGAGCATCCTTACTACTGGGCGGGTCTCGTCATCCTGCCTGGGCTCGGACAGCGCTTCTGCAAGGAGCAAAACCCATGAGAGGCATCGCACTCATCCTGATCTTCGTCTTGTCAGCCGCCGCTAGCGCGGCGAACCTAATCGTTCGCCTCGCTCCAGGCGCGGATCCGATTGCAGTCGCCAACGACTACGGGCTCGGGCTTACCGACGAGACAGAACCGGCGCCCTTCTACCTTTACGACACCTTGGGCCAAGACCCACACCTGATTCAGCAGCAGATGATCGGCGATCCTCGGATCGTATGGGCCGAGGACGACAATGTTGTCGTGATGCCCGAGCACCACGGAGCGGGCATGGGTTCGACGATCGGCGCAGTGTACGGAACGAACTTCTATTATCAGGAGAACTCAGCCGTCCTGAGTCAAATCCGCTGGCTTCCGCCGATGCGGCTCATGCGCGGACGAAACGTGCGCGTGGCGATTCTCGACACCGGCCTGGGCCAGCGTCAATTCGGACTTTGGCTGCGCGTCGTCGCAAGCCTGAACACAGTGGAAACAGGTCAGCCTCCTTTCGACGCGCCGCGAGGCCACGACACAAACGGTAACGGGGTCTTCGACGAAGGCACCGGACACGGCACGATGGTCGCGGGAATTGTGACAATCATGTGGCCCCCCACTGGACTGGTGATCGTGCGCATCGCGGACAGCGATGGCTACTCGACGGCATGGAGGCTGATCAAGGGCCTCGCGTTCGCATGGGCGAACGGCTCCGAACTGGCAAACGTCTCCCTCGGAGCGATCGACAACGTCCCAGCCCTGAATGACGTTCTCGATTGGTGCGAGGAGGTCGGTCTTCTCGTCGTTGCAGCGATCGGAAACAACGGCCAACGCCTCGCTCTAACACCCGCACGCAACAGCAAGGCTGTATGCGTCACGGGCGTGCTTCCCGACGACGTGCGCGCGCCCTTCAGCAACTGGGAGGGAGCGGCCGACGCCGCCGCGCCAGCGACAGGAATCAAGAGTTACTGGTGGGACGGAACCGCGGGAATCTGGTCGGGCACCTCTTTCGCCGCGCCGTTCGTCACGGGCGCAATTGCCTCGGGCCTCGCCTACAGCCCTCCGCGGACCCCCGAGTTCCTGCGCGATGCCGTGCGCGTGTCGGGCGACAACATCGACCCGCTGAATCCAGGCTTCGAGGACCAGCTGGGATCGCGCCTGAATATGGCGAGGCTGGTGCAAATAATTCGGCAATAGCCCCCTCTGCGCCGCGCCAATGTGGATAATCCTCCCCCGATGAGAAGGAGTCGCGCCTTATCCGTCCTGTCTGTCTGCGCCCTCGTCGCAGCATCCCTTGCGTTTCGAGAGGGCACGAGCCAATCGCAGGCCCCGACCTACGCATCGGTCAAGCCGATATTCGACCGTGCCTGCATCGGATGCCACCAAGGTCAGGCCGCAATGGCAGGCTTACGGCTCGATACCTACGCAAACATCATGAAGGGAAGCACGTCCGGCAAAGTCATCGTCCCGAAGAAGTCCGGAGACAGCCTGCTCTACAAGCGTATCAGCGGGGCGAAACCACCAGTCATGCCGCCGCCAGGCGCGCTCCCGGCTTCAGAACAGAAGAAGATCAAAGATTGGATCGACTCTGGCGCGAAGGAGCGCTAGCTATCGTCATCCTCCAAAGAATCCAAAAGCGCTGACGACCCAATGCGAAATCGCAACGGGTCGCTGCTCGTCCCTTCTTGAATCCACTCGCCGAGGGCCATCCATTCCGCGGCGTCGCCGCGCGTTCGGATGCCACCGGCAGCCTTTAGCCCAACAACACGCCCTCGCTTCTCTCGAAACACCCTCAACGCATGGGCAATCGCGCATCCATGTTCGATCGTCGGGGGGGCGGTGTCCTGACCGCTGCTCGTCTTCACGAAGTCAGCGCCGCTGCAGCAGACCACATACGCGGCTCTTGCAATTGCCCCGTGGCTCGCGATGTCTCCGGTGGACAGAATCACCTTGAGAACTGCGTCGCTCGCCACATCGCGGAGGCGAGAACACTCGTCGTAGAGCCTTGCCCAATTCGATGTCATCGCCCACTCCCTGCGAATCACCACGTCAATCTCGTCAGCCCCGGCCTTGGCGCACAACGCAACCTCTTGGACTCGCGCGTCCAGCGGACTTAGCCCGTGCGGAAATCCGCCGGCAACCGTCACGAGCCGGACGTCGGTGCCGGCGAGCATTCTCCGCGCGACTTCCGCGAAGACCGGATATACACACACCGCGTACGGTTGCGCCTCTCTGGCCCGGCTGCAGAGCAAAGCGATCGACTCGAGCGTGTCATTCGCCTTCAGGGAGGTGAGATCGAGCACGCCGAGGCAGCGTCGGGCGAACTCACGGCCAGCCTCGAACTCGCCGCGAGCCTGCCGGGACTCGTCTCGAATCGCCGCGACTTCGGTCCGACCGACTTCGATGTCGCGGATCTCCTCCATGCTCAGTCCAGCGGGTGCTGCCATTGCCATCGAGTTTACGCCGCCCGCGGGCGGGTGGCGAACGCCGGTCGGGCATAATCCCGCCATGGACGCCGAGCGGGACCGCCAACCTATGCCGGGCGTCCTCCTCCGAAGGCTCACGCGCTACTCCGACGCGCGCGGCTGGCTCA
This sequence comes from Armatimonadota bacterium, assembly GCA_003577165.1. GTDB lineage: Bacteria > Armatimonadota > Fimbriimonadia > Fimbriimonadales > ATM1 > ATM1. The sequence goes on along the minus strand of QEUM01000001.1, from coordinate 3,256 downwards.
TCGAGGCCTTCCGAGAAGACGAACTCCCCGACTGGTTCCGGCCCGTGATGGGATACGTCTCGCTCACCTATCCCGGAGTCGCGCGCGGCCCGCATGAGCACGCCAACCAAACCGATGGATTCGCCTTTCTCTCAGCGAAGTTCCGCCTCTACCTTTGGGACAACCGACCCGGCGGAGACAAGACTCTCATGACATTCGATGTGGGAGAAGAGGAGCCAACTCTCGCGATCGTCCCCCCCGGGGTCGTTCACGCCTATAAGAACGTATCGAACACGGACGGATACGTCCTCAACTTTCCGGACGCGCTCTATGCGGGGCGGGGCAAATCGGAGCCCGTGGACGAAATTCGACATGAAGCCGACCCCGACTCGCAGTTCCGTTTGCCGGAGGACGACGCCTAAGTGAATCTCCTCGTCTGCGGGGGGGCTGGATTCATCGGCAGTGCGTACTGCCGGCACGTGTTGGCGACCCATCCAAACGACAGAGTGATTGTCTTCGACGCACTCACATACGCGGGCCATGAGAGCACGCTTGCGGGCTTCAGGCACGACCCTCGATTCTCGTTCGTCAAGGGGAGAATCGAAGATGAGCACGCGGTCCTCGCCGCGATCAGAGAACATGAGATTACAGCCGTTGTGAATTTCGCAGCGGAGACCCACAACGATCGAAGCCTTATGGCCGCAGATGCATTTCTCCAGACAAACGTCGTGGGCGTCTACGTCCTCCTCGAAGCCGTCCGGAACTCTGGAGTTGAGCGACTTCTGCAGGTCAGCACCGACGAGGTCTACGGCTCGCTCGACGAAGGCGAATGGACGGAGGAGTCGCCCATCCAACCGAACACGCCCTACTCCGCGAGCAAGGCCGCTGGAGATCTTCAGTGTCGCGCCCACTTCAAATCCTACGGCACCAATGTCGTCGTAACGCGAGGGGGGAACACCTACGGGCCCTATCAGTATCCGGAAAAATTGATTTCGTTCTTTGCGACTCGGCTCTTTGACGGTAAGCCCGTACCAGTGTATGGAGAGGGAACACAGCGCCGCGAGTGGATTCATGCCAGCGACCACGCATCAGGCATCGACACGGTCTTGCGCCACGGCAAGGCTGGAGAGGTGTACAACATTTCGGATTCAAATGAGCGGACGAACATGGAAGTGGTCCGCATCCTCCTGGAGGAATTAGGTCGCGGCCCCGAACTCGTCAAACACATCGAGGACCCGCGCAAGGGCGCGCACGATGCCCGTTACAGCATGAGTTCGAGCAAACTCCGGTCGCTCGGCTGGAAGCCGACCGTGGACTTCGAGAGCGGCCTGCGTGAAACGGTTCGCTGGTACAAGGAGAACGAATCCTGGTGGCGCCCTATCACGGAGTCGCAGGAGTACACAAGATTCACGAAGAGATACTATGGCCCGTTTCTACAGGACCAAAGCTAGGCCTAGTGGACCTACCGCTAAGTGCGCGTCCGAAGCTACGGTCCTGACGCGCCTCGAGGCACTCCACAGAGCGATGGATACTATCCTTGCTGACTCGTTCGCAGTCACAATCCTCTTGAGCGCATCCGCGACGGCCGAACGCTCATGGAGCGACGGCGAACTGTCACCGCTGGCCGCGTCGTTTAGGAACCCGAACTCAGGGCGCATAGTGTCGGCTCTTGCAGACTTCTTCCTTTCCGAGAGCGACCAACTCGCAGAGCTGCTAGGAGATCAAGCGATCAGCGGTCGCTGGAAGGTGAAATTCCTTTCTGTCATGAAAAGGGCACGGAACTTCCTTCAAGGTTACTCCGGTTTGCGGTTCGACGATAGGAAGTTGTCTAATCGGGAAGTCATTGCAGCGGTGCTCCTTGGAGAATCGGCGGCCAGCGATCTGAAGGACAGTGTGTTCTGGCACACGTGGCTGAACTTCGACTTCTCAAGATCGCTCATCGATTACCGATTCTGCGAGATCGTTGTCGTCCTGCTCAGATTTGCCCAGCGCCTAAGTGATGTAACTTTCCGAGAGCTGAGTTCGGAGACTCGTCGGCATTCGCAGTAGGTTGCGATGGAGGTTGATGTGTCAGGCGAAGGACGCTCCCGAAACGTGTGCGACAATCGAGTGTCACCCAACAGTTGGATGCGGCGACGGGTGCTGCCCGAAAAGCCTGCCGTCGATGTTGTCATTGATCATCATCAATTGAATCGACACAGGAAACCGTGGCCAGAATCTACGGCCCGAGCTACCGAGAATGCTACCATGCCCGATGGCGACGCATCGACATCTCAAGACGTAGTGAGAGATAGCCTGAAGTCTGCTACTCACACCGCGGGAGCCGAAATCTACCAATCGGCAAGGGTTGCTCGCGCATCGGATAACTTGCGGAGTAGTGAATGTGTGGTTCCGCACCGTCACGGTGTTTCCGCATCTAGTTCCTCGCGCCAGTTTGCGGGAGATGAGATAACTCGCTGTTGCCTCTTGTCAAAGATGTTGACGTCGGAAGTGTCATAGAGGCCGTCGAACATGGTTTCACTAGACAATGCGTCAATGCGCAACTTCATGCACGCCCAGTGGCGGAGAGGACGGGCGAGGACTATCGGCGTTGCGAGAAAACCCGTGATAGCCGCTAACACAGCAATTACCCCAATGACCCACCCCTTGACGACGAGGATTGAAATTGCGACGATGAGCCAGATAACGCCTGAGGCCGTGGCAACCTGCTTCATTCTTCCGGAATAGGTGAAGTACCAAATCGCGCACTCGTAGCGAACTCCGATTTGAATGTGACCTGTGCGCTCAAGTTCTTTAAGGTCTTCGAATGTGGTCATTGGAGAACCACCATGCTAGTTGCCAGAGATCAGATTGACCGTCGCTCCGGCAGAAGCTCCTCCCATAATGCCGTGTTTCGGCGCCATGCCTGCAAATCCCTGCCACTGATAGAATCGCAAATCCTCAGGAAAATCCGATTGGGTCCGTGCTTCAGGAATCGCGTGGCACCAGGCATGAGTTGCGGGCTGGATGGCACTGGTCGGACGAATACCGGTCATCATGCTTCGGCCCTATGTGCCTGACGGCGATGGTTCGGTGCTTCACCAGGGCTATCCCCTTCGCTGTCTTTTGGCCGCCCCTCCGGGGCTTAATGCTCACGGCGGCGGCTGCAACGGATGTGAGCCGTCCGTGTTGGAATGAAGGCCCGAAGGGCCGAGGATTCTAGAGCGAAGGGCGCAGCCCTGGAAACGGGGCCGCCAGGCGAAAGGCGCGGCCTGAAGGGCCGCGATAAACAAAAACG
>QEUM01000003.1 GCA_003577165.1 Armatimonadota bacterium | reverse complement strand
TGTACCCGTCAGACCTTCCAAGCTACTCTGGGCATTACGTCGAGCGACCATGAGGTCGAGGGGAGCGCTGCCTCACGTGTGGACATTGACTGCCTTCGCGCTGGGCATGCTCTGGTCATGCAATCCAACTAGTGAATCTGGGAAAATCGTGTTCGTCTCCGGCGAGTCTCTCAGGCGGCTGTCAGTCTTCGAAATGGAACTGGACGGCAGCAATCGAAGGCCGATTCCGGAGATGCCCTCTCCAGTTGGGGACTTTTCAATCTCGCGAGATGGAAAGGTGAGGGGGGGGCCGCCTCCCACGCAGATGCAGGTGCCGAAGGATGCGATTATGCCGGAGGTCTCTCCCGACGGTGGGCAGTTAGCCTTTATCACGGTCTGGTCAGAAAGCATGGATGTCATGGTTTGCCCGACGAACGGAGGGAAGCCCCAACCGGTGACGGCTACTCCGAAAAATCGGGAGGCGTTCCCTTCGTTCAGTTTCGATGGCAAGCAGCTGTCCTTCGTCAGGTTGGGTGACGCAAGAGGCCCAGAAGTGCAATGTGACATTTGGTTGCTGGACCTAAGGACGGGCAAGGAGACACTGATTCTCCGCGACACTCACTACGTGGCTTCTCCCCCGCGCTTCAGCCCGGATGGCAAGAGCATCGTGTACTCGGCGAACAAGCCACTGCCCCAGTTCGATCTCTTCCTCATCTCAATTGCGGACAAGAAGATTAGGCGACTGACCAGCGATGGTCACAGCTTCAATCCGCGCTTCATTGACAATGACACAGTATTGTTCGAATCGAATCTAACAGGGCGCAATCAACTGGCGATTCTTGACCTAAAGACGGGTAAACAGAGAGTGTTGGCGAGCGACAGTAATGACTATGCGGGCCACTACGTAGAAGGCTCACGTGATTGAGGATTCGGGAGGCCCCCGTGTGGATACGTACTAATCTGTCCGCGGTTCTGCGGGTAACCGGCCGCCGTCGGCCTGCGGCGAGCCGCCGCGCCGAGGCTCGAAGGCATCGGAACAGGAAAGGACTCACATGGACGCTATCGGCGCTCGTGTGTGTGGCGTGCGAGACATCCGGTGCTTCTCATCCGCCTTCAATGCAGGCAGAGAGCGGCCCCGTGGCGGCAGGTCGATCAGCCACGTTTGAAGTGATCTGGAGCTTCAAAGTCGGCGCGGGGCCGGAAGGACTGCAGTTCGGCCGTGTGAACTCACTTCTGCTCGTTGCAGCACATGACGGTGTCATCGAGTTGTGGGACTATCAAGAGAAGAAGCGCGTAGGTGTCCTTACTACCGGTCCGAGGTTGACTGCGGTTCGCCTAATCAACGATGACAAAACCCTTGTTGCGTTTCATGAGGATGGGCGCCTAACTTTGTGGGATTTGTACCACCGCAAGGTTGAACGGAGAATCGGCCAACCGAGCAGCCGAGTGGCTGGCTTTGATGCGGACGCAGTTCACAACGTGGCGGCGATTTGCATGAAGGAGAAGCCTTCGACAATTCATTTGGTTGACCTAATGACCGGGTCAAGCCTCGGTTCGCTTGACGGACAAGTCGACAATCCGGAGGTGTGGTTTAGTCGGGACGGCAAGTTCCTCTACAAGATTGCGGGGATCTTCGATGAGGCATGGAAGTCGGCTGTTGAGCGCTGGAGCGTCACTGCGAAGGAGCAAATGCCCGAGGTCATAGTGGCGAACGGAGCGGCCACCTGCTTTGCCGCAAACAACGACAACTCGGTCTTTGCAGTTGGGACTCAAGATGGAAGTGTGTACCTGACGAGAGCAAACACCGGTGCCCAACCCATGCGACTGCCCAGGGCCAACAATTGGGAAGTGGAGATCACAGACGTCTCGTTTAGTCGGGACGGGAAATGGCTTGCTGCGTGTACGACGTGGTTCAAGTCGCACCTGGCGATATGGTCGGTGAAGACCGGCAAGCTGGTCATGAGTCGCTCTCCAGAGGTCGAAAACGTCGTTTACACAGCGCTCACCTGGTCTCCGAAGGACGACTTGCTGGCGGTTGGGAGAAGCAAAGGTGGCGTGGAGGTTCTGAGAATCAAGGAGGGGAAGGAGTAGTGATGGTGTTGGCGGAGTTGCGCATCTTCGGACGAGGGCCAAGGGCTTTCACGGTATCCGGGTCGTGCCGGTCTGCCGGGACCGGAAGATGACGCGACCGGAATGGACCAGCCGAGGATCGGGGCTCGGGGACCGGCTAATAGCGTCTCATTTCCGTCAGTGGCCCGACTTCCGCAGTCCTTCCCAGCCTACGTTCCTCCGCTGCGCCGAGGCACGGCGGTTCAAAATCTCGTCTCGTCGGGGTTGACGAAGATATGCGCCCGGAGCGAACCGATCGTCTGCGGGGCCGGACTATCCGGTTTCTCCTTCGCGTCACGTCGTGGGTGGCAGTGATGGCTCTCGCGATGATGGGACTGATGGTGCTGACGCACGGTCGGAGTCAAGCCTTGACGCCGCAGATTGTTGCGGAAAGGACGCGGAAGGGATTGCCGTTCGATGAAACGGAGTACCGTCTGGCGTTACCACCCGGTTCGCTCGGTGAACACAACCGATGGTCGTTCGGGCGCAGAGTTGTCACCATAACGGAACCGGGCCCGCTGGGCGGTTACCTCTGCCGTCAGCGCCAGATCAGTCTAATCTTCGATGCACAAGATAGGCTGGAGTCCGCTCGAGTAACGATTGTTTGGAGAACTGACGAAGAATCCTCTGAGGTCGCCCTACGGGACAGGGGAGATTGAGAAAGAGAACGATGTTTGCGGATCCATGGCTTGCTACTAAGGTGTTGGTTCTCCGAATTCACGAAGCCGTCACGCCAGGGCGCGTGGGTGTGAAGCAATCCACTTCGCTAAGTAGGCACGGGGTTCGTCCTATTCGAGGCCAACATCTCCGGAAGGTGGAGTAGATCAATGTTCGCAATTCTCGCTTGGCTGCTGTATGCGACCGCGATGGTCTCGATGACGTGCTTCATCTACTCGGGGCCATCCGACTCTCCATCTGAAAAGGGGCTCCCCCTGTTCACGTTTCTCATGTACGGCACAGCGCTGTTCGTTGGAATCGTTCAGAGCATGTCTCGCCCACGGCCTCTCTTTCTCGTCCTGTTCGCGATTGCCGCCGGTCTATTTGCGATCTATGCCTGCTTCTACGGACTTCGACTGGGGACGTGGGTGTACTTCCAGGTGTTCCCGCTTGCCGGCCTGTGGATGCTTATCCAGCACGTGCTCGACGCTGAGCGCTCTGTTTGGACGATCCGCGCAAAGGGTCGCTGCCGGGCGTGTGGATGCAGCCTCGAGGCGGACGAAATCACTCACGACGCAGGAGGAGGTTATTGCAAAAGTTGTGCGGCGAAACCACCCGTCTACGCCAAGTCCGGCAGGCCCGCGGGATCCGCTGCCGAGGTGCGGTACGGGTTCGCCGATCCCTTTGGTGGGAAGTCCGTTAAGCCTGTTCGATACGCTGCGGCCGCGATAGCGGGCTTAGTCGCCTTCTTTCTCTTTCGAGCGGCGAGCTTGCCAATCATGCTGCTGGGGGGCTGGGTAGGTCTAATCGCCACTCAACTCCTCGCGGGGGGGGTGTCCGGTTTCGTGTCCGCGGGGTTCATTCGGCCCGCTACGCGGCAGCAGGCGACGCTGGCGGGGCTCGTCGGCCCGGCGCTCGACCTCCTGTTTACCTTGAAAGACTGGATCGTGCCGATTCTCGCTTCGACGTTTGCGCTGAATTGGGAGTTTCTGCCGTTCATGGCGATTCCGTTCGTCGGGGCGGCGACTGGTGGTTGGCTGTGTTATCGGGGGCGAGTGAGTTAACATGTCATTAGATAGCGCTATGCGTACAGTTCTTTTGCAGATGATGCGTGTTGCGGGGCTCACGGCTGCAGCCACTATCTGCTTCTCTTGTTCGCGAATGGACAGGGTGGAGATGGGGGCTTCGCCGCCCGGAGCGACTGTGGACGGAGTTACGGCCATAGCGAAAGGTCCAGTGGCAGTTGACTATCGCCTGTTCACGAATCCTGTGGATGAAGGCGAGCCTTACGTCTACACCGTGACCCTTCGGAACGAGAACCCGGAACCGTTGGCGATCGAGGTCTACTCGTTGGCTTTCGGTTTCATCGTTCGCAAGGCCGGCAAGCCATACTACACTCGGACTGTGTGCGTGTTGCCAGTGGTCCCGGAGGATCCGTTGGACGACTTCGTGATTCTACGGCCCGGGGGGAGTTTCTCGTACGACCTCGAAGTGATAGTCGAACCGGAAGTCGGTACAGGCGAGGCGGAAATCGTGTTTTCGTACGCGCCTTCCAAACTGAACAGAGAGTTGGCGACGGAGATTCGCGACCGGCTCGGATGTCGTGCGTGGGGCGGAACCGAGTTGGAGACAGGGCCCCTGCCCATACGGATCATCAAGCAGGCGAAGTGAGGGATTATGACGAAGATGGAAGGGGGGGCGGAACAGAAAGATCGATGCCTATCCCTTGGACTCGAACCAGCAAAGCGAGTCGCGAGACGACGACTTTGGTGCCTCAATGGAGCCTGGTGTGATCAGACAGGCCTGCTGCCTCCTCCGCCCTAAGAAACGGATGGAAACCGGTTCTTTGAGGGTGTGCGTCGCGTTGCTTGTTTTCATGGTTTCTATCATCATGACTGGATGTAACGCCAGCCCTGACTACAGCCAGCGGTTCTACGACTATGGACTCGCCAGGTGGCAAAAGGACGAACCTCATGGCGGTTACGCATCGCTTCTCTCGGGTGACGCATCCGTAGCGTTGGCCTACTTGAACTCCGTTCCTGCGTTGATCGTCACCGATGACACGGTTCCCGATTTCGGACCCAGCGATGAAGAGGCCCAAGAGCTTCGAGAGATCCTGGCCCGGTGTTCCGACGCGGACCGGACTCGGTACGCAAGAGCATTCGCACGTGGATACAGTGAAGGGTTCCAGCGGTTCAGTGAGTCTGCCAAGGGTCGCAAAGGTGCGGCTATCTTGCAGGAATTGACATCCTTCGCCGAGAGGATCAAGGACGCGATGGCCAGAGTTCAACGGAGCGGCCAGTTGGATGTAGAGACGAGGAAATTCATCGACGAGACGATGGCGACGGACGACTTTACGAGGCAAGCGTGGCTGATTGAATTGCTCACGGAATTGGCTTCCATTAGTGAAGCGAGGACTTACGTCATGGAAGTGGTGCGACGCAGAGCGGAGGTTTCGACAGGCTTTGAGCACGAGACTTGGAAACTGCTGACGGAGCGGCTTCGATCCGTCGAGATACGGCGGCGATAGGTGTGCTGCATATGCCTGTCACGCGACGAGTCGGCTGTGTTGCAGAGGCAGAGCTCAGAGAGAAAGCAGGAGCGGAATCGAATGAGGAGCCGGCGGGCTGGCCGTCCTCTTCGCGAAGGCGACCTTTCGCTTAACGCAGCGATTTAACGGTTAGAAACGGAGAAAACGATGGATAACAGCATTCGACCCACGATCGGCAAGTCGTTAAGATCCAATGCGGCGAGATGGTTTCACATACTCCTGGTCGTTGTCGGAGCCGTGGCTCTGCTGACTGCGTTTCTTAAACTTGTCGTGCCGTGGATTTTTGAGATGCCGCTTTACGCGTTCCACCCAGGCAAGACCGAAGTGTGGATATCACTCAGTGACGAGCATTGCTCCACCAGGGAATTCGTTTTCGGTCGCGTGCCGGTCGAATTTGATAAAGACGTCGAGACGGTTTGGGTGCCTCCTGGAAAGCACTTGCTCGCCGGTTGGATTGACGGACATCCGTATGCCGAGGTGGTGGAGGTAGGTGACGATGAGATGTACTTGGTTCTCGACTGCAAGTCTCGGCGCCTAATGAAAGACGGTACCGGTTCAGGCGAGAAGGTGGTCCCGGCGATCGATCCGTCCAGCGGAACCGCTGCGCCTGCGGAGGGTCGGTAGACAGACCTGTCTTTGCATCGCGCACCGACATAAACGATGTGCGTTCCAATACGGTTCGTCTTTCCGCGGGTGGAGCCGCTGTCGGCTGGCAGCGAGGGGCCGGGCGAGGGAGAATTGGCATAATAGAAGGGAACGCAGGTGTTTAGTTTTAGAATCCTCCTTGCCGCAAGCCTCCTCGAGGGGATGGTCTGGATGCCGACTTCGTTCACGATCTACAACGGCGAGATGTGGGGCACCTTCTCAGTCCATGAGCCGACTCGAGTCGCCTACGTATGGTCAGACAAGAGGATCGCAGCGGAGAAGATCCCGCTTCCACCGGATAGGCTGGGTCTCGCGGTGCTCTCCATCGACGGCGACCACCAGTGGATCCGAGTGCAGAATGGAAGGGACTCCCGGGTGCTCGTTCGCCGGCACGATTCGCTCGGACCTTGGCGCCACGTGAAGATGAATCACACCGCGCAGCGTGGTCGCGCTTTTGGAGGGAAGTATTACTGCAGCGGGGCTCGCGGTGGGACATTTGAAGCACCTCTTTTTAATGTAACCGAGATCTCCGCAGACGGGACGACGAGAGAGTGGAGCGCCGCGACGCCGATGAACGGTTCAGGTCCCGTCGCCTGGATCTCGAGGCGGCATTCGGTGCAGTACCTGACGGCGTCCGGTCGCTTGCGTGAGATTCGGCTTCCTTTGGAGCTAAGAGACGACGGCTCGAGTTCATCTGCGCAGCCGTATGTAATCGCTGTGGTCGGAGACGTGGCATACGTCACCAAGAACTCTCAGATCCACGAGGTGAAGTCCGATCAAACCTGGAGGCGTGTTCCCGGAAGCACTCAGCTCGGATTGTATGCGCTGCCGGATGGAAAGCGTCTGTGGATGCTGACAGGGGAGCAGAGTCGACCATCGCTCACTCTGTATTCCGGAAAGAGCGTTCGTTCACTCGAGTTGCAGACACTTCCGACCCCATGGTCGGGCCACCTCATTAAGTACCATGATGGCGTGATCATTGTCCGGTATAGGTTGGAGCGTGTCATCGTCGCGGCGGTTTCAAACGATTTCGAGTACCAAGTTCTGTTCGACCGTGACACGGACTCAACGGTCATGGGGAATACCGTGACGTTCGATGGCCGGCGTGTCTGGTTTTGGTCGCCGAAAGGAAGGCTTTACTCGAGCGATCCCGTTCGTTGAGGCCGCCCGTCGCTGGTATTGCCGAAATACTCTCTTTGCAGTACTTCGATTAGCATCGCTATTCGCCCATATGCAGGGGCGGGAATCACATACCTGCCCGCGGACGGAAGAGGAGCAGTGCGGACGTGGGTATAGGTTCCGGTGCAGGCAGGTTGGAACCGGCGGGAAGGCCGTTAGCGACTCTCTGCCTTGAAGACGGGGGAGGCGGTAAAGTTTGGGGAATGACCGCTCAACAGATCGTCGCCGAACTCGAGGCGCTGGGAAGTCCGCAGATCAAGAAGATGTGGATGAAGTACGGCGCGGAGGAGCCCTGCTTCGGAGTCAAAGTCGAGGACATGAAGAAGATCCTCAAGCGCGTGAAGGGGAATCATCAACTCGCGCTCGACCTCTATGATACGGGCATCGCGGATGCGATGTACTTTGCCGGCCTGCTGGTTGACGACTCGAAGATGACGGAGGCCGATCTCGAAAGGTGGCTCCAGGGAGCGCGGGGGGGGTGGGTCACGGACTACACCGTGCCGTGGGTCGCTGGAAGCAGCCCGCACGCTCGCAAGATCGCGCTGAAGTGGATGGAGTCGAAGGATGAAAAGGCGGCCGTGGCAGGTTGGAGGACGTACTGTTCGCTCATTTCGATTGCGCCAGACGCGAGCCTCGACATGGACGAGATCCGTTCGCTGCTGAAGAGGGCCGAGAGCACGATTCACGATCAGTCGGATTCGGTGAAGTCCGCGATGAATCAGTTCGTCACGTCCGTGGGGTGCTATGTGGGGCCTTTGCACGAGGTCGCCGTGGCGACGGCGAAGTCCATCGGCGAGATCACGGTGGAGCAGAAGGGGAATTGCAACCTATCGCCTGCGACAGAGCAGATCGCGAAGTTCGCGGCGCGCGGAGCGGTCGGCCGCAAGCGCAAGTCTGCGAAGTGCTGACGCGGGGGGGGCACCGGCGAGACGGCAGTGCTGCGGGACGGCGGTGTTACACCACGGCGGGGTTACTGGTGGAGGTAGCCGGATTCGAACCGGCGACATCCTGCTTGCAAAGCAGGCGCTCTCCCGCTGAGCTATACCCCCACGCGGTGCGGCGGTAAAGATACCCTCGGAGCGCAAGGGGCTGGCGGCCTGGGACCGGTTCGGTTGGGCTCTGAGGCTGGGAAGGGGTGTGTAAAAGCCCGTGCAAAACCCCGTGGAAAGGGTGAGGAAAGGGTGGGGAAGAACCCTTCCCTGGGATTCCTTCGAGAAAAGGCCGCCAGACCCTTGACACACGATATGTAGGGTGCTACACTATGAGCAACCCCTATATCTGAGCCGGCTTCTCGGCAGGAGCGGGGGAGGCGTTCCTATGAAATGTCCGTACTGCGGACACCCTGAGGACAGGGTGATCGAAACCAGGTCGGCCCGCGAGGGCGAGGCGATTCGACGTCGCCGCGAGTGCATGGAGTGCGGACGCAGATTCACGACATTCGAGGAAATCGAAGAGAGGTTCCCGGTCGTCGTGAAGAAGGATGGGCGGCGCGAGCCGTTCCAGCGAGGGAAGGTGCTCAACAGTATGGCGGTGGCCTGCCGCAAGAGGCCCGTACCGACGGCGGTTCTCACAGCAGCGGCGCAAGAGGTCGAGGCGCAACTTTTGGATTCGCACTTGAGCGAGATTCCTTCATCGCGGATCGGCGAACTGGTGCTCGACAGACTGGAAGAGTTGGACCCCGTCGCGTACATCCGATTCGCGAGCGTGTACAGAGAATTCGATGACCCCGAGGAGTTTCACGCCTTCGTTGGCTCTTTACGACGGAAGAAGCGTCGCCCCGTCGTTGCAGACTCGATCACTCATTAATCCAGGCGTCGCAAGGAAGAACATCGAGGACCCGAGGGTCCATCAGGGAGGAGGAAAATAGGATGCATATCGAACGCTACTTTACAGAGAGTGGCAAGGATCCTTACGAAGGGATCGAATTCGCGACACGGAGGTCGGAGATTCGAAATCCCGATGGATCGCTGGTGTTTTCGCTCGACAGCGTGCAGGTGCCGAGCGAGTGGAGCCAAGTCGCGACCGACATCCTTGCGCAGAAGTACTTCAGGAAGGCCGGAGTTCCGAAACCGGACGGAGTCGAAGGCGGTGAGACCGACGCTCGTGAAGTTTTTCATCGGCTGGCCGGCTGTTGGCGTCATTGGGGTGAGCAGCATGGCTACTTCGACACGCCCGAAGATGCTCAGGCGTTTTATGACGAGCTCTGCTACATGCTCGCCAAGCAGATCGCCGCGCCGAACAGCCCTCAGTGGTTCAACACAGGACTGAACTTCGCTTATGGAATCGAGGGTCCGCCTCAGGGTCACTGGTACGTGGATCCGGAGACAGGCGAGCTGAAGCCGAGCACCAGCGCGTACGAGCGTCCTCAGCCCCACGCCTGCTTCATCCTGTCGGTGAAGGACGATCTCGTCAATACCGGCGGAATCATGGACTTGTGGACGCGCGAAGCGCGCATCTTCAAGTACGGGAGCGGCGTCGGAACGAACTTCAGCGCCATCCGCGCTGACGGCGAACCCCTGAGCGGGGGCGGGAAATCGAGCGGGCTCATGTCCTTCCTCCGCGTCGGCGATCGGAGCGCGGGAGCGATCAAGTCCGGCGGCACCACGAGGCGCGCCGCGAAGATGGTCTGCCTGGACGTGGACCACCCGGACATCGAGACGTTCGTCAAGTGGAAGGTCATCGAAGAGCAGAAGGTCGCGTCGCTCGTGGCGGGGTCGAAACTGTGCAACCAACACTTGAACGCCGTCATGAAGGCGTACCGGGATTGGCCGAACGACGAAGACCGATTCGATCCGAGGAAGAACCTCAAACTGAGAGATGCCGTGGCGGCCGCGAAGGCGGCGCAGATACCGCTGAACTACATCCAAAGGGTCATCCAACTGTCGGAAAACGGATATACGTCTATCGAGTTTCCGACGTACGACACCGACTGGGATTCGGACGCGTATCTCACAGTCAGCGGGCAGAACTCGAACAACTCGGTGCGAGTCACCAACGACTTCCTGAAGGCGGTCGAGGAGAACGAGGAGTTCGCGCTTCGGTGGCGGAAGTCAGGCGAGGTCGCAAGGTTCGTCAAAGCGAGAGAACTTTGGGACGACGTTTGCTACAGCGCGTGGGCTTGCGCCGATCCCGGTCTGCAGTACGACACGACCATCAACGAGTGGCACACGTGTCCGAACAGCGGCCCGATTCGAGCGAGCAACCCCTGCAGCGAGTACATGTTCCTCGACGACACGGCGTGCAATTTGGCGAGCATCAACCTCGTCCGGTTTTACGACGACCAGACTGGAAAGTTCGACGTCGAAGGCTACAAGCACGCGATTCGGCTGTGGACGATCGTTCTCGAAATCAGCGTTCTCATGGCTCAGTTCCCGAGCAAGGAGATTGCGAGGCTTTCGTATGAATATCGCACGCTCGGTCTCGGATACGCGAATCTCGGCGCGCTGCTGATGCGCATGGCGATACCGTACGAGAGTCCGCAAGGTTATGCGATCACGGGCGCATTGACCGCCATTCTCGGAGGCGAGGCGTACGCTGTATCCGCAGAGATGGCGAGGGAGAAGGGGGTCTTCTCCGGCTATCGGCAGAACCGGGACGCCATGCTGCGCGTCATCCGGAACCACCGACGGGCCGCATACAACAATTCGGCCGAAACTTACGAGAATCTGTCCATCGTTCCGATGGGGATCGACCCCGACGAGTGCCCGACCGACCTTCTGAAGGCGGCGCGCGAGGCGTGGGATCGGGCCGTGGAGTTGGGCGAAGCGCACGGATTTCGAAACGCCCAAGTCACGGTGCTTGCGCCGACCGGAACGATCGGCTTGATCATGGACTGCGACACGACCGGCATCGAGCCGGACTTCGCGCTCGTGAAGTTCAAGAAGCTCGCGGGTGGGGGGTACTTCAAGATCATCAACCAGTCCATTCCGCCTGCGCTGGAGCGGCTGGGCTACAACATCGAGCAGATCGAGGACATCATCCGGTATTGCGTGGGACACGGCAGCCTCGTGGGGTCCCCGGCGATCTCGCACGCGGACCTCAAGGAGCGCAACTTCGACGATCACGCGATCGGGTTGATCGAGGATGCCTTGAAGACTGCGTTCGACATACGCTTCGTGTTCAACAGGCATGTTCTGGGTGAGGAGTTCTGCGTCGAGAAGCTCGGGTTCACGAAGCAGCAACTGGCCGACTGGAACTTCTCGATGCTCGAAGCGCTCGGCTTCTCGAAGGAGGAGATCGAAGCGGCGAACTCGTTCGTTTGCGGGACGATGACCATCGAGGGCGCGCCCCACTTGAAGCGCGAGCATTACCCCGTTTTCGACTGCGCCAATCGCTGCGGAAAGATCGGACGGAGGTTCATCTCGACTGACGGTCACATCCGCCAAATGGCGGCTGCGCAGCCGTTCATCTCCGGTGCGATCAGCAAGACGATCAACCTGCCGAGCAGCGCGAGCGTGGAGGACATCTCCGACGCTTACGTGCTGAGTTGGAAACTCGGACTCAAGGCGAACGCTCTGTATCGAGACGGATCGAAGCTGAGTCAGCCGCTCAACGCGGCGGCCGACGAGGCGGCGACGGCGCTCATGGAGATCGACTCCGAACTGCCGGCCCCGGTGAAGGCGGCACAGAAACTGATCTACCGCTACATCGCCAAGCGGCACCTCCTGCCTTCGCGGCGGCGAGGCTACACGCAGAAGGCGCGGGTCGGGGGGCACAAGGTCTACATTCGTACGGGAGAGTACGAGGACGGCAGCCTCGGCGAGATCTTCATTGACATGCATCGGGAGGGCGCTGCGTTCCGAAGCCTAATGAACTGCTTCGCGATCGCCGTGTCTCTCGGCCTTCAGTACGGGGTGCCGCTCGAAGAGTACGTGGAGGCCTTCGTGTTCACCCGCTTCGAGCCGAACGGCATCGTCTCGGGCAACGACCACATCAAGATGGCGACCTCCGTGATCGACTACATCTTCCGCGAATTGGCTGTCAGTTACCTGGGCAGGACCGACTTCATGCAGGTTTCTCAGGAGGATCTGCGCAGCGACACGCTGGGCCGACCGGCCGAAGAGGTCGAGTTCGAAGAGGAAGAGATCGTGGACGAGTTCTCTGCGGATCGGCAAATCCCCGGCCGATCTTTCGAGGATCACGAGGGCGCCGGCTTCCGCGTCGCAAAGACCGGCAAGGAAAGCAAGAAGACCGCGAAGGCGAAGGTCGCCGTCGGTGGCGCAGAAGCCGAGAAGGTCCAGGAAGCGCGGATGAAAGGCTACGAGGGCGATCCGTGTCCGGACTGCGGCCTGTTCACGATGGTGCGAAACGGCACCTGCCTCAAGTGCGTGTCTTGCGGGGCGACGAGCGGCTGCAGTTAGTTTAGGGTCGGGGTTTCACAAAATGCGGCGGCGAAAGTTCCTTTTCGCCGTCGCCTTCGTCTATGGATTCAGGGAAGGGAGATGCTGAGAATCGTCGGCGTCCAATCGGGTGAAGAAGCGTGCGATGAGTTCGTGCTGCTTCAGAACCAAGGCGTGTTGAAGATCCACCTTCGCGGAACGATCCTAACTGACGAGTTTGCGTTCTGCGGGGGCGAGGGCTTCAACCCTGACCGCATGTTCGTGTTCTCGGACGACGTCGTCGTGCCGCCGTCCGCCTACGTCATGGTTGTAACGGGTCCCGGACGAGACGGCTGGAGTCGGAGCCGCGACGGGAGCCCGGTGTACTTTGCATATTGGAACCGCTCGAAGCCTGTCTGGTCGCAGGCCTCGGCCCCCCTGCATGTGCTCGGAGTTCTCCACACGAAGATGCCTTCTGCCCCGGTTTCCCGGGCTGCAGGCTGAAAAATCGGTTGCTTTTGGGCGGATCGTCCGTCTATACTCAGGGCGGCTGTCACCAAGGACTGGGTGGTAACGGAGGACGGGGCAAGGATGCCCCCGGCCCCTCATCCCCGAGGCGAGCCACCCCTCTTTCTCATCACTTCACGAGGTTGGCGATTTCGCGCGACATCCTGTGATTCCAGCCGCGGAGGACCAGCCTCTCATAGGGATGGTGCGGGTTGTGGACGGCTTCGTCGTCTCCTGCATGCACTTGGACAAGCACCGTCTTCCGGGGCTTGCTCGATCGGTTCGGCATCGAGCCGTGGATGAGGAAGTAATGGAAGAAGACGACGTCGCCCGGTTCGGCTTCGAGGACAGTCGCGCCCTCGATGGGATAGCGTTCCGTCAGCAGATCGGTGCTGCCCATGGATCCCTCGAGTCTTCCCAGCCTGTGCGTTCCCGGATAGACCCGTAGGCATCCCATTTCGTCCGTCGCTTCGGACAAGTGGATGATGCCGGCGATCATTGTGTCTTTGTCCGTTGGGAAGTAGCTCCAGTCTTGGTGCATCGGGAAGGGTGATCCTTTCTCCGGCGGCTTGAGGAACAACTTCGTGTGATGCAGGACGATGTCGGGTCCGAGAATGGCTTCGGTGACATCGAGGAACTTCTCGTTCAGCATCGCACGCAGCCACGTCCCGGAGAATTGCTGCACGTTGTGCGTGTGGACGACGGTCGTCTCCGTCGCAGCCAGCCTTTCCATCTCGGGCCCGGCCCAGCGTGCGTTGACGTTCTCTCCGGTCGCAGTGATTTGTGAAACGATTCGGTCGAACTCCGCTTCGAGCGACGAGAGTTCGTCCCGGGAAAACAGGCCCTTTGCGACGACGTAGCCGTTCTCTTGGAAGAACCGGCTGATTTCAGCGGATTCCTGGGTTTCGAGAGGCATTGCCTGACGATTATGGCTGGCGTGTGGCGGAGCCGGTTTGCAATTTGAAGTTCGGGCCGCAATCGCGGGTGGATGCCGACGGCCAAGGGGTGCACGACGTCGACGGAACGGGAAACCGTCCGGCCCAGCGGCCCGCGGGCCACAGAAGCCGAGGGGTTAGGCAGGCGAATCGAACCAGATATTAATACCGGCTTGTAGTCCATCGGCGAGAAAGGCCGTATCCGATCGGATTACCGTGTTATATTTGGAGTGGGGAACTTGGGTGGGCCTTGGCTCGCTACATCCCAGTTTTCGAAAGGAGGACTCAATTGCGATGAAACTGAACGCACATCGCTTTGTGTTTGGGTGCATTCTGGGCGCGGCCATTCTGGGCGTCCCGTCTGGGGCGAAGGCCGGGGGTAGCCTGATTTTCTTTACCAATCAGAGCGCATTCCACCAGGCCATGGCCGGGGCGGGCAAGTTCTTGAAGGGCATCGAAGACTTCGAAGAGGCCCGCATCGGCGCAACGCAGATAGCCGCGATAGATGACCCCCTGGACGCCAATACGAACAACGGCTTCTTTCAGCCGGGCGAGATCGAAGAGAACCTGATCGTTCAATCGAACCTGGGCGGAGCGAACTCGTCGTCGGTGAATCCGCGCGGTGAAGACGGGCTGGCTTTGCTGGGAGCTAACTGGCTAAACAACCCCGACAAGACTGTCGTTGCGAACTGGTTTGTGGACTCGTTGGACCTGATATTCACCTCAAGGAACAAGACCGGAATCGGGTTCATGACACAGTCGTTCCTCGGACCGACAAATCGAGCCCGGATTGACGTGTACAGTGACACCAATTCGCTCCTCGGATCAACTGTGGTGGACGCCACGAACACCGGAGTGTTTTTCGGCGTCCAGGCGATTGGTGGTGCGGCCATCGGCCGAATCAACATATTTGAAGCGGGCGACGCGGTCGAAGGCGCGGACAACATCGAGATGTGGGTTGTGCCTGAGCCTGGAACCGTGCTTGCGCTCGGTTTCGGCCTCGCAGGACTTGCCGCCGTGCGCCGTCGGCGCAGCGACAAGTAGGTCGTTGATTATTCGCTAAGCCCCATCAGGGCCAGGGATCTCAGGGGCTCGAAACCTCAATCGGGACCCCGCGCCGATGTGGCGGCCTTCCGCTGGGGGCCTCTTCGGAGGCCCTGCCCCAGCCCCCGGGACTGGGTGGGGGGGTTGGTTGTGCCCCGCAGTGCCTGCACCTAGCCTGGCTAAGAGAACCAAGTATTTATCCTTGCTTCCAATGGTTTTGCCCTTAAAACTCGGGGCTGGCAGATTTCCGTGTTATAGTGACCCTGGGAAACTGGGGAGGGCTTTGGCTCGCTGGGTCCCAATTTCGAAAGGAGGACTCAATTAGCGATGAAACTATTCAACCATCGCATCGTGTTTGGGGCAGTTGTTGCCGCGTCCATCGTGGGCGCACCGTCCGGGGCGAACGCCCAGGGCGGCCTCATCTACTTCTCTGATCAGGGCGCGTTCCACCAGGCCATGGCCGGGGCGGGCAAGTTCCTGAAGGGCGTCGAAGACTTCGAAGAGGCGCGCATTGGCGCCGGGCAGGTCTCCTCAATGGACGACCCGCTCGACGTCAATACCAACAACAACTTCTTCCAGCCGGGGGAGATCGAGGAAAACCTCATCATCCAGTCGAACCTGGGTCAAGCGAACTCGTCAGTGGTAAATCCTCGCGGCGTTGACGGGCTGGCCTTGCTGGGCGCGAACTTCTTCGGCAATCCCGACAAGACGGTTGTCGCGAACTTCTTCGTGGATTCACTGGACTTGATCTTCACGTCGCGTGACAAGACCGGGATCGGGTTCATGACTCAGTCCTATGCCGGTGGTACCTCGGCCAAAATCGACGTGTACAGCGACACCAACGTGCTCCTCGGATCCACCACGGTGGGCGCGAGCAACGCCGGAGTATTCTTCGGAGTGCAGGCGGTTGGCGGCGCAGTCATCGGACGAATCAACATCTACGATCCGGGTAGCGGCGCAGAGGGCGCGGACAACATCGAGATGTGGGTTGTGCCAGAGCCCGGAACCATGCTTGCGCTCGGTTTCGGCCTCGCAGGACTCGCAGCAGCACGTCGCCGACGCAACAACAAGTAGCGTTTCGCAATTCGCTGCCAAGAATCGAGCCCCGGATTTCCGGGGCTCGATTTCCTTTTTCTGATTGCGCAATCTGGAGTCGCTTAGCGTCCAATCTGCACGCTGCAGATGGTTACGTGTCTTCCGCTGCGCGCCACAGGTACCAACTCGCAGCAGTGCGCCATGGGCGCCAGCGCTCAAACATCTCGCAACACTCGTCGGGCCTCGGTAAGTCCGAGAGTTTGTAGACGTTTCGAAGGCCCTTCCGCAATCCGAGGTCGCCTGCGGACATCACGTCCGGTCTTCCTAGCGCAAACATCATGAACATCTCGACGGTCCACGGGCCGATACCCTTCATGGCGAGGAGGGCGGATCGCAACTCCTCATCGTCCATCCGGCGCAATCGGCGGAAGTCCAGGCCGTTGCAGCATGCCTGCGCGACGCCCCGAATGGTCTCACACTTCGCAGAGGACAGTCCGCACGAGCGCAGGTCGGATGGCTTCGTGGCCGTAAGACGAGTTGGTTCGATCTCGCCGACGTGCGACTGCAAACGTGCAAAGATCGAAGAGGCGGCCTTGCCGCTGAGTTGCTGGCCTACGATCGTCGCTACGAGGGCGGCGAAGGGGTCGGTGTAAACGCGGAGTTTTGGAGGCCCGTGTTCTCGCACAACTTTCCCCAAGATCGAGTCGCGCGACAGCGCGACGAATGCCGATCGAGACCAGGGAACGAGCCTGCGCCTCATTCTTTCTTCTGATTTCGCTTCGCAGCTTCGGCGAGCTGATCAAACAGCCCGCCGGCCTCGGCCGTTGCTTTCTTCTTCTTCTCGGGAGCCTTCGGCTCGTCGAGTCGCATCGAGATGCCTGCCTTGGGTGCAGCAGACGGAGCGTCCTGTGTATCCGGTTCTTCGACCTCGACGTTGGGAGATCCGCTGCCCACCAGCACCTCGGCGAGCCGTCGGTCGCCGCTTGGGAAACTGTAGCCCCACGCGACAACGTCTGCGATCTCTTCCGGCCCAAGACTGCTCTTCGCAGTGCCGACGCACGCGTGGCGCGACTCGTCGAGACGAGAACCGATCTCCGGCGCATACACCTCGAAACCCGCTTGCCCGAACTCGCTGAACACGCGAGCCACGCAAGCGTGGAGGCGGACGCGATCCTCGGGACTGAGAGAAGGGTCGCAAACGGAATCGCGAGCGACGTTCATCGCAGAATGCAAGGCGGCTTCGATCTTGCCTACGGCGGCGTCGAGCGACTCCGCGCGCGACTTGATGGATTCGAATTCGCCTCTCAACTCTGCGAGTTGCGCGCGGACATCGCTCAGCGATCGGACGTCGTCCAGAACTGCCGCCAGGGCGGCGTCGAGCCTCGCCACACCGGCCTTCACGGCCTCCAGGGCCTCGATCAGTCGCGATTCGTTGGATTCCGACATCTTCGTCAATCGAGGTTGTAGATCTCGGAGTACTTCGTGCGAAGGTACTTCAAGCAGACGTTTGCGTCGATCGGTGACCCCGTGATCTTCTGGACGAGTTCGCTCGGCAGGTATTTGGATCCGTGCGCATGGACGTTCTTTCTGAGCCATCCGAGCAGGGGTTGAAATTCGCCTTGGGCGATGTTTCGACGAAGGTCCGGCATTTCAGACTCGGCCTTTTCCCAGAGTTGGGCGGCGATCAGGTTACCGAGGGAATAAGTCGGGAAGTAACCGATCGTGCCTCCCGACCAGTGGACGTCTTGCAGCACACCGTTCGCATCCTTGTCCGGACGAATTCCCAGGTACTCCTCCATCTTCGAATTCCAGATCTCCGGCAGTTCGCTGAAGTTCACCGTGCCCGCGACCATGGCCTTCTCGATTTCGAATCGCAGCATGATGTGCAGGTTGTAGGTCACCTCGTCGGCCTCAACACGGATCAGCGACGGTTGGACTTTGTTCGCAGCCTTATAGAACTGCTCGACTTCGACGTCGCTGAGCGATTCGGGGAAGAACTTCTTTAATTCGGGAAGGTAGTACGAGATGAACTCGCGGCTACGGCCGACTTGGTTCTCCCACATGCGCGACTGACTCTCGTGGAATCCAAGCGATGCGCCATCCGCGAGCATCGTTCCGAGAAACTCGCGCGGGAAGCCTTGCTCATACATCGCGTGTCCCGCTTCGTGCATCGAAGCGAACACGCTGCCGGGCAGGTAGTTCTCGTCGAATCGAGTCGTGATCCTCACGTCCAGGCTGGAGAAGCTCGTGCAGAACGGATGGACCGCGATGTCTTGGCGTCCATGGTTGAAGTCGAAGCCGATGCGGCCGACGACGTCATTGGTCACTAACTTCTGCTTCTCGACGTCGTACTTCCGGAACATCACGGAGTTGTCGACCTCGACTCCTGACTCTCGGATCTGCTTGACCAATTCGACCAGCCCCTCACGAAACTGGGTGAAGATCCGCTCGACTTCGGCAGTCGTCATTCCTGGCTCGAACACGTCGAGCATTCCGTCGTAGAGGGTCTCCTTGTAGCCGCGATGTTCGGTGATCTTTCGCTCGATGTCCACGATTTTTTCGAGCCAGGGCTGGAAGAGTTTGTAGTCGTTCTGCTTCCTCGCCTTTTTCCATTCTTCGTGGGCAAGGGCTGTCGTCTTCGCCTCTTCGGCGACGAGATCCGAAGGCACCTTGACCTCGCGGTCATACGTTCGCTTGATCACGCGCAGGTGTGCGGCGTCGTCGTGATCGTAGGGAAGGTCAGAAGTCTCGGCAAGGGAGGCCTCGAGGAGGTTGCCGACCTCATCGCTCGTGAAGAGCGTGTGAGCGAGCCGCTGCAGAACCGCCAACTGCTCGGCCCTGGACTCGGCGCCTCCGGGCGGCATGTAGGTCTCCATGTCCCAGTGGACGACGGACAGGGCCTCGGTCAGGCGTTTGCATTCGGCGATCCTCTCCTTCAGGCTGGCAAGTGCGCTCATGGGGCGGCAGTTTACACACCCGGGCGGGGCGCCGACCCTAACCAACTTCTCGAGGTTCGCCGATACAGAAACGGGCCTATGTGGGAATTCGCGGCACGCATCCTGTCGGCCGGACTCTTAGTGGGGATCAGCGGCTGGACCGGTGTCCCCGACTTCGGCTTCGCGTGGCGAGCCGGACTCCTCATCGCGGGCTACGCAGCCGCGGCCTACATTCTTGAGAACCGGCGCGCCACCAATCCGGGGCTGTCCGGGATCGTCGCAGCCGCAGACTCCTTCGCCGTGGCTTTCATCCTGGCCTACGCCGGGGTGCTCGAGCATCTCGGCCTCCTGGTCTGCGCGCCCATCGTCTATGCCGTGACTCGCCGGGCCAGTTACCCTGCTGCCATGGGTCCGATCGGCGCGGCGGCGGTGCTCGCGGCGGACCGAGCGGTTGGCGCGACCAGCGCTCCGTCGGCCCTCGTTTTTGCCCAGGCTGGAGCGGTGATGATCGTGTCGCTCTTGGCGAACCAGGAGAGGGTCGTGGTTCGACCCAAGACGATCGAGCAGATGATCAGCGAGTTGGCTCAGTCTGCGACCGCGGAAGACGAGTCAAAGAGCGTGCAGGCGCTGATCGATCTGCGCGAGAAGTACCGCCAGGTCAGCATTTCCTACCGAGAGTTGGAGAAGAGGTCGCGCATCGATCGGATCGCGTGCCAACTGTTCTTGTCGAGAAGCCGTCCGGGATCAAGCCTGAGTCGAATTCTCGATAGGCTTCGCACGCTTTTGGAAGCGAACGGCGTGATGATTCACCTCGCGAATCAGGTGGGCGATCGCATGGTGGTTGCTGCGGTTTCGGGAAGAGTCCCAGTGGAGGCCGAAGGGTCGAGCGTTCCTTTGGACGGGCGTGCCACGGCCACGCGACTACTCGCGAACGCAGATGAGGCTCTCGCCTCGATTCGTCAGGGGAACTCGGACTCGCAAGCAGACTTCACCAACATCGTGCTGCGATGTCATGGGCGAACGATCGGGATGCTCACGGTTTTTGCAGAGCCAGGTTCGAAACTCGAGTCGGTGCGCAGCCGAGCCGACGAGATCGCTGAGGCTGTGGGCCAGGTCGTGTTCGACGAACTTGAGAGGGCTAACACGGTCCGTCGAAGGGATGAGGCGGAGCTTCTTTACGAGATCGCGTGTCGCCTCGACGGGGCCATGACTGAAGCGGACTTGGGTAAGCGCTGCGCAAAGTCGCTTCACGAGATCCTTCGATGCGAGCACCTTGGAGTGTGGCTCGTGGATGGGGTTCGAGCGATCCTGCTCGGTCAGCAGGGAAGGGCTTGCGACTTGCACGAGTCGCTGCGCATCGGGGAGGGGGGAATTCGAGGCTGGATTCGGACCGGCGCGCCGGGCATTTGCGCGTACTCGACTGCGAAATCCACTGAAGTGGATGGCACGACGGCTCTGAAGAAGCGATTCGGAAGTTATCTTCTGATCCCTGTTCAGGCCGGAGATCTCACGATCGGTTTCCTTTCCGCAGGCGCAGCTCCCGACCAGGCTCTCGGGCCCGACGATGCCCGCATCCTGCGCCAAGTAGCGGGTGAACTCGCACACGCGTTCTCGGCGATCCACTACCGCCGAGGCGTGACGACTGAGGTGCACGGCATCCTCTCGATATCAGAGTTCCAGCGCGCTTTGCTTAGCGCGTCCAATTTGCGTGCCTGCCTCGCCTACGTGGAGCCTCTGCAACTCAGCGAACTGACGGAGCGAGTGGGCGCCCCCACAGTCGAGCGCGCGACGCGAAAACTCGGGCTGCTTCTCAGGAGGCATGCTCCTCGCGACGCGAAGATCTGCGGCAAGCCTGACGGATCGTTCGTGGCGCTCCTACCCGGCAAAACTCTGGGTGACGCCGAGTCCTGGACTCGCGAGATTACGGCCCTCGCTGCCATGATCTCGTACGATGTCCCGGGTCAGGCAGACGTGCCGATGGCGGTTCGAGTGCGCGTCGCGGACCTGGATTCGGCCAGTCTCCCGGCGCCCGCCGCGTAATTCCCGCGAGGAATACCAGTAGACGGTTCGCGATTTCCGAATAATAATGGTCTGACCTTATCCATTCGGCGCCCACTCGCGGCGGGCGGCGGCGTGAGGTACAGGAGCGGACGAGTCGTCGTTTCTCGGAACGGTGTTCGGACGTTGTGATCCTCGGGACGGATTGGCCCGGTGGATGGGAGGGAAGGAATGATGGATTCTTTGAATACAGTTCAGCCGTGCCTTGCCCGCGACATAACTGAGACCGGACCCGGACCGTCGCCGCTTGCGAGTGAGAACCTCTTCGAATTGGAGCGAATTCTCACCCAGCAGTGGAGAGCGGGAGACGCCCATGCGGGTCTGCGCTCCGTTGAGAGAGCCATTTGGCTCAACCCTCGAGATCCGGACTACCACTTCTTTCGCGGCGCGATGCGTCAAATCGTCGGCATGACGCCGCAGGCGATGCAGGACTTCGAGACGGCATTGCGCCTCGCGAAGGACGAGACGGTGCGATCCAGGATCGAATCCGCGATTCGCGCGCTCGAGGATTGGCAGACTGCCCTCGTGAGGCTTCGCCTGTCGGAGGACCGAAACTTTCGCCTGGAATTCGCCGTGGATGCGAGGGCAGCGCTGACGAGAGCCGGTTTTGTGTTCTCGCCCGCGACGGAAAGAGCCGTGCTCATCTCGTGCGTGAGGTCGGAAGAGACCGCGGCGCAGGCGGGATTCGCGTAGGGCGGTCAGGCGCGAAGTCTCAGAGCGTTCAGCGTCACCAGAAGCGACACTCCCATGTCGCCTGCGACCGCGACCCAATAGGGTGGATCGGTCCATAAGAGGCCCGCAACGATGAGGCCCGCTTTCGTCGCGAGGCTGAAAGACACATTCTGAAGGAGAATCGCCCTGTATCGTCGGCTGAGCCGAACGAGCCACGGGATGGCAGCAAGGCTGTCGTTCAGGACGACGATCTCCGCAGACTCGATCGCCGCTTCGGATCCCGCGGCGCCCATCGCGACTGCCACGTTCGCGCGCTGAAGCGCGGCGACGTCGTTGATGCCGTCGCCCACCATGGCGACTGGCTCGACATTCGACAACGACTCGACGTAATGAGCTTTTTCATCAGGTTTGACGTTCGCCTTCCAGTCGTCTGCGCTCAGGCCCTCTGCGACTGACCGAACCGCATGCTCATCGTCGCCGCTGAGGAGAGTGATCTTCGCGCCCAACTTGTGCAGGTCTTGCACGGACTCACGAGCGATTCTCTTCGGTTGGTCCCCGAATTCGAATATCGCGACGACCTCGCCGTCTTCGGAGAGATAGGTCCGCGAGCCGCCGCGGTCGTTTGTCTCGACGAATTCCGCCGAGCCGAGGCGGTACTCGTTGCTTCCGATGACGCCGACCATGCCGGACCCAGCGATGTCGCGGACTTGAGTCGCAGGAAGGCGTTCGGCCTCCGTTACGAATCTTGAGATCGCCCTCGAAACTGGGTGGGAACTCTGTTCTGCGAGCGTGGCCGCCACGCTCATCCAGCGAGCCTGGTCACCCCGAAGCGTGACTATCTTCTCGACTTCGAGTCGAGCGTGGGTGAGGGTCCCTGTTTTGTCGAACACCCAATGACGGATCGACGCGAGCGCTTCGAGCGCGCTGCCGCCCTTCACAAGCGCGCCATGCTTCGTTGCGGCGCCGATGGCAGCCACAGTCGCGACGGGAGTGGAAATTACGAGCGCGCAGGGGCAGGAGACCATCAGAAGCCAAAAGGCTTGACGGAGCGAGTGCTCCCACGGAACAGAAAACAGAAGAGGTCCCGCGACTGCATAGAGAGCAGCGAGTCCGATTACCGTCGGCGTGTACCACGCGCTGAAGCGATCGATCAGTTCTTGTCGTTTCGAGCGGCTCGATTGTCCCTTCTCAATCAGATCGAGCGTCCGCGCGTAAGTCGTGTCGGCGAATTCGACGTCTGCACGCACGACGAGCCGGCCCTGGCCGTTGATGCCGCCTGTCAGAACCTTCGAACCGGTTGAGGCGTAGCACGGCTCCGGCTCGCCCGTGAGGGCCGAGTTGTCAATCGTGCTGATTCCCTCGACCACTGTGCCGTCCACCGAAACGTGCGCGTGCGGGAGGATCTCCACTTCGTCTCCCACCTGGACTTGGCGAACGTCCATTTCGAGCACCTTTCCGTCGCGTCGAACGCGCGCGGTTTTTGGAGCGCACTCCGCAAGGCTGCTGATGGCCGCTCGTGTGCGGCGGTAGGTTCGAGCCTGAAGCAGGGTTCCCAAAGAGAAGAGCCAGGCGACGCTCGACGCCTCGCTCCACTCGCCGACGGCCGCTGCGCCGATCACGGCCACCGCCATCAAGGTGTTCATGGTGAATGCGAGTTTCGAGAGGCCGAAGAGACCCGACAGCAGCATCTTCCATCCACTGACCAGCCCTGCGAGCACGAAGAGCGGAATGCGCAACGTGTCCGGCGTCGCTTCGAGGCTTGCGATCACCCAGAGCGCTCCGCCGACGCCGAGTGTGATGATTTCGAGATTCGAAGATTCCGCTTCGACGTCGAAAAGTGAACTCGCAGAGAAGCCGAGTTTGCGGACTTCTTGGCGGATTCGTTCTGCGTCCGTGCGCGCGCGGTCGTATTCGACCTTCATGCGCGCAGTCGCGAAGTCGACGGTACAGGAACTCACGCCCGGAAGTTTGGTGAGGCCGATTTCGATCTCGCGCGCGCAGCCCGGGCAGTCCATCCCGCCGACGCGAAAGGTGTCATGCGTGAGGCCTGCGGCGACCTCCTGCATGACGCGAATCGCGGATCGTTCGATGCGGTCCGCGTCTGCGGCGTCGTCGAGGTAAATGCGAACCGCCTTCTTATCTTCGAGAAATTCCACCGCGCGCACGCCGTGCACGAGCGCGAGCCGGTTCTGAACTCGGTCGATGCAGGAGAGGCATCCGACTGCTTCGGGGGGAAGCCGGTCACAGCCGAGAGTGATGGTGGAGTTTCGGCTCATTCCTCAGCCGACTTCCAAGTTACGACTGTCCGCAGAGGCGTCTGTACCAGTCGATGACCTTTTGGATGTAATTCTGCGTTTCACGATACGGAGGGACTCCGCCATACTTTCTTACGGCGCCGCTGCCGGCGTTGTATGCGGCGAGCATCAGCACGATGTCGCCATATTTTTGACCGTCTGCGCCCACCGTGTGATACTTTTCGAGGTGGCCCCGCACGAGGCGGACGGTCCCGTAAAGGTTGTCCATCGTATCGTAGGCGTTGCGGACGCCTAAGCCGCGCGCGGTTCCCGGCATGAGTTGTCCAAGTCCCATTGCGCCGACGCGGGAAGTCGCCGATGGATTGAATCCGCTCTCTACGAGCACCATCGCCGTAATCAACCGCGCGTCCACGCCGTACTGCAGGCTGAACCCGATGATGCCCGTCGCTATTTCAGTTGCCTTTTCGGGCGACAGCTTTTTGTTGTAGCGAAGGATGAAATCTGCGTAGTAAGGAATCGCGGCGTGGGCAGACACGTTCCAATCGGGGCCCTTGCCGCGCGTCAGAGGAACGGCCTTCGAGTCGTTTCGCTTCGTCGTCGTTCGTGGGTCTTGGCGGGGCTTTGCCTTCGCGGCCTCCGTTTGCTCCCATGCTCCGATCTGCGCTTCGGAGATGGAGGCGACGATGTCGGCTCGGAGGGGCGAGTAGTCCTTTTCGCGCGACGCTCGGACGATCAGCCGAGCGCGGGAATTCGGCACGGACAGCCAGGGCTCCGTCTCGCTGGCATGCAGAGACAGGATGCCACCGGGAGCGAGGACCATCAGCGTCGTGCCGTCGTTGGTTCGGATGACGCCCTTGACCACCGCCTTGACCTCGAGGACGGCTGAACCGATGAGGGTCTCAAGCGCGGCGCTGCCCGCGGCGTCGGTGATGCCGTACTGCTTCCGAACCTGAAGGTACTCCTTCAGGTCGAGCGCAGATGCGGCGGCGGCGAGCGTCGCCACCGAAGCCAGAAGCAAGGTTCGGGCGAGAGTCACGTTGAAAGACCGTCGAAAGTACTGTTCCACAAAATTCGCATGGCGGAGAGATCGGGATTCGAACCCGAGAGGCAGATTTCTCTACCTACCCACTTAGCAGGCGGGCGCTTTCGACCACTCAGCCATCTCTCCGGGTAGCCGTCATTATACTGACGGGCGTCATCGCTCCACCATTCGGCCCTGGGGCAGAATCGACTGTCTGATGGCGTTCGCGACCCTCATTTGCTTATTGGCTTGGGCAGTCGCGGCCTTTACCGGTCGAACGGACGCCTCGGCGGTCTCCATCGCGTTTGGGAGCATTCAGGCGCTTCGGACGGCCGCCCAGTCGGTGATCCGCCGCGAGATTGACATCAACCTGCTGATGATCCTCGCGGGGGCAGGGGCCGTGGCCATCGGAAGGTACTTCGAGGCTGCAACGCTCCTGATGCTGTTCAGCCTTAGCGCCACGCTCGAGGCGTACACGCTCGGCCGCACCGAGAAGGGAATCGAGAGGCTTGTTAGGCTGAGGCCGACCTCGGCGTTGCTGGTGCGGGATGGGATGGCCGTCAAGGTCCCGGTCGAGGAACTCAGGCCGGGGGACCTGGTTCGAGTGGACCCCTATAACCTGGTGCCGGCTGACGGGATCATCGAGACGGGCGGCACCAGTGTGGATGAGTCAACGATGACGGGGGAGGCGACCCCTGTGCCGAGGGGAGCCGGGGACGAGGTGATGTCCGGAACCCAGAACCTGGAAGGCGGTATCACGATTCGGGTGACTGCCGCCGCTCAAGACGCGACCATTGACCGGATCATCCGGCTGGTCAGGGAGGCCCGGGAGAACAAGACGTCCGGGGAGCGGGTCAGCAGTTGGTTCGGGAAGACCTACACGATCGGGGTTGTCGTCGCTGCGCTGGTCTCCCTCATGGTTCGGTACTTTTGGATCGATCGGTCGTTCGACACGGCGTTTTATGAGTCGCTCGTTCTCCTCGTAGCCCTGTCGCCGTGCGCGATGGTGATCAGCACGCCAGCGGCGGTGCTCAGCGCCCTTGCATTCAGCACGAGGAAGGGGATTCTCGTGCGGGGGGGAGCGGTGCTCGAGGCAGCAGGAAAAGTAAGAGCCGTGGCGATGGATAAGACGGGGACGCTCACTCAGGGGAGGTTTCGGCTGATTAAGGCTGCTGTCATAGACTGCGCAGTCGGCGCTATCGCGAGAGGAGCACAGGGGGGGGAATCCCCGAGTCCTCGTAATTACAATTTCGACGAGCCTCTTGACGGCGAGGCCGAGTGTTGTGTTCGACTTGCCGCAGCGATCGAGTCCCACAGCAGCCACCCTCTTGCCAACGCGTTTCTCGAAGAAGTCAAGAGACGCGGATGGGAAATTCCGTCGGCAACCGACGTGACCGTCGTCGGGGGAATGGGGATGCGAGGGAAGGTTGACGGCGAGGACGTTCGCATCGGACGAACCACATTCTTCAAGTTCGAGGGGTGTGATATTCCGGCGGAATTCGACGCCATGTGCGATTCGATGCGGCGCGAGGGATACAGCGTTGTGCTTCTGCGATGGAGGGACTCCGTTTGCGCGTTCGCTTTGGAGGACACGCTGCGCGAGTCGGCTCGGGACCTCGTTCGAGGGCTCGAGGAAGTCGGCGTGCGGTGCGTTGCTGTCCTGACAGGAGACAGTCGGCCCGCCGCTCTGTCCATTGCGGGCCAGGTGGGCATCGAACGTGTGCACGCTGCGCTCCTGCCGGGCGAGAAGCTCGAGAAGATCCGAGAACTGAGGGCGGAGTGCGGGCCCGTTCTCATGATTGGGGACGGGGTCAACGACGCTCCCGCACTCGCCGCTGCAGATGTAGGAATTGCGATGGGAGGTTTGGGCAGTGACGTCGCCATCGGATCCGCGGACGCTGTGCTGGTTCAAGATCGCCTCGACCGAGTCCCGCTTCTCATCCGCCTGGGAAAGGCGACTGTAAGAGTTGTCAGCCAAAACTTGGTCATTTCCGCCCTTTCGATCGTGGTGTTGGCGGCCCTCTCGACCGCTGGAGCGCTGCAACTTGGCGTCGCAGTGCTGGGCCACGAAGGCACGACGCTCGTCGTGATTCTCAACGGGCTGAGGCTGATGGCCGGCGCAGCCGGAGGAATGAGGGCGACAACCAGGCCGCTGCGGTCTTCTGGTTAGTTTCCGTGGAGCGCGCGCCAGGCCGCGAGGTACTTGGCTGCCTTCGGGTTGTCAGCGTTCCACTGGGGGGCTCGATCCGAGTCCGCGATCGTTAGCACGCCGACAGCGATGCCCTTGAGGAGCGTTGCCATCGTCTTGTAATCGAGCTTGTCGGCATGATCGGACGGCCTGTGGTAGTCGGGGAACACGTAGGCCCCGCAAATCGTGTGTGCCGGAATTCCCAGGTCCGCGAGCGATTGGTTGTCGCTCCGTGAGAAGAACGCATCGCTGTTCTGTGGGTGTTTTTGGATGTCTGTGCCGACCGCTTGCGCAGCCTTCGAGAAGAGCGGGCCGACATCCGAAAAGTCGAATCCGGTCATACTTCCTTTGACGGGCTGCGGCGCGCCGACTTCGTCAAACCTTCCAATTTGCTCTAAGTTGATTTGGCAGATGGTCTGCTTGAGGGGAACGACTGGATTTCTGCCGTAATAGCGGGAGCCCAAGAGGCCGCGTTCTTCTCCGCAGAAGCCGATGAAGACGATCGACCTGCGAGGCTTCGCTTTCGAAAGCGCGTGCGCTAATTGAATCACTCCAGCGGTGCCGCTCGCATTGTCATTCGCGCCGTTGTAAATCGAGTCGCCTTCGATTCTGGGGTTGTTTCCGAGGTGGTCGTAGTGCGCGCTCAGGAGAATGAACGTGTCTTTCAACTTCGCATCCGATCCTTCCAGGATGCCGATGACATTCGATGCGTGGTATTCGGTGCCGTCTCTCGACGTGAATGTCGCCTGTTGGAAGTAACTCTCTCCTGCGACGGGCTTCAGACCCGCCTTCTTGAACTCTCCGGCGATGTACTTTGCGGCGAGGTCGAGGCCGGCCGAGGGTGTGGCCCGCCCCTGGAGTTCGTCGGACGCGAGGTAGCCGACGTGGGCGGCGAGAGCCGTCGGGCTGAGGGCGTCGAGAACTGCCGTGCGGCCCGCGGTTGAAACGTCCCAGGCCTGTGGGGCGGACACGGCGACGATCACGCCCGCCGCAAGGCAAAGGGCTCCCGGCGCGGTCACTTTCCTGAAGGTCATAAGACTGTTATTCTGGCTCGGAGGTCCGAAAGGTTCCTCACCGGGTCCGCACGGGGCGCGGCGGGCCGAGGGGTTCCCTCAGCCTGCCGTACCACGGGCTCTGACCACTATGACGGGATCTGCGTCCAGCCGATGTAGTCGAAGAAGATCCGCCAGTTGGCGACGCCGACGATCCCGTTCTCTTTGCATCGGAACCGCACTTGGACCTCGCCATCGGAATCCTGAACGTAGTCAGCAGGGTTTCCGGGCAGTGTGATCTCGAATGTCGAGTCGCTCGTCGCGAGATTTCTAACGTCTACATTGAGTGTCCACGAGCCTGTCGTGTAGTTGAAAACGTCTACGCGCTGCTGGATGTTGACCGTGTTGGCGCGAGTCTCGAACTTGAGTTTCATCGAGGCAGGCGCCTGGAGTGGCGCAGTGCCCTTTACGATCAGCGTAACCGGACTCTCTGTGGGTACGGCGATGATCCCGCGCTGGACGACGATGTAGTCATCGTCGCTTGCGGCCAACTGCTCGACGCCGCCGCTCTGGTAGAAGCCGCGAAACACCTGATAGAAGTTCGGCAGCACTCGTGCCCCTTCGAGCGCGAGGATGTTGTCGAGTCCGATTTGTCCTACGACCGGGTCGCCGCCGGATCCCGGGGGGGCGACGTCGTGACGAAACATCATCGATGTCACGCCGCTGATCATGTTCGAGTAGGACTCAGACCCAAGTGTGCGAACCAGAGAAGCCTGGTTTAGAAGGAAGGTGACCCGCCTCCAACCCGACCCCACCGGAAGGATCGTGGCGTTCGCAGAAGTCCATCGGCTGCCCAACGGACCGAACAGTACGATCCGCATATGGAGGTCGTTGGCTCCCGTGTTGTTCATCCAGACTTCGACGGCTTTCACTCCGGCGGCCGAGTAATCGCCGGACCACTGGAAAGTGTTAAAGGTTGCCGGCACGCTTCCCGGTCCAGTGCCGCCCGTGGAAGTGACTTGCAGATACCGGTCGCCCGTCCCTGCGGGGCCACCGTTTGCGATGTTTTGCAGATCCGCCCCTCCTTGCCAAAACTGAAGCGTGCCGTCTTGGAAGTCGTCGATCTGACCGAGTGTGATGGCCGCGGCGCCGTAGGATGCGGTGGCAAGCGCGGCAAAAACGAGTGATCGAATGCCTGATAGCATCGGTGCTCTCCTTAGTACTCCGAATGGTCCGACGCCAACGCGCCGGGCCCTGCGGTCAATTATACGTAACCCTGAGCGCAGCCGCCACCGGTCATTCTGATTGTTTTCGGGGGATTACTTCGATCCGGCCTTTTGCCCAGCATTTTTAACGTGTTTTTCGAGCCATGCAATCCACCTCGCCCACAGGTCGAGGGTGGTTTCGATCGCGACGGGGCCGTGGTCCTCGTAGGGATACATGTAGAGAGCAGCGGTTTTCCCGAGGCCCTCCAAGGCATGAAACATTCGCTCGGAGTTGATCGGGCTGGTACCCACGTTCTGATCGTCGAGGCCGTGATACATGAGCAGGGCTCCGGTGAGCTGCTCGGCCCACAGGAGTGGCGACATCGTCAGATAGGTTTCACGAGCATCCCATAGAAGCCTCTGCTCGTTCTGAAACGCGTTCGGCGTCAGAAGGCGATTGTAGTTGCCATCACCCGCAATTCCCGCCTTAAAGAAGGGGGTGTGAATCATCGCGTTCGCTGTGCTGAACGCCCCGTAACTGTGGCCGCCGATTGCGAGGCGGCTGCGATCGATGATGTTTCTCCGATCCAGTTCGTCTATTGTCGCGTAGAGGTTGTTCCGTAGGTCCGGTATGTAGCGATCGTTGATGCGGCCCGCGGGGCCGACGATTGGGCAGTCCGGTTCGACCACCGCGTACCCTAACTCGATGAGGAACTGCATCGAGCGCGCGCCCATTGCGGGAAAGCGATTCTTGTTGTAAGTGCGAAGAGAGTCGTCGTAGTTCTTCTGATCCGTGTATTCATCCGGATAAAACCAGAACATCGCAGGCAGCTTTGTGCCCTCCGTGTGCCATCGCGGAAGAGTGACGTTGACCCAGAACTTGAATCCATCCGGCCGTGTCACTTGGATGCGCAGTCGAGACGCGGCCGTGATCTCTGGCGTTACGTCTTCGTTGTTCGTTATCTTTCGAGCCGACTTCGAAGCTGCGCTCCAGAGGTAGGAGTTCTGTGGCTCAGTGGGGCTCTGCCCGGTGATCATCAGCATGGAGGCGTCGTCCTCGAGCAGAGACGCGACGGTCTCGAATCGGTCCGGAGGGCTCTGCCAAACTCGCTCCTTCTTCCCCCCCGGAACGACGCTGTCGAGGAAGGGCCTCGGAGCCTCGCTCATTGGGTCCTTCGAGTACTGCGTTCCGGTGAGAAAGACCTGGCCGCTTGGCCCGACTCTGACGCACGAAATCCCCGTCGGCGCATCGCGCATCATCAGCGTGCCGGGCGCATCATAGAAGTCTTCCGTCTTCCTTTCGTAAATGACCTTGCGCTGAGTCGGCGAGTCGAGGGTTACGGAATAGAGAGTTTCCTTTCCACCTGACGACTCTGTGAGAAAGAGCGTGTTGCAGTCGGCCGAGTAGGCGACGCTGGAGATTCGCTGTTGACTTTGATAGATGACCTTTGTGTCTTCCTTTCCGAAGGGAGGCAGCCACTGCATCACGCGATCTGCGCGGTTCGCGGGCGCGGGTCCTTCCTTCGGCGCGGGTTCGATTTGCAAAAACGAGAGTCCTTCGCCGTCAGGCCGCCAGGATATGCTGCGCTTGGAGTCGCCTTCTCGCTGTGCGCCACGGTTGCCCTGATCTTCTGACAGTTCTCTCCGCTCCAACTCGGCGAGGACCTTTCCGGTCTCGTCCCAGATCTCGCGCA
Source organism: Armatimonadota bacterium (assembly GCA_003577165.1). Lineage (GTDB taxonomy): Bacteria > Armatimonadota > Fimbriimonadia > Fimbriimonadales > ATM1 > ATM1. The sequence continues at coordinate 116,505 of QEUM01000003.1, read as the reverse complement.
CGGTGCCGAAACTCGACACTTGGACTTGATAGGAGAACGGCTTGAGCATCGTCGAAACGATGAGATGTTTGCCGTCGGGAGATGGATCCACGCTGCGGATCATCGCCGGCTTTCCAACTTTGCGTATTTTCCCGTCGGCGACGCTGACGAACGCGACCTGCCCGGTCACGAAGTACTCGAGCATCGCTGCGTCTTCGGGTGTGTGAAGGAGCGACGCATAGGTGCGCTGCGGGTTCTTTTTTGGATCGGTTGCGCGGACTTCAGGCCCCGCTGGGGCGTCGGGCTTCTTTGGGGCGGGTCCACGATCTTCCGGAATCAGTACCAGTGCAATTTCGCCTGAGGCTGTCCATTGGGGCGAGGTGACAAACGTCGCCAGCGCGGGAGTTTTGCCGACCTGTTTGCCGGTTCCTGATTTCGCGTCGATCATCCATAGATAGGTCGCGGAGTCGAAGTGAGCGAACAGGGCGATGCTGCTCCCATCAGGTGACCATGTCGGCGACGTGAATCGCGCGCCCTTAGGCGCGAGGATCGTCTTGGATGCGCCGGTGCGCCAGTCGAAGATTTCCACTCCGTCGAGGCCGCGCAACCACGAGCCCCTTTCCCGATTGGCTATCGGATCGACTCGAAGGCCGGCCAGGTTGTAATGCGGTCTTGCCAGTTCAGCGATCGTCGGGAAGTCGCGAGACACTTGAAGCATGAACAGTTCGCCGCTCGGGCTGAGATTCGTGAGTAGCCTCGATGGGCGGCGAGTCGCCCTCACCAAGTTCTCGATCTGCCGCGGCGGCCGCGTGTACTGCTCGACGGTGAGCGTGTCCGGGGTGGAACCACCGCTCTGCTGGACGACGACGCCGGCCAAGAGAGGGAGGAGAGCGCAGATTGGCGAGACCAACATATCTCCGCACAATTCGCCGCGACCCGCCTCTGTCCTGTCGCTTCAGCGCGCTGGAATCACCAGAGCGGCGTCGTGGGTCGCGTTGTCGTCCCAGGCCGGACGTGGAGGTAGTTCGCTACGGTTTGCCACTGTCCTGACCCGGAGCCCTGTCGCTCAAGCAAGTAACGAATGCCCCTGCGACGCTCGGGCCGAATCGTCAGTCTCTCCTCGACTTGCTTTCCGTCCAGCGTCACCTTGCGATGCAGGACGAGGCTGTAACCTTCGCGCCCTCCGGAGCGGCGCACCTTCTCCCCGTTGTCTCCCGTGTAGACCTGCAGCCAACTGTCGGTGTCTTGGAAGTAGTGGAAGAACATCACTCGCATCGGCCGCCCCGGCAACTCCCACCTCACGACGATTGTGGAGCGCACGGGCTCTCGCTCCACGGTCGCGGCGAAGGGCTCGCCGCCTTGTTCGGGATAGACCTGCCAGCGGCCGACCCACCAGTTCAATGCGGTCGCGCCCCTCGAGGCGCGGTCAACTTTGTCTAACTCCGTCACGATCTGCTGGAAACGCGCGTCCGAGCGGATCGGCGAGAGCAGGGGTTCGGTCTTGAGCAGGTGCAGGCCCTCGAACCCGTGGGTGAGCGCCCGCTTCAAGGCGTCGATCGCCTCATCGGGCTTCCCCAACTGCGCATAGGCGATGGTGAGGTTGTACAGAGAGGACCCGCGAGCGAACTGAAGGCTCTCGGCTCTTGAGAACGCTCCGATCGCCTTGTCGTATTGCTTCAGGCGCATGCGGCAGGTGCCAAGGCGGAACCAGAGAGTGCCGTCGTTGGGTCTTCGCTCCACCAATTGCTCATAGAGTTCCGAACTCTCCGCCCACTTCTTGCTCAGGAAGTTGCCGTCCGCCTCCAGGGTCAGCCGGCGGTCGTCTTTGCGCCAGCATCCGGTCAGGAGTAAGAGAAGCGCGAGGATCGCCGCCGCAAGACACCGCGGATGGGCCCAGCGGCGCGCGCGACCGAGCCGCGTCCGGTCGCTATCCTGCGGGCAGGAACCGTGCCCCATGCGACGAATGTACGGTATTCGAGGTCGGCGTTTCAACCGACCCGGAGGCATTTCACGTGCATCGGACAATCACACTCCTCTCTTCCTTGCTCATTTGCGCCGCGGCAGCGGTAGGACAGGTGACCCGAGACGAAGTCGTTAAGGGTCTGAAATGGCGCCTGGTCGGGCCGTTCCGAGGCGGCCGCAGTGTGGCTGCGTCGGGCGTGGTCGGCCGGCCCGACGAGTTCTACTTCGGGGCGACGGGCGGCGGCGTGTGGAAGACCACGAACGCAGGCGTGGACTGGACGTGCGTCTCCGACGGGTTCTTCAAGACCGCTTCGGTCGGCGCGATCGCCGTTTCCAGGTCGAATCCTGACGTCGTGTATGTCGGAATGGGGGAGTGCGACATACGGGGAAACATCTCGCACGGCGATGGAGTGTACAAGTCGGCTGACGCTGGGCGGACTTGGACGAACGTGGGACTCCGGGACACGCGATACATCTCGAAGGTTAGGATTCATCCCAACAATCCGGACGTCGTGTACGTGGCCGCTCTCGGACACGTTTACGGGCCCCATCCAGACCGAGGCGTTTTCCGAACGACCGACGGGGGAAGGACTTGGACCAAAATCCTTTACGTCGGTGACCGCGCAGGCGCAATCGACATCGAATTCGATCCATCCAATCCTGAGACTCTTTACGCGGCCACGTGGGAAGCGTGGAGAACCCCCTACTCATTAAATAGCGGCGGACCCGGTTCCAGGCTTTGGAAGTCGACGGACGGCGGAGCGACTTGGAAGGACCTTTCGAAGAACCCCGGGCTGCCGAAGGGTCTGTTGGGGAAGATCGGCATCAGCCCGTCGCCTGCGAATCCGAAGCGCGTCTACGCGATCATTGAAGCCCTCGACGGCGGCATCTTTCGTTCGGATGACGCCGGAGCGACCTGGACGCTGGTTAACGAGGACCGAAACTGGCGCCAAAGGGCTTGGTATTACACGCACGTCTACGCCGATCCAAAGGATGAGAACACCGTGTACGTGCTAAACGTAGGCGCGGGCAAGTCCACCGACGGCGGAAAGACGTTCCGATCGATTCGGACTCCTCACTCCGACAATCACGATTTGTGGATCGATCCGAACGATCCCCTGCGGATGATTAACGCCAACGACGGGGGGGCGAACGTGTCCACGAACGGCGGAAGCACGTGGACGGAACAGGACATCCCCACCGCGCAGTTCTATCACGTGTCCACCGACAACGCATTCCCCTATCGGATACTCGGCGCGCAACAGGACAACAGCACGGTTCGCATCGCGAGCCGCACGTCCGGCCGAGGGATCACAGCCGATGACTGGACCTCCACCGCCGGCGGCGAAAGCGGATACGTCGCAGCGAAGCCCGATGATCCGGAGATCGTATTCGGTGGGAGTTACGGCGGGTACCTGGAGCGCTTCAATCACCGGACAGGCATGAGTCGCGATGTCAACGTCTGGCCCGACAACCCAATGGGCCACGGAGCGGGAGACAGCAAACACCGCCAGCAGTGGACTTTCCCGATCGTGTTCTCGCCTCACGATCCCGGCGTTCTCTACACATGCACCCAGCACGTTCTGCGGAGCACAAATCAGGGGCACAGTTGGGAAGTCATCAGCCCAGACTTGACAAGAAATGAGATGGCAAAACTCGGACCCTCCGGCGGGCCGATCACCAAAGACAACACAGGCGTCGAATACTACTGCACGGTTTTCACGTTTGCCGAGTCGCCGGTGCGCAAGGGCCTGCTCTGGGCTGGATCGGACGACGGACTGGTGCACGTATCGTTGGATTCCGGAAAGACATGGTCGAATGTGACGCCCAGAGGTATGCCCGAATGGGGGCTGTGCAGCATGATCGAGCCGTCTCCTCACGAGGCGGGCGCCGCCTACCTCGCCGTCGACAACCATGAAAACGACGATCATGCGCCTTACATCTTCAAGACCGCAGATTTCGGCAGGACGTGGACGAAGACCGTCACAGGAATCGGATCTGATGCGTCCGTTCGAGTCGTGAGAGAAGACCCCGTGCGGCGCGGCCTCCTGTTCGCGGGGACAGAGACGGGCGTGTACGTGAGTTTCGACGACGGCGCACATTGGCAGTCGCTTCAGAACAACCTGCCTCTGTCGCCTGTGCATGACTTGGTCGTCAAGGATGCAGATGTCGTGGTTGCGACTCACGGTAGATCTTTCTGGGTACTCGATGACATCTCGCCGCTTCGCCAGATTCAGTCAGCTGTTTCCACGTCCGCTATCTTGTTCCGGCCCGAAAGCGCATATCGCGCGCGATTTGGCGGCAACGGCGGCCCGACGACAGGAGACAATCCGCTGAGCGGAATCGTCGTCAATTACGCCCTCCCTTCGCAAACCGATAGCGTGAAAGTCGAAGTGATCGACAGCGACGGCTTCGTCGTAGCGAAGAACGAAAGCGCGCCCGGCGCCGCCGGCCTCAATCGAATCAGCCTGTGGCCTCAATATCCGTCGTTCACCATGGTGCAGGGAATGATCTTCTGGGCAGCCGGCCCGAGGCCGATCACCGCGCCCCCCGGTACGTACACGGTGCGCCTGACCGTGGGCAGCAACGCGCTGAACCAATCGTTCTCGTTCGTAAAAGACCCGCGAGCGGAATGCACTGAAGCGGACTTAATCGAGCAGGCGCGGTTTGCGCGACAAATCTCCGCACGCGTCGACGACGCCAATCGGGCCGTCACCAAAATCCGTTCCGTCAGGGACAAGGTCAACGCGGCGGTTGCGGAGGCGAAGAAGGTGCGGCAGGGAACCGAAGCGGAGAAACTCGGTCTGGACTTGGTCGCAAAGATGGGCGCTGTCGAGGAAGAGATTTACCAGGTTCGGAACAAGTCCGGCCAGGACCCGCTCAACTACCCGATCAAACTCAACAACAAGATCGCGGCCCTGCTGGGTGTGGTGCTTTCGGGAGACTTTCCGCCGACGAAGCAGAGTTACGAAGTGTTCGACATGCTCTCGACTCAATTGGAGACGCAGTTGAAGCAGCTCAATACGCTTCTGACGGTGGACCTGGCGAAACTCAACGCTGCGCTGAAGTCGCTTGGAATTGCGCAGATCGTGGTCGACTGAGCCGATGTCGGACTTGGGGAGGTGCTTCCGCCATTCGTCGCGGGACGCCATCATTCGCTGCTCGAAATGCGAGCGGGCGATCTGTGAGAAGTGCGCGCTGCCGACGACGATAGGCTACCGCTGCCCCGAGTGCATGGAGGAAAGAAGCGCAACGCGGACGATTTCCGCGGGAAGGGCTTTCCTCGGCGGGTCGGTGGGATTCGCCTTGGGCTGCGCTTCGACCCTCCTGATTCCTCACGCGTTCGGGTACCTGCTGATTCTCGCGGCCGTGCTCGTCGGCTCCGGGGTCGGATACATCGTGAAACAACTCATCGGATACAAGTCGAGCGAAGTCGTTGGGGGGTTGACGGCGGCCGGATTTATTGGAGGGGCTTTCTTCGAGCCTCTGCGATCTGCGGCCCTCGGTCAGAACTTCCCGCAAACTTCGTTCTGGCCGTTGATATTCGCTGTTATCGGCGCGGTCGTTTCCTGGATGCGCATCCGTTCCTAAGCAAGAGTAGAGTCAGCGAATCGTGAACTGCCAGACATGCCGACAGATAACCGATCCGCAATCGATGAACGTTGATTAAACGAATTGTCTCAGGAGGCCAGACGGGAGCGGATCGGGGCGCGCTCGACGCCGCGATCGCGCTTGGAATCCCGCACGGCGGCTGGTGTCCAAGAGGAAGGCTCGCGGAAGATGGTCGCATTTCGGATCTGTATCACCTGGTGGAAACCGAATCGGAGGACTATGCCGAACGCACGGAACTGAACGTTCGCAATTCTGATGGGACGGTTCTGTTCACGTTCGGCGAGCCGTCGGGGGGGAGCGCCTTCACGCTTGAATGCGCGCGAAGACTTGGCAAACCGTGCCTTCGAATGGACCTTCTCGAAGTTCCCGACACCGCCGCTGCGGCGATCCTCCGCTCGTGGACCGACGGATTCCAGATCGAGACACTGAACGTCGCGGGCAATCGTGAAAGCGTCGCTCCGGGCCTCGAGGAGCGGGTTCGTCAGATCGTCGTCGCCGCATTCGACGGCTCCGTCGAAGCCTAAGCCCGTCTCGTGAGTCAACGAGCTCGACCGACGGCGGTCACGATCCAACTCACGAGTCCCGCCGTCAAAACGCCGCCGATCGCGACGCCTTCCCACAGAGAACGATCGAGCGGGTGCCCTGCCCGTGAGCGAAGGTACGCCCAGCAGATTGCGACTGCGAGGCCGGCGAGAGACCCCGAAAGGATGCTCGGCCCTACCCGTCGGGCAGCGCGACGATGGGCATTTCGACTTGCCCGCATGGAAACGAGAGTCGAAATGAGAATCGGGACGAGGAGCACTGCCGGGGCGAGCAACCACATGATGTTCGGGCCATTTTGCAGGCTCTGAGCGCGCGCGGATAGAGGTTTCGCGTCCAATCGCGTCGAAATCCTCTCCGACAGATGTCAATCATGGGCTGGATGATCGCAAGTTCCCTCGTCGCGTCACCTTCATCCGGTGAAGTTCGGACCACGTATCGCTCACCTGCAGTTCCTCTCGTCGTGCATGACCCTTACATGAGCGCATGGTCGTTCGGAGACGACCTCACATTGGATTGGCCTCGACACTGGACCGGGAAGATCCATGCGATGTTCGGAATGATCCGAGTGGATGGGCGCGCGTATCGGTTTCTCGGGCCGGATGCGGTGGATGCGCCACCGATGAAACAGATTTCGTGTGAGGTCTTTCCAACGAGGACTCTCTATCGTTTTACAGTGGACGGCGTGCAACTCGACCTCGAGTTTTTCGCGCCGCTTCTTCCTAAAGAACTCGAACTGCTTTCGCGACCTTGCACGCGGATCGCGATGACCGCCGTCTCGATGGACGGGCGCAGGCACCGAGTGAGTGGGTACTTCGATGCAACGGCCGAGTGGGCCGTGGATTCGCCGGACCAGGGAGTGACTTGGAGTGCGAGGGACATTGGCAAGTTGAACGCGTTGTTCGTCGGAACGACGTCTCAGAAGGTGCTCGGTCGCAAGGGAGATGACCTGAGGATTGACTGGGGGCAACTCGCCGTTGTTTCCGGCGACTCTTCGGCCCGAGGGGTTCACGGGCACACCACAGCCCGAGACGCGTTCGTGCGCACCGGCAAACTTCCCGAGGGCGCCGACGCACGGAAGCCGAGGCGAGCGAACGACGATTGGCCCGTGTTGGCGATGTCGTTCGACCTCGGGACAGTGGAGGAAAAGCCGGTCTCGCGCAGGCTTCTCATCGCCTATGACGACGTCGAGTCCATCGAATACATGGGAGACCGGCTCCAGGGGTACTGGCGAAAGGGCGATTCGTCGTTCGACGAAATGATCGAGCGCGCATGGTCGGAGGATGCGGGCCTGTACGAGCGATGTTTGCGATTCGAAAGGGAACTGGAGGCGGACCTGGAGAAGTTGGGTGGGGGGCCGTTCCGACACCTTGCGGCGCTTGCCTATCGTCAAGCCATCGGCGCGTGCAAGATCGTGGCGGGGCGCGATGGGAAGGCGATGATGTTCTCGAAGGAGAATTTCAGCAACGGCTGCATTGGAACGGTGGACGTCATCTACCCGAGCGCGCCGGTCTTCTTGCTCCTCAATCCAGAGATGTTAGAAGCGCAGATCGAGCCGGTGATCCTGTACGCAGAATCGGAAAGGTGGAAGCACCCGTTCGCTCCTCACGACCTCGGCACCTATCCATTAGCAAACGGCCAGGTGTATGGCGGCGGGGAGAGGACCGAGGAGAATCAGATGCCCGTGGAGGAGTGTGGGAACATGCTGATTCTCGCGTGCGCGCTCGCGCATGCGACGGGGAATTCTCAATTCGCGGAACGGCATTGGGCGGTGCTGACGAAGTGGGCGGACTATCTCGTGAGCAAGGGCCTCGACCCGGAGAATCAGCTGTGCACGGACGACTTCGCGGGCCACCTAGCGCACAACGCTAATCTCTCCCTCAAGGCGATTCTTGGAATTCGATCCTATGCCGATCTCGCTGAGCGACTCGGCAAACGGCAGGAAGCGGAGCAGTACTCCACCACGGCAACGAACATGGCATCCGAGTGGATGAAGATTGCGAACGACGGAAAGCACACTCGACTGGCGTTCGACAAGCCCGGCACATGGAGCCAGAAGTACAATTTGGTTTGGGACCGCGCCCTCGGATTCAACCTCTTTCCGGAATCGCTGTCCGCTTCGGAAGTGCAGCACTACTTGACGGTGATGAATCCGTTCGGGGTTCCACTGGACAACCGGAACACGTACACAAAGTTGGATTGGTCCGTGTGGATTGCAGCTCTGTCGCAGAGTCGAAGTGATTTCGATGCGCTCATGGCTCCGGTTTATCGCTTCGTCATTGAAAGTCCGGATCGGGTGCCTCTCTCGGATTGGTACCAGACGACGGATGGGAAAGTCGTCGGATTTCGGGCGAGGTCGGTGGTGGGGGGCGTGTTCATACCCGCCCTGATGGACTCGAAGTTGTGGGCGAAGTGGGCCGGCCGGAAGCAATAGCCTCAAGCCGGCTTCAATCTGCTATCCTTTCGGCGCCCGAATGATCCCGCTTGGAGACCGCCTTCGGAAATCGGAATTCCCATGGGTCACGATCACGCTCATCGGCCTGTTGGCGTTGATCTACCTGTGGGATCGAGAGTGGCGAATCCTCGGGCCGCGTATCCTGTTTTCAGACCTTGCGGCGCGGCCGATCGACGTGGTGACTGCATTGCGGGGCGGCGACAAAGAGCCGGTCGTGACTCTGTTCACCAGCGCTTTCCTTCACGGGAACCTGCAGCACATACTTTTCAACCTTTTGTATTTGTGGGTGTTTGCGCCTGCGGTCGAGTCGTTTTTCGGGCCTGTGCGCTTTGCTCTCTATTACATGTTTTGGGGCGTGTTTGCCGCGCTTACGCAGATATTCGTGGACCCGTCGAGCGGCGTCGCCATGCTTGGCGCATCGGGTGCGATCGCGGGAGTGATGGGCGCATACTTAGTGCTATTCCCCTCGTCTGTAATTGACTCGATGGTGCCTCCGTTCTACTTCTGGCGGTTCCCGATGCCCGCGTGGCTGATGCTCGGGATGTGGTTTCTCTTCCAGATCTTCTTTGCCGTGCCCGGTGTGGCGAATTGGGCGCATGCCGGCGGCTTCCTCGCCGGGATGCTCGTCGGAATATTGGTGGGTGGAGGAAAGAACCCTATTAAGAACGGGGCGGTAGTGGCGTGAAGTCGAAGTTCTCCCCCCCGCTCTGGCTGCTCGTCGTGCTCGTTATCACGTCGGTCGCGGCTGGCTGGATTGCTCTGACGCGCCATCGCTACGAAGCGCGCAATAAGGCCGTCCACTTTGCGGTCGAGATCTCGGAAGCGCGATGGGTTTCTGCGGCCTCGAAACTGACTCTCACAGAAACCCTGGCGAGGCTAAAGAAAGCGGGAGTCACTGCCGTCGTTTTGCCGGAAGAGACGTTCGACGATCTCCTCGGTTCGGGACGACTTGTCGCATCGCACGGCGACACACCGCGGTTCTACTGCGGAGACTCTGCGTTAGGCCGGAGGCTTGCGATCCTTATCCAACAGAGATTCGGAGCCGTAAGCGATCGAAGGTATGGAGTGCTGTTGCGTCCGTCACAGAAGCCTACGACGCTTCCCCTACCGATGGCCGACCTCAAGCCGTACGGCGCCGGATTCAATAGCGAATACGCGGAGATCATCAAGAAGGCTGGACTCTCTCTCATCGTTCGCGTTGCGAATCCACCCTCCGGAAGCAGCGCGATGCTTCGCAGCATGGTCAAGGACGCAGCAGCCACGGGGGCCGAGGGAATCATTTTCAGCGGAGATCAAGTTCTCGGTTGGCATGCAGGCGTCGAGACAGTGGCGGACTCGCTTCGGGCGTCGAAGATGTGGTACGGCTCCGTCGAGTTCGGCAATCAAGTCGGCGACACGACGATGTCGGAGCGCATGTTGGGCTCGACATTGCGCGTCCATAGCATCACATCCGCCGAACTGCTGCGGATGCCGGAGACGACGATCGTTGATCGCTTCGTGAGAGCGGCAGCGGAGCGGAACATTCGGGTCTTCTACTTGCGATCTGCTAGCCCGGCCGGTGATCTGCCGATTGACAGACTTTCTCAGATCGTCGCCGAAGTCGCGAACGGAGTGCGTGGCGAAGGCTTAGATGCGAAGCGTGCTCGGCCGCTTGAGCCGTTTGAAATTCCCGGCGCCGCCACCGTCGCAGTGGGACTTGGGATCGCTGCCGTTTCGATTTGGCTCGCGTCCAAGTTCTTGCGTGGCATCGCGCTGTTCGCGATCGGAATTGCGTTCCTTGCCGTCGGCGTCTCGGCCGGATTGGGATATGGCGAGAAATACGTCGCCCTTCTCGGAGCGCTCTCATTTCCGACGTGGGCGACCTTATGCGTGTTGTGGAGGGAAGACGAGACGAAGTCGAACGGGCTCTTGCTGCCGTTCTTGGTCGCGTGCGGCATCTCGTTCGTGGGTGGACTTCACGTTGCCGGCATGCTCACGGCTTTGCCGTTCATGCTGAAGGTCGAACAATTCGTCGGAGTTAAAGCGGCGCACGCTATCCCACCGCTGATCGTCGGCACGGCGCTCCTCCTGCGAGCAACGCCCGCGCGCGATGCTATGATCGGCGTGGTCCGTTGGCTCCACTTGACAGTGTTCGCGGCGGTTTCCGCTGCGCTGCTGTTCGTTCTCATTCGTACCGGCAACGACGCGCCGTCCTCTGTCGGATCGTTCGAACTCTGGCTGCGCAACATGATGGACGCCTGGCTTCCGGAACGCCCGAGAACGAAGGAACTCTTCGTAGGTCATCCAGCCCTCATCCTATCGGTGGGCCTTCTCCAGAACGGGGCAAGGGCCTTTCTCCCTCTGACTGCGCTTCTGGCGGCACTCGGTCAGGCCAGCGTCGTCAATACGTTTTGTCACCTACACACTCCCATCGAAGTGACGGTGGTGCGGGTCGCGACCGGCGTGGTCACAGGCGGTATCCTGGGACTGATCCTTTGGCTCGCGGTTCGCCGATTCTTCAAAGGACCGAGGGAACAGAGTTTGTGAGAATCGTAGTCGCGGGCTATTACGGGTGCGGGAACGTCGGAGACGACGCGCTCCTTGCGGGCTTACAAGTCGGCTTGGGCAACTTGCCCGTGAAACTCACTGCGCTCTCTGGAAATCCTGACGAGACTTTTCGCTATCTTGGTATTACTTCCGTTCCCAGGAGAGATTTCGCGCGAGTCAAGCAGGAACTCGAAGGCGCGGACGCGCTCGTGTTCGCGGGCGGCGGACTCTTGCAGGATGTGACGAGTCTCTTTTCTCTTCAATACTATGCGAAGTTAATCAGCCTTGCGAAGAAACTGGACAAGAAGGTGGTGATGCTCGCCCAAGGCATCGGGCCGGTGAACAGTTTCTTTGGTAAGCGGACGGCGGCCGCCGCGCTTCGTCAAGTCGACGTCATCACCGTTCGCGACCCACAAAGCCTGCAGACGATGCGCTCCTTGGGTGTCAATCGTCCCGCAGAGGTGACGGCGGACCTCGCTTGGCTCGCCATGCCGGAGGAATCGCCCGAGGCCCAATTCGAGTTGGGCTCGATGAAGACGGTGGGAATCGCGCCCCGGCCCTGGGGCAAACCTAAGGACCTGGCTGCCGCGTTCGGCGGCTTCGCCCAACTGCTTTTCAAGAACTCTTACGTCCCCATGCTCGTCGAAATGGATAGGACGCTGGATACAGCCATCCTGGATCAGATAGCGAAACTTCATGGCGGGCGCGCGCCGGACATCCGGAACATCCACGCCCCGGCTCAAATGCTGGCGAGGCTCAAGCGGATGCACTGCGTCGTCGCGATGCGGCTTCATGCCGGCATCCTGGCGGCCTCGGCGGGTGTCCCACCCATGATGATCAGTTACGACCCCAAGGTGACTGCGTTCGCCAACTTGCTCGGACTGCCCAACCCGCTTCCAGCGGATGGGTTGACCCCGGAAAAGTTGTGGGACGCCTTCCAGCGATTCGAGCGCGACCGCGAGGCGATCAAGGCCACGATCCTGGATAGGCGCGAGGCCCAGATCAAGGCAGCAAAGCGCAACATAGATATACTAATAGAGAGTTTTCCGGCACTTGCCGGTAAGAACTAAGGCGAGTAGATTTGCTGGCAAAACGTTGGGCGCCACTCATCGTGTTGGTGGCCGCGGGGGCGCACGCCCGCGCCGGTCAAGACGTCCTTTCGTGGGTTAACGACCAGATCCTCAAGAAGATCAACATCAGCGGCAGCCAGGTCTTCGGGTTCCATCTGCACGAGGTCGAGGGCGACCGGACCACTTTCAACGAGTCGCTCTACTACGGCGATGGAGACGAGCAGTTTACGGATCGCCGCAGCCTCCAGCTAAATGGCACCAAGTTGTTCGGTGGCTTCTACTTCGACGTCACCATGAACAACTATGGGTTCTCTCGTCCCGGGGATCAGCGCACTTTAGTCGGATACGAGCGCGGTTGGCTCAAAGTCGAGGGGGGGGACATCAACGCGTCCCTGCTGAACTCCAACGAGTTAGTTCGATTCAGTCGGCTCATGCGCGGCGCGCAAGTTCAGGTGAAGGCAGGCCGCTTTGCCTTGCGCGCGCTGCACTCCGAAATTCGCGCGCAGGCAAGAACGATTTCGATCACTGGAACCAACAGCCCGGGTCCCTACTTCCTGCAGGCCGGCAACATCGTGGACGGCTCAGTGCGAGTTCAACTGGACGGCGTGGAAATGGTGCTGGGTCAAGACTACACGCTTGATCCGTACGCGGGCACCATCACCTTCCTCGAACGCACGATCACGCCGGCGCAAACTATTGTCGTCACCTACGAGACGATCGGCCTGAACCAAGCGTCGGGCACAGTGACCGGAGGAGGGCTGTCCTACCAGATCTTGCCGGGCGTGTCGATCGGCCTAACGCACATCCAACAGGCGCCTCTCGACGGCGGAGGTTTGCGCGAGATCACCGAGCTCTTTCAAGGTTTCGGTGCGCCGAATACGCCGTACTTCCTGCAGTACCCTCCTTTGCGTGACCGACCGATCCGCGTGACGGTGGATGGAGTCCTTCAAGTCGAAGGCGTTGACTACTACTTCGATCCAGTCAATCCAATCGTCTTCTACTTCACTCGGTTCATGCCTCGCGAGGTGACGATTCGAGTCACTTACACGCCGACGCCTGAACCGGGCTCGTTCGGCAACGGCAAGCGCCAGGTGACGGGCGTTGACGTGCAGTGGAAGATTGGGGGCCAAGGTTCTTTGTCGTTCGCCACGGCCAAGAGCAGGCTCGATGCGCCGCTCGGTGCCGAAACCGGTGAGGCGATGGCGGCACGATTCGATTACACCTACGGCAGAGCGAGAATCCAGAGCCGGTGGAGGAGCATTCCATCCAGTTACATTGGGATCGAGTCGACGGGTTTCAGTCGAAACGAGAAGGGAGTGGACCTCACTCTGCGATACGACGCAGGGAGGGGTTACAACCTTGAGCTGTTCGGGTCGGATTATCGGATTGGCACGCCTTCGTTCCAAGGCGGCGGCATCTCGACGATTTCAGGGCGAACGAGAGACGTCCGGTTCTCAGCGTCCTATGAACCGGATGAGACGAAGAGCGCTTATCTGACGGCCTGGAACTCCGACGGCGAATATCAAGGAATTCCCAACGAGAAATTCGAAGTCAACGCGGGCTACCGACATCGAGCGAAGCGCTGGACGCTCGACGCGGGCCTCGTCCACACGGACGCGAAGTCGGCCAAATTCGCCACCGGAGGAGAACTGATCCCGACGTCGGCCGTCATCAACGGAGCCCGCGTCTCCGGAACCTACAGGGCCAGCGACGCCCTGCACTTCACATCACGGATCGGATTCAACCAGATCGAATCCGATGGCAAATCGAGCGAAGGCATGGACCTTTCGTTTACCGGCGTCTGGGAGGCGTCGGAGAAACTCAGCCTCGACCTGACGCTTGCGGACACGAACAGCGGAGGAATCACCTCTCTCGCAAACTTCACCGGCGGCAACGGTTTCGGATACGGCGGCAACGGGTTCAGCGGCGGAGGGTTCAATTACGGCGGCTCGTTCATCGGCACGCGGTCAAAGATCGCGCAGATCCACGCCTCTTGGAGGCCCTCCGACGAGTTCTCGATCGACGCCTTCTTGGGGCACTCGCGGGCCGAGGGCGACAACCTGACAAACTCGATCGCCAACCGAATCGGACTGACGGCGAGTTGGCGGCCTTCCAACGACACCTCGCTGTACGCTTCGGTGGACCGGACGGAGGTGGAGTTGGTGGACGGCGGCGGCAAGAGCACCTCGACCTCCATGAGCGTTTCCGCCGACCAGAAGTTCGGGAAGCGGCTTTCGGCCGGCGCCTACTTCACACTCACGTCCTTCGGCGGTGCGGGCGTGAGCGGCTTCGACCAGACGATCGCGTCCTTCGACGCAAACCTCCGCTACGTCCTGGCTGCACGGCAGAGCATTTTCGCTCGCGGAGGATTCAGTTCGACCGACGGCTACCGCGCCGACGAGCAGATCTCATTCGGCCTGGGCTACACCTACGAACTCCTCCCCGGCGTGAACCTGGACGCGACTTACTGGATTAGAAGGCGGGAGGGACTGGACATCCTGACCGGTCAGAACAGTTTCCGAAGCAGCAGCCTCGACATCGAACTTCGAATTGACTTCGCAAGTCTCCGAAATCGCCAAGGGCCGTAGGCGTCCAACTGCTGACTTGGCATTACTGAAAGGAATCGCAATGAAGCGAATACTGACACTCTTGCTCCTCACTCCCATTATCGTTGCCGGGTGCGTGCCGCAGGAATTCATAGGCGAAATCTCCGGCACAGTTACCGACATCAACGGCAACGCCGTTCGCGACGCGGACATCTACGCGGACGGATCGTTCTCCACGACGTCATCTCCTGTCGGGACTTTCGTCATACGCGACGCGACCGAGGGGCTGACCGTCGTTCAGGCGCGCCTGACCGTCGACGGGGTCAGTTATCGCGGCACGAATCGCGCCTATGTGTACGCGCAGGAGCGCACCAACAGCGTCAACATCGTGGTCGCCCGCGTGAATCAACTGGGCCACGTTCAGGGGATCGTTCAAGATCAGTTCGGACGATCGCTCGAGGGCGTGCGCGTGTTCGCCGGGGGGCCGCTCGGCTCGTGGATGGATATCACGGATTCGAACGGCGCATATCGGATCGACGACCTCGTTGCAGGCTACTCGTACACGATGACCGCGTCGGGACGAGGCTACGAGAACGACACCACCAACTTCACCGCAAATGCGGGCCAAACCGGAACGGTCAACTTCTTCCTGCGAAACTCATCGAACGAACAGCAGAATGGGGTCGAGAACCTAACGGCGGTTGCGTGGACGTCTCCCGTCGACGCGACGAGGAGTCGGGAGTCGGCGAGGGCCTACGAAGCGATCAAGAACCACATTAACCCCGAACGGGAAGAGAGAACGTCGCACACGCGAGCCGATCCGGCCGTCACCCATCTCGAGATCGATCTCTTCTGGGATTATGAGTTCTACAACGAACTCTTAGGCTACGGCATCTATCGTGGCACGAGTCCAGCGAACGTTCAGCCGCTCGAAGTGCTGCGCGACCCGCTTGCGAATTTCTATTCGGACATCAGCGATCAACTGTTGGAGAATCAGCGCTTCTACTACGTCGTTACGCGGCTCAACACGGACTTCCCGAACCAATCGGGTTCCGAGAGTCCGCCGAGCGCGACGGTTTCTGCAGTTCCTCTCGACGACATGATCCTCAACAACGTGTCGTATGCGCCGCTCACATTCCGCTGGCAACCGCTGTTCAATGCGACGAGTTACACCGTGTACTTGTACTACGACTTCCCCGACTTTCAAGTGGATCCGATTTGGGTCAGCGCGCCCACGCCCTCGACGTTTTACGTGTACAACGGCGCGCCGCTCGACCCGGGGCATCGGTACTGGTATGTCGTCGTGGGAAGCGGCTTCGGCGGCTTCAGCCACTCGATCAGCCAGATCGACAGTTTCGTCGCTCCGTGAGGATCGTTTGACCGTAACCGGCGTAGAACGGTGAACGTTCAAGGATTGAAGTCACACAAATTTTCCAGGCGTGCGCTCGGGCAGGCGAGTCCGAGGCAGAAGGAAGGGTAACGATATGAACATCACACGATTCGCCGCGATCAGCGGCACCTTCGCGGCTGCAGCCGTGGCGCTCACAAGCCTCTTCCCAGGGGGCGCCGGCTCTCAAGGCTGGGATCCCCTGCCTTCGGTTAAACCCAAGGCTCCCTCCCAGAGGCCGATGACGACGACGGAGAGGGTGGACTACCTCCAGGCCATTCAGCGGACGGCGCAAATGGTGTCTGATCCCGCTGCGCAGTCCCTCGCGCGAAGATTCGGCCTCCATGTGCTCAACGTAACGTGGGAGGACACGGGCCGGTACAAGAACTCGGCCGTCGGTCCGAACATCAGCGACATGACCATTCAGGTCGGAGCGCAGAACCCCGAGACCGGTCAGTTCGAGGTGACTTGCATGCCGGTCATTCGGCATCCCAACTTTTCCGACGTGACCGGCGACATTGATCCGCGGTTCTTCACTCTGCTCGTCGGTAACCAAAAGGGCGAACCCCTTCGCAGAGTTTCGCTGTACGACTTCCTTGCCGAGCCGACGCGATACCTCACGAATCCAAACTCGTGGCTGGGTCGAAACAAGACGCTGCTTGCTGCGCGAGACACGCACGTTCTCGTGAGCGCGCAGGCTTGCTTTCTGCCGGTTCCTGCTCGCGGCATCGCGACCTTCAACCCCGTCATCTTCAACTACCAGTCCTATTCAGGCGACCCGGCTGTTCTGACGATCCTCGCAACTCGCGAGGGAACGAGCGTGACGGTCATCGACAACAAGCGCGATGCGTTCTCGACCGGATCGGTCTGGGGCCAGCGTCTCTTCCATAACGCCGACGGCCACCGAACGAGCCTGACGGGGCAGAGGCTGAGCGACTTCATCGCCGACTCCGGCGGTGATCCGCGCACGGATGCTTCGGACCCGAGGTACGCCGGAGTGAACATGGTGCTCTTGATTCAAGTCCCCTTGAAGCAGAAGCGGCCGGCGCGACCCGAATCTGCGCCAGGGGCCATCGGCGGAGGAGGATTCGGCGCAGTGGGGGCCGAGGCGAAGTCCATGGACAGGGCTGGGAGCGATGTCGAGACCGCCGTGATCGGCCACGGCGAGATCGAAGGGCCGTTCACAGAGATCGACAACCTGCCGATCGAGCGCGATCCGAATTTCCCGATCCGCGTCACCGTTCAGTTCTACAAGGCTACGTCGAACGGAGTCGTGAGCGAGCAGGACGTCAAGTCCATTCGCGAGCAGATCGATCGCGTGTATTCGATGGCCGACTATGTTGGAAGCCTCGTGACAGCCGGCTACACAGGCCGGCCCACTGAGTACGTCGGAATGAAGGTCCAACCCCGCGACTGGTGGGACCAGTTCTGGCGCCGACATGAGATGAACACCGGAGACACTCGAGAAGAGGCGATCGCCAAACTGATCCGGCTCCTCGGAAAGAACTACCAGGAGCGCCCGGTCTGCGACCTGTACCTTCGAGACCTCCTCACTCGAAAGCAGTAGTTACCGTCGCAGCGGACTTGAGCCCCACCGATTGCAGGACCCTGTAACCGGTGGGGCAGGGCGGCCGTATGCACGACCATGAAGGCAATCGTTGCTCTTTCTGCCTTGTTTTGTCTCGTTGCCGGCTCCTCTGCGCAGAACCAGCCTGCGGACAACTCCAAGATCGCATTTCTGGCAGCCGAGTGGGTTGGGAAGGTTGCGTTCCGCGACGAGGGTGAATCCTCGGCCAGCATCACCGGCTCGAACTACCTGCGAGGACGGTTCATCCGCCTGGATCTGAAGTTCGAATCCGAGAGGATGGGCAAGATCGAGGGGATGGCGATGCTGTCGACTGGGGAGGATGGAGTAATCCGAGGATACTTCTTCATCTCTGAGGAGCCCGATCCACTGGTGGCGCGAGGACAGTTGAAGGACAAGAAACTCACGTTCGTGGGCACTCCGCTCGAGGGCGATGGTGAGGTTCAGATCACCTTCACCATTACGTCTCCCGAAGCGTTCACCTTCGAGATCCTCGCCGACGGCGCGGAGATGTTACGGGGATCGTTTACGAAGAAGAAGACAAGTTAGGGGGCAAGTCCCCCTTCCGGGCGGCCTCGGTCGGGACTGAGGCCGCCGGGCCCGCCGCCACCTTCTGGCGGTAGCATCTGCGGCCGAGCGGGAGAACCGCTTCGGCCGCGCGCACGTCTATCCTCTGACTGCACGGTCAGCCCCGAACTCATCTATGCTCGTACTAGCCGCAGCCCTCGTCATCGGCGCAGCGCCGGCGCCTACCGTTCGACAGGACTACCATTCGGCGTGGACGCTCGACTTCGGTACCACGCAGGCTACGCCGTCTGCCGTGACCCAAGTCCTCAAGCCGAAAGCGGCCGACTACTATGAGGCGCTCGACCAATCCGTGTCGGCGTACTGGCAGGCCCGCCGCGACCTCGGGCTTGTACAGCCAGGAGAACGGTTCATTGCACCGCGCGCCGTGGTCGTTCGATCCTCAGGGAGCAGTTCCTACTCGGTTCGCTCCCAGGGCGGAGCGCTGACCCTCGAGTTCCCGGCCGAGGGAAACGACCCCGGGCCCTTCACTCCCGAATATCGCCAACTGCTGATTGACACCTTCGCCGCAGCAAAACCCACGATGGACGTGCTGTTCGGCCAGCCGTTTCAGGGCGGGACGCTCCGCGTCTACAACATGGACAACGCGATTGGCGACCGGGACGCGGTTGCGGGAGGCCTGTATCTCACCGACGACGGCAGCGGCGTGCCCGCGATTTGGTTCCCTGTGTATCTCGCCAACGAAACTGCGGTCGTCAACTTCATCCACTGCCTCTTCTTGGCGTACCTCGGGCCAGCGATCTTCGATTACGACGCCTGGGCCGAGGGCTTTGCGCGCGCCGCCACGATGCGAACGGTGCTTGCCGGGGCTTTGCCTTCTGGATTGGACCCGGACATCGTCCAGTCGGTCATCCTGAACTCCTACGACTCAAGCGGACATTACAGTTGGCACAACCAACCAGCGCTCGCCAACAGCTCGTTCATCGCCCCAAACTTGCGCCCGATCCCGCTTCCGGTGGGGGGGTCGTTGGGCGGACTCTTCTTGATGCGCTATAGGATGGCGGGCACGGCGTGGGCGAAAGTGATTACCGAATACCCAGCCTTCTTCTCGACGTTCTTGGCTTCTTACTATCAGGACACGTCGATTCGAGGAAACATCCCTGCGCTTTCGACGCTCGCGCAGAGCACGATGAACTCGCTCGGAGGGCCGGGCTCGACCATCGAGGGAAGGACCTTCGCGTCTTGGTATCGCCGGCAGTACGTCTTGGACGTCAAGGTCGCGCGGGGAAGAAAGACGTTTGTGGAGTCCATTCCGATCACCGTCGGTCTCGGAGGCGAAGACTTCGGGGTCTTTGCGTTCTGGCTCAGTTACTTCGAGACCCTCTCCGGCGGAAACGAGACGCTTCTGCAGGGAACTTCTTATCCGATTTATTGGGATGCGACTTTCGCGCGCATGTTCACAAGCGGTCAAGACGATCGCATGGACATCGCAGGAGGTTTTGGTTCCGTGACGCCCAACCTGCCCGATGTATTCGGCTCGGGCGCTGTGACTCAGTGGTACAAGGCCATCGTCGACATACCGGTCGGCGACAACCTGTCGCGAGCGATCGTGCCGGCTGGCGCAGTCGCGACCGCACAGGATCCGACGACAAAGAACTTCTATGGCACGGTCGTGGGCTTCGACGGTGCGGTCGCAGGCGGCGATCCGAACACGTCCGGAATCGTTCGCCTCACACTGCCGGGGCAGGCGCCTGTCGACGCTCCGCTCCGCAACGGAGCCTTCGGAGCGATCGTGCCCGCGCCCGGTTTGAACGCTCCGAAGCTCGCGAGAGTCGACGTCGTGCAGGTTGTGTCCGGAAACGAGACCATACTGCAAACCGAATTCGTGAACACGTGGGGAGACACGCTCGCCCTCGCGATTCAACTCGACGACGAGGGAAGTTACTTCTTACCGGGAGGATTAGCGGGGGGGGTGCAGATGGTCGGATTCGGCGCGAGGCCCTATGAAACCGATCTGGCGATTGTCCTCGGCCTTCCGGCAAACGAGACGCTCGTGGCGCGATGGAGGCAGGATCGTCTGGCGTACGACCTCTATCCGGCTCTCTCCGGCTTTGCGCCAGGTAAGGGCTACATGATTCGCATGCCTGCAGCGGTCCCTGGCTTCTCGGTGTTCGGCCGGCTGCCGGGCGAGCAGCCGTATACGGTGCCGCTTCAGGTGGGATGGAATCAGATCGTCAATCCATTCCCGAACGACGTGCCCACAACTTCGCTGTCCGTTCAGCGCGCCGCAGATTCGCCGAAGACGTTCAGCGAGGCGATCACGGCGGGATGGATTGACACGCAAATGTTTGAATTCATACCGGGAGCGAACGACCCGTTCAGCGGCTTGCCGGAGGGCGGCACCATGTCGCCGCTGTCGAGTTTTCCGGCAGGGAAGGCTCTTTTCGTCCGCGCTTTGGCGCCCGAAGGGGTGACGATCACTTTTCGACCGGATGTGTTTGGAGCGGCCGCAGCGCCGGGTGGGGGGGGCGTGCCTTTCGGATCCTGGACGGCCAAACTGGTCGCGACGGGTCTCGGCGTTGAGCGAAGCGAAGTCGAATTCGGGCAGAGGATCGGAGCAAAAGACGGATACGACGTCGGGATCGACTGCGGGTTGCCTCCGGTGTGGGGCGGAGCCCTTCAAGCGATGATTCGGTCGAACGGAACCATGTACCGAGACGTGCGCCCGCACGGAATCAACAGTTGGGATGTGAGACTTTCGGGCCTGAGGGCAGGATCCACTTACACGATTCGTTTCGAAGAGGTGATCGGCGGGATCCTCCCTTATCAACTGACGTTTACGGATCTGACTGCGAGGCGAACACTCGAGGTAAGGAGAACGACCACATACCAATTTGTTGCGAATGCGCCGCAACGGGACTTTCGCGTGAGGTCGCGATATTAGGGATGAAGATGACGATGCGGAAACTCCTGACTCTTTTGAGCATCCTTGCGATCGCCGCGCTCGGCTGCTCTCCCGGTGGAGCCGGGGGGGGCGGAGGCTTTCAGGTCACAGGCCGTGTCCTCGCGGTGAACACCGGCGGGCCCCCGAACCCGCAGGCTACCGTGCAAATCGGGAACGCGAGCACGACCACGGGGGCAAGCGACGGCCTTTTCGTCTTGAACGTCGACACGGGCGCTTCTGCCATGACCGTGCTTCACTCGGTGTTTCCGACCTTTGTATTCACATTTCCTCCGGTCACGGCGGACACCGACCTCGGAGATTTTTGGATTGGCCCGCAGACGGTTACGGTGACAGGATCTGTGCTCGACGCTTCGACGCTGGGAGCCGTCGATTCAGCGACGGTCACCTTTGGCGGACGACGTGCCGTGACGAATGCATCGGGTGCGTTCACGCTGACCGATGTCGCGTACGACCCGGCGAGCGAATTCATCTTCTTTGGAATCGTCGGCCGCGTCATGAAGTCGGGGTACATCCCGGCGGAGTTCTTCGTCAACCAAAGCCCGATCGGCGGCGTGGTTTCGCTGCCACCGATTCTGATCGCGCCCGTGAGCGATCCCAATCCTCCCGGGCCGCCGTATAACCTATGGGGAATTGTCACCCTTTCGGGGGGTGGAGACCCCACTGGCACCGAAGTGACGCTGAAGCAGAATGGCACTCCTGTACGGTTCCAGAACCTGGGCTCAGACGGACGGTATCGTTTTTGGGCGGTACCCGGGTCGTACACGATCCTCTTCCAGAAGAGCGGGTTTCAGGACCTCGAGATCACGATTACCGGTTTCACAAGTCCGGACCAACTGATTCGAAATGACGTTACTCTCATCCCCTAACATTCGCCGCGTCGGAATCGTCGCGGGAGTCGGCGCAGGCATGCTGGGGCTCTACTTCGGGATTCGCAATCTCGCGCGCATCAACCCGTTTGCGCGATTCGAAGGCGCGTACTCCAACCCGCTGGGCCAAGGCATCGGCTCGATGATGCGGAACGTGGACGTTGCCGTGTGGGACAAGGGGCGGCTCGTCGTGCAGTTTAACGCGGCGCAAATCGACGCGAGGAAGGACCAGCAGTTCTTGCGCCTTGCTCTGTTGCGCGATGGAAAGGTGTATGACAAGGGCGAGCAGCGCGCGTCCTTCACGGCCGGACTCGCGACCTATGAGAGTTCGACGGGAGTGTTCGAAGTTGCGGGCGCTCCTAAGGTCTGGGATGACAAGGTTTCTATTCAAGCCCCGAGGCTGACGATCGATCGCAACCGAGAGGAGGTCCGCGCTGCCAGCGGTGTCACGGGAACCTATGGCGGCGGCACATTTCGCGCGGCAAACGTGTTCTTCACCTATCGGGACAAGCGCCTGGAAGCGGAGGACGTCGAGTGGTCGGGTCCGCTTGAGGTTCCGGTGCAGGGCTCGGCGACAGGGAAGACGGACGTCACGATCCGCGGCGACAAATTGGAGATCCTCAGCAATCCGGATCGGACGATCTACTACGACGCGGAGATGGCGGGGAAGGAGTTTCTCGTTCGCGCCACCAAGATCACGCGCGAGATGGACACCGACATCATCGTTGCGGAAGGGGACGTGGAGTACCACGGTCCCGACGCGGTCTTCCAAGCGCCGAAGGTGACGATTTATAACAAGGAGAAGCGCGCGATCGCGACAGGCGCGGTTCGACTGCTCATCAAGCCGGAGAAGGATCAAGGCAAGGTCACGCCGGCCGAACTGCCGCCTGCCCAACCGGAACTGCCCGCAGCCCTAAAACAGGGCGAAGGCGCGGTTGATCCAGCCAAGGAGGCCCAGAAGCAGTCCGACGAGGAGGTGCGAAGCGCGAAGAACCTCCGCTACTACCCGGTCATGGTCACCTGCTCGAAGATCGAGTACTTCTACCGAAAGGGGTCCCGTAAGGCAATCGTGACCGGCAGCCCGAAGGCTCGGCAGGAATTGAAGGCGGGCACTTGGAGAGAGATCACGGCTCACCGAGCCGTCTACGAGGAGGAGGCCGATCTGCTCACCCTCTTCAGCGAAGGGGACGGGCAGGGAGTCCGGATGACGAACAGCGCGGGCGACGACCTGGTAGCCGAGACCATCACCGTCTCGACGGTCGAGGGTAACGAGCGGCTCACCGGCACGCGGATCAGCGGCGTGATGAAGGTCTCCGAGGAGGACATTGGAGGCGGAAGCCCGCCGCCCAAGCCTGGAGAGAAGAAGGGCGGCGGAGGCGGAGGCTAAGCGGTCGCCCGGAAACCGACTCCTCACGATGGCGAGGACTCAATTCAACTGCGGGGAGCCCATACAGGTGGGCGAACTTTCCGCACGCCGTCGAGCGTCCAAGCGATGAGCCGTCGAAGGCCCAGCACTTTCGGGGGGTATGCTAACTCGCCCGTAAGTGCAGGAGAGGGCCTCGGGCTTCCTTAGGAGTGGTCGGTAGAGATGGCGATATCCCGTAAGCCGTTGGTTGAGTACCTCATCGAACGCGGTTACCTGAGACCTGAGCAGAGAGACGAGGCGCTCAAGGTACAGCAGCAAACCAAGACGTCCGACATAGGCAGGGTTCTGGTGGACCTGGGCTTCGTCGGCGAGCGCGAGGTGACCGAGGGCATAGCCCAAGAGCAAGGCCTCGGATTCGTGGACCTTGACAGGATCAACGTCGAATCCAGCGCGCTCAACGTTGTTCCCGAACGAATTGCCCGGAATCACACGGTGATTCCGGTGAAGAAGGAAGGAGCCACCCTGTTCGTGGCGACCTCCAACCCGAACAACATCGTCGCGCTCGACGACATTCAGTTGGCATCGGGCTGTCGGGCCGTGCCGGTGCTCGCGGTCCGAGGAGCGATCGAGGACGCTATTCAGAAGTACTACGGCGGTCAGACATCGGGGAATGGCGCCGGTCCGGCTGCTGGATCTCCCTCCGCTGTGATCAGCATGCGCGGCGACATCAGCCAAGCGATCGCAGAAGCGGGCGCGAGCCGCAACATCGCGGTCGAAGAGGACGAAGAGGTCGCGGCGCAGGTCGCAGAGCAGGCGCCGATCATTCGACTTGCGAACGCGCTCGTTCAGCAAGCCATCGTGGACCGAGCGTCGGACATCCACATTGAGCCGCAGCAGAGAGGCGTGCGAGTCCGGTACCGAATTGACGGCGTGCTCCACGAGGCGATGACGGTTCCGAAGAATCTCCAAGCGCCGCTCATCAGCCGCTACAAGATCATGGCGGAGATGAACATCGCCGAGCGCAGACTTCCGCAGGACGGAAGAATCGAGATTCGGCACTCCGGCAAAGATTACGACCTTCGCGTTTCGTCCATCCCGACGCCATGGGGTGAAAAAGTCGTCATGAGAATCCTCGACAAGACGAGCGTTCTCATTGGTCTCGACAAACTGGGCTTCACCGAGGAGCTGCAGGCGCAAGTCGAGGAACTCGTCATCCAGCCGAACGGAATGTTCCTGTCCACGGGACCGACGGGCGCAGGAAAGACGACGACGCAGTATTCGATCCTGAACAAGCTGAATTCTATCGAGTCAAACATCATCACGATCGAAGACCCGATCGAATACCAGCTGTCGGGAATCGCGCAGGTGCAGGTCAACCGAAAAGCCGGTCTCGGATTTGCAAACGCGCTGAGGCACTTCTTGAGGCAGGACCCGGACATCATCATGGTCGGCGAAATGCGCGACCTGGAAACCGCCGAGATCGCCATCGAGGCGTCGCTGACGGGACACTTGGTGTTGTCGACGCTCCACACGAACGACTCGCCGTCCGCCGTGGTCCGTATGACGGACATGGGCGTGGAGCCGTACTTGATTTCCGCGACCGTGATCGGCGTTCTCGCGCAACGACTCGCAAGGCGAAACTGCAACGAGTGCAAAGAACCTTACGAAGTCCATCAGCGAGAACTGCGCAGGTTCGGCTTCAAGGTGGAAGACCCTGAAGCGGTCGTCACTTTGTACCGTGGCCGCGGCTGCGATCACTGCCGATTCACCGGCTATCGCGGTCGAACGGGCATTTACGAATTGATGCGAATGAACGCGGAGATTGCCGAACTCATCGTGCGGCGTGCGCCGCTCGCAGACGTCAAAGAAGCGGCGAAAGCGAACGGAATGCACGAGTTGCGCGAGGACGGCCTGCTGAAGATCCTCAACGGAACGACCACTCCGGAAGAGGTGATGAGGCGAGTCTTCACGGCCGGCTTCTGATCCCCTGAGGGTTCTGCCGGAAACGACCCACTATCAAAAAGACCAATTGGAGTGAAATGAGCGGAGTTATCGAAGAACTGGATTTTGAGTTACCGGGTACCTACATCGAGCAGGTCGTCGAAGGGGACGAGGGTACCGGGCCGAAGCGCGTCGACTCCCTCCACGTCGACGAACTTCTGAACATCGTCGTCGAGAAGAACGCTTCGGACTTGCACATCTGCACCGATTGCGAGCCGACGATCCGAGTGGACGGACGACTGATCCGACTGAATTACGAAAAACTCGGTCCGAATGACACTTCGCGGCTGATGTACGCCATCATCACCGACGAGCAGATCGAGCGATTCGAGACGACGTTGGAACTCGACTTCTCGTACGCGCTTCCGCGAAAGGCTCGCTTCCGCGTGAACATGTACCGTGACCGAGGAGCGATCGCTGGAGCGTTCCGACTGATCCCGAACCGTATCCCGACGGTGCGCGAGTTGAACTTGCCGCCGGTGCTCGAAGAACTGACGAAGAAACCGCGTGGACTCGTGATCGTTACTGGTCCGACGGGCCACGGCAAATCTACGTCGCTGGCGGCGATGATCAACCAGATCAACCGCACCCGGTCAGAGCACATCATCACGATCGAAGACCCGATCGAGTATCTCCACACTCACAATCTCTCCATCATCAACCAGCGCGAGTTGGGTCACGACACGAAGTCCTTCGCGAACGCGCTCCGCGCCAGCCTCCGAGAAGACCCGGACGTCATCCTCGTGGGCGAGATGCGTGACACGGAGACGATCGCGCTCGCCATCACGGCCGCTGAAACGGGCCACTTGGTGTTCGCCACGCTTCACACCAACAATGCGGCAGAGTCCATCGACCGTATCATTGACGTGTTCCCGCCGGGTCAGCAGGACCAGATCCGAATTCAGTTGGCGAACAACCTTCAGGCGGTCATCTCCCAGCAGCTGCTCAGAAGGGCCGGGTCGCCTGGGCGTATTCCCGCCGTCGAGGTTATGATCGCCACGCCGGCCATCCGGAACCTCATCCGGGAGAACAAAACTCACCAGATTCCGTCTATGATTCAGACGTCTGGCAGCATCGGCATGCAGAGCATGGACCAGAACCTTCGTGACCTGTACATGAAGGGGTTCATCACCTTCGAGGACGCGCTCAGCCGCGCTATCAACGTCGAAGAGTTGAAGAAGATGATCAATACGCCCGCAGGCGCAGGCAGCACCGGCGGCCCGGGCGGCATGGGCGGCCCTGGGCCCTAACAAGGAGAAACGAAGATGCCAGTGTTCAGTTACACCTTCCGCGACGCTTCTGGTGCCATCCAGAAGGGCACGGCCGAGGCTGACAGCGAGGAACTGCTCCGCAAACGGTTTGAGGAGCAGGGCTTCTCGATCCTCGAGGTCGAGATGCTCCGCACGCGGCGAACCCGCGCGCGGTCCACGGGCAAAGTCAAACTCACGAACCTCTCGCTGTTCTGCCGACAGTTCTCGACCATGGTGGACGCGGGCGTATCGCTCGTTCGATGCCTGGACGTGCTCGGCCAGCAGACGAGCGACGCGAAACTTCGCCGGATCATCGCCGACATCGGTGAGAGAGTCGAAGGCGGCGAATCGCTGAGCCGCGCGATGCAGCGCCACCCTCGCACGTTCAGCAACCTGTTCATCGGATTGGTCCGAGCGGGCGAAGTGGGCGGCGTGTTGGAAGAGTCGCTCCAGAGGCTGAGTCACTTCTTGGAGAAGGACGTCGAACTTCGACGCAAGATCAAGTCCGCCGTCACGTACCCGGTGCTCGTCATCATCTTCGCGCTCGCGATCGTCATCGCCCTGGTGGTGTTCGTCGTCCCCGAGTTCATCAAGTTGTTTAGGGACTTGGGAATGAAGTACGAGGACTTCCCGACCGCCACGAAGATTCTCATCGACACTTCGAACTTCATTACGCAGAGGTGGTGGGCGATTCTCATCGGGCTCGTGCTCTTCCTGCTTGTTTGGAAGGCGTTTGTGAGCACGCAGTTCGGCCGCAGAGTCGTGGACAGGATCAAGCTCAAGATTCCGGTCTTCGGAAAGCTGCACCACAAGATCTGCCTGGCTCGGTTTAGCCGAACGCTCGGCACCCTTCTCACTTCGGGCGTGCCCATCCTGCAGGCCATGGAAACGGTTGCAGGAACGGTTGGCAACCACATCATCGCCGACGCGGTGCTCGAATCCCGCGCGCGAATCCGAGAAGGCGACCGAATCGCCGATCCTCTCGAGAAGAGCCGACAATTCCCGCCGATGGTCACGCACATGATCTCGGTCGGCGAAGAATCGGGATCGCTCGACTACATGCTTCAGAAGATCGCAGACTTCTACGAAGGCGAAATCGAAGCGACTCTCGCCAGCCTAACGTCGGCGCTTGAGCCGGTTCTCATCGTGGCGCTGGGCGTGATCGTCGGCTTCATCGCGATCGCAGTGCTCGGGCCGATGCTGAAAGTCATCGAGCAGCTGCAGCAGGGCGACGCACTTCAAAACGTCTGACGACCGGCTTCGCCGGTTCCAAGTGGTCATGCCCGCCTGCGAAGGCGGGCATGACCACTTATGTTGGCATTCCCAGCACGCGCGAACGCGTCATCGGAGCGTCGCACCCGTTGCGCTGTCGTCAAGTACGGGTTCCGTCATCGGCGTGAGTCGAAGCGTCGCTTTCGCCATGCCTCGGACCGAGTTGAGGACGTAGAACTCGCCGGCGGCGATGAGATCGTCCAAGCGAACGGCGCCTTCGACCATCTGTCCGCGCTCGATCATCTCTTGTCGCAGAACGCCCGGCAGGAGGCCGTGAGTCACGGGGGGGGTGACCAGGCGGCCATCAATGTCCACCGCGATGTTGCTGATCGCGCCTTGAGTGACAAATCCGTCCTTGTTTAGGAACAGGACTTCATCGCAATCCGGATTCGCGCGCTTTGCTCGTTCGAGCGCCTCACGCAGTGTGGTCTTGTGATAGAGCATTCGATCCGATGAATCCACGCGTTCGTCGGAGACGGCGACGATTGTCGGACGGCCCGCCGGCCAAGGCTCGACAGGCCGTGCCTCAGCGAACAGCGCGCCGTCTTCCCTCATCCGAAGTCGGACCGCGAGCGGGTTGGATTGGAGATTGCGCACTGCGGCGTCGAGGACAGCGACCGGGTCCGCCTTCATCTCCGCAAATCCGAAGTACCGAGCCGACGCAGCCACGCGGTCGAGATGTCGGCGCAGTCGGCAATAGCCGTCCTCCTGCGTCCAGAGGATCGTCTCGATGAGGTCGAACTCCTTCGGTGGCTCGAGAATCGCCGATTTTTGGGCGCACTCGCGGAATTCGCGCCCAGGATCGGAGTCCCATACGATTCCGCTTCCGACGCCGTAGAACCATTCCCGATCGCTTCGGGCAAATGCGGCTGTGCGAATCGCGACGTTGAACGCGGCTCGCCGACCCGGGCCGACCGTTCCGACGCAGCCCGTGTAGACGCCGCGCGGCGAGGCTTCCAGTTCGCGAATGATCTCCAGAGTTCTTCGCTTCGGCGCGCCAGTGACGGAGGCGGGGGGGAAGGTAGCCCTGAAGATGTCCAGCAGCGTCGCGTTCGTTCGCGCCGACACTGTCGAGGTCATCTGATGGACGGTCGAATACCGCTCGATCTCGAACAGTGAATCCACATGGACCGAACCGGGGACCGCGATGCGTCCGAGGTCGC
Organism: Armatimonadota bacterium; assembly: GCA_003577165.1. Classification (GTDB taxonomy): domain Bacteria; phylum Armatimonadota; class Fimbriimonadia; order Fimbriimonadales; family ATM1; genus ATM1. Next base: position 87,435 of record QEUM01000003.1, on the reverse strand, counting down.
TGCGCACCATGTCCACGATCATCAGGTTCTCAGCCCTGTCTTTCGGACAGGCTCGCAGCGAGTCCGCGATCACTTCGTCTTCGGCGGAAAACCTCCCCCTGGGCGACGTGCCCTTCATCGGCCGCGAACGCACCATATCTTCTTCGAGTTCGAAATACAGTTCCGGGGACGCGGAGCAGATGCAGACGGTTTCCGTATCGAGAAACGCGGAGTGCAGAGTGTGCCTGCACGCGGACATGGCTCGGAAGAGCGCCCGAGCGTCGGCTTCGTCTGGGCATGTGAGCCTGTAGGTGAAGTTGACCTGGTACGTGTCTCCCGCTTCGATGTAGCGCCGGATGCGCCGGACCGACGATTCGTACGCCTCCTGCGCGAGTTCGGGGCGCCACCCGAGCGTCGGCGCGGCCCCTGAGAACCTGCGGGGGAGGGAATCCGAGTCGTGGAAGCGGTCGAACACGAGGAACTCGGCGAGCGGGAAGGCCGGGTCGTGTGGCCTTCCCGGGAACCTCGGATCGAAGGCGGGGGCGGCCTCGAAGGCGACGTACCCGACGCAGATCCGGCCCGCCTGCGCCTCGTTCTCGGCTTCGGCGATCACCGACGGCACGTCCTCCAGCGTCGTCGCGACGAGATGGCGAAGCGGGTCGGTGAACGACCTCCACCGTGGGCCGCCCGGGTCGGGCAATCGGACAACCGCCTCGCGCATTCCTATGAAGGGGGAGTTTAGCGTCGCCCAGCGACCGACATGAGAGGTGGACCCTTCGAATTGCGGGTCGGCAACGTCTTGTCTCCGAGCGGAAAGGAATGTTCTATCCCTGGACCACCGTAGTTGGGTTCTTCATCGGCGCTGCGATCGGCAGTTTCCTGAACGTTGTCGTGTATCGGCTTCCGCGGGGCATGTCGCTTATCGCCCCGCCGAGCCACTGCCCGGCATGCGGCCATCGGCTCGGAGTTCTCGATCTCGTGCCAATCCTGAGTTATGTCGCGAGCGGGGGGAAGTGCCGCCACTGCAAGGGGCGCGTGAGCGCCCGATACGTCGTCATCGAGTTGATCACGGGGTCCTTGTGGGCGGCCTTTTGGTGGCAGAACCTGGTCGAGGGCGAGGATGTCGCGCGGTTTCTGGTGCTGGCAGCGTTCGCCTCGGTGCTGGTGGCCGCGTCGGCGATCGACCTGGCGACCTACACGATTCCGATCGGTCTCAACGCGCTCTTACTCCTATTCGGCCTCGGCTATAATGCCTGGCTAATCGTTGCAGGCGCGGACGGCGCTTGGGCGCACTTAGGCTCCCTAGCACTGCCTGCGTCGGTCGCCGGGGCTTTGGTCGGCGTCGCAGTGTTCTGGGGAATTGCGTTCTTTGGCCGGCTGGCATTCAGGAAGGACGCGATGGGGCACGGCGACATCATGCTCGCCCGGGGTCTGGGAGCAGTGCTCTTTCCGGCGACTGCATTGGTCGGGTTTGGGTTGGCTGTCCTCGTGGCCGTCGTTTTCGGCGTCCTGCAGGTCCTTCTGAGGCGGCCGCCCGAGACTGTAGAGGAAAGCGAAGGAGAAGGTGAGGAGGAACCTCCGGAGACGGTCAGTAGCCTCGTTCGGTCCGGCTTGGGCTACGCCCTGGCGATCGACGTGGTGGGCATCGTCTTTCCCAGTTTGGATCGGTGGTGGTTTGGCCAGGAGTTGGTCGAGGAGCCGCTCGAGGACGATTGGACACCCGGATTCACTCACATCCCGTTCGGGCCATACCTGGCTGCGGGGGCCATCCTGGCCGCTCTCTTCGACCGAACCCTCCTCGGCTGGGTCCAGAGTTACTGGAACTGGGCGACGGGAGGTCCCTAACTGGAACAAACGCGACGCAGCCTGCGTCAGACGATTGAACTCTCCGCGGAGGCGAACATGAATCGTAGAACAGGTTTCACCCTGATCGAACTTTTGGTGGTGATTGCGATCATCGCCATCCTGAGCGCGGTCCTCTTCCCGGTGTTCTCCCGGGCAAAGATAGCCGCAAAGCGGGCGACCGACAGCACGAATATGGCGACCATGGTCCAGGCGCTCCAACTTTACAGGCAGGACCAGGGGGGCTACCCGCCGCTGCTGTTGAACGTCGTCGAGTACGACCCCGCGAACAACCCTGTGCCGATGGGGCAGATCCGGCGAGGGTACTTGTTCCGGAGCCGGGTCAAGGAACTGAACGCGTTCAGCAGTTCTCTGAACGACGCCTCCCGGGACACCTATGTCAACGCCTTTTGGCCGATGATCGATCCGCGATCGTCAGGGGATCCCAACGACACGCAGTTCCTCGGCCGCACCGATCCGGCGGTCTCTCCGACGGACGTCGTCACTTACGCTCACATTGGAGTTGCGCCGCCTCCCGGCGGTAACCCCTCCGATCCTGCGCTGTTCTATGGGGCGGACAACTGGGACGTCGCCCCCATGCCGGATCCGAACGGCGGCATTTACTACGAACTGCGCTACATCCTGTTTTGGACGGTGACGGCGCAGACGATGGGCGGGGGCCCGAACGACAACCCACGCCAGCTCGGCTACAACGACCCGCCGGAGGACACGGTGGTGACGTGGAACAGTTTCTACCGCTCCTTCCCGTACGAAGTGGACCCCGCCGATCCGGACTATCCAGCGTCTCCGCTTCCGGACCGCCGGAACAGCGAATTGGTTCTATTCCTTGGCGGCAACGTCCGACCTTCGGACTCGCGGGATGTCTTCAAGCGGTCATGGAGATACGGCCAATAGCCATCGGCGACCTGGGGAAGCTCGACCCATCGAGGCGACACACGGCATGAGGAGACCTCTCGATGCAGCGTAATCGAAAGACCGGAGCGTTCACGCTCATAGAAGTCCTGGTGGTCATCGTGATCATGGTCATCGGGATCCTCACCATCGTTCGCCTGTATCCGCGTGGCTTTTTGACGCTGGGCGTGACGAAGGACTACGCCCGCGCTCAGGCGATGGCGAGACGCGCCCTTGACGCACTGGAGACGACGGCGGAGGATTTGCCGACTCAGATCCTTGCGGTTCGATACATCTACCGCGATCCTGGCAGCGGCTACCAACTTTACATCGAAGCGGATCCGGATCGGCGTCCCCAAGACCTCGGACCGGGTTCCAACGAACTGCTGGAAGACGGCACTCTCGTCGTCGACAATCCGGGGGGGGCCGACACGTTCATCCCGTACCGCTATTACAACGACGCCAACATGTTCCGACGAATCGTGGGAGAGGGCGGAAAGATTCCGGCACCTCGTCCTATCGGAAATCCAGTGATCTATTACGGCGGCCTGCGGGTCCTGAACTTCGGACCGATCGTCAACGATCCGAACCTCTTGCTGGTTTACGGCGCCAACATGGAGTCCATCGAATTGGAGGGGACGAACGCCGGCGATCCAATTCGCAATCCTGCGGACCACCAATTCGCTTATGACGTGGAGAGCGAGCAATTGTGGCTTCCGGGCAACGCGTCTCGTAACGTCAGTTACAAAGTCAACTTCAGTTATTGGGTGAACGACGCGCTCGGCTACAGGAAGGTCGATTTGATCGACGTCGTCGTAACGGTGCGACCTGGGTTCGAATACGACGTTCCGAACAACCAAGTGTTCCCGTTCAGTTTCCGGCAGTTAGCGGGCAATCCGGCCGGATGGCGCGAGCTCATCCACGATTCCGTCCAGGTGAACCGACTTTTCGACGTTGTCGCGCCAGGCGCCTTCTCGGCGAGTTATCCCTATGAGTACGCGGTGCTGAACGGCCAGATGGGGATTCTGCTCTTCAATCCGATCGGCTACAACTACATGGAGCGCAGGGGCCGTCAAAGGCAGCCTCTCGTAGCGCAGATCAACTACGACGTCTACGACTGGCACATCATTCGCGACGACTTCCAAGTCTTCAAAACGAACCTGCCGCTTCACAAGCTTTCGCTCGACAAGATCAAGGCGTTCAACGACATCATGAACGACAAGCGCCGGTATCAGAGCATCGGCTTTCCGGTGCCGGACGGTTCGGGCGGCTTCAACAACAATCAGGACTTCGTTCTGCTCGACCTCGATACGGGCGGCATCGTCAGTCTCCTGACCGATCCTGCGAATCCGAACCTCGGTCGCAGTTATCGAGTGGATTACATTCGCGGCATCGTCGCGCTCGCGAATCCGACGCTTCCTCCGCCGGCCGACCCGCTTTCCTTGGGGCAAACGATTTCGATCATCCTCCCCGACAACGCCACCGTGCTGACGGGCATCGACCCTCGCGGACGGAGATTTAGGGCGATGTACCAGGCGCACAACGATTGGGCGCTGCAGGTGTTTAAGGCGCCGTCGCAGTTCCAAATCGTGTACGGAATGCCTCTCGGCGTTTCGCAGTGCTATGTCGGGTCCTCCGTCGCCGCCATCGGTGGGCAGCCGACGAAGATCTACTTCCCGTGGTCGACGCTCGGTGAGAAGGTGACGGTGCGGCAGATTTGGTATCGGAGCGGAGGCACGCTCCTTTCGATGCGCGATCAGGACTTCCACATTCGTGCTCCGCTCGCGGTCGATCCGATTCAGTTGCCGAGCATTGACATCCGCGAAGTGGACTCTACCGCCACGAACTTCGATTTCACTTCGTTCGGCTACGCGGTGCGCGGCGTTGCCGGCGCTTCCGTGCGAGCGAGAGTTATTTGGAACACCGCGCAGAAAGAGGATGTTCCTGGGAACAGCGGCGCGGCGATCGCCGAGCGCTTGCTGCTCCACGAAGAGTGGGGTCAGCAGTGGCGATCCGTCGAAGTCGAAACTTATTTAAGTCGTAGGGATACGAATTGAGGTACGGAATGAGGGTAAGAGAAAGTCGAGCCTTTACGCTGATCGAACTGATCGTGGTCATCGCCATCACGTCGATCGTTCTCACGATCATCACGATTCCGCTCCTCCAGGCGTTCCGCCTCACGCGGGCTGGTCAAGCGTTTTCCGAAGCGCAGTCTGAAGCGCGAAACATCGTCGAGCAGATGAACAAAGAACTGTCGACCGCCGTGCTGGTGCTCGACAACACGCGACCCGAGTCGTCGGTCGAAGTTCAACTTCCACTCAGCAGCGATCCCGTCAACCCGGCGTTCGCGAATCAGTGGGGAAGCGTGTTCCTGTATTCCGGAAAGATCGACATGGTGCCCGCCGCGAAGGGTGACCCTGGGAACCCCCTGTTCAACCCCGGCAGAAACCGAACGGACCCGACGCTGAAAGCGCCCGTCGGCCAGGTCACCGTTCCGGTCGCGCCTGGATTCACCATCGTTAGGTACTGGGTGGGCCTCAAGAGGCCCTACCGGTCGAACGGAGCGAGCGGACGATACGCCAACCCGTGGGTTCCGCAGATCGTCGGGGCCGATGAGCCGAGCGCCGGCGAAACGGACGAGAACCTCCATGTGCTCTATCGGGCCGAGGTGGCCCCGTGGATCTGGGACCAGGCGAGCGGTCGGTACGTCGCCAATACGGCCTTCTTCCCAATAGACGGGAACGGGAACCCCGTCATCGACGACCCTGGCTTCTTCTGCTGGGAACCGCTGAGCGTCTACGACAACTTGAACGCCCATCGCCTGAGGCTTCGGAACTGGAAGGCGACGGCGCGAATCGTGACTCCGGACCGCCTGACGGACCTGGTTCAGCCTGTGTACGACGAGGCGACCGGAATTCCGGTCTACGACGACTTTGGCGGTGGGCTCTTCATTCCGAGGGTCCGATCGCTCGTCCGGTTCCAGCCGGTGAGCGCAAAGAACGAGCCCGCCACGTCGAACCCGATCCAGTACTCCGGCGTCGAGATCGTCGATCCGGAAAAGAGGTCCGCCCCGGTCTTCTTCAGCACGCAGATGGCGGCATGGACCAAGGACACGGTCGTGCGGTACTTCCCCGAAGCGCCGACGCTCAACCTGCCTTACTTCATCGCCCGCTGGCGGCCCACAGGCCCCGGGTTCTTCGACCCGGTGATCAGCGAGATCGCCTACTTCGATCCGGCCGTGAACAGCGACCCTTACACCCAAGGGAGCCCCGTTTTCGATCTCGGCGGCTATCAGGCCGCGCTCGCGGCGGGCGGGCCCGTCGCGCTCGGCAACTTCCTGTCGCCTCCTCCGGGTCCGAACACTCCGCTGATGCTTTTCCGGATGGACTCGAAGCGGGGAAGAATCGCCCTCAGCTTCCCGGCCGACCAAGCCCTGGGGTACGTACCGCAGACCACCGGCGCGAACGTGAACGCGACGCTCGACGGTTGGATCGCGTCGCCGACGGGCGGACAGAACGCGAACACGAGAGCGCTCGGTCGGAGGTTCGTCGCCCTCGATCGGTTCACCCCTTCTGCAGGCAACTACTGGAATCCCCTCCAGGCCTCTGCTCTATACGGCTACGACAACCAGACTTCAAAGGTCGTTCCGGGCAGCGAGCGGGTGATCGGCCCTGACCAGAGGCCGGGACCGAACTTCGGGCGGCCCATCCGATACAGCCGAGTGGCCCAGGGGCACAAGGTCGGAGTCAATCAGTACCTCATCAACTACGTCGACCTCGACGAGCCGTCGGATTACATGACGGCCCTCGGAGTGCCGGACCCATCGGGGAACGCGGACGTCGCGAACTACATCCAGCCCAGGTTCAAGAAGGGTTACGTCGAGTTCAACAGCGACCCGAACGTGCCTCTGCCCGACGGGAACATAACGATCAGTTTCGACTTCCAATTGAATGAGTCGGGAGACTCCATCGCCGTTGATTACGACAGCCTCCAGCAGATTCGGGTGGAACTGACCATCCTGCGCTACGCGGGAGCAGCCGGCGCACAGCCTCAGTCCGCACTCGTCAAGGATGTCGTAACCGTACGCAATTTCCAGAAATAGGACGCGGAACAAGCATGATCTCAGCGCGCAGAACGATTCGCACGCGGGGTACCGCCCTTGTGGTGGCCCTCGCTATCCTCTTTACTCTCAGCGCCCTCGGTCTTCTGTTCGTACGGATCGTGTCGAACCAGATCAACCTGTCGATCGGCGGCACGCGACGCTCGATCGCCAACGATTTGGCGCAGGCGGGCATCCGGTACGCGTTCAACCAGCTTCGCTTTTCGGAGGACGGAGCCGACTGGAGGCCCCAGCCGCCCATTCCCACGAACGTCCCGCCGGGTCTGGATCCGAGTTTCGATCCAGAGAGCCCTGCGGCAACGAATCCCGATCCCGATTACTATTGGCTGAGGCAAGGGGGACCCGATGGCAGGGGCGCCTTTACCCGCATCAACTTTGAGCGAGGGCGTGCCCTCATTCGCGTGCGATACGAGCCGAGCGATGTGTTCGCCGGCGCGCAAATTCCCTATGCGGCGCGACTTCGCGCCTACACAATGATCGAATCCGTGGGCCGGCCCGGCGCGTTCAATTCACTAGACCCCACGGCCGTGAGGCGCCAAAACATTCAGGACGCGAGGCAGCTCAACGCAGTGGCGAGCATCGGAATCATCGAGTCGGCCCGGTTCGTGACGAACAAGGAGCGGCGGACGGATCCGATCGAGATCGGAGTGCCGGAGGACTTCGGCGCAAACTTCCTCGGAACGCCGGTGCAGGTTCCGATGGTCTATCCGCCGGTGATCGTCTCGTCGCCCATCGGCAACATCCTCGTCGGCGCGCCCGCTTACTTCAACGGCGACCTTCTCGTGCACGGAACGGTGGACGCCGCGGTCAACCGTTCGCTCGGCGACCAGTGGAACATCCATGGCGAACTGCTCTACGACAGCGGAGCGAGCCAACTCGTGCTCCGCGATGAGGGCGGCAACATCTTTACGGCCTTCACCAGCGCGAGTTCGTCGTTCCTCACATTCGGCGGCGTGCTGCGCGACATCCTCGAACTGCCGGATCCACAAGGCTATCCGCGCCAGATACCTTATAAAGAGCCGCCCCTCATCGACGAGCAGGACCCGAACACAGGTCAGTACCGATATCGCCTGGCATCGCGCAGCAGCGGCCGCATCGCGGTGGACGGTTCAGGAAGAGAGTTCAACCTCGGCCGGTTGGGATACGGACAGGGCGTCTACATCGACAACCTCAACGACGTCGCGAAGGACAGCGAAGACGGTGACTTCACTCAGCGCTTCGACTGGCTGAATCCGAACAACGGCCACCCCGAATCTCGATGGGTCGGTCCGTTCTACGTGCCGGACGGAGTGTTCATCCTTCTCGAACCGACGGGGTTCACCGTCAGCCGCAACATTCGCAACAACCAGGACACGTGGCGCGACTATCTGCGAAACGACACGGGTCGGCACCTCCTTCGTTTCAAACTCGGAAACGGAACCGACGGCAGGCTGAGGATCATCAACGAGATGACTCCCGGCGTGGCGAACTTCGGGTCGCCGTCCGCAACGGACTTCGACAACGGCGAAGTGTTCAACGGCCTCATCGTCGCGGAAGGCAACGTGCGCATTCGCGGACTCATCCCAACGAATGTGCAGCTCACCGTCGTCAGCATGAACGGAAGCATCTACGTCGAGGGAAGCATCGTGAAGGACGACGCCGGCTCCACGAACAGCGCGTCCACAATCGCCCTCCTCGCGAAGGACAACGTCGTCGTGAATTCGACCCAGTTCTTCTCGTCGTCATTCCGCAACCTGCTGCAAGTGATGCGCGACAACAACGACCCGACGAACCCGGAAAGGGTGCGCGTTGATCCGAACAACCCGTTTTACGGCACAGCTCAATTCCCCGTGCCGCTTGGTTCGTACACGTTCACCGGCAATCCGGCAGTGCCCGCTCTGTTCGTTGCGCACGCCGCGGAGACTCAGCAGACGTTCATCAACCTCTTGATCAACCAGAACATCTCCGGCCAGCCTGAGTATCTGTTCGAGAATCAGTACCCGCCGAACCTTGCCGCAGCGTTCTATCCGCCAGGGAATCCGATTCCGACATACGGCACGGATGTGGAGGCCCCACGCTTCGAGAAGAGGTCGTTCCAGATTTGGCCGATTAGCGGCGCGACGAACGGCAACTACACGCTGCAGATGGGCGGATACGAGAACGAGTTCCAGTTCAAGAAGGACAACTCGATTGCGCCGCCCGGGGGCAACAACAACTACTTGTTGAGCCGAGCTGCGATTCAGCCGATGGATGTGGAAATTCACGCGTCGATGTACGCGCAGGAAGGAAGCTTCTTCGTCATTCCAGGGCCGTGGTTCAACTGGAATGTCAACGATCGGCGTGACGCCTACGTGGATGCTCCGACGCGATTGGCGCAATTCCAAGCAACCCCGGACTTCCCGTTCTACGGTGAGCCGCTCGACATTAAAATTACGATTCGCGGCAGCATCGCTGAGAACTTCCCGCCGACGATGGCCGACCAATCAGAGTGGCTGCGACACTGGGGATGGATTCCCGCCGAATACGGAGAATCGAACACGTTCATTCCGTCCCAGCACAACCCCGGGAACGCGACAGACTACGTGCCGAATCTGTTCATTCAATACGACCCAGTGCTCATTTCGGGTCGAGTGGGAGGCGTGGTGAATCCGAACGCGCCGCCGATCCGCACCGACGCATTCGGCAGAACACTGCCGCCGATGCCGAAGCTGCCGGTCGGGACCAAGCTTTTCTACTTCGGAGAGGTGAACCCTTGAAAGGAATTCTGATCCGCAGGCTTCTGCCGTCAGTCGCACTCGCGTCGCTGGCGGCCCTCGCGCTTTCTCAGCCGACTTCCTATTCGCTCACTCAAACGCGCGTGCGAGCGGGCATTCTGCTGCTTCGAAGCACATCCGGTTTCTGGGGCGCCGGCGTTCCGACGAATGCCGACCCATACGTGTTCTTCAACTTGGATCGCAGAACAGACCTCAAGCCGCCGGGCTGGGTGTTCGAGAACCCGCTCGCGTCGAAGGTCGTCACGCCCGCGATGGAGGCAAGGTGGCAGGCCATCCTCGGCGGAGCCAACCCGTTCCAGACAGGGGAAACCCTCGGGAAGAACATGGCGCCGTACTGGGAAGTTGATCTCGATCAGATTAGCGAAGACAAGATCACGCAGTACGACATCCTGATGATTCACGCTCCCGGCGGAATTACGCTCAACTCACAGGAGCGAGAAAAACTGAGGCTGTTCGTCGATGCGGGAGGCACTCTTTGGTTCGACAAGTCAACCTCTCAAGCGGTTGACGGATTCAACGGATTTCCTATCAGTTTCCTGACGACGAACGCAGGCTCCAACCCGATCATCCGTCAGCCTCGGCACCCGATCCTGAACTACCCATATCCGATCAATCCCCTCGATGCGTCGGTCATGGGCGCGCACCAGGGAACGCACGCGATCGTTCGGTCAACACTCGCAAACGTTGGATACACAGGCGATCCAGGACTGGTTCAAAACATCGACCCCGATTTCGACCGCTTCAACTACGTCATCACGAACTCGAGTGGCATCGTCGTCGGAGTCGCCAGCATTGGTACGGGCTTCTTCGTCGTCACGAGCGGCAACATCACATCGGCCTTGAACGAGCCTGCGGGCGGAACCAACATCGGCCTCGGAGCTAACAGCGGGCCGATCGCCGGCACCAACATCTACAACATTCCGAGCACGGAGATCAAGTTCCTTTACAACATGATCGCCCTCTCGGCCGGCCACCCTGCGCTCAGCAAGGGAACGCGCCGCCCCAACGCGTCGCTGGACGACCTTGGCGCGCCGCTGCTTCGCACTTGGCAGGACACCTCCATCTTCTTCAACCCGGGCGATCACACGAACTACTTCCCGCCCTCGGTTTACAAAGGGCTGGTCTTCATTTGTGACAACAACCGGCTCTACGCTTACAAGGCAGATCCGAGCCGCGACCTGGATGGAGATGGACTCGCCGACGACGGGCGCGTGGATGCAAGCGTCGGTGCGTCGTTCGATCTGGTGTGGCGCTCGACGCCGCTCAACGGGCCCCTGAGTTCGCCTCTCTGCATCGAGGTCGCGAACCCAGCGGGCGGCGTTCCGCGAAACCAAGTTTATGTCGTCGATCGAGACGGCAGAGTCAACGTCTTCAACTCGCATCCGCGAGACGCAGCAGGCCGCCTGCTTGGGCCTTCTGACATCCCGCCTGTGACCACCATCAACTGGGCCGATGGGCAGGCCGCAGATTGGGACCTCTCCCTCGACAACCGCGGGCCTTACTCGCCGATTCACATGGAGGGTTTGGTCTATGTGTTCGATCCCGTGCAGAACGGGCCGCAAGTCAACGGCCGAGTTTGGGTGATCGACGCCGCGAGCCTCCAGAGAATGAGGACGGGCGGTAAGGACTGGTCTGCAGTCGGCATCGGTTCCCCCAACGTTTCCGAACCGGGCAGCGCAGCGACGATCGGCTACATACCGATTTCAGAAGCGGGCGGCGGTCTCGATCGCGTGATTTATGTCGCGAATCGTTCGACGCTCACTGGCGCGACGGCCGGAATCACAAGCATCTGGGTGGGGGCGAGAGGCGAAAGTCCGACCTACTCGTTCGATGGAGTGAACGTCACCATCACCACGCGCGCTGCGACGAAGGGACTGAGCGTCTATCTTCCCGGCGGATTGTCGAGTTACGGACTCAACATCACGTGGGTGGATCAGAACGGCGACCCGGTTCCGGTCGCCACTGTTAACTCCTGGAATTTAGGGCCGCCGATTCAGTTTTCGCCTGGACAGATCCGATTCTCCGCGAACGGAATCCCCGGCAACGTGTCGCCACGCGTTGACTACTACATCGATTGGGGAACCGCGAACGTTATCGGAAGGCTGATTCGCGGACAACTGTTCATGCCGGACGACATCCAGCGTGAGCGCACTCCTCTCAAGTCTCTCGCTCTCGCGCCGAATGGAAACTTGTTCGTCGTCACGGGCAACGAAACCAGAGGCGGTTCGCTTTTCTGCCTGCGTGAATACAGTCGCGGCGCTTTCCGTCTGATTTATCGTTGGGACCTTCATGACGGATACACCGTCACCCTGAACGGAACGACGAACGTGACTGTGCCTTCGGCGATCCTCGAGCGAGACGACCTGTGGACGCTGTTCGGCATGACGCCGCCCACGCTTTCGCGACTTCACTTCCACGGCAACCCCGTGATTCGGGGAGATGTCCTCTACATGATGGTCTCCGCAGACCAGAGGTTTGGTTTCTTCCCCGTGCCGTCCACATATCTGCTGGCGTTTGATGCGAATCCGAGCCGAGTGGACATTCGATTGGGCGGCCCGCTGCCGCGCGGCTTTAGGATGAGGCAGCCGGACATCGCGGCGAGCACCAACAAGTCCGTGCCGGAGAGATTCAACACGCTTCAAAACGATCAGGCCGACCTCGACACGGCTTCAGGCGTGATTCGGTTCGAGAACATGATGTCCGGCAGCCAGGGCCAGATGCGAAATGCATTCAGCGCCTCGATGCCGGTGATCGTTTCTGGCAACGGAGTGCCGGAGACGATGCTCGATCCCAACACGACCGGATCGAAGTGGTCGCCACTTCTTTGGTACTTCGGCATTTCCGGTTTCCGAAGCAGCGCCCCCGCGATGGTGATGGGCAACACGCTTTACGCTGCAGGTTCATCGTCGCTCGACGACATGCTCGGCGGAGTGTTCCCGCCCTCCAGCCAGGCGGCGCTGTTCGGGATGGACTCGGACATTCCAGTGAACGATCCTTCGATCGTTACGATTCCGGGATACCCTGGACTTCGCCAGGTGAGGTGGCTGATTACCGATCCGTCGGCTCCCGCTGGGTTCCGTTCGAATCCGCACGTGCGGTGGCCATCAGGAATCGGCGTGCAGTCGCTCAACGATTTCCGCATTCGCCTGTCTCAAACGCTGCTCGGCGTGCCGCGAGAAGCCTACGGGATCGTCGCAGGGGATGGAGTCGCGATTGCCTGGGCCGGACAGGGCGTGTTCGGATTCAAGCGAGCGACGACAATCGTTGCCGACGAGGCGCGCATCGTCGAACTCGACTCCGCCGGCTTCGCGAACTGGGCCTCCGACATGAGTTTCCAAATGGCGCAGAGCGGAGGCACGACGCTTTACAAGGTGACCAAACTGGTTCGCCCGACGAAGGCGTACAAGTTGGACGAGAACGAGTTCGCAGTCGTAGATACAGGAGCTGACCGCATCGTGATGATCGATCGCTCCGCCGGCGAGACTCGATCGATCGAGAAGTTGAATCTCGACTTGACGTACCGACCCGACGGCTGGAGCGAAGGCGACGTTCAAGAACTCAAGCAGCCACGCGACGTCGCCGTGTGGGGCGACTTCGTGCCCGCCGCGAACAACCCGTTCCAAGGGCCGCCCGGATTGGCGTACGAGTACTGGGTTCACTACCTCATCGCCGACACGGGCAACCGACGACTGATCGAACTCGTCGACCGATACGCTGCAACGTTTGACCCATCTACAGGGAACTATGAAGTGGGCGACGTCGTGCGTGACGCCTCCGGTGATCCGCAGATCGGCAAACTGGTTTGGCATACGCCGCAGACATTCAGCGGAAAGACCTGGCAATTCACGAGCGTCAAGCGCTTCCAGATCGGAACGGACGCGCTCGGCAACGCGCAGTTCGTTTACGTCGCGGCCGTTGGCGACATGATGCCGACGCGCATCAACACTGGACTCGACGTTCCGTCCGGCACTGGAGACCGGGAGACCGGCGGTGGGCCGGGCGGCATCGTCGTCTTCGACCCGATCAATGGCGGACAGGTGATCAACGAAGTCAACGTGCCGGCCTGGCCGGGTGGCGGAGGACGTCAGAGGATTCTTGGCATCAACACGATTTCGGTGCGGCCAATCGGAGTGAACGGCAACCGAATCCTGTACGCGATCATGTACACCGATTCATCGGGCGTTTACGAGGTCGTTCAGAACGGCGCGCAGTGGGACGTCGTCTGGATGATGCCCAACGCAGTTTACGAGAGCATTCGTGGAGTCAAACTCCGAGCGGTCGCCGCAAAGAGGCTGCTCGGCGGAGACGTTCTCATCACAAGTTCTTACTTTGGAACCACGAACAGCGGCGCTCAGACGTACGGCGAAGTGACTCAGTGGGTGGGGAACACGATGAACTTCGCGTCGCCGACGCTCGGACTCAGCGCGTCGAGCGTGAGATTCGAGTTGCCGCCGGTCGTTGGAACGCGCGCCCTACGCGGACCGCAATTTGCTGACAGATATTAGACGAGGAATCGTATGGACCGAAAGAGAAGCATCGTTTGGAAGGCAGGCATCAGCGCCGTGTTGGCCGGCGTCGCATTCGCGCTCGTTCAAGCGCAAGGCGACAGCCCAACACACCGCGGCCAAAACTCGCGCTCCGGCGTTAACGTAAGTCCGACAGAACCCGGCCCTGGGCTCGCGAACCTTCGATGGTGGCACCCCCTGCAGAGCACACAGGGTCGCTCGATCTCGCTGGACAACACCTCAGCCGGTTATTCGGAGCCGACGGGCGCTTGGGCAACTCCCGCGCCACTCGAAGAGTCCCCGGACTGGACCGGCAGCGCAGGAAACCCCTACCGATATACGAGCGTCGTTGCCAGCACTGCGGGCACGGGAGATCCGACTGCGGGAGCGACCGCAACCGCAAGATGGAGTTTCACGGGACTCGATCCGGATAAGTATTACTCCCTCTCCGTCTGGTTCCCGAGCAGCGGCACGCGTCCTGGAGGGGTGTTAGCGCCGAACTCCGACTACGCGGTTTATCGCATCGATTACGAGAACGGAAACCAGTTCGTTGACATCGTTCCGCACGACGGAGGCGGCACCTGGATTCGGCTTGGCAACAACCTCACCACGACGAATCGGATATTCAAGCCCGACGCCCTCGGCAACATCACCGTCACGCTTTTCAACTCGGTTCCGCGAGACGCGGGAGACAGTTTGATGGGCCCGGTGACGAATCGCATCGTCGTTGCGGACTCGGCAATCGCCGTTCCTGCGCCGGGAGAGATCTGGTCTTCGCCGGTGGTCAAGGACATCGGCGCAGTGGACCTCGTCGTCGCGGTGCGCAATGAGGCGCGACCCGATCCGACAGACCCGACGAACTCCGTCGAGATTCAGACCGGCGTCGTGTATGGGATCGACGCGAGCGGCGTGAACATCTCCTTGCCGAGGTGGGTGTGGTCGCCGTCCCTTGTCACGAACTTCAACCAAGTCTTCGATAACACAAATCCCGCGTTCACGCATGACGCTGGGTGGACCGACCCGGCAGTTCCCGCTGGACCCAACTCGTACGGTCCGAACTACGTGGATGCTCCAGCCACGATCACCGCTCCCGCAACGGCGAGTGCGAGATGGGACCCTGCGCTTCCGAGCGACGGGTATTACGACGTGTACGTTTGGTTCCCGAACGAGCCGAACCCGCCGCTTCATGCGCGCGCGGCTGAATACATCGTCCACGAAAGCGGCACGAATGTCACGTTCTACGTGGATCAGACACAGGGCGGAAGATGGGTGCGCATCGGAACGCGGCCGTTCCTGCACAACACACTTGCGGGTGGGCTTGAACTCGAAGTCACCAACTTCTCGAACTTCGGCGGCGACGCCGGTCGTCGCGTTGTCGCGGATGCGGTGATGTTCGTCGGCCGATACCAGGCTGCGATCTACTCGACTCCTACGATTGCGACAGTCAACCTGCGGACGAGCGGCGGGCCGGTCGTTCCCACGGAGTGCGTGTTTGTCGCGGCGGATGATGGTCACATCTATTGTCTCGACGCGAACGGCAACGGCAACGGCGGGACGACGGTTTACTGGGCTTATCCCTCGATCCCCGATATTAACGATCCGAGTTGGACGGACCCGAACGACTCGATAGACGGGCCGACCGGAAGCCGCGCGTCCATGCCGGGCGCGTTCGGCGTGAGTTCGATGGTCGTTGCGAATGTCGGAGGGAAGGACGTGCTGTTTGTGGCGAGCCAGAATGGCCGCGTCTACGCGATCGACTGCGAAGGTCGAGGCGATTACGATGTGAGCACCGGCAAGCCCGGCACGACTACGCGCGACTGGACTTGGCCGCGATCCATCTACAACGGCACGAGCGTGGTGCAAGACCCGGCTCGCTTGCCATTCGTCGGATCGGTCGCTTACGATGCAGCGACGGAGCAAGTGTTCGCCGCGGGAACGGAAGGCCGACTGTTCGCGATCGACGCTCAAGGCAACGCGAATCGAACGACAGACTTGAACTGGGCTTGGCCCGACTTCGTGGATGAGCCGGTGGGCGCATTCACTTGCACACCCACCATCGGCGGCACACATGTCATCGTGCCCTCCTTCGACGGATTCGTCTATGCGAGGGACATCGGTGGCAGCACGGCGGCCGTCGACAACTGGCAGTATCCGCCTGCAGCATCCACGCCGCTCGAGCCGTTCCAATTCTCCTCGGCGTGCTATGTGCCACAGGGCCGGTTTTTGCCGCCCGCGCCTGCCGACGACCTCGTGTATTTCGTGAACGACAACGGCACGGCGTACTGCGTGCAGGGCTCGGACGGAACGCTGGTTTGGCAGACTGACGAACTTGGCATCGGCGCCTGGAGTTCACCGTACTTCACTCCCATCCAGCCTCCAGGCGTGGTGGGGACGTTCGACGTCATCACGTTCGGCACACTGGGCGGAGCGTTCATCGCGCTTTACGCGAATCCGGCGAACACGAACAGCGCAGGAACTCGCCTCGCGTGGGGCTACCAATCCGAAGGCAGCCGAGTGTTCGCATCGCCCGCGATTTCGCGTGGGTGGATGTATCACGCCGGCATTGATGGATTCACGTACGCGTTCTCGACGGGTGGCGTCATTTCGGTCGATCCCGGCTTCACCCCCCCCGGTGACGAGATCGCGACTCCGGATGATCCGATTCCGGGCTTCGACGACATGAAGTTGAAGTTTGTGTTCAAGAACGGATACGAGCAGCTGCGCGCGCCTGCGCCACCGGATCCTGCCGGTCTGCCGGAGAAGGACCCGCCTCCCACGATCCCCGCTCTCGAATGGGGTGAGACCCTTTACATCACGGCGTACGATTTTGTGTACCCAGTGCCGCCGGACTCTGTGACGGTTCGATTCCGTGTGACGGGACCGGGTGGCCTAAACCTCACTTACGATCGGCCCGCAGAATTGATTTCCGGCCGCGCTCCTGGTTCGCCCAGTAGCGGTTTCGCCGTTATCGGCGTTCCGATGATCGCCAGCGGCCCGAACTTCCTGACTCCGGGAAGCGGAATCAGGGTAGACGCGATCGTTCTGTACAACGGCCGTCAATTCGATCCGCCGAACCTGTTGGCACGCAACATCACAGTAGCGAACCCGATTGCTGTGACCACGGTCAGCAATTACGTTGGCACTCCACCTGCGAACAAGTCCATCGGCTGGACTCCGATCGCGACCGATCCTGAGAACAGAATCAACGGCTCGAACAACAAGCGGTTGATGACTTCCGTGGGACAGGTCGTCCACGGGCAGTCCGGAGCGAATCGCTTCAACGTCGCCGACCGCAGCGTGCTGCTCGAGTTGACGGGAACAGGTCTGAAACGCGTCCGCATGACGCGCACCGACGGAATGTGGCGCGGAGGACCGGCTGCGGTGATCAAGCCTCTGCCGTACGTGCCCGCTTGGGAAGTGCTTCCGACCACGCGTCCGAACTTGAGCCCCGACTATCCGGACATTGATCGAACGGACATCGATCTGGTCGCCGACCCGTTCGGGCAGTCGACGGATCCTCTCATTCAAGACGTTTCGCTCGATCCTCCGTCGGGTTACGATCCGAACAACCCGACGACAAGGATTCTCGAAGGCGTTCCGTTCGGCGTCGAATTCAATATTCTACGCTTCCAGCCCGCGAACTTGACCGGCTACGTGGACGCAGCAGGCGACACCTTGGACGGAGGTTATCGGTCGAGAGCGATCGTCTACGTTGACAGCAACGCCAACGGACGGCCTGACGGTTTAGAGGACACTCTCACCGACATGCCGCCGAACTTCCGAAGGGAGGCGTTCCGAAGCTTGAACTTCGGCGTTTCGGTGCCGGTCGACGAGAACCTGGCGATCGTCGAGCAGACGGTGGACCTCGGTTCTGAGCCGCACAGCCTCGGATATACGCCTGTCGCGCCGTGGGTGGTCGGCAACCTGTTCGTGCCGGACATCAGCGTCGGCGCGCCGTTCAGGCTGTTCTTCCAACCCTTCACGACCCGCAACGAGGGGAACGTGAACATGCTCGACCTGCGGATCGCGACTCGCATCCGAAGGCCGGATGGCACTTACTATCCGGTGGCCTTCGAGTCCGCGGCTGTGGATCCTCTCGCCTGGCTGGACGGCTGGCCCAACATCATCACGAATCTCAACCCGCCGTACGCGCCCGATCAGGGCGTCTATGACGCGAGCGGCAACCCGCGAGTGACGCTGCACAAGGCCCGGCCGGGAGACAGGTCGCCGACCGTTCTCTCCGTCCCGGACGTTCCATACGGCTTCACCCCGCCGCCGAACAGCCAACCTCTGGTCGGCGTCGCGGTGCCGCTTGGCCATCCTGTCGGTGAGTACCGACAGCTGATCAACGTCATCGAGGACAGTTTCCTGATCGGCGGCCAGAACGACGTTGCGCTCGCCCTCGGTACCGGGAACCAGCCGATCGAGGCGTTCTCCGACCCAACGATGACCGTTCGGTTCATCAATCGCGAGACGCGGTTGACGGGAGGCGTCACCTCCGGCTCCGCGATCCACGTCGATGAGCCTCTGCCCGGACCCACGAACTTCACGTGGACGAACGTGGCGCCCGGCGTGTACCGCGACGCGACGGGCAACCTGAACATGGCTTGGGTCTCCAACCGGCCCGGCTTGCCGAACTCGATTGCCGCGCCGCAGCCTCAGGACGCTTGGCGCCTGTACTTCGGCTTCGTGCGCGCAACCCCGCAGGGAAGCCTCCCGGCACAGGTGGGCACCAGTCCGCTGCGTGACCTGATGGGCTGGCTGCCGATGGGCAACGCGTTCTGGTGGAAGTATCGAGGCCCAGAGCCCAGCGAGCCGCTGACGACGCTCTTCGCGGGCACTCCCGGCGTGATCGTGGGCACGGCCCAGTTCGCCGACCCGACGTTCTGCTACAACCCGAGGCAGGTGCCCATACCTTCTCCCGAGGGTGACCTGATGTTCTTCACGGGCCGGGTGCTGAAGGATGATTCGGCTGACGGCCGGCCCGACTTCAGCGACAATCGAATCTTCTACCGGTCGTACACGATGGGGCCGGGCTACGTTCAGCCCGCCCTCGGCCCGCTGAACTGGATCGCTTGGGATCCGGCCGTGGAGAAGAGGCGGCCGCGGGTCATCAACTTCTCCGGTAACGGCCAGGTCGTGTTCTGGTATTCGAACGTCAACGGCAAGAACCGCCTGTTCCAGAACGTCCGCCTGGTACGGTCCCTCGGAGGCGGCGATCAGACAGACGACTGGTCGAAGAACCTCTCCGTGGATCCAGGCACGGGCTTCTCGTCAGCATGGGACCCGACGCCGATCGACCGCATCACCGGAATTGACCTCGTGTTCACCGGCCAACTGCGTGACCGCGCTCAGCCGGAGATCTTCTTCATGAAGACCAACACGGACGCGCTGGGGCATGTGAGAGGCATTCAGAACCTGCCGGAGCGGAACCGTGAGGCCCTGGCCCGCGAGGGCGACACCTCCACATTCCGCGCCCGAGGCGTGAACTGGAACCTCCGCCAGCCGCTCGAAATCTGGATCCGGCGACCCAACCAGGCGCCGGTTCGTGTGGACATCCCGGCGTCTCGGCAGACGGACGACGACACGGGTGTCGTGTCTTTCGACAGCGAGACCGGTGGCAAGATCTACTGCGACCCGCACGTCGGCACGCTTCGGTTCGCCGGTGGCGATCCTGGGCCGGGAGCGCAGGTTGAGTTGAGGTACACGCCACGGGTCATCCGGGTCAGTGACCTGGGAGACACAGGCGGCCATTCCAACCCGAGCGCGTTCCTCGACAACCGTTTCGAGACGAACCGGCTCTACTACTCGAGACCCGGAGCCTTCT
The DNA here is from genome assembly GCA_003577165.1 of Armatimonadota bacterium. GTDB lineage: Bacteria > Armatimonadota > Fimbriimonadia > Fimbriimonadales > ATM1 > ATM1. Next base: position 67,497 of record QEUM01000003.1, on the reverse strand, counting down.
CGCCCATCGTGAGCACGGATGCGCCGAGAATGGCTCGACTGTGGTTCGTGTATCAGCGGGGCGCCGCTGGCGCGGGGCAAAACTTCCGGCCGTACATGAAGACCCAGCGGCTTCAGATCAGGCTGAACTTCCCGGTGGCGATCGACCCGGCGACGGGCAATCCTCTGATCACGGTCGCCGGCATGGCGGGGCCGTTCTACCAAGTGGATCCGGCCAACCGCAGGGTGTTCTTCACTCTCCCCGACGAGGGCCGGACTCTGACGATCACGTACAACTACAGAGACAACTTCGGCAACCTGCAGTCGGACAGCGTGACGAACTCGGTGACCTGGCAGGCTGAGATGGCCGAGTCTCCGATTCCGATCGAGCAGGCAGTGAACGAGGGCAGCGTGTACGCCTTCCCAGACCTGTTCGACCCGAACCCGACACTGGGCCCGGCTCGACCTCCGCAGGTTTGGCTGTTCTTCTCGAGCACCCGCTCGGGAAGCCCCGACCTGTACTACTTGAGCGTGGCTCCGAGGTTCGGACCGTCGAGGCTATAGGAATCGTCGAAAGGCGCGCAGGAGGGCAGAACCAACGGGTCGCCCTCCTGCGTCATTACTGGGCGAGGCGGTGGGTTGTCGGCTTGACAGGCCAGCCCGCGTACAGATATGATGCACTCGTCCGTCAGGGAAGGGAGGACGCATGGCTAAGCGTTTGAGTCAGGGGCTGGGTGTTGACATCGGCACCCAATCCATCAAGATTGCCGCGGTGAGACAAGGCGCCGGCGGCCCCGCCGTGGTGGGTCTCGGCATGTGTCCGACGCCCGATGGCACCGTGGACCACACCGGCATCTTCGATCCCCAGACTCTCGGCGCCGCGCTTCGCGCCCTACTTGGAGAGTCCGGGATCTCAATCAAGCAGGCCGTTTTCTGCATCAACGGTCAGTCATCGGTCGTTGTCCGCATCCTGGAAGTCCCTCGCATGAGCGACGCTGAACTGAGCGAGCACATGCAGTGGGAGATTCAGCGGAACATCCCGTTCGCTGAGAGCACGATCGTGAGCGACTACCGCCCGATCGACAATCCGAATTTGGCTAACTCGCAGAACATGGAAGTCGTGATGGCCGTCTCCCCGCAGAGCGCCATCGACTCCATCGTCGCGCTTCTTAAGGCTGCCGGCTGCAAGCCGGCTGCGATCGACGTCGAGCCCCTCGGCCTTAGCCGAGTCCTCAAGAGTTGTCACTACAACGACATCGCAACGAAGGACGCGTGCGTCGTTCACATCGGTCACAGTTCCACCGCGATCAACATGTATCGCCAGGGAGTGCTCGCGTTCCCGAGAACGGTTCCGCTCGGTGGCAGTTCGCTTACGAAAGCAATCGCGGATGCATTCACCATCACTTTTGCGGAGGCCGAAGAGAAGAAGCGCACGCAGGCCGCCGCGCCTGAATCGGGAGGAGCCGCATTCGGCGTTCCCGGAGTGACGATGCAGCCAAGTTTCCAACCTTATAACCCGTTCTCCGGCGAGAACGAGGGCGGCGGCGGTCAGCCCGAAGCAGAGGGCGAGGCTGCGCCTGCCCCAGACGCGGGCGGCGGCGACCTCCAGAAGATCCAGGGCGCGATGGTTGCGCACCTCGACGAATTCGCCGCCGAACTGAGGCGGTCCGTGGACTACTACAAGAGCCGAGGCGGCGAGGTCGAGACGATCGCCCTCTCTGGCGGCGGCGCCAACCTCAGAGGCCTCGACAAGTTCATCGAGAAGTCCCTGAGCATTCCGGTGACGAAGATCAATCCGTTCCAGGGAATCGAGGTAAGCGTTTCTGGTTCAGGTGAAACCTATGTGCAGTCCGCGGCATCAGAATTCGCGGTCGCGGTCGGCATGGGTTTACATATTGCCTACGACTAAGCGGGAGCAGACGAAAGGATGAAGCTCAACCTACTACCGAAGACAGTCAGGAAGGACGTACAAAGCAAGTCCGTCTTTACGATCATGCTGATCGCCGTGCTCGGTTCGCTTGTTCTCGCGTTTATGTACAACCGGAAACTCGTAGGCGACCTCGAAAGTTTCAAATCCGAAGCGGCGCTTTTACAGCCGGAGGCCGACAAGGTGGTTCGAGCCTCTCAAAGAGCGGACCAGATCATCGCCGACGCCAAGATCGTTTTGACGAACACCCAACTGGTCGCCGACATGGACGCGGCCACGGACCGGTATCCAGAACTCTACGACCTGGTCAAGCAGTACATCCCTTCCTTCTTCCGAGTTCGTTCGATCAGCGCCACAAGTTCAGGAGCCAGCGGCTGCACCGTTTCGATCAACGGCTACCTCAAGACTTTCCAGCAGTACAGTGACGTCATGATCGCTCTCCTCCGAATCCCCGGCGCGGTCGCCGTGGGACGGAGCGGGTTTGCCCCGGTTGCGCCAGACGATGAAGGACCCTTCGGCTACAGTCCTGAGATCGCCGATCGTGGCCCCATCCCCGGATGGTCGAACGTGACCCTCACGGTTCAGATGGAGTTCGGTCTGCAGGCGCCTGATCCCTTGGCAACGCTCACCTCGGCAGCGAGCGGTGGCGGCGCACCTCAACCGGGTGGCGCACCCCAGCCGGGCGGCGGGCCTCCGCCTCCGGGCGGTGGTGGACCTCCTGGGGCCGGTGGGCCTGGAGGAAGAACCGGAGCGCCTCCGGGAGGCGGTGGACCTCCGGGCGCAGGTGGAGCAGGAGGCGCCGCGGGCAGTTAAGCCCGGGGATGGGTTGGTGAGCAGATGTTTAGGTTGAGTCCAATTACGTTCTTCGTCTGCGGCTTGGTGCTGATCTTGGTCACCTGGGCCGGCTTCTGGTTCTTCTCCATCAGCAAGACCAGAACCGAGATCGGCTACTGGGAGAAGCACGTCGCTGAATTGCGGCAGATCGCCTCGGCCGAGAGCCAGAAGGCTGCCCAAGAGAGAGTTCGCACGGCGCTCGAAAAGGTGTCGGAGGCGGAACAGGAGTGGAAGCTGATCGCGGACACTCGGACCCCGAGCATGGGGCGAATGAACCTCATGACTCACCGATGGCAGAGCACGGTGGACGTGAGAAAGTGGCACTCGCAGGTCGAAGCTGATCTGCGAAGTTGGATCCAGAAGAGCGGTGTGCGCATCCTGCAGCCGGTGCAGAACGCCGAGGTCGGCCCGTTCGTGCCCTACCCAACCGACTTACCCAACGAATTGGTCGAGTTTTACTTCCACTACCCGGCCATCCCCTTCCCGGTCTGCGTGTGGGACCTCGGCACGATCACAGTCGAGGGAACCTACGATCAGATCACGAACCACGTTCGGTCCTGGACGAAGATCCCCGGCTACGTCGCGATGGTTCGCGGCCTGGGCATTACTGGCACGGGAAGCCGGCTCCGAGGAAGTTACAACCTCGTGGTCGTCGCGTACGTGAACACCGAATACGTGTTTGGCGGCGCCGAACAGAGCGGCAGGATTCCCGACCTGAGCGCCCCAGCGCAAGGCGCAGGCGGCCAGCAGGGCTCCGGTACCGGTGAGCGGCCTCGCCCGAGAACGAGCGGCGGAACCGGCGGCGGACCTGTGGGCGGTGGAGCCCCGGCCGGCGGCGGTGTCGGCGGCGGTGCGGCGGAGTAAGGCCCGACAATGACTTTAGGAGACGCGATGAATCGTAGGAAGATGGTTCTGGTTGGACTCGCCGGGTTCGGCGCCCTCGTGGGCTGCCAGTCCCGCGAGCCCATCGCCGTGCAGCCGGTCCCCGACCTGACGACCCAACTCGAGGCTGAGTTCAAAGCGAAAGCCCCTGAGCCCCCGGATGCGGGCGTCAAGCGTGACCTCAAGCCCCACACGATCCCGCAAATCGTCGAGTCCGCGGGCCTGTCGTTCCTGACCCGCAAGAACCCGTTCGCGATGTTCGGCGAGGAGTTGGGCTTTGAGACGGCGATTCGCACCCGGATCATCCTCGGGAAGCACACGCCCACCTACGCGACAGAATTCGACCCGCCCGTCGAAGAGATCCCAGAGGAATTGCGCCCGGTCGAGCCGCAGCCTTATCGGCGCATCGCCGGCATCTACTTCGGAGACACTGTGGCCGCCATCATCGAGATGGAGGACGGCAGGACGTACGTCGTGGCTCCCGGTCAGCAGATCCCAGGCTCGGAATGGATCGTGGAATCGGTGGACACCGAGAAGGCGATTCTGCGTCGGGACCCGCGAAAGCGGCCTGACCGCATCATCGTGAGACTGGAATCCAGGCCCTCGATTCCCGGCGGCGGTGGCGGCGGCACGGGCGGCGGCGGAGGCGGAACCGGCGGTCAGCCGGGCGGCGTTGGCGGCGGCGGAGTGGGCAGTCCGTCAATTGACTGATACAATTGGAGAAACGATAAGACAGGTTTTGCGTTTGAAGAATCGGAGGTGACCCATATGAAGACCCGTATCATGGCAATCATCGGCGCTTTGGCCCTGGGCGTACTGCTCTTGGCTCCCGCGTCCTCGATTGCCCAGCAGAATGACCCTCGCAACCAGATCGTTCCATCGCTCGAGTTGCAGGACGCTGATGTCAGAGACGCTTTGAGGATGCTCTTCGGAGTCGTAGGCGTGACGAACTACACGATCGCCAACGACGTTCAGGGCACGGTCACAGTGAAACTGACCAACGTCGCGTTCGAAACCGCACTGCGGAACATCCTGAACCAGGTTCAGGCGACGTGGCGCGTGGAGGGCGGGGTGTACCAGATCGTCCGACGCGAAGAGCCGGCACCGGCTGGCGGCGGAAGCGACCAGGGCACGGCCCCCCCGAGCGGCTCAGTTACAAGGAAGATCTACATCCAGCACGCCGACCCAATGCTGATCGCGGTGCTGCTGTCCGGGCAATCCTCATTCGGAATTCCGACTGAGTTGAGCACGCTCGCAGGTGGCTTCTCTGGAGGCTTCGGCGGCGGCGGCTTCGGCCAGGGCGGCGGTGGCTTCGGCCAGGGCGGCGGTGGCTTCGGCCAAGGCGGCTTCGGCCGCGGTGGCGGCGGCTTCGGCGGCGGCGGTTTCGGCGGCGGCGGATTCGGTCGAGGCGGTGGCTTCGGCGGCGGTCCGCGCGGCGGCCAAGGCGGCGGTGGCGGCGGCGGCTAATTGCCGGACGTCAGCCACGTTTAGACAAGTACAAGGAGGACGGAGGACATGCAAAAGCGTCTGCTCTTGAACTGCGTTGCGGTGGCAGCCATGGCATTCGTCATGGTTGCCCCTGCGCACACGCAAGACGCCTACCAACAGGAAGTGAAGCGATTCGATGTGGCACTCGCCGACGCGGACCTTCACTACGCGACGCAAACGCTTGCGACTGTGTCAGGGCTCAACCTGCAGTTCGTGTTTGCGCCAACTGACAAAGAATACAAGCGTATAACGCTCAGCCTCACCGGCGTAACAGTCGACGACGCGATGAAGTACATCTGCGAAGCCGCGGGCGCCGAGTTCCGCAAGGACCCGGGCGGCGTGTACGTCATCATGCCGAAGGGCCCCAAGCCCGTCGAGCCGGCCAACAGCGGCGGAACGGTGGTGGTGCCTGAGGCGCCGAAGATCGTTCAGAAGATCGTTCTGACGCACTACCATCCTCACGAGATGCTTCAACTGCTGTTCGCGCAGGAAGTGGATCGTCTCGGTGAGTGGAAGGCCCTTCTTCGGTTCCGGCAGATGCACGCTGCGACGTACATCGGCAAGGACGCCGGGAATCCGGTTGTCATCGCCGACTCGCCTGCGTCTTACACGAACCTGACGAACCCGGGAGCGAACCCCAACTTCAATCCGACGCCGACAGCAACCGGCTCGAACAACAACGGCATCACGATCCCCGGCGGCTCTGATCAGGGCGGCCTCGTGGGTGGTGGCGGTCAGTTGGGTGGTGGCGGCCAGTTTGGTGGCGGTGGCCAGTTCGGCGGCGGCGGTGGCTTCGGCGGTGGCGGATTCGGCCAGGGCGGAGGCGGTGGCTTCGGTCAAGGTGGTCAGGTGAACCTGCAGGGCGGCGTAGGTTTCGTCCCGCAGGGCATCGATCGGGTCACGTTCGATCCGACCGACAACAGCCTGATCGTCCAGGGAACGGATGACGCGATTCAGCAACTCGAGCGCTTGATCCGCCAGTTGGACGTCGCCCCGCAGCAGGTCATCATCAAAGTCGAGTTCATCACGACGTCGCAGTCGCAAGAAAGGAACTTCGGCATTGACTGGCTGTTCCAGCGAGGACAGGTGTTCCTCGGCAACACGCCGGGAACGCAAGCCAGGGCGGGCGACCCGTTCTTCGTGAACTGGGCGACCGGCAACCTGACGACCCGTCTTCGCACGCTGCTCCTCGAAGGCAACGGCACGGTGGTGAACGCTCCGTTCGTTCGAACGCTGAACAACCAACCGGCCTTCATCCTTCAGCAGATCTCGACCTTTATCATCCTGAACCAGGTGATCGCCGTGGGCAACGGGCAAGTTATCTCTGCCCCCACGCTCCAGAACATCACGGTTCAGAGCGGACTTTCCGTTCAGCCGCGAATTAACCGCGACGGCACGATCGTCATGACGATCAGCCCGCAGGTCGCGGAATTCGGCGAAATCCGGCGAGCGCCGGACGGAACGGAAGTCCCGGACGTGCTTTCGCAGACGATCTTCGTGACCGCGAGGGTCAAGAACGGCGAGACCATCGTGCTCGGCGGCCTCACGCGCAAGCAGGAATCCTTCACGGTGCAGAGGTACCCAATCCTCAGCGACCTTCCTCTGATCGGCGGCCTATTTAGGTCCACCTCCAAGAAACTGAACAATCAGGAACTCCTGGTGTTCATCACGCCGACGATCGTCGAGGACGAATCCACCGGTGGAGGGATCGGCGCGCCGTAGACGTCGACCTTCCTACCTCCTTGTAATGAAGCGACCCCGAAGACCCGGGGTCGCTTCATACTTTAGAGATCGAAATGCGTAACGGCATCGTGCTCATCGGCATGATGGGAAGCGGCAAGACGGCCGTTGGCAAGGCGGTCGCCCGCCGACTGGCCTGGGAGTTCATTGACTTGGACGAGGTCATCACGAACCGCGCTCAGCGCTCCATCTCCGAGGTGTTCGACGAATCGGGGGAGGAGTGCTTCCGAGAACTCGAGAGCGAGGCCCTCGAGAGCCTCCTGGCTGGAGACGCGCCGGCGGTGCTCGCGACAGGGGGGGGGACGCCTATGCGCGAACGGAATTTCGAACTGCTTCAGCAATTAGGCAAAGTGGTGTACTTGCGCGCAGAGCCGCCCCCGCTCATTGCGAGACTCGAAGGCGAGACCGCACACCGGCCGCTGTTGAGCGGTGGACTCCGAGAACGAGTGGAGCAACTGTTGCGCGAGCGCGAGCCGGCGTATAGGAAGGCTCACTTCACCGTCAATGCGGACGGCGAAGTGGAAGACGTCGCCGCGCAGGTGATTCGCGCGGTCGGGGTGGCGGCCCATGAGTGAATTCGCATTTCCGGGGATTTCAGGCACCTACCCTGTCTGGGTCCGCAACAATACTGTCGCGGAAGTTGTCAACGGCCTTCTCGAGCATGGATATGAGGGCGCGTTCGTCGTCACCGACTCGAACGTTCAGAGTTCCGTTCTCGATGATGGCGTGACTTGTCCCGTGTTCGTTTGCGAGCCAGGCGAGTCTTCGAAATCCCACGAACGGCTCTTTGAACTCGAACGGTGGTTAGCGCAGCAGAGGGCGAATCGTCAGAGCGTAGTGGTCGCGATCGGAGGGGGGGTCGTCGGAGACCTCGCGGGGTTCGCAGCGGCAGTGTACATGAGGGGAGTCGCCTGGGTGAATTGCGCGACGAGCCTCATCGCCATGGTTGATTCTTCGCTCGGCGGAAAGACCGGAATCGACTTGCCCGAGGGGAAGAACCTGGTGGGGAGTTTTCACGATCCCGCATCTGTGGTCATCAACCCTCGATGGCTGTCAACTCTGTCCGATCGCGATTTGAAAAGTGGCCTTGCCGAGGTGATTAAGTACACCGTGCTGTTGGACGCAAAGAGATTTGAGGGCCTGGAGTCCTGGATCTCAGGGGCAATGTCGCGGGACGAAGACACTCTCGAGGAGATCATCGCCTTCTCGATCAAGTCGAAGGCCTCCATCGTCGGGGGGGACCCGCTCGACCGCAGGGGCCAGCGGGCGATGCTCAACCTCGGGCACACGGTAGGGCATGCCATCGAAGCCGCTCTGGGCTATCAGGGCATGCTTCACGGCGAGGCCGTTGCCGTAGGGATGGTCTTGGAGGCTCAGATCGGCGAGGCAATTGGCTTCACCCAGCCTGGAACGTCCGATAGGATCCGGGAAGCGGTTCGCGCGGCGGGCCTGCCAGCGGAACTGCCGAGAGAAATCCAAATCGCCGACCTCGAGCGAGCGATGGAGGCGGACAAGAAAAATGTTGTCGGGGGGGTCTCCCTGGCCCTCGTTCCCAGTATAGGGGAGTTCGGAGTCGTTCAAAATGTCCCGGCGGACATTCTTCATAAGGTGGTGACTGAACAGTGAACAAGAGTTCTTCCTCTCGTGCCTTCGTCGCGTCGCTCCTCTGGCTGGCGCTTTTCGGCGGCTACGCCGCGCACCAGTACTTCCTGCTCACGGGGCGACTTGCCCAGTGGACGGAGCAGATCTCAGGAGCCAACCTTGCGTTTGGCTGGGTGGTTCTCGTGCTCTCGTTGGCCTACTGGTTCTTCGGTCGCGACACGGAGGCGGAGTCTTAGGCTTGATCGGAACTCTGATTCGCGGGCGCTACGAGATCACCGAACTGCTCTCGTCGTCCCCCGTCTTCGACAACTATGCTGCGGTAGATAGAACGCGCGGCGCAGAGGTGTGCATCCGCGTCGTGCGAATGCCCTTTGCTACGGAGCCTGAGTTTGTCAAGGCTTTGGAGCAGGTGGTGCATCAAACTCGCACGCTCGATCATCCCAACATCGCACACGTCTACGAACTCGATGAACACGAGGGCGCTCCGTTTGTTGCGTGTGAGTTGATCCGGGGCGCCTCGCTTGCAGAGAGGATCGCGCGCGTCGCCCCTTTTTCTCCTTCCGTCGCTGTCGAGATGGCGATCGGCATTTGTGAGGCCCTCGAACACGCGCGCGCTCAGGGCCTGCCGCACGGCGATCTCTGCTCTGACCATGTCTTGACGACCCTCGATGGCCGCGTTGCGGTGATTGACTTTGGCCTTTGGCAGAGTTACGGCGCAAGCAAGTCGGCGGGGGGGATCGTGCTGTCTCGGATGGCGCCGTATCTTGCCCCCGAGATCATCGAGGGCGAACTTCCGACCTACGCGACCGACGTGTACGCAGTCGGCGTCATTTTGTTCGAACTCCTCACGGGCCGATTGCCGTTCCCCGGGCCGACTGCGGCGGCGGTTCTTGCGAAGCACGTGAACTCTCCCGTTCCCGTCGTCAAGGAACTGAACGCCGCTGTTCCGGAAGTGCTGAGCCAGATCGTCATGAAGGCGCTTTCGAAAGAACCCTTGACACGATATTCGCACTGCGGTTCGCTGGTGTCGGATTTGCGAAAACTCCTCGACGCCCTGCGATTTGGGAAGCAGTTGTCATGGCCCCTCTCGGGTGGGGGCGATGCGGTGACGGGCCCGAAGACCTTTGGTGAGCAGAAGCAGGAGCAGAAACTCGGCCCAGCGGTTCACGCCGCTACATACAAGGGCGAGAAAAAGGTCGCGCCCAGGAAGCAGATCAAAGCGATTGATCGCGAACCTGACGACGTGCCTCTGTGGTTTCGTGCGCTCGTGTTCATGTTTGCGGGCATGGCGATCCTCGCCGTCGCCTTCTACATCTTCACCAACCTGAGTCATGCGAAGGTCCACAAGGCGCCCAATCTCGTTGGGCTGAACCTAAACGAAGCGAAGTCGACGCTGCAGAAACTCAACTTGAAACTCTCGATCATCGGGGAGAAGTACAGCGAACAGTATCCGATCCCACAAACCGTGCTCTCGATGGATCCCTGGGCTGAGACCCCGATCAAGGAGGGTCAGTACATCCGCGTGGTACTAAGCCTTGGGAGCCGGGTCGTGGAAGTACCGGACTTGCGAGGATTAAGCGTTTACGAAGCGAAGACGCGGATCGAAGCGGCCGGATTGGAGATGGACCCGACCGTGCGCCAGAAGTCCGATGACGACATTCCGGAGGGCTTGGTTCTCAACACGGAGCCGGGCCCGGCTGAGCGAGTCGAGCGCGGGACGGCGATCACCCTCACGGTCAGCACGGGGCGAAGGCGTCCGCGCGATGAAGGCGTGCGAGCCGAGGAGTTGATTCCGAACACCTGGTCGCTCAGTTTCAAGGTCGCGGGGTCGGGCGCGGTGATGGTGCGCGTCGAGATGACGGACGCGCGCAACGAGACCGAAGTAATCTATGAGGAAGAGAAGCAGGGAGGCGATGAGGTGGTATTGAATCAGATTCGCGGCTACGGCAAGGAAGCGATCTTCCGAATCTATTTCAACGACTACCTCGACACGACGGTGCGCAGGAAGGGAACCGAAGGATGAGCGTCCTCCTGGCTCCTTCCATCCTGTCCGCCGACTTCGGGCGCATGGCCGAAGCGGTGCAGGCGCTCGATGAGGCGGACTGCGATTGGATTCACCTCGACGTGATGGACGGTAGCTTCGTGCCGCCGATCACTTTCGGCGCCCAGATGGCCGCCTCGCTGCGCGGATTGACCCAGAAGCCGTTCGATTGCCACTTGATGGTGGACCATCCTGAAACGCAAGTGCGACCGTTCGTTGAGGCGGGAGCGAACCGAATCACAGTGCACGTCGAGGCCTGCAAGCACCTTCACCGTGTGCTTCAGTCCATTCGGGCGGAGGGAATCGCCGCAGGTGTTGCGATTAACCCGGCGACGCCGGTGGAGATGGTGCGCGACGCGCTGCCACTCGTTGATTTAGTGTTGGTCATGACCGTGAACCCTGGGTGGGGCGGTCAGCCGTTCCTCCATGAGTGCCTGACCAAGGTCCGCGAAGTGAGGGCGATGGCGCCAAGTGCGTACATCGAGGTAGACGGCGGCATTGACGACACGACCGCGGCCGCGGCCGTCGCGTCGGGCGCGAACGTCTTGGTCGCCGGCAGTTTCACGTTCCGCGGCAATCCGAAAGAGCGACTGGCGACGCTCAGGAGCGCAGCATGCGAACGCTTCGAATCCTAACGACAGTCTCGCTGCTGATCGGGTTGGGCCTCATGGTCAGTCTGGGAGTCCTGATGGTGCAGCGTCCGCCAGCGAGCGCGCCGAGGGCTGAACTGAAGGCGCATGCCAGAAAGATGGCGTACCACATCGTCGGCATCCTCGCATCGCTGACGACATCGGCCACGTGCGCATTGCTCATGTTCAGGAAGATTCGCACGGAGTACTCAGAAGAGCAATTGAAGAACCTCGTCGACCTCGTCGCGACGATGCCCACCAAGAAGTCGGATGACAACGAGAAGTAGCGACGACGAACGTTGGATGGCGGCTGCCATCGAAGAGTCGAGGAAGGGCTTTCCTGCGCCGAATCCAAATGTCGGCTGCGTAGTCGTGCGAGACGGAGCGGTCATCGGGCGCGGCCATCACGAGGAGGCGGGCTGCGCGCATGCGGAGGCCGTCGCGCTGGAGCAAGCCGGGCCGAATGCGCGTGGCTCCACGCTCTACGCGACGCTCGAACCTTGCAACCATCACGGCAGAACTCCTCCCTGCACGCAAGCGATTCTCGCGAGCGGCGTGCAAAGGGTGGTCATCGCGGCTCCCGATCCGAACCCAATCGCGCAGGGGGGGGCTGAGAGGCTGCGAGCGGAGGGCGTCGAAGTCGCTGAAGGCGTCTTGAGGGAAGATGCGGAGCAGGCGAACCCTGTGTATTCATTTCGGTTCAGGACTGGGCGACCGTTCGTGCTCCTGAAGATGGGCGTGACTCTCGATGGCCTAATCGCGGACTCGCGCGGCGCAAATCGTTGGATCACGGGAGAGCAGGCAAGGCATCGCGCACATGAACTGAGGGCGAAGATGGGTTGCGTGCTCGTCGGCGCGAGGACCGCTGAGTGGGACAACCCTCAACTCACAGTGCGCGCGTTTCCAAAGCGACACCAGCCGCTGCGCGTGATCGTTGCACCTCACAGTCACCTCCGGCCGACCCTCACGCTCTTCACGGATTCGTCGGCTCCGACTGTTTGGTTCTCGCCTCCCGACGCGAAGCCTCCCGGTCCGCATGTGTCGGCCGTGAGCCTGCCGGAAGAGGATGGGAAGGTCGCGCCGGCTGCGATTCTCTCTGAACTCGCTTCGAAGGGGGTGATTGGAGTGCTTGTGGAGGGCGGGGCAGTGACGGCGGCGCAGTTCCTTGAAGCGGGGCTTGTCGATGAGATCGAGCTGCACGTCGCTCCAAAGGTTCTGGGGAGGGGGACGCAGTGGCTGCAGGGATCAGGATTTCAACTGGATGAAGCGATCCAGGTGGAGTGGATCGAGACGCGCGCGATCGGGGAAGACCTGCTTGTGCGCGCGAGAGTGGTGAACTGATGTTTACGGGAATCGTGCAGGCTGTTGGCCGCACGCTGAGCGTTGGCCACCGGTTGGAAGTTGCCGCCGCGCTTCCAAGAGTGCCTTCGGTAGGCGACAGTGTTGCGATTAACGGCTGCTGCCTCACTCACATCGGAGGCGATGCGCTCACGTTCGAATTGTCCGACGAGACGCTGGCGCGCACGACATTCGGACGGCTTTCTCAGAACACGGCGGTGAATGTAGAACTCGCGCTGCGCGTGGGCGACCCGATGGGAGGACACTTCGTGTCCGGGCATGTGGACTGTGTCGGAGCCCTGTTGAGGCGGGAATCAGGGGCGGCTGGCGAGCGATTCACGTTTCGCGCGCCCGACGAATTCGCGAAGTACCTTGTGGATAAGGGCAGCATCACGGTCGATGGCGTCAGCCTGACAGTCGTCGAGCCGAACGCGAACGACTTCCATGTGTGGCTCATTCCTCACACTCTCGAATCCACGACATTGGGGCAGATGCGAGAGGGCTCGGAGGTCAACCTGGAATTCGATCTGCTCGCGAGATACGTCGAGCGGATTCTTATCTATCGCCCTTAGTCAGTTCTCGGATGACGAGAGCAGCGACATCGTCGAGGGCCCGCTCCGCGACAGTTCCTCCGCAGTTTGTTGCTGCGACGACGCCGAACCTCTTCTTCGGCGACAGCCACATGACGGCGAAGTTCAACGTGTTGCTGCCGTTGTGGAAGATGGCGTTTCCGCCCGCCCATTCTCGTTCGAGATAGACGAGTCCCATCGAGTAGTCCCCGGAAGCCGGGGGGGCGTACATGAAATCAAACGTCTTCTTCGAGAACAGCTCCGGGCGGTTGGAAACGAGGAATGCGCCGAATTTCGCGAAGTCACGGATGTTCATGTGCACCGTCCCAGCGGGGCCGATGACTGGGGGATTGTCGACGTACGGTCCGGGTGACGGTTGGTCTTTCTTCCAGGAGTGGGGCCAAGGCTGCTCCACCTTGTCGGGCGTGCCCGGCGCGCCGAAGCCGGCGGACTCGATGCCAAGCGGTTTAAAGAGCTCCCGCGTGATCAACTGTTCCCACGGCGCGCCTTCCGAGCGCTCCGCGATGACGGCGGCGATGACGAAGTTACGATTCGAGTAGTGGTTCTCGGTGCGAGGGGTGTTGATCGGCGGCGTCTTCAGCGCTGCCTGGACATACTCGTAGCGCAAGGCCCGGAGATCGGATGCGGCTCGGCGCCAGTCGCCGCCTTCAGGAAACGTGGCATCGGTCATTCCGGATCGATGCGCGAGAAGATCTGCAAGCGTCACCGACCGATATCCGCTGTGCATCTCGACTCCGGGGAAGGACTCCGCAAGGGTCTGCTGCCATCGGAGCTTCCCCTTGTCCACGAGGCGGCCAATGACCGCGGCCGTCATGGACTTCGTCACCGAACCCAGATGGAAGCGGTCGGAGAGGGTGGCCTTGGTCGCGTCGCCCCACTTGCGGACACCGCAGACCTCGACTTGTGCAACCCGGCCGTCGGCAATCACGCCCACGGCGAGAGCGGGCAGATTCGCCTCACTCCGGATTCGCTCGATCTGCTCTTGAAGTTGCGGAATGGGGGCCTGGGCGGCCATAGCGAGCAAAACGGGAAGGACCCGCGTCATCACGTTGGTAGAAAAGATACCTGCCCACAGAGCTGGGCGAGAGCCGAGGGCTGACTACTCGGCAGGGTAGACGGCGACGCGGCGCTTGTCTTCCGGGCCTTCGAACTTGACGACTCCGTCCACGAGGGCGAACAGGGTGTGGTCGTTGCCGATGCCCACGTTCACGCCGCGGTGGAACTTCGTGCCGCGCTGCCGGACCAGGATGCTGCCTGCGCGCACCTTTTCGCCCGCGAAGCGCTTGACGCCAAGTCTCTTCGACTGGCTTTCGCGCCCGTTACGAGATGAACCGACTCCCTTCTTGTGTGCCATGTCTACTTCCCGGCTGCGATCTTGGTGATCTTGAGTTCGGTGAGCGCCGCCCGATGGCCCCACTGCTTCCGCACGTTCTTCTTCGCCTTGTAGTTGAAGGCGTCGATCTTCTTGCCCAACTTGTGGCGTACGATCTGGGCCTCGACTTTCGCGCCTGGGACGTACGGGGTGCCCACTTTAGTCTCCTTGTCAGAGGCGACGAGGAGGACCTCGGAAATCTCCACGCTGTCGCCCTCCTCGCCGGACAGGCGGTTGATCGTGATGACCTGATTTTCGGTCACCTTGAACTGCTGGCCACCAGTCTTGACTACGGCGTACATAAGGGGTGCGCGCGAAGACGCGAGGGCGAATTATGGCGGCCGGGGCGGGCTGAAGTCAAGGCCGGAACATCCGAGGATTCCGAGTCGTCTGACCGTCTAAGGTAGTGTGCCGCCGATGCCCCGGTTCACCGTAGCGCTCCTTGCCGCGCCCATTCTGCTTCTTGTTGGGTCCTGCACCTCTGGCGGAGGGGGCCCTTCGCTCCTGAATTTCCTGTATTCGACCGATTGGACGGGAGCCACGACCCCCCAAAGCCAGGTCGTTCGGCTCATCAATCCCAGCGGGGGCGATGTGCTCCTCCGGAGCATGGACAACAACGGCGGGGTCGCCCAGGTCACTTTCAACTCCGTTCCCTCCGGCGTGTACGAGATCCAGGTCACGCAGTATTCACAGCCTGGGGGCCAGGGGGCCGTCCTGGGCGTCCTGCGGGACCAAGCCCAGGTCTCACGGACCTCGAACTCCTACCAGACGGTCGCCCAGGGGGCCGTGGACCATGTGCGCGTCGTCCCGGCGACGGCGACGATCCAGGTGCAGCGGAGCATCCAGCTCTACGCGACGGCCAGGACGGCGGCCGATGTGGCGACGTTTACGCCGCCAGGCTCGTTCGTGTGGCAGGCGCTGAACGACCGAGTCTCGGTGAACTCGGATGGCATCGTGGTGGGCCAACTTCAAGGGACGGGCATTGTCCGAGCGACGGAGACGACTTCGGGGCAGTTCAACAGCGCGGTGATTACGGTCGAGGCGGCGAACACGACGACGACCAAGTGGACGATCATGGTGTTCATGAACGCCGCGAACGACCTCGATCAGTTCAGTGACTTAAACGTGAACCAAATGGAGCGGGTCGCGAACAACCCCGATGTGAGGTTCGTGGTGCAGTGGAAGAGGGTTCAGGCATTGGGCTTCGGCGCGCCATGGACGGGCACGCGACGTTACCTCGTCGAGTACGACAACTCGAGCGGCAACGGGTGGAATGACGTGCGAAGCGAACTGATCCAGGACATGGGTACCTCCGTCGACATGGGCAACAAGGACACTTTGCGTCAGTTCGCGAGTTGGGTCCAAACATATTATCCGGCGCAGCGGTACGTGCTTGTGATTTGGAATCATGGTTCGGGATGGCGGCTTCGTGATCCGAACATCGGCGGAACGCGTGGCGTCAGTTTCGACGACGAGTTCTTCACCTATATTCGAACATATGAACTCGCGCAGGCCCTCGACACGCCGGACCGACTCGATGTCGTGTCTTGGGATGCGAGTTTGATGCAGATGATCGAAGTCGCATATGAGATCAAGGATCGTTGCGACTATGTAGTGGGTTCCGAAGAGAGTCCCCCCGGGGAGGGGCTGCCTTACGATCTCGTATTCGGCCCGCTGCGCACAGATCCTGACCAATCGACGGAGAGCATGTTGGAGCACTTCGGGACGGGGATGCTGCAGTTCTACGGTGAGACGCGCAAGATCACGCAGAGCTCAGTCAGAACAAGCGCGCTGCCGGGGCTTGCGACAGCGCTGAGTGGGTTGGGTCAGGCGTTGCTCAACAACCAGGGCACGTACAACAACGAAATCATCGCAGCGCGCCAGCAAGCGCAATCCTATAGCCCGACGTCGCTCCGCGTCTATCGCGACCTGCGGCATCTCACAACAATTCTGAGCGGTCTCATCAACAACGCGGAGATCGACAACGCTTGCACGAACGTCATCAGCGCGTTCGATGCAGCAATCGTGCACAACGTGCACAACTCGCTTTCGCCGAACAGTTTCGGGCTGTCGGTGGAGTTTGGGCCCGGAACGCAGCCCTATTGGACGGAGTATGGGCTTCTCTCACTCAGCGGCGCCACTGTGTGGGACGATTGGCTGGAGGTTTCCCCGTAAAGCGATCCTGTTTCCATGGGCCGAAACCAGCGCTTCCAGAATGAGCAGTGAGTGCAGGGCTGCTGCAGCGGCGACCCAAAGAGTAGTGCCCCACCCAACGATGGCCAAGTAGCAGGCGAGCGCGCCCAATGCGCCGCGAAGCACCCACCGGGAGAGATCAGTTGGAGAGAGAGACCAGAGCTTGCGCGCAAGGATCGGCCGCCAGAAGATTGCGGTGCAGATGAAGGACGCGGACTCGGAGATGAGCACGACCAGGAGCACTGAAGTCGTTTGGTTCGCGATCAGGTAAGCGTATAGAGCGCACCGAATCGCGATGGACGACAAGTGCGCGTAAATCGGGAGTCGAATGAGGCCCGCATTCGTCACGATGGACGCTCCCAACAGAGACGACCAACTGAATCCCGAGAACACGCTTCCCAGGACGACCGCGATCTGCATCGCCTCTCCGTAGGGGGCACGCAACTGAGGGAAGAGGCCCACGGCCAAGAGGATGAGTAAGCAGACTACACTGTTGCCCGCGATGAGAACGGCAGTTGCGAGTTGAGCCTGCAGTTGACCCGCATGCCGCCCCCCCTCCCAACTCTGCGAGCCGACGCGGAAGAGGATCGGCTGCAAGATCGCGCCTCCGAGCAGCATTGCGATCGTCTTGGGAGTTGAGCCGACGCGGTAGGTTGCCAGCAAGGGAGCAGATAGCGCGCCGAGAATCAGCCATGCCTCATTCTGCTGATTGGCGTAAGACACGATCTTGAGAGTCCAGAAGCCGAAGAGCCTTTTGAATTCGGTGGCGAATGGCTGGGCTTTTACTTTTGAAAGTTCGCGAACGGTCGCGCTGGCGACGATCAAACTCTCGACACCAAGGGCCGCAAGAATCAGGATCGTGTTGCCATATATCGCGAAGCAAGCGACGAGAAGAGTGAACGCAACGACGGAGATGCCGCGCGTTGCCGCCAACTTCTTGTAGTCGCCGTTTTCGGCATGGATCGCCCAGAGGATCGCTTCCGATGTGCCGCTCACGACTCCTGGCGCAAGCAGAGCGAGCGCCTGTGGGACGGACATCGAAGTCGCCCAAGAGATCGCGATCGCAGCGACCGGCGCCGCTGCGCCGCCAAGCATCAGAATTCGCCAGAACAGCGCCCTGCATGCGACGCCGACCGGCGCGTTCTGCCGGTGCGCGAGGCTGACGACGTGCCGCTCGATGATCGGGGCACAGAGAGCGAATCCGACCGTCCAGACGAGAAGGGCCGAGTAGTACTCTCCCGACAGGGCCGCGTCGAAGCCGAGGAGAACCGCGCCAACCAAGAACTGGGCTGCGGGCTTAAGACCGACCCAGAAGAGGTTCCAAAGCGCCTGTGACTTCAAGTTCGTCGGGATTCTCCCGACGACTGGACGGCCGATTGCCTCAGATGGCCGCTTCGCCGCCGAGGTCCAGCTTCCAGAAACTGCGCAAGTAGGAAGCGGCAGACTCGGTGAAGCGCCTGCGCTCAGACGGGCTCAGACCCGCAGGCTCCAGCACCTTGCCTTCGAACCGGATCTTCTTATTCGATCGGGGGACGACCTTGAGGTGATAGGGCGATGTGAGCACCTGGGTCACCATGTCGTTCGGCCCCGGCACCGTGACTTCGAAGCGAACGACCAACTCGGTCGGCGTTTCTTCGATGGCCACGACGTGGATGGAGTATCCGCCAGTCGTCTGCCTCCCTGCGTAGGCGCCGAGGATGAAGTTCTTGCGGAAGTCCACCTGCGGCGGATCTCCGGGGTGGCATCGCCGCCAGAACGCCTTCCAGGCGCCTTCGGAGCGAACCACGACGGTCGCGGGGAACTCCGCGCGCGACATCGTGCCCAACCACTCACTTTCGGGGGCCTTTGCTCCGGCTTGGTTCACTGGTGTGACTCGAATGGGCTTTGCGTCGGACGGGAGGTCGCCTGCACCCGGGTCTGGGCCGAGGGCGGAGATGTACAGGAACGCGCCCACGGTCAATCCGAGGGCGATCATCGAACTGAGGCGTCTCCTCATCTCGCGCATAGTCCACCTTCTTAGACGCAATGGAGTGCCCGGGATTTCATCTTGGCGCCCACACTGGGCCTTCTGGGCTATGCCACGGGCCGTTTGACTCGACTCGTGAGTCGAGCGGCGGGCTGGCCACTGACCCTATGGCCCGCCAAAGTGCTCCTCGACTCTTCCCAACATGGCGTGGCGCCAGCCTTTCGTGCTGACGGTGCACCGCTCGACGCGCAGGGCGTAGAGGAGGCGTTCGAGGAGGAGCGCACCGATATGGAGGGTCGTCTCGCGGCCGGGCTCTATGCCGACGAGGGCCCGTCGCCCCGCGTCGCCGAGGCGAGACAGGCCTCCCGCGAAGCGGCTGACCTCCTCGAAGGAGAGGTCAGCGAGATGGACCCGAGAGGCGTCCCAGGGGACGATGGAGTCTCGGACCGTGACCAGATTCGTGGCGGATGCGCCGAGCGCGACGGCCTTTCCCTGGAATCCGTTGGGGACGAATCGCTCGACTTCAGCGTCGATTTCTCGGCTCGCTCGGAGAAGTTCGCCGGCGTCGGGCGACTCATCGGAGAGGGCGCCGTAACGCAGCGCAAGAGTGCCGATCGGAATGCTCGCCGATGAGAGGCATTCCCAGCGGCCCCCCCGAAGTTCGTGACACGAGACCTCCGTGCTGTGACCGCCGATGTCGAGCACGGTGATCGAAGTCTCGCCCGCAAAGGCAGGGTCTTCGAGGACGGCAAGGGCGCCAAGCGTCGCTTCTTCTTCGCCGCTCAGCACGGTGACCGGCGTGTTTTGCTCCCTCGCGCGGCAGAGGAATTCGTCGCGATTGTCCGCGATTCGCAGGGCCATGGTGCCGAACGAGAACAACTCAGCGCCGAGTGAGTCGGCATCGCGCTTGGCTGCGGCAAGAGCCTCCAAGGTTCGCTTGATCGCATCTTGCGAGAGCAGACGCGTTTGTTTCGTGCCCGCGCCGAGTCCCGTCACCACGCTCGTTTCGGTGATCTCCTGCCACGTTTCTCCCACGCGCTCGGCGACGACGAGGAGCAGAGAGTTCGAGCCAACGTCTGCGATCCCTCGGCGCACGCTTCGAGGATACCAGCCGTCATAATCGGGTCGTGGTCACGCCGGCCATCGTCCGCAACCTATTGTCGCAAGCGCTGTTCAGCCGCGATCCCGTGCCTGTTCTTTATGAAATCTGTGCGAAGGCGGTCGAACTGACGGGTGGAAGAAACGCGATGGTCGCGCTGTACAACGAGGGCCTTGGGTACATGACGCTGCGCGCGGGCTTCGGGAAGGAGTGGATGCCTTCCATGCTCGGGGAGAGGATCAATGTCGGCGAGGACGAGGGAGAGGGAATCACGGCTTTCGTTGCTGCAACTGGAAAGAGTTATGTCACAGGTGACGTACGAAAGGACACACATTACAAGCGATTGATCGAAACGAGCGTGAGCGAACTCGCTTCACCGATCGTGGACAGTTATGGGCGAGTGCGCGGCGTGGTGAACGTCGAGTCGCCGAAAGAAGATTACTTCTTAGATGAACATCGCGAAGTTCTCGAGCTGCTCGCGATGATCGCAGGGGTTGCCGAGGACCGGGAGATGGCGCGCGTTCGCGAAGAAGCGCTCTTGAAAGTCGGCACCGCTCTCGACGTTGCGAAAACTGAAGAGGAACTTCTTGAGCGAGTGGCTGAAGTGACTCAGCACGTGATCCGCGTTAACGCTTATTCGATTTTTCTCTGGGACGAAGTCGAGCAGGCGTTTGTCCTCAAGGACACGGTTGGCTCCTCGACGCTTTCTCCGGATGCGAAGTACAAGCCCGGGGAGGGGGCGACCGGGTGGGTTTGTCAGCACGGCGAGCCGATTCGCCTGGAGGATCCTTCTTCCGATCCGCGCTGGCGAGGAAAGTACCTCGAGTTTCCGATCGAGGAGATCAAGGCGTACATCGCGGTGCCGATTCTGAGTCGCGGGCGAAGCATGGGCTGCATGCGCGCAATTCGAAAGTTGCCGAAGAACAGGTTTGTGGACAACCGCTTCACGCAGGACGAAGAGAACCTGCTCATGGCGATTGCGGAACAACTCGGAACCGGAATCGAGAAGATTCGATCTCTTGAACGGCTGCTCACGAGTGAACGCATGGCCGCGTGGGGCGAGTTGAGCGCGCGGTCCTCGCACATGATCGGGAACCGAGTGTTCGCCTTGGCGGGCGACGTGAACGAACTCCGGCACCTCGTGGGTGATGAGCCGTTCGATCGCGAGGCGGCAAAGCGAGTTGTGGACGATCTGCAGTCCGGGCTGCGGAGAATCGAAGAGATCCTGCAGGACTTCCGTGACTTCGTCACGGCGACGAAACTCTCGAAAAGCCTCACGGACGTCAACGCGCTCATCCGGGAAACGGTAGAGGGATTCAAACTCACCTCGCCCAGCGTGCAAATCAATTTGGAGTTGGATGAGTCGCTGGAGCCGTTCGAAGCCGATTCCTCCAAACTCGAGAGAGCGGTTGGCGAGTTGGTCGAAAACTCCCTGCACTTCGTGGATCACGGCTCCATTACGGTCCGGACTCGAAGGGCGACGGCAGAGGACTTCGCCGAGGCTGGCTGGAGCGCGAAGCAGGCTTCGCACGTGCGCATCGAAGTCGAGGACACGGGACCCGGAATTCCCGTCGGTGCGAAGAGCCGCATCTTCGACGCGTACCATTCGTCGCGTGCGAAGGGAATGGGACTTGGGTTGTCCATCGTGAAAGGCGTTGCCGAAGCGCACGGAGGAATCGTTTACGAAAACGGAGAGGTCGGCGCTGGCGCGCACTTCGTCATCCTGCTGCCGATGAGGCTTCCGAAACCTGCGAAAGAGACGGCGCGCTAGTTTCGCGGGTAAATGCCGTGGAGAATCTTGGCGTAGTCTCCTGACTCCGCCCACTTTTCGAGCGCTTGAGCGCGCGCGACCGGCATCGGGTGAGTGAAGGCCCAGTTGCCTGCGAAGAAGAGAATGATCTTGCCCAGTTGGTCGAGCGGCGTCGCCTCTTGATAGATGCGCGCTTGCTCCATGAACACTTCGAACGACTCTTCGTTCGAGAAGCGATTCGGGCCTGCGGTGAGCGCGAGGTTTGCGCGAAGGGAGTCTTCGAGATTCTGGCTAACGAGCAAGCCAGCGCGATCGCATGAGAACTCCGATTGCCGGAACCACTCGTAAAAAGCCAAAGCGAGAGAAATGGCCGCGGCGTCTCCGAGGATGGGGAGCCTTCTCCCGAGCGCCTGCAGAAGCGGAAGCAGAAGCCGGCCCACCATCCTGTAGAGCATGTGCCCGGCTTTGACGTGACCGAGTTCGTGCCCGATGAGATGGTAGAGCTGCTCATCGGTGAGAGTGTCCAACATCGAGTTTCGCAATGTGACGTATGGACGCTCCACGCCTCCTGCGAAGGCGTTGGGGAACGGGTTTGAACTGATGTACAGTTCGGGCTCAGGCATGTCGAGGATTCGAGTGGCCTCTTGGAAGATGCCATACACCGTCGGATACTGCCGCGGCCCGCAACGGACGCTCATCGACATGTTGAGGCAGTAGTACCAACGGTCGAGACCCAACTCTGAGAACTTCCTCAGAACCTGCGGGAGCAGGGGCACGGCTTCGAGCGCGGCGAGCGCCTTCCGGTCGGCATCGGTGACGAACGCGTTCGCCGACAGGTCAGGGAATAGGACTCGCTTCCGCTCCTCCACGCTGGAGATACGGCGCCGGGCGCCGGCGAGTTGCGGGAAAATAGGGCGTGCGCAAGGCCGCCTTCACGACGCTGGGCTGCAAGGTCAACCAGTACGAAACCCAGAAGATCCTCGAGGATTTCGAGCGAGCAGGGTTCGACATCGTGCCGTTCGACGCAGAAGCCGACGTCTACGTGATCAACACGTGCAGCGTTACGGGCCAGGCTGAAAGCAAGAGCCGGCAAACGGTCCGCCGTGCGGCCCGCCAGAACCCTGAGGCGAAGGTGATCGTTACCGGGTGCGCCGGCCAGATGGCGCTCAATCATGGTCGCGAGTTCGAGGAGGCAGACCTCGTCGTCCCCAACCCGAAGAAACTTGAGACACTCAAGCGGTTCTTGAAAGCGTATCCAGGATTCGCAACGGGGCTCGTCCCTAGCAGCGAGGTTTCCGCGCCGGGGTTTTCGGGCCGAACGCGCGCAACGGTGAAGATTCAAGACGGCTGCAGCGTGCACTGCAGTTACTGCTCGATCCCGAAGACGAGGCCGGTGATGACCAGCCGAGATTTCGAGGAGGTGATTGAGGAGTGTCGAGCCTACGCGCGACGAGGGTTCCGCGAGATCGTTTTGACTGGCGTTCTGATCGGCGCGTACGGGCCCGAAACGGGAAGCGGCGGCCCGGACTTCGAAGAACTGGTGGAATTGCTCTGCGCACAGGACTGCATCGATCAACTCCGCATATCGAGCATCGAGATGCGGCAGGTCTCACCGCGATTGATCGAACTGATGTCGAGAGATGGCTCGAAGATCGCGCCGCACCTGCACATCCCGCTGCAGTCGGGAAGCACGAAAGTGCTGTCCGACATGAATCGTCCTTACACGCAGGAGGATTACATTCGCCTGTGCGACGAGGTGCAGCGCAGAGTGATGGACGTGGCGATCACGACGGACATCATGGTCGGCTTCCCGACGGAGACGCTCGAAGAGTTCGAACAAACAGTGAAAGTCTGCGAGGCCGTTCGATTCGCGCGTGCGCACATCTTCAGGTTTAGCGAGCGGCCGGGCACGCGCGCCGAGGCCCTCGGGGATCCAGTCGCTCCGGCCGAGAAGCAGGCGCGCAGCATCCGCCTGATGGAGGTCACAGAGCGGACTCGGAGAGAATTCGTGCGACGCCATCTCGGGAGGACTCTGCCGGTGCTGGTCGAAACGAAAGATAGATCTACGGGCCTTTTGAAGGGTCACACGCCGAATTACATCGAAGCGCTGTTTCCAGGTCCGGAGGCGATGATCGGCAAATTCGTTGACGTGCGGCTGGATGAGGAGCGACGCTCGGTCGCGCTCGGTGAGGCGGTAGCGAACTTGTGCATTGCAGAGGACCGAACCGAATTGAGGGTAGTGAACTAAAAATGGATACGATATTTGCGAAGATTATCAGCAGGGAAGTCCCGGCTGACATCATGTACGAGACGGATCAAGTCGTTGCGTTTCGAGACATCAATCCGCAGGCGCCCGTCCACGTGCTCGTCGTCCCCAAGAAGTGGGTGAAGGGGATCGAGTCGGCGACGAGCGAAGATGACCTTCAATCGCTTCTGCTCGCCGCGGCTGAGGTGGCGAGAATCGAAGGCGTGGAGAGATCTGGATATCGCCTAGTGATTAACAGCGGCCAGCACGGCGGGCAGACGGTAGATCACCTTCACGTTCACGTGTTGGGTGGGCGGCCGATGGCTTGGCCTCCCGGATAGAGGCCTCGGAGAGCGCTATTCCTCCGATTTCGGCCAGGCTTGCTCGCCTCCGACGAAGGTCGCGATGAGCCTTCCGTCTCCTTCGATCGGATCTGAGTCGTAGAGTTGGAAATCAGCGAGTTGGCCGGGATCCAGCGATCCCATTTCGGTTTCCTCGAAATTCGCCGCCGCTGCGCCTTGTGTGTAGAGAATCGCCGCTTCACGAAGGCTGATCGCTTCCGCCTGATTGAATCCGTCCGGCCTCATGGCCGCCGCGCGAATGCCGGTCCACGGGTCGCCAGGGACGATCGGGTTGTCGCTCGACAGGCCGACGATGATGCCTGCATCGAGTAGGGAGCGGATGCGCTTCAGGTTGGCTGCTCGCTCCGGCCCCAACCTTCGCATGTAGGCGGGCCCGAATGCCAGGAGGAACTCCGGCTGCATCGTCACGCGAATCGAACTGCGGCGAATGCGCTGAATCTGCTCGTCACTCAGGAGCATCGCGTGCTCCAGGCGGTGCTTGGACGGGTCGGCGCAGGCTTCGTAGGCATCCAGAACCAAATCGGTGCTCCTGTCGCCGATTGAGTGAATCGTGATTCGGTATCCGGCTTCGTCGGCTGCAAGCACGCGCCGCTTGAGTTCCTCGGGAGGATAGATGAGAGTTCCGTCTCCGCCCGACGTGTAACTTCCATAGATCGCTGCCGTACCGCTTCCAATCGCACCGTCTGCGAAAAGTTTGACGCCCAAGAACCGAAGCCGATCGTCGTCTGGAAGCTGCGCATCCGGTTCAGCGTGCTTACCGAACATGCGGTTCCATTGAACGAACAATCGGATGCGGAGTTTGGATTGGGCGTTTCGGTATGCCGCAAGCTCGGCCGCGAGTCCCCGCTGACCGGTCATCATGTCGGATGCGCACGTGATGCCCTTGGACAGGAGCGTTGCGGAGACGGCGTCGATCGCGTCCGGCCACTGATCGGGCGGTAGGTCCGGCGCCTTGCGATAGACAAACTCCATTGCGTTTTCAAGGAGCAAACCGGTCGGCTCGCCGCTCCGGTTCCGGACGATCGTCCCCCCCCGCGGGTCTTCCGTATCGGCCCTGACACGCGCCTCCAAGAGAGCCGACCTGCTGGCCACACACGCGTGCCCGCTCGAATGGCGAAGGATCGTCTTCCGTCCACCAGAGGCGGCATCCAACTCATCCGCGCCGACGTCGATGCCATCTTCGAAACGATTCGCATCGTACTGAACGGCGAGGACCCAGTCGGTCGGCGCCAAATCGGCAGCGCGCTCCCTGACTCTGCGCAAGACCTCTTCGCGAGAAGACGCGCCGGACAGATCGAGTTGGAGCGCTTGGAGGCCCGCAGGCAACACGTGCATGTGGCAGTCAATGAAACCGGGCATGACAAATGCGCCGTCCAGATTCACGATCTCATCGGCAAACGATGGATCGACTCCATGGGCGACGATTCGACGGTTCTCGACGAGGAATGAGAACGCGGCGCCGTCCCGCCACCAACGGCCACCGACAAAAGCGCGGCTGCTCACCTTCTTGGTCGCCGCCCCGAGTACTTCAGGTCCTTGCCCCGCTGAGGACGGTGGATCATTCGAGCGGCCTGATCTGCAAGGCCGCCGATCTTGCGCAGTTCGAAAATCTCATCGCGGATCTTTGCTGCTTCCTCGAATCGCATCTCCTTCGCGTGCGCGCGCATCTCCTTCTCAAGCCGCGCGATTTCCACCGGGATGTCCTCAAGGAGGAGTTCTCCGTCTCCGACGCGCCGGGGAGCACGCGACTCCGTCTCTGCAGGCTCCGCGATGGCTTCGTAGCTCCTGACGGTCTCGCGAACGGCCTTCGTCACGGTGCGCGGCGCGACTCCGTACTTCTCGTTGTAATCCATCTGAATCTTGCGGCGGCGCTCCGTCTCGTCAATCGCGCGCTGCATGGAACCCGTCACCATGTCCGCGTACATGATGACTTTCCCGTTGATATTCCTCGCGGCGCGACCAATCGTTTGCACCAACGACGTTTCCGAACGCAAGAATCCCTCTTTGTCGGCGTCGAGGATCGCCACGAGCGTGACCTCCGGCAGATCGAGCCCTTCTCGGAGGAGGTTCACTCCAACCACCACATCATAGACACCGAGCCTCAGATCGCGGAGAATCTCCGGTCTTTCGAGGGAATGGATGTCGCTGTGAATGTACTGCACCTTGACGCCGAGGTCCTGGAGGTAGCCCGTGAGGTCCTCGGCCATCTTCTTCGTGAGCGTTGTGACCAGCGTCCGCTCTTTCCGACCGACTCGGGCCTGAATCTCCGAGATGAGGTCGTCGATCTGTCCCTTTGTCGGACGAATCTCTACCTCCGGGTCAACCAGATAGGTGGGCCGAATGATCTGCTGCACGACGGCCGAACTGTTCTCCTTTTCGAACGGCCCCGGCGTCGCGCTGACGAAAACCACCTGGCCGACTCGCGAAAGGAACTCGTCGAACTTGAGCGGCCTGTTGTCGAGCGCGCTCGGCAACCGGAATCCGTAGTCTACGAGCGTTCCCTTCCGCTGTACGTCGCCGTTGTACATGGCGTTCAACTGAGGAACCGTCTGGTGGCTCTCGTCTATGAACACAATCGTGTCGCTTGGCATGAAGTCGAGCAGCGTGTAGGGTGGCGTGCCGGGCTCCCTGCCTTCGAAGAAGCGAGAGTAGTTCTCAATTCCGTTGCAGTACCCAAGTTCTTGAATCATCTCGATGTCGAACTCGGTTCTTTGCCGGAGGCGCTGTTCTTCCAGCAACTTGCCCTCCTGTTTGAACTTCGCGCACTGCGCCTCGAGTTCGAATCGAATGTCGGATATGACCGCCTCAATCTTCTCGTACGGGGTCACATAGTGAGTTGCGGGGAAGATGCTTACGCGCTGCGGCTCGTCGAGGACCTCTTGAGTCAACGGGTCGACGAGGCGAATCCTCTCGATCTCGTCGCCGAAAAACTCGATTCGAGTCGTGATCTCCTCGTCTTTCGGCTGAATCTCCAAGACATCTCCGCGCACGCGGAATGTGCCCCGGCTCAGAACGAGGTCGTTGCGGCTGAACTGCATCTGCACCAACGCGCGCAGCACGTCGTCTCGGTGGAAGGGCTGGCCGGTTTCGAAGGTGAGCACGCGCTCTCGGTAGGCCTCCGGATCTCCCAGACCGTAGATGCAGGACACGGAGGCGACCACCACGACATCTCTCCGCTCGAGCACGGCTTGCGTGGCTGCGTGGCGCAAGCGATCGATCTCCTCATTCACGCTCGCGTCCTTCTCGATGTAGAGATCGTTTTGGGGCACGTACGCTTCCGGCTGATAGTAGTCGTAATAACTGATGAAGTAGTTGACCGAGTTTTCGGGGAAGAACGCGCGGAACTCCTGGCACAACTGAGCGGCAAGGGTCTTGTTGTGCGCGATGACGAGCGCAGGTCGTTTCGCTCGCGCGATCACGCTGGCCATGGTGTAGGTTTTGCCCGTGCCTGTCGCTCCGAGAAGCGTCTGGAATCGCAGGCCGGAGTTTAGGCCTTTTACGAGTGAGTCGATCGCTTCCGGCTGGTCACCCTTTGGTTCGAACTCAGGGTTTAGGGCGAAGTCCGCATGATTCTTCAGCAGCATCCAATCTCACTCATACGCTCGCACATCGATTTCGTTCTCGTTAAGGGCGAAGGACGAGCATCGTTTGCTTGGATTCCGCGACGAGCCGATAAGTGACGCTGCCGACGAAGAACCGCTCGAGGGCCGTGTGCCCCTTGGCGCCCACGATGAGCAGGTTAGCGCCGGACTCCTCCATAACTTTGCGAAGGCCCTCGACCGGCTGAGCCTGGACGACTTTCGAACTCGCGGAGGCCCCCAGTGAGGAGAGTCGCTCGCAAATGGCCTCGTTCCTCTCGGTGATCTGCCGCTCCGCCTCATCGATGACCGCGGCTGTGAGCCCAGGAATCGCGACCCGCGACCTTCCGCCCTCGATCTGGTAGGCGGATGCGACCACGTACTCCGTGATGCCCTTCGGCGCGAGGCGGATCAACTCGTCGAGGCAACGATTCGCGTATTCGGAGTGATCCGTTGCGAAGACGGCTCGGATCGGGCCTTCGCTCGGCCGGGTCTTCGCCACGATGAGAGAACTCTGAGCGTGCGAGGTGAGGCTTCTCGATACGCTGCCGAACACGGCGGAACCAAACTCGCCCTTCTGCTCGCAGCCGATCGCGATCAGGTCGGCGCAATGCTCGGCATCGCACCGGATGAGTTCGTCGTCGGGATGGCCGTAGACGAGCGTCGTCTCGGCTGGGATTCCGCCCTCGTCGAGCAGGAGTTTGGCGTGCGTGAGTACTTCCTCCCCTCTCTCCTTCTCCGCGCGCTCGATCCTCGCGATGTCCAGTCCGTAGGTAGCGCCGAAGTCGGGCGCGATGGCGGGTCCGAGGGCAGTGACGGGTTCGATCGCGTGGCACGCGACGGCGGTGCACTCTTGAAAGTCCAGCCGGATGAGCCACTGGACGGCCGCAACGTACCCGTCCCCCGAATCAACTCCGACGAGCGCTTTCATGCTCCGATTATGGCGGAACCGGTTGTCCAATCACCGGGTCCGCAACGTCACGAATCGAAGAAGTGGAGGTTGTCTTTGAGAGATATTCTCGCGCTTAGCCCGGAATTCTGCCGACTGTGATTCTCGTCGCCGCCTCGCGGGAACGGTACACACGTTGCGTTGCCTTCTTGAAGTCCGAGTCCTTCGCCCGATAGATGTCCGTGAAGACCTGCGGATTTCGATCCACGACCGGGAACCAGGAACTGTGGATTTGCACCATGATCTTGTGTCCCGTCTTGAAAGTGTGCAGCACGTCGGGCAGCACAAACTCCACCCTCGTCACTTGTCCGGGGCGAAGCGGTTCGGGTTTCGACCAACTGTTGCGGTACTTCGCGCGCATCGGCTCGCCGCGAATCAGCATCTGATATCCGCCCATGCGAACGTCCGAACCATTGGGGGAGTTGTTCGGGGCATCGTTGGGGAACACGTCGATCAACTTCACGACGAAGTCGGAGTCCGTGCCGGTCGAGGAAATCCAAAGCGTCGCTCGGATCGGTCCGGCGAGCGTGATGTCTTCTTTCAGCGGTTCGGTTTCATAGGAGAGCACGTCCGGCCGGCACCAAACGAATCGCTGATCTTCGATCATGTATCGCCTGGGCATGCCGACGCTGATCTCGGCGCTCGATGGAACCGGTCGCTTTGGATCGCTGATGTACTCGTCAAACGCGGTCGTCGAGGTGGACGTGGGAGCG
This sequence comes from Armatimonadota bacterium, assembly GCA_003577165.1. Classification (GTDB taxonomy): domain Bacteria; phylum Armatimonadota; class Fimbriimonadia; order Fimbriimonadales; family ATM1; genus ATM1. The sequence continues at coordinate 38,221 of QEUM01000003.1, read as the reverse complement.
GAAAAAGAAAGCCGGTCGTTCGCGTCGAGGTAAAGGCTAACGGATCTTGACGCAGGCGGCCACTGTGTGAACTCCTTCCATCGGTGCGCTCCTGTGTCGAACATCAGCGCTTCCGGGATGTTCGCTGCAGGCTCGTCCTTCAGATAGTGCTCGAAGAACGGGAGTTGCAGCCTATTCCTGAAGTCTTCGCCCGTGTTCACTTCGAACACGATGTCGTGAAGGGCGTTTCCGGGCCCTCCCGACCATGAGCCGTGATACCACGGGCCCATGCAGATCGTGCTTGTCGCGGTCGGGTTGTTCTTCTCGATTGCGGCGTAGATCGCCAAAGGGCCGTACAAGTCCTCCGCGTCGAACCATCCGCCGACAGTGAGCACTGCGGGCGTGACTCTCTTGAGGTGCTGGGGGACGTTCTGCTTTTGCCAATAGTCGTCGTAGTCGCCGTGCGCAAGCCACTCCTTCCAGATCGCGATCTGCTCCATGTTGTATTTCGTCAAGGAGTTCTGTATCGCGCCCATCTCGAGGAAGAAGCGGTACCCATCCGGCGTGCCGTGTTGAAATGCGCGCGGGCCGTAATTCTGAGTTGGGCCGGTGCGCGCCTTTCCGAATCCTGAAATGAAGTTCATCGCATGGGGAAGGAAAAACGCACCGTTGTGGTGCATGTCATCTCCAAGCCAGTTGTCCGCCATCGGCGCCTGCGGGCTGACCGCTTTGAGAGCCGGGTGAGGATCGATCAGCGCCTGAGCTGCGTAGTGGCCCGGAAAACTGATGCCCCACATCCCAACGCGGCCGCTGTTGTTTTCGACGTTTTTGAGAAGCCAGTCAATGGTGTCGCGCGTGTCGGTGCTCTCGTCAGTGTCTCTCGGCCCCTTCGTCGGTTTATAGGGGGTCATCCATTGAAACTCCCCTTCGGACATGTAGCGACCACGCACGTCCTGGTAAACGAAGATGTATCCCCTCTGCATAAACTCGGGCGCGGGACCGAGTGAGCCGCGATACACGTCCGGTCCGTAGGGCCCGACGCTGTACGGCGTTCGGATCATCAGGAAGGGGTACTTCTTGGACTTGTCCCTCGGGATGTAGATGGAGGTGAAGAGTTTGATCCCGTCCCTCATCTCGATGTTCACCTCTCGCTTCTCGTAGGCGTCCCGGACCCCCTGTTGAGGGGCGGAGAGCGTGGGGCTCGAGGCGGTCAGGAGGAAGGCGGCAACCCAGAGGCCAGCGGTGGTGCGACGCGAGCGGAGCATGCGGCCAGGTTCTCTACCGGCGCGGGGGTTCCTGCCAGCCCGTTGACGGGGAGGAGGGGCAGGGGTATAATCTTCGACTCGTGATTCCAAGCGGCAGCGCTCATATTCTGAGGAAGGCCGGCCCGGCGGGCCGAAGCCTTGCGCTGCGACGAGTTCGACGAGTGCGAGCCTAGGGGATTCGCCTTAGGAAGATCGCCACTCGGATCCCGCGAATCCCCTGCCAGAGAACCATCCGTCCTCTTGCGCCTTTGGCGCCTGTCCATCAGGGAGTCGAACTCAATGCACTACTTACAAACGAATTACGATACTGTTCAGAAACCTCTCTTCGGTTCGCCCGGAGTCGGCAAGCCGAAGCACGTTCTCGCAAGTTCCGACCTCAGTCCGTCCGACGTGCGCCTGACGTTGGACACGGCCAAACTTCTGAAGCGGGCCCGCAAGTTCGCCCCGAAGCCGGTCACTCTCGTCGAGAATCGCGTGCTGGCGATGATCTTCGAGAAGCAGTCGCTCAGAACCCGGGTCACCTTCGAGACCGCCATGGTCGAGTTGGGCGGTCATGCGATCTACTTGACGAAGAGCGACATCGACATGGGAAATCGGGAATCTGTCGCCGATGTGGCGGCCAATCTCTCCAGGTGGTGCAGCCTGATCGTCGCGCGGCTGAACCGGCACTCGACGCTTCTCGAGTTGGCGGAGCATTCGGGCGTTCCGGTGATTAACGCTCTGACCGACGGGGAGCACCCATGCCAGGCATTGGCCGATCTTCAGACCATCGAAGAGAAACTCGGACCCGGCAAGAAGAAACTCACCTACATTGGTGATGGCAACAACGTCGCGAACAGTTTTGCGGTCACGGCGGCAAAACTCGGCCACGAAGTCGTCATCTGCAGCCCTCCCGGCTACGAGTGCGAAGATCCCGTGTATGACTATCCGAACGTGAATCAGTCGTACGACCCAGTGGCAGCGGTCACCGGCGCGGACGCGGTGTACACGGACGTCTGGGTCAGCATGGGGCAAGAGGATGAAGAGCAGGAGAGGCTCCAGCGCTTCGCCAACTACCAAGTCAACGGGAAGCTGATGTCGAAGGCGAAGCCAGGCGCGATCTTCCTTCACTGTCTTCCTGCGCGCCGGGGCTTGGAGGTTACTGAGGAAGTGATCGACGGGCCACAGTCGGTGATCTATGATCAAGCGGAGAACCGCCTGCACGCCCAGAAGGCTCTGATGAAACTGCTGCTGGACGGTGTACTCGAGTGAAGAAGGCCCTCGTCGTTTATAGCGGAGGACTCGACACAACGGTGTGCATCCCGGCCCTTCGGGAAGAGGGGTTCGATGAGATCCACACGGTGACGGTGGATGTCGGCCAGCCGAGCGAGGACATCGAGCAGGCGACTCAGCGCGCTGAGATTCTCAAAACTCAGCACCACGTCGTCGACGCGAAGATGGAGTTCGCTTCGGACTACTGCATGACGGCCCTCGCGTTCAACGCAGACTACTTCGGATACCCGCTTTCGACGGCGATCGCGCGCCCGCTCATCGCGAAGCGCGCAGCGGAGGTCGTCGAAAAGGGCGGGCCATTCGACTGCATCGTTCACGGGTGCACAGGGAAGGGCAACGACCAGTTCCGGATCGAGTACGGTCTGCGCCTTCACGCGCCTGACGTTCCAATTCGAGCCCTCATTCGCGAAAGGAATTGGACGCGTTCCGAGGAGATCGAGTACGCAGAGCGCGTCGGCGCTCCAATTGCGCAATCGAAGGACAAGATTTGGAGCATCGACGAGAACCTCTGGGGGCGTTCCATCGAGGGGGGAAGACTCGAAGATCCGAACTACGAGCCGCCGGAGGAGATCTTTCAGTGGACGCGTTCCGCTTTGGATGCGCCGGATTCGCCGCAAGTCGTGGAGATCGGGTTCGAGTGTGGTCGGGCCGTGAGCCTGGACGGCAGGCGGATGGACGCTCTGTCACTCATTCAGGAGGCGAATCGGCTTGCGGGCCTTCATGGCGTCGGGAGAATCGACATCATGGAGGATCGAATGATCGGCCTCAAGGTGAGGGAGAACTACGAGTGCCCCGGCGCTGTGCTGCTCATCGCCGCACACAAAGCGCTCGAGTCGCTCGTTTGCGCGCCGCACGAAAGACGCTTTAAAAACCTCGTTGACGCCGAGTGGGCTGATTTGGTCTACAAGGGCCTCTGGGGGGATCCGTTGTTCGAAGACCTCGCCGCGTTCGCAGCCCAGATTCAAAAGCGCGTCGAAGGCATTGTCACGCTGAAACTGTTCAAGGGCAGTCTTACGGTCGTGGGGCGCACGAGTCCCTGGGCTCTCTACAGCGAAGCGGACGCCAGTTTCGACGACTCGTCGTTCGATCAGAACGCGATGACGGGCATGGTGCAAACTCACGGCATGTCGAGCCTGCTTTACTCCCGCATCCAGCAGAAGTTGGATGGGTAGCGCGCTCCCGGCGTAAACTCAGGCCCTGGGGCGGTTCGCCCGAGGCACAGCAACAATGCGCAAACTTTGGGGAGGGGCCTTTCGGAAGGCGACGGATGAAATAGCGTGGGAGTTCGGACGCTCCGTCGCCGGCGATCTCACTCTCTGGGAAGAAGAGATCGAGGTCTCTATTGTTCATGCGCAAATGCTCGGCCGCGTGGGAACTCTCTCTTCGGACGAGGCCACGGACATCACGAGGGCTCTGACCGACATTCGCGCGGCGGGCCCCGAAGCGGTCGACGAATTAGCGCAGCAGTGCGAAGACATTCATGACCTTGTCGAACGCGCGCTGTACGATCGGGTCGGCGCGATCGCCGGGAAACTTCACACCGGCCGCAGTCGGAACGACCTCATCGCCGCCTCTACCTGTCTGTGGCTGCGACGGCGATGTGACGAGTTAATCACCGACATCAACGCGCTTCAGCGTGCGCTCCTCGATCGAGCGGAAAGCCACCTCGACGATCTGCTTCCCGGATACACGCACATGCAGCGTGCGCAGCCGATCACCCTCGGCTTTCATCTGCTCGCACACTTCTGGATGCTGCAGAGGGATGTGGACCGAATGCGGTTCGTGAAGGATGCGTGTTCGGCCTGTCCGCTCGGCTCCGCCGCTCTTGCTGGCACTTCGTTCCCGCTCGACAGACAGTTCGTTGCATCGGAACTGGGCTTTGACGCACCGACGCAGAACGCGCTCGACACGGTCAGCAACCGCGACTTCGTCGCAGACGCGATTCACGCTTGCGCGATGCTCCTGCAGCACTTGTCTCGATTGGCGCACGAATTCGTTCTGTGGTCCACACAAGAGTACGGTTTCGTGACGCTTGACGAAGCCTATTCGACGGGCAGCAGCATCATGCCGCAGAAGCGCAACCCAGACTTCGCGGAACTGATCCGAGGAAGGGCGTCTCGCGCGATCGCGAACTGGACGCAGTTGATGGCGACGATGAAGGGCCTGCCGCTTGGATACAACCGCGACCAGCAGGACGACAAGCCGCCGTTATTCGAGTCCATGGAGTTGGCGTTTGAGTGCTTAAGGTTGATGGAGGGAATGGTGACCACGGCCGTCTGGAATCTGGCCAAGATGAAAGCTGCTTGTGAGGGCGGATTCACAGGCGCGACTGCGCTTGCCGACGCTCTTGCCGCTCGCGGCGTTCCGTTTCGTGAGGCGCATGAGATTGTCGGCGGGCTCATTCGGCAGTGCGAGGAGAAGGGGCTTGCCCTTCAAGACCTCGAAAGAGACGCGTTGCGAGAATTGCTTCCGGATTGGGATCTTGACCTCCAATCCGTGCTCGACCCGAGCGCTCAGGTGGCCGCGCGACAGACCTACGGCGGCACGGGGGAGGTGAGGCAACAACTCAAGAGGGCGCGGGAGATTCTTGGCGAAAGTGAGCGGGGATCGCAGCGCGACTCGGTAAAGTGACCGCATGCCGATGCTCGTCCTCGTCCGTCATGGACAGTCCATTTGGAATGCCGAAGACCGATTCACAGGTTGGGTGGATGTCCCGCTCAGCGAGGTGGGAAGGGAAGAGGCAAGAAGGGCGGGCGAGTTATTGTCCGGTTTCGATTTTCAGGTCGCCTACACATCAGCATTGAGGCGCGCGCAGGACACGCTCACCATCATGCTCGACACGATGGGTGTGGACGTTCCGGTCATTCGTGATGCTGCGCTCAACGAAAGGATGTATGGCGACCTGCAGGGACTGAACAAGCAGGACACGAGAGAGAAGTATGGCGCGGAGATCGTGCATCTCTGGAGGCGCAGTTACGACATCTCGCCTCCGGGTGGGGAATCGCTCAAGGACACAGCCGCGAGGACGCTTCCGTTCTTCGAAAGAGCGATTCTCGGAGACGTGCGCCAGGGCAAGAACGTGCTCGTCTCCGCGCACGGCAACAGCAACCGAGCCATCGTGATGAAGTTGGACGGGCTTTCCACGGATGAAGTGCTGAATCTGAATTTGGATACGGGAGTGCCCTACGTGTATCGTCTCGATGCGGATGGACGCGTGATTGAGAAGAGCGAGTTGAGATAACTCGGATATGAATCGACGATGAAGCGTGAAGTGTGGGCGGAAAGAGCGCGGCGCGGCCTTGAACTGTTCGAGCGCGCAGGCATCTATCTCACACCGGAGGAACGCGAGCGGATCGAAGTTGCGGACTTCGGTCTCGATAAGTTCGAGGAGACCGGGCTCATCCTCTTTACCTATGTCAACACGAGCCGATGCTGTGCGAAGGAACTCGCTCTCCTGCCGTTTCAGACGTGCCCGGAACACCGGCATCCGCCAGTCGGCGATGATCCCGGCAAGGAGGAGACGTTTCGCTGTAGGTGGGGGACGGTGTACTTGTTTGTCGAAGGCCCGGAGACGCCGAGAGACGTAGACCCGCCGCCGGGTACGTACTCAGTCTTCCACCAGGTGAGGCTCGAACGAGGCCAGCAGCACACGATTCCCCCGAACACGCTGCATTGGTTTCGGGCGGGTCGGGAAGGGGCGGTGGTGAGCGAGTTCTCGACCCGGAGCACGGACGAGAACGACATCTTCACCGACCCCGCGATCCGGCGGCTCCCGGTCATCGACGAGTAAGCGACCGCCGGGCCCGAGCGGCGGGGGAACTCGGAGGGCCAGTTGGGGCTATATTGGGATTAGGCGCCATGCGACGAGGTAGACCGGTGAACCCAGGAACCAGGCGTATCGCGCGCTCCGAGATGCCCAAGCGGGGGCGGATGGGTGCTGGTGTGCCTTCTGGTCTTCAAAACCAGTGCGACGTCTCAACGGCGTTGGGTGGGTTCGATTCCCACACGCTCCCGCCAATCCTCTGAAAGGAAAGTTGGCGTCGGACCAAGAATCCCGTACAATATTCTCGGGCAACCGAGAGCCCAGGTGAGCACAATGCTGATTTCGACTATCGCCCCAGCCGTCGCAATCTTCGGAACGTACATCCCCGGAGGTACCGCCACAGTGACTTTGTTCACGAAGAAGGGAGTCCTCGTGCCGGACCCTTGCCACGGCGGCCGTCTCGTCCACGCAGACGTCGAAACCGTGGTCAACGTATCCACGCGGGTCGCATCTGCCGATATCGAGAGCATCCCGACGTCACGGATCGATCTGAACGTAGTCCTCCGCAAGGGGATGCCAACGACCGAGATGAGGAACGAATCACGTGATGGTTGGTTCGACTCGTCCAAGACGTTCGAAGGATTCGATGTGATCAACTCGATCGATGTTCTGACGAGCGGTAGCCCCACTTACGGCAACCACGTCTACGGCGCGGTGATCAATGCAACGAAGAAGGCAAAGTCGGAACTGTTCGGTGGCGGCTCAGCGATTATCAATCCCAATTCGTTCGCGATCGATAACGCATGGACCGACCTAAAACTGTCGTGTCAGTATCGCACCATTTGGGCGGACACTACGATCTACAACTCCGTAAAACTGGAGGGCCATCAGCAGCCACGTCTCGACCTGCTCGGCAAGACATCGTTCCTCGCGGGCACATATCTTCACGCGGAGGAACCCAAGGTCGAACACTTCCGAGACACCGGAGGCTGGGGGTCGTCTGGATACAACTACATGGAATGGCTCGGTGGGATCGAATTTACGGAGGAATACGCCGAGAAACTCGGGACGACTGGGTTGCCGCTCCCGCGGTTCTCAATTACCTCCAGAATCGGGGAGAAACCCAATGTAACCCCGCCGCCCGACCGACAAGAGTCCACCACCTCAAGACTCCCGGCGCCGCCCTTGGGCAGTTTCATCAATCCGAAAGAGTCGTTCACAACTTCGTCCACGCAGTATGTGCAGGACGTGGGGTTATCCTTGGGCGCGGAGTATGTCACCGGACTTGTTGGCAAGTCGGGACTCTCGATGCCTCAATTGTACGGCATGGTGCAGGGCGCAGCCGCGCAGGGAAGCAACATGAATGTGCTGAGGTTCCCGGGCGATCCGGAAGGCCTTGGCGAGCCACAGTGCGGTTCATCGATCAACTTTCCTCCAGGCACCTGTTGGATTCCGGACAGATCCGGATATCAGACCATGACAAACATCACACCTCTGCGATATCAGTTCGAGCCGGAGAACGGTCTGTCCGTCGACGGACGAACGCTGTTCGTGGAGATGAGAACTCACTGTCTGAACATGAATCTGAAAGAGCCGGCTGACGGCATTCGCTATTACCCATATTCTTCTCCGGACCCGTTGATTGGCGCGCTTGCTCAGATCGCTGGGAACAGCAGGATTCGGGGCCCTTGGGACCAAGCGCGCACATGGCAATACACCGGCAAAGCGTCCATGGACGAGATCAACAAGCGGATGATGCCGGGGGTGGGGCCTGGGCAGTACGTGAACAACCTCTGGGACATCGTGAGTCGTGGAGGCTACGGAGAGTCCGAACTGAAGGACAAGAAGATCTTCGATCCCAAGCTTCTGCTCGCCGCAGGTGCGCGCGACGATGCGTTCCTCTGGTTCGCAACTCACATCGCGAACAACTTCGGGCCCGATGTCCGAGGGTGGTTCGAGAAGCGTCCGCAAGAACTGAGAGACCTAATGGCGCCGTCGGCGCAGGAGATTGATAGGAAGCACGTCCAGCGGCTGTTCAAGTCAATCTTGTCGTCTTCGGATGCGGATGCGAGAATGGGTGCGATCAGCTTCCTGAACCGCCTCCAGTCTCCTGCAGCCTCGCTAAAGGACCAGGTCGGCGACCTGCGGATGAGTCTCTACACTGGGGACGCAGGCGAGAAGGCGGCAGCCCTTCAGGTGTGCGAGTCCTACCAAACGAGGAGGCCGATCGACGCCCTTCGTTATCTCGCCGCAGAAGGCCCGACCGAAGCGATCCGAAGCAAGGCCGCGGCTCTGCTCGCAGCCACCGAGGGCCGGGCGAAGCGACGGTAGGGGCTCCCGGTCGGCCCTGGGGGCCGCGGGGTACAATAGTATCGCCGCGGGGGTCCTCAGGGAAGTCGAAAGCCGCCCTGTCCATAAGTCTGAGCCTATCGGCCGATTGGATTGGGAATCGCACTCCCTAACGCGGGGACGAACCGCGCCAGCGGCGGTGCCGCTACGTGAAGGAGCTTATGGCATACCGACCCAGTCGTTACGAGCAAGTCATGAAGGCATCGGAGGGTCTGGACGCCCGGGCCCGAAAGATGTTCGGCGGAATGGGAGTCTATACGGGCGAGAAGATGTTCGCCATCCTCTATGAGGATGAAGTAAGCCTGAAACTCTCGCCGGAGGACCGTGAGCAAGCGCTCAGCCTCGACGGCGCGACCCTCTTCCAGCCACCCGATGGACCCCAGATGAGCGAGTACGTGGTTATGCCGAACAGCGTGCTCAACGACGAGAACTCGTTCAAGGAATGGCTCCTCAAGAGCGCACGGTACGCTCAGTCGAAAAGCAAAGCGATCCATTAGGCTTGCCTTTCCAGAGGCGTCGCTGCGATTGCGTGCCGATAATCGATATCGGGAGGGACCGTCTGCGTGCGTCGGGTTAGTTACGGCACTGTCGGCATCGTCGGGCTGGGCCTGATCGGTGCCTCCATCGGCCTCCGTCTCCGTGGAGTGGGGGCTGCCAAGCGCGTGATCGGCTTCGACGTCTCCCCCTCTGCCCGAGCGGACGCCGTTCGGATGGGAGCAGTCGACGCCAGTTACGAGACGCTCAACCACTTGGGCGATGCGGACATCCTGGTGCTCGCGGTTCCGCCTGACGCGCTCATTCCGTGCCTCATCGAGGCCGACGTGTTCTGCAAGGTCAACTCCATCGTCACGGACACGAGCAGCGTGAAGGGTTACGTGCTCGAGTGGCTGAAGACGTATCCGCTCCGTTTTGGACCGCGTTTTGTCGGCGGGCATCCCATGGCCGGAAACGAAGGCCGGGGGGCCGCCGATGCGAAGGCGGACCTATTCGAAGGGAGGAGTTGGGTGCTCACGCCGACACAAGCGACGGACAAGAGCGCATACGAGGCCGTTCATTCGCTTGTGCTCACGCTTGGGGCGAAGCCCTTGACTCTGACACCCGAGGAGCATGATCGGCACGCGGCGATTCTCTCGCACTTACCGCACGCGATCGCGGCCATCCTCGCACAGATGGGAGCGAACCTCGTGCATCCCGAGGTGGCTGGCGCGAGTTGGAACGACTTGACCCGCGTCGCCGGATCGAATCCCGATCTTTGGGCAAACATCTTCACGACGAACCGTCACGAGGTAGCCTCCGCGCTGGAAGACTTCGAGTTTATGCTGAGCGAATTGAAGAAGGCGGTCGACGCAGAACAGCATCAGACGCTTTTGGAGTTCTTCCAAGCTGCAGCGAGGGCCAAGACCGCGTGGAGGAATTAGTCGCAAGTCCGGCCTCCCGATTCTGGGGGGAACTTCGCCCCCCGAGCGACAAGAGTATCACCCACCGCGCGTACCTGATTGGTGCGCTGGCAGCCCGAGGCGCGCTCATCCGCAAGCCGCTTCGCGGACAGGATTGTGAGGACACGCTCGAACTCGTCAAGGCGTTGGGAGCGATCGTCGAAGCAGGAGACGACAGCGTTAGGATTCGGCCCTCAAAGTTGTCCTCTACGGCCGCGCCGCTTTGGTGCGGCAACAGCGGCACCACTCTAAGGCTCGCTGCCGGGCTGATCGCAGGCCAAGGGCTCTCCGCCGTTCTGACCGGCGATGAATCGCTAAGCAAGAGACCGATGCGTCGAATCGTCGAGCCGCTTCGGGAGATGGGAGCGGACATCCAGGGCGACACCCCCCCCGTCACGATTCAGGCGTCGAATCTGCACGGCATCGAGTACGCCTCGCCCATCGCGAGCGCGCAGATCAAATCTTGCGTTCTCTTGGCGGGATTGGGAGCAGAAGGTGACACTTCTGTATCGGAACCGTCGCACAGCCGCGACCACACGGAACGCATGCTCGGTTCGAGCGGAGTCTCCGTGCGCGTCGAAGGACTGACCGTCACGATTTCACCCGGGCGACCGGAACATCTGGAAGTTGACATTCCTGCGGACCCGTCTTCCGCAGCCTTCTTTCTCGTCGCAGCGGCGATGCTCGGTGGGCCGCTCACTGCGAAGTCCGTGTGCGTAAACCCTACGCGCAGCGGAATCCTCGATGTGCTCGCGGAGGCCGGAGTCAGCTTCACGCTCGTACGCTCGGAGGGTACGGACTCAGAGCCCATCGCGGATATTTGCGTCGAGACAAAGCCCGAAGATCTTAAACCGTTTAGAGTCGGAGGGGCCCTGATTCCCAGGCTCATCGACGAGATTCCCGTGCTCGCTGTTTTGGCAACTCAATGCAACGGAACTTCCGAATTTCGAGACGCGCGAGAATTGAGAGTGAAAGAGAGCGACAGGATCGAGGCGATCGCGTCCGGACTGCGGAAGATGGGAGCAAACGTAGAAGTTTGGGAGGATGGTTTTTCCGTCGCCGGACCCACCAAGCTGCACGGAACGACTATCGAAGCAAAAGGAGATCATCGAATCGCCATGTCGTTCGCTGTCGCCGGGCTTAAGGCGGAAGGTGAAACGAGAATCCTCGGCGCAGAGACGATTCGCACGAGTTTTCCAGACTTCGAGCAGGAGTTGCGTCGTCTTGCAAACTAAGGAGGTCATCGCCATCGACGGACCGGCCGGCGCGGGTAAGAGCACGGTCGCCAAGGCCGTCGCGAAGCAACTAGGTTTCCTGTTTCTCGACACGGGGGCGATGTATCGGTGCGTTGCACTCCTCGCGACTCGCGCAGGCCTCGGTCCAAACGTCGGTGAAGCCGCCGCGCGACTGGCGCAGCAGGCGAAGATCGAATTCCGTCCGGGCGACCCTCAGGTCGTCATGTTGAACGGCGAAAATGTCACGCAGGAGATTCGTCAACCCCCAATCGGGGATTTGGCGAGCCAACTCAGCGTTCATTCCGCAGTGAGACAGGTGCTGGTGAGAAGTCAACAAGAGATGTGCAGTGTCGGAAGAGTCGTGATGGAGGGCAGAGACACGACAACTGTGGTCTGTCCTGAAGCAAGACTGAAGATCTTCATGACCGCTTCAGAAGATGAGCGAGCGCGCAGGAGATGGCTCGAACTCAAGCAGCGCGGAGTGGACGCTGACCTTGAAGAACTCAAACACCAGATAAGGGAAAGGGATCACCGTGACAGCACTCGTCCCGACAGTCCACTTCGGGTGAGCAAGGACGCGGTCGTGCTGGACACCGATGGCATGAGCATCGATCAAGTCGTCGAGAGGGTTTTGTCCGAATGGTCCGCGCGGCAAACGTAGAGGAGTTCCTGCGGGAATTCGACACCGGAAGCGTCGATCCGGGAGCGAGCGCACTCAGGCGCGAAGTCTTATCGTTCGGCGAAAGTCAATGGCTGTCTCGAGATGAGATCCGTGAGAGGCAACTTGAAAAGGTGCGCCGAGTCGTCAGGCATGCGAGCAAACACAGCAGTCTGTGTGCGTCACTTTACGGCGGCGAACGGCGAATCGGAGACTGGGATGACTTCTTCGCTCTACCCGTGATGCCGAGGGATTCCGTCGCCAAGTTGTCGCAGGAAGCTCACCTTGCGCCAGCCGCTGTTCCGGAAGATGCGATCCACCACTGGGCCAGCACCTCAGGCACGAGCGGACGAGTCGTGCGATCTGCAGTAACCAGTCGGATGCTTCGGATCGGCATGGCGAATCGAATCCGCGAACTTCAGTGGCACAGCGTGGACCCGAGGTCGCCGATCGCAGAGCTCACGGGTCCTTCCACGGGGAACCCCGATGCATGGCAGCCGTTCGACGGAGGCCTCATTTTGAAGGGTTGGGGCGGGCCGATGATTCGCGGCCTTTTGAGAACGGGTTCGATGTTCAAGTTCGACACGAGTGACGATCTCGGTTCGGTCGCGGAACGGCTCCGAAAGCACGGTGTCGAACAGGTCATGACGACTCCGACCTACGCGTGGACAATGAGAAACAGATTGGGGCCCAACAGATGGAAGAACTTGCAGTACCGGGGTGAGGTCGTCTATCCGGAGATCGATGCGTGCAACCTCCAATTCGTGGCGGACTACACTTGGGATGTGTATGGAACCAATGAAGTCGGCCACATCGCAACGAGTTGCCCGGAAGGGACGGTTCACCACTGCATCGACGAATGCGTTCTCGTGGAGGTCGTTCGCGAAGATGGTGAGCCGAGCGACGTCGGCGAGCCCGGGAGAGTGCTTCTCACGGACCTGCGCAACTTCGTGACTCCTTTCATCCGGTACGAAATCGGAGACATAGCAGTGCGTGGGGCCTGCACATGCGGACGGGGGCTTTCTGCGCTCGAGAGAATCGAAGGACGAGAAATCGCAAGGCTGAAGACGGAAGAAGGGCCGCGGGTCGCCGCGTCCGTCGTGCAGACGATTCATCGCCTTGCCGGACTCCAACTGTTCCGCCTCCGTCAGACATCATTGTCGGAGTTCGTGCTGACTGTTGTGATGGACCGCGAGTGGACGGAAGAAGATGGGATGAAAGTCCAGACTGCTATCTCAAAACTGATCGGCGAGCCGGCCAGCTTGCGAGTCGAACGGGTGGACAACATCAAGCCTCATCCATCGGGAAAGCGAGAAAAGGTGTTCGTGGAGTGCTGATCCCTCCAACGCGGCGCACACTTGCGGCCATAATGCGCCGATGCGGAAGAAACTGCGAGTCCTCTACAACTGTTCGAATTGTCCGGCGTGGTGCTGCACTTACCCGCGCGTGGAAGTGAACGATCCCGACATCGAGCGACTCGCAGCCTTTTTCGGCCTGTCGCGTTCGGCGACCATCAAGAAGCACTTGCGGAAGGACTCGGAGTCAGGTCGGTTTCTTCTGAGACAGAGGCGTGACGACTACTTCGATCATGCGTGCAAGTTCCTGGACAAGAAGACGCGCATGTGCAAGGTCTATCACGCGAGGCCCCTCGCCTGCAGAAGGTATCCGGGCACCGCGCGATGCGGGTACTACGACTTCCTGATGGCGGAGCGGGATCGTCAGAGAGACGATTCACTCATCGCCACGACAGACCACCGCCCCTAAGGCAGATCAGCGTCCGGCACGCGCCTTGCGCTTCGGCGAACGCCCCTTGGGCTTCGCTGAAGCACGTGACGTTCCGTTCGACTTGGGCGCCTTCGTCACCGATCCAGTGACCCATCCTCGGGCGATGCACGCCGCCGCGATCCGCGACACGGCCACCATCTGAGCGGCGAGCCTCATATGCACGCCCTCTTTGGCCGCCATCCCGAACACATCTCGGAACGCATTCGTCATCACTCCGTCGAGGCGCTCGTGGACGTACTCGGTTGTCCAGCGATCGTTCGATGCGTTCTGCACCTGCTCGAAGTAACTGACCGTGACGCCTCCAGCGTTGCAGAGGATGTCGGGAATCACGAAGATGCCGTTCTTGTGGAAGATCTTGTCGGCTTCCGGCGTCGTTGGCCCGTTCGCCAACTCGGCGACCATCTTCGCCCGTACCTTGCCGGCGTTTTGTTGGGTCAGCACTCCTTCGAGAGCGGACGGCATGAGAATGTCCACCGAAGCCTCGAGAAGTTTCTCATTCGTAATCGGTTTTGCTCCGGGGAAACCAACAACGCTTCCCGTCTTCTCTTTATGGCGGTGCAGTTTGTTGAAGTCCAATCCGTCTGGATGGTAGACGCCGCCCTTGCTGTCGCTCACAGCGACCACGCGAGTCCCGAACATCGTGGTGACTAAGTGATGGGCGAACGCGCCGGCGTTGCCGTATCCTTGGATCGCGGCAGTCGCGCTTGAAAGGTCGATGCCGATGGCCTTCGCCGCTTCGCGGATTGTGAACATCGCGCCGCGCGCGGTTGCGTCTTCGCGCCCGTAGCTTCCGCCGAGATCAATCGGCTTGCCCGTGATGATCCCCGGCACGCGTCGCTGAACGATGGTTTCGTACTCGTCCATCATCCAGGCCATGATTTGCGGATTCGTGTAGACATCGGGTGCAGGAACGTCGAACTCCGGTCCGATCACGCTTGCGATCGCCCGCATATAGCCGCGGCTTAATCGCTCCAGTTCGCCCGCGCTCAGAGCGCGTGGATCACAGATGACGCCGCCCTTTCCCCCACCCAGCGGCAGATCCACGACGGCCGTCTTCAGCGTCATCCACGTTGCGAGCGCTCGCACCGTGTCAACGGTTTCTTCGGGGTGAAATCGTATCCCCCCCTTTGCGGGCCCGCGCGCCCAGTTGTGCTGAACGCGAAATCCAGTAAATATGCGAATAGTCCCGTCATCCATCTTAACTGGTATTCGAACGTGGACCTCGCGCATCGGCTCCCGAACTAACTGATGAACGTCATCAGGCAGACCCAATCGCTCGGCAGCCTCGTCGATCTGGGCCTGGGAGATTTGGAAGGGGTTTAGCATCGAATTTTAGTTTACTGCGTTTCCGGGCCCATGTACATGATGGCTGTCATCCTGTACCAGGGTTGTCCATGTCGTCCTCGAACATCTGCTCCATCTCGTCCGACACACTGTCGTCGAGCGCGCTGCCCATTTCCTTTGCGAGGCGACGGATCTGTGCGTGGTCGGAAGGTTCGCCCATCGAGGACAGGGAACCGGCGAATTCGTCGATGCGCTGATCCTCTCCCCGAAGGCGGGCGACCCGCCCGACGAGGCGCTCGGCGTTGGAACTCCCGCATTGGTCGCAGACCGGAGGGTCGTCGGATGCCGTCATGCCGGTGAGCACCGTGAACACCCTTCTGCAGTCGAGACACCGGTAATCCCTCAACGGCACAGTAGGGAGTGTGGCACGGGGCGGGACATGCCGTGGGGGCAGGAAAGCGCCCGACTGCGGCGAACTCGCAACCCGTGGACGCGCCCTGGAGCCTACGGATTCTCGCGGCGATACTCTGCGGGGTGTTGTTGGCTCGCATGATCTTCGCCAAGAAGGGCAGGCAGTACTTCATCCGGAGAATCCCCGGCATCGACGCGATCGAAGAGGCGATGGGAAGAGCCACCGAGATGGGTCGTCCCATCATCTACACGACGGGCATTAACAGTTTCGACAACATGCAGACTCTGGCCGGATTGGCCGTGCTCTCGTGGGTAGCGCGTCAATGCGCACGGATGATGGTGCGGATCATCGTTCCGGTTTGCCAGCCGGTCGTCGTATCTGCGACCGCAGACATCCTTCGCGAGTCGTTCCGCGCCGAAGGGCGCGAAGAGATGTTCGACCCGGCTGACGTGCCTTTTCTCTCGACGGATCAAAACGCCTACGCGGCCGGCACGATCGGGTTCATGGTGCGCAACGAGGTTGCCGCAGCGTTCTACATCGGTGGGTTTGGCTTCGAGTCCTTGCTGCTTGCGGAAACGGGCAACCGCATCGGAGCAATTCAGATCGCCGCGACTGCCGACTACTTCCAGATTCCGTTTTTCATCTGCGCGTGCGACTACACGCTCATCGGAGAAGAACTGTATGCTGCAGGAGCGTATCTGACACGCGAACCCGTTCAAGTTGGCTCTCTCGTCGGCCAAGACTTGGGCAAGCTCATGATCCTCTTGATCCTTGCAGTCGGAAGCGCGTTCGCTGTGTGGTCCCAGGGCAATCTCAATCCGATTGAAGGTCTGCTCGGCAAGTGAACCGTTGGAAGCGCGCTGTCGTTTGGTCATTCACCTTCGGCTTCGGCCTGATTTGGGTGCTTGCCTTCTTTCTCCCCAGCGAGGTCGGCGGCGGACTGGACCGACATGGGATGTACGCACCGGAACTTGTCGGAACGCGGCTCTTCTACACATCCGGTTCCAGACAGGGGCCCGGGAATCTCAGCGAGCACACGGTCGGCGCATTCATCGCGATGCTGGACCTGGACAACACTTCGATCCGGCGCGAGATGATCGTTCCGTCGCCGTTTCGGCAGCACGACTACTACGGCGCGAAACGGCCCCATGTCTTTCGAGTCCGTGACCGATACATCGCTCTCTACCTGGGGATCGGGCGAGACGACAAGCGAAGAATCTGCGTAGCGACGAGCAGCAACGGCACGGATTGGACGCCGAGTGAACGACCTGCGTTTGAAGTTCCCGCATCCGTGTCGCCCGACGGGCCTGCGTGGATGACCGCGCGGCAAACGCCAGGCGGCATGGAGGTCCTTTTCCTGGCGCAGAGCGAAGGGCGGCTCATCGTTCGCCGTGCGAGCGGGCCTGACGCGACTCGCCTTTCGCTCGAAGAAGAGCCCGCGCTTTCGCTCCCTTCGCCTGAGTCCGTGATGGCTGTCGCATTCGACGGACCTCGATGGATCGTGCTCAGCCAGATCGGCACGGGAGACCCCGTGCTGTGGACGGCGCGCGTAGAGAACGGCCGCCTTGTGGGATTGCGACAATTCCTCGGAGGCTCCGCGTCAGCGGCGCGAGAGATGGGAATGGAAGCTGGCGCGGCCATCGTCGCCCCCGACTTCGCAAAACGCGTCACGGACGTACACGCGGTGCGCGACGGAGAGGCGCTGCGATTGCTGATTGTCGGCGGCGATGATTCCCCCGAAGCGGATGGCCGTCTTCGCGTCGCGCTCTATGAAGGGGCGAGCCTCGAAGACCTCGCGCTCGCGCGCAACTCTCAACCAGACGGGTCGGTGGTGGCGCTTGGCTCACCTGCGATCGACACGCATTTTCATCGGCTTGCTGCGCAGGCCTCAGACTTTGTGCCGATCCTGCTCAACTTCGGATTCGGCATGGGCCTGATCAGCCTGATCGGGATCCATGGGCGGCGCGTGGTCCGCCGCGCAGAGGGGAGTTTCTTCTCGCTGGCATTAGTGCTCGCGCTGATCGCGATGGTGTACACGCAGTTCGGGTACCAGCAAAATCCTGAGAGCGATTACTGGAAACAACTCAACACCTTGCTGTTCTTCAACATGAACTTTCCCTTGGGTTCGATGATGTTCGGGTTGCTGGCCGCATTCCTGGTTTCCGCTGCCTATCGCGCGTTTCGAATTCGATCGATCGAGGCGGCGGTCCTGACGGCGATGGCTGCGTTGGTCGTCTTGACTCAAGTCCCGACCGGCCAGTTTGTGGGGTCACTTATCTCGAACGAAGCGGTACTAGTTGGAGCTGACGTCGATGCGGTCGCGGGCCAAGCGAGAACGTGGGCGCTAACCGTGATCAACGATGCAGTGCAGAGGGGAGTAGGCTTCGGCGCGTTTGTGGGAGCGATCGCGATGTCTCTGCGAATATGGCTGTCGCTCGACAAGAGCGGCGAGGATTAGCCTTCGAGGCCGATCACATTGTGGATCAGTGTCGGCGGCTCGCAACCCGTGTCTTCGATGTGCACGGCTGTGAGAAGTTCCTCCTCCGCACGAAGGGCATCGGAATCGGAGTTGGCGTGAATTTCGAAAAGCGCGTCGCCCGATTGGATTCGGTCTCCGATGGAGGCGTGCACTCGCACGCCGACGAGCGGATCGATCGCGTCCTCCTTCCGTTTCCTTCCTCCTCCGAGGCTCCTCACGACTTCGCCGACATGGCTGCAGGCGATCTCGTGAAGAAAGCCTGACGCGCGAGCCCGCACGACATGAATGACGGGCGCGGCGCCCAGAAGCGCATCATCGTCCACCACTCGCGCGTCCCCCCCCTGAGCCGCGATCCACTCTTTCATCTTTCCCAAAGCGGAGCCGTCTTGGACGACGCTTTCCGGCTGCACCGGGCATCCGGCGAGCCGTCCGGCAATCCTGCACAATTCCACGGTGAGACGACCGAGTCGGGATTGCATTCCCAACTTCAAGTCTTGGATCGCTTGCCGGATCTCGAGCGCGTTGCCCACCGATGCTCCGAGAGGCTGGCTCATGTCTGTGATCACCGCAGCGCACTTCTTTTGAGAAGCGCGGCCGATTTGCAGCATCGCGTTCGCCAATGCGGCCGCATCTTCCGGCGTTTTCATCAGTGCGCCGGAACCCGATTTGACATCGAGAAGGATGATGTCGGCTCCGCCTGCCAGTTTCTTGCCCATCACGCTTGCCGCGATGAGTGGCAATGAGCCCACGGTTTCGGTCGCGTCGCGCAGGTGGTAGAGAATCCCGTCCGCCGGGGCCAGGTCCGCGCTTTGGGCTGCGACGGCGCATCCGACCTCTCGCGCGATGTCGCCGAGTTCCTCCGGCGAGAGTTGGATGCGGAAGCCGGGAATCGCGGACAACTTGTCCACTGTGCCGCCGGTGAAGCCCAGGCCACGTCCGGACGTCTTGATCGCCGTCAGGCCCATCGCGGCGACGATCGGAAGGAACAGAGGTGTCACCGTGTCTCCGACCCCGCCCGTGCTGTGCTTGTCTATCAAGGGTCTCGGTAAGCCGGAAACGTCGGGCGCCCTTCCCGACTGGCTCGTGGCGACGGCAAGCGCGTGCGTCTCTTCAGGGGAGAGTCCGTTGAGGTAGGCAGCCATCAGCCAGGCGGCCACCTGATAGTCCGGGAGTTCCTTCCGTGAGAGCCGTCGGATGAACTCTTGAATCTGATCCGGAGAGTGAGCGCGGCCGTCCCGCTTCTCCGCGATCAACTGCGTCATCGAGAACGTCATCCGGGTTTTCGGGAGGCTCCGTTGAGAGGGAAGTATGCAATACTTTCACATGCCCCGAGTTCGACTCGGGCCCCTTTGTATTCTTTGGAGAGTGCTTGTTCGATGACCGACCACGAATTCCCCCAGGCAGCGGGACCGGCTGAGCCAGGTTCCACGCCTGAGGCGACCGACCAATCCGAGCCGCGGGAAGAAGCGGCTCACGACACGAAGGCTAGCGACGCCAACGGAACGCCCAGTCACGCCTCGGAGGAGCCTCAGGCGCCTCCCGCTCCGGCGGCCGAGGTGCCGGCAGCGCCGATGCCTCAACCCGCGCCCGAAAAGACGGACGACGCGGCCGAGTTCGAAGCCGCGCTGGAAGCGTTTTCAGGCTCGGCGACTGGAACCGTTTATGACGGCCAGAAGCCCTTGCACGCTGGCGAGATGCTCACGGCGACCGTGATCCAAGTGGACCGTGATAAGGCCTTCGTGGACCTCGGCGCCAAGGCGGAAGGGGTCATTCCTCTCCACGAACTTTCGAGCGTTCCCATCGAGTCGGCGGATCAGGTCGTCAAGGTCGGAGACCAGATCAACGTCGTCGTCGTCAAGCCTGAATCGAAGGAAGGCAACCCGATCGTCAGCAAGCGCCAGGCTGACTTTGAGGAGGCCTGGGATCGCATCATCGCGGACTTTGAAGCGGGCCGTTATGTGACGGCTCTCGTGACCGACCGGGTCAAGGGCGGGCTCGAGGTGGACCTCGGTGTGCGCGGGTTCGTGCCCGCTTCGCACGTGAGTTCCGGCCATGTCCGCAACCTTGAGCGATACGTTGGTCAGAGCCTCAAACTGAAGATCATCGACGTCGACCGCGACCGAAAGAAGGTCGTACTCTCCAACCGCCAGGCGGAGGAAGAGGAGAGGCAGCACCGGAAGCAGGAGCTCTTTACCAAGGTCAGGCCGGGCGAGATCCTCGAGGGAACGGTCCGCAGGCTGGTGGACTACGGCGCTTTCATCGACCTCGGCGGGGTCGACGGCCTGCTGCACATCAGCGAAATCGGCTGGTCGCGGGTCGACCACCCGCGAGAGGTCCTCAAGGTGGGCGACGAAGTGCGTGTCATGGTGCTTCGCCTGGACCCTGAAAAGGGTCGAATCAGCCTGGGTCGCCGCCAAGTACTCCCCGATCCGTGGGCGGACATCCGCGAGCGGTACAGCGTAGGCCAGAGGCTGACGCTGCCGGTTTCGAGGGTGGTTCAGAGCGGCGCGTTCGTCAAACTTCCCGAGGAGGCCGAGGCGTTCATCCCGGCGAGCGAAATGTCCAGCAGGAGGGGCGTGAAGCCCTCTGATGTGGTTCAGCCAGGTCAAGAAGTCGAAGTCCAGATCATCGACCTTCGGCCGGATGAGCGGAGGATGGTCCTTTCGATTCGGGCGCTTCTCCCGTACGAGGAGCGCGCGCCGCGGCACCACGACGACTCCCGCCGGCCGCAACGCGGCGGAGGCCAGCGCGGACGCGGCGGAAGGCAGGATCCCACCGACACCGGAGGAGCGACGATCGGCGAGCGCCTGGGCGCGCTCCGGGGTCTCGCAACGGCCGGATCCGGCGAAGAAGCGGAGGAAGAGGAGCAGCAGGCCGCAGCTCCTGAGCCCGCCGCCGAAGCATCCGCGGAGCCCGTTGCCGAAGCCACGAGCGGCGAAAGCGCCGAAAATGCCGGAGGCGCCGACAGCGCAGAGAGCGCCGATACGGCCGAGGCGAAGACCGAAGACGCCTAAGGCTTCGGGGGTCGCAGGGCCGTCAAGAATTCCGTGAGGATCGCGATCACGGGAGGCCCCGCTGACGGCAAGTCCACAGTCCTCTCCGCTCTCTCAGAGCGCGGGTACGCCTGCGTCAGCGCGGACGACGTCGTTCGCGAAATCCAGGCGTCAGCCGATTACCTACGAACCGTCGGGGAGGTCTTCGGGCCGCAGGCCACGGCGGGCGGGTCGTTGAACCGCGACTTCGTCCGAGGACAGATCCTCACGGACCCGTCGTTGAGGCGGGCGCTCAACCGAATCACGCACCGAGCGGCCCTGGACGCGCTCCTCGATCGCCTGGCGGACGCCTCTTCGCCGGCCTTCGCAGAGGTGCCGCTCCTCATCGAGACCTCCTGCCAGGGGTCGTTCGATGAGGTCTGGGTGTGCGATGCGGGCGAGGAGGAGAGGAGGCGAAGGCTCTTGGAAAGGCACGATGGGGACGCCCGGTCTGTGGACCTCGCCCTCCAGGTTCAACTCCCTACCGAAGTCAAGGCTGCCTTCGCCGACCGAATCCTCCGAACCAATCAGCCGATGCCGGCCGTTAAGTTACTGGCAATTCAACTCGCGTCCAGCCTCGCCCGGTAGCTCAGGTAGCCCGGGAAGTGCTGTGCTATACTCGGCTGACCTTCGCAACGGGCTGCTCGGCATGGACGTCGGAGTTCAAAGGCGGTCAGGATTGATCGGCGCACAGGGTGGATTGGGCTTTAGATTAGCCCCGCTTCCAGCGGGAGCCCCTGCCTATGCGTCGAACCCTCTCCATCCAGCGGGCTATGGTTGCCAGTCAGGCATTAGCGAAAGGATCAAGTGTGACTCCAGAACAACAAGAGGCAGGACGAAGGGTCAGCCCGTCAGGAGTGCACATCCCGAGTTGTAACCAAGGAGGACGCGTCGTACCATGAGGACCTTTCTCAAATCCAAATTTGCACGAGCAACGAGCCAATCGGTTATCGCTTCGCTGCTCGTCAACATTCTCGTCATTGCATTTCCGGTAAGCAGAGCCGAGGCTCAGTTTTCGACGACACGATCGCAGTGGGCGGTCGTGGACTTCGTGAACAAGTCCGGCGTTGGCGGAGATGCGCTCGGTGGCGTCGCATCGGACGCCGTGACCACGCTGCTCATCGGTTCCAACCGCGCGGACCTGATCGAGAAGGAATCCGTGGACCGCGTGATCGATGAACTGCAACTGAGCAAGCCGATCACGAACAAACTGGAGTTGCTTCGCCTGGGTCAGGCGATCGGCGCCGAAGTCGTGATCACCGGCGAAGTGCAGAAGGCGCGCATCAACAAGGGCGCCAACGGCAAGTCGGCTGACGTCGTGCTGCTCGTTCGCGGCATCGACGTGGCCTCCGGCCTTTCTGTTCTGGGCACGGCCGAGTTCGGACAGTCTTCGGAGCGTCCGGGCGACGTGTCGGACGATGCGGTTCTCAACGAAGCGATTAACTTCGCTGCACAGAAGAGTGTAACGACGATCATTCAGCAGCAGATTGGGGTCGCCACGGTCCTCGCGACTCCGACGTCCAAGTTCGTGAAGATCAACAAGGGAAGCCGCGACGGAATCAAAGTCGGCATGGACATGGTCGTGACGCGCGGCCGCGAACAAGTCGCTACGATTCACATCTCAGACGTCAGCACGCAGGAAGCAGAGGCAACTGTCCGAAGCTCCATTAAGGGCGTCGCGCCTGGCGACAAGGCTCGAGTTCTCTACGACAAACTTCCTGAAATTCAGTT
Source organism: Armatimonadota bacterium (assembly GCA_003577165.1). GTDB lineage: Bacteria > Armatimonadota > Fimbriimonadia > Fimbriimonadales > ATM1 > ATM1. Next base: position 15,541 of record QEUM01000003.1, on the reverse strand, counting down.
GACTGCGCGAGGTCCGCGAACGCGAACCGTGCGGCGCGGCGATACGACCGGCGCGCTGCTTGCGGTGCTCGTGGTCGGCCTCATCGCCCTCACGATGAACAAAGGCCAGGGCAACTCGCCCGGCGAGTTCTGGACCGAGGCCGCGCTGGCCGAGGACGGAGTTAGCCCCGTCGTAAAGTGCAGTTGGCATCCCAACATCTTCAATCTCGGCACGCAGAATCGAGTCGAGTGGCAGGTCTGGCGCACCGACTACGCGGATACGCCCGTGGAAGTCGTGCCCGGTTCCTTTAACTCGGTCTATGACCGCGTGGCTGCGCGAACGCGCAACTGGCGAGACATGGGATCCATCGTTGGCGGTCCCGCCTGCGTCGAAGACCCGGGCCAAGAGGCTTTCGAGAACCCGGCGCCCGGGATCATCCCAGGAACGACTTACATGTACACGTTGAGCTTGGTCTACAAGTTGAGTTCGCTCGACGTGCCCGGCGCCGAAACCGGCGGTGAGATCACCGACTGCTTCTTCACGACCACTCGCGAGCCCGCGAAGGGCCCGTCAACGCCGCTCGATCAGGCGACTCTGATTTCGCCGCCCAACGGCGCGACGGACGTGAACAACACGGTGCAGTTCTCGTGGACCGCAGTTCCAGGCGCGAACCAGTACGCAGTCGAAATCTCGACGTCGCCGACGTTCTCGAATGCGAACAACGTCCGTCTCATTGCGACCGTCGAGAGCATCCTGCCTGGCTCAGTCAGCACCGACCCGATCGACATCTCCGGAGTCTTCCCCGCGTCACAGCGCCTGTATTGGCGCGTGGGCGCCCGGAACAGTGCGGACATCCCCGGTCCGGTCAAGGACATCTTGGGTCTGAGATACGTGCAGAGCCTTCCGAATCAGTTCGATCGCGTAACTCCGCCGCCGCCTCCGCCTTCTAATTAAGGCAGGCGCTGAGCGGGGAACCACTTTTAGGTGTAGAGGAGGATGATGATGAGAGCGTTGAAACTGTGGCTCGCGGGAATCGCGTTGGCCGTGTCGATGGCAGTCGGCGCCTTCGCCGCGGACACCGACTTCCCCTATGTAAAGGGCGAAATCATCGTACGGATGTCGCCCGGTACGACGCTCCCGCAGGCGCAGGCGCTGGCCAACCAATACGGTTTGGTCATCGTGCGGCCTCTGCGAACGCCCGGCATGTATCTGCTGCGGCTTCCGGATCCGAACGTCGCGAACGAACGGACGCTTTCACAAGAGCGTCTCGACGCGCTTCGCGGCGACGTGCGCGTGCAGCACGCGATCCTTAACCACTACGCCCAGAAGTATCAGGTTCCGAACGACCCGCTCTGGTCGACCACTGCGGAACTGTCAGAAGGGCAGTGGAACCTGCGCCAGATCGGCCTTCCTGGGCCTTCGGGCGCGTGGGCCGTCCACAAGGGGCTGGACGGCGTCTTCGTCGTGGACTTGGACGACAACTTCTACATGGAGCACCCGGACTTTCGGGATGCGGCAAACAACTCACGGTTCTTCAGCGGATACAACGCCTATGACGGCAGCGACGACCCGCGGCCCGACTTTCCGATCGGCACGGGGTTCTCGCACGGCACCATGACCGCGAGCGTCATCATCGCCGGAACTGATAACGGAATTGGAATGGCGGGCGTGACGTGGGAGGGGGTCAAACTTATCCCGGTACGAATCGCAACTCCGTCGGGGTCGCTCCCCTTCGCTCTAATCTATGATGGCTACCAGTGGGTCATCGACTGGCTCGATGAGCCCTCCAACCCGCGGATCATTGCGCAGAACATGAGCTATGGCGCGGGCTTCCCGGACGACACGTCGGACCTGCTGCTGCAGAAGATCGCGGACCGCGGCGTCGTGCTTTTCGCGGCTTCGGGCAACAGTCGGCCGTTCCCGGCGGGCTGGCCGGCGAGTTTCGCACAGGTCACGTCCGTCGCGGCCACGAAATGGGTGTCCGCCGCGCTTGAGAAGGGATTCCCGACCAGTTACAGTTCGCCGGGCAGCCCCGACGGCCTCCGGAAGGTGGACATCGCCGCTCCGAGCGCGGACACGATCGGAGTATGGGAACTCATCTACGACCCGTTGCTCTACGATCCGAACGGAGGCGGCACCTCGTATGCCTGTCCGACGGCAGTCGGCGCAGCGGCGCTTCTGCATTCAGCGGGCATGGCCAGTTTTGAGATCGTCCCCACGCTTAAGTTGACCGCGGTGGTCGCGCCGGGAGACCCGGTGCCGAACCTGGACACAGGCTACGGAGAGATCGACGTCGCATCTGCGATGACGTTCATCGTTCCGAGCGTGAAGGGCATCAAGCCCAATCAGAACTCGACGTTCCCGTATCAGACCGTCAACTTCGAATTCCGCCTGTTCAAGGTAAGCGTCGCTGCGCCGGCTCCGGTCGTGGAGATTGCTCGCGCCGACGGAAGTTACGGCCCCGTCGCGATCCCGTCCTCGAACTGGACAATCACCCCGGATCCGATTCTGCCGAACGTCAGCTGGCTCCGCGGCTACGCGAGATTAATCGACGGCGGCGGCATCAGCGAGGGCGACTGGAAGATCATCTGCACCGGCGAAGCGACTGGTCCGACCGATGGCGTCGAAATCTCGGGTGAGATCCTCGTCACCATCCGTCACCACGTGGTCCCAGCGGGAGTGAACATGATCTCGCTTCCGTACAGCATTGACGGCGAGTCGTCGCCTCCGGGCGGCCGCAAGCCTGAGACGATCTTCCCGGTTGGATTCGAACTGTTCCGATGGATTCCGAGCATCGATCTCCTCGGCAACCCGACCGGTAGCTACGCTCAATACAGCGAATTCGGGGCGAACACGCAGGACGCGGGCTTCACGCCGTCCTCCTTCGAGTCGTTCCAGCAGTTGCCTGGAGGCGTAGACGTGCCTCTGAACGGACCCTACGGGGTCGGCTGGTGGCTTAAGGCGCCGTCGGATGCCGTGCTCGACGTTGAACTCGGTCCAGAACCTGGGGTCGAGGGCTACAAGATCAAGTTGAAGCCGGGCTGGAACCAGGTCGGCGATCCGTTCGAGTTTTTCGTGGACTGGAACGCGTGTCTGATCACCGAGATTCCGAGCGGTCGCGTTCTGACGCTGGCCCAAGCGATCTCGGAGCGAATCGTCAAGCCTCAGATCTTCCGATATGAACTCACGCTTGGCGGCTCCAAGGAATACACCTGGCGAAGCGCGCCGGGCGGACAGTTCGTGCCGTTCGAGTCGCACTGGATCTACGCGATCGAAGAGTGCTGGGTCTCTGTGCCGCCAACCGAAGCGCCAGAGAGGAGCCGTGCCAACAACAGCACGCACATTCGAGGCGATGGCTGGGCGTACTCTCTGACGGCCACATCCGGTGGAACGAGCGACTCCAACAACGTGTTCGGAACCACTCGGGGCCTGAACGAACTCTTCGACGTGGTTCCGGAGCCCCCGGCGGCGCTCGGCTCCGTCTCCCTCTGGTTCACAGCCCGCACAACCGAGCAGGCGCTGACCCAGGAACTCCGAGAGTTGAGCGGCGGCAAAGAAGTTTGGACATTCTCGGTCCGACCGCCGAAACCGAACGAGGACGTAACCGTCACATGGAGGGAGGTCCAGTCGCCGAACCGTCGTCTCCGGATGACGCTTCGCGATATGGCAACGGGACGGACTGTGTCCATGCAGACGAACGGGAGTTACCGGTTCACGGCGGACGAACAGATGACGCCGCGATCGTTCACGGTTACGGTTCTCCCTGACGCAGTCGGAAGGCTGGTCGTCAGCGGCGTTCGGATTGCGGGCGGCAGCCGCGCGGGCGGACAGTTCACCATCAACTACAGCGTAAACGTTGAATCCACGGTCAGCCTGCGCATCGTCGGCGCCGGTGGAAAGGTGATTGCGGACCTCGGCTCCGCTTCGCGGAGTCCCGGAACTCAGTCGGTTACGTGGAACGGGCGCGACAGCCGTGGAGCCGCGGTGGCTCCGGGAGTTTATATGCTCCAAATTACGGCAGAAACCACGGATGGTCAAAGGGCGAGAACCACGTCGCCGATTACGGTAACGCGATAAGGAAGTAGGTGTAAAGACAATGGTGAGAAGATTCGGCACAGTTGTCGCTGCGGTCGGGGCCCTTGGGCTTGTTTCCGCGGCAAAGGCGCAGCCAGGTTGGGACGTCTGTTTCGACCCCACGAACACGCAGCCGATCTCGGTCGACTGGAATATGGCGGCGGTTGGAAACGCCATTCTGGTGTTCGGCTTGGGTGTGGCAGGAACCGTCACATGGGGGCCTACGAGTCCGTGCGGCGTCCCGCCGGGAAACGACGCTCAGAACGTCCCCGGCTACCTGATGATCCGAAACGGATCGACCGGATCCGCCCTCGATGGCAGCGACCAGAACTGCGCGATCACGATGGGCGCGCCCTGGGCAGGGAACAACTGGAGTTACGCCACGATCCGGGTGATCGACGACCAGGGCGACACCGAGGATACGAAGTGGGGAGCGGACGGCTTTGACCTCGTCGTCGTCAACGCGTCCTTCCGCAGGCTCACAGCGATTGCCGACGGGGGGGGCGGCGTCACCGCGACGCTGCTCGCACAGTCGGTCGGAGATGCGATTCGATTCCAATGGGACCTTACGAACACGAATGCGACCCCCGTCCAGGTCGGACTGAGGCACGCGTCATGGCTTGGAATGCTGAATTTCGTCGGCGGAGCATCCGGTTGGAACGGTAATGCCTACGTCCAGACGCCGACCGGGCGCCCGATCGTCATACAGAGCCGCTACACTCGCGCCACCAACCCCCTGACGTATCCCAAGTTCATCGACATTAGTTTCCGACAATCGCTGCCCTATCCGGGATTGCGAATTCCGACGGGGCCGGACCCACTCCGGCTTCCGGACCAGACGCAGTCGGATGAGCTTGTCGTCGGCGAATTTAACTTCGCGATGGGTGGAACATGGACTTCGACAGTTCTGCCCGACGCCTTGATCAATAACACGGCGTTCTGTCTGTTCTACAATCCTGTGAGTGTCGCAGCCGGTGGCACGCGGCGAATCGTCTACTACGTCTCGGTCCCCTGGGCAGAGCACGACCTGAACCTCGGTGTTGACGGCGACACGGCAATCGCGCTCGAAACGCCGCCAATGATCGCGTGGGACAACCCTTCCAACTCGCTCGATCCGAACCCGTTCGAAGTCGTCCTCTGGGTCGACAACCAGTACGGCCGCATCAACGAGGAGCAGGAAGTCACGAACGTCAACTGCACGATTCAGCTGCCGCCAGGCGTCGAACTCATCCCGGGCGAGCAGGTCACGAAAGTCATCGCGAGCATTCCGCCTCGTGGCGTGCACCGGTTATCGTGGTTCTGTGAGACGGATGGAACTGTCGCCGGCCCTGTGCCGATACGCGTCACAGTGACACCGAACCCAGGACGGACGAAGACGATCGAGTCGATACTGCACATCGCGGCGAGCCCGCAGGTGAGCCTGGTCACCGGCCCGCAACTAATCGGGATGCCGTGGCAACTCGCGAATGCGAACTGGGCGGTTGCTCTCGGGCTGTCGACCCCGGCGGACTTCACGGCCTTCAACTGGGACGTCGTCACGCAAAGTTACGTGACGTCTACGACTGCGGCTCGCGGTCGAGGAACTTGGATTCTCGCCACGAACGACTTCCCGGCTCAGCCGCTCACAGGCGCTACGAGCGCGGGCGGCGAGATCAACGGAAACTTCCCGTTCCTAATTCGGCGCGGCTGGAACCTCGTCGCAAACCCGTATCTGTATAGCGTCCAGTTGAACACGCTGAACGCGATCAGCAGCGGCGACCCGACGGAAGTCCTGACTTGGACGGAACTCACGCAACGTGGGTGGATTCGAGGCACCGTGTTCCGATACGACACGAACTTGTCCGACTACACGTTCTCGTCGGACTCCTCTCAGTTGATTCCGCCCGGCGTTGGGTACTGGATCTACGCGAACATCTCGCAGCCGATGACTCTCTACTGGCCCCCGATCTTCCTTCGCGGCCTGCCCGGGTCCCCAAGATCTGCTGACGATTGGCGCGTGACGACCGACAGGAAGTGGAGACTTCAGTTGGTGGTTCGCGGTGAAGGCGAACAGGACGTGAGCAACTACGTTGGTGTTGCGCCGTCCGTCGGCGAAGCCGATAACCTGTCCGCTCCGGAACCGCCGGCTCGTCCGGGAAGCGCGATGAGATTCGGACTCGTCCGCCAACCGAACGGCGACGATCCGATCAACTGGACGCAGGACATTCGCGAGGCGAGACCGACGCTCACGTTCAACGCCCAGTTCATGTCCACGAAGCCCGGAACGTACTCGATCACGTGGCCGAACATTTCGCAATTGCCGCGAAACGTCCGAGTCCGCTTGGTCGACAAGCAGAACGGGCAGACGCGAGACATGAGGCAGAACTCGGCTTACACCTTCACGGTGACGGAGCCCATCGCCCGCAACTTCGACGTCATCATCGAACCGGGTTCGGTATCCCGACCCGTGATCGGCAACGTCACAATTACGTCGCCGACCAGAGATCGCAACGCGCCCATCACGATCCAGTACGGCCTGTCGGCCGCGGCGGAAGTGTCGGTGCGCATTCTCGGCACCAACGGACGCGAGGTGTACACCATCTCGCGCGGAAGGGCTGAGAACCCGGGCGTCAATACCGCGACCTGGCTGAAGCGCGACAATCAGGGGCGCGCAGTCGCCCCCGGCAACTACATGGTGGAAATCGTGGCGCAGACGGCTGAGGGTCAACGCGTTCGCGTGACCCGGCCGGTGGTGGTCGTCCGGTAATCAGGACTCGTATGCGCCGCAACGTCGGCACGCGAGCAAACGGCCTGGGCAAGGTGCTTTCGATCCTTGCCCTGGCCGTTGCCCTTTTGCCGCTACCCGCGCAAACGAAGAAGAGCCTGGTGATCTTCCCCGTCGGGTTGGGTGAAGCCGCGCTCAGCACGGATGCCTACAACTTCGAAACGACTGGGACGACGGCTCTTCTCGCAGCCGCGAACGCAACCGAAAAGTTCTATCTGATCTCGTACTCCCGCACACACGCGGGAATCAAGCGTGCACTCGCAGAGGGCACCATCCAGGCGGCAATGCTATTGCCGCCGTTCACGGGGAAGGTCAACAACCGTTATCGCTCCGTGGTGCTTGGCTCGCTCTTGCGAGCCGACTTCGCCGTCGCCGCCGCTGTAGACTCGTACCGCTACGACGCGGAATCGAAGACCGTGAAGCTGTCGGCGATGCTCGAGGCCTATGACGTGAAGGGCGCCCGGCTCGTGGGCTCCTTTGCAACAAGCGTCGAGGCGGCCGGAGAGAACGAGTCCGCCGCTGCCGCGGCAGCCTGGAAGAAATTTGTCGACTTTTCGTTCCCTCAAGCCGTCGAAAAACTGATGGCCCCCCCAAAGCCGCCGTCTGGAGGTAACTGATGTTGCTCCGGTTCTGGACGCTGGCGATCTGCATGTCCGCAAGCGCGCTCGCATTCTGCGCAGGCTCGATTAAGTTGACGGCCCACCCGGCGATCTCGATCGCGGACGGCTACTCGACCGTCACCATCACGGCGGACGTGCGAACCTCAAGCGGTCAGGTGCCCTCGGACGGAACGCTCGTGCGCTTCACGACCAGCGCCGGCACCTTTCGCCAACAGGACGTGCAGACGACTTCGGGTACCGCGCGTGCAGTGCTCGTCGCGCCGACGATTCCGGGCGTAGCGAAAGTCACGGCTTCCGCGACAGGCGTCGGGATCATCAATTCCATCGACATCGAATTCGTCAAGGACCGAGCGACGCTCGCATCACTTAATCAGTACATCGAAATCGACAGCCCCGAGTACCTCGCGTATTTCCCTGAGATCGACACTCTGTCGGCATCCGGCGAGACGGAACTTCCAAAGATCCGATTCAAAGACATCACGATCGAAGCGAAGGACCTCCAAGTGAACGTCTCCACGATGGTGGTGATCGCAACCGATGCGAACCTCCGAGTGGGCGAGAAGACTCTCGAATGCAGACGGCTCCGGTACTTGCTCAACCGGCGGCGAGGCAGCGCGATTGCAGTCATAGACGGCCGCGCTGGATACTACGTGCTCACCGCAGCAGAAGGAACTCTGTCGGATAACGGCATGCCGGCAAACGAGTACGAGTTTGCAGACATCGGCGTCGCCTCGTCGAGCGTGCACGCCAACCGAGCCGTTATCTTCCCGCATCGCGAAGTGCAGTTCCATCAAGCGGAACTGTACGTTGGGGACACGAAGGTGTTGGGTATGCCGCTCTACGCGATTCGCCCTCACTCCGATTCCGGGATCATCGGCGACCAGATCGTCAGTTTTCAGAACGACGCACTCGTTCTGAACTACCCCTACTACGTGCGCCTTTCGCCGAGTTTCAAAAGCGTGTTGAGGCTTCGAAGCGGTCAGGATTACGGGAGGGGGGCGACGGCGAGTTCGGGTCTCTTCATGGAGTGGGAGAACAGTTACATGAAGGGCGACACCATGGAGGGGAGTTTCACTCTCACCGGCATCGGCCGGGACGACATGGGGATCAATTGGCGCCACACGCAACGCTTCGATGATCGAACATCTGCAAATGCGAGCATTGATTTTCCAGGTTTCAGAACGTTGTATGGAGCGCTGACTTTGAGCCGCGCCTTCGAAGGGTTCAACATGGCGCTAAGCGGGACGAGCAGCCGATCCCTTCGCGGGACGCCGTATGAAACCCAGCGACTCGACTTCAGCGTCACGACCAACATGCAGAGACTCGGCGATCTGCCCCTGAGTTACACGGTTGGACTCACCGCGAACTCGTCGCATGTCGTTTACGGGCCCACGACGAGCGATCAGGAAGGCGCGGGACTTCGCACGCAGTTCGTCCTCACGCCGCAGCCACTCTGGACTGGCGCGAACTTGACCGCGTCGGCTACGCTGTCGAGGCTCTGGGGCAAAAACGCCGGTGATGACATCGGCGTCATCGGAACGCTTGGTGTTGCGACGCCACTCGGCCCCAACAGCAGCCTTCGAGTGTCGTACGACTACACGGATGACAGCTTCATGTCTTCCTTCATGGGCAAGCACCGAGTCTCGGGGACTTACTACCTCGATGCTGGTAATGTCAGCCTGAGCCTCTTTGGCGGCACGAGCCTGGACATTGACAGCACGACTGCGTTTGTGGACGGATACTGGCGAATCAGTTCCTTATGGCGAGTGGGCGGCTCTTTCACGCTCGATGAGTACTTGGGAATTCAGTATCGCGACACCACCATGTTCCTCGGCTACAGGCTCGGCACTCGAGAAATCGGAGTTACTTACTCCCTCGACCGACAGAAGTTCGGGTTCCAGTTGTTGAATGTTCCTATCCGTTAGCCTCGCGGCTGCGAGCGCGGCCGGCGGGTTCGGACAGTTCGCGTTTACACACGTCCACAATCTCCACACGATGGAAGTTGGGCCGACTTACTTCCGGCCATTCGCCGAGGGGGGGGTGGCCATTCGGTTCGGCACGGAGACGAAGGACGTCAGTTTCCAGGGCGTGTCGCGCTATTTCAAAGCGATCTCGATGCGCCCGGCGCCCGGTTCGCCCATTCGACTCGCCTACGAAGCCACCGGACTCGGCTTCTCCGTGGAGTGCCGAGACGGGCTCACATTGACTGGTTCGGGAGTCGGACCGCCGACTCTGACCTGGGCGGATGCGAGCGTGCGTCCGGGGTTGCCGACGCCGGACGTGAAGTGGGTCGTGCTCACCTGGCCAGACAAGCGCCCTCCGATCTTCGTCGGATTCGCCACCCGGCCGTGCGGGCTGATCGCGGAGAGGACCGACGGCGGATTTCGCGTGAAGACGACGAAGCCCTACGTAGGCTGGGCGCGAATTCGGACGCCCTACGGAAACGACTCCCTGTCGGTGAACGGTGCGGCGGCGCTTGGCCAAGTGGCGCAGCAGGTTTCGTCCATCGCAGAACGACTCCTGAGGCCCGCGCCGAAAGTGCAGAGCGTCGAGACGGTCGTGGACTCGAACGGCATCACCGCGACCTGGACTTTCGACACCGAATTCGCCGTCATCCCGGAGGTTGCGTTCCGCGCTTCATCGTCCGGCCTGCTCAAGGTCGCTTCGCCTTACAAGCGGGCGACACTTGGGGGGGGCACTGGGTTGCGGATGAGCCTTGAGAAGAAACTGACGCTGCGATTTCTGTGCAGGCCTCTGTACCCCGGACTTGCTCTCGTCTGGAACGGCGAAGATCCGTTTCGACCTGGAACCGTGGCCTATGCCGACGCGGAGTCCGTGTGCGATGCCGCGCTTTCCGTTTTGCTGGGACAGGCCGACGATTTGACGATCCGCGCCCTTACAGACGCGCACGATGAATTTCTGTCAGATGCCCCGCGCACACAGGAGCCCGTCACGAAACTCACGTTGTTCTGCGCGCGGGACGGGAGCGGCGCGTCGCTCGCGGCTTCCCACGCGCTCGGATCCATGGCTCGCGAGGGAAGTGACGGCGAGTTGGCCGGATTGCTGGCGTCCATAGACTGGGTGTCTTGGTTGCCGATCGGCAAAGACGACGCGGAGCGCAAACAGACAGCTGCGATCCTCGCAATTGCCGGCGCGATCAGCGGCGACGAGCAGAGTCGCCTTCTCGCTGCGATGGCGAACGCCGCAGGGGCTGCAGACGTTTTGGGCGAGTTGCGAAGTTGGGTTTATCCGAGGCTGGCGACGCTTCAGGCGAAGCCGCCGGAGTGGTGGGCCAGCATCGCTTCACCCGTGCGCTTGCTCTCGCCCGACGCGACCTTCGTTCCCCTCGCCGACGGAGCGGAACTGTCGGGGTTGAGCCCGTTCGGCAAGGAGAGCGTGGTTCGTCTCGTGCTGCCGGATGGCGCGACCGTGTCGCCGATTTCGAACATCGCGTCTGTGGAGCGCATCGCAGCCGAAGGGGATGTGCGAATCGCGACTTGGAAAGTGTCGCCTGTCGAGGCGGGGATGTGGAAACTCAGGATCCGGCTCGCGCCCGGGGGGGCGGTGCCGAAGGCCGCGCGAGGTCCTCGTTATAGTGAAGGCCGACGTTCTCCTTCCGGTCTCTTGCTGATCGCGCGATGATCGAACCGCAGATGAGAAGGTTGCGCGCCTGGGCGCCCGTGACGTAGAAATCGCTTTCCGGCTGAACGGAGTCACGCAAATCCTCGATCTCCTCGACCGCGAAACGGAGGCCGCGATTGCGGCGCACGATTCCGACGTTCTCCCACATTAGCCGCTTAAGGCGACGCACCACTCCTGACACTTCGAGCCGAGAGACGACGGGAACGCTCGAAGGATGTGGCTCTCCCCTCTGTGGGTCTCGCTTGTGGGTCGTCGCATGGTCTGCGGCGGACAGGCCGAAAACCAGGGCTTCGAGGAGGCTGTTGCTGGCAAGGCGGTTCGCTCCGTGCACGCCTGTGCAGGCCACTTCTCCCGCGGCGTAGAGGCCGGGAATCGAGGCTTCTCCGTCGAGATTCGTGACGACGCCGCCACACTGATAGTGGGCTGCGGGAACGACCGGGATCGGGTCGCGGTGCACGTCGATGCCGAGTTCCTTGAGTTTCCGCGTGACCGTAGGGAATCTTTTGTCGACGTGATCCTTCGGCATGTGAGTCATGTCGAGGTGGACGAACGGCACGCCTTCCTTCAGGATTTCCGCATGAATCGCGCGAGCGACGACGTCTCTCGGCGCGAGTTCCGCGTCGGGATGGTAGTCGAACATGAACCGTCGCCCATGTATCGTTCGCAGGATCGCTCCCTCGCCGCGAATCGCCTCCGTGATTAAGAAGCCGCGGTGTCTGCGGCTGTAGAGAGTCGTCGGGTGGAACTGTATGAACTCCATGTTCTCGATCTTCGCTCCGACGGCGTTTGCGAGGGCGACGCCGTCACCCGTCGCGATTTCCGGGTTCGTCGTGAACCGATAAACCTGGCAGCAGCTGCCCGTGGCGAGCATCGTGGATCCTGCGGCGGCGATGTAGGGCTCTCGATCTTTCGGTCGCAGGAGCGCGCCAACGCACCGATCGTTAGAGATGCAGAGCGCGTCCGCGAAGGCGAATTCTTGGATCTGAATGGAAGGATGTTTGACCAGGGCTTCCGAGAGCGCGCGTTCGATCTCCCATCCTGAGCGGTCGGCGCTGTGCACGATTCTGTGCCTGCTGTGCCCCCCCTCCAGGCCAAGTTTCAGTTTGGGCAGGCCGTTCGCTCGGTCCATATCGAATTGCGCGCCGACGGAGATGAGCCACTCCAGGCTCGGCCTCGCGTTTTTCACGAGGAAGCGAACCGCTTCGACATCGCAGAGACCTGCGCCGGCTTTGAGAGTGTCCTCTTCGTGAAGCTCCCACGAGTCGTCCTCGCCGACGGCGGCCGCGACTCCGCCCTGCGCCCACTGCGTGTTCGTGTCGGCGATCGAAGACTTCGTGACAATGAGTACCCTGCCGTGATCGGCGCAGCGCAGAGCAAAGGAAAGTCCCGCGATTCCGCTCCCTATGACGACAAAGTCGTATTCCTTCGTTTTCATCCTTCTTCCATGTAGTGTGCGAGGACGGCGAACTCGTTGGTGAACGAGACGTCGCGCACGATGCAGTCATCGGGCACTTTGAGGATCGCGGGCGTGAAGTTCAGGATCCAGCGCGCCCCCCCGGAGATCGCTGCTTCGGCGGTCGCTTGCGCAGCGGACGCCGGCACGGTGAGCACGATAACCTTGATCGCCTCCTGCTTCAGGCGAGCAGGCATCTCGGTGACTGGCTCGATGAGTGCGTCGCCTGCGTGCTTCCCGATCTTAGCGGGGTCGTTGTCGAATGCCATCACCAGTTCGAAATTCATCTTCGCAAGGCCCGTGTAGGAGGCGAGGGCCTGGCCGAGGCGGCCCGCTCCGACGAGGGCGAACCGCCGCGTCTGATCGATCTTGAGGCATCGGGCAATGCTGGCGAGCAGGTCGTCCACCCTGTATCCGACGCCGGGGACTCCGTGCTCTCCGAAGGAACTGAGGTCCTTCCGGACCTGGGCGGCAGGGATGCCGGTGAGGGCGCCGATCTGGGCGCTGCTGAGGCAGTCCACGTCCCGGGTCTTCGCGTCGAGGAGGGCTTGGTAGAGGATCGCGAGCCGGGAGAGTGTGGCCGACGGGATGCTGTTATCGTTCGCCATGAACGGCTCGGCTTCTGGGAAGGGGGGAATTCTACCCCTCCAGGGGCTTGGGTAAACTCGCCACCTCCCTGGGGCGGTTAGCTCAGTGGTAGAGCACTACAATGACACTGTAGGGGTCACTGGTTCAAGTCCAGTACCGCCCACCACCTTCAAGTAGATCCGACGCACTCGCGCCTCGTTTGGACCAACGATTAAGGGGGCGCCCGCCAGACCGTCACAACGGTGACTCTCGAAGGAGACGGAGGCAGTACGGTGATGACCGTGCACGATCGCTGTCCCTCGAAAGCGTAGGAGTCCGGATCGATGGACGCGCCGCCCGAGGTGCTCGACCAACTGGACGAGCTTCTCACCAGCCTGGGATCAAACATAATCGAGTCGTGAGCGTGGTTCGGCGAGTCGATGATGCGATGTTCCTATGGGATAGCGGGCGTTTAGAAGGTGCCTTCTTGTCGGCCCTGGTAGCTGTTGCGGCTACTTCGCGGCGGACATTTCCTGACCGCAAAGCCATTTCCGACAAGCGCGCTTTCGAAACTTTTCTCGGACGTCGCCGGCTGTTCCAGAAGATCCAAGGCGTCGAGTATCGGGGCGAGCTTCACTCCATACAGCACGTCTTCTATAAATGGCTCCGATGCGAGCTTGTGCACGAGGGAGGAGTGCCAATCGACATCGAGTTTACGCCGGACGATGGACAAGGCGGCGTCAGCGTCCGTGCTGGTGGTGCTCCGGAATACATACTGAAGCTCTCCCGCAACTGGTTTGTGGAATTGCTGGAAGCAGTGAGAACCGCGCCCGCTGACTCAGGGCTCTTCTGATCAGCCGCAGGGCATGTCGGACGATTACGCAACGATCCTCTGGCTGACCGGCTCTGCTGGTGGCGCTCCAAATTCACGTTCGGAAGGTTCCCAAAAAGTGAGTGCCGCGCCGCCGACTCGGTGGGTGTGGGGCGAAAGGCAAGATCTTGGTAGCAGGACTGCCCCGAACGAATTTGGTGCAACATCCAGCGACTGTTTGAAGGATCGGGGCCGCACGCAAGCATAGGGCCACGACAATTCAACCGTTGGAGCCGCCCGTCTCCCTGAACTGCCTCGGCTCCCCGGGCCATGAACTGCTTCCAGCCAGCGATCAAGGGTCGTACTCTCAAGCCTACACTCCCTCTTGATCTGGCCCCCACTCGTCGGGCCGGTGACCACCTTCCGGCAGATCTCCAGCTCTAACTCCCTCGTGAGCGATCTTCGCGCAACCCGACCCAGAATGCTTGAGGGCAAAGCGAGATGATGAGATGACATTCGGGTGATTACGCCGACCTGACTAGGCTCGACCGACTATATTCGTCACGGAGCTCGGAACCGGACCCTTCCGTCGGGGGTGAAGAGTTCTATCGCGCCGCCCTTCGTCGTGGCTGCCAGGGCTCCGGCCGGTTTCCCATCCTTGTTAAACATGGACAGAAATCCGCCGTCGGTGCTTGCCCAAAGACTTGCGACCTCTTCGCCGTCCTTGTTCCCAATGCGAAGCTGCCCACCGGAGGGCACGGCCTTCATGCTACCAGCAAATTTCCCGTTCTCTCTCCAGATGGCGAGCAGCCCGCCATCTGCGTCCGCCCCAAGGAATCCGACCAGGCTCCCAGTCTCGCTTGAGATTTCGATCCGTCCGCCCTCGGGGTGAGCTACGAACCTCCCTGCCTGTTTTCCATCCATGTTGTCGATGCTGAGCGCGCCCCCGTCGGCGGTAGCTCCGAAGAATCCGGCCGACTTGCCATCATCCTTCCAGATGCCCAGCATCCCGCCACCGCCCCAATCCCAGAGAGTCCCGACGAGTTTCCCATCCTTGTTGTAAATGGCCACTCGGCCACCGCCAACAGCATCCAGCTGCGCGAGCACCTTCCCGTCCTTGACAACCTCAAAGCCCTCTGCACGAACGATCCGATCTTGGGGCTTGCCGAGCGCTAGGAGGACAGGGACGGTGGCCGCCAGAAGTGCGAGCGCGGTCATGTTGCGGGCCCGCTTCCGTAGGTAAGCCAATTCGGTTTCAAGGTGAGCGATTCGGTCTTCAATGTTCATCTTGGTCTCCCCAATTGCACGTCGCCACCCGTCGGCCGGCGGGTGTTCCTTCTAATCGATGCTCGAAAGGTTTCCTAAGCGTGGGTGATGTGCCGCACCAGCCCCGGGATCTGTGGGGCGAGATCACGGTAGCAGGATTGTGTTCCGCGAGTTTGGTGCAGCACCCATCATCTGTGTGCAGGATTGGGGCGACACACCGGCAAAGCGACACAACATTTCGCCCTTTGGAGGGCGCGGCGCCCATCTGAATCTCGCCCCTTCGGGGCTCGGCGGTGAATTGCGATGCTCACCCAGGCCCAACGGGCCCGCAATCCTATAGCCCAGGTCAGCGGCCTGGGTTGGA
>QEUM01000015.1 GCA_003577165.1 Armatimonadota bacterium | reverse complement strand
AGCCGCGTCATAGACCCAACTCGTCGTTTCGCTGAACGGGTTGACGAGGCTCGTGACGCGCGAGGCGTTGTCATACGTCAGGCTGGTGGTCCCCGCGGCATCGGTGTAGGAAGTCAGCCTTCCAGCCGCGTCGTAGGCGTACGAAATCGTCCCCTGAGGCGATGCGAACTGCGTGAGCTCTCCCTTCGAGTTGCAACTCCACGTCGAATTGCCAGAAGACGTCGCCATCGAAATGCCCGATCCAAGACCTTGACTTGCGCTTTACTTCGGCGGCACGACGATCTTGACGCCGAGCGACTTTGCGCGGACTTGGCCGCTCGCCAAGTGGCATTTGATATCCCAATGTCGAGCGTGATTGAACGGCTCTTCCGGCTCAGCCGAAGCAGTGAGCAACCATCGGGCCAGTCGTGGGAGTATCCTCCGACCCGCAAAACAGGACCAATCTCATCGAGCTCCTCGCAGTACTTGTGATTGCAATAGCGTTTCAGAGCACGGCGAAATCGGTCGGAGCCCGCATGGACGGTTGCATAGAACTTGTCCCAGATGGGCTCCAATTCGGGGTTAAGTGGCGCCGGTGCTGATAGCTGCGCTGGCAGCGAGATGTAATCGCCGGATTCCGTCATCCTACCTTACTCCAATCTACCGCCCGCCCAGGGCTCGCGGTTCAGGGGTCCACGATACCTTCTTACCAGCCACTTCTCTAAAGCCGCGATCTGAGCACGCGGTCCCTCGACGACCTCTTCTAACCTCTGGGTGCCGAGTTCCTTCTTCGTGTACCTTCTTGCGGGGTTCCTGCTTGTACCCCACTTAAGAAAGCCACCATCCTCAAGCACCCTTGCATAAAGCACACACCTCGCATTGTTGTGGGTATTCCCGTGCACTCGTTCGAGCGGCTCGGCGATGAGCGATGGGAGTCTTTCGAATTCGATCCCCAGTTCGTCAGCTGCCTGCCGGGCTAACTTCTCGAAGCGATTCGGATCGGGAACCTCGTCGAGGACCTTGACCAGCCTCTTCGCTCCCTTTGCAAAGCGAGCCACTGGGATTGGTGGGCCAAGCGGAATCGAGGCGATCTGCCCCCACTTGTAACTGCTCGAATTCATGTTGACGACATGGTCGACGCCGATACATCGCCGGATTTCGACAGTCAATCCGAGCGAAGCTTCGTCTCCAAGCGCGCAGATGAAGTCGAGGATGCTGAAGTACTCTTTCTGCGGCGACGCCGGATAGCCGTAGTCATCGAACGGCACGGCTCCAGCGATGCCGCTGCCCGGACCGATGAGTCCGCCGCCAGAGTCGCCGCGGTAACTGCCTGCTGCCCCCGGCACAGACGGGCCGAGGTTGGTTCCAGTTGAAGGATCGTACGCCCCCCCGCCAGGCGGCAACACGAGACCCGTACCAGGGTGGAAAATCGCCTGAGAAATCGCCCCCCACCCGAACGGGCTCGGATTCGTGCCGGACTGCGCCAGTGGGATCCCTAACAGGTCATAAAGGTTGGACCCGACCTCTCCTCCGCCCGGATCGGACACTTTGGCGAGCGATCCATCACTGCCGAGTCGATAGATCCGCGATAGACCTCCCCTCCTCTCGGAGATCTGTGGCGTGTAGACCGCCGAACCATCGGCGACGATCGCAGCATCTGCTATCGGGCTCGATCTGGTGAACGAGAGGTTCCCTTGAGGTGAGTTGATGAAGAGCCTGGCGCCAAGTCCGTTGTAGCCGAGCGCAGTCCCTCCTCCGCTTGGAGGTGTGATGGAGACGAGGCGATCTTCGTAGTCCCAGCCGTAGAGCGCAGTGGAGGAGCCTTGGCTAACCGAGACTCGACGGCCGGCCGCATCGTACGTGAACGCCTTCGAACCGGCTGTAAGCAGCCGATCCATAGAGTCGTACGTGTAGTATTCGGCGATGCCATTGACGGTCTTAGAGAGCCGATTGCTGTTTGCATCGTACGAGTACGAAGTCTGCAATCCAGGCCAATTCTCCGTGAGTAGGCGGCCGTCAACATCGTAGGTGAACGTTGCAGCGAGCTGGCCAACCGTGCGCGTGAGCATCTCAGACGCAGCGTTGTAAGTGACTTGCTCGCTGTAAAGCACCTGGTCTGTTGCGGTCTTGTGAGTCCAGGAAGTTGCTCTGCCACGCGAGTCTCGCGTGATGGCCGCGAAACTCCCGTCGAAATAGGTGGCGCGCAGCAGGCGATTCGCCGCGTCATAGACGAAAGAAGTCGTCTCGGCAAATGGGTTCGTCAGTGCGGTCTGTCTGCCGGCGGCATCGTATCCATAGGTGTAAGTCCCAACGCCGGCAACGGCGACCGCGATCAACCTGCTCGCGGCATCGTATGTGTAAGTCGACGTTCCCGTCGGCCCCGAGACTCCGGCGAGCCTGCCAACTGCGTCGTACGACCAGCTTGTCGTGCCGCTCGAATCAGACATCGTAATCGCCCGTCCGGCTGCGTCGTACGTGAACGCCGTGTCCGTACCGGTTGGATAGTCAACGAGGGTAAGTTCACCAGCATCGTTGTAGGACATCGAAACCACGTTTCCGAGCTGGTCACGGTAACTACTCGGCATGCCTGCAGCATTGAAGGCCCAGGTCTCAAACGTTCCATCCGCGTAATCGACTCGGCTTAGCTCATCCCTCACCGTGTATGAGAAGAACGTATCGAACCCCCGCGGATTACGCAGCCGAGTCGGCCTCCCGTCGGCGTCGTAGAGCCAGCTCTTGGACCGTCCTGACGGTGTGCTCGCAGTCAAGAGCCGACCGACCGCATCGTAGGTCGCAGAATATGTGCGCCCCAGCTCGTCGGTCGCTGAGAGGAGGCAACCCTCGTGATCATAGACAGCCGACGATTCCGATCCATCTGGGTTGATGACCCGCTTCACGCGGCTCCAGGAGTCGTATTCGACCGTGTACGTGTTGTTCAAGGCATCGGTCAAAGTGAGCACGCGACCGATCGCGTCATAGGTCGCGCTCGTGACGTTTCCCAGAGGGTCGGTCGAGGAGACCGGATCGCCGTTGGAGTTGTAAGTGAAGTTCGTCTGATGGCCCAAAGCGTTCGCAACGCTCGCGAGCTGTCCATAGCCGTCGTAAGTGCAGGTCGCGACGGTGGCGTCCGTCGGGTCCTTGACGCTCGTCAGGTTGCCGCTTGCGTCATACGTGAACTCCCACTCTTCGTTAAGAGCGTTTCTCACGCTCAGAAGGTCGTTCGTCAAGTTGTAAGAGAGGGTGACGGTCTGAAGAAGAGGGTTGCGAGCCGTCAGGAGGTTTCCGCGCGAATCGTAGGTGAACGTCCAAGTCTTCTGACGCTTGTCGATGACCTGCACCAGATTCTTGTCCGTGTCCCAGGAGTACGAGTCCGAAAACCCCGCCTCGTCCACGACGCTCGCGAGCATCCCGCTTGAGTAGTGATGCGTGACCGTGTGTCCCATGGGGTCCGTGATCACGGTGTTCGTGGCGTTGTAAGTGTAGGTCGTGTTGTTGCCGAGCGGGTCGGTCCAGGAGGTGAGCCTATCCGAGCCGTCGTACGCGCACGTCCATACGTTGCCTCTCCGGTCGGTCGTGGACGTGATGTCGTGATTCGCGTTGTAGCCGTACTGCGTCGAGTGGCTTTGGCCACTCAGGAGTGGATAGGTGATCGTGACGAGATCCCCTGACGGGTTGTAGGTGAACGTCCAACTTCGACCCGTGGGATCGGTGACAGAGGTCACCCGGCCTGCCGTGTAGGTGAAGGTCAGTTGGCGGCTCGATGGATCGGTAACCGAGGTGATCTTGTGGTTTGCATCCCTCGCGATGAGAACGAGGTTGCCGCTTCTGTCTTCGAGTTGGGTGAGATATCCCGATGAGTCGAAGCGAGCCTTCAGTTGGCTTGTGGTGGTGAGGAGCCACGTCCCGTCCTGGT
This sequence comes from Armatimonadota bacterium, assembly GCA_003577165.1. Classification (GTDB taxonomy): domain Bacteria; phylum Armatimonadota; class Fimbriimonadia; order Fimbriimonadales; family ATM1; genus ATM1. The sequence goes on along the minus strand of QEUM01000015.1, from coordinate 72,777 downwards.
TTCTCACGAGCGTGTCGTGAACGCCGGGCGGGGGAGTAAAAGAACCGCCGGATTCCGTGTAGGGAACGAGCGTGCCGTTCCCATAGCGCACGATCGCCGAGGACCCCGGCGTGTGCTCGATCTCGATGTCGTAAGAACTCGACCACTTGTGTCCCCAAGCGAAGTCGTAGTCCGTCTGGCTGTTGTGATAAAGAACGAGGGACACGCCAGCAGAGCCGCGACCGGACCAACCCACGATGCCGTGAGGCGTCAGACGATTGCCGGTGTGGGTGTTGACTGTCGCCCCGCCGTGGCCTCCTGAGCCCGAGCCACCCCAGCCATCGTTGCCGGTCTGCGGGCCGCCGCCCCCGCCGCCGCCTCCGCCGCCTCCTCCGGAGCCTCCACCCGGCCCCCCACCCGAGCCGCCACCTTCGCCTCCGTTGTCACCCCCGCCACCGGTTCCCCCACCTCCCTGCATCCAGGTGGTGAGAAGCCCTGCGCCGAGGACCGGGCCGATGACGGAGAACGACGAAACAAAGGGCGCGTGGGCCGCGTTCGCGCGCGAAGAGAACCGCGAACGCGAAAGATCGTAAAGGGTGCGGTCGGTCCACCATCCGCGTTTGATCGCGTCGCGACCGGGATTCTTGCCGTAGTGGATTGGGCCGGGACGGTCGGTGTAATTGCGCGATCTCGCCTGAATCTCTCGGACCTTAGTGAGGGCGACTTCGACCGAAAACGCCGCACCGAGCGCTGCGACCTGCGTGAAGAGAACGAACGACGTGGAAACGGCGACGAGCCGTACAAACCAAGAAGATCTCATCCTCCTGCCTCCCTATTTGCTTGGTCTCGATTTCTCCTCGGCAGGTCAGGGAGTCACGCCCCCACGCCTGCCATAAAAGATTAACTACCCAAACGAAAAACCACCTTGTCAAGAGGTCCGCGGAACTTTTTTGGTGATTTTCAGCGGTATGGGCCGAGGGCCCGGCGGCTGCCTGAAACGCCACTCCCAAGCCAGGCGGTGCGGGGCCATGGCTGCACGCGGCGTGTGCCACGGCCAACCGAACCGCGCCCGTGCAAATCGTGATATCACTTCACGCCTCGCCATGGCGGAGGCCACCACACACCAGCACGCCGACCGAATCGCCGCGCCTCCATTGGAATTCGCCGGTACCTCACCCAACCGCGACGGCTATCGCGCGGTCACCTTCGAATCGTAACCGTGATCGTGATCGTCGTGGCTTCCTTGCCTCCCGTGATCAGGACGAGCACTTGAGAGTTCTTGTTTCGTGCGAGGATTTGGCGGTCTTCGCCCATCGTGATGTCGTTCTCAATCGTCTCGAGACGCCCCAAGTAGAACTCCGCGATCTTCGCCGGATCGTCCTTCGTCGTCCGCACGCTCACGTAAGTCGTCCCCCCCTCCGAAGGCACAGTCTCCGATCCCTCCGCCGCTGCGCTTCCGGGATAGAAGGGGAGTCCAAGCTGCTCTTCGGTGGGCGCGCCAGCTGTCGTAGACACAGACTCTCCGCCGCTACGTGAACTCGAACAGCCGAGCGCGATCAGCACGATGCCCACGACGACAAGGTTCATGAAATACGCTCTCATTTCGGTGGTCCACTCACGCTCAGCGTGATCTTCGTCCTACCCTCTTCCGACTTGGCCTCCATTTCGATGTCCAAGCCCTGCTCCTTTCCTTTCAAGGCAACCCCGTCCTTCGCCTGCTTCTCCGAGGATTTCGAGCCGACGACACCTCGATAGTACTCGAGCACCTCCTGCGGCGAATCGTCGGTCACCATGATTGCGACGATCTTCCGCTTAAAAGCGTCCCCGGTCTCCGTCCAAGACTTCTCTGGCGCAAAAGTCGCCTTGGGATACAGAGGAATGCCCATGGCCGTGCGGCCCTCGAGCGTCGGCTGAGGAGCGGTTGCGTTCGCAGAGTCGAGTTGCGGCAAGTCCTCCTTCGACATCTTCGACTCGGACCGCGCGCAGCCCACGCAAATCCCCGCAACCAACGCGAACAACGATGCGAATATCGTCGCTTTCATGCGTCTAATAGCGCCGAGATTCCCGGCAAGGTCCTCCCTTCCAGGAACTCCAGGCTCGCCCCCCCTCCGGTGCTCACGTGCGTCATGCGATCCGCGTATCCGAACTGCTCGGCGGCGGCGGCCGTGTCGCCACCGCCCACGATCGTGACTCCATCGCACTCCGCCATCGCCGCGCATACGGTCCTCGTGCCGCCGGCAAACGCTTCGATCTCAAACACTCCCATCGGGCCGTTCCACACAACAGTACCCGCGCCTCGGATGATCTCAGCAAACTCGCTTGCCGTCTTGGGCCCGATGTCCAATCCGTACTCCTCCGGCCCCAGGTCCGACGCGGCCGTCACATGCGACTGGGCTTCCTCGGAAACCTGATCCGCGGCAACGACGTCCACGGGCAAACACACTTTCGGGTCCGCGGCCACACGACCCGCGAACTCCAGGCTGTCCGCGTCCAACAGCGACTTCCCGATCTCGCAGCCTTGCGCCTTCAGAAATGTGAACGCCATGCCACCGCCGATCAGCAGAGAATCCACCTTCGGCAGCAGATTCTCGATGACCCGGATCTTGTCCGCAACCTTCGCCCCCCCCAGAACCGCGACGAAAGGCCGCTTCGGATCGTCCAGCGCGTGGCCGAGGAATTCGATCTCCTTCTCCATCAGCAGTCCGGCGACCGCCGGAAGATGATGAGCCACGCCTTCCGTCGAAGCGTGCGCGCGGTGCGCGCTGCCGAACGCGTCGTTCACAAACAGATCCCCGTGTCTCGCTAACTGCGACGCGAACTCGGCATCGTTGTTCGTCTCGGCATCGTAGAAGCGCACGTTTTCGAGGAGCACGACGTCGCCCGGCTTCAGCGACGCGGTTCTCGCCTCCACGTCGGCGCCGATGCAGTCGGAAAGGAACTCGACCGGCCGAGGGAGAAGTTGCGCGAGTCTCATGGCAACTGGAGCGAGCGAGTACTTCGTGTCCCGTCCCTTCGGGCGCCCGAAGTGGCTGCACAACACCAGCGACGCCCCCTTGCCCAACAAGTAATTCAGAGTAGGTAGCGACTCGCGTATCCTGCGATCGTCCGTAATGCTCCCCTTCTCGTCCACGGGCACGTTGAAGTCACAGCGCACTAAAGCCCTCTTGCCCGCGACCTCGATGTCTCGAACGGTCTTCTTCTTCGAAGGCACGCCCGATTCTACCGCTGCGACTTCGCCCACTTCGAAATCTGCGCTCGAAGTTTCTTTGCGTAGAGAAAGTTCCCGAGGAGTGTCGCGCGCTCCCGCGGCTCGACGAGCATCCGCACGCGCTTTCCCTCGTGCCGCGCTTCGACGCTGACCCACCGCCCCAATCCGAGCAGCGTGTTGACATTCGGCGCGAAGCGAACTCCCGTGACGTCCGCCTTCGGAAGCGAGTAGGTCAGGCTGTCGCCGACGAACTCCAGCGATTCGGGAAGCATCACAAGCCAACCGACATCTTCGTGATGATGCAGCAGGCTTCGGTACTTCGGGCGGGCGAACCCGACGAATACAGCATCACCCATCCGATCCGGAAAACTGCTTCGCAATTTCGCGCGCATCTCCGACCGAATCCGTCCGTTCCGCAGCAAGCCGAGGAAGTTCAACGACAGCCACATGAAAGGCGGGAAGCACGCCCAAACCACTAAGCCGGCGATGACGCGGCCGGTGCTGTCGAGATAGAGAGCGATTGGTGGAACGATCGCAAACGCCAACAGCGGCGCGAGGTTCGACATCCATCGCCTAAAAGGAGTCCAAACCCGCCGCTGCATCTTCCGAGATTACCTGTCCCTAAAACTGAATGCCGACCACGAATTCCAGGAAATTTGCGCTCGGATTCGGTGGTTTCGCTCCAGCATTGCTGATGTGAATGAATCTTAGGCCGTAACGCGGAGAATCCGGCGTCGGCTCCGTATAACGCCCAACTCCAAAGAACGTCCCCATGCTAAACGTGTTGTTGATGTCCTCCCCCGTCCGGGAAACGACGACCGGCCCCGTCCCCGCTTCGACGTACCAACCCTTCCATCGCCCCGTCACCGCCGTCCACCTCGCGCCGAACGACAGATGAGCAGCTGCATACGTCTTCTCGTTCTGCCGAACGGACGCCTCGACCATCATCCGCAAACCCATCAGTTCGCGGACGACCACGGAATCCGTCCGAAAAGGTGCGATGCGCGCGCCCCTCCCCCACTCGATTCCCAGCGTGAATCCGTTGCGAATGTCATCGGTGCCGAGAACGGCCAACGTTCGATCCCAAATGAACTCCGCTGCGTTCAACCGACCCGGCGGGTCCTGAGCGAACGCGAACGAAGGCGAACCCGCAACACAGGCCAAAGCGAAAAGCGACAGCGCGCGTCTAAACATTTTCAATCGTGACCCTCCCCACAAGCGAGCGGATTGTATCGCGCCTTCCGATCTCCGCGCCGCTCGTCATCGCCGTCGCAGCCCCCGCGGCGGTCCCCAGCCGGAGCGATTCCGCGGGGCTGAGCCCGTCAAGAACCCCGCAGACGTATCCCGCCAACAGCGAGTCCCCCGAACCGATCGTACTCCTCGCCTCGATGCGAGGCGGCTTCGCGAACCAAGCCCCGTCCATCGTCGCAACGACTGCCCCCAGGGCTCCAATCGAGACGATCGGCGAGCCCACGCCCATGTCCAGAAGTCGCCGGGCGGCTTCCGCAGCCTCCGAGGGCGTGGACACCGACAGACCCAGAAGCGCCGAAGCCTCGCTGCCGTTCGGCTTGATAATGTCGGGCCGCTCGTCGATCGCGAGTCGCAGCGCATCGCCTTCGCAGTCCACTGCGACGAGCAACGAATCGCGGCGCACAGCGCGCAGGAGTTCCTCGATCGCGGACGGAGGAAGGCCGGGAGGAACCGAGCCGCCAAAAACCACGGCGCGCGCTTCCTTCGACACCGCCACGACCGACGCTCGCAGCGCCTCCCACTCTTCGTTCCGAATCTCCGGGCCGCGTTCATTCAGTGTAGTCGGCGGTCCGCCGGACTCCTCTTCGATCAAAACGTTGAGCCGCGTATCCCCGCCAACCTCGACGAAGGAATGGGAAACGCCTTCGCGGTCGAGGACGCTTCGGACGAACGCGCCGGGCCCCCCACCCAGAAAACCGGCGGCGCAAACCTCCTGGCCCAACTCCTTGAGCACGCGCGCGGCGTTCACTCCCTTCCCACCCGCGTCGGTCTCTGTCTTCGTCACCCGATTCGTTTCGTGCGGCGACAGCCGCGCGACGAAAAGCGTGCGATCAACGCTCGGGTTGAGCGTTACGGTGAGGATCACGACGCCATGAGGTCGGCGAGCAGCAGCCGCTCGCTGTCAATCGAACGCTCAGTCGAGAGCACCGTTTCAAGCGGCGACGAGGTCACTTTGCCTTGAAACAACCCCACCATCTCTCCGGTCACGCCCGACGCGAGCCGCTGAACGGCGGCGGCTCCCAAACGCGTCGCAAGCACGCGGTCGAACGCCGTTGGATTCCCCCCCCGCTGCATGTGACCGAGCACCAACTGTCGAACCTCATATCCGGTCTTGTCGCGAATGAACTCCTGCACGGCCGCCGCGCTCGATGCTCCCTCCGCCACCACGATGATGCTGCTCTTCTTGCCGCGATCGTGGCCCACCGACAGCCGGTCGCAAATCTCCTGCAGATCGAAAGGGATCTCCGGTATCAATACGGCCTCCGCGCCGCCGGCAAGCCCGGCCTCGACCGCAATGAAGCCGTTCCTGCGGCCCATCACTTCGACGACGAAAACCCTCTCGTGCGAATACGCCGTGTCGCGCACTTTGTCGATCGCCTCCACCGCTGTGTTGACCGCCGTGTCGAATCCGATAGAAACGTCGGAACATGAGATGTCGTTGTCGATCGAAGCGGGGATACCGATCATCGGCACGGAATGTTCGTTCTGAAGTTTGAGCGCGCCGCGCAGCGACCCATCCCCCCCGATGACGACGATTCCGTCAATCTCGTGCTTTTTCAGGTTTTCGGCCGCCAGAGCCCGGCTATTCGGCTCGAAAAACTCCTTGCACCGCCCGCTGCGCAAAACGGTTCCTCCGTGGCTGATGATTCCGCCGACGAACTGCGAGTCGATTTCGCGCACATCGTCGCCGAGCAGCCCCGCGTACCCATGAAAGATGCCCGCGATCTTGAGGCCGCGCCCAAGGGCGGTGCGAACCACCGCCCGGATCGCCGCATTCATTCCAGGCGCATCGCCCCCGCTCGTCAGTACTCCCAGTTTCTTCATCGGCCGACCCCTTCAAAGACGACCCATTATTCCAGACCGGTTCTTTCGCTCTGGAGTACCATCCAGGACTCGAGCGGTATGAACTACGATCCCGAGAGGCGGAGCGTCCTCGCGCACCTGCATGCCGCGCAGCCGGTCTTCAGGGAGACGTCTCTCGCGACGGCCGCAACCGCGCTTCGAAGGGGAGGCGCGGGGATCGTCGCCGTCATCGAGGGCCCGTTCGTGATCGGCGTCCTCCGCGAGGACTCTCTTCGCGCCGCGCTGCTCGCCGGCGAATCGCCCCTCGCCTCCGTCGCGCCCCTCGTAGACCCCAACCCGCCGATCGTCCCTCCGTCCGCTTCCGTCGAAGAGGCGAGGGCGAAACTCCTCGAAAGCGGTCTGCCCGCTCTCGTCATCACAGATTCGGAGGGCCGCTACCTCGGCGTCGTCTCCGCATCCGATCTGATCCTTCGCCCCCCCGCGCCGATTCGGCCTGGCCTAATCGGAGGGCTTGCGACGCCCTTCGGCGTCTACCTGACAAACGGCGAAGTCGCGGCAGGCGCGGGCCCTTTGGCTCTCACTTTGACCGGAGCGCTGCTCTTCGTCCTGTTCGCCGCTGGAATCGCTGGCGCGGTCGGCGTCGTGTCGCTGCTCGGCTTCATCACAGGCGACGCCTCCCTTAATGCGCAAACCGCGCTCACGGGCACAAACAAACCGTGGGTGAACGCGCTCGTCGAGTATCTTCCCGTCGTCCTCTTTTTGTTGTTTGTGCGGCTTGCGCCGCTTGCGGGGACGCACGGAGCCGAGCACATGGTCGTCCATGCGATCGAACGCGAGGAGCCGCTCGAAGTCGAAGTCGTCGCCCGAATGCCCCGCGTTCATCCGCGCTGCGGAACGAACATTGCAGTCGGAGCGATGCTGTTTCTCTTTCTTGTCGCCACGTTCCGGCCGCTCGGCGAGGCTGGTCTGCTCTTCGCGTTCGCTCTAACGGCTCTCTCTTGGCGGCAGATCGGCGCACTCGCGCAACTCGTGGCGACCACCAAGCAGCCGTCGAGACGTCAACTCGAGGCCGCGGTTTCCGTGGGCCGGGAACTGCTTTCCAACTTCCAGCGCACGGGCCGCGTGGGCCGCAAATTCGGCAAGCGGCTGATGCACAGCGGCCTCCCCTGGCTGCTCTTAGGATCGCTCGGCATGAGCCTCTTGAGTTATCTCATCGGACTGATCTTCGGTCTGCCGATCCTCCTGATTTGAGCCCGGCGTTCAGGTAGGATTTCACCCCGCGAGCGGCTGTAGCTTAATGGTAAAGCCCCTGCCTTCCAAGCAGGTGACGTGGGTTCGATTCCCATCAGCCGCTCCAAACGATTCCCCGATCTGCCGCGACCAAAGACTCGGCTCCGGCCAGGGATCGCCATTCAGCCTTGTTCCGTCGGGTTCCGAAGTCAGCGCGGTCACGCCTTTGCGTAAGGCGCTGCAGCTCGCAGGAACGCCTCAACCACGCGACGATTCTTCTTCCCATCCTCCACGGCGATCCTCACGAACCGGTTACCGAATCCAGTGCTCATCGAGTCCGCGTTTCTTATGTAGATGTCCTCATCAATCAGCGTCCGGACGACCCGTTCGGCCGTTACGCCCTCACCAAGCAACTCGACCAGGACGAAGTTTGCGACCGAAGGATACACCTTTGTATCCGGCTGGCTCGACAGCATCTCAGTCAACTCTCGTCGAAGACGATGGGTATCTGCATATCGCTCTTCGTAGTACTCCGAATCCTTGAGTGCTTCCACCGCAGCAATTTGGCCGCAAAGGCTGACCGCCCACGGTCGCAGAGCGACGCTCAGTTGGTTGACGATCGCCTCCCTCGCAACCATGTAACCGACTCGCGCGCCGCTAAGCGCGTACACCTTCGACATCGACTTGATGACGACGAGATTCCGAACCTCGGTAGCCTCCCTCTCCAAAGACTCCTCCCTTCCGACATACTCGACATAAGTTTCATCTACGACGAACTGAGTCGCCGGAGAAACCGATCGTGTGACTCGCAACACCTCAGCCTTCGGCAGATGACTTCCCGTGGGGCTGTTCGGATTCACAAGTACGACGACCTTCGGCTTCACCCGGCGAATCATCAGAATCAGCAGATCGGGATCGACCGAGAAGTTCTGAGCCTTCGTGAGTTCGAACCGGGTTACGGCTGCGCCTAAGACGTTTTCCAATATATGCTGGTATTCGCCGTACATCGGGTCGAGAATCAGCGCTCTTTCGCCTCGTCCAATGATCCTGGGGAAAAGAGAGAAGATGAGGTCCGACGAGCCCCCGCCCGGCAAAATGGACTCCCGGGCGATGCCCCTCACTTTCGAGATAGTCTCGGTCAGCCCCTCGGAGTAGATCGGAGGCGAGGTGCGGAGAACGAACGGCAGGTACTCCCTGATGGCTGCCAACACCCTCGGCGAAGGATCGAACCACGCGTCGAGTACGTCGGCGTTGATGACTTGTTCGGACCGCCCCAACTGGGAGAAGTCCAAACCGATGGAGTGGAAGAACTGCCCGCCGTGAAATGTCCGCTTCATGGGACGCCCCCTTACTTTCTGATTTCCGAAGCCGCTCCTCGAGAGGATACACCGCCCTATTCGTCCCGGGGTTGCAGTGCTCCTGGTCTCTCCCTGTTCTCGAGTGGCCCCATACCCTCGCGCCGGGCGCCGCGGGTAAGCGAAACGCCCAGCCATGCTTTCCTCCCTCGGCAGGGCCACCGAAACCGGCTATCAGGCAGCCGCGACATGCGCCCAATACCGGTATTTTTGCGGTTGACGCTCCCAACGGCCGTTTGTTATTTAACAGCAGCCTATGAAGTTGCGCATTGTTGCCGCATGTGCGGGCATTGGCCTCCTTTGTTCGCCGAGTTCAGCCCAACTCCTGAACTTCTCCTCGCACCATTTGCTGGAGGGCAATTGGCAGGGCGATTATCGCTTCACCGAAGGTGCCAATGATCCGAACGCCCAACTGGAGATACGCGACCAGTCCGGCAACCTCTATGTATGGGTGAGGTCGTTCTATACGCTTACGGCAGCAACATTGACCGGAGAGAATAGGATTAGGGTCGCCTCTGCCTGGGGGGCCTTTAGACGCTCGACCAAATTCACGCTCGCCGAACCCACGCAGCTCTCGTTCTCGACTACGAGATATGACTTCACCAATCCGGTTGCCCTCCTTAGAACACAGGACGGAAGCAGGACGATCTTCGACTTCTCGAACCAGCGCTCGGGATACTTCAATGGCGTAATCGACCCTGACGACTACGAGCTGCTGTTCAGTGGCGAACTCCAAGCGGAAGGCGGGGTCGAAGTTGTCCAGCGATACTCGGCGAGTTTCACGACAGTGCCTGAGCCGGCGAGCCTCTTGGCCATCGGCTTCGGCCTATTCTACGCGGGGCGAAGGAAGATTCGAGACGCCCGGTGGTCCGGGTAACCATAGCGCGCCCGTGCACTCCCCCCCCGGGTGCCACGGGTAAGCGAAGCTCGCTCGTGCCCTCCCCCCCGGGTGCTACGGGTAAGCGAAGCGCGCCCGTGCCATCCCCCCCCGGGTGCCACGGGTAAGCGAAGCGCGCCCGTGCCCTCCCCCCCGGGTGCCACGGGTAAGCGAAGCGCGCCCGTGTCCTCCCCCCCGAACCGTCACCCTTCGTCACGAAGGCTTGCGTCAATACAACCAGGCCAAAGGTGCGGCGATTGCGTTGGCCGCCCACAAGCACACTCGAATGATCACAAACCGATCTTCAGATAAGACCGCGATCCCAAAGAACAGAACACATGCAAGAAATATCAGCCGAGGCTGGCAACCGAAGCCTAACTCTCGCACCCACGGCGACTCTATCCCTCCGCGACTCGCCGTGGAGGGTGTCATCACCAGCCCGCCAAGAAGCGCTCATCCGGAAGCGCGCAAACCCAAGTTCGATGGGGGCCGTTCCAACGCTCGTCACGGGCGAATCCGCCGCCGCCAAACCACGAGCGCAGCGAGCGCTCCTCCCATCGTGATCAGTCCTCCGGGCTCTGGCACAGGCACAACTTGGAAGCCGTTCACGATTACTCCGGGAATGAAGGGGTCGTTGACCAAATCCCACCTCAGCGTGCCGTCTGTGACAGAAACGTCGTGGATGCTGTGCGTAATCAGGTACTCGAACTCGTTTGGTGTAAGCGGGCCAGTAACCGTCTGTGGATTCTGACCGGGCTCCGCTCCACTGACGGATATGCGAACCGGTGCAACTTCTCGCCACGGTGTCGCGGCGTAAGTCCATACGCGATATCGGCCGCTTGGCAACCCGGTCAAATAGAACCAGTTATGCGTAAACACCTGGTTGTAGTCGTTCATCAGGAGCCTGTAGTCGCCAAAGTTGTACGGATCGTTGTATCCCCCGCCTCCGCCCGACATCCCGTCGCCGTGATACCGAACCCCGGTCGCGTTCCCGAAGACGTCCACGAGCGGCCAGATTCCTCCGGCAGTCGCGGGAACACTGTTCCATCGCCCTGCTTGACCAGCTGCCGCGCCGAAAGAGTTCGAGGGAAGTCCACCCCCGACTTCTGGTGGCGCACCGCGATTATCGAAATCCACGTTCCATCCAACCGCATCCACAGACTGGCCGAACAGAGCCGCCACCAGCGCCAACCCCGCTCTCAAATTCGCCAACCCGCGCACCACAACCACCGCGCTCAACCTTCCACCGAAGGGCTCACCAACCACGCTCGGCCTCGCTCCTCTCGCCAGACGGCTTCGGCGACTCACCCCCCGCCGGCGGACGCGCGGGCCGCGGCTGAGACGTCTGCAGCAGACGAGACGCGAAAAACTCCGCCTCCTTCTTCGCCGTCTCGTACCACTCCTTGAGCGGCATCACCTTCTCTCGCTCGCCGACCGGCGTCTTGCCGGCCATCCCCACGCCCACCAAGTAGGGCATGTCTTTCTTCAAGCCGAAATACTCCGCCGCGAGCCGATAGCCGTTGGGCCGCAAATTCCCACCGCTCGCCTCGTATTCTAAGACCCACACGCGATTCAATAGCGAGACCACTCGTGTTCGGCCCCGACCGGTTCCATCGTCGCGAACGGAGATCGAGAGGGCTCGCTCCAGGCCGTTCGCAGATCGGATCCCGATCATCGCGCCCTGTGAGCCGTCGGGGTTCACATACTCGGGCTTCACAATAGACCCATAGGGCTTCCATCGCTCCAGCCTCGGCCGAATCAGTTCGCGATAGAGGAATTCGAACTCCTCCCCCGTCAAGCCGGAGTCGCCTCGCTTCTTTTCAACGCTGCCGTCCCACAGCGTTTTGGCGTCCCCCTCCAGAAGCGCCTCGAGCAGGACGACAGCGTCGTCTGCGATAGTGCGGGGACGCGACCGGGACCAAAACCAAAGCCCGGCCAAACCGACGCAGACGACGAGCACACCTGCAGCGACCTTGATGCGGCTCACTTGCCTCCTCCAAAAAGCGCGCCCGCCATCGCTGCCGAAACTCGGCCTCGGCGGCGCCCGACCCGCGCGGGCGACGCTCCATTTCGTTAGACGCCGAGGGACCGAAGAATTGTTCGCCGGAAGGAGTGGGCGTGCCACCACGGCCGGAGCAGGTACGCTCCCGACGCATCGGCCGACCTCGCCCGCCTAGGTCGTGACTCGACGCGGATGGAAATGCAGCGGCGAACGACTGTCGTCTATCTCTCCTGGTCCGGCGCACCTCCGACGCTGCCCGACGACCCCACACAAGACTGGATCGTCGTCACGCCGGCTGAGGCGGAGTCGCAAGACAGCACGATTCCGGGAACCGCCCTCCGCGCAGCGCGAAACGCCTCCGGGTCGCACGTCGTGTTCTGGCAGGAGGGCGCGAGCCTGCAAGGCGCGGCGGAGGTCGTGCGACAACTCGCCTCCTACCCCTTCGCCGTCCCCGTCTTCGCGGACTCCAGCAATCCCGATCAACGTCCAACGGGGGGGGTGTTTCCTTGGATCACGACGCGGTGGATAGACGAGCGCGTATTCGCACTGTCTCGGGAGGTCCTCGACGGCAGTCGCGGTTGGAACGAGGCTTTCCGGCGGCACGGATTCGCGCTCGATCTCCAGGCGCGCCTTGCGCTCCTCGGGATCAAGGTCACCGTCGTCCCAACTGCGCCGATCGCGTCGGAACCGTCGCCCTCGGTGGACGAACCAGAAGACTGGCAACGGACCAGCCTCGCCCTCGGCGCGCCGATGGATTTCAACGGAAGACCGATCCGGCCTCGCATTCTCCCCCCCTCCGACCCGAAGGCGAAGCCGATCGAAGTGAATTCGGAGAATGTGCTCCGCTATGTGAACGAGGCGCCCTCCGAACTGTATCGCATTCGCGACCGAGTGTTTCAAAGGATCCTGACTGGAGACGGATACGCCCTGCCGCCTCTGATGGACAGTTACTCATTCGCCATGCACCCGCGCGCTGGGCTCGGAGACGCATTGATGGTGACCTCCGGCCTTGCCGTATTCAACGCGGCCTTTCCCCGGGTTCGAATCCGCGCTTACGCGCGGGGGGGCGCCGCAGAAGTCCTCGAACGGTGCCCGGCTGTGTCCGAAGTCGTTCGATACTCGCGGCCCGAGGAACTTCCAAGCGAAGCGCTTCACTGGAACCTCATGGCGATGCCGGTCGGATCGTCCCACTTCGCTTACGCGATCCTCGGTCTCTCGGCCTATCGAGGCCCGAGGAGAATGGTTTTCCGCCCGCGGCCGCTCGATCTGCCGCAGGTACCGGGGGGGACCATCGGTATACAGGTCCGGGGGGGCGCTTTGAGCAAATACTATTCCAAGTGGCCCGAACTCGTGCGAGCGATCCGTGAAAGCGGCCGAAAGGCGCTCGTCTTTCCGATGGGATACGATGGCCCCCCACCCGAAGGGCTGGAGGATTGCTTCCTCACCGCGGAGACGCCGACGGTGGATCACCTCGCCCATTACGTGAAAGGCCTCTCGGGATGGATCGGCTTCGATTCCGGACCCTCGTTCATGGCCAACGCACTCGGGATTCCCACCGTCTGGCTTTGTGCGACTCACGACCCCGGAACGCTCATCGGCGGATGCGGTGATGCTGCGCCCTGGACAGCCATCTGGCGCAAGTGGCAAGCGAGGTGTGCCGAAACGCACGGGATCACGTGCCGCAAAGGCTTCGGCGTACCCACAGGGCCCTGGGGCGCTTGCGCGATTCGCGAGGGCCGAGGCGCGGATTGCATCGACGACATCTCCGTGGAGGAGATTCTCCGGGCGCTCGACAGCCTGACGGCTAGGAAGTAGAGGAGTCGAACGTTCCGCGTCGAACCATACGCGGACTCTATGGGCAAAGGGCGCTTTCCTCTCCACACGCAGATCTTCATCGGCCTGTTGGTGGGCGCCGTCGCCGGCATCATCGCCACGGCGACCGTCGGCACCGACAACGATCAGCTCAAGTTCTTCGCCGACAACATCGCGCGGCCGGTCGGCCAAGTGTTCCTCAGGCTCATCTTCATGGTCGTCGTGCCTTTGCTATTCGCAGCCCTTGTGCTCGGGGTTGCGGAGATCGGCGACGCGCGGCGCGTCGGGCGCATCGGCCTCCGCTCGCTCGCGATGACGATCGTGCTCTCCAGCCTCGCCGTCGCCGTCGGCCTCCTTCTCTTCAACTCATTCGAACCGGGGCGCGGGATCAGCGCGGAAAGGCGCGCGGACCTGATGGCTTCGATCGGTCAACAAGAGGACGCGGCGAAAAAGATCGAGGCGACGAAGGAAGCGAAAAGCGTAGCCGACTCACTTCTTGAAGTCGTGTCACAAAACCCGGTTCAAGATGCGACCCGCGCGCTCGAGGGGGGGCTGCTGCCCCTGATGTTCTTCGCATTGATGTTCGGCCTGGCGATGACAGCGGTCCCAAAGGAGCAGTCTGCGCCGTTTCGCGCATTCCTGGAGGCGCTGTTCGCGATCACTCTTAAGATCATAGACTTCGCGATGCGCGTAGCGCCGGTGGCCGTTGCCGCGCTCATGTTCTTTGCGATCACAAAGCTCGGGATCGAAGCGATCGTCGAACTCGGCAAATACGTGTTCATCGTTCTCGCCGGCCTCGCCTTCCACCAGTTCGTCATCTATGCCGCGGTGTTGCGCCTCGTCGCACGAAGAAATCCGTGGAAGTTCTTCTCCCAAATCCGCGAGATCATGATGACCGCGTTCGCGACGAGTTCGAGCAATGCGACGCTCCCGACGGCGCTCCGCGTAGCTCAGGAGGACGCGAAACTTCCGAAGGACATTTCCTCGTTCGTCCTGACCGTCGGAGCGACCGCGAATCAGAACGGGACCGCGCTCTTCGAAGGCATCACGGTGCTGTTCCTCGCGCAGGTGTTCGGAGTTCAGTTGTCCTTCGAGCAGCAATTGGGTGTGATGGGCCTCGCGATCGTCGCCGGCATCGGCACAGCGGGCGTCCCCGGCGGCGCATGGCCGATGATCGCGATCATTCTGATGAAGTTCAACGTCCCCCCCGAAGCGATCGGGCTGGTGCTCGGAGTGGACCGGGTTCTCGACATGAGCCGAACCGTGCTCAACGTCACGGGCGACGTGACGATCGCGGCGTGCGTGACCGAAATGGAGCGAAGGAGCGCTGCCAAAGCGGCAGCGAGAGCGTAACTCGGCATCGACCTCGACTCATGCCGCGCGACGACATCCTCTCCAAATTCGACTTGGGAGTCCGTCATCCGGCGCTCGACTCTCTGCGACGAGCGTACGCAACGCTCCACCTATCTCAGCGCGCGCCGCTTGAGGAGCGGAGCCAAAAACAACTTCAATTGGCATCGGTTTTGGTTCGACACGCGAAGGACAACGTTCCGCTCTACCGCGACCTCTATCGCGACGTGGAAGAGATTCGCAGCTGGGAGGACTTTCGCGCGGTTCCCATCCTGACTCGCGACCTCGCATCGCAGGCGCCGCTCGAAGACCGCACGGCGGAGAAGTCCGCGCCAGACTCCGCGCCGGTGGAGATGGTCGAGACCTCGGGCACGACCGGAAAAAAGGTGACCGTTCTGCGCTCGACGCGAACGGAGGTCTGGCGATCGGCCTGCAAACTGCTCGAATACGATTGGATGGGCCTCGATCCCAGGCGCTCCTGCGCTTCGATCCGGTTCGACGTCGGACCAAACGTGCGCGGATACGACTCCAGGCTGAACTGCGTCGTCACGAATTCATGGGAGGAACCCCTGCTCGGCAGACTGCTCCCGTTCGGGAGGGGCTACGTGTTCCGCGTCGGATCGAAAGAGACGGTGGTCGCGGACACTCTCCGAGAGGTGAGGCCCGAATACATTAGCGCAACGCCGACGATGCTCGAGTCGCTCTCGTCGGCTCTCGACGGACCGATGTTCGAAATCGCCATGACCATCGGCGAAACTCTATACGAGCCCGTGCGAGAGCGGCTCGCCAGCCACTTCGGCTGCCGCATTTTCGACACCTATGGAACTCGCGAAATCGGGCGAATCGCAGTGGAGTGTCCGGACACGAGGAACTACCACGTCCACGATTACAACGTCATCGTCGAAATCCTGGACGATCACGGAAAGCCGGGAAACCCGGGTGAGACCGGCCACGTCGTCTTGACCTCGCTGCACAATCTCGCCACGCCGATGATTCGTTACAAGCTCGGCGATCTGGCGACGCTCGGGGGCCGCTGTCCATGCGGACGAACTATGACGACGATCGAGAGGCTCGAAGGACGTGAGGTTTCTCGCGTCGTCCTGCGTGACGGCAGAAAGCGACTTGCGCGTCACGTTTCGAAGGCGCTGCAAGATGTCGAGGGCTTCGGCCCGTTTCTCCTTCGGCAGAAGGACTACAACGTGTTCGAACTTGTCGTGGAAGAGGGGTCGCGCGGAACCCAAAAGGACTTCGAGGAAGCGAGGCGCGGGCTCTCGGACCTTGTGGAGGAGCCTGTCACCCTCACGGTCACGCGAGTCGCGTCACTCCCCCCCCTTCCCAGCGGGAAGCGCACAAGGTTCGTGATCGACTTCACGCCGGAAGCCTGACGGGCTCGCCGGAGTCGGCCTCCACGACTTCCCCGCTCATGCGCGCGACGATCGCCGTCGAACTGAGGTTTGCGGTGACGTTTGCCGCAGTCTTGAACACGTCGGGCACAGGATCGAGAGGCTCCATCATGAGAACGCCCTCCGGCGGCAAACCTGCAGCAACATAAGCGCCGAACGTGGTCATTCTCCCCATGCTCGGAAGCCCCGGCGATGCGATGCTGAGCAGCATCACGGCCACGATGAACGTGACGACGGCGACCGGCTCCAAATGAACCCCGTACACCGCCGCGAGGAACACGAGTTTTGTCGGGCTTGAGAGCGTGCGATTCGCTTTGAACACCGAAACCGCCAGAGGAAGCACGAACGAAACGACCCCCTCCGGCAGCCTCAGCGTTTCGCGCGCGCACTGCATGGTGATCGGCAGACAGGCGAGAGAGGATCGCGTCGACGCCGCTGCGGCCTGCGCGGGGGCCGCGGCACGAGCAAAGTACAACATGCTCACACGGCCGAGAGAAGCCGTCAAAGGATAGAGCAAAGCGATATAGATGACGTGCACCGCGCTGACGAGCGCGACGAAGTAGAGAGCGTTGCCGACGAATCCCGCCCCATGCTCGACCGCGAACTTCGATGCGATGCCAAGAACGCCCATCGGCATGAGGATGATCCCGACCAAGGTCACAGCCATCACGAAACGTGCCGCCTGCTCGAACACAGGCCCTGTCCAAACCGACACCTGCCGCGGCCCGAGCCGAATCGCGAGACCCACAAGCAGCGTGAGCACGACGATCGAGAGCATGTCGCCCCTGAACGCCGCCGCGAAGAATCCGGCGACGCTCGTCGCCCCCCCGGAGGAAACCACGCCCTCAGGAAGCGACTCCGCGCCGGCGGATGCAATAGCGCTTTCGGGGGGGTAACTCGACGTCACCCAAGCGGTGATCGAGAGGGAAAGCAGCGCACCGAAGATGAGAAACAGGATGAACACGAGAATCGTCCTGGCTCCAATTCGGCCCAAGTCTGACGCCCGGTCCCGGCATACGATCGCGGATAGCAGCAGCGCGACGGTCAACGGGATCGCGCAAACCTGCATCGCAATCGCCCATGCCTTGCCGATGGGCGCGACGGCATTCACGAAATCTGAAGCAAACGAGCCGGGCGAGCTCTTCGCTGCGAGGCCGATCAGAACTCCGATCGCGAGCGTCAGCAGCGAAAGCAGGGACGCGATGCGCGCCCAATGAAACAAACGCGTGCCAACCTGCCCTGCCATCCCAGTGAGGGATTATCCCCTAATCGGACTCTTCGCCTGCGATTACAGTTTTTCGAGGATCGATTTCCAGCGCGTCCAGGCCTCTTCTCTCGCTTTCACGTTCTCAGCGCTTCCGCCCAGCTGTTCGCCCGCCCGCATAAAGCCGTGGCCGGCTCCCTCATAGATCACGGGCTGATACGTCTTGCCCGCTTCCTTCATCAACTTCTCGCTGTCGGGAATCGTCGCGTTCACTCGGTTGTCGTTCCCGCCATAGAATCCGTAAACCGGACAGGCGATCTTTGCAATCGCGGACGCATCCGTCGGTCCTGTTCCATAGAACACGAATGCCGCTTTCAGGTCCTTTCGTTCTGTGGCGAAGCGAAAGGTCTGTGTCCCCCCCCAGCAGAATCCGCCCACCGCGATCTTTCCGTTGCAACTCGGCAACGTCAACGCGTAATCACATGCGGCGTTGAGGTCCGAGATCACCTGCTGCGCGGGAAGCCCGCTGATCGCCTCGCGCACCTTTCCGACATCGGCGAAGTCGGTCGTTCGACCGCCGTTCGGCCCCATGCCGCTTAAGAAGTCCGGGGCGATCGCTATGTATCCCGCCTCGGCGATCTGGTCCGCCACCGACATCACCCACTCTGTCATGCCCATGATCTCGTGAATCAAGATGATGGCGGCGGTCTTCTCCTTCTTTTCGGGATAGGCGACGAAGCACTTCACCTCGCGCGCTCCGCTCTTCACCGAAACCCACTCCATGTGCCGTGGCGAAGCGTCGAGCCGAGCCTTCGCCCAGTCCTGTCCGACTACCGCGCAGGCGGCCGCCACCGTAATGAACACCATCAAGAACCGCATTGATTGCCCTCCTGGCACATCATACGGCAGGGAATTGCGGTTGGATTCCCGGAAGTGAATTAGCCTCCGCCTCCGCCCCAGCGCCGCTTCCAGTCGTCCAGCGCCTTCCTGGCCTCGCCATGCCCGGGGTCGATCTCGAGCGCCTTCGTGTAGGAAAGGTAAGCCGCCGCGCGGCTTCCCCTCGCCTCCAGGGCGACTCCGAGATAGTAGTGGCAATCCGCCTCGTCGGACTTCACTTGGGTCGCCATGCGAAATGCGTCCACAGCCGCGTCAGGCTGATCGAGGGCGAGCAGGCATCGGCCGAGGCCGATCCAGCATCGGAAGCTGGATCCGGGCTTCGCACAAGCCGCCCGGTACGCATCCAGCGCCCTGCCATACGCGGCGTCCGCGAAGAGGGCATCCCCAAGCAGCGTCATTGCCTCGGGGTCCCGATCGAGAAGGAGCGAGGCCGCGGACAGGGACTCGGCCGCTTCGGCAGGCCGGCCGTCCCTCAATTGAAACTCGCCCAACCTCAACCACGCGCGGCCCCTCTGCTTCGCGGGCGACTTGCCTTCGCAAAGCTCGCGCAGGAGCCGCTCACCCTCGGCCTTGTTTCCACAATCGAGAAGCAAGTTCGCGAGGCGCGACCTCGCCTCGTCGTCTCGCGGCGCGGCGGCAAGCACAGACCGGTATCGAGCGATCGCCTCTTCCTTCTTCCCAGCCAACTCATACAGCGAGCCCAAGCGCCTGTCCAAATCGGGAGAGTGATACAAGCCAATCCTCTCCACCCATAGAAACTCGCTGATCGCGCCTTGCAAGTCACTCGCCTTCGCTTCCTCGCCGCGCGACAATGACGCGCGAACGGACTCGAACTGCCTGTCGCCGAGGAAAGAATGAGTTCTGACGGCGGCAGAATGACCGACGAACCCAAAGAACATCACCATCGTCCCGCCGAACGCGGCTCCAGGAACCGTCAGCCTCCCCCCCCGCTTCAATTGAGATCGCTGGAATCGAACGTCTCGTCGCGTGAACAGCCTCAGCGTCGTGATCGCGAAAAACGCCAGGCATGCCCCGATGCCCACCGACATCAGGAACGGAACCTCGTCGTAAAGTCCTCGGAACACCGCAATGCCGAAGAACGTCGAGACGACGAGGAGCAACTCCTCAGGCCAACTGTAATCCGATGCCAGCCTCTTGGACTTCGGAGCGAACGACTTCGCGAGCGAGGGCGGCCCGAACCCAACGTGAAGACCCTCGCTCGGACAGATCGCGACGCAGTCCATGTCCTTAAGGCACCTCGAATCCACAACCATCCCGTGCTCGGCGATCTCTTCATGCACCCGAATGTGCGACTGACAGGATGCGGTGCAGATTCCGCACTTCAAACAGTCCTTGCGATCGAAAGATCGCTTCAAACGAATCCTTCCAGGAGCGACGCGATCCATCAACCCGAACGCGAACCCGTAGGGGCATGCATATCCGCAAAACGACCTTGACCCGAGAAGGTACACGATGAGGAATCCGCAGATGACGAAAGTTGCGATCGCAATCCACGGCCCCGGCAAGTTGCGCCAGAAATCCTCCGTCACAAACGACGCCCAGCCCTCTTCATCTCCTGCGATCCGCAGTTGCGGGGCCGGTCGCCCTTCGTAAATACGAACCACGTGCGGCCACAGGAACATGTATCCGAACACCAACGGAGCAAGGAGGACCAACGCCCGGGAGCGCACGGGCTTCGGTGTAATCCCCACTTTCTTCAGAAGCCAGTAACAGGAATCTTGCAGCGCGATGAGGTGACATCCCCAGGAACAGAAGAAGCGGCCGAAGATCGCAACGCTCAACACCGCCGCGGCCATCAGTATGAAACCGGCGGTGAGGATTCCCACCTCCGTCGTGTACATCACCTCGTGCAGTTCAAGTGGGGCGAGCGTCCGCCCTGCGAGTTTCCAGTGCACGATGTGGGCCGCGATGAACAGATACACGCCGAGAAGTGTGAATGCGCGCCACTTTGCATAATTGCGAGGCTTCGTCCGGGGCCTCCCCGGCGCGCTCTTTCCAGCTGAAACAGCCTTCATCACTTCGGGCCGCGATTCCTAAGTCGCGCTAACCGATACAGTCTATGAAGAAACCCCGTACGGAGCGTATGACCGTGGTCATACGCGATACCGGTTATCCTCAAGGACAATCGGGGCGACGGAGGTCGGTCATGCTCTCCAAACGCTTTCGCGCCACATCACTCCTCGCCGGAGGAATCCTCGCCCTCGCCATCTCTCCAGCGCTCCTGCGGAATCGCGCGGACGGCTCTTCAGCCGGCGCGTCCGATTCGCTGAGGCCCCCCGCGAAGATCTTCGCCGCCTCCTGCGCGACCTGCCACGGCGCAAACGGTCTCGGAGGCCACCCCAGTTGGACGATGCCCTCTCGAATCGCGCCTCGCATTGCGCGGGGTTTCGGGTCTCGCAACTACAGTCTCGAAGAGAATTACAAGTTCGCGGTCCGCAACGGCAAGTGGAGGCCCGGCACGGGGTTCACGAACGCGATGCCTGCATTCGGCCTGAACGAAATCTCAGACGCCGAACTCGACGCCCTCCTCCTCTGGATGATCTACGCCGCGCCGCTCGGCGAAAGCGACCCCACAAACGGAGTCCCCCCACCCGACAAACCCGCAGGAAGAGAGATTCGGCTCGAAATCCGCGACGAATCGCCGTGGTTCATAGACGACGGAACCGACAATCGAGATCCGTTCAGCGACCCGCGACGCGTAGTTCTGTCACCGGGCGAATACATCAAAGTCGTCAATGTCGGCAAGACCTGGCACACGGTTTCCAACACAGTCGAAGGAGTTGACACAGGCTTCATCGGCAACGCTCTGAACATCCCCGGCCAAGATGTCGGCTACTACTACCTGGAGATTCAAGACCTTCTAAACGGGGCATTTAAGTACTTCTGCAAGCTCCACCCTTACATGCAGGTCGAGATCGTCACTCCGGGAACTGATCCATTGCCACTCACCTGGGCCTCGAAAACGCCCATCCCGCCTCCGGCTTCTCCTGGGATGGGCGAGGTCTGGGTGGGACTGCAAACCTACCAAAATCCATCCGGTCAGGATGGCGCCGTGAACGTGATTCGCGCAAGCGACTGGTCGCGAGTGCTCATACCGAACGTCGGAAACAACCCGCACAACGGATGGTACGGTCGAGCGATCGACACGAACGGCACACACCGCGAGGTCGCCCTATTCGCAAGTTGGCATGACGTCGGCGTGACCGTAGTGGATGCAAACGCAAAGACGATCCTCGGATCCTTCCCGATTGGAGCCGCGCCCGCACACGTCATCACCGCGCCACGCCGCCCCGACGCGAACACGAAGGCAGACCGCTTCTTCGTGACCCTCATGGGAAGCAACAAAGTGCAGGAGGTGCGGCCCCTGCTCGACCTGCGCGCAGGCGCGCCCGCGCTCCCGCCGATCTCTCAGTCGCAAGGCCAGAAGGGCCGGCCCGGCATCTCGCCTCACGGAATCTGGTTCGCCGACGACGGAGATCACTTGTTCACCGCGAACACCCTCGGCAACTCCATCTCCATGTACTCCGCAAGCGACACGTGGTCGGATCGACAAGGAAGACAGGGCACTGGATGCGAAGTCGCTCAGACGCCGACCGGCGGCCGGGCGCCGCTCGCCGTCTCCGTGATGAATACCGGCAACGTCAACAGCCGCACGTGGACGGTATTCAGCAACAACGCCATCACGTCCGACATCAGCATCTTCTTCGCCAACGCGAACAACAACACTCTCACCCGCGTCGCCGCGCCGGAAGCGTTCCGAAACGCCATGGGCAACTTCGAGCTCCGCGATGAGACTGCAGACCCGGTGCGCTGGGTCCGGATGCCCATTCAGTGCATCGTCACCCCCCCCGATGCGACAGAGCACGGGCGCTATCTCGTCATCTGCAACAAAGCATCCTTCAACGTCACGATCTTGCCTCTCGACGAGAACGGCCAGCCGACGGGCATCTACAACTTCCCCGCGGGCCTCGGCTCGCATGGAGTTGCGTTCGGCAAAAAGTACATGAAGGACTCGCGCAAGGTCTCCTACTACGCCTACGTCACCAACACTTTCGAGAACTACATCAGCGTGTACGACTTGGGCCTACTCGAAGAGATGCGAGACCTCGAACGAGTAGGCAGCGAACCGCCCGCGTTCAGGCCCGGAGGAGCCGACGAGTCCATCGTTCTCGAAGGCTACGCCGCGCTTCTGCTCACCGGCGCGAACCGAGCCACCGTTCCCCTCACGCTTCTGAGCCCGGATGCGCGCGGCATCGTGCACGTGGGCGACGTGCCACTCGACACCGCGGGCCCGTTGCGTCGGTGCTTCCTGAAAGAGCACGTCTGGGTGGACCTGCCAGGCGTGGGCGAGATGATGCTCGACCTCGACCTCACCACCGAGTCAGGCGCCATGGGCGTCTTCTGCCGCCCGGCTGGCAGCCCGTGGGGCCGGTGAGGCCCATACGCGTGAAGGACTCCCCAACCCGCCTAGAGTATTAATAGCCGATCGTGAGATACGGGCAACGCGTCGCAAGAGCCCCTTGGGGCCGAGACGCGTCAGGGTGAACTCATGGAATCGTTCGACGTCGCTATCATCGGCGGTGGGCCTGCAGGCAGTTGTTGCGGCGCCCTTCTTAAGAAATACGCTCCCGAGATGAGCGTGGTGATCCTGGAGCGCGAGAAGTTCCCGCGCGACCACATTGGCGAAAGTCTGCTGCCGATCGTCCCGCAAGTCATTCATGAGATGGGCGCATGGGACAAGATCGAAGCGGCCGACTTTCCGCTGAAGATCGGCGCAACGTACCGCTGGGGCAAGAAGAAGGACCTGTGGGACTTCGAGTTCATCCCGATCCAACACTTCCATGAAACCGATCGCCCTGGAAAGTTCGATGGCCAGCGTGTCCACACCGCATGGCAGGTGTACCGTCCCATCTTCGATGAAATCCTCCTCGATCACGCAGCCGAACTCGGCTGCGATGTCCGAGAGGAAACGAAGGTGCTGAAAATCGAGTCCACCGGCGACCGCGTCGACGCCCTCGTCCTCGAGTCCGGCGAAAAGATTACTGCGAAGTGTTACGTCGACGCCTCGGGAGTCTCCAGCATTCTCAGAAAAGCAATGGGAGTCGAGGCCCAATACCCGACCGCGCTCCGCAACATCGCAATTTGGGATTACTGGGACAACGCCGACTGGGCGATCAAGGTCGGAGTAGGCGGCACGCGCATCCTCGTCATGTCCATTGACTGGGGTTGGCTTTGGTTCATTCCCATCGCACCCACGAAAACCAGTCTCGGTCTCGTCTGCCCGCTCGAATATTACAGAAAGTCGGGCCAGCGTCCTGAAGAACTGTACGCGAAGGCCGTCAAGCAAGACCCGCTCATTTCGGAACTGATTCGCAACGCGAAGCCGGAAGGCGAGATCCGAACAACCAACGACTGGTCCTACATCGCAGACCGGCTCGCCGGCGAGAACTGGTATCTCGCCGGGGACAGTTGCGGCTTCGCGGACCCTATTCTCTCCGCAGGCCTAACTCTCGCGATGTTCGGCGCACGCCAGGTCGCCTACTCCATCATCGCCGAAATGCGCGGCACGCACGACGGACAGTGGCTCAAGTCTTTTTACACGGAGAAGCAGCGACGACAAATCGGCCAACACATCAAATTCGCCGACTTTTGGTACAGCAGCAACGGCGCATTCACGGACCTCGTAGATTACTGCCGGGACATCGCAAAGCAATCCGGCCACGACATGAGTTCGAACGCTGCCTTCGGATGGATGGCGACCGGTGGCTTCACCAACGACGATCCAGTCATCCCAATGCTCGGCGGGTTCGCGATTCAAGCGGTCAAGATCCAACTTGCCCGCATTAGCCAAACGCGTGCGACGTGGAAGGTCGCCGAATACAACGTCTTCAAGTTGAACCTTGAAGGCGCAGTCGAAGACACCTTCCCGATCTTCTCCGAAGGCCGCGTGTTCAACACACCTTGCTACCGTCGCGGAGAGTCCATCCTGCCCAAATACGGGATGTTCGGAATGGTCATCGAAATGCTCCAAGCGGAATCCCGCATCGTGCCCGCACTCGAGTGGCTCGAACGACGGTACTACGAGGATCCGAAGTATCCGAACTTCGAGATGACGATGGACTACGCTCTCGCGACCCTTGAGTCCATGATCGACGACGGCTGGGTAACGTGCGAAAAGAACAAGAAGGACATGTTCATCGTGTACGAAACTCCGGTCGAGTCAGCCTCCTTCCACACGAACCGAGACATCGCGCGAACCTTCGGAGTCTAACAGACCCAACTGCAAAAAACGGCTCGGAGGCAGTGGTGTCGCCTCCGACCCGAAGTTCGCGAACTAAGCGCGTCGCCCTAGCCCTTGATCCCCAACTTCTCCTTGAGGAGTTCCAGGCTTCCGCCCTGCACGATGTTGCCCTCCGGATCGATCAACACCAGCGTCGGAAAGGCGAAGATGCCGTAACGTTCCACCGTTCGCCCTTCTTTGTCGATGAGAACCGGAAATGGCAGTTTCGTCTTCCACACTTCCTCTTCCGTCTTCTTGTTCTTCTCATCTAGTTCGGCAAATGTCCTCAGACTCTGACTTTCATGAATTGCAAGGATCTCGAACTTGCTTCGCAAGTCGGCATGCTTGTTGTAGAACTCAATCAGATGCGGCAAACTGCCGCGCGTGCAAGGCCCTCACCAGTATCCCCAGAACTCGATGAGAACCCACTTGCCCTTCAGGTCCGAAAGTTTGAACTCCGGACTCACGCCTCTCGCTTCGGCAAAGTCGATCGGCAACGCGGGCTTTCCGATGTTCTTGCTGATGGGCGTAAGTTCGAGCCTCTGAGTGCCTAAATCAACCGTCTCCCCCGACCGAACGGCAAACGGCTTCTGATGCATCTTCAATTCCATGCTGAAAAAGTTGAGCGAGTACTTGCCAGCTGGAATTCGAATCGCCCCCCGGTCGTACGTGAGCAGCACCAAGGTTCCTGTGTCGGGGCACGCGATGGACATGTTCATCCCGGACGGCTTGAAACCGTTCTCGATCTCCACACCATAACGTACTTCCGCCAAAGGGGTCAGCACGATGCGCATCGGCTTCTTGACAGACTCCTCCGTGAAGTCAACGCACGCTCCGAGATTCCGCTCCGCGTCGAGCACGATGTACGTCATCGGAAGTTGATAGGGCTGAATCTTTCCGCTGAACTTCCCGCTCGCGTCTGCCGTGATCGGCTCGTACGGCGTGTACTTGCCATCACTTAACAAGAAGTAGCGTGCGATCTCCGCCTTCGGCGAAGGCTTGCCCGACAAATTCACAATGACGCCTGACACATCGTAACTCTTAACCTGTGGCAGCGCGCCAGCCGCCATCAACAGGGCTGCTGCACCGACTGTTAGAGCACGTCCAAACATATCTCGACCTCCATCATTCGACCGTCTTCGGCGAACCTCACCGATTATGTCCCGCAGTAGGCGGTCGGCTGCGCCGCGCTCAGGCGCAGAGTTGGAGCCGACGGAAGGAACGCCCCACCCGAGCCTCGAACCTTTGACCATGACTCGACACGGCGTCCTCCGAACGGCATCGGCCCTCGCTTTGCTCCTCCTCGGGATGTGCGCTGCCATCGCGCAGCTCCTCACCCCTACGGTCCGGGGCAAAGCCATGGACGCCATTCGCGACAAGTATCTCGCGCTCGCTTCTCTTCCTCTCGCGCAGCGACGCGCACAGACCGTGACATTCGCGAGGACCCTCCCAGAGATCAAGTTCGCCGATGTCACCGAGGACGGCAACGTGGCGTGTGTCTTCAAAGACGACGTTCCCTACATGATCCTCGGCAACGTCGCGGCCGTTCCGGATAAGGAGCAAAGCCTCGACGCATTCCTCGACTCTTTCCGTACTCGCGCTTCGGCCGAGCGGATCATTCGACCGCTCGAGTTCGCCCCCCCGTACCGCGCTGTCCAAGCCCCCCAGCAATTCGAACCCAACGACCTTCCCGAGAGCCTCGACGCGCGAATCGCGAACGCGCTTGGCAAATGCTTCGGAGACAGTTGCCCCGAAGTGCGAAGGATTCTCACCAACAAGGGATACAAAGTCGCTGCCGGCACGGACGCGTCCATCGCGACCCTCATGGGGTTGAAGGGCCTCGGCGTGTACTACATGCAATGCCACGGGGGCAACTCGCTGGTTTGGGATGCCGCCGAGAAAAAGTTCGTGGAGGACTACATCCTCGTGTCAGGTGAAGAGTGGTCGGCCAAGTTGGAGAGCGACATGGAAGAACTCGCGATCCCGGGCCTCACGGGAGGTCTCATGAGCAGCGGCTTCCTCGGTACTTGCGAGGCCCTCTATGACCTCGATGCGAACAACAAAGAGATCAACAAGCGCTGGTTCACGATTACACGAAAGTTCATTCGCACTTTTTGGATGTTCAGCAAGAACAGTTTCGTCCTCATCTACGGGTGCACCACGACGCGCATCTCCGATGTCATGGCAGAGGACCCGGTCAACTGCTCCGTCTACTGCGGAATGAGCGACCTCGGACATACCGACTGCCACAAGTGGATCAAACTGCTATACGACCGACTCACGGGAACGAACGACGACACCATCCCGCCTGCGGAGTCCGGCTATCCGCAGCGCCCGTTCGATTGGGTGAAACTGTTCGACGACTTCAAGGAGAGGAAGCAGCTCTGGCCAACCCTCTTCACGCACAAAGGCAAGCAGCGCTCTCCCAGCCCGATATTCCGCCCGAATCGCGACAACTTCGGCATCCTCACGCCTTCGATTAAGTTCATTCATCCGCTCGCGTACCAACGCCGCATCGAGCTCATCGGCACCTTCGGCAAGGATCCCGGCGAGCAAAACAGAAAGGTCGAGATCGCGGGCGTCGCCCAGGTGATCGAAACGTGGGAGCCGGAGAAGATCGTCGTCATATTGGCCGACGACAACCTCGGAGCGTCCGGCGAGGTGAAAGCGTTTCACAAGGGCCGCCCAAGCAACTCCCGCTGGCTCAGCAAGTGGACTGGAAAGATCGGCATCACCATCGCGGGCGAAGAGAGCCTCGCGTTCAACGCCGACTTTCAAGTCAACATGATCGGCGACCCCTGGTCGTACCGTGAAGACCCCGGTGTCCCCCCCGTTGATCAAATGATTTGGAACGTCTACACGACGACGGGCTCAACCTGCACCTGGAACGCCTCCGGCAAGGAGACCGACAGCAACGGAAAGATCGTTCGCGCATGGAGCGGCGAAGGCGAGCCGAAGTGCTGGCTCGAAGAGAACATGGGAACGCAGAACACTTTCGGTGTCGGCGGCGTCGCGGACTCTTACATCAAGAAGATCAACCTCTACGTTGCCATCGTCGGTGTCTTCTCCTTCAACGAACGCGGCACGATCAACCCGAAGACTCCCATCAAATTGGGAGATTGGATGCAGGGACAGACCCTGTTCCAGGCCGCTTACGACAGCGACTTCGGGATCATCGGGAATCAGATGGAAATCGAGGACGAGCCTTCACGCTTGGCATATGGCGGAAAGAGCGCCGTGCTCGTGTGGGATTCGATGCAGTGTCGCTACGGCATGCCCAAAGCCGCCGCGAGGTAACCCCCGCGCCGATCCCCTGAGACTTGACCATGTGACTCCGTCGAGCACCACCCCAGGTTGCGACCTCGGGGAGGGGTGCCACCGATAAGCGAAGCCCGCCCGTGCAGATCCTTGTAACCACGAAATCGGGTGCCACGGGTAAGCGAAGCGCGCCCGTGCAATCCAAATAACCACGAAACCGGGTGCCACGGGTAAGCGAAGCGCGCCCGTGCAATCCTAATAACCACGAAACCGGGTGCCACGGGCAAGCGAAGCGCGCCCGTGCACGGCCCCTGCAACCCGCACATCACAGGACACCCTTCCACCTGCACGATAAAGCCACGGCCAACGAAGCCACCCGGTGCGAAGATTGCTGAACTCCCCTGCAACAAACCGCTCCCACCGGACGTAATAATCCCCAGACCCAGAAGGGGAGTAGCGCACGCTAATTGCGGATCCGGCGCCGTCAATCCGCCCGAAAGGGCCGGCTCGGAACTCAGCGCGAGACCTTCACCGCTAGGCGAGTGAAGGTTTTTTCTTTGCCTGGCGGCAGGTCCAGGAGAAGAAATGGAGCACACGCAAGATCAAACCTGCCTTGACGTCGAATTCGCCCTCGACCGAGACCAATTCGTTCGCGCGCTGCGCAGCCTCGCCGACGCCGTCGAAGCTGGCGGCGCCTTCGAGTACGAGGTCGGAGGAGAACGCATCGCCGTTCCTCCTTCCGCTTCATTCAGCGTCGAGCGAGAAAGATCGGGCGACGAAGAAGAACTCGAGTTTCAGATCAAGTGGGATCTCGCGACGGAGGGAGCGGAAGATGATCTGCCCTAAGTGCATGGACCAGGTCCTCGTACCGCTCGACCGGGACGGAGTGGAGGTGGACTACTGCCCCGGATGCAGGGGCGTGTGGCTTGACCGAGGCGAACTGGACAAGGCGCTGGAACGAGCGCGCCCCCGCGCGCTTGATTCAGCAGGCGACTTCGATCGACGCGAACGGGGTGGGCGGCGACACGACGAGGACGACGACTTCGACAGAGACTCGCACGAACGAGGCCACCGCAAGCGACGCGGCGGATTCCTCGCGGATCTTCTCGACTTCGATTAACGGTCGATGGAAATCGCGGGCGTCCCCCTCGTCTTTTGGCTCGCCTTCTGCGGCCTAATTCTCGTCTTCCTCGGCCTTGACCTCGGCGTCTTTCACCGCACCGCTCACAAGGTCTCGATGAAGGAGGCGCTCATCTGGACGGGCGTTTGGATTAGTCTCGCTCTCGCGTTCAACGCGGGCATTTTCCTATTCTGGGAACGAATTCAACCGGGCAGTTCGATCTCGAGCGATGAGGCCGGAATGGCGTTCCTCGCCGGTTATCTGGTCGAGTACTCGCTCAGCGTGGACAACATCTTCGTCTTCCTCGTCGTCTTCCGCTACTTCGCGCTTCCCGAGGCGTTCCGCCACAGGATTCTTTTCTGGGGAATCATCGGCGCGCTCATCTTTCGCGCGATCTTCATTGCTATTGGCGCCGCGCTCCTGGAACGATTCACATGGATGATGCTCCTCTTCGGCGCGTTCCTGATCTTCACCGGCGTCAAGATGGTGCTCATCCGGGAGAGGAAACTGGAGCCCGAGCGCAATCCAGTTGTCCGCCTGTTTCGACGCTTCATCCCAGTAACGCAAACTTACGTCGCTCAGAAGTTCTTCACTCGCATCGACGGCAGACTTTGGGCGACGCCTCTGCTCATCGTGCTTCTGGTGATCGAGATGACCGACCTCGTGTTCGCCGTGGACTCGATTCCCGCCATCTTCGCGATCACCTCAGACCCGTTCCTCGTGTTCACTTCCAACGTCTTTGCGATCCTCGGACTCCGATCCCTGTTCTTTGCCCTGTCAGGCCTCATGGAGAGGCTGCACCTACTGAGTTACGGCCTCGCGGCGATCCTCGTCTTCGTAGGCGCAAAGATGCTGTACGGCTACGGTGAGAAGTTCGTGGTGCCGGAATGGCCCAAGTTCTCGGTGGGACTGTCGCTTGCGATCATCGCAACGATCCTCGCTGTCACCGTGGCCGCGTCGCTGATCTTCCAAAGGCGACTGGTGCCCCGAACCGATTCCTAAACGCCTGATTCCCCTGAGATCGGATGCTGTGACCCCAATCGAGAACAACCAGCGGTCCCGATCTCAGGGAACCGAGTTTCTGAGTGCCACGGGTAAGCGAAGCGCGCCCGTGAAGTTCTTACAACCACGAAACCGGGTGCCACGGCCAAGCGAAGCACGGTCGTGCAAAGCCTTCATGACATTGCCGCGGCCTCCAACTTGTTTACGAAATCGGGTGCCACGGGTAAGCGAAGCGCGCCCGTGAAGTTCTTACAACCACGAAACCGGGTGCCACGGGTAAGCGAAGCGCGCCCGTGAAGTTCTTACAACCACGAAACCGGGTGCCACGGGTAAGCGAAGCGCGCCCGTGCCATCCCCCCGTGTGCCACGGGTAAGCGAAGCGCGCCCGTGAAGTTCTTACAACCACGAAACCGGGTGCCACGGGTAAGCGAAGCGCGCCCGTGCCATCCCCCCGGGTCCCACGGGTAAGCGAAGCGCGCCCGTGCGAAGCCTGCCGAACCTGCACGCCCGACGCATCCCATCGACCGCTCCACAGTGAACCCGGTTGACTTCCCCCGCCTCCCTGTCCTTAAGGGTGTGCACCAAATCCTGCCTCCGCCACGCCGTATGGCCGCCCGGAACACTCACCGAGCAGACAGCCGGCTGCACCCCGAACCTGCACGCTTTCCCACACGCGGAGCGTGCACCGTGCACCCGTGCAACCCCCGCCTGGCGCCCGAAGCCAAGCCTCCCCCGGGGACGGCAAAGCCACACCATCGACTCGTGTACAATGTCCTCGTCCGAGCGGGTGTAGCTCAGTGGCAGAGCATCTGCTTCCCAAGCAGAGGGTCGCGGGTTCGACCCCCGTCGCCCGCTCCAGACCTCTCCCCGAAGATCTCTGCAGGCCGCGGCCGAAGTCCCTAAAAGTTGTCGAGCGCGCCGACCAGTTTCGTCACGACCTGCTTCGCGTCGCCGAAGACCATGATCGTGTTGTCCATCGTGAACAATTCGTTCTCGATGCCGGCGAAACCGACCCCTCGACCGCGCTTGATGACGATGACCGTTCTCGACTTGTCCACGTCCAGAATCGGCATGCCGTAAATCGGAGACGACTTGTCGTGCCTCGCCGACGGATTGACCACGTCGTTCGCGCCAATGATGAGCGACACGTCCGTCTCCGGAAACGCCGAATTGATTTCGTCCAAATCGTACAGCATGTCGTATGGGATGTCCGCCTCGGCGAGCAGCACGTTCATGTGCCCCGGCATCCGTCCGGCAACCGGGTGAATCGCGAACTTCACGTCCACGCCCATCTTCGTCAGTTTGTCGGTGAGTTCCTTGACCACGTGCTGCGCCTGCGCGACCGCCATGCCGTAGCCGGGAACGATGACCACGTTCTGCACGCTCGAAAAGATGATCGCAGCGTCGTCCACCGAGTAACTCTTCATGTGGCCGCCGACTGTCGTGCCAGAGGCGGTCTCGCCCCCACCCGTGCCGAACGCGCCGAACAAAACGTTCTCAAGCGAACGGTTCATGGCCGTGCACATGAGGAGCGTCAAAATCAGACCGCTCGCACCGACGAGCGCGCCGCCGATGAGCAAAGCCGTGTTCGAAAGCACGAATCCGGCAAGGCCCGCGGCCAGCCCGGTGAACGAGTTGAGCAGCGAGATCACGACAGGCATGTCTGCGCCGCCGATTGGAAGAACCATCAGAATCCCGACCGCGAGGCTTGCGCCGAGCAGACCCGAAATCAACGCGACGGACGGCTGGCCGACGATTCCCATCACGGCCATCGCGAGCACGCCCGCGAGCAGCAGGAAGTTGACGACCTTGTCGCCCGTGTAGGTGATCGGCTTACCGGGCAGCAACTCTTGCAGTTTTCCGAAAGCGATCATGCTGCCGGAAAACGAAATGGAGCCGATGATCGCGCTGATGATCGCAGTGACCAGCGGCACAGAATCCATCTTGAAGCCGGAGTCGAAGGCGATCTTGTACTCGATGAACGCGACCAGCGCCACAGCGCCGCCGCCGACGCCGTTGAAAAGGGCGACCATCTGCGGCATGGCGGTCATCTGCACTTTGCGCGCGGACACGAGGCCGATGACGCCGCCCACGGCAACCGCCGCTCCGATGTACGCCATGTTCATTTGCTGAACTTCGCGCAGACTCAGCAGTGTCGTGATGAGCGCGATGAGCATCCCGAGCGCAGCGACCAGGTTGCCTCGCCTCGCCGTGACCGGCGAGTTCAGCATCTTGAGCGCGACGATAAAAAGAACGGCGCCGGTCAGATACCCGGCGTCAACCTGCCAGCCGTCAATCACGGGAGGCCTCCTTCTTCGCAGGCCTCTTCTTAAACATTTCGAGCATGCGATCCGTAACGACGAATCCGCCGACGACGTTCAGCGTCCCGAAGATCACCGCCACAATTCCGAGTGTGACGGAAGCCACGTCATCGGCGTGCGCGAGCACGATGAGCGCGCCGACGAGGATGACGCCGTGAATGGCGTTCGTCGCCGACATCAGCGGCGTGTGAAGCGTCGGAGGCACCTTGGTGATGACCTCCAACCCCACGAACACGGCGAGAATAAAAATCGTGATGACCGCGATGAGCGTCATGATTGCTTCGTCCTTTCGTACTTGAGTCGCGTCGGCTCGTGCATGATGCGTCCATCATGAGTGACGAGAGTTCCGTGCGTGATCTCGTCGTCCATGTCGAGCGCGAGTTTGCCGTCCTTCACCAGGTGCAGCAGCAACTCGGTGATGTTCTTCGAATACATCTTGCTGGCGTGCACGGCCATCTCCGAAGGAAGATCGAGCGGCGCGATGATCTTCACGCCTTCGAACTGAGTCGTCTCGCCCGGCTTCGTCGCCTCGCAGTTGCCGCCGTTCACGGCAGCGAGGTCGACGATCACCGAACCGCGTGCCATCAGTTTCACCATCTCCTTCGTGATCAGAACCGGCGCGTGCTTGCCGGGGATGAGCGCGGTCGTGATGACGACGTCGCACTTCGGCAGCCGCGACGCGATGATCTCGAGTTCCTTAGAGTGCGTCGTTCCGCTGACCTCTTTCGCGTATCCTCCGGCGTCCTCCGCTTCCTCGCCGCTCAGCCCCAAGTCGACGAACTTCGCGCCGAGGCTTTGCACTTGCTCCTTCACCGCCGGGCGCACGTCGAACGCTTCGACGATGGCCCCCAGCTTGCGACAGGTCGCGATCGCCTGAAGACCCGCAACTCCCGCTCCTATCACGAGGACGCGGGCGGGCGCCAGGGTGCCGGCCGCAGTCATCAGCATTGGGAAGAATTTCGGCAGCGCACTCGCGGCCAACAGTGCCGCGCGATAGCCTGCGATGGTGCTCATCGAACTGATCGCGTCCATGGTCTGAGCGCGCGTGATGCGCGGCATCAGGTCCATGGCGAACGAGGTGATGTTCCGTTTCGCCAACGCACCGGCCGTGTCCACATTCGCATGCGGAAACATCAGCGCGATCAGGCCGGAGCCCTCGCGCAGACGCTGGACGTCGCTGTCAGGGTGCCCGTCTTCGGGTCCCACCACCTTCAGGATGATGTCCGCCTGCGAGTACAGCTCGCCGGGACCGGGGCAGATCTTCGCCCCAGCCTCCTCGTACTCGCGGTCGGAATACAGGGATCCCTCACCCGCACCCGACTCGATCAGCACCGAAAAGCCCTGACTCGCGAGGGCCTTTGCGCCTTCAGGAGTCAGGGCTACCCGGCGTTCGGCCGGGGCCGTTTCCTTGGGCACGCCGACGGTCATGCCCGATGCTCCGTTTGAATCACTCGCCGCCATAATACATGGATTCACAAGCGGATTCCTGCCCCTCCCGGACAAGAATCCGGTTAAGTACACCGCACAGAAACGCTCCTCACTATGACGGCGATCAGCAAGACGTTTTTAATCGGCATCGGGGCTTTCGTGGGTGCGAACCTAAGGTACTGGCTCGGTGGGTGGATTCAGGACCGGCTCGGACACCAGATCCCCTGGGGCACGGGCCTGGTAAACGTCTCGGGATCCCTCGCGATCGGCATCGTCATGGCGATGCTCGCTCATTCGGAGTCCCCGAGCTTCGCCCGGCTGCTGGTGGTGACTGGATTGCTGGGAGGGTTCACGACGTTCTCCGCGTTCTCGTACGAACTCACCTCGCTGCTGAATTACGGCGCATTCGGGCGGGCAGCCGTGTACTTCGTGGGAACCAACGCTCTGTGCATCGCCTCGTGCTGGATCGGCTTCGTCGGAACGCGTTGGGCGATGTCGCAGTAACGGCGATCCCCGCGAAAACGACAGCCTACGGCCAGTCGAGGTCGGCGACCACCGGCGCGTGATCGGACGGCTTCTCTTCGAGCCGTGGCCAAACGTCCACACGAGCCGCGGTAAATCGGTTCAAGATCGCGTCGTTCGCGTAGATGTGATCGATGCGCCAACCCAATCCTCGCTCGACTGCCTTTGGAAGTCGATAATCCCAAAACGTGTAATGCCCCGGCCCTTCATGAAACCGTCGGTACACGTCGGTGAGCCCCCACCCGGTGACATCGGCGAGCGCCGCGAACTCATCCGGGTGATGTCCGACCTTTCCGTAGTTCCTCTTTGCATCGTGGAGGTCGTCCGCGGTGGGTGCGACGTTGACATCACCGAGCCACACGAGGGGATGGCCCTTGTCGCACGTCTCGTCCAAGAACTTGCGAAGTCTCTTCATCCACCAAAGTTTGTAGACGAACTTGTCCGTTCCCACCTGCGTTCCGTTCGGAACGTAACTGTTGACGAATCGTATGCCCTCCACGTCGGCGACCATCAACCTGCGGTCGTCCTCCTGATCGCCGTCGCCGAATCCGCGAGCCGCAATGGTGATCGGCAGCTTGCTGAGCATCGCGACGCCGTGGCGCGCCTTCTGACCATGCACCTCAACCCGATATCCCATCGCTTCAAACGGCTCGCGGGGGAAGTCCTTGTCCTCGACCTTCGTCTCCTGAATCGCAACCAGATCGGGCGACGCCTCAGCAAGCCATCTTTCCAGAATGGGCAGCCGCATCCGAACGGAATTCACGTTGTAAGTCGCGATTCTCATACGATCTCACCGATTACCCGGCGAGCATACAGGTAAAACGCGACTCCGTGTTCAAATCGGTCAGGGTTAACCGGCGCGCTCGCCCGAAGACTGCGATCGTGTTCGCCTTCGCGGACCGCCGCGTCGCGTCGCGGCCGCCGAAGCCGTTCTCGCCTCGGGCGCTCGCCGAGATGTTGAATCGCCCCGAGTTCACCGAAGAAGTGGGCGCC
This sequence comes from Armatimonadota bacterium, assembly GCA_003577165.1. GTDB lineage: Bacteria > Armatimonadota > Fimbriimonadia > Fimbriimonadales > ATM1 > ATM1. Next base: position 37,461 of record QEUM01000015.1, on the reverse strand, counting down.
ATCGCGGAAAAGGTGCTCCCGATCGGACGCCTCATTGTCGTCGGCCTCGGGGAACGCAAGGCCTTCTCGCCGGCGACGTTTCGCACCGCCGTCGCAGCGGTCGGCAGGCGACTGCGCACGTTGGCTGCGGGCGCGATCGCCCTCACCCCCCCGGACGGATTGGATCCATCCGAATCGGGCCGCGCCGCAGGCGAGTCGCTCGGCCTGCTCAGTTGGGACCCCAAACTCTACAAAGGGTCCGCCACGACCGGCCGCGCGCCTTACGACCTCACTCTCACCTCTTCGAACGAGAAGTTCTTGGACGGTCTCGAGTTCGGCCTCACGATGGCATCGTCGGCGAACCTCGCGCGCTCCCTCGGTCAAACCCCACCGAACATCGCGACACCGATGTGGATGGCTGAACAGGCCAAACAGCTCTGCGAGGAAACGAACATGACCTGCAGGGTCATTTCGGGTGAAGAGTTAGCGGCGGAGTCGCTTGTCGGACTTGCGAATGTCGGACGAGCGTCTGCGAATCCTCCCTGCTTGATTCGCGTCGAATATCGCCCCCCCGCACCGAAGGCGCAGAAGAAGCCACAGAAGCCTGTCGTCTTGATAGGAAAAACCGTCACCTATGACACAGGAGGCCTCTCGCTGAAGGTCAACAACGGAATGGTCGGCATGAAGGGAGACAAGGACGGAGGCTGCGCCGTCCTCGGAGCCATGCGGGCAGTCGCTGAATTGATCCAACCACCCTTTCCCGTTGTTGCTCTGCTAGCCGCGGCGGAGAACTCTGTGTCATCGGACTCATTTCGTCCCGACGATGTGCTCACTTTTCGCAACGGAGTCACGGTAGAGGTCACAAACACGGACGCCGAAGGAAGGTTGGTCCTCGCAGATGCCCTCTGTTGGGCATGCGATGCGGAGAACCCCGCGTGCATCATAGACCTCGCGACCTTGACCGGGGGCGTCGTGACCGCGCTCGGCTCGACCTACGCGGGATATTGGTGCGAAGACGATTCCCTGCGCAAAGACCTGGAGGAGGCGTCCCAGGCCACGGGCGAGCGAATTTGGCGCCTGCCGATGCATTCCGAATACAGGGACATGATGCGGTCGCCGGTTGCAGATCTGATCAACTCGAATCCGAATCGGCATGCGCATCCGATCCAGGGCACCGCGTTCTTGAGTTACTTCGTGAAGACCGGAATCCCCTGGGCGCACATCGACATCGCCGGCGTACACAAAACGACCGTTGACAAAGGGCCGTACGTCCCCGGCCCAACAGGCTTCGGTGTCCGCCTGCTTGCGGAAATGCTCCGAAGGCGGTCGCGGGGAACGAAGTGATCTTTTTGCCGAAGCGTCACCGTTCTCGGCGCGTATGAGGATATTGGTCGGATACGAACGAATGGCAACCGTCGCCCTCGCAGTAGCTCTGGCTTCCCTGCCCAGTTTCGTCGGCTTCCTGTCCGTCGAAGCCATCCGGTCGCGAACGGAGCCGCGCCGTGAGTTTGGAATGAACGTCGCCGACTGGTGTTTCGACAAGGATGCGCGCGTGCGAGCGGCTCAGATCCGAACGCTGAAGGCGATGAACATGAAATACGTTCGCTCGAATTGGCCGAACATGGGTCGCGGGGGCGATCCGGACACGAAGTGGTTCGATCCCTCACACGAAGTTGCAGTCTGCAAAGACCTCTCGGCGAACGGGATTACTCCCATCCGATGCCTTGTCAACAACAACGAAGGAATCGAATCGACAGTCTCCCCGGATCAATGGAGGCAGTTCCTGGACTGGGCGAAGGGGGAGAAGGCGATCGCGAGAATCGGCCTTGCGAAGGCCGGCATCCTCTCGCGTGACGAGCGCATCGTGTCCTACCTCGAGTCGTTTGCCAGAAGCGAGGCCGAGAGACTTCCCAACGCGCTGCTCGAAGCGGTTAACCCGGACGTTTGGTTTGCGGGAACAGACGGACATGAGTGGCTTGCGCACGAGCGTGCGTATGAGCGTGCGCTCGAGGCTGCCGGATTCCGTCTTTCGTTTCGACCGCTCGGCGCAGCGGAGGCATTTTTGGATCGCATCCAGCGGGCCGTCGGCACATCGAGGCGGCTGCTCCGCTACTCAAACTTTTTGTACGATTGGAGGGGGGGCGACATCCGTTGGACCGGCTTGCCCGGCGCAAAGCGGGAGTTTGTCTGCGAAGTCGGGGTGTCCATCGAAGTGGACAGAGGACGCCGCAAGGAGCGAATGGAGAAGTTGTCCGAAATCATGGCCATGCACGGCGTCACGATCGCGTGCTGGCATCAGGGCATAGACCCGTCCGAGGGCCCTTGGACATGGCCGAAGCCGGGGGGGACTCAAGTGCTTTGGTCGCAGAACGCCTACGAGAGTTATAAGCGATCGAAGGGGAGAATCCCGGATCCGCTTGTGCTCCTTCCTTCCGCTGAGCGCGACGTCGCCAAAACGATCGCCGGAAGGAAGTCCGGAGATTAGATTAGTAGACCTCGATCTCGAACGATTGTCTCTTCACGGTTCGGGCCGACTGAAACCAAGGAAACCGGCACACCAGTGTATCGCTCGATAAACTCGATCAACCCGCGCGCTCCGCTCGGTAACTCGTTCGTGGACTTGCAGGCGCTGAGATCACCGTCCCAGCCCTCAAGCGTTTCGAATTGAGGCTCGGCTCGGCTGAGCAGCGCGGTGTCGGCTGGAAACTCCGTCGTAACCTCGTCACCGATCTTGTAACCGACGCATGCCTTGATGGATCCGAAACCGCTCAGCACGTCCACGCGCGTGACGGCGAGACTTGTGAATCCGTTCATGAGGCACGAGTGGCGCAAAGCCACCAGATCAAGCCAACCGACTCGGCGGGGCCGCCCCGTGCTTGTGCCGAACTCGTTCCCCGCGATCCGCAGCCGGTCTGCGAACTCGCCTGAGAGTTCGGTCGGGAACGGTCCGGAACCGACGCGCGTGGTGTAGGCAACGCAGACGCCCAGCACGTTGTCCACTTTCTTCGGAGGCAGACCCACGAGACAGGCCCCCCCCGCAGTGGGGTGGCTGCTCGTCACAAACGGATACGTGCCCAGATCCAGATCGAGCATTGCCCCCTGTGCGCCCTCGAAGATCACCCGCTTGCCCGCGTGAATTGCGCGATTCACCTCGAAGTCGGCATCGCACACGAAGGGTCTCAGTTTGTCCGCATAGGCCGAATACTCCTCGATGATCGGCTCGATGCTGATGCCCGGCTTCCCGTGCATGTCGAGGACTCGATTCTTGTATTCGACGACCTCGCAAAGCCGTGCGCGAAACCTCTCCGGATCGACGAACTCGCACATGCGAATTCCGACGCGCGCCACTTTATCCTGATATGCGGGCCCGATGCCGCGACTCGTCGTGCCGATCTTCCCCTCGCCTCGGTTCTCTTCCTCCAACGCATCGAGCGTGCGATGGTAAGGAAACACGACGTGCGCGGCAGAACTGATGAGTATTCGACCGAGTTCCGGAGACTTCTGCTTCGTCGTCTCCAGCTCATCCAAGAAAGCCTTCGGACACACGACCATTCCGGCTCCCAAGACGGCTGTAACATTCTTGTGCAGCACGCCCGACGGTATGAGGTGAAACTTGAAAGTGTGGCCTGCAGCCTGAACCGTGTGACCGGCGTTGTTGCCTCCGCTGTAGCGAACGACGTAGTCGGCATCGGATGCCAAAACGTCTACGAGTTTCCCCTTGGCCTCGTCTCCCCAAAGCGCGCCAATGATGACGAGTGTTGGCATCGGAAGCGGCGAGTATACCCAGCCTATCTATGGGCGAAAGTGGCGCGTGAGTTCGTTCGAATAGGTGGCACCCACCTCCGAGGCATGGGCTCCGAGCCACTCTGTAAGCCGCGTTTCGCAGGTAGGCGGACTCGAAGAGACGAGAAGGTCCTTATGGAGGCCCAACACCTCTTCCCAAGTCAAAACGACGTCTCTCAGGTACCAACCGGCAAAGGTAGTTACCATCCAGGCGAATCGCGCCGGAACGGCCAGTGGACGGACCTTCCTGCCCACGGCTGAAGCGATGCATTGAACGAGTTCCCGGAAAGTGAACCTTTCCGGTCCGACTGCGTCGCAAACCGTTCCGCTCGGAGCCGAAATGAGGCGGATGAGTAGATCGGCATAATCGTCGCATTGGACCGGTTGAATTCGCATCGGCTCGCGTCCTGGCAAAAGGAAAAACGGGAATCTCCGCACAAGCCACGCGATGTTGTTGATGAGCACGTCGCCATGGCCAAACAGGACGGTGGGCCTTGCAATCGCAAATTCGACGCCGCAATTCCCAAGCATCTCCTCGACCTTCTGCTTTCCAGCGTAATAGGGGAGTTCAGGCGCCGCCCCCGGATTCGCGATGCTCACATGAACGATGCGCCTCACCCCAGCGCGCTGCGCGGCCGTGAACAGGGACCTCGAGTTTTCGACCGCCCTTGCGAACGTGTTCTCCCCTCGCTCGAATCGGATCCAGTAAGTGTTGATGAGAACATCGGTTCCATCGAGGAATCGAGTTAGCCTGTCCTCTTCACTAAACGTTTGAGGATGCGATGGGATGTCGCGGAGCGGCCCTTCGGTCGGCGGGCGTTTGGATGTCAGCGTGCGAACGGAGTGTCCAGCGTCGAGCAAACGAGTCGAGACGAAACGCCCGGTGTAACTGAATGCGCCGGTGACACAGACGTTCAATTCGTCGTCTGCTTGATCGGCGAAGTCACTGCAAAACCCTTGCCTCGATTCGCTTGCAGTCGGCGCGCAACTTCCTCCGCTCTACGCATCGCGCGAAGAACGTTGAGACCGAGAATCTTAGCCACCTCTTCGTCTGTGTATCCTCGGCGAAGCAGTTCGGCCGTCAACATGGGATACTTCGATACGTCTTCGAGTCCTTCACAGCCTCCGCCTCCGTCGAAGTCACTGCCGATGCCGATGTGATCGATGCCGGCGACCTTGCGGATGTGATCGATGTGATCGGCGACCTGCTTGAGCGTCGCCTTGGGCGCAGGATGGGTCTTGTCCCACTGGCTCAGGCCAGACCGCACGTATGCGGCGTTGTCTTTGATTTTGCGAAGTCGCGCTTCCTCGGCCTGACGCTTCCTATTGTGATCCACAATGGCCTGAGACACATAACTCGGCAAGAACACGACCATCACCACACCGCCGTTCTTCGGAAGCATTCGCAGCACGTCGTCCGGCACGTTGCGAGGGTGATCGCAGATCGCGCGCGCGCTCGAATGCGAGAAGATGACGGGCGCCTCGGCCACTGCGAGAGCATCTTTCATCGTGTCCGGCGAGACGTGAGACAAATCCACCAGCATTCCGATGCGGTTCATCTCTCGAATGACTTGCTCGCCGAAGGCGTTCAGCCCGTTGTTCACAGGCGTGTCAGTCGCTGAATCCGCCCATGGCGTGTTCCTGGAGTGGGTAATCGTCATGTACCGCGCGCCCATCTGATAGAACATGCGCAGCACGCCCAGCGAGTTGTCGATCGAATGTCCGCCCTCCATCCCTATCATTGAAGCGATTCGCCCCTCTCGATGGAGTCTCACTACGTCGTCCGCCGTCAGCGCAACGCCGAAGTCGGTCGGATAGGTCGCGCACAGCTTGTGCACGAAGTCAATCTGCTCCATCGTCGCCTTGATCGCTTCCGCGCCCGTCAGGCTGACCGGGACGTACACGGACCAGAACTGCCCGCCGAGACCGCCGTCACGGAGTCGCGGGATGTCCGTCTGTCCGTCCTTGTGCAAAACCGTCGGATCCCACTTCGCGAATTCGTATTGAGCCTTCATTCTCATGGCCCACGGAAAGTCGTTATGACCGTCGATGAGGGGAACCTGTTTGTGCAGAGTCTTCGCGCGAGCGACGAAGTCTTGACTGAGGTCAACGCCCGGAGACCCGAGGGCAATCGCGGCAGAGAGGACGACTAAGAGCATGGAACCCGAATTCTACACGTCTGCACGCTTCGGCGGGTCTTACCGCTCCGGCAGAACCCGCCACTCGAGCACGCCGGCCGCCCATTCGGATTTCATCTTCACCTTGAGGCGAAGCGACGTCGTCTCGACCGGACGGAAGTTGGTTTCGCACCAGCCGTCCTTCCGGATGTCGAAGCGAGCGCCCTCGACTTCCCTCCAGGTCCCGCTTTCCAGATACTCCACGGTCCAGGATTCAGGCACGCGGCACTCTCCCGTACCGGTGTCATCGAACCAGTAGACCGCAACCCCAAGCAGCCTTCGTGGATCGCTCCAGTCGTACTGAATCCACTCTTCCGTTCCTTTGTGCGGCCAGAAGTGGCAGATCGCGCTCCGAGAGTCTGCCGAGGAGGTCGGCTCCGCGCCGTCGTTGACACCCCTGGGGAAGGAGTTCGAGTTCGCGAACGAGACCGTCACTTTAGCGTCGGCTTCGAGCCCCTGCACTCTCTCGCTCAGCCTGGCGAGCGGAAGCCAAACCGCCATCGGGCTCGGTTCGCGATTCGCCCATGCCGCATACGGGATTGCTCTCACCATGACTCGGCGCGGCTCGCCGAGAGGCAGATACAGATTCGTCAGCCAGTTCTTCGTGGGATACAGCCATCCTTCGCCCTCGACAACAGCGACTCCGCCCAGCAGATCCGCTCGGTAGTTCTGCTTGAGCGCGGATTGCGGAGGCAGCACGAGGCTCTTGAGATCGAAGTCGTTGTCGTTGCCTTCGACGCAATACACGATCGGCCCGCAACGGATCGCAGCGAGGCCTCGGTTCGACTGGACCGCTGGATGGGCGACTACGCGTTCCGGTTCGAATTGCAGATGGAGCGAAACGGTGTCGCCGGCTTTCCACTCGCGCTCGATCTCCGCATAACCCAACCGGAGGGGCGGTTTCTCAATGACTCCGTTGACGGACACGGTCCAGCGTTCGCACCAACTCGGAATCCTGAGATTCAGTTTGAATCGGGATGCGACTTTGGGTTCCACTTTCAGTTGCACTTCGCCGTTCCACGGGTAGTCCGTCTTAACGTCGAATCGGATCTCCTCGCTGCCCACTTTCGCCTTCGCGCTTCCTCCTATGTACAGGTTCACGTTGAGGCGGTCCGGCCCGGTGCTGTATGCGTAGCCGCCGACCGACGCAAGCGTTCTCAAAACGTTCGGCGGGCAGCACGCGCACTGGAACCAGTCGGATCGGCGATGCGAGCCGCTGCTCGCGAGGGGGTTCACGTAGAAGAACGACTTCCCGTCCAGCGAAACGCCCGAAAGAACGCCGTTGTACAGAGCCTGCTCCATTGCGTCGACGTACTTGGCATCTCCAAAGAGCAAGTTCATCCGATGGGCCCAGAGGACGAGCGCGATGGAAGCACACGTTTCTTGATACGCGGTCTCGTTGGGCAGATCGTAATCTACGGTGAAGCCTTCGTTGTGCGCAGACGGGCCGATTCCACCTGTGATGAAGATGCGACGCTCGACAGTATTGCGCCACACGCGCAACAGCATCTGTTGCAAAGGTTCGTCGTCGGCCGTCGCGGCCAAGTCTGCGGCGCCGGACAAAAGATATGCGGCGCGAACCGCATGGCCTTTGATCTCACGATGCTCGCGCAGTGGGCAGTCGTCGAGCCAGTACGTTCCGTCATAGGCGTCCGCTGAGACACCATGCTCACGCGCGAAGAACTTCGAGCCCCGCGTATCGAGAAAATGCTTTGAGAGGTCGCGGTAGCGGTCGTTTCCGGTTGCCCTCCACAGTCGAAAGAGGGCCAACTCGATTTCCGGGTGGCCGCAATATCCCTCGCGCTTGTTCGGCCCAAAAGTCTGGTACAGGAGGTCGGCGAACCTGATCGCTACGTCGAGGAGTTTTCTCTTACCAGTTGCTTCGTAGTACGCCACTCCTGCTTCGATCAGATGTCCTCCGCAGTAAAGTTCGTGCATGTCCCGGAGGTTGGTGAACACCTTGTCCGGCGCGTTGACCTGATAATAGGTGTTGATGTAGCCGTTCGGCCGTTGCGCCCCGGCGATCGCGTCAATGATCTCGTCCACGCGTGCCTCCACGTTCGGGTCCCGGCGCGTCGCTAGCGTGTACGCGATCCCCTCGATCACCTTGTAAAGATCGGAGTCGGTGAAGAGCAGCCCTTCGTAGCCCTCATGCTTCCCGTCTATCGCGAGCGTTAGGTTGCGATAGTTGCCGGCCCTTTCGAGCATTGCGAGCGAATGCTCGACGGTGGCCTTGCGATTCGTCTCGATCCTCGGCGCCCAGAATCCGTCTCGGACCGTGACATCCGTGAACGGCACGGCCGTCGCGGGAATCGGCTTATCCACGGCGTCCACGCCGGCGAACACAGCCACTAAGAACGGAAGATGAAGGGAAAGCATCGATGGTGTTTCGTGAGAGCGATGACATCGTCAACGGGATTCCCTCTTCGCCTCATCCCCAAGGGTTCCTGCTTCGGGTCGAGTGCCAGCCTGGTCTCGCAAAGGGACGGAGCGATCCAGGGCTACGCCCTTCGCTGGTCACGCACCGGCCCGTTGGGCCGGGCATCCGATAAGCCTGGACAGGACTTCTGAATCCCCGATGCGAGTGTTCGGCACGGATGACTGATCGCCCTCAACACGATAGACCGCAACAGAATCAGGCCCGTTGGGCCGGGCATCCGATAAGCCTGGACAGGAGTTCTGAATCCCCGATGCGAGTGTTCGGCACGGATGACTGATCGCCGTCGACACGAGAAATGTCGAAGTTGATCAGGCCCGTTGGGCCGGGCATCCGATAAGCCTGGACAGGACTTCTGAATCCGCGATGCGAGTGTTCGGCACGGATGACTAATCGCCCTCAACACGATGCAACAGAATCAGGCCCGAAGGGCCAGGAATTCAATAGCGAAGGCCGAAGGCCTGGGAGGCGATGGACAGATCGTCCCCGCAGCCCTGAAAGGGCGCGACTCAATCCCACGGATCTCGCGCGTCAAAGCGGAGTGTATCGCGGCCCTTCAGGCCGCGGATGCGCGTGCCGATCGCAATCCAGGGCTGCGCCCTTCGCTGGTGAATCGCCGGCCCGTTGGGCCGCAACAGAATCAGGCCCGAAGGGCCAGGAATTCAATAGCGAAGGCCGAAGGCCTGGGAGGCGATGGACAGATCGTCCCCGCAGCCCTGAAAGGGCGCGATTCAATCCCACGGATTTCGCGCGTCAAAGCGGAATGTATCGCGGCCCTTCAGGCCGCGGAATGCGCGTGCCGATCGCAAACCAGGGCTACGCCCTTCGCTGGTGAATCGCCGGCCCGTTGGGCCGGGCATCCGATAAGCCTGGACGGGAGTTCTAAATCCCCGATGCGAGTGTTCGGCACGGATGACTGATCGCCGTCGACACGATAGAGTGCAACAGAATCAGGCCCGAAGGGCGAGGAATTCAATAGCGAAGGCCGAAGGCCTGGAAGGCGATGGACAGATCGTCCGCGCAGCCCTGAAAGGGCGCGATTCAATCCCACAAATACCGCTCGTCAAAGTCCATCCCGGCCTCGCGCAACAAGCCGCGAAGCTCGTCCTGGAAAGTGACCTTGCGATGATGCTCCTCCTGGTTCCGAATGTAGGCGACGATCCGATCCGCCTCGCCGGACCCGACCGAAAACGCGCCATATCCGGACTGCCAAGCAAAGTCCCGCGCGCCCTTCGTCTTCACCCACTTGGACGTACTCGTTTTGACCTTCTCTATCACCTGAGCCACGGACGCAGTGCGGGACAAACGGAACAACGTGTGGACGTGATCTGCAGTTCCGCCGGTCTGGATCGAGGGGCATCCGATGTTCGCCAAAACTCCGACGAGGTAGGGGTGCAGCTCCTGCCGAATGTCAGGTGTGAGCCAGGGTCTGCGGTCCTTCGTGCTGAAGACCGCATGGATGAGCACGGCGGCAAGCGATTGCGGCATGGTTGCGCATTGTATCGCGGCCCTTCAGGCCGCGGATGCGCGTGCCGATCGCAAACCAGGGCTGCGCCGCGTGGATGACTAATCGCCCTCAACACGATAGACCGCAACAGAATCAGGCCCGAAGGGCCAGGAATTCAATAGCGAAGGCCGAAGGCCTGGGAGGCGATCGACGTTCCGTCCCCGCAGCCCTGAAAGGGCGCGATTCAATCCCACGGATTTCGCGCGTCAAAGCGGAATGTATCGCGGCCCTTCAGGCCGCGGATGCGCGTGCCGATCGCAAACCAGGGCTACGCCCTTCGCTGGTGAATCACCGGCCCGTTGGGCCCGTTGCCAGGGCACGACATGCACCTATCATTAACCAGACCATGAGGCTCCGGTCGATGCCGATCGCAATCCAGGGCTGCGTCCTTCGCTGGAGAATCGCCGGCCCGCTGGGCCTGTTGCCAGTGCACGACATGTACCTACGGTAATCAGAGATTGAGATTCCCGTCCATGGGCCGGAGGATGACTCCTAAAAGTGAGAGGGACTCGCAGGCCTCTTGCGGCCTTCGCGACAGCAGCGGGCGAAGAACTCCCGGCGCCTGCGATGTGAGCCTGAGCCACGGGGAGCCATCGAGCGACCCCGTACGCTTGTCTGCAAGGGGGTCTGAAGCCTCGGCCGAAGTCCCGCGGCAGAGCAAGCGGGGGGGGTATTGGTGGGCCCAGGTAGATTCGAACTACCGACCTCGCCCTTATCAGGGGCGCGCTCTAACCAACTGAGCTATGAGCCCAAGACAAGCAGAGAGGCGGGAGTATACCCCTCGATTTGGCGGAATCGGCCTCTCGCGAAGCGCACTGAGTCGGCGCGCTCGGAGAGCTTCCGAGGATCCTCGCCCACGGACGTGACCCGTTGCGCCGCGGGTGTCCCGCCCCCGCACGCTGAGGCCCCCGCCTCGACGCCGCACCCCCCGGGAAGGCCGGCGAACCGTGGCTCTAGCCTACGGAGACGCTGCCGGCGTGCTCTTCGCGACCCGTAACGACGATGCGGGCCGGCATAAACTGCTTGACAACCCAAATCGTGGAAACGAGCGTCGGGGTGATCCGGCTCGTCGTGAAAGCTGAAGTGCCCTGCGCCAGAGCGCAAGGAACGACGAGTTGGTCGGCCACAAAAGGATCGACGCCGGTGTCGGAATTCAGCCAATCGATGAACTGCGAGTAGGCCTCGTCCACCACCTGTTCCATGGACCGACCCCGCTCGCCGAGCGCCTGGCCACCACCGAACCCGCGCTCAAACTCCGACCCGATCGTAACGGCGGCTCCCGGCGAAGGAGCGCGCACCTTCAAAAATTCGACGGCGCATTCGAGTCCGTCTCGCCGGAACCAATTCTCTAACCTCCGCACGCCCCTCATGCCAACAGCTTCCGGCAACTCGCTCGTCACGACTGTCGCCCTGAGCGAAAGCAGCCGACCGCGATCCGAAAGCGACGCAGGTTCGACTCCACTCGGCTCGATCTCCGCGGCGATCTCGCCAGCCCCCCTCCCGTACGAGGCGGTGTCGATCGTCGTGACGCAGCCGATTCCAACGCTCTCCATGCACGGGATGGTCACGAGGCGAAAGTAGTCGTAGGTTGGTGACAGCGGGATGTGAGTCCCCCCCCTGACGGACACCCGGCTGACTCCGCCTGCTCGCGCGAGCGGGGCCAAGAGTGACTGCAGCACGAGGGTCGCCGATCCGGGGGACGCCCCCTTGGCGATGCGGTTGAGATCAATCCGATCTCGAACGGGCGAAAGAGCCGTGCGGGGCCTGAAAGACAGGTCCGAGTCGCCGAGCGAGCCTTCGATCAGTGCGCCGGTGGCCGAACCCAGCGCCTGAGCGAGAGCGATGTCCACTGGACCTACTCCAGGCTTAGGAAGCCCGCTTCGCACGTTGAAGATGCGTACGGGTTGTCCGGTAAGCGCGCTCATCGCGAGCGCAGTGCGGACGATGGATCCCCCCCCCTCCCCATGCGAACCATCGAGTTCGACAAGGACGGGGTTAGGCGTCAATCCCCGTCTCCTTCTTTCGCTTCGCTTCGACGCGAACCACTCTGCGGCCGTCCGTGCTGGCTACCTTGAGGTCCCATCCGTTGTATGAGATGACTTCGCCGACGTCGGGCTGCCTTCCGAACAGGCCGAAGACGAATCCACCGATTGTGTCGAACTCTTCACTCTCGAAATACGAACCGATTTCGTCGTTGACATCCTCGAGGTGCGCGCGTCCGGACACGAGCCACGTGTGGTTGTCCACTTTCATGACTTCCGGCTCTTCGACATCGTACTCGTCCACAATGTCGCCGACAATCTCTTCGACGATGTCTTCAATCGTGACTATGCCTTCCGTTCCGCCGAACTCGTCCTGAACGATGGCCAGTTGGATTCTCCCCTTCCGAAACTCGGACAGAAGTTCGTGCAATTCCTTCGTTTCCGGAATGAAGTAAGGCGGTCGCATGATGGATGTGACCGTGGCCTCCGGCCGCTGCAGCAGCGCCCGAAGGACGTCTTTGGCGTGCACCACGCCGACGATCTTGTCAATATTTTCTTCGTAGACCGGGATGCGCGTGTGGCCCGATTCCTCAATGATCTTCGCGATCGTCCGCAAGTCGTCCGTGACTTCAGCGGCGTGAATGTCGGTTCGAGGAGTCATGACTTCTCGCGCGACCGTGTCGGTGAATTCGATGATCGAGTGGATCATCTCCTTCTCGTCCTCGATGAGATCGCTTGCTTCCCCGGCAGACTCAAGCACTTCGCGAAGTTCGTCCTCTGTGAACACCGGGGGGGCGAATAGAGGTCCGAGACCGAGTTTCTTGGAGAGCGTGTTTCCGACGATCTTCACGAGGCCGACGAATGGCGAGAGCACGACGCGCGCGCCGCGAAGGAAGCCGTAGAACCTGCGAGCCCACTTTTCGGGCGATTTCCGCGCCAATCCTCGGAACGGGAGTTCGATAAGCGCGAGATTCACACAGGCGACGACGGCGAGCACCGCCAAAAGCGTGATCCAAAACGCGAGAGGCCCGGAGTCGCTGAATGGCGAAGCGATCTGCGGCGCGGCGAGCACGGCCCCCACGACCATTCCGATGCGCGCCAACTGAATCCCCGCCTGGCAGGTCGCGTAGAACGACGGTAACTCGGCATACAGGTGCGACAGACGCTGATAACTCGGATGTCCCGCCTCGGCGAGTTCCGTGAGGCGGGCGCGCCGAAGGGACGTGAGCGCAGATTCGGCCGCCTGGAACCCCGCGTTGACAAGCATCAACAGGACAACCAGCAGGACCGCAGGGATCGTCGCCGCAGGGATGAGCAGGTCGCTTTGGGCGACGGTTGCTCCGTGAATCTGTCCAAACGCGAGGCCGAGGATTGCGAAGGACGCAAGTCCGAGGGCTCCGTGGAAGGGTCGCTTAGGCTCGTGCGGGTCGGGATCGTCTTCCGATGTCTCTCTCATACTCACCTAAATTGCAAAGAGCACGACGGCGAGGAGGCCGCCGAGCGTCGCTCCCAGGGACAGTTCGAAGACGGAGTGGATGCGTGCTTCCCACCTCGCCTGGGCGACCATCGCCGCGAGAAAAATTGCCATGAGCGAAACCGCTAAATTCTTCGAAACGAAGATCACGACTCCTGCAAGAAAAAACCCAAACGCGGCGTGGCCGCTCACGAGCCCGCCCTTGAAAACCTGGCCCTTCCTCCCCAGGCCCTTGCCGATGACGACGAGTGCGAAAAGCACGAAGAAGCCCAGCAGGAGCCGGGGCGCAAGACGAATCTGGGGGTCTTGTGCCGCGATGATTAGCGATATCTCCTCCCAACGGCCGTCGCCGAGGAACAGCATCAGGCCGACGACCAGCGCTGTCATCGTCGTGATGAGCACTGCCCCCGCCGCCATATCCTTGGCGAACTTCGCTAAGGGGTGATACGTAGGCTGAACCAGGTCGACCACGGCTTCAATCGCCGAGTTGAACATCTCTGCGACGACGACCAAACTGATCATGAAGAGGAGCACGACCATCTCTCGAACGCTGAGGTTGATGAGAAGGCCGATGAGAATGCTCACGATGACAGCGTAGAGGTGGAACCTCATGTGCCGCTGCGTTTTGAAGGCGTGAACCACGCCACCCATCGCAACCGCAAACGGCTTCAGGACGTTTCGTGCCATGGCTTAGTGAGGCTCCGAGGCCCAGTCATCTTTCGGCGACAAACCGACTGAGCGAATTACGTCGAGCATTCTTCGGTTCATGTCATCTCGGCCCGCGTCGGACGAGTCGTCATAACCCAGCAGGTGAAGTCCTCCGTGAACCGCGAGGCAGGCGATTTCGGTTTCGACGTCCGTTTCGTGCGCTTCTGCCTGCTGAGTCGCGATCTCAAGGCAGATGGCGATGTCTCCAATCGCTCGCGTGGGAGATCCGTCAGGATGAAGCGCGACGGGGAATGAAAGCACATCCGTCGCCGCATCTACACCGCGATACTGGCGATTCAGTGCGCGAATGCCCTCTCGATCGGTGAGGAGTATAGAGATTTCGGAGGGGGGCTGTGATTCCGCTTCAAGCATCTTCGTCAGCGCTTCCTGAATGGTCCGCATCGGGACGCGATGCCCCGTCGCGTTGACGGCTGATATCCTGTGTCGTGCCATCGAAGTCTAAGGATTGTGAAGGGTACTCGACTCGTTCATGACGCAGCGCTCGAAGCGAGGAGACGAAAGAACCGACGATCGTCTGCAAGTCTCGGAAGTTGAGTTCGGAGTCGTCCAACTGACCGTCGTCGCGGACATCCTGCACGATCTCCCAAACGAATGCCCGGAGTCTCCCCGGCGACAGATCCGACAAGGATCGCGAAGCCGCTTCGACCCGGTCGGCCAACATGAGCACGGCCGTCTCCTTTCTCCTCGGTTTCGGCCCGGGATATCGGAACTGCTGTTCGAGGATGGGGTCGTGTGCATCCGCGTCCTTCGTCATGCGGTGATAGAAATACGTAATCAGCGACGTGCCGTGGTGCTCGGCGATGCCGTCGCGGATCGCTGGCGGCAGCCGGTGGGCGTCGGCCATCTCCAAGCCGTCGCGAACGTGCGCTGCGATGATCCTCGCGCTCAGCGAGGGTTGAATCGAGTCGTGCGGGTTGGTGCCCCGCGCGTTCTCGATGAAGAACTCCGGCCGTTTCGCTTTTCCGATGTCGTGGTAGTACGCCATCGCTCGACAGAGCAAACCGTTCGCGCCGATCGCAGTGGCAGCCTGCTCCGCAAGGTTTCCGACCATTACGCTATGAGCGTAAGTGCCGGGAGCGTTAATCATCAGATCGCGGATGAGCGGATGATCCGGACTGCAGAGCTCAAGCAGGCACCAATCCGACACAACCCCGAACGCGCGCTCGAAGATGGCGATAGCAAGCCAAAAGAGCGCGCACGCCCCAACGCCGCCGAAGATGGCCCATCCTGCAGCGAGTCCGGCCGATTGGAAAGACATCCCGTCGGACATCGCGAACGCGAACGCAGCGACGCCGAATGCCGCGGTCGTGAAGTACGTGGCACGGAAGAGGTCGTTTCTCTGCCGCAGAGGGTTCACGCTGAACGCGCCGACCAGGGCGACAACCCACGAAGTGGCGAGCAGTTCCGGGCTGACGGAGCCCGCAAGCCCAAGGCTCATCGCCGATACGGAGACTCCGAGGGTCGCGACCGCCGGACCCATCAGGCCGCCGACGAGGAGGCCGAGGCCCACGAGTGGGGCGACGATTAGGGGCGCCAACTCGGACCGCGTCCCCTCCGTCCCGCCTATCGCAGAGGCGGCGACCTGGACGCCGACCACAGCGAGGAGGATCGTCGTGTAGAGGATCCTCGACGCGATCCTGTAGGAGATGCCCCTCAAGGGAAAGTGGGAAAGCGCGAGTCGCGTGGCGACCATGCCGAAGAGCACGCCGATGGTCAGTCCGACGGCCTTTTGCCAGACGAACGGCGGCAGTTGCCGAACGAGCAAGGCGAGGGACAGAACGACCGATCCGAAGACGTAACGCGCGCCCGAAACCAGAAGGGCGGGAGGGGTGTGGAGCCAGTGGGCCGCCTTGACGAGATTGCGAAGTGTGCTTGCGCGGGTGGTCATGGTTCGTCTCTCGGCTGGGCGGAGAGACAAGCCTGGCGCGTTTCGGGGCCGCGCCGGGCCCAGGGGGCTACTTCCGGCGTCCCCGCCGCTTCATCCGCCGCCGCTTGTCGCTCGGCTTCTCATAGTGCATATGCTCTTTCAGAGTCCGCAAAATGCCGCTCTGCTGAAGCTTCGTATTGAATCGCTTCAGAGCACCGTCGATGCTTTCGTTCGGCTGCACTACAACTTCGATCAACTGACCTTCCTCCAGGGATTGGCGCGGGTGACTATACCTTATCGGCTTGGCCGGCCCAGGAGATTAGACGTCTCCAAAGCCCCTCCTGGGGCGGCTCAGGCCCCCAGCCCAGATCGGTAGAATTGGGGTCCTTAAGAGGCGGTTGGCGCGTGCGCGCGCCGACCGACGACAGACATGGTGTTGGCACTACTCGCCGCCTCGCTCCTCCCGCCCCAGGCTGGGCTCCACTTTGATCTAAGGTTGACGGGCACCGAGGTCAAGCCCGGCAAGCCGATCACGGCCACTCTGACCGTAACGAATCGCGGCACGCGGCCCTGTGTGATCGCCAAGCCGATTTGGGACGGCGCACCTGCGGCGTCCGCTTACGACCGGCTGATGCGTGGTCGTGAGGAACTGGTCCCCGTTGGTCCTCGGTCGGAGCCGCGCGTTCAGGTTGTCGTTTCGGACTACGTAACCAAGGGTCGTTTCCTGGTGCTCCCCCCACTCGGCTCAGTTGACCTCTACTGGGTGACGTATGAGGGAGAGTTAGACTTTGGGGGCGCGAAGTCGAGGGACAAGGCCGCCTATGCGAAAGCAAAACCGATCCCGCTGCGGCCGGGGACATATGACTGCACCATCGCGTACGACTTCAATCGAGAGCGTATCCTCTCCGAGTCCATGACTGGATTACGGAGGGAACTCCGATTCGATCCGGGGGCGAAGGACCTTTGGGACTCCGCCATCGAGACTTCGGTTCGCTTGACGAAGCGATTCAAAGTCGTTCGCGAGTAGCACAAGTTCGCAAGAAGGTAAGGAAGAGAAGATGGGATCATCGCAAGTTCAAGGCGCCCTCTGGGGGACGCATCCCGAAGATTGGGCGACATTCGCCGAACCGACGACCTCGGCCCTTTGGGACGCGCTGATCGCGGGAGTTGGCGTCTCCGACGGCGTCACACTTCTCGACATGGGCTGCGGCGCAGGCGGGCTCGCGACCAAAGCGGCGCAGAAGGGAGCGAAAGTAACCGGCATCGACGCCGCTGAAACGCTCATCGAGATCGCGAAAGGAAAACTGCCGCGCGGCGAGTTCCACGTCGGCGACATCGAAAACCTGCCGTTTGAGAACGACACCTTCGACGCGGTCATCGCATGCAATTCGATTCAGTTCGCCGAAGACCGAGTTGCCGCGGCCAAAGAGGCGAAGCGCGTGCTCCGACCCGGTGGTCGCTTCGGAATCGGAATGTGGTGCGAGCCGGAGAAGTGCGAGTTCGCCCCGATATTCAAAGCGGTGCAGGAGATCATGCCCCCACCCCCCCGATCGCCGGAGCCTTCGCTCTCGGAGAGGGCCAACCTGCTCGACGTCATAAATCGGGCCGGATTCAACGTTTTGGACGAGAAGGAGGTGGATTGCCTCTTTCACTTCGGCGACGACGATCAGTTCTGGCGAGGCTTGCGAGCCGCGGGGATGATGGTGGCCGCGGCCCGTACGGTCGGTGAAGAGAAACTGAGGGAAGCCTTGCTGAGCGCGGCGAGGCCCCACAAAGACTCCGATGGCGGCTACCGATTCGTCAACTGGTTTCGCTGCGTGATCGCCGATTGACGGCCGGCGTGGGCAGCGTACGGCCGACTGGTAGAATCCGTCCGATCGCGAGGGAGTCTCATGACTGTGTTACCCACGCGATTGCCTTCGGAGATAGGATGGAGCGAGTAGACATCAAACTTGCAGCGACTAAGGAGCAGGCCGGCGAGCCGTGGATTTGGAGGCTGAGCCGCGATTTCAACGTGAAGGTCACGATACGAAAGGCCGTCGTAGATGAAGACCAAGGGTGGATGCTGATCGCGTTGGAAGGGCCGCTTGAGGAAGTGCAGCGAGCCACCGCTTGGCTCCACACCACCGGATTGCACGTGGAGCCACTCCAACGATCTCTCGGGGCCTGATCTTCGATCCTGTGACGCCGGAAGACCTCCAGCCGTACGTGCCCGAGGACTTCGACGAGTTTTGGGAGACGGCTCGTGAAGAGGCGGACAAGTCGCCTCTCGACTACCACCGAAGCCGCCACAACGTCTTCGATCTGCCTGGATTCGTCGTCGAGACCATTGACTTTCGGTCCATCGGCGGTTCGACTCTCCACGGCTGGATCGCAATCCCGGAGCGTCTGAACCGGATGGTGCCCTCATTCCTCTGGTTGCCCGCGTACGGAAAAGAGTCTCATCTCCCAAACGAGTACTCCACGCGCGAAGACATGGTGAGCATGAGTTTCAACTTCCATGGAAACGATGCGTTCCATCAGGAGGACTACTCGCCGCTCCGAGGCTATTTCGCAGAAGGCGTCGAGGATCCCGAAACTTGGGTTTTTCGAGAGATGCTTCAAAACGCCCTGATCGCGGTGAGGGTCCTCCGCGCGCAGGTCGAAGCGGACGCCTCTCGTCTGTCTGTCGCCGGGATGAGTCAGGGCGGCGGCATGGCGATCTGGACTGGAGCAACCAGCAGCGCAGTGAAGGCCGTCGTCGCGGACATGCCCTTTCTTGCGGGGATGCGGCGGACACTTCATCAGCCGATCCATCGCTACCCCCTAAAGGAGTTGGCGGACTTCGCCCATCGAATTCCACTCGGAATCGAGCGCGTGCTTTACACAGTTTCGTATTACGACACGGTCAACCACGCGACGCGGCTGCACAAGCCTGCGCTCGTGTCTTACGGAGCGAGAGATCCAGCGAGTCGGCCAGAGCACGTTCGGGCCGTCTACGACGCGATCCCTGGCTCAAAGAAACTGCTCGAATATCCTGGCGGGCATGATTGGGACACAGGGATGATCGAAGCAAACCGGAAATTTATGCTGGAGGCGACGACTTGAGCACACATGACCCGAACTGGGGCTTTGAAACGGTCTGCCAACACACTGCGGAAGATTATCGCTTCGAAGGAGCCGTAGTCCCGCCCATTTTTCAGACTTCCCTTTTCACATACGAAACGGGCGAAGCGTTTGAAAACCGCCTGTCCGATGAAATGACATGGGATTACACTCGTGTCTCGAACCCGACGACCGACATCGCGGAAAAGAAGATCGCGGCGCTGGAGGGGGGAGAGAAGTGCAGGCTGTTCGGAAGCGGAATGGCTGCAATTTCAGCGGCCGTGATGAGCGCCTGCAAGGCCGGCTCGCACATCGTCTGCACGAACGCGGCCTACGGCCCGACGAAGTACCTCATGCAGCATATGCTTCCACGCTTCGGAGTCACGACGACTTACGTCGACGGACGGGACACGGACGAGATACGCGATGCGCTGCGGGACGAGACGACTGTCATCTACATCGAATCTCCTGGATCATTCTTCTTCGACATCCAGGACATCCCCGCCATTGTGCAAATGGCCCGCGAACGCGGCATTGTGACCATCGCCGACAACAGTAACTGCTCGCCCTACTATCAGCGTCCACTGTCGCTCGGCGTCGACCTGGTCGTGCACAGCGCGACGAAGTACCTCGGCGGCCACAGCGACATCGTTTGCGGTGCGGCCATCGGCAGCCGAGAGAGGATGAAGCCCCTCATCGAAATGGAGGGCCTACTGTTGGGCGGAATTCTCGATCCTTTCGCGGCCTGGCTGATGATCCGCTCACTGAGAACCTTGGCGCTTCGGATGGAGAGGCATGCGGAATCCGCGCGCGCGATCGCCGAGCACTTGGTCCGACACGATGCAGTTTCGAAAGTTTATTATCCCGGGCTTCCGACGCATCCACACCAGGATCGAATCAGAGCCCAAATGCGCGGCGCGTCCGGCCTCATCACGTTTCGGCCAGCATTTCAAGAGAAGCAGAGCGTCTACCGCTTCTGCGAATCACTCCGTTTGTTCCAGATCGGCGTCTCTTGGGGGGGGCACGAGAGCCTTGCGATTCCCGTCTCTGTGCCGGAGAAGGCCGGCAAGTGGTACGTGCGGATGTCCATCGGACTCGAGAGCGTTCAAGACCTCATCGCGGATCTGGATGCCGCTTTCGCCTCGGTATGAAACCCGCAAGTCGGGAAACTGGTATTCGTTGAGTCATGTTGCGCGTTGAGGAACTTGTCAAGAGGTACGGCTCCTTCGTCGCCGTCGACGGAGTCTCATTCGGAGTCGAGCCCGGTGAGATCGTCGGGCTACTGGGACCGAATGGGGCCGGCAAGACGTCGGTAATGAGGTGCGTCGCGGGAATCCTCCAACCCACGGCCGGTCGCATCCTCATCAACGGCCACGACCTCGCGCTCAATCAAGCCGCAGCGAAGCAGGGACTCGCCTTCGTCCCTGAAGTTCCGAGCCTCTACGAACTCCTGACTGTCCGCGAGCACCTGCGATTTGTTGCCATGTGCTATGACCGCGAGGAACGCTTCAAAGCTCTGGGAGATTCGCTCCTCGCAAAGTACGATCTTCAGGAGAAGGCAGACGCCTTCGTCGCGACGCTCAGCAAGGGAATGAAGCAGAAACTTGCGGTGGCCTGCGCCTTCATTCACGACGCCAACGTGCTGCTTCTCGACGAGCCCCTCATCGGAATCGATCCTCGCGGCGCACACGAATTCAAACAGGAACTCGTTCGCGCGAAACAGGAGGGGTGCTCGATCCTCATCAGCACTCACTTGCTCGACACAGCAGAGAGGTTCTGCGATCGAGTCATCATTCTCGCCCGCGGCCGAGTCGTTGAGGAAGGCACTCTCGACGAACTGCGCACGCGCTCCAGCATGGAGGGCGCAACCCTTGAGGAAGTCTTCCTCCGGCTGACGGAAGAGTCCGCCGATCGCCCGCCGACGACGCAGGGCTAACCGCATGAGACCGCTTCTCTTCCTGACAGGCAAGTTCCTCGTCAACAGCGTACGAAGGGCCATGCACTCCCCCTCCCGGCTCATCGGGTTTCTCTTGCTCGTTGGGTGGTGGTTCCTTATCGTCACCGGACGTCTGTCCGACCGTCAGCCTGGGCCCGCGATTCCGGGGGGAGTTCAACTCGACATGCCTCGGGAGGCCGTCGTCTTCTCTCTCCTGTTCCCCGTGTACCTGATGGTCTTCGTAATGCGCGGGTTCTCGATGTTTCGAGTGCCTGGGATCTTTCGCGGCGCGGACTCGGACGTCTTATTCCCCACACCCATCGCCCCGTGGAAAGTGCTGCTTCATAGGTTTGTCATCGACTACCTGATCACGTTGCTCATTCCCCTGCTCATGCTTCTATTTGCTGGGCCCGGAGCTTCGCGAGGCATCGAGTTTCTATTCAAGAACATCCCGAATCCGGACGCAGCGCGGTGGGTGAGCAAACTCATCTTCCTCGCCTTTCTTCTCGTATCCCTGTTCGGCGTCGCATTCAGTTACGCCGTTGCGCTCTACATCAACCGCGATACCGACCTTGCTCGGCGCGTTCGCCGGCTCGTGATGGGATTTGTAATCGCCCTGATCCTCGCTCTCGGCGCAGCGATCGCGCTCGCTGCGCTCTCTGAGAAACCGGGCACGGCCCTTGTCGAACTCGCGTCGCACCCTATCGTACGCACCCTCGCGTATCCAGCGGCCGCAGCAACGGACCTCGCGATCGGCCCCATCTACGCGCACGTTTGGCCTGCATACCTCGGCCTCGCGTTCCTTGCGGGCGGATCGATTCTCTGCATGTGGATCGCCTCAAAACAGGCTCACCATCTTTACGACATGGCCACGCGCCAGTTGGCAGCAGGTGAGTATCGGCAGGCGTCGCGCGCTGGCGATTACGGAAAGGTCGCCGTACTAAAGGCGCAGTCGGGACGACTCAAGGCCCGAAACATCCCCGTTCTCGGCGGGCTTTCACTACGCGGAAAGTGGGCCCTCGTTTGGAAAGACGCGATTCTCCATCTTCGCTCATCCTTTTCACTGCTCCTACTTTTCACTTTGATCCTCATCGCGATGAGCGCTCTTGCTCTCATCGACACCAAACAGGAGGGACGAGGCGCCATCTTCGTGTTGCCGATGCAACTTCTGATGTTCGTTTCGCTTGCCATCAGTATTTCGCAAAGCGACTTTCTCGAAACGCTTCGCCGAGTGGATGTGCAAAAGCCCCTTCCCTTTACGTCCTGGACCATTTGCCTCATGGAAGTGATGGGAAAGTGGATTCCCTTGGCCGTCATGGCGCTCGCTGGGGGGGTCTCACTTCTTCTCTTCGCGACCTCCAGGCCCGACATCGGGCTAGCGAGCATCCTCGCCCTTCCCTCAGTCGCTCTGTGCGTCGTCGCTGCGCAATGGGTCGTGATTCTCGCGTTTCCACACTACGACGATCCGGCACAGCGCGCCCTTCGGGGAATCCTGCAATTCCTCGCCTCCGCATTCGCCCTTCTTCCCGCACTCCTCGTCTTTGCGCTGATGACGGCACTCGGCGTCCCGCTTCTGGTTTCCGTGATTCCTGGCGTTATCGTCAATGTTGGAATCACCTTCGTGCTCGTCACTTTGGCGGCCCCCCTTTACGCGTCCTTCAACCCAGCGGATTGAACGAATGCCAGAATCGGACGGATGAAGGTGGACCTGATCATCGCTCCAATTCGCGAACTGCACACGCTGCAGGGGCGGTCGGGTCCGCGGCGCGGCCGTGACCACGGCGACACAGGTGTGATCCGCGACGCCGGAATTGTGGTGAACGACGGGCACGTTGCTTCAATCGGCCCGGCCCACGAAATCCTGCGCGAACATAGCAGCGAGTTGGTCGTCGATGCGAGCAAGAGTGTCGTAACGCCGGGCCTGGTGGATTGCCACACCCATCTCGTGTGGGCCGGAGATAGGAGCGAGGACTTCGTTCGGAGGTCGTCAGGAATCTCCTACGAACAGATCGCGGCAGAAGGCGGAGGAATCCTCTCCACCATGCGGGCGACGCGCGAAGCCTCTGTCGAAGACTTGACCGACTCCCTGCTTTCACGAATCGAACTGATACGCTCGCTCGGCACGACCACCTGCGAGATCAAAGCAAGCTACGGTCTCTCACCAGAGGGATGCAGGAACGAACTCGACGCGATCGCCGCCGCGAAGTCGAAGACGAATCTGCGCATCGCCGTCACATTCATGGCGGCGCATGCCTACCCACCCGATAGGCCGCAAGAAGACTTCGTCGAACTGATCCGAAGTGAACTCCTCCCGATGGCCGCCGGCCATCCAGCAGGCCCGTCTTTCAACGACGTCTTCTGTGAAGTCGGCGCATTCGATGTTGAGACGACTGAACTCATTTTGCGCGCCGGGATCGAACTCGGCCTCACGCCGAAGGTGCATGCAGACGAATTCAACGTGCTCGGTGGAGTCGAATTAGGCTGCCGCCTCGGAGCGGCGAGTTGTGACCACCTCCTCGCGAGCGGCGCGCATCAGTTCCGCACTCTCGCAGAGAGCTCGACGGTGGCCGTCGTGATGCCCGGGACTGCGCACTATCTTGGAAAACCGTACGCCGACGCTCGGGCGATGATCGACACGGGATGCGCCGTCGCTCTCGGCACAGACTTCAATCCCGGCTCGAGCATGATTCCTTCCATGCCGTTCGTCCTCGGGTTGGCCGTCAGTAAAATGAAACTGACGCCGGAAGAGGCGCTCGTCGCAGCCACGGTGAACGCCGCAGCGGCTCTTCCCGATGCGATACCGGAAGGCGTTGGCACGCTTGCTCCGGGGGCTCCCGCCGACCTCTGTCTCTGGCCCGCGCGAACGCTCGGCGAAATGGTCTGGCAGTACACGTTCATTCGACCGACGCAAGTGTTCATCGGAGGCCGCGCCGCTTGAGAAGACGAGCGATCCTCATCGTTCTCGATGGATGTGGCGCAGGCGCCGCGCCCGACGCGGCGGATTTCGGTGATTCCGGTGAGAACGAGGGTCACACGCTCCGCAACGTTTGGAACCTTTGTGGGGGGCTTCAGGCGCCGCTCCTCGCACGAATGGGCTACTTTGCCGCAGCCGGAATCGATGCAGGGCCGATCGAAGGCGTGTGCGGACGATTGCGGGAAGTGAGCATCGGCAAGGACACGGTGACCGGTCACTGGGAGATGATGGGCATCCATCTGGAAAAGCCGTTCCCCACGTACCCGAAGGGCTTTCCCATCCCGCTCGTCAAAGAGTTCGAAGAACGGATTGGGCGACAAACCATTGGAAATGAGGCCGCCAGCGGCACCGAGATCATCAATCGCTTGGGAGAAACGCACCTTTCGACGGGCTGTCCCATCCTTTACACGAGCGCGGACAGCGTCTTTCAACTCGCTTGTCATGAGGACGTCATTCCTGTAGATCAGTTGTACGAGATGTGCAGAATCGCGCGAGAGATGCTCGTGCCGCCCCACAACGTCGGGCGCGTGATCGCACGGCCGTTCCTCGGAAACCCTTCGGAAGGTTTCGTTCGCACGAATAGAAGAAAGGATTTCCCGATCGCCCCCCCTCGTTGCCTCGTGGACGAGATAGCGGAATCCGTCGGGGAGGTGTTTGGAATCGGCGTCGTCCCCGAAGTTTTCGCGGAGCGCGGGTTTCGCCCCGTGCGACGAACCCAATCCAATGCCGAGCATGAAGCGCTGCTGCACGAAGCGCTGCTGTCTGACGCGAGGTTCATCTTTTGCAACTTCGAGGACTTCGACATGCTCTATGGCCACAGAAACGATCCGAGGGGATTCGGAAACGCCCTCGAAGCGTTCGATCTCACGCTCGGCTCTGTACTTCCGAGGCTCCGCGAGGACGACCTGCTAATCCTAACGGCGGATCACGGCAACGACCCGACGACTCCGAGCACGGACCATTCTCGCGAGTACGTACCGTTCGCCGCCTGGAGCCTCGGGTTGCCCGTCGCGGGCCTCATTCCCGACCGGGACGGCCTCTGGAACGTGGGCGCGACTGTCGCGGAATGGCTTGGCCTCACGGCGGACCGCGGCTCGTCGTTACTCTCAGACCCGGCATTAGTCCAGTAAGGAAGCGGGGCTCGGCGACGGAATATCCCAGTAGAGGGATCTCTCTTGGCACTCTCCAACAGGGCTCAGCAGCGCGTCGAGCAGAAGACGGGTCTAAAAGTCGACCCGAAACTAGTCGTCGCCAGTTACATCCTTCAACTCCAGCGACACGAACTCGAACAGGCCATCGAGCAGGAACTGAACGACAATCCGGCTCTCGAAAGGCTGGAGATTGACGACGAGCCAACCACAGACCCCCAATTGCTCAAGAAGATCGCGCAACTCAAAGAGCGCCCCCAGTACGAAGACCTGGAGGCTCCACCGGAAAGCGCGCCAACTTCGGACGGAGCGGTCGAGTGGGTCGACTTCGTTCCGGCTCCCGCTTCGCTCCACGACTATCTGCTGGCACAGATGCTCGCCCTCGCTCCTGACGAGGACCGCGACATCGTCGGACACGTGGTGGATTGCGTGGGCGAGACGGGCTACCTCGATATGCCTGTCGAGGAGATCGCGCACACCGCGGGCGCGGACCTGGATAGGATTCGAGAATTGGTCAAGTTGCTGCAGACGTGCAACCCCCCCGGCGTGGGAGCGCATGACCTTCGCGAATGTCTCGACATTCAACTCCGAGAGTCTCCCGATCCGATGGAGATGCTGGCGCTCCGCATCGTTCGAGACCATTGGGAGCACCTCATCCAAAGGAATCCGCACCCGATCGCGCGCCGATACAAACTTTCCGTTTCCACCGTCGAAAGCGCTTTCGCGAAGATCGCGGAACTCTCTCCCTACCCCGGCGAAGCATTTCTAAGCGAGCGCGGAGCGCACACGTCGTCCTCAGCGCCAAGCGTGGAGCCCGACGTAAGATTCGTGCAGTCGGAAGCGGGAATCACCATCGAGATTCGCGGCTGCGATCCGGCAGAGTTCATCGTGAACCCGTGGTACCGCGAGCAGTACAGAAAGTCCAAGTCGCACCCTCATGCGGTGCCCGAGGACGAGCGCAGACACCTCAAAGAGTACGTGGGACGGGCGATGCACTTCATCAAGGGAATTCATCAACGACGCCTGACGCTGAGGAAACTCGCTCAGCGGCTGCTCGAGGTGCAGTATGGGTTCATTGCGACCGGCTCCTACCGATTCCTCAAGCCGATGACGCGAGTGCAGTTGGCCCGCGATGTCGGTCTCCACGAAAGCACGGTAAGTCGCGCGACGATGAACAAGTTCGTGCAACTCGCGAACGGTGAGACCATCCCATTCGAGGTCTTCTTCAAGCCTGCGCTCAGGGTTCAGAAGATGATCGAAGAGATCCTGCAAACGGAAAACCCGAACAAGCCCCTAAGCGACCGAGAGATCGCAGAAAGGCTCAAGGCACAAGGCCTCGAAGTTGCGCGAAGAACCGTGAACAAATATCGAGAGCAGATTCGCCTGCTCTCCAGCCATCGCCGGCGAACCGCTTAGGTGTATCATCCGAAGCACGCTTGCGGACTCGCATTCTTCACACGAGTGACTTTCACGGCCGACTGACAGCCGCTGCATTGGAGCGTCTGAAATCGCTCCGAGCCGAATGCGATCTTTACTTTGATTGCGGGGACGGCTTGGCCGTCGGCAACATCGGCATCCCGCTCCAGGAAGACCCTTACTGGAGAGCGATGAAGGAACTCGTATGCTCAGCAAGCGTCCTGGGCAATCGCGAGTTTCACATCTCGTCCGCGGCGATGCGAAAGAAACTGAAGGGCTGCAGTCATCCTGTCGTATGCGCGAACCTCGAGTGGAACAATAGGCGAGGAAAGCCGCTGATCCCGGCTCGCGACAAATCGGAGTGGTGGCCGTCGCCCACTTCCCCCCTCCCCGGCGGGCTGCGCCTTCAAGGCTCGATCGCCGTGATCGGCCTCATGGTGCCGATGGTGACGAAGCGAATGGCCGCTCGGCACATGAGTTCGTTTCTCAACACCGACCCGATTTCGGCTGCGCGGTCGGCCTTGACGGAATTGAGTCCGAAAGCGAAGTTGGTGGTCTGTCTGTCGCACTTAGGGCTCTCGAAAGACCGTGACGTAGCAGCGGCCTGTCCGGAAATCGACGTTATATTCGGAGGCCACTCGCACGACGTTCTCCAACAGCCGGAGAAAGTCGGCGACGTCTGGATCGTCCACACGGGATCGCACGGGAGGTTTGCCGGCATTTTCGAGTGGGCAGACGGCACCCGTTCGTGGGAGTTGGTTCCCCTGACCTAAGACCTCGATCTTCGAGGGTCGCCGAACCACGCGTCGGCCGACGGAACGATGACCACGTCGCCGTCGCTCTCAACGATGAGCCACCCGGACTCGGAAATGCCGCGCGCTATGCCAGGCTTGCCGCCCGGCAGTTTGTAAGCCTTGCCCACAGTCTCGTCTCGCCCCCCCCAACGCTCGCGGAGCGAGGCCCACTCGGTGGGTTCAGGAACACTCCTGAGAGCGTCCAAGATCGCGCGCGCTGCCGCGTCAGCGGTCGGCACATCATGGCCCTCCGACTGCAGTGAAGTCGGATCTCCGTCGACATCCGGAGGAAACGCCTCGACGCCGAGGTTGATTCCAACGCCGACGACAGGAATCCTGCGTCCCGCTGAGTCTTGGGGCAGTTCGACGATCACCCCTCCGACTTTTCGCCCAGCAATGACGACGTCGTTCGGCCACTGAACCCCACAGTCGAACGCCTCCGCGGCCGCCAGCGCGACGGCGCAGCCGAGAAGTTCAGGCCTCTCCCAATCGGCGTAATCCCAGAAGGCGACCGAGAGGCTAAGCGACGAACCGGGTGGACTGAACCACTTCCTGCCGTGGCGGCCACGTCCTCGAGTTTGGTGCCCAGCCAGCGCCCCCCCCAAGTCGGTTCGACCTTCCAGGACCGCCGACACGACGTAATCTTGAGTTGACTCGACCGAATCGAAGTATTCGAGCGTCCGTCCATCGATCGGCGACTTCACGACAGTTCGAGATGGAACGGGAGGGCGGGCGCGGAGTGCGTCAACATTCCGACGCTGATGTAATCAACACCGGTCTTCGCGATTTCGCGAACGTTGTCGAGATTCACGCCGCCGCTCACCTCCAGCAGCGCGCGACCCTTGCAAATGCTCACAGCGTCCTTCACCTCGCCGATCGGCATATTGTCGAGAAGAATGATCTCAGCCCCGGCGCTCAGGGCGCGATCCACCTGCGCGACCGTCGTGCACTCGATCTCGATCCTCATTCCGTGCGGAGCGTTCTTGCGTACTGCGACGATCGCCTCCCGCACGCCACCCGCCGCCCTGATGTGGTTGTCTTTGATGAGAACGCCGTCGGAGAGGTTGAAGCGATGATTGTGGCCCCCGCCGCAACGAACCGCGTATTTCTCGATCGCCCTCAATCCGGGAATGGTCTTGCGCGTGTCAAGAATCTTAACTTTGGTTCCCTTGACCGCATCAACGAATTTCCTCGTGAGGGTTGCGATACCGGAAAGATGCATCAGAAAGTTCAGCGCAGTTCGCTCATTTTGAAGCAACTCCCGTGTCGCAAGCCTCCCCTGCATCACAACTTTGCCCGGCGACACTTTGTCTCCGTCTATGCAAGTGTAATCGCAGCGCTCTTCTCCGTCTGAGTCGACAAGAGGTACGAGGAGATCGAACGCGAACCCCAATCCGCAGACGATGCCCTCAGCCTGCGCCTCAATGTAATATTCGGAGACCGATGTTTCGGGAACGGCGAACCGTGTTACGTCGCCGTGGCCGACGTCCTCCGCAAGAGCCGCATCGCAGAGTTCAGTCCAGTGGAGGGGCTCGTCGCCGAGGAAGGGTTCCACGGCGGGCAGTCTACCGGGTTCCCTCCCCCCGGCCGAACGCAACCCAAGAGTCTGCCGCGCGGAGCGTGAACAACGCATCGTCCGGCCCCGCCACCTCGAGCAGCCTGCAGAGGCGATCGAACCCAGCCTTCGCCTTGGCGGACTCCTCTTCGAGTAAATCTGCGCGCACCCACGAATCTTTCGGCTGCTTCCGCTTCGCGTCCGCCCTCAGCGAGGACAGGTAAGCCCGCACGGACGCCGTCAATCTTGCGATTTCTTTCTGCTCCACCTCAGACGGCTTCCTCCGCTTCGACCGGCTGAGTGCGACGAGGTTCTCGGAGAGGATCTCATCGTCGTACCGTCCGCGTGCGGCGGCGTGCGAGTACATGGTTCCGCCACCCGCGAGCGCCATCTCCGAGTACACCGCGCCGAGCCTGTATTCTCGAAAGGCGGACTCGACGTCCTCAATCCACTTCGCGCGAGCACGAGGCAGAGCCTTCAACTTTGTAGCATTACGGGAATCGAGGCACTTCGCGTAGGTCACGGTCGCAATGTCCATCGACATCTCGCTGGCTCCGACCTCTTCGCAGTAGTAGTCGAACCACCAATCGAACCCCATTTCGAGAATCGTCTCGCGCGTTAGTCCGAGCATCGGATCTTCGGACAGACTCGACTGCTGAGAAGCCAGCAAAAGAAGCGGAGCAACGACGACATGTAGGAACATATGAACTATCCGTTGTAGATGATCTTCTTGACGATGTTGATCGTCTTCACTGCGTCACCCGTGGCTTGAGCGGCTTTCAGCTCTTCTCTCCGCGCGTAGATTTTGAGCGCTTTCTTCATGCAGTTCGCGAAAAACTCCATGCTCAGCCTCATGCTCAACACCTGCTCCGTCCGATACGTGAACTGATCCTCTCCGAACCATCCGGAGTAGCCCGTGTCGATTGCCGCGTAGCAGAAGTCCACCAGTCGCCAAACGTCGTCTGTTCCTGCAATGCGGTCTTCGTCGTTGCTGTTGTATTTCGCTCCGTTGATGTGGAAGTTTGCGATCGGCACTCGGACGCGCTGAAGCATGTAGAGGGAATCCGCGGGAGTGTTTCCGACCATCTGCTCATGCCCGTAATCGATTACGACGCCCATCACCGTCTTGCCGAGGTTCTTGTTCACCTCCTGCGCCACCAAAGCCGCCTTCGCCACGGTGTTGACGATCATGTTGCCCTCTCTCGGCTCCTTCTGCTTGGGTTCGGTGCCGAATTTCAGGCCGTGCGTGTCGCAGTGCGCGGCGATCGCCGTACATCCATCGATGTACCACGACAATCGCTCGCCGTAATTCACCTCGAAGTGATAGTCCCAGCCGTCACTTCCAGGCCAGATGTTTGCGCTCACGCATCCAATCTCTTTTGCGATGTCCACACCCTGGAGACAGAGCGCAAGCGCGTCGCGCCGAACGCCGGAGTCCGGATGTGTAATGCCGCCGAACTTCCACTTGGGATCCGTCCAAGTGTTCATATTCATGTTAGTGGGCACGACTCCGTACTGAGACAGCGCCGCACGAATCTCCTCAACCTTCGCAGCATCCCGCTGACGATGGGAGTCGATGAAAACGCTCTCGTGAAACTCGATGCCACGTATCCCTGCCTCGCTCACGCGTCGGATTTGCGCCGGGATGGAGTTGTCGAAGTTCGAGTCGCTGTTGTAGCCCACCGGGCAGAAGCGATCGAAGAACTCACCCGCGCACCAGTGGCCGGCCGCAAAGTTGATGTGAAAATCGCGGACGAATTCGTCCACGGACGCGCCCTCCAGATAGTCGCCGTACTTGGAGTCGAGGGCCTGCAGAGAGGATTCGGAAATCTGCATGGGAGCAGATTCGCCGCAGGACGGAGTTTCCCTGCTTCTCTAAGCCGCCCGGGGGGTGACCCAGTGCGCAAGAGTCAACTTCAGGGTTTCCAAGCGAACCGGCTTCGCGAGACATTCGTCCATACCGCTCTCCAAGCACTTCTCGCGGTCTCCCTGGAGCACGTTCGCCGTAACGGCGATGATCGGAGTTCGCCTTCCGCGCGACGACTCGTGGAGCCGAATCCGACGCGTCGCCTCGAATCCGTCCATCCCAGGCATCTGGCAGTCCATGAGGATCGCATCAAACGCCTGAGACTCCGCCAACTCCACGGCCTCGATCCCAGTTTCGGCGAACACGGGGCGCATGCCAAGCCGCTCCAGCATCTTGCCGAGAACCCGACGGTTCGTTGGATTGTCGTCCGCGACCAGCACGCGAAATCCAGGTACGTGCGGCGATCTCGCCGACTCCGTGCGCTCGACCGCTGACGCCACAACGCGCAGCGCCTCTCGCCTCCTCACGGGTCTGGAGATTTTCATCACATGAGCGGCCTCGAACCCAATCTCCGACCACACTTGCGAGGCAGGCTCGATGTAAACCAGTGGAACACCTGCGTCCGGCTTGCTCCGTGCAATCTCTCGAATCGCTGAGTGCGAACCGACGACGACATCCACGAGGTCCACGAGCGCCGCAGCGGAAGCGCTGCCAACGTCGGGGTTCGGCTCGACGACGATGCATCCGGCATCCACAAGCGCGTTCCACAGGACGCTGCGAGTGATCGGACGATCTTCGAGGAGGAGCGCGCGATGTCCGGCCAATGGAGTTCCATCCGGGTGAGCCGATTCTGCCGACTCCTTCACGCGAAGCGGGATCTTCACGACCGAATGAGCCGACTCCGCGGCGCGCAGTTCGCCGCAAAGAGCGACGGCGAGCCTTTCGCATAGAGCGTGCTCCAAACTCATCGAGCCCGCGTGGCCGACAAGTCGCACCGGGTGGTCGGTTTGCTGATGCTCGATTCGCGCAACCATCATCATCTGATTGGTTTCGCTGCTCTCGCATTCGACTCGCAGCAAAATGTCGCCGTCATTCGCGCTGCGCGCCACGCTGGACATCAGATGCCCGAGCAACTTCTTCAACGAACTGACTTCACCGTAGACTCTCTGCGGGAACTTCTGATCGACAAGCGCAGCGCACTCGACGTTCTTCCCGGCCAATAGCGCGGCAGCGTCCACGAGGACTTCGTCCACGATGTCCTCGATGTCGAATTCCTCCATTGCAGGCCGTGCCTCGCCCACGGAACCGTCCGTGTAATCGAGCGCCGCCTCCGCGATGGACTTGAGAGCGCTCGCAGACCCGGTGATGGTCTCCAGTGTGGTCCTCTGCTCGACGTCCAATTCAGACCGGCTGAGAATCTCTGCGCCGCCCAGGATTCCGTTGAGCGGCGTCCGCAGTTCGTGACTCATCGTGTGGAGGAACTGCTGCTTTGCGAGTGCGGCAGCCTTCGTGTCCTGAAGCGCACTTTCGAGGTCCTTGGTGAGCCGCTGCTGGGACTCCAGGCTGGCAAGCAACGCCTGGTTGACCTGCTGAAGACGCTTCTCTGTGTCTTTGCGATCCGTGATGTCCCGAATGAGCGCCAAGTAGCCGTTGGCAGCCATGATCGCTACGCGACCTTCATAGTAGCGCTGCGACCCGGTTCGATCCGTGAGTTGATATTCGAAAGACTGCGTTTCCCCGCTCGAATTCGCTCGGCCGATCGCGCCCAACAATCCATGCGCGACCGCGCTCGGAAGAACCTCCGACACATGAGGCTCCGCCTCGAACGACCCTCCTGCATACAGTTCCGCGTCGCGGGTGGCTCGGAAGTCGCGTATTCGCGCCTCGGGCGAAATCCACATCACGATGTCGGGAATCGCGTCGAGCAGCGCGCGGTTCACCTCCGCAAGCCGCTCCGCCTCCGTGATGTCTTCGAGCATCAGCCACACGACCTGCTCCCCCGCGTCGTTCGTCGCAAATCCGGTCACTCGGCATTGATGCGTCCCGCCGCAATCGCTTCGTATCGTCGTCGTGCGCGGCCCGAAAGAGTCGGTCGCTTCCAGCACGTCTATCTCTCTCAGGAACTTCGCCCTGCAGTCATCCTCCAGATACTGAGGGAACCAACTGCCGACGCTCGCGCCACCAAGCGTATCGGTGCACCGACGGTTCATGTCTCGAATTACGCCGTGACTGTCAATGAGCGCGATTCCCACGGGAGCGCATTCGTGAAATTTCCGCAGCCTCTCTTCGGATGCGGCCAGCGCCGACTCCATCCTCTTTCTCTTGGAGATGTCCAGCATTACGCCGTCCACCCACCGAACGATCCCGTCCGAGTCTTCAACCGCGGTTCCCCGCTCCAACCACCACCGCGACTCACCGCCCTCGAGTTCGACGCGATGCTCGATCTCATAGACGCGGCTCTCCGAGTCGCGCGCGATCAGGTCGGACGGAGACGTGGAGCCTTCGAGAACTTGACGCACCTCATCGAGAATCGCCTGCCCTTGCAGGTTTCCGCCAAGACCCGCGAGGACCACGTTGCCCGTCTCCGCGTCCTTTCGGAACACGACACCCGGAAGCGAGCGAACGAGCGAGAGCATGCGCCGCTCGTCGTGAGCCTGGATGTCAATCATCCGGTTGAAATGCTCGGCGAGCGCGCCGATCTCGTCCTTGCTGGACGCGTCGGCCCTCGCACTTGTGTCGCCGTCTGCCTGCAGCGCCATCGCCTGCGACAACGCCCCGATGGGACGAACAACGTGGATGTTGATCAACCGCAGGGCAAGAAGAAGGCTCGCTAGGATGATGCCCAGCATTTCAAGGAAGTAGACGATGGCCTCCGTTCGAAGCATGCTCCCGATGTAGTGGAGGTCCAAACTGATGTGAGCGGCCTTGAAGTCCTTAGAGCCGAAATCGTCCACCACCAAAGGCGAGATACTGATGTAATCGAGTTGGTTGCCGTCTTCGGAAAGGAGCCAGATCGGTTCCGACCCTTGCAGCGCGTCCGCGTGCTCGAACAGTTTGCCGACGCGCGCGCTGTTGGATGACGCGACGACTCGCGGCGGATTGCCCTCGATCAGCGCGACGGTCTTGACGTATCTCTGACCGCCGAACGACTTGACGAGATGGCCCAAGCGTGCCGGGCTGGCCTCCGTAGAGGCCGACGCGGTCAGCAGTTCCGCGAGCGTGACCGCCTTCGCGTGAGACTCCTCGTAGAGCCGCTTCGCGAGGTTTCGATTCGCGAGCCATGCGACGAACACCGCGCCGACGATGGCCATTCCGATCGTCGGAACTAAGAGTTTCGCTCGAAGCGACTGGGTCCACGGCATGGGCAGTACCGATTACATCCTTTGTGATGGGCGTGAACGCCGTGGTGTAATCTCCGCGGCGTCCGCATCACTCGGCAGCGGCTCGATCTGTTCGCCGATGCACTTCGCGGCGAGTTCCAACGGGATTCCGCAGTACGAGGCGAGGTATCGCGTCAGTGGCTGAGGAGTCCGCGCATATTCGCGCATGCAGTCTGCGAGAGCGGCGCGAAAGCCGACGCGCATCTGTGGGTGCGAACGGACGAGTTCGCGATTGGCGAGAATGTACATCTGCACAGGGCTTCGCGCCTGCAGACTGTTGAACACAGGGCGCAACCCGGTTTGAGATCGAATCACGAGGCTCGTCGGCGCGGAAGTGATGACGAAGTCGAACGGCCCACTCTCAAGGGATGCGAGCAAATAGGGTCGAGGAGAACTGACGATCGTCACCTCTTGCCGGTCAACTCCCCATCGCCGCAAGAACATCCGCAGCATCCACGTCGATCGCGGCTCGATGTCGACGAGAAACCGCGCGCCGCGCACGTCGTCCCGGGACATGACGGCGCTGCGGGAGAGCACTACGTCGGAACCGGTGGAAGTCGAGAGGGGTACGAGCACTTCGCCGACGGCGAGGTCGTTCTGTGCGAGGGCCGCGTTCGCGACGACGATTCCGTCCACGGCTTCCGCCTTGAAGGCCGAGATGGCTTCAGGGACCGTGGCGAACTGAACGATCGTCACGTCGAGGTCGTGGCGGCGAAAGGCGCCGGAGGCATCCGCGTAGGACACCAGGGCGGACTCTAGCGAACCCGTGACCCCGATCCTCAGGCGAGGAGGCTGGCTGGTGAGAACGCCGACCGCCCCGACGGCGCACGCGACCGCCAGGAGTCCCAGAGCGACCGAAGCCGCCGGGATGCGACCGCTGCCGAAAGGACTCCGAATCATGCGCAACCTCGTCATGCGGGGCCGAGTCGAAGCAAAGGCCCTGTTAGGATTGTCGGCAGGTGACCGCTTAGCCTGAGAGCCATGCCGACCAAATCCCACACCCCACTCCCCTACCCCCTCCTCGTGATGGCTCGTGCATGAGGAGGGGGGAAGGGGGGTGGAGCGCCCACTGCCACCATA
The DNA here is from genome assembly GCA_003577165.1 of Armatimonadota bacterium. Classification (GTDB taxonomy): domain Bacteria; phylum Armatimonadota; class Fimbriimonadia; order Fimbriimonadales; family ATM1; genus ATM1. The sequence continues at coordinate 2,352 of QEUM01000015.1, read as the reverse complement.
ACCGGCCCGCGAGCGGTGGCGTTGTCGAGATCGATTTTCACCCCCCTCCTCGCGATGGCTTGTGCATGAGGAGGGGGAAGCCGCGCAAGGCCCGAAGGGCCGCAAGCCAACAGCGAAGGCCGCAGGCCTGGATATGACGACCAATGAACCGTCGAGCCCTGTAGGGGCGCGATAAGAACTCCGCCGCATACGAAGCAGTCACCCCCTCCTCGCGATGGCTCGTGCATGAGGAGGGGGAAGCCGCGCAAGGCCCGAAGGGCCGCAAGCCAACAGCGAAGGCCGCAGGCCTGGATATGACGACCAATGAATCGTCGAGCCCTGTAGGGGCGCGATAAGAACTCCGACGCATACGAAGCAGTCACCCCCTCCTCGCGATGGCTCGTGCATGAGGAGGGGGAAGCCGAACAAGGCCCGAAGGGCCGCAAGCCAACAGCGAAGGCCCCGTCCCCTTCGCGCCCGTCTGCTACGCGAAGGCGCGGGCAGGGAACTGAATCCGGCCCACACTCACCTCAGCGATCCGACCGCCCAGCCGGTCCCTGAACGAATCCAGCGACCGTCTCCGCGAATCCTTCAGAATGTAACCAGACAGAGGACCCACCAATGATTGTCAAGAGGTTTTACGACGAAAGGCTCGCGCAGGCCAGTTTCATGGTCGGCTGCCCCGGATCGGGCGAGGCGATCGTCATCGACCCGTCTCGAATCGTGGAGCCGTACCTCGAAGCCGCAGCCGCGGAAGGGCTCAGGATCACGGGAGTGACGGAGACCCACATCCATGCCGACTACGTCTCTGGAAGCCGAGAGTTGGGTGCGACAACCGGAGCCACGATCTACCTGAGCGACGAGGGCGACGCGGACTGGAAATACGGTTACGCGAACGATCCCAACGTGCGACTCGTAAAGGACGGCGACGAGATTCGAACCGGCGCCGTGAGACTCGTCGTTCGCCACACGCCCGGCCACACCCCCGAGCACATCTCGTTCGTGCTGTATGACGAATCCGCGAGCGAAGAGCCGCTTGGCGCATTCACAGGAGACTTCATCTTCGTCGGCGACGTCGGAAGGCCCGACCTGTTGGAGAGAGCGGCAAACATCAAAGGCACGATGGAGAAGGGAGCGCGCGTCCTCTACAATTCCCTCCGCAAATTCGTCGAGTATCCGGACCACCTCATCCTCTGGCCGGGGCATGGCGCAGGCTCCGCGTGCGGCAAAAGCCTCGGCGGCGTTCCGGTCACGTCGCTCGGATACGAGAAGAGGAGCGGATGGGCGTTCCAGACGGCCGGAGAGCAGGATTTCGTCGAGGAAGTGCTCGCAGGTCAGCCGGAGCCCCCGAAGTATTTCGCGCACATGAAGCGAATCAACAAAGAAGGGCCGCCGATTCTCGGCGCGATCTCAATCCCCCCCCGAAAGCAGACGGACGAGTTGATGCGCTTGCTCGACGCCGGCGCGACGATATTCGACATGCGCCCGGCGGGCGAGGCCGCCGCCGGACTCATTCCCGGAACCATCAACGTGCCGTTCGAAAAGTCGTTCACAACGTGGGCCGGTTGGTTCGCGCCGTACGACGCGCCTATCTATCTGATCAGCGAGAATGAAACGGAAGTCCTTGAGGCGGTGAAGGCGCTCGCGACGATCGGCATCGACCAAGTCGGCGCGTGGTTCGGCCACGAGGTTGTCGATGAACACCAGAAGTCGCGGGACCTCGCGACCATCGGCCAGATGCAGGCGCGCGAGGCGAAAGAGAGGCTCGACGCAGGCGAAGTCACGATCGTGGACGTGCGCGGCGCTTCAGAGTATGAAGAGGGACACATTCCAGGCTCGATCCACGTGCCGCTCGGCTATCTGGCGGATCGCGCGGACTCGATTCCGAAAGACAAGCCGGTCGTATTCCAGTGTTACGCCGGAGGCCGGTCCTCCATCGGCGCGAGCCTGTGGGTGAAACTGGGCAATCCCCCCCCGCTAAACTTCGTCGGTGGCTTCGAAGAGTACGAGGCGCAGGGCCTCGAAGTCGAAACCGGATCGGGCAAAGAGCCCGTCCACGCCTGAGCCCCGCGAAGGGCACCGCAAACTGTGAGGGGCGGCGCATGCGCCGCCCCTCACTGCGCTTCCAAGCCAATCCCCATGATGCGGCCCGCCTCGACTTCGATGTTCAAACGCCAGGCTCGCATCCGGCTCGGAACGTCACACCGTCATCCGTCGCCTCGGAACGAGCGCCAGAAGGCGCGGACTTCGGACTCGTTCTCCCAGGCACCTTCTCGGCCGTAACGTACTTTCGGGGCGCCGGCGTTGGGAAACATGCGCTCGAACCACTCGATGGCCTTCAGGCGCACTCCCGACACTGGATCGTCCACGAGT
>QEUM01000014.1 GCA_003577165.1 Armatimonadota bacterium | reverse complement strand
GGCGGTCGGTTCACCTACACCTATGACGCCTTGAACCGGCAGGAGACCATCAAAGACCCCGATGGAAACGTGACGACACAACTCTACGACGCAGCGGGCCGCAGGACGACAGTGCTGCTCGGGCTGGGCTCAAAGCGGCAATTCGGTTACGACTCGGTCGGGCGGGTGACCACTCAAATCGAGTTGAACTCCTCGAACAATCCGATAGTGACGATCTCCGACTCGTATGACGCGGTCGGCAACCGCATCGGCAGAAACAAGGACGGCGACGTAACCACCTGGACATATGACGACGTGAATCGCTTGACAGGACAGCAGCTGAACGGCGTGGCCGCAACATTCGTCTATGACTCAGTGGGAAACATCAGCGTCAAGCACCATCAGGGGGAGAGCCCGATGACCTTCGCCTATGACGCGGCGGACCGAATGGTGACGATGATTCAGGGAAGTGCGGTGACCACGTTTACCTATGACGACAATGGGAACCTGACGGAGGAGGCCAAGAGTGGGCTTGGCGTTCAGCGGACAACTTACGTGTACGACAACGAGAACCGGCTGACGGTAGTGGACGGTTCGGGACTACGTTCCTGACCCCTTGGGTTCGACGATTGCGCTGCTGGATCAGAACCAGCACATCACGGACACGTTCAGTTACTGGCCGTATGATGAGATGCATACGAGTTCTGGGAGCACAGGGACGCAGTGCAGATGCCATCCGACTGCTATTTTCCCAGACTTGCTCCGGTGGCCTCTGGGGCACTCGTGGAGTCTCCAGTGTCAAGGCAAGGGCACTTGGCGCAAGTGTGACTAAGAAGGGCGGTGAGTCAGGGAGCGTACGGACCCGTCGAGGCGCAACTTCGCACGCGTGGCACGGCGACCATCCTCGGCTCGAAAGTCGGCTTACATATGCGGAGCCTCAAGCGCGTGGACTTGTAGGAAGCCTTCTCGATCCTCAACGCTCTCCTGGTGCCCGACCCCATTCGCGCTCGCCTGACCGACGACCTCGTTCCGGTCAACACCTTCCGCATCATTGCGTCCAACCTCTACGGGATTGACCCCCCACTCGAATCTGTTCGGCAGCTGTCAAAGCAAACCAGGCGATGTCCGGATTTGTCGGGAAATGTCCAGACTTGTCTAGACATGTCCGGATTTGTCTGGACCTGTCTAGATTTGTCGCTACATGTTCAGACGCAGCACCCGTGCCGCCGCAAAGCCTAGTGCTGGCAACCACGTTTGGACGCAATGAGACAATCGGGCTAGGGAATCGGCCCTTCGACCGGATTTGAAGCACGATTCCCTCAGCATCCACACTTGTCTCCGAAGGAGGCGGATCATCAACCCTCGCCCATCTCGTTGATCGCCACTTGTTGCTGGGCGACATTCACCTGACCGGCGGACTGGACCACAACCTGTGGCGAGAGGCGCCGCAGGTCCCGCAAGGCGCGAAGCGTTCGCATGAACATCTTGTTGAAGCGGTCGGCCATGTTTGCCGAAAGTTCAAGGCTTGCGGCCTCGTCCAGCCGTTCCGGCCAGTATCTGCCATAGTAGCGCTCTTCCGCCTTTCTTTCGGCAGCAGTCACGGCGTGGATCTCCAGTGACTGCTGGGTCAGGTGCCGCTCAAGCCATCTTTCCCAAGCGGTGATGATCTGAACCAACATGCATATGAGGGCGGATTCGATTCCGGGCCGCGGGTTCCAGTCTCTCTGCAGCCGATCGAGTAGTGCCCGAAACCTCGCCAGCTCAAGATCGGTCTCGTCTAGCCCGCAGACCACGACCCCTGCTGCTCGAGTTCCGATGGCCAGTTCAAGCCTCGCCAATTCATCAATGTCATCGGGCAGGTCAACCATCTCCTTTGTATCAGCGTCCTCGCTGAAGAGTCCCATAGATGGTGCGACTTCCTGAGCAGCCGTGAGGGGAAAGTGGATGTCCTCGGCAGATCCGTTGCTTCCATTTGCGATCGTGCCGCTCCGCCCATTTGAAGCGATCAATAGACTCTCAAGCTCCATGGTTCTCACTCCTTGCTCGGTCTAACATCGCCTCCACCGAACGGATGAACTCCACGCTACTGCAAATGTTCTTTCCCGACTCGCGCGCTTCGGACTTGTGCTGCTGTACAAAGCGCCTTTGCTCCCTCCATCTTGCGCAGGCGGCCAGCGTATCCTCGAGTTCACTTCTGCACACGTAAGTTTTTCGTAGCCTTCCCTGTTCCCTGTACAACCTGTACCAGTACGGGCCGCAAAGTTTGGATCCGCGCCGGACGTACTGCTTGCACACCCAGCCAGGAAGCATGTTAGGTAGCGGATTTTGATGCATCGTCAGCGTCACTTCGGAACCATCATTCTGCACCATCTTGAGAGTCATAACTTCACGTTATACGCCCCTTCCAAAGTGCGTGATCGCGAAGAGATACAGCAGTGGACTGCGGAGTACAGCCAGCACCTTCGAGAGATCGCTCAAAGAAGTCAGCCGGAGTTACCCTGATCGCGGCTCTCAGTGCCATGGCTAATGAAGTTGATTTCAACGACTTGCGAAACTTGAGAATCCTTGTTTTGACTTGTTTGTCTAAGAATCCTGCTTGCCGTGAGAGTCGTGAATAACTGAGAGACTGAGTGTATCTGGCGGGCGTTTAGAGGGGGTTCGCGGCGCGTAGTAAAGGTCATTGCTTCCGAGCGCAAACCACCACTCCTTGGCTTTCCTCTTTTGAGGGGAGTAGCTGCCGTCTACTAGTTCAATCAAGCCCATCTCCTCCAGCAGCCGCACCAAGTTCCTTCCGAAGTTCTTGGCCCTTTCACCCTTCTTGCCGAATGCCTTACCCACTTTCGCGATGGGCAATAGAATCGGCATAGTGTCTTGGTAGAGCTGAAGGTGGAATGCGATGCTGGCCAGGCGCGTTAACTGCGGCGTCAGGGTCCGGTGCCCTTCCAGCCGAGGCGTATGCTTGAGTCGTACCGGCTCCTCGTCTGCGGCTTTGCATGCCCACTCGAACGCGCCCTGCCCCTCGGGGACTCTGACGTCTTGCCACCGTCGCACGAACTCCGCCCACACCGCGCCTGGGTCCTCCCAGTCGACAGCAACGAGGGCATCCGTATCGGAGAAGAACCTCACAACCATCCGCCGAAAAGCCTCTACGCTCTTCTCGAACTGGGCCTGCGTTGGCTCGGCTATTTCTGGGTGCAGAGCTCTGAGCTTGCGACAAAAGCGAAACAGGAATTTCCAGTCCTGGACGGGCCCTTCAGCGTATTCAGCACGCAACTCCTCAGTGACTTCGAGGCCAGCTTCGACGTGGGCCTCAGGTACACCTCTGACCACTGCCAGGATAATCCGTCGCGTCGCTTCTCGCCAGTCATCAAGCCCGGTAGCTTGAGCAGAGGATCGGCTAGCCATGGAGGTCTCGCTTACGCTCGGCCTCCTCCTTCGCCGCTCGGGCCTGCTCCTCGATCCACTGATCCAGCTCGGCGAGGGGGACGCGCGTGGCGGCTCCGATCTTCACGACCGGCCACTCGCCGCGGTTCACCAGCTTGTAGGCGAAAGACCTGGAGATCCCGGCGCGGAACGCAGCCTCAACGATCGTCAGGAGTCTCTTTGGAAACTGTTGGGTATCCATGCATCTCAGTGTGCAAGATCAAGGTATATTTACAGAAACTGTCACTTTTGTTATAAACTAGATGAATACAGAGGATTCGCCCAAGCGGCTGATCTACCGGTTCTTCGGTCGGCTGGGCTTTGACGGCCTGGATCGGCACCTGGATGGATGCTACGATCTCTCGACTACAAGCGCTGGTGCCCTCGAGGCAGCGGCCCTTGAGCTCGTTCGGGCACTGTACGCCGACAGACTGGAGGAGGTGGTTTCACGTCTTGTTCCCCGCATGACTCCCACAATGCCGGAGATGGGACAAGGAAGCCGCGAAGCGGAGCCTGGAGCAGTCGGACAAGCAGACCCATCTCGGGCCGGCGATGGGAGAGCGGAGATTCTCGTCGGTACCGGTACGCGCGACCTCTGGCTAGAACAGTATCAACTCACTCTCACAGCCTACTTGGTGGGCCGAATGAGTGAGGATCTGGAGGTTTGCTCCTTCAGAGAGAAGTACTCCGACAGACTCGCCAAGCTAGCGAGCGCACGCCGAGGGGTCGTCGGTACGTGGGAGTACCTCCTGGAGCTGATTGAGGAAAGCCGCCCATACGAAGATAGAGGGGGCAAACCGACGGACAGGCTGTATCTTCACCTGGGTCCCGGCATGGAGTACTTAGAGCTTCCCGAGCAGCCCACCGAGGAGCTGCGTGACCTCGTGCTGGTAATCGAGTCTCTCTCCGCGAAGTTCCGAGTTGACCCAGCGATGGCTCTCTTCGCGGTCCTTTGGGAAGACCAAAGAGTGATGCACCGGCCATATCGAGTATGGCCACTGACAGGGGAGCCAGCGGTCCGCAGAATCCTCTTGGAGCTTGACCCGAACCTGCCTCCAGACCTGGTGCGCACGATCTACGATCGGTCTCGAGCAAAGCTCGGTTTGAAGAAAAAGACATTATCCCGCAAGGCGTTGGAACTCGCCCGAATTGCAGTTGAGAATCCTGACCTATCTTGGGGGATGCTCATCAGATCTTGGGAGCATGGGTCAAGTGACTGGATGAAGCACCCAGACAGGAAGCGCTACCTTCCGAAAGGGGTGCGGTCGCTAGACGAGATTCCGTCCGACGAAAGCCTCGATGAGGTCGAAGACTATTATCGGGACTACTATCGTCGGTATAACAACGCGCGACGCAACTTCATCCGAGACGTCAACCGTGCGTGGAGGACGGTGTTCGACTCGCACCCTCCGAAGCGGAAAATGACCGGCGAAAAGTCCAAACGAATCGCTGAATAGCCCAGAGCAATCTTCGAGCAGGCAGCAAGATTACAGGTGGAACCTCAATGAGAACTCGAAACGAAGGATCAATCTATAAGATCACTAGGCGCGGGAAGACTAAGTGGCGGGTTGCGATCAGCCTTGGCAATGCAAGGCGATCGATGCGCGACTTCGACACTCTGGCCGAGGCTAGGCGGCACCTGACGGAAGCCAACCGAAGAAAGGAGGTTGGGCTCCCCACTGTCGATTCCAGAACCCGGCTTGGAACGTTCCTCACCCGGTGGCTCGAGGACCACGTGAAGCCAACCACTCGGCCAGCAACCTTCGAATCCTATTCGGCCATCGTGCGAAACCACCTTCTGCCAGCATTGGGCGACACTCTAGTCTCGCGGCTCACACCTGCAGCCGTATCCAGCTTCCTCCGAGGGATCGCTGATAAAGGAATTAGTGCAGAGCATGTACGCCGGGTACTTCGAAATGCACTCAACTACGCCGTAAAGCATGAAGTCGTATCGAGAAATGCCGCGTCCCTCGCTACGGTGCCTAAGAGGGAGCCAAAGCAACCTACGTTTCTGAGCCCGACTCAAGCACGCACGTTTCTAGGGGCTGTGAAGGGGAATCGCTATGAGGCCCTATTCGCTGTCGCCTTGAGTTGCGGACTCCGACTGTCTGAGGCGTTAGGCTTGTCTTGGGCGGACATTGACTTCGATGAGGGAAAGCTCAGCGTCAACAAGCAGCTCCGATCTGTTCGCGGAGCTGGCAAGGCGTTTTCGAAACCAAAATCGCGCCGAAGTGTTCGTACCATCCCCGTACCCCAGTTCGCACTGGAGGTTCTCCGGGAGCACCGGCTCACGCAGGAGTTTCAGGATCGCCTGGCTGCTGGTGCTAGGTGGCAAGACAGCGGCCTGGTCTTCTGTTCGAAACTGGGTACGCCGTGCGACGAACGCAATATCCGGAGGTCCCTCGACAGAGTCGTTCGTGCCGCCGGGCTGCCAAGGTTGCGGTTCCATGACTTGAGGCATTCGTGCGCAACGCTGTTGCTTGCCCAGGGCGTCGACCCGAGAACGATCATGGAGATACTCGGGCACAGCAGTATCACGTTGACCCTCCAGACCTATAGCCACGTGCTGCCGCAGCTCACTCAAGAAGCAGCCGAGCGCATGCACCAACTTCTTATGGGACGCTAATCCGCGCCTCTGACAAAGCCCCTTCATTCAAAATCACACCTCTCCGCGGTGAGCTGGCTAAAGAGCCGTCGGCTTGTCCATCGCGGGTGTCTCACTGATTGAAGTGGGAGCTCGAGTCGAATGTCGGCTTGAGGTGCCTGAGGATAACGCAACGTTTACGACGGCCTTCGCGGCTAGCGCTCATTCTATGTGCTACTCCAACCGTCTCCTGTTCCCACGATCTTGTCGCACGGATGACCGAGGCACTACTCGGATGGGATGGTGCTATCTGCGTGCCGTTCTGCGTGCCGGTGGTGGATGTGAGGTCGCGGATCGGTTCGGGAGTTTCCTCGTTTTGTACTTGAAACTGCTGGTAGGGCGTATAGGACTCGAACCTATGACCCGCTGATTAAGAGTCAGCTGCTCTACCAACTGAGCTAACGCCCCACGCGAACGGGCGGTGATGTTACCCCAACGTGCGCCGCCATTCTGGCTCCCCCGAGGGGCCGCCTCGCGGAGCGCCGCGCACTCCGGCAGCCGCCCACATCCGCGGAGAAAGCGGGCGAGGTTTCACAGTCGCAGGCCGAAGAAGTCCGCCGCGTTCTTCGTCGTGATCTCGGCCGCCTCCTCCGCAGACACTCCCCAAACGGCCGCGAGCGCGTCGTTTACGAAGCGCACCATCCCCGGTTCGTTCGGCTTCCCGCGGAAAGGGTGGGGCGACAAGTACGGGGCGTCGGTCTCGATCAGCACGCGATCACGTGGGAGCCCTGCGACGATCGAACGCAGGGCGTCCGCGTTCTTGTAGGTGATCGGCCCATCCACGCCAAAGTAGAGGCCGAGGGAATTGGCGCGAACGGCATGCTCCTGCGTGCCGGAGAAGCAGTGAAGCACGCCTCGGGGGGGGTCATCAAGAGACTCGTACCAGTCCAGGAGGTCGTCGTGAGCATCTCGACAATGGAACACGACAGGAAGGTTTTTCTCGCGAGCGAGATCCGCAGAGTCGTTGAGGCACTCTCTCTGCTCTTCCTTCGTCGCGTAGTCCCGGTAATAGTCGAGACCGATTTCTCCGACGGCAACCACCTTGGGATTGTCGCAGAGCGCGCGGATCGCCTCGCGCTCGCTCGTCGAATACTGCGCAGAGGAGTTTGGGTGCCATCCGACGACAGCGTAGACCGGATCGTGGGCATCCGCCAACTCGACCGCGTATCGGGACGTGTCCGTATCGCAACCGACGACGACGACCGCCTCCACGCGATTCTCCTTCGCTCGGTGAAGCGTGGCCGCTACGTCCGGAAAGGCGTCTCGGAAGTTGAGGTGGCAGTGGGTGTCGACGAGGTTCATCGCGCGGTTTCGGCCCGGACCTCGATTTTCGCACCCAGGACGCCGCTCGCGCCGGGTGGTACAGTCCCTTCGTGAGCGATCTTTCGCATCTCGACGACGAAGGCCGCGCGAGGATGGTGGATGTGTCGGAAAAGAGCACGACGGTTCGGACCGCCAGAGCAGAGGCGTTCGTGAGGCTGAGCCCCAGGCATTTGGACGCGCTCGCTTCTCTGCCAAAGGGGGACGCGATGACGGTCGCCCAAGTCGCCGGAATCCAAGCCGCGAAGCGGACTTCCGAACTGATCCCCCTATGTCACCCGCTTCCGCTCTCGCACGTCGCCGTCGAACTCCAGAAGGAGGACGAGGGGGTTCGGATTCGCACGAGTTGCACGACGGAGTCGAAGACCGGGGTTGAGATGGAGGCGTTGACGGCGGCGAGCGTCGCAGCGCTGGCGCTGTATGACATGGTGAAGGCGGTCGGCCAAGACATCCGGATCGAGAGTGTGAGACTCGTTGAGAAGTCGGGCGGGAAGAGCGATTGGAAAGCGGACTGAGCCGTTTTAGGTTTGGAATCGTGACGGTGTCCGACACCCGGGATCCGGGCACCGACGCGAGCGGCCCGGCCATTCGAGACGCGCTGGCCGCTCTGGGGGCAACCGAGTTCGAGACCTGCATCGTGCGGGACGAGCCCGACCAGATCTCGGCAGCCCTCCGCGATCTCTGCGAGACTTGCCATGCGGTCTTCACCACAGGCGGCACGGGCTTTTCGCCGAGGGACACGACCCCGGAGGCGACCCTGCCTCTTCTCGACAAGCGCGCACCGGGCCTCGAGACCTTGCTTCTCCTTCGGGGGCTCGAGCAGACCGAGATGGCCTGCCTGTCGAGGGGGGTCTGCGGCCTCCACGGCAGGACGCTGGTGGTCAACCTGCCGGGATCGCCCGCCGGGGCCAGGACGGGGGTGGAGGCTCTGGCGCATGTCCTGGAGCACCTGCTGGAGCAGGCGAACGGCGGGACGGCACACGACTGACGCCGGCCGGAAGGACGGACGGCCTGCGGCGTAGAATGTCAGTACTGTCTGAGGAGGGGTTATGTTGAAGAGGATTGTTCTTTTGTTTCTCGTCGCCGCCGGCGTCGCGCTGGTTGGCGCGTGCTCGCAAAGTAAGGGTCGGACGGTTCTCGAGACGAGCCGGATCGCCGACGAAGCGAAGCCCGGCACGGTGTTGATCCAAACCACTTACGTCGCTTCTGTCTCGGTGCCCGCGGTCACCTACCATGAGGCGAACATGAACGCGCTGCTGCAAGACGCGCAGGCCGCGCTCGCTCAGGGAATGTCGGAGCAGGAAGTGGTGGACGCGGTCCTCGAGGAGATGCTGTCGAACCTCGAAACGTATCTGGTCCCAACGAACCAGATGATGACGGTGGATGCGCAGATTGACGGTGTCGGCTCCGGTTTCTTCGTGACACCGGACGGTTATATCGTCACGAATGCGCACGTTGTGACGGACGATCCGGAATCGCTGAAGTGGGCGCTCGCCGAGAATGGTTTGACTCAGTTCATCCAACAGGACGTGCAGGACTTCAACGAAGCCCTCGGTGGCGGCGCCACAGAGAGGCAGATCGAGATGCTGAAGCAGGCCGCGGTCAACTTCTACGTTAAGTACATGCAGATCGGTGACATCAGCCGAAGCGTGGCGGTTCACCTCGGCGCGAACTTGCCAGGTATCACGAGCACGACGAAGCCGGTGGCGGCAGAAGTTCTCACGAACGCTGTCGGAGAACCGACACCGGGCAAGGACGTAGCGATCATCAAGATCGCTCAGGAGAACTGCCCGACGCTTCGCATCGGGGACGACAAGGCTCTGAATGTGGGAGACAACTTGTATCCTCTCGGCTATCCGGCCGACGCGACGTTCTTCCCCGCGTTCGATGCGTCGAGCATCAACGAGCCGTCGCTCACCGCAGGTCTCGTCAGTTCGAAGAAGCAGATGGCCGGCGGATGGGAGGTGATCCAGACGGATGCGGCGATCCGCGGCGGCAACAGCGGCGGCCCCGTGTTCAACAAGTACGGCGAAGTGGTTGGACTTTCGACGTTCACTTTGTTGGACGAGCAGGGCGCGCAAGCCGAGGGCGCTGCTTTCGTGATCCCGATGACCGTCGTGAAGGAATTCCTGCAGCGAGCCAATGTAACGCCTGCGGAGAGCCAGACCGCTAAACTCTGGTCCGAGGCGCTCGATCTCATTCAGAACGAGAGGTACTCGGTTGCAAAGGAGAAACTGTCGCAGTTCGAGACTTTGAGGCCGGGAGTGCCGGCCGTCGCCGCGAAGAAGCAGATGGCCGAGAAGGCGATCCTCGACGGCAAGGACAAGTCTGGTCCTTCGATGGTGCTCGTTGCGGGCGTGGCGGGGGCCGTGGTGGTCGTCGTCGTGGTCGTTCTCTTCGCGATGCGGGGCCGGGGGGGAAAGATGCCGATGCCGCCGGCTGGAGGACAGCCTCCGCAAATCCCTCCGACAGAGAATCCCCAGCTTCCGCAGTAGGCGGAAACTGACATGAAGGGCGCCGGGGAAGACGAGTCCCGGCGCCCTTCTGCTTTTGCAGTTAGCGCAAAATGGTGCCGATGTTCGCTCTCGTCGCCGCGCTTGCGATTGGATCTGCCTGCCCAGACATCGCGCTGGCAGCGACCGACGGCAAGCCCGTCAAACTCGCCGCGTTTTCGGGCCGAAGCGTCGCGCTCATCACAGGACTCGACCTCTCCACTCCAGGGGACAATCACCTCCTCGCTCCGCTGAGTCTCGTGTCGCTGTCAAAAGAGAAGCTCGAGATCGCGGTGCTCAGCCTTTTGGCGCCCGAGCGGCTCTCCGCGCTTTCCGAGTCCGCTGGCGAGCGGGTGAGCCTTTACTCGTGCGGCGAGGACGCTCTGACCGCGCTCGACGCGCTGGTGAACGGAAAGCCGCAGAGGCGGTGCGTGCTCGTGAACGCGAAGGGTCGCGTGGTGCGCGTTTGGTCGTCGCTCGGCCCCTCCTTCGCAGAGTCGCTCGCGGATTGGTTTTCGGGCAGGCTCGTACCCTACGGTTACCCGTGTCCCGATCCGCGCGCGCCGTTCGGGATCGAGCCCCGCGAGAGCGATCGCGGTCTCCTCTTACTGTTCTTGTCGTCAACCGGCGTCGTGGATGCGATGTATGCCGACCGCATCGTGAAGCTCGCGAATTTCTGCGCTGAGAGGAAGATCTCGACTGTTGCGCTGTTCCCGTCGTACGACGAAACGGAGGAGACTGTTGCGAAATTCGCAAAGGCGGCGATGTTCGAGTTTCCGTGCGTGGTGGATCCGGGGTTCGGATTCGCGGACGCGCTTCGAATTACTCACACGCCAACGGCCGTGCTGCTCGCTCGCGATGGCAAGTGTGCCTACGCGGGCGCTATCGACTCGAACACACGTGACCGCGAGACGAACCGAAAGTACGTGCAGGATGCGATCGAAGCGCTTCTGAAGGGTGAGAAGCCGCCGATCGTCCAAACGATGCCGTTCGGGACTCTCCTTCGGAGGTCGGAGCGCGATGACCAGGAGCGGATTCGAGGCTCGGGGGGTGGCGGCGCGGTATCCTCGTCGCCGTGAGTTCGAGGCGCCTCCTGTCGACTGCCTTTCTTGCCATGTCCGTTTCCGCGAGCGCGGACACGATTGTTACGACGCCGACCGCGTATTCTCTCCAGGCAGGAGAGTTTCAACTCGATTACTTGTCCTACGTGAAGGACAATTCTCGTTGGCTCGGCTCGCTTGAGTTCTCGGTCGGCTCGTTCATCGAGATACGGGCCACTTATGAAGACCTCCCGGCGTCGGGACGGGCCGCCTCGATGGACGTCCAATATGGAATCACTCAACCGATTCCCGAATACGCCCCTGGCCTTGCGGTTGGCATCATAGACGTGTTCGATGAGACAGACCGTGGAATCAGCCCGTACGTCGCTTTCACGTCACAGTTGAACATCTACTCGGAGTGGGCGAAGAAGGAGCGAGCGCAATTCACGCTTGGCTTCGGCATCGGAGGGATTCGCGGCCTCTTTCTGAACTTCTACCTTCCGGTATTCCGCGGCATCTCCCTCTTCGGCGAGCATGACACGCACGCTCGCCTTCTCGGCATTGAGGTGGAGCCGGCGAAGGGATTGGTTCTTCGAGCGATGAGTCGGGATTCCGACACCCTCATCGGGATTCAGTTTCGCCGGATGTTTTGACCGGCGGGCCGCACTCTGCGACCAGGGCTGCGATCCTGCGCATGATCTCCTCGCCGAATGTCTCCTTCGCGCGGTCTGCGCCGACGGACGATGCGTAACCTTCGAAGGTGAGTGGTTCGCCGAAGACGACGGTGATCTTCGAGAATCTCGGAATTTTCGCGCCCTTCGGCAGCCTCTTGTGCGCGCCGCAAATTCCTACAGGCACGACGTGCGCGCGCGACTTTTGGGCCAGCCCCACGACGCCCTTTTGCGCTGGTCGGAGCGAGACGCCGTCACCGCGCGTGCCTTCGGGAAACATGACGAGTGCGCGGCCCTCTGCGAGAAGCGTGAGCGCAGTTCGAAACGCTCCGACATCGCTCGCGCCTCGACGAACCGAGAACGCGCCGAGTGCGCGGATGATCTGCCCGAATATCGGCACGAAGAGGCCGGCTTGAGCGAAGAAAGTGCAAGGTCTCGGAGATGCGCAACCGACCGCAGGAGGGTCGGCGAAACTCGTGTGATTGGCGCAGAAGATGACCGGGCCGCGCATCGGAACGCGATCTGAGTGCAGCACGCGAAATCCTCCGAGTAGTCGGAAGAAGAAGACCTTCACCGCCCAGCGCGCGAACTTGTAGAACAGCGTCGCTTTCTGCGCGGCACGCTCGTCAGCCCGCGCGGCGGCCGGCATGAGTCTAATCTCGCTTTGGCGAAATCACGACGCGGCGATTCGGCTCGTCGCCTTCGCTGTACGTCTCGATGCCTTCCATGGCCATGAGAGCGCGGTGGATGATGCGCCTCTCGTGGGCGGGCAGAGGATCGAGCACAGCCTCTTGCTGACGCTTCAGTACGGCCTCGCCGATGTCGCGCGCCAACTTCTCGAGCACCTCGGTCCGCTTTTCTCTGTGACGCTGGGTGTCGAGCGTGAGGCGAACGCCCCGTCCAACCGCTCGTGGGATCATCGCGTTGCCGAGGTACTGGACCGAGTCAATGACAGGATTCTTCGAGTCTATGAGGCGATCCGTGTCCTCGCCGGACAGGTCGAGATTGACGTACCGATCGTTGATCGTTTGGCCGACGACCTGCACGTCGAAGCCCGCAGCCTCGAACAAGCCCTGGATCATCGCGACGACCGCCTCGGCGTCCTTCTCCGTGGCGACGACGACTTCTTCGTCCTCCTCATGCTCGTCTCCTGAGGCCGCTTCCGGCTCCTTTTCGACCTTGGGCGCCTCCACGACGGCTCGCTTCGGCTCAGGAGCCTCCGGCGCCTCGACAGGCTCGGGCGCGGCTGCCTCGGTGGCAGGCGTCGCGCGCACCCTAAAGTTGGTCTTCGCGAACAGGCCTTTGTTGGCCTGCTCGACTATCTCGAATTCACATCGCTCGACAGGCAGACCCAGTTGTTCGGCTGCGTTGCGCTTGGCTTCATCGAGCGTCCGTCCCATTGCTTCCACTTCTTCCGGCATATTTGTGCCCTTCCGTCCCGTTGGATTCTTGAATTATGGACCTACTTTTTCTTCTTCCCCTTCGGCTTGTGAATCGCAGGCGCGCCGGTCTTCCTTTCGGTGCGATCGAGCATGCCTGTGGGCCCTTCCTTGGGGGTTAGGCCCTTGAAGAAGCCGTTGGTTTTCCCTCCGCCGGCCGTTTCCACGAGCGGCGGGATCGGCTTGGTCCTTAGCCAAAACGTTTGGAACGTCGAGACGACGTTGATTCCGATCCAGTACAGGATGAACGCACTGGGCAGGGGCCAGAACAGCATCATCACGCTGAATAGCACGCCCATCACGATTCCGATCATCCTCGCCTGTCGGGCGTTCGTAGGATCGTGCACGGAGATGATCGAAGTGACGACCATCGAAATGCCGTACAGGATGATGAGCGGAACGTCCTTTTCACCGAGGTTTGGAGCGACGATGCCTGGCGCGGCGGCTGCTCCGGTTTTGCTGATCCAAAGGAACGTTCCGTTGTGAAATTCGAATTGGTACGCCCGCATGCAGGAGTAAATCCAGAAGAAGAACGGCATCTGGATGAGGATCGGCCAGCATCCGGCGAACGGGTTGATTCCGTACTTTTGGTACAGCTTCATCGTTTGGGCCTGCAGTTCTTGGCCCTGATGTTTCTCCTGCAGTTCTTTGATGAGAGGCTGCAGCAGCGCCATCCGCTTGAAACTGACGTATTGCTTCGTGGCAAGGGGCCAAGCGATCGCACGCACGACGATCGCGAGGAGGAGGCAGGCGAGCCAATAACTGAGTCCCGGCACTCTGCCCGTCAGGCCGACAAGGAAGTCAATGACGTTGTATCCAAATCGAATCAGGGAGGACGCCGATCTCTTGGCGACCACTTTTCCGATTTCGATGGCCTCGTTGGCGCGAGCCTTCGCCTTTACTTCCGCGGGCGTTCCTTTGGCCTCAATCGCCAGCGCGCCCAATTCCGTATGCCCATTGACGATTTCGTTGTAATCGCCGACAGCTTCGCCGTACTTGATCTTCGCGTCGGCGGCTTGATATTTGATTTCGAAAACTTCGGCGCGCTTGGTCTGCAATTCGACGCCCGAAAGTCCCTCCGTTTGGCCCTCGAGCCGCAGGGCGAGTTCGTACCCTTCGATGGACACCTTTTGCCAGTCCCTCTCCTTGAGCGCCTTGTCGTATGCGGTTTGAACGGCGGAGAGTTCTCGCGGCGGCGCAGAATTCCTCGGCCCGAAGAACAGCATGAAGCCCAGGTAGAGGACTGTGACCAGCAGCAGTGTCTGGAGAAGGTTCGAGCGTGGGGATGGCTGCGCACTCATGGGACTGGGTCGTATCCTCCCGGGGCGAACGGGTGGCATCTGCAAATCCGCTTCATTCCCATCCAACTGCCCTTCATAAGACCGTACTTCTCAATTGCTTCCAACGTGTACTGCGAACAGGTCGGCACATATCGGCAGGTCGCCGGCGTCCACCGACTGCACCGTTGGTACAGCCGAATCATGGCTACACCGAAACGAATTCCTATTCGCTTCAACTCTTTTCAATCGCCGCAAGTGCCCCTCTGAGCGCCTCCCTGACGGCGTCTCCACGCAGCGAGCCTGCCGCTGCCTTGACGACAAACACGGCATCCAGGTTGAGCGGAAGTTCGGCGGCCAACTGGCCGAGCGCCTCCCGCCATCGCCTGCGGATCGTATTCCTGCGCGCGACGCATCCGAACGCCTTGGAAGCCACGATGCCATACCGTCCCTGTCCTGTTGCGACCGCTACGCGCACGGCCGGAAACTGGAAGGTTCTGCCCTCCCCGAAGACCCTGTCGAAATCTCGTTTCTCGATGAGTCTTCGGCTCTTAGGCAGCAATCTTGTGGCGGCCCTTCGCTCGGCGGCGCTTCAGAACGTTCTGGCCGTTCTTCGTGCGCATGCGTATGCGGAAGCCGTGCGTCTTGTGGCGGTGCCTGTTGTTGGGCTGGAAAGTGCGCTTCATTCCCGACCTCGGATGAGAGGGCGAATGATACCCGAACGCCTCCGCCGACTCCCAGGGGTCAAGCCGAGACGGTGAGCATCTCCCGGGCGTGAGCGAGAGAGGTCTCTCCCACCTCGCCAGACAGCATTCGCGCTATCTCTTTGACCCTGTCCTCGGGCCCAAGCAGGCGGACGCGGCCGACCGTCCGCTTGCCTTCCGGGGCCTTTTCGACGAGGTAGTGGGCGTCGGCGAGGCAGGCGATCTGGGGAAGGTGCGTGATGACGATTACCTGATGCCTCCGTCCGAGGTCGGCGAGTTTTCGGCCGACGACTGCGGCCGTCTCTCCACCGAGGCCAGCGTCCACCTCGTCGAAGACGAGGGTCGGCACACCTCCCAAGCCGGCGAGGGACGTCTCGATCGCGAGCATCAGGCGGCTCAACTCTCCCCCCGACGCGACCTTGGTGAGGGGCTTCACAGGCTCGCCCTTGTTCGCCGAGAAGTGAAACTCCACGAGGTCGGCTCCGGTCGCGCTGGGCTCTGTGGGCTCGACCCGCACTTCGAATGTCGCATGCGGCATCGCGAGTTCGCGGATCTGTTTCAACACAGCAGCCTCAAGGGTCTTGGCCGCCGACTTTCGCGCGGCCGTGAGCTTCCCGCAGGCTGCGTCGAGGGAACCCTTCGCCTCCTCCAGCGCCGCCTCTGCGCGGCCCAGCGCTGCCTCGACCTGCTCGAGGTTGCCGAGCCTCTCTCTTGATCGATCGAGGAACTCGAGCATCTCCTCCTCGGTTTCGCCGTACTTTCGGCGGAGCCTTGAGAGCGTGTCGAGCCGCTCTGCGACCTGCTCCAGGCGCGTTGGGTTTTGTTCGATGAGCGCCGTCGCCCTCCGAAGCTCCTCCGCTGCGCCCTCGGCGACATAGAAGGCGTCCTCGACGCCCTTTGCGACCTCTCGGAGCGATGGGTCGAGCGAAGCCGCCTCGCCAACTGCTTTCGCCGCCTCGCGAAGCAGCGCGAGCGCGTCCGGTTCACCAGTCGCGACGCAGTCGAGGGCTTGCTGGAGGCGCTCAGAGATTTCATGAGCATGGGTGAGGCGAGCGAGTTCGCCTTTCAGGGCTTCCGACTCTCCCGGCGTGATGCCCGCCGCTTCGAGTTCTCCAATCTGAAACCGGAGGAGATCCATCGTCTGCGCGCGCTGCCTATCGTCAGCGACGAGAGACTCCAACTCGTCGCGCGCCCGCAAGAAGGTCTCCCAAGCCTCGCGGACGGCGTCAGCCGCTCGGCCGCAAACCTCGCCGCCGAACGCGTCGAGCACTTCGACGTGGCGTGACGAGTCGCGGAGGCTCTGGTGATCGTGCTGTCCGTGGAGGTCGGCGAGGAGGTTTCCCAGTTGGCGGACGACGGCGACGGGCGCGGGCTTGCCATTGATGCGACACGCGCTCCGTCCCTCCGCGCCGACGTCGCGCTGCACATGGACCACGCCGTCTTCGGAATCGAAGCCCGCTTCGCGCAGAGTTCCTTCCGCGGCTTCGCTGACTCGAAAAGCGGCGCGCACTCGGCCGAAATCGGAGCCGGCTCGCACGGCGGACGAATCGGCGCGCGAACCGAGCGCGAGCAGGAGGGAGCCCACGACGAGGGACTTCCCCGCGCCCGTTTCTCCCGTGATTACCGTCATGCCGCCCGCGAATTGGAGGGACGCCTGTTCGATGATCCCGAGGTTCTCGACCTGTAACTCGAGCAGCATTCTCTTTATGAGACGCGCATCAGGCGGGGACGGCCGCGCCGACCACAGTCGGCATGCGATCTTCGTCCAGCAGATCGAGCTTCGCGCACTCCTTCGAGAATTCGCGGAGACCGACGAGGTGCTGAGAACTGAATGTGAAGTCAATCGAGTTCTTCAGATAGGAATAGGCTCTCTCGACGTCTTGGTTCGTGCGCGAACTCTCACGTTCGGCGATGTCGCGCAGGTTTGCAAGCCCGAATTCGATGGCGAGCCGCAAGCAGTCGTTGAGTTCCTCCGTGAGCCCTTCCCTTCCCGTCCACATCGCCCACACAAACGGCAGTTGCTTCCACTCCGCCCATGCGCGGCCGAGGTCGACCACCGCCTTGCCGGTTTCATCCGCGTTCATCCCGACGTCCCCAATGAGGACGCAGGCGTCGTGGCGTTCGAGCATTCGAGAAATGTCCGGGTCTTCGACGTCGGTCGCCGGGTGGATGCCATGCACCTCGGAGAGCCAGGCCAGCACCAGGCTGTTGGATGTCAGCGAACTTCGGTCGAGTGCGAGCGAACGAATCTGCGGAATCTGCACTCGGCTGAACAGACGAACGCTCTGCACGTCCCCTTGCGAAGAGATCGCGGCCGCGCTGGCGACGCGAGCGTTGGGAGAGGAGAGAGAGTAGAAACTGCTCGCAAGGGCCGCGTCCACCTCATCGCGATCCAACATCTCCGCGAGGGCGCTGGGGGGGGCGTAAACTACCTCAGCCAGATCAACGCCGCCGCCCGTCTCGAAAAAGTCCACGAGCGGCCGAGCGTTCAGGTAGGGAACGCAGCCCAACCGATAGCGGTTCACGCTTGCTTGCTCCGCCTCGCTTCGCGAACGAGGATGACTTCGATTGGGATTCTCGACAATACCTGCTGCACAGTTTTGACAGGCTCCTGCGTCGCGGGGTTTTCCTTCGGAAGCGACACGACTGCAGCCAAGTTGGACTTGTCCTGTGCAAGCGCTTCGAGGAGGGCGGACACGCTGCGCGTTCGCTCCACAAAAGGCCTCACTTCGAGCCCTTTTCCTTCGAGCGCCTCCTTCGCGCGCTGGAGCGCGCTCGTCGCGTCGTCTTCTTCGTCCGGGAGCGGCGCGCTTAGGGGGAGAGATCTCGGTACCACGATGGCGAAGGCGGCGACGACGCACAGCTGCCTGCGCTCTGCGATGAGTGCAGCGTGCGCTATGGCGGCGCTGTCCGCGGGTCCGCCGCAGAGGGCAAGAACGAGGTTGCCGGTCGTGTGCGAATGTCTTCGCTTGTGACCGTCTGACAGTTCATCGAGGAGGTCGAGGGAATGCTGGGCGTCCTGGACCGAATCCGCCATTGCAAGACCAGAGCGAACGTCCGGAATCGTCCGGAGAATCTGCCGCACGTTCGGCGGGACGTTTGCAACGATGATCCGCGCCTTTTTGGACTGAATGTAATCCAACATGTCGGCGAACGTTTGGGCGCCTTCGGGGGTGACGGACGTCAAGCCCGAGCAGTCGACGACCACTCCTCGTGGATGCGACTTTAGGAGGAGGCCCGCAGCCGTCCGGATCGCCTCCCATTGATTCGAAGGCAAGTCACCGGAGAGTTTGATGATGTCGGCAACCGATTCGACGATCACTCGAGGAAGTATCTCACATTCGTAATCACGACGTTGCGTCGGGACGCAAGGGCGAGCTTGATCGGTAGAGCGGAGTTGTTGTGTAGGATTCCCTGCCACCACCTCTTGGGCACGGCCTGGGGCACGATGACGGTGAGGAACTTGCCTGGGTCCTCGCCGACCGCCTCGTCGATGTAGTCCATCAACGGTTCGACCAGTGAGCGAAACTGCGAGTCCAAGACCACGAGTGGAATCTGTGGGGCGAAGTGCAGCCACTCATGCTTGAACTGCTCCCGGCTCTCTGGATTGATGGAGATGTGGACTGCGCGAACGTCGGGGCCCAGGTTCTGCGCGTACGCAATCGCGTTGAGGATGCCCTTGTGGATTCGCGGCACGAGTAGAAGGACTGTCGTTTCGATGTGAGGGATCTTGTCGTCCGGTGAAACGCTGAGTTGCCGCGCGAGGGAGTCGTAGTGTCTCCTCACTCCGTAGAAGAACAACAGAAGCATGCCGACGGCGATGGTGACGAGGTATGCGCCCGCTTCGAATTTCGTGATGAGAATCACGATCATCACGCCGCCCGTCACGACCGCGCCAATCACGCTTAGGGCGACGTTCCACAGCCTCGACTTCCTTCGGAGCTGGCGAACGACCATTCCCGACTGGCTGAGCGTGAAGGATGTGAACACCCCCACCGCGTAGAGCGGAATTAGCGAGTGCGTGTCTCCGTGGAACACCCAGATCAAGAGGCCTGCGCAGATGGAGAGAAGCACGATGCCATTCTGATAGACCAGGCGGTCGCCGAGGTTCGCTAACTGCCTAGGTAAGTAACTGTCGTTTGCGATGAAGCTGCAAAGTCTCGGGAAGTCCGCGTAGGCGGTGTTCGCTGCGAGGATGAGGATCGCCATCGTGGCGATCTGGATCGTGTAGAACATCGGGCCGATTCCAAACGCGCCCTCTGCGAGTTGAGCGACGACCGTCTTGTAGCCTTCGCTTCCGACTTCCATCGGCACGATTCCGAAGTGGCTCGTCATCCAACTTACGCCGACGAACAGAATGCTGAGGATTCCGCCGAGCATCATCAGGGTCATGCTCGCGTTCTTGGCTTCCGGAGGTCGAAACGCGCCGGCGCCATCTGCGATGGCCTCAATTCCGGTAAGAGCGGTACATCCTGCAGAAAATGCGCGAAGGACGAGCCATATGCCCAACACATGCCCTTGTATGGGTTCCATCGTTCCGGGATGCGCAGTCGGCATCCCCTCGCCGCCCGCAGCCATGAACAGTCCTTTCACGATCAGCACGAGCAGGAGCGTGATGAAGAGATAGGTCGGCACGGCGAACACGAGTCCGCTTTCTCGCGCGCCCCTCATGTTGATGAACATCATCAGCGCGATCGCACAGAGACCGAGCAGCACCGTGTGCTCGTGGAGCGCTGGGAACGCGGAGACGATTGCCAGCACGCCGGAGCTCACTGAGACCGCGACGGTGAGGACGTAGTCGATGAGGAGCGCGGCGCCCGCGACGCGCCCGGCCTTCGAACCGAGGTTGTCGCTCGTGACCCGATATCCCCCTCCCCCTTTGGGATAGGCGTAAATCGTGCGCACGTAACTGAACACAACTACGCCGATCAGAACGGCAATCGCAATCGCGAAGTACGTGACTTTCGATGTCCCCGCCGTGCCGGCCAGCATCAGCACCAGCAGTACTTCTTCCGTTGCGTAGGCTACGGACGAAATGGCGTCGCTCGCGAACACGGGCAGTCCGAAGATCTTGGGAAGCCTCTCGTGGTGTGCACGCGACGTCGCGATGGGACGACCGAAGATGGCTCGCTTGAGAGCGGTGAGGAAATTCATGACTTAGCCGACCGCCTGCGAGATGCGGGGGACGGCTCTTGTGGCAGGCTGGGCATGTTCGCGTCCTACGAAATTGCGAGTTCCATCTCGACGGGCTCGATTATATCGCCCTCCCGCGAGACGATCAGCCAGAGTCGGGGTTCTGGCAGTCCCAGGCTCCTCCGGGGGTTGTCCGAGGCCGACCGGACGGCCACCTCGGGCCCGAAATCCTCCCATATCCTCCGGAAGACGTCCGCCAAAGTCGCGGCGCTGCCGGCCAGAGTCCCGTCGTCGAGCCTCACGGCACCATCGCGCTTCGTCACCCGGTGGCCCCAGAGATTCGCCACCGTGCCGTCGGGCAGACCGGAAAGTGACGTGCCGTCGCTGACGGCGACGAGCCCATCGAGCCCCCGACTTTGCAGCAAAAGGTCGACCGCCTGCGCTGAAACGTGGATGCCGTCGTAGATGAGTTCTAACTCCGGATCTCCTAGGAGTCCGTAGCCCACGCAACCTGGCTCCCGATGGTGGAAGGGACGCATCGCATTATAGAAGTGCGTCATTCGCGAAATGCGACGCGCGCGAAGCGTCTCAAAAGTCGCATCGGTGTGTCCAGCGCTCACGGCGATGCCACGGCCGCGGAGGAATTCAATCACCTCTTGCGCCCCGTCCAGTTCGGGGGCGAGGGTTACGATCTTCACTCGACTCAGCAGGTCGCCCAGTTCTTCCTCGAGGGTGCGGACGGAGGGGGGGGCGATGTGTTCTTTCGGTTGCGCGCCGGCCATCGCCGGGTTAACAAACGGCCCTTCTAAGTGGACACCCGCGAACCCCTTGACCGCGGGATCGCACGCCTGAAGCGCGAAGCGCAGTTCTTCCCACGGCGCGGTGACGGTGGTCGGACAAAAATACTCCACGCCAACTGCGCGAAGCTTTTCTGCGATCTCAGCGGCCTTTCCGTCCATCACGTCCAGTCCCCCCACCCCGTGGCAGTGAGCGTCAACGAGGCCGGGAACGAGGTTGCGCTCCGACTGGGCTGAGGTGCCTGAACTCCTGATAAACCGGTTCGCGCTTCGGTCGAAATCGCCATCGACGAATCGGCCCCCCACCCACGCACGGACGTTCATAGTTTTGAATATCCCGCGCCGCTCTTGAGGACAAGGCCGAGGATTTCGAGGGTCGTCAACTCAGCGAGAAGTTCACCGGGAGGGATGTCGAGCGCATCTCCAAGTGAGTCGACCAGTATGGGTTCGACTCCAAGGCTGTCGAGGATCTTGCGCTGCATCGGAGTAACGCTCGGCGCCACCGGCTGCGCGACTCTCCGCGCGATGCCGAGGCCCTCGAATACCTGATCGGGTGTGTAGAGGAGCGTTGCGCCATCGTTGATCAATCGGAACCCCCCCCGATGCGTTGTGCTGGTGATCGGTCCGGGCGTCACGAAGACTAACTTCCCCTCATCTGCGGCCGCTCGGGCCGTAATGAGTGATCCGCTCTGCTCGGGCGCTTCGACGACAACGACTGCTCGGACGAGGCCGGCGATCGTGTAGTTTCTTAGAGGGAACCTCCACCGATCCGGCTTCGCTCCGAGCGGGAACTGGCTGACGACTGCGCCAGACTGCGCGATCCGATCAAAGAGGCCGCGATTGGAAACCGGATAGGGCCGATCCAGTCCAGAGCCAAGCACCGCAATCGTCCTCCCCCCCGCTTCGAGGGCGCCGAGGTGGGCGTTGGCGTCTACGCCCTGCGCCCCCCCGCTCACCACCGTGACGCCGCCCTTTGCAAGTTCTGATGCGATTTGCCGCGCCACGGCCTTGCCGTAGGAGGACGCGCCGCGAGTTCCCACGATCGCGACAGCGGGCTCGTCGCAGTCCACGAGGGATCCTCGAACGAATAGGGCGGGCGGCGGATCTTCGCTCTCGCTGAGCGCCTTTGGATATTCGGCGGATCCCAATTCGAGAACCCGGACATCGCCAACGGGATGGCGCGCCGGGGATCCTCTTCGTGGTTTCACGCGCTTCGACGCTTCTGCAAACGGATCGCTTGCGCGAAGGTCCTCCACCGAGAGACAGGAAGGCCCGAGCCTATCCAGTAGCGCTCGGGCCCTCGAAGGGGGCAGGTCCAAACTCAAAAGGGCCTGCCAGAACTCGATATCTCGCATCGGAATTAGCCGATGCCGCCTCCGCCACCACCCGAACCGCCGCCGACTCCGGGGCCGCCCGTGCGATCGTCAACGGTCCGCTCGCGGATGACTTTCAGGGAGTTGTCGATCGTGATGAAGAATTTCTTCTCGGAGATGTTTCCAGCCCAATCCGCGACGCTGACCAGGATGACCTTTTTGCCGTCGTTGAGGGGGGGGTTCGCGCCGTCGACCGGGCTACCCTCTCCACGGATTTTAATGTAGAGATAGCCACCGCCCGGCTTGTATTCGAACTTCATGGGTTGGTCGCCGAACATCACCTGGATGCTCTTCGACATCACTCCGGTGCCGCTGTCTTCGATCCGGAACACGAAGTCGAAATCCGGCTTTCCGGAAATCGCCGAGCCTTCCGGCGGCGACATCATCGTAACGCGCGGTCCGAGTTCGTCAACTCCCAGGTCCGTGCCCCATGCGAAGATCGAACCATCTTCAGCGATCGCGAACAATGAGTTCCCGGACACTGCGACCTGGCCGAGAATCGACACGTAGTCCATTGGGACGTAAGTCGTCGTTCCACCACCTTGGCCGCCGCCCGTAAGGCCTCCGCCTCCGCCGCTGCCACCGCTGCCAGAGCCACCGCTGGTCGAAGTCGTCTGTTGCCGCATGGCGCCCGGAATCGGCAAGGTCGTGTACTCCCAAAGGACCACCTTTCGCTCGGGGTCGATCAGGTAGATGCCGCCGTTCGTCGTTCTGACGATGACGTTGTCACCCGCTGCGGATGGACCGCCTCGAAGGTAACTGCCCAATTCGAGCGGCTTCTTGTCGATCGTGCCGCGATCCATGTTGAAGAACAGAACCTTCGCGTCCGGAGTGACGGCAACTCCCCCCTTCTTCGTGATGACGGGATTGCCGGAAACTTCAAGCGGGAGTGTGAGGATTCGGCCAACGGATCTTCCGGTCTGCGGATTGATGCGGGCCACTTGCGTGCCGCTCAGGACGTAGACTGAGTTGCCGAATACGAACGGCGCGCTGTCGGCGTTCGTCGTTTGAACTCGCATCGTCCATCCGCGCTTACGCGTTGTCTTGTTAAATCCGGTAAGTTCGCCGAGCGAGTTGTAGAACACGATCCAGTCGCCTGAGATCGCGGGTTCACCCACGACGTTCGTGCCGAGATCGTAGTCTTCGGCCCAAATCCTGGCGCCCGTTTTCGCATCGAGGCCGACGATTCGGTTGTCGCTCGTAAAGATGTAAACCGAGTCGCCGTCCGTCAGGACGTTGCGCGCGATTCCGGCGGTCATTAGATAGGACCAGACGTGACTCCCGTCCGTCTTACTGACCGCATAGACGAACCTGTTCGTGTTGGGGCAGATGAGCGCGTTGCCTGCAACAACGACGCTTGCTCGGAAGTCGCCGTCGAGTTCCTCTCCTGGGGGGAACGCCCACCTCTGCGAGCCCGTCACGGCGTCGACCGCGTACACCTTCCTCCCAATCGGGGCGTACACCGTTCCATCGCTGACGACGGGGGTTGCGGTGGGCGAGAAGTTCGCCTTCTGCCACATTCGCCACGACAGCGAGATCGGTCCTTCGATCGCAGTCGCGGGCAAGAGTGCAGCCACTAAGACTGCGGCGGAAATTGCGCGCCGAAAGAACATACGGTTCATCCTCCAGGCCGTCGAGACGACCAGTTCAGTATAGCGTCCACAGGGGTCGGACCGCCATCATTTGGACGTTCGATCCGGCCCCTGTGTAACCAGATATGGGCCACGGATGGCCTAAAGGGAGAGAGCTGGGAGCCGCGCGTTCCTGGCCGTATAGGTCCAGGCCTCCTTAAGGATCGGGATTCCCCGGCCCTCCAGGAAGTCCCTGTCCAACTTGGCGGCCATGTTCATCGCGTTCTGGGCCTCCACGGTCTTGCGAACTCGGTCCAGCGCACAGCTGAGCGTGTAGAACGCCCACGGGTACTCCGGTCCGGCCTTCGAAGCGGCGTCCGCGTATCGGACGGCCTCGTCGTACTTGCCGAGGTTCAGCATCACGAGCGCGAGCCCGTTGAGCGCTTCGGCGGAGTCGGGCTTGGCCGCCAGCGCGACCTCCATGAACTCTTTCGCCTGATCGAGAAGCACCGGCTTGTCCTTGGCCAAGTCGCCGACGGCGCTCTCTGCGAGAGTCAGCGCCTCGTACCCCCTCTGGACATAGCAGTCGTAGAGGAGCGGATTCTGAACGATCGCGTTGCGAAGGTTGTCACGGGACTCCATGTACTGTCCGAGGGAGAACTGAAGGATCGCGAGATAGTAGTAGACGGCTGGGTTCGTGACGCTCTTTTGCAGCATGCTCGCCAATTGGCTTTGCACGGCGCCCCTGTCGCCCTTGCGCAGAGCAACGAAGGCGGAAGCCGTCATCAGCGTCGGCGAGTCTGGATCCGAGAAGACGCCCTCTTTCAACTGGTTGGCTGCATCGTCGAAACGACGGTAGTAAGCGTGGCCGGCGGCCATGAGCGCGCTTGTCACTGCGTCCGGCGCGCCGTACTTCGACACGGCAAGACTAACTTCCCAGGCCTCAGACATCCGGCCTGAGCGCATTGCGGCGTAGATCAGGCGGTTCGCAAGGGCGAGGTCAGGCTCGTACTGGTTGTACTTCTCCTTAAGAAGCCGCCGGGCTGCGGAGTAATCGTTCTTCTGAATCAGCAGGTCGGCGTGCTGAAGTCGGTTCGCGTCGGTCACAGGGCCAAGCGCCTTGATGCGAAGGTCGATCGCGGCGACTTTCTGCGCGATCGAGGCCTTGAAGGCGTTTGCGATCTCCTTCATGGCTTCACCGCGCTCCCCGCTTCGGGAAACGATGCCGAACGCGCGGTCGACGTGGATTGCGCTCAGAAGTTCCGCGGCCTCGGGAGTCTCCTTGGTGAGGTAGGCGTCTTCAGCCCACTTTTGCGCCTCGTCGTACACGTCCATGCCGAGGTAACTGCGGGCCATTGCCAATCGGGCGCCGTAGTGGGTCTCGTCCGCCTTCAGCGCGATTCGGCACGCTTGAATGGCCTCTTCCCACTTGGACACCTGGAGGAACTTCAGCGCGTTCTGGTAGTGGAATTCCGCTCCCTTCGACACGCCGTTGTCTACGACGGCGCTGATCTTGAATTTCTTGCTGTCGCCGCTGGCGGTGTATACGCCGACCTCGATCGAAAGCGGTCCCTCCTTCTCAAGGACGGTATCTAATTTTATGGTGTAGGGGGTGCTGGCGTCCGTCCCTCGGAGTTCACCGTTGACGTAGAACTCCACTTGGTTGACGGTGCTCTGAGATTCGACCGTCACCCGGATCTCGACGACCCCGCTCAAGCGGTCTCCGTCCTTTACGGACGACTGAATGCTGATGGCTTGCGCGATGCCGGCAACGAAGGCCGAAATCACCAGCAAGACTCCGATTGCTTTGTTCATTGAACTCCTCATCTATGCGGTCCCGGTGTTTGACGCCCCGCCGGCCCGGACAGGTTCGGCTTAGACGGCCGCAAGCCCTCTTTCGCCCGTCCGGATGCGGATGGCGTCCTCCTCCTCATACAGAAACAGTTTGCCGTCGCCCGGCCTTCCCGTTCGGGCCTTTGCGACGATGCAATCAACGACCTCTTCCACGACTGAGTCGTCGACGACGGCCTCCAACTTGATCCGAGCGGGCAGTGAAACCACGTATTCCTCACCGAGGAACCACTCCGTGGTCTCGGCGGACGCCCCACACCCTCGGACTTCCGTAACCGTGAGGCCCGTAATCCCCCGCTCTCCCAGAGCCGTTTTCACTTCGTCCAGTTTGTGCGGGCGGATGTAGGCAACGACCCGAATCACCCGAGCATTGTACCGGCGCCCCTCCGCCGGTCGGAGGGCCTCCTACCGAACGAGCGTCCGGAACTTGTGCTTGCCGACCCGGAGCACCTTCCCGACCGCATCCTCCAGAGGAACGGCAGCCGTTGGGTCCGAAACCCGCTCTTCGCCGAGGGAAACCCCTCCTCCTTGGATGAGGCGTCGCGCCTCGCCGTTCGAGGAGGCCAGCCCGAGCGCTGCGATGAGGGGGGCGATGGC
Source organism: Armatimonadota bacterium (assembly GCA_003577165.1). Taxonomy (GTDB): domain Bacteria; phylum Armatimonadota; class Fimbriimonadia; order Fimbriimonadales; family ATM1; genus ATM1. The sequence goes on along the minus strand of QEUM01000014.1, from coordinate 25,898 downwards.
GACGAGACCGTCGCGGATGCACGACTCCGGTATCGAGGCCTCCGGCGCATCCGACGGCGTTTGCCTTTTGCTAAACGTCGTCAAGAAGTACTCCTCGGCGGCTCGGGCTTCGGTCTCGTCGTGGTACATCTCGACGAGGCGCCCCGCGAGCATCAGCTTCGCATCGCGGGGATTGAGGGATCCCGACTCCATCCCCTTCACCATCTCCTCGATCTCACTTTCGGGAACGTCGGTACACAGCATCAACCAGGACTCAATGAGATGATCCGGAATCGACATCGTCTTGCCAAACATCTCGTTGGGTTCATCCACGACGCTGACGTAGTTTCCGAGCGACTGGCTCATCTTTTCTGAGCCATCTGTCCCGACCAACAGAGGCATGAGCATCGCGACCTGCGACTCTTGGCCGAATTGTCCCTGCAGATTCCTCCCGACCAGAATGTTGAACTTCTGATCGTTGCCTCCCAACTCGACGTCCGCTTCGATCGCAACGGAGTCGTAGCCTTGACACAAGGGGTAGAGCACTTCGTGCATTCCGATGGGCCGCTGTTCGTCCAACCGCTTTTGAAAATCGTCGCGCTCCAAGATTCGCGCAACGGTGACGTGACTGGCGAGCCGAATCACATCTGCGAAGTCCATCTTTCCGAGCCAGTCGGCGTTGTAGTAGATCTCCGTCTTCTCGCGAATGAGAACTTTGTAAAGTTGTGATTCCACGGCGCGCACGTTCGCCTGAACTTCTTCTCTATCGAGTTGGGGCCGCGTCTTCGACTTGCCGCTCGGATCGCCGATCATCGCGGTGAAGTCGCCGATGATGAGGCAGGCCGTGTGCCCACAGTCTTGGAACTGTCGGAGTTTCCTCAGGACGACGGCCCAACCGAGAGTAACGTGCGGAACAGTCGGGTCAACGCCGAGTTTGACGCGCAGCGGCTTCCCGGACTGTGAAGCCCGGAGCAATTTCGCTTTCAACTCCTCACGGGTGATGATCTCGGAGCACCCGCGCGAGAGAAACTCAACCTGCTGCTCGAAGTCCATTGGGAGCGTCCGATGATACCGGGACGCGGGTCGGTTGGCCCTACCGGTTTCGCCCCGCCGAGAGGTAACGACCAGGAAGGCCGGGGTATCGTCTGGACCGAATGCTCTCCAACCTGCACGTGCTGAGGTCGAGCACTCTGCTGAACAGCCTGACGACCGAACAGATCGAGTCGCTGGCGACCTCATCCAAGTTGGTCACGGTGGACAAGGGGCACGTGATCTGGACTTCGGGGGCAGTCGTGGATTTCTTCGGGCTCGTCGGCTCCGGGTTCATCAAGATGTGCCGTTCGACGGCCGACGGCCAGGAGACCACCGTAGAAATCGTGGGTCCGGGTCAGATCTATGGGCTTCTCGGGACGATTGACGGCTCGGGGTGTCCCCTCTCGTCCATCGCCGTCACGAAGACGGTGTATCTCCGGATTCCGAAGCGAGCCTTCATGCCGATCTATGAGGCGAACAACGCACTCAAGGACAGGCTCGTGCGGAGAACGACGCTTCGGCTCCGTAGCGCACACGATCTCATGGCCCGGCTTATCAGCGGACGCGTGGATCAGAGGATCGCAGCCGTATTGATGATCCTCAGCGAGTCCTACGGTGAGGAGGTCGAAGGCGGAATCCGCATCAACGTGCCGCTGACGCGCCAAGACGTGGCGGACATGACGGGAACGACTGTGGAATCCGCGATTCGCACCATGAGCAGGTGGCAGAAAGACGGCCTGATACAGACCGACCATCACTACGTCGTGCTGACGCGAGTGAGAGAGATCGAAGCCCTGCTCGCCGCTTAGCCGACTACCACTTCCAGTTGACCATCAGGTAGTACCAAACCTGCGCGTCCGCGGAACCTCCGTAGAAACTCTCCACAAACGGCCCCGGCAGGAACGTGGCGATGCCAGCCTGCACCGTCGAGTACTTGTCGGGCCTCAGAGTCGCATCTAAGTCAAATTCGAGCCCCACTTCTCGGCCCGCCGCTCCCGTCACGTCGCGGAAGATGCCGCCCCCCACCCGACGGTTCGGGGCGCCGCCCGCGCCGTACCAAGCATCCTTGGAGTTCTGGAGCGCGAACGAGCGCGCAGAAGCCTTGAAGTCCAGTTTCGAGTTCGCTTTGACTTCGGCGATCAGCGCGATTTCTGTCATGTTCATCCAAGCGAACATGTCCATGATCCCGTAGAACTTATGATTGGTGGGATACAAGTTGTCGAACGTTCTGCTCTTCCCTGGCGTGGAGCCGCCGCTCGCTGCGTTCACTTCGAATATCCACCGCAATTTCGAGTCCACCTTGTAGGAGGCCGCGCCATGCAGCGCCCACGCTTGATGATCCAGACCGGCGAAGTCACCGAACTGGTACGCGCCCTCGAATTCGTATCCCCATGCACCGCTGCTCCTCTTCCAGATGTGATCCAGCGTGAAGTGATCGGTGTCGCCTGCGGCGGGCTCATCGTGCTTGTATATGAGCGAAGTCGTGCCGAGAGTTCCGGTGTAACTCACGGCGCCGAGGCGAACATCCTTGGCGCGGGGATAATTCACTCCGAGTTTGCCAGCGAAGAAGTCCCACGACTTGTTCTTCACTCGAAGCACGTCATAAGTCCGCCCGAAGTTGCCCCACTCGAGGGCTCCGATCAGCCTCTCATCCCCCAAGATGAGCCGTTGCCTCCCAACCGTTACTACCGCGTCGCCCGATTTGTGCTCTAAATTCGCAAGAAGCACATCTTCGTAGTGCGGACGACCGATGCCGGTCGGGGTATGGAATTGATCAAACGAGAACTGATACTGAAAGCGCGCTGTCGTCTTTTCGTCGAACTTCCAGTCGAACCCCGCTCTCGCACGCAGAAAGTTGTCTTTTCGAAAGTCTGGGGCCGATTCGAGGAAATCTCGGTCTGCTCTACGTTCGAACCGCGTGCGCACCTCAAAGAGGGGTGTGAACTGCGGGATGTCCTGAATGGGTGGTAGGTAGAAATGCATACTGAACCGGCCTCCGCCGCGACAGTACGAGTTATGCCCCGCCCCTCCGAGGCTGGACTATGACAATCCTCATACCGACCAGCACCCAGTGGCAGAAGTCCGAATCCGCCGAGGTATGACAAGAGTCATAGCCTGAGGTGGGCCCCCGGGCCAGGATTTCACATATGAGTGAGCGGGCCGTTGCCAATCGCGTGTTGATCCTCAACACGATCGCTTTCACGGTCTGCTTTGCGGTTTGGACCCTCTACGGCGTTCTTATCTCCTTTTTTGTCAACAGCAGGCTGATCGAACTGGACAAAGCACAGATCGGTTGGCTCATCGGAATCCCGATTCTCACCGGATCGATTTTTCGACTCCCCGTCGGGATGATGACCGACAAGTATGGAGGCAAGCCGGTTTACATCGGCGTCATGCTCTTTTCTGCCGTCGGGCTGGTCCTCACGAGTTTCGCAGACACGTTCACAAGTCTGATGATCTGCGGTCTTGTGTTTGGAGTGAGCGGCACATCGTTTGCCGTCGGCATCGCCTACACATCGGTCTTCTTCCCCAAAAAGAGCCAAGGCACAGCGCTCGGAGTTTTCGGCATGGGCAACGCGGGCTCCGGAGTGACGAGCCTCGGCGGCCCGATTCTCTTGAAGTACCTCACCAACGGAGGCGAGAACCCCGAAGGCTGGCGTCAGATGCCGCTCATCTACGCCGGCGCGCTCGTCGTGATGGCGATCATCTTCGCTCTCCTTTCTGTCCAGAAGAAGCCCGAGATCGCATCGCAGAAGTCTTACGTCGAGATGCTGCGGCCGCTGCGCGACATGCGAGTGTGGAGGTTTGGCGTCTACTACTTCCTCGTCTTCGGGGCGTTCGTTGCCCTGGCGCAGTGGCTGATACCGTATTACTTGAACGTTTATGCGATGAGCCTTGCGGGGGCAGGACTCATGGCGTCCATCTTCAGCCTGCCATCCGGAGTCATTCGCGCGCTCGGGGGGTGGGTGTCGGATCACTACGGAGCGCGCACAACGATGTACTGGGTGCTGTCGATTTGCGCAATCTGCTTCTTCCTTCTCGTCGCTCCGCGCATGCAGATCACGTCCCCCGGGGAGGGGGTTCTCGCTGATGCGGACGGCACGGTGGCGTCGGTCTCGGCCAACGCCGTCGTCGTCGGCAACCAGACCTACACGCTGAAAACGAAATCCGACATCTCCGTCGAGCAATTGGACGAGAAGGCGCTGGTCTGGCCCACGTTCACGGGCTGGCAAGAACCGGTGGTGAAGCAGGGCGACAAAGTCAAGCGCAGGCAACTCCTTGCGAGGGGAACCACTCACCTGTATTTCCAAGCGAACGTCTGGGTCTTCACCGGCCTCGTCTTCATCGCAGGCATCGCGATGGGTATCGGCAAGGCTGCCGTTTACCGACACATTCCCGACTACTTCCCGAACGACGTCGGAACCGTCGGCGGGCTGGTGGGCGTCATCGGCGGGCTGGGCGGGTTCTTCTGCCCGATCATCTTCGGCTATCTGCTGAAGGCGACCGGCCTGTGGACGACCTGCTGGCTTCTTCTCGCCCTCATCTCCGTCATTTGCCTCGTGTGGATGCACATCGTGGTCCTGCGCATGACGCGCGGGATGAAGGACCCCGGCAAACTCGACTCGGGCGACGCGCGTCGAGAGGACGTTCTGGCGGCCGGCTCGTAAAGGCAACATAACCGCAATTTGAGAGACGAACAATCATGAGCACAGCAAGCGAACCAACATCGGGAGCGAAAGGCGGCACGTGGATACGCGAGTGGAGTCCCGAAGACGCCGCATTTTGGGAAAGCACGGGTAAAGCGATCGCGTGGAGAACTCTCATTTTCACCACTTTCTCTCTGATGCTCGCGTTTTTTACGTGGTTCTTCGTAAGCGCCATCGTCGTCAAGCTACAGGGCATAGGCTTTGACCTTACGAATGAGCAACTCTTCTGGCTCACGGCTATGCCGGGCCTCGCGGGCGGAACGCTGCGAATCGTTCACACATTCCTTATCCCCGTGTTTGGCACGCGAACGACGGTGACCGTTTCCACGCTGCTGCTCGCGATTCCATGCATCGGGTGGGGGATCGCAGTTCAAAACCCCGACACGCCGTTTGGGGTGCTGATGCTCTTGGCGTTCCTCGCAGGTTTCGGTGGAGGCAACTTCTCTTCGTTCATGCCGTCGACCAGCCTCTTCTTCCCCAAGAGGCTTCAGGGAACCGCGCTCGCGATACAAGCCGGAATCGGGAACTTCGGTGTGTCGGTCGCACAGTTCGTCGTGCCCTGGATCATCGGGTTCGCGTTGTTCGGCAGCCTGCTCGGCGGAAGCCAGACGTTCACCAAAGAAGGACAGACTTCGGCGCTCTGGCTGCAGAACGCGGCGTACATCTGGGTGCCGTTCATCCTCCTCGCTGCGCTTCTATCAATGATCTATCTGCGGAGCGTGCCTGTTCGAGCAACTGTCCGCGAGCAGACTGACATCTTCAAGAACAAGCACACGTGGTGCATGACTTCGCTCTATATCATGACGTTCGGCTCGTTCTCCGGATTTGCCGCAATCTTCCCTCTCCTCATCAAGGAGGTTTACACGAGCAAGTTCGAGGGGGGGCCGGATCCTCTCAAGTACGCCTTCCTCGGCCCGCTCGTGGGAGCGCTTGTGAGAATTCTGTTCGGCCCCATCAGCGACAAGATCGGTGGCGCGAAGGTCACGATGTTCAGCGCCATCGGCCTCATCGTTTGCGCGATCGGGGTGACTTTCTATACCAACCCAACCTCACTCGATCAGTTTCCAGGTTTCGTGTGGTTCATGCTGGGATTGTTCTTCTTCTGCGGCGCAGGCAACGCTTCGACATTCAAGCAGATGCCGATGATCTTCGAGCCGAGGCAGGCTGCGGGCGTCATCGGATGGACTTCTGCGATCGCCGCTTACGGGCCCTTCATCTTCTCGGTGGCGGTCGGCAGCTGCCTCCAATCGTTCGGCACCGCGAGTGTGTTCTTCTACAGCGTTGCCGTCTTCTATCTGTTCAACCTCGTGCTGAACTGGTGGTTCTACGCACGGGGCGGCGCAGAGCGGCCCTGCTAACGAAGGGCCGGCTATTTGCGAGGGGGGGCCTTCCTATTCCGCTTCGCTTTCGACGCGCGCTCTGCGGCGCGCTCGGCTTCTTCCGCGAGCCGCGCGCGAATGATCTTCTCCAGGATCTTTCCAGGAATCGGCTTCTCCGGGAGGAACTGTATCGTGCCTTTTGACGTCTTGAACCCCTCGAGATCGCCTTGAAACGATTCGACGATCGCTGCGCCCGGGAAGAAACTGCAGTGATTCTTGAAGGCTGCGAAGTGGACGAAGTTGCGCCCGTGGAGTCGAAATGTCGGCATGCAGTATCCGATGCACTCTTCTGCTTCAGGAACGAGTTTGCGGACTCTTTTTCTCAGGGATTCGAGGGCGTTCCGCATCTCGTCGGAAAGCCCGTCGAGATATTCGTCGATCGTACGCGGCTGTCGGTCCATCATGTACCTCCAATGCGGCGAAGAGAGTGTACCGGCGGAAGTCCACGCCATCGTGGATCCTTCGCTTTACGGGCGTGCTTTGGATTAAAATCTCGCGACTGGTGGACTCACAGCGCATTCCGGTCGCCATCGAAGTGAACCCAGGTTCTGGGTGTATGGCTTGGGCGTTCGCCTTCGCCTTCGCGTCCGGTCAAGGCCGAAGTCAGGAGACTGCGCTGGACGATCTTCGCGCGGGCGTGGGATTCGCTGCAGCCTGGATGCAGACGAATGGCCTCAAGTGGGACTTCGACGGCGGTTCGCTCGAAACAAATCCGGAATCCCAGTTCGAGGTCGTGGAGCGAGTGGAATCGGACGGTGAATTGGCCGTCGGAGACACGACAGGTCTCTTCGACTGGGACAAACATGCGCTCAGTTCGACGGATCTCGACAAGATCGGGAGGTTCCTCCAGGCAAGCCGAGGAGCCCTGCTTGAATCAGCGGCGGCCGCACCGGAAGGGATCGAGGGCGTCGCGGAAACGTTGCGTCATGTCGCACAGGCCGAGTGGTGGTATGCGTCGAGGATTCCTGGATCTCCCGCAGACCGCCTGGCACCGGACGCATCCCAAGACCCCCTCGCGCTGCTTGACGAATGTCGTTCGATGCTGCTTGAGAATCCAGATCAGCGTCGTTGCTTTCTGGAGATGAATGATGTTTACGAGTGTGACGGCGAGTTGTGGACGCCTCGCAAGGTGTTTCGCCGCGCCCTCTGGCACGAACTGTATCACCTGAAGCAGTTGATGAGACTGGGTCACGAGCGGGCGTATGACTCACGCGCCTCGGCAGGCTAGAGCTTGGGCGCACCTGCACCTGAACCTGTTCGGATGGCCCTTGGGGAGGTCGAGCCAGATCGGCCTCGTGCCCAGGGACCACGTCTTCGACCGAAGCCAGATCTGAAGGTTGAGCAACTTTGGCCAGGTCAGACTAGTTCGCCCACCCCGACCCGCGGTGTCGGGTATGGTCTCCGTTTAGTGGGGTAAGGATTCTGCATCCAGGTCTGATTTCGGCTATCGGTCTGACAGCCGGGATGGGATTCGGATGCTCGGGGGGAGACACACCTCCGACCCGATTAGGGCTGGCGACCGGTTTGGCTTTGAGAACCGAGGGAGGTGAACTCTGCGACGCGCAAGACGTTATCCAATCCGCGGACGGCTTGTTCTTCACTTGTTGCTGTGAGCCGTGCAAGGTCGTTGCCCGTTCGCTTCCGGCACGCGAGCGAGCCATGCCCCTCGTGTCCTATCGGGATTTGGGCCCCGTCAAGACATTTGTGCGGGAAGTGGGTTGGACCGGGCCCGTCTATTTAGATCCTGGTTCCGCAGTCCAACTTGCGGCAGGGATAACGAGTTGCCCGAAATTCTTGCTGAGGACGGGCAACTCCTACCTCCCGGCTGACGTCGATCAGGTGCTCACGAGAAACCAGTAATGTCAAGACGGGCCCTCTACCTCTTGTTCACAGGCAATCTTCCAGCCTGGGTTTACCTAACACTGTTAGCAGCCAACGTATGGCTTTTGGGAATCGGAGTCAGAACTGGTCATGCGACCCTGGATTCAAGAACTAACGCACTCCGCAGGACGGCCGAGGACCCGGTCCTCGGGACTATCCTACCCATCGTGAACAGCCAAGAGCTGCCGATCGACCCCTTCCCTCAACGATTTCGATGTTTACTGTTCGTTCAGCCATGCAACTGCACGGAGGAACAGGTTCGCAGCATTGCCAGACTTGTCGATCCACGCCTGCCCCTCATAATAATAGTCGCTGGCGGACGCTCCGACAACAAACACAAGGTGGAAGGCAAGATGGAGCATGTAGTCCTCATGGAGGACGAGTCATTTAGGCTTGGCCGCATTTATAACGTCTGTTTCTTGCCGCGAGCATACTTGCTATCCCCGGAGCGGAAGCTGGTATGGTCTCAGACTCAATTCGCAACTTCTCCGGCCGAAACGTACCGTCTTGCCCTCCGGGCTTTCGCCTACGCCGGCCGCGGAAACGACAATCACATTGCGGCGCACGACTGGAGGGCGCTGCAACGGAGGAAGTGAAACAGATGAAACCACTGAAGACGACTGTAAGGACCGCGGTGTGGTGGTGCCTGCTCGGAAGCCTCGCTGCGAGCGCCGCGTTCGCCATCATCTCGAGATCGAGAGTGAAAGGTTACGACGTAGAAGAAAGCGTTGCCAAACTTAGAGAGATCGGCCGAGCGCTGGCTCTCTATCGCTTGCAGTACCCGCCGAAGCCAGTCGATCAGCGGCGAACGTATTCCGATGCTGGCCTCCCGCCCCACATTCTCACTTTGTTGGAACCTGGACATCCGTGGTCGGTTCAGGACGGATTGCGTACGTTTCAGGTTAGCCGACCGAACGGTGTGTGGGTCACGGAGGGCAGCCACTACGAGATGGTGTACCCGTCGTCGTATGACAAGCCATCCGAACACGGTTCATTCGCCCCGCTGTACTCCGAGAGGGGGGAGCGCCTGCCGGTTCTGTTCGACGGGAACATGAACGACCCGGTCCGCATCTACGAGGCCCCAGAGAACCTTGATGTGCTCATCCTTCGGTTAGACGGAACGGTTGAGCCGGCCTCTTGGAACCGCAACATCCGCTGGGATGTGGCAAGACGCTAGAACTCGGCGGGAGTATTGGTATGAAATCGAATCTAACACACACTCGTCACAAGTATTGTTCGTGGATCTTAAACGCTGCAGCCGTGTCGGCAATCTGGGCCGCATCGGCAGCATGGAGGCCAGTGGATTTGCCCGGTGGCACTTGTCTGATCACGTCCTCTTGTGGCTTTGGCTGTACGGTCAGTTCACAGGCAATGCGCAATTCATGCTTTATACACCCGGAGAGCGGGGCCTGCTGCAACGGAATTTGTATAAGAATCACGTGCGTTGGACCGAACTGTCCGCCTGTGTTCTACACAATGGCAACTACTGGAGCCGGCACAAGCCAATCTTGTTCTGCGCCTTGGCCCCCAACGGAGCAGTCGTGCGGTCTACCCGACGAGAAGTGTAACTGAGATCGAGTTGGGCGGCGTACCGTGCGACGCAGACGATCGGATTTATCCCCAAATTCTAGACTGGTTTTGGGTTAGTCTTGGCCTTGCATGGTGTGGAGAACGACAAGATGAAGAAGCACTTCGCAAACGAGTGTTCTGCCCCCCTTGGGTAGGCCATTGCGGCAATCCTGAAAACATCAAAACGAATGCCAGGCTAACTCACATACCAGTCCAGAAACGGGGGACAGACCAATCCTCACAGAGGCGATCAACTTACACGGCGCAGGCCACAATGGCAAGCGTCCTCTCGCCTACGATGATGTGATCCGCCTGGTCGCACAGAAGAGGTCGCCCACTAGTTCTGACACGTAATACTGGCCCCGGGCCTTGGCTGCGCCGTACCACGGGTTCATCAGCACCGAACGCAGCAGGAACACGCCCTCCCGCTCGTACTCCTCTTCGCACACTCCCAACCGATCCAAGAACCCCTTCACGGTTTGCACCTTATACTGAGCAGAAGACAGAACCGTTCGGCTCACGAAGAACCTCTGATCTTGGATCGGGCGGTCGGCTCCTGGCGTCATGCTGAACTCTTGGTAAAGGCGCCGGTTCAGGGCGTTGATCTCTTGAAGGGACATGTCGCGGTTCGTCGCGCGAAAAGCGTAACAGACGATGTTCGAACCCGGAGTGCAGAGCGTAACCGCCCTCACAGATTCCTCGCCCGTCAAGGAGGGCCACTGTTCGAGGAGCGTGTGAAGTTCGCTCGCGTTGCGCACCGACTCCCGCATCAACACTCCGTGCGCGGAGCCGTCGAGAGGTATCAACTTGTGACTCAGCCAGACGCTGGCGGCGGCGGCCCCCGGTTTGCTGCCTTCGAGGATGTAGACGCCGATGCCTTCCGCGCTCCTCTCAGCGCTCGGATCGGAGGCTGCCTCCTCGATGTACGGCGCATCCTGGCGAGCGAGTGCTTTCACCAGGTTGGAACGGAAGCAGACGACGCCCGCGGGATAAGGCACGTAACCCAACTTGTGCGGGTCGATCGCGATCGAGTCGCACTCTCCGAGACGCTCCAAGGAATCGCACGCGCTTCGGTGCGGCAAACTCAGTTCCAACTCGACGGACTGAGAACCGACTCGAACCGTCGTCTTCGGGTCGCCGAGCCCGATTCTCGAAGGCACCGTCATCGTTCTCAGATAGCCTCCGTAGGCCGCGTCCGCGTGAATCCAAAATGACTGCTTCCCAGCGTCTTCGCGTGCGGATCGCAGGTCCAGGAGTTCGTTGAGAGGATCGATCGCTCCCTCCTCCGTGCTTCCAATGACGGCGACGACGGCGAGAGCGTGCCCCCCCGAAGATTCCATTTCGCCCAAAAGGGATGAGAGCGCGCCAACGTCCATCTCGAACTGATCGTTTACCGGCACCGAGACGAGGGATCCTCGACCGACTCCCAGAACATCAAGAGATTTCGACAGGCAGTAGTGGGCCGTCTCCGGCACAAAGAGATAAGGCTTGGACCCGCAGTGTTCGATGACGCTCGCCATTCCAGCAACGGCGGCATTCGACTTCGCCTGCCGAAACGCCCAGATCGCGCGCCTCACCGTCTCGGCATTCGCTCCGTACTTTTCTTCAGCTTCTGTGAACACTCCCTCCAACATGCGAAGGCAGTCGAGCGGGCGCACACTCCGCCAATCTTCGAAAACTGCCGGCTCGAGCCCGAGAAGATCGCGCATTTCGTTCGTGAGCAGAGGCAGATAGCGGGCGTTTCGCGCGATCCACAGCGCTTCGATGTTCGCGACTGTCCCCCCCGAAGTGATGTGCGCCCACGAGTCCTCGCCGTAGCCCAACATCCGAGCGACCATGTGCGCGGCTTCGAGTTCGAGTCTCACCGTCACAGGCGCCGCTTCTGCGGTCACGTTGTTCGGGTTGTAGAGCATTCCGGCGAAGTATCCGGCGATGCTCGGAAGGGTCTGTTCGCAGAGCATGTGCGCAGCGTAGCGCGGGCTGTGAAACGGAAAGTCAGCCTTGAGCAGCGCGAGCAGTTCGTTGAGTTTGTCGTCGAAAGAGTCCCAGAAGTCGGCATGCTCGCGCCGCATGTGCGAGTCCACGACGATTCCGTCCTGCGGGAAGTAGTTTCTGCGCCAGTAGTGATAATCGGCAACGACGCGGCCCAAAAGTTGCGCGAAGGCCTCCCCGTTCTCCGCCTTCGGTCCTGTGAACCAGGCGCTGATTTGCGTGCTCGTCGGTTCCGGGCTCACCGCTCGGCCATTGTAGCCGTTTCAGGTGCAGCCGCAGAATGCGATGCCTCGCTGGGTGTGTGAGGCGGAGGCGTCTCCAGGATTCCCTTCAACGTGCAGAGACCGATCAACAGGATGACTGCCATCGCGAGGTCGATGATGAGTTGCCTCTTTCCGGGATGCCTCGACCTCGATCGGTCAAGCCACGGAAGGATGAGCATCCCGACGCTGATGATTCCGGGAATCACGAACGTCGCTAAGACCTCGTAACCGGGCGGCATGATCTTGAGAAGTTCGTAGAGGCCGAGGAAATACCACTCGGGCCTCGGCGCAAAGTCCGTTCCCGTCGGATCGGCGACTCCTTCGAGTCCCGGCGGCATGGCGATCGCCAGGAACACGACGGCCCCCACCCCGACCAACACGACAACTGCGTCCTTGAACAGTTGCGAAGGATAGAAGGGGCGTGGCCTGCCCTTCACCGGCGTTACGGGCCCTGCAATGTGGTGCCTGCGAACGAGATAGAGGTGAAGTCCAGTCAGCGCGATCAGCCCCGCCGGGAGAAGCATGATGTGAATCGCATAGAACCGAGTCAAGGTCAGGGCGCCGACTTCTTCGCCCCCCCGTACCAGGACGAGCAGGCTTTCGCCGACGAGCGGAACCGTTGCGATGATTCTCGTCCCGACCACGGTCGCCCAATACGCCTTCTGATCCCACGGCAAAAGGTAGCCAGTGAAGGAGAAGCCCAGCATAATCATGAAGATCACGCTACCGACGACCCACGTAAGTTCTCGGGGTCTCTTGTAGGAGCCCCAGAAGAACGTCCGCAGAATGTGGAGAACGATCGCGATCATGATCGCACTCGATCCGTAACTGTGCAGCCCACGGACGAAGGAGCCAAGCGTGACGTTCTCCGTGATGTGCTTCACGCTCTGGTACGCCGTGTCCGGTGAGGGGCTGTAATACATCGCCAGGGCGATGCCGGTCACAAATTGGAAGACCAGCAGTGTGAGGACAAGATTGCCGAGCGTCTGCCACCATCCGACGCCGGGAGGCATCGGTTCGTCCAAGTTCTTGCGAACGAAACCCCACCAGCCGAGTCGCAGTTCGAGCCAGTCTTTCAGCCCGGGCCGTGCACGACGCAGGCGCTCTTCTTCGGTAACCGGCTCCGGCTCGCGTACTACTGGAGATTCAGGCGTTAGGTCCTTCTGTTCCATCGCTTATGCCTCTCGCTTCACCCAGACTTTGCCGCCTTCGAACTTCGCCGAGTGTCGGTCGAGAGCCCGGGGGGGCGGTCCGCTCACGACCTTGCCTTCTGCGTCGAAGACGCCGCCATGGCATGGGCAGAAGAAACGGCTCTTTTCCTCCTGGTACTTCACTCGGCAGCCGAGGTGAGTGCAAGTCGGATCGAGGGCGATGACTTCGGAACCGTTCCGCTTCAGATACACGACGTACTCGTGGTTCGCAATTCTGTATCCGTCCTGCACGCGAACCGCGTACTTCACCTCGCGGACGGACCCGTCGGGCAGGTCGGACTCGTCCATGACCGGGATCCATTGCGGTGACTCGCGCCTGCGCGCAAGCGGGCCTCCCATGAAGCCGAGAACCGGACCGATGACGGCGCCGACGACGAGAAGGTTGATGACTCCGACGAGCCAGCCGAGAACCTTTCTGCGCTGTGGCGACTCCGGTTCTTCGCCGAATTTTGTTGATTGAGTTGGTTCGCTCATTTCGTCTCTTTAGGTTGCTACGGGTAGTAACGAATTCGGACCTTCCCTTTGAAGTCCGGGTCGATGTTCTGGATGACGTCGGAGGCGATGCGCTCCGACTTGTGATGCCTTCCAGGGGAAGGCTCATACACGAATCCGGGATGCGCTTGGCCTTGAGTCACAGCTTCCGAAAGCCTCGTCATTGCCACCAAGAACGGCACGACGAATGCATGCTGGAAGCGAGTGAAGGGAGCGGTCAGCATCAATAGGGCAACGCAAGCCAGGTGATAGATGTGAATCGGCATGACCCATCCGGGCTCGCCGACTCGACCGATCCAAACGTCGAGAAAACCGCTGAAGACAGTGTGGAATAGCAGGTTTACGAAGAGGAAGTCTCTTCCAAGTGTCAGGCCGTTGTCAATGTATTCGTCCGTGGAGTACCGAATCTTGACGTATAGCGCGCCGAGGAAGACTGCGATTCCCGATCCCACGGGAAGCCACTTCAGTGGGTCGTTGAGCGGCAGGTGGCTCCTCGAGGGGTTGTAGATCGCCATCAGGATGTCCGCCACGATGAGGCCGATCATTCCGTAGAGCATGAGGCCGTGCATGAACCACCGCTTCTTGCTCCGTCTCCAAAGTGATGCGACGAGCAGACCGTCCACCACCAGGCTGCGAAGTGCGATGAAAGCTGATTTCGCGTAGCCGACCTTGCCCAGGTATGGCATTAGGTGTTTGATCCCTGCCGCGCTCAGCCAGTACCAAAGCACTTTGAGGCCGAAGAGGAACGAGATGATGAACACCCATGTGAAGAACTTCGAGACGTTCTTCGTGCTGAGCAGTTGTCCCACCTTGTACGCAATCGGGATCTGCTCTTCCTTCCATTCCGCGGCTTTGACTTCGTTGTACGTGGAACTCAGATCCGCGTCCGAAAGCTCCGAGGCGGGAATGGAGGGCATCATTCCCTGCCCTTTCCTTACAATCTGGCGGAACTCTTCGAGCGTCAGCTTCGTGCGCGCAAGCGGAGGGCCGAAACCGCCCATCGCTTCCACGCCATGGCAGCCGCCGCAGGTCGTCGTAGAGTACACGTCCAATGCGTTGGCCTTTGACGCGATGGTCGCGTCCGATTGGGCCTGCGCAGACGATGCGAGCAGTCCGAACCCAAGAACTAAACCGAGAATCAGGGAGAGACCAGTGCTTCGACCCGCGTGCGCCCCGTCGACGGGAGGCTCCGCGCTCTCGTAAGGCACGTATTCGACCGTTTCCGCCGGCGCACGCTCGCCGAGCGTCGAAACCTGCTGTTCGGACATCGTTCCGAGGTAAAGGCCCGCGGGCTTCGTGCCCGCCTCAGGAAGGAGGTGGAACGGCTCTCGGGCAGTCGTTTCCTTCTGCTCGCGGATGTATTTCGAGATCACGCTGTCGGAATCGTCCAAGTCGCCAAAGATGCGGGCGGTGGTGGGGCATGCGACGACGCAAGCGGGATCGAGCCCCTCGTCCACTCTGTGAGCGCAGTACGTGCATTTGCGCGCGACGTTTCTTCTGAGCCTCGGTTTGACGAAGTCTCGCTCGTAAGGCTCATCGGGGTTGAGATACCAGTGATCGTGCGTGTTGAGATAGATGTTCCCGTATGGGCATGCAGAGACGCACGCTCCAGTCCCTCGGCACCGATCCTGATCGATCAGGACGATCCCGTCTTGCCTGCGGATAATCGCTTTGTTCGGACAACTCTTAAGACAAGGCGCATCGTCGCAGTGATTGCAGAGAACCGGGATGTAAACGCGCTTCACGTTCGGATACGTGCCGTACTCCACGTTCAGCACGCGAGCGAAGAAGACGTCGACGGGCGTTCCGTTCTCCTGCTTGCAGGCGACTGTGCATGCATCGCATCCGATGCATCGCGTCAGGTCGATGAGCATCGCCATCCGCGCCATGCTATTTCACCTTCCTAATCTCGACCCTTGTGTCCTTCCAGTGTTGCCCAGGCGCGTAGACGGCAGGCATGTAGTAGTTTTCGTGCGTGGGTTTCACGGTTTGGAATGTGTGCACGCTTTGGTAGTGGCCGCCCGCTAGGTAACGGTCCCACCATGCGTGATCTGTGCACAGCACTCCCGGTTTGATCGCCTCGGTGACAAGGGCCCAGAGGCGATACGATCCCCGCCGGTTGTAAATTTCAACCTCATCGCCGTCCGAGATGCCTCTCTCCGCCGCGTCCTTCGGATTGATCTCGACGACCGGCTTGCGGTTGAGGTTGAGGAGCACCGGGTTGTTGCTGTGCGTCGAGTGCACACGCCACTTCGAGTGCGGCGTTACTATCGAGAACGGCAAGGCCTGATCTTCAGGATGCAGGTGCTCGAACGATGGCTTGTAGACAGGCACCGATTCGCCGAGTTTGCCGAAGACTTCCTCTTCCTTGTAGAACTCCATGCGACCGGTCTTTAGGAATTCGCGCTGCGCGCCTTCGGGGAACGGATAGGCACGCGGAGGGAACGGCTTCTCGTCATGAATCTGCTCATCGAGTCCGCACTCCGGATCGTGCACCTTCAGGCGCACCGGTCCCTTCATCAGGGCATCGAGGGTGATACCCTCCACTTCCTTTCCGCCCGTCGCGAGCATCATCTCGATGGCGTCGAATTCCGTGTAATCGAATTCCGGCAGAAGGCTTGGATCCAGCCGTCGGATGAGTTCTTGCACGATCCAGAACTCTGTGCGGCTGTCATATTGCGGCGGCACCACCTCCTGCTGTATCTGCAAGTACGGATGGCAGCTCGTGCCGACGAGTTCGTACTTCTCCCAAAAAGTGGGCGCCGGGAGCACCACGTCCGCATACTCGCACGTCGGCGTCATTGAAAAGTCGATGGCGACATACAACTCGCAGCGGTCAATCGCCTCCTTGAGTGGACCTGAAAACTCGGTAACGAGCGGATTCGCGTGCGAGACGATCAGTCCGTGGAATCCATGCTGAGGGAACTTGATCTTTGGGTTGATCGTCTTCGTCGGCCGACCCATGACGAAGTAGTGCATCGGCACCATGTTCGGCCGCTTTCCGTTCGGGAACCACCACCCGGAAACGTCGAGGCGGAAGTGGTGCTGTCCGGAGTAGATCGAAACGGATTCGCCGGGCTTCCCGTGTGCGCCCACGAGCGAAGCCAGGAACAGGATCGCGCGCATCGTGAGGTCGCCGTGCAGCCTGTGGTTGATCCCCATTCCGATGATGATGGAGGCGGGGCGAATCGTCGCGTACTCGGTTGCGATCTGGCGAATCGTCTCGGCCGGGATGTCGGTGATCTTCGCGACGTTCTCCGGCCGGTACTCGTCCCGCATGATCACGTCTTCGAGTATCTGGAACACCGGCGTGACCTTCACGTCTTGGCCGCCGATGTTTACGGTGCGCGTTCCGCGAAAGGCGAACTTCGCGTCTTCCGGCAGTTTGAGGGTGTCCGCCGGGAGGACGAACCAATCGTTCTTCCCTTCATCCCACACCACGAACTCGCTTTCGCTGCCCAAGCCCAGGTCAGAGGCTCGAAGCCTCATCCCGTTGTCGGATCTCACGAACGTGCAGCAGTCGGTGAATTTCTGGAGGAACTTCCAATCCACCAGGTTCTTCTCCATGATCACATGGCACATGGAGAGAGCGAGGGCGCAGTCCGTGCCGGGGTGGATGGGCAGCCAGAGGTCGGCGCCCTTTGCCGTTTGACTGCATCTCGGGTCAATGCAGACGATCTTGCAGTTGTTGTTCTGCTTTGCGTGCTTCGTCAGAAACTTCGCATCTGGAATTCTCGTTTGGAACACGTTGCTCGACCACAAGATGGCGTAGCGGGCGTAGCCCCAACTCTTCGTTTCGCATTCCACGCAGTCAATCCCGACGGTGTGAGTGAAGCCCATTGAGATGTCGCCGTTAAAGTCGTATGCGGTGGCGAATGACATCCCGAGTTTCGCCGCCATTCGGATTTGTGCACCCTTCTGAACGTAACCTGTTCCGACAACCTGGTTGAAGAGCATGATGCTCTCGTATCCGTAGTTGTCACGGATGTGGATCATCTTCTCGGCGATGTAGTCGAGTGCTTCGTCCCACGACGCCTCGCGCCACTTGCCTTCTCCACGCGCACCCGTGCGGATCAGCGGGCGCTTGATGCGGTCCGGCCCGTAGATCATGTGCGTCATGGACATGCCGCGCAGACAGCCGCGCGGGTTGTACTCCTCGCACGGATAGTCGGCGGCAGGCTTGAGATCGACGATGACGTCGTCAACCACAGTGGCAAGCCATCCACATGCGCCCGTGCAGTTCGGGCTGTCGGTGGTGCGAACGACGCGGACGTTCCCTTTCGGCTCGGGTATGGCGCCCATGTGGCGTCCAGGGACTGGGTGTCGTGTTGCCATTTTTTATCAAAAGCCGGCCTTCTGGCCGACCCCCCTAATTCTCAGGATCGCGGAGGAGGGCCGCTATGACACCTGTCATAACTCCGCCCATTCCTTATCTACGCGAAATTATGACGCGTGTCATGTCAGGCGTCTACCCCTTCGACATAGGATTCATTTCAGGCATGTCATCCCCAGCCACTGCCTCAAACGTCCAGCTCCTCACACGCAACAAGCCGGAGGAACGGAAGGCATTCGTCGAAATCTACAAGCCCTTTTTCATCGCAGGGATTCTCTCCGTTCTAACGGCAGGCTGTCTGCTCGGCGCCGTCGCCCTTTACGGCATCTCCGTCCAGGGAAGTTACACAGCGTCGGCCTGGACCCCCTACGTGCTCGCGCACGCCAACAGCCAGGTCTTCGGATGGGTCGGCTTCTTCATCATCGGTTTCGCCCTGCAGCAGCACGCGCCGATGCAGAGCAAACTCAGGCTGTTCAATACACTCGCCTGGCTGAGCCTCATCACGATCGCCGTTGGCATCGGCCTGAGGTTCGCCGCCGAGCCCCTCGTTCGGGTGCAGCCGGAGGTGTGGCTCCCAGTGGGAATCGGCTCCTCCGTCCTTCAGGCGGTCGGAGTCACGCTGTTCGTCGCCAACATCGGCCTGACGCGCAGTAAGCAGGGCAAGGCCCCCTGGCAAACGCTCTACGTCTTCGTTTCCCTCTTCTACTTCATAGGCATCGCATGGCTCGATCCGATCCTGTTCGCCGGTTCACACCAGTCCGATCCCAATGCCTCGATTCAATTCGTGGCCCAGTGGTTCTCTCCATACAGGGAGGCCACCTTCCTCGGATTTGTTGCGAACATGATTTTCGGAGTCGGGCTGTCCAAGTTCAGCCATTGCTTCGGCTACCGTGAGCCTCTCCGGGCTTGGGCGAATGCGGCCTTCTTCCTCTGGAATCTCGGCGTCATCGTCCGCATCGTCGGCTGGATTCAGTTCTTCGATGCGGGCCTGGCGCCGGGCGCGGGAGCCCTCTACTACGCTTCGGGCCCGCTCCTGCTATTCGGAGCGACCGCTGCCATCGTCGCAGCGCGGATTTTCGAGCCGGCCGACACATACCTCCGCTCGCACAAGTTCCAGCGCGCCTCCCTTGCGTGGCTGTTCATCGCGGGCGTCCTTCTCGTCTGGGAGCCGGTTCACCTCAGCCTCCTCGGGGTTCCCTTTTCTCACGCCTACACCGGGGCGATCCGCCACGCGGTGACGGTCGGCTTCATTTCACAGATGATCATCGGCTTCTCACTTCATGTGGCGGCCTCGATGACGGATCGCGACCCGACAAGCCTTCCCCGACTCTGGTCAGTTTTCTGGCTCATCAACATTGGGAACATGGCGCGCGTCGCGTGCGAAGTCGCGACCGACTTCACTCCGATCGCATTCGCGCCGATGGGGTTCACGGGTTTCGTCGAACTGGTCGGCCTCGGCATCTGGGCCGCGTCCGTGCTTGGCCTGATTCTTCCGAAAGCGAGGCTCGCCAGTGCGTGAGAGGGTCGGAGCCCTGAGAAACTATATGAGAGAAGTCGCTAAGCGCCCGAACCATCGCGACGTGCTTCGCCAGTGCGAAGTTCTCAGTTCGCTGAGCGATGAGGACTTCGGTCTGCTCGAACAGAACTCGTACCTCGCCTACGCGGAACGCGGCGAAGTCATTTGGTTATCCGGCGCAACGGCCGAGTTCATCGCCATCATCGGCAGCGGCTTCGTCAAACTCACGAAGACCTCACCCCACGGGCACGAGGTGACGGTGGAGCTCCTCGGCCCATCTCAGCCGGCAGGAATCATGGCCGCCATCGAAAGCCATATTTATCCCCTCAGCGCGCTCGCAGTCTCCAACTGTTGGTATCTCAAAATCCCGACGCCTCTGTTCCTCAACGTCTATGAGCATAACGAGAAGTTGAAGGACATGATCCTGAAGACGCTCGGCCCTCGGCTGCGCCGCGCATACGACATGATGACGCGCCTGTCTTCGGGCAAGGTCGAAGAGCGCGTCGCCGCGGTCCTTCTCATCCTGGCGACCTCCTATGGCAAGCCTGCGGAGACTGGAACCGTTCTCGAAGTGCCCCTAACGCGCCAGGACATCGCCGAAATGGCGGGAACGACGGTGGAAACCACGATTCGCGTGATGAGCCGGTGGCAGAAGAACGGCGTCCTCACGACCGACCACCAAGTCATCACGCTGCACTGCCTTCAGTCGCTCAACGACACGTTGGGCTAAGCGTCCTCGAGGATCGCCTCCAATTCGGACAGCGTGTTTGCGCTGCGCACCCAGTTCGGATCTACCCCTCGGTTTCGCAGATCCTCTTCGTCGAGGAAGAGCGTGTCCAACGATTCCACCCACTTCATCACGCGCGTCTCGCCTTGCGCGGACATCTCCCGCGCTCTGGCGAGCGCTCCGGCGGAATAGGCTGCGCACAAAGGCTGCGCGCGTCCGCCCAAGGTCGGCATGCATGCGTGCGCGTCGCCCAGCGCCTCGAAAACCGCGATGGCGGCCGCACCGCGAAACAGCGGCATGTCGCACGATGCGACGAACAGCGCTTCTCCTTGAAGTGAGTAGTCCGCGAGCGCGGCCAACGGGCCAGAGTGAACGACCGAATCCGGAATCTGTGGCCACCTCTCGACGGGATCGCCTCCGAGAATCGAGACCAGAAAACCTGCTCCCTCCAGTTCCGTGCCGATGCGCTCCAAGATCGTCTGCCCGTCCACGACGATGCCGGACTTCGCGCGGCCCATGCGCGAACTTCGGCCCCCGGCGAGGATTACGGCTTCGCGTCCGCTGCCCTCCACGCATCGCATCTTACGCCCTTTCGCACGCCCCTTCGTCGGTGCCATGATGGGGCATGGCAAAACTCCCCGGAAGGTACACGAAGTTTCTGACGGACTACCCCGCCATCGCTGAGGCTTATCACACGCTTGGTGATTCCGTTTCGGCGGCTGGTCCGCTCGACGCCAAGACCCGTGAACTCATCAAGATCGGCATCGCGGTCGGAGCGCGGCAGGAAGGCGGAGTGCGCAGCCACGTGCGCAAAGCCGTGGAGGCGGGTGCGACGAAAGAGGAGATTCGGCACGCAATTCTTCAGGCCACCACGACCGTGGGCTTCCCCAACATGATGGCCGGCCTCTCCTGGGCCGACGACGTACTCGACGGCGACTAAAGAGGGCTGCAGAAAAGAACGCGGGTCGCCCTAAGCGGACGACCCGACGAATTCTGGGAGCGGGGGTAGGATTTGAACCTACGACCTCCGGGTTATGAGCCCGACGAGCTACCAGGCTGCTCCACCCCGCAACGACAGGCGTGGATTGTACCCTCCAGCCACCCCCACGTCAACCAACGGCCCGATTAGATGGACGCCGTCTTGTGTGCGGTCGGGGGTACTCCGTGGTGTGCCCGATACGCCCGATAGAAACTGCTCGAGTCGGAATAGCCCACCTTTGCCGCGACCTCTTTCACGCTCAGTGGCGAATTCTCCAACAACTGACGCGCGTGGTTTAGGCGGATCTCCGACAAGTACCGCTTGAACGGCACTCCGGTGAGCGCCTTGAAGAGATATCGAAAGTGCGAACGGCTGAGATGCACGCGACCCGCCACCCACTCGTCGTTGATCTCTTCGGCGAAGTGCTTCTGAATCAGCAGTTTAGCGGTCTCGACCGTTCGCGCGGCGAAACGATTCGCCTCGGGACGCGCGCACACGTTCATGTGCGATAAATAGCGATTTGCTACGTCCTGCAGTTCGTCGGCGCTGGTGGCCGACAGAGCATCGTTCGACGCCTCAGCGATCAGGCGCTCGGTCTCGGGCGGCGCGCCGATTTCAAGCATCGAGGATACGAGCGCGCACACGAGCGCAACGAATCGGCTTCGCCCGATGGAGAGGTCCTCTTGCGCGAGCAGCTTCAGTTCGGACAGGAACTGCCGGAGGTACGCCTCCAACTCAAGCCTCTGTCCGAGGCGCACCATCGCGTTGATTTCGGAGTAACTGACGAGGGCGGCGACTTCCTGGTCCTTGCCCCGAAATGCGGCTTTCTGGTCCACGGACTTCATTTTGGCACCAAATCATTAGCCCCGCCAAGCATCGCCCTGACGCGCGTCATATCCTGCGAACGTACGACCTCGGCGCCGTCATCTCTTCGATCGCGAACTTCACCCCCTCGCGGCCGAAACCGGACTCACCCTCGCCTCCGTACGGCATCGAGTCGAAGCGAATCGTCGGCGCGTCGTTCAGAATCACGCCCCCGTAGTCCAGCGACTCGAATGCGCCCTGCGCAACGGCCGGGCTCTGCGTGAAGATCGAAGCCTGAAGCCGGTACTTTCCGCCGTTCAACCAGTTTGCAAGACTTCCTATGTCTGAGTACCTCTGCAGCGTCAGCACCGGCCCAAACACTTCCTCGCGAACGATGTCGTCGTCACTGCTTCCTGGCTCGATCAGGGTCGGCGGGATGAGGCGCGCATGTCCTTCGACCTTCGCCTGCGCGATAATCTCCCCCCCCGTGGAGACTGCGGCGTCGATCGCGCCCCGCACTTTGGCAGTCGCCTTGTCGTCAATCAAGGGTCCGCACACGACTCCCCCGTCCTTCGGGTCGCCCGTTGGACACTGCTCCGTTTCTTCGCGAAGTCGTTCGCGCACGCGTTCGTACACGGACTCGTGGACAAAGACGTTCTGCGCCGAGATGCACACCTGCCCGGCGTAGCCATACCCGCTTACTGCAATCTGCTTCGCAGCCCACTCCACGTCCGCGTCTTCGTGAACGATCGCGGGCGCATTGCCTCCCAGTTCCAATATCACGCGCTTCTTCGGAACAATCTCCTTGAGCATCCAACCGACTGCGGGGCTTCCAGTGAAACTCAGCATGCGAACTCGGGAGTCCAATAGCAGCCTCTGAGCGAGTTCGTTCGACAGGTGAAGCGCCGAGATCGATTCCTTCGGCGCGCCGAACTCCACGACGATCCGGCACAGGGCGAGCGTGCTAAGGGGAGCGAGCGGGCTCAATTTCATGATGACCGGGCAACCGGCGAGGATCGCCGGGGCGATCTTGTGCGCCGCAAGGTTGATCGGCCAGTTGTACGGGACGAAGCCCAAGACCACGCCCAAAGGAAACCTCTGCCACGTTCCCTTGAAGTTCTGGCCGCGTGGGTCGTAGGACAGGTCGGAGTCGTGGACATCCATGGTGTCCCCAGCCTCCGATGCCAGGCGGAATGTCCTCTCGCACCGCTCGACCTCGCCGCGCGCGAATGCGACCGGCTTGCCGATCTCCCTCACCAACAGGTCCGTCAGCGATTCCTTTTGCTCGCGAATCGCGTCCGCGACGCGACGCGCGATCGCCGCGCGCTCGGCGATTGGAATCGGATGCAGCAGTGACTCCTGTGCAGCGGCACACGCCTCATCGCAATGCTCCCACGTCGCGACGCCGACGGAACCGACTCGATCGCCTGTCCACGGATCGAAGACATCGTGCGAGTCGGCGCATTCGCGCAACTCTCCTGCGATCAACACTGCGCTCACTGCCTCGGTGAGACCCCCGTCCATCTCACGCGCGAGAAGCGCAGGCCTCTCTCGTCTCGAACCCCCAGAACAGCGACCACATCGCCTTCGGCGTACTGCGGATCCGGCATCGAGTCACAGTATCCGCGCACCCACTCTCCGGTGAGCCGATCGCGCACGACAAGCGCGTTCGATTCCTGCGCGATCACTTCCAGCCCTGTTAGCACGAACTCCTTCCCTGCGGGGAAGTCGTGAACGGAAGACAGCCTCAGCAGATGTGTCGCCCCCCTCCCCTCGAAGCGATCGAGGTGCAGCGCGGCGATTCCGAGCGATCGCGCGACTTCAGCCATTCCGTCCGGCAGTGCCGAATTTGGGTCCACGTAAAGTCCGAGTTTGCTCCCGATCGGCTCCAATTCGTCATCGAAACGGTACCCAAACGAAACCGTCTCTCTTACAATTCCGCTTCGATTGGCAGATAGGGGTGGCGCGGGGGGGAGGTTTCCGACACGATCGTAGAACCTCTCGTTGAAAACCTCCGCCTCGAGGCCCGGATACGGGTTGGTGCTCGCATAACTGAAAAAGCAAACGCCGCTCAGATTCTCGTCCGCGATCTTGCACTGCGTCATGGTGTCGTCGTGCGAGTTGAGGTAGTTTCCGATGCCTGCTGCAATCGGCGTCCGGCTGCTTAAGGATCGGCAGTAGCGAACCCAGTTTCGATACCAATCACCATGCTGTGGTTCGCGGAAGTAGAGCATTGGCAGGAGTAGATCGAGAAGCCCTTCTTCCGCCCACGCCTTCCAGTCCTGGAAGCAGCGCGTGTAGGCAGCGCTTGCGCGAAAGTCCGACGGCGCATCGCCCCACGGAATCACGGCCGCGGAGACCATCAGGTTCGGCTTGAGCGCCTTCGCGTGCAGAACAAGACGCCGAACGAAAGTGGTGACCTGATCTCCTCTCCACGCGCTCCAGGCGGGATCATCGGGGGCGGGCGCCCCCCCCTTCTTGTCGAAGGCGATACGCGATGCGTCGGCCCCAGGAAATACGCCCGCATCCGCGGCGTGCGTCTCCTCGCGAACGGCTGTCGCATTCGAATACTCCTCGCGATGCGCGTAAAACCGCTCCAGGCTCTTCGGGTTGTATCCCCACTCCTTGCCGGCGAATCGGATGAAGTCGAGGTGGATTCCGTCCACGTCGTAGTTTCGGACCACTTCCAAGTAGAGCCTAAGGAGGTACTCCTGGGCTTCAGGGTGACCGAAGTCGAGCCCCCTTCCCACATCTGTGGCCACCCCCCCCTCCGGGTTGCGAGTCAGCCAGTCCGAGTGCCGAAACAGCGGATGGTAGGGCCATGGCGGATCCACCGACGCCGACCAGAAGGGATGCGCGTTGATCCAAGCATGAACTTGGATCGGCGGGTCTTGAGAGCGCGCCTCGCGAATCACCGCCGCGAGACCATCGAACCATGGAAGAGTGTCGGGAGCGCGAGGCTCAAGCCGGCTGACGTGATACACCTGCGCCCGACTCCGAACCTGAATGAAAAGCGCGTTTACGTTCGCCCGCTTCGCTCGGGCGATCAACTCACGCACTTGACTCGGAGTTTTGATGCCCTCGTGAAAGACGTCGACCCACATCCCTCGAAGTTTCGGAGTGTCGGCAAACGTCATATGCGATAGAGCGACCGCGAGAATCGCGATTACGACCCTGGCCACGCCTCATTTTAGTCGAACCGCCGCGACTGGTAAACTGCGCCGGTTCGGGGCGTAGCGCAGCCTGGATAGCGCGCCTGCTTTGGGTGCAGGAGGTCGCGAGTTCGAATCTCGCCGCCCCGACCATCGCCGGATTCCCACTGAGACCTCAAAAGCAAGAATGCCCTCGCGGCTTGAATCCGCGAGGGCAACTTGTAGGAGCGCGATGCGCTACCGTTTCCGACGCCGCGCGAGAAGCGCCGCGATACCGACGCCCACGGCCGCGAGCGTGCTCGGCTCCGGCACCACTTCGAACGTGTACCAGTTGATGTCGTACGGTCCGGGCGCGAAGCCAGGAACCGTCGTCGTGCCGAGACTGTCCGTCACTCGGAAGCCCAGGCTCACGGTCGTCGTCGTGCTGCTTGAACTGAGCACTCCGTCCGCGAAGTCGAGCATCGTGCCGGTCCGGAAGTCGTCGTCGCAGGGACTGCCCTGATTGTTCGCGAGATTGAACCGCGACATCGCAAGGTAGTAGCGTCCCGCGCCGTACGTGCGTCCTAGGATCGACTGCGTTGTCGCTCCCGTTCCGCCTCCGTTCGTGCTCTCGTCGTCATTCCCGTATCCGAGGATGGCGTTGAACGCGCCGTCGTAGACCCAGAGGTCCGTGTCCAACGTCGTCTGGCCGATCGTCGAGATTATGATGGTGCCCGCCTGGAAGGTGCCCAGGTCAGTTGGGGTGACAGCGGTTTTCTCGAGCGTCGCCGTGTAGTTGGCAGTCGTCGAGGCGGTTCCCGTCACGCGGTAGTACAGTTGCTCGCCCTTGCCAAACCCATACCACTGGTTGAACCTCGGGGGTGTCGTGGTCGTGGACGTGGT
>QEUM01000013.1 GCA_003577165.1 Armatimonadota bacterium | reverse complement strand
GTTCGGTTCCCTAAGGCATCGACGGCCGCGCTCATTTGTCCAGCGTCGTCATAGACCGTCGTGCTGACATTCCCCAACGCATCCTTCACCGCCACCTGCCGCCCCACCTTGTCATAGGTGTAGGTCGTTCGGTTGCCCAGAGCGTCCACCGACGCGATCGTCTCTCCCTTCGCGTTATAAACGCTCGTCGTCACATGGCCGCGAGCGTTCTTCACGCTCTCCAAACGTCCGCTCAAGTCATAGGCGAACGTGGTGCGGTTGCCGAGTTGGTCCACGTCAGCGGTCTTCTGCCGCGCGCTGTTGTATGCGATCTCGGTGTTCTTGCCGAGGGCGTCGGTCACCGTCGTCAGGTAACCCATGCTGTCGTAAAGGAAGCTGGTCACGTTGCCGAGGGCGTCCTTCTCCGTCAGTTTGTTGGAGTACCGGCCGTAGGTGTACGTGGTCCTGTTGCCGAGAGGATCCACGACCTGCTGTAGGAGGCAGCCGTCGTAGATGTAACTCGTCCTTTCTCCGGCTGGATTCGTAACGCTCGTCAAGTTGTCGCCGGCGTCGTAGGTGTGAGTGGCCTTTCGACCCAGGGGGTCGGTAACCGTCTCCAGCCGGTTCAGCGAGTCGTGGGTGTTCGTCGTCACTCCTCCGTCCGAATGCACCACGGACGCGACGTTTCCCCACGAGTCGTAGTTTAATGTTGTCACGAGGCCCCGCGGGTCCGTCGTCGTCTTGAGTTGACCGTCTCCATCGTAGGTGTAACTCGTCACCCGTCCCAACGGATCGGTCGCCCGAATGCGTCGCCTCGTCGCGCCAGTTCCGTCGTACCCAAAAGTGGAGACCTTGCCTTCTGCGTCCGTCAGCGTCGTAAGGTTGCCGAAGGAGTCATATTGGAAGGTCGTGCGGTTTCCGAGCGCGTCATCGGACTGTTCGATCAGCCAGAACGTTGAGTTGTAACTGACGCTGTATACGACTCCCGCCGGGATCTGGGCCTTTGTCCTGAGCCGGTTTGTGTAACTGTAGGTGATGACGTACCCTTCCGGCCTCTCCTCGGTGGTCAACTCTCCGTCTTCGTTGTAGTTGTAGGTCGTCACCGCGCCCGTCGGCCAGGTCATCGTCACGCGCCGGGGATTGCTGAGCGGCGACGAGGCAGAGTATCCCCACCGCCATTCCGCAGTTCCCGCGGCCATTAAGGTCACCCTCCGGCTGGTGTCGTACAGATACGTTGTGACAAAGCCCCGCGTATCCTCGATCGTGTGCACCAAGGTGACATTGCTTCCTGCAAGGGAATACCCGAATTTCGTTACGCACCCAAGAGGGTTGGTGTAGGTCGTTAGGTAGCGGTCCGAATCGTACTGGAAGGTGTGCCTGCGTCCTCCCCAGTCCTCGACGTAGTTGAGCAGCGACGTTCCCGTTCCGGCCACGTATGCAAACGTCACCACGCGTCCCCCGGGAACGACGATGGTCTTGATCAGCCCCGTCTCGACGCCGCTGCCGTACGCGTACGTTTGGCAGATGCCGTCCGCATCCTGCACCTTCGCGATCTCATGTTTTCGCGGACTTCCGCTGCCTGTCTGATCTTGGTAAAGGATCTGTTTCCCGTCGTTGAAATGCTCCGTGAACTTCGTGCCGTCAAAGCTCAGCGTCGTGATCGCTCCTGAATTCGATGCCGCGATGTATGTCGTCACCCCGCCGGACGATCCCACCTTGGTGTATCGGTACTCCGTGAAATCGCCGCGGACAATCGTGGCGATGGTTCCCCCGACCTGGCTGAGAATGTGCCCGTCCACGCTGGCCGACCGTCCCCGCCCGTAGGGTCCGTCCTTGTCGCTCCTGCTGCTGTAAAAGAAGCTCACCGCAAGATTGAACTTCTTGCACTTGAGCTCGATTTCAGGGTCGATCTTCAGTTCACCCGTTCGCGGGTCCGGCATCGGACGAGTGGCGGATTGAAGCGGGTTTCGCACGTCCACGCCCGCGTGTTCTGCGCCGCCGCGATACTGACCTTGTATCAGTCCTTGACTCTCTTGAGACATGCAGCACCTTTTGAGGATGGTCGGTGGCTTCCTAATCCGGAGGAATTGGGCACGGTGCGCCGCCTACCTGCACGCTTCCGGGGCTGTACACCACGTTCGGGCCTGGAGTGGGCAGATTGCCCTGGGCGCCCCACACGCACACGAAGTTGCCCTGCCCCTGAGGGTTGCAGCCCCCGGAGGCAGCCGGCCCGCAAGACCCGCCGCTCCCGAGTGGTCCGTCGCTGAATGGCACGCAGAGGGGTACTTTGTCAATCACGATTGTCACCTCCGATGGGTGCGGGCGAAGGATCCTTCGCCCTGAGTCTCCGCTTCATGGAGAGTCTTCTGACGTGTTCTTTCACTGTTGCCATCCGGTCTACCGCCACCGAGATTCTGCCGGCTCAGCGGGGACTCCTCTCCTTCGAGCCGATCTTCTCGATACCTTTCTTCAATGCGGCTAACGCCAGGTACGGCCGATCCCTCTTGCCTTCGGGGAGGTCCCCAAGGGCCAAGAGCACGTCCTCCTGCGTAATCTCAAGTGCCGCCTCAGTTGACTTTCCTGTCACCAGTTCGCAGACCGCGCTGGCACTCGCAATTGTCGCAGGGCATCCGTATGTATGATAACCCACCTTTTCGATAATGTGACAACTTTTTTTTCCAGGGCCCCTAAATTCACTGACCCGAAGGTACAACCGCACCCACGGCCCGTCCCCCGGCTCACCCGCCTGTCCCGTCAGATACTCTCCTTCCGGCGGCCCTACGTTTCGGGGCTGTGTCATATGGGCAAGAGCGATTTCAGAATACATCGGCATCAGAGTCCCTCTTCTGAAACGGCCCGGCGCAACCCTTCCACCTGCCGCCCAGTCTCCTCGTGATCCGGATTGAGCAGCTGTGCCCGCTCCATCCAGTGCAGGGCGTCCCGGAAGTCACCGCGGGAAGTTGCGCAGACCCCGCGCAGGTAAGAAGCCTCCGCCGAGCCTTCTCCAGCCAAAGCCTCAAGTAATGGCAATGCCTCCTCCATTCGCCCGCCGTTGAGAAGGAGCCTCGCTAACTCCAGCCTCGTCGGGATTCCCGAGCAGCCCCGCTCGATCGCTTCCAACAGGAAGGCTTCCGCCTGCGACGGCCCACCCAACTCTGCTTGCAACCGCGAAGCCATCCTTGCCCAGTTCTCGCTTGATCCCTCCGCCCCGTGCACCATCTCAAGAACAGATTGCGCTGTGCGAAGGTCCCCATGTTCGAGTGCCGCTTCGAATAATGCGATCGCACTCGGCCAGTAGATCCCTCCAGCGTTGATTGCGCGGCCAAACCACTCCTTTGCCTCCCGGTAGTTGCCTTGCTGGAGGCAGACCACCCCCAGATTGTGGAAGCTCTTGTAGCCCGTCACCGCCGTGTCGAAGCCCGTCAGCCTGGCGGAAACATCGAATTGAACCGCCTTCAGGTACTCCGCCTTGGCGTTTGCGAAATCTCCGACCTTGGCGAAGGTAATACCTCTTTGAAAGTGCAGCTCCGGGTCGGTCGCTCCTCGCGCGCAGGCGGTGTCAAAGGTGCGAAGCGCATCTTCGGCTGAGCCTAACTCCCGTAGAGATGCGCCGAGCATGACGTACGCTCGGCTCAAGTGTGTTTGACCTTCCGGAGAGGCGCCAATGCACTTGCGCAGCCATCTGGCTGCACGCGCATGATCCCCGGTGTAGTGGTATGTCATGCCGATATTGAATAGAACGAAGGGGTGGTTTGGGTTTTCACGCAAGTCCAACTTCAACAGCCCGAAGTCCCTCGCGCGCTTTTTCCGCTGGCCTTCCTCCGAAGTGTCGTATCCGGAGTGCAGCACCACGGCCTCGCATCGCTCGATCTCGCCTCCAGTACGCCGGAGTGACTGGAGGATCTGTTCGTGAATTCGAAACTCGAAACGCAAGCCCGGCAGATTTCGGAACAACTTCACGTGATCAACGCGGGTTCCGCCTCCCGCGTCGTCTGTGAACTGAACTGGTACAACGAATCCAACGACTTTTTCAGGCGCACCCAGAGCGGCGCGTACCAGGGCCTCGCCCGAGAGCGGAGGAAGCGTGTCGTCTGCGTCCATCCAAAAAATCCAGTTACCCCGCGCGTATTTCAGACTCTCGTTGCGTGCTGCGGAGAAACTGTCAACCCATGGAAATTCGTGTACTTGTGCTCCATGGCTGCGTGCTATTTCCTTTGTTCTATCCCGTGATCCCGTATCGACGACGATGATTTCTCGGAAGTATGGCAACGCGCTTCGTAGGCAGTCCCCAAGTACTCGTTCTTCGTCCCGCACGATCATACACAAAGAGATGTCGGCTGCCTTCGCGAGCCTGCGAATCTCGTTCTTCACCCGGTCCGGTCGTCGGTCCTCGCGAAACGCTATTCGTTCCGGTCCCAGTCCCGAAAGGTGTGAGACGTAACCGTATTCAAGGTCCTCCCTCCACTTTGCTCGGTACCTCTGCTCATTCGTTCTGAGTAGCCTACCGACGTCGCCTACCTGGCTCGAAAGAGACAAAGAACCCTCGTGGTGAACGAAGCTCCGATTTGCTATCAACAGTTTGTATCCGGCTCGCCGCATGCGGTAGCACAGGTCGTTGTCCTCGAAAGTGCCGATCCCGAAGGATTCATCGAAGCCTCCGACCTCCTCAAGCACGGATCGCCTGACCGCCAGGCAGAACCCGACGAGCATATCTGTCTCCTTGTTGTCAGGCTCTCTCCGAGCGAAGTCCTCTGCAAATAGGTCCAGGTTTTCAGTAGAAGTGTAGGTTGGATCCACCTGTTGAAAGTGCCCGCAGCGGTTAGTGTATGGCCCCGTTGCGGCCGCTGCCCCCTGTTCCGTGAGTGGACGGATGAGTTCCAGGAGTCCCACTCGCGGCATCATGGTGTCGTCGTTTAGGAAGAGCACGACTTTGGACTCGGTTGCTCCTGCCCCTTGGTTGCACGCAGCAGCAAAGCCCATGTTGGTGTCATTCGCAAGCACCTTTACATTCTCGAACTCGGCCGCGTAAGCCGCTACTTCCTCCTTGCACCCGTTGGCAATGACAACTGTCTCGGCGATCAGATCATCGCAGCGGGCAAGGCTAGCCAGGCAATTTCGCAAATGCTGCCCCGGAGCACACACCGGCACTACCACTGCCACGCTTGGCCACCAACCCGGTACGTCGACATCCGGGCCCCGGGTTGAACCCTCGAGTTGCCTGTATCGTTCAAGGACTCCTGACAATTCTGAGGGAGCAGGAATCCGTTCAGCGAATCCGTAGGCGTGTGGGTGCGTTGGATGGAGGTTTCGCCTGCATTTGTCCGAGTCCCAAGCCTTCCAGACCGCATCCCACCACCGTGGGATCACTTCCTTGTGATGGCTCCACGTCTCGATCTTTCTCAGGATTCTCTCATCTGGCCCCACGTAAGAAAGGTGATGAATGAGGCCATGTTGCGATCCGAGCAGGAGCGGTCGACCCCCTTCGAAATCTCGCAAGCGAACGTGTCGGCTTGCACCGATCTTCACCATGATGAGCGGTGTGAAGCCCTCCCGAGGTCGGATAACATACTCTGGAGTCTTCCAGTAGGTATCCCACTCCACGTACACGCGATCCGCCAGGTCCGCGTAGGCGACTTTCAGAAGTGTGCTCAAGAGTTGTGCTGATATCACCTCGTCGCCATCGGGGATTAGGGCGAAGTCGAAACCCTCCTGAGCCAGCCACTCCATCGCCGCCCTGCGCTGCTCATCTTCGCTTTTCCAAGCCCCGACCTCGACGCGGGCGCCCGCGGTGGTGGCCGCCGCCACGCTCCGTCTCCAGTCACCTGCCGACCCGTTCCACGGCCTCTCACTGACGAAGACGCACGGCTGTATTTCAGGGGAGACGTACGACCGAATCGACTCCTCCAAGTACCAGAAGTCATCGTGAACGCACCACGCTGCCGATATCTTCACTGTCTTCCCGAAGTCGGGCCCGTCGGATTGCGCCCTGCGGCTTTGCCCCTCTCTGGGGCCTCTGGGCCGGCACCTTTCTTCTTTATATTTGACTCACCATTCGGCCCACCCGGTTGCAGTCCTTCCTGAAGCCGACTTCACTGGCAGGATCTCCTGCCGGGTGCGTGATGGTAGCTCCCGACCTCGCATATGAAGCGCGATCCCGAACTGGCCGCTTGCCGCATCGCAGGGAAAACGGTTGACCTCCGGCGGCCCCGTGTCCTCTATAGGTGTGACCCGGCCCAATAGCCCCCGAACTGCGACCCCTGCCCGCCAGAAGCCGGCGTGCGAAAATCTGCACGCTTTCCTTCACGCGGAGCGTGCACCGTGCACCCGTGCAACCTTGCGAATTCCGCCGCCCCGCAGCCCCGCCAGCCCCTATTCAACCGCCGTCCGACCAACCCAAAATCTGCACGCTTTCCTTCACGCGGAGGCGTGCACCGTGCACCCGTGCAACCCGCCTCGACCAATCCGCAGCCGCCGCCGGACCGGGGAGGAGCCCGGCCGTTCGCCCCAAAACGCGGGCGCGCCGCGCCGATTCTTTGCTACGATAAGGGCCTTCGCGGCGCACCGGGCCCGAGGGCTGCGCGCACACCCCCCGAGCGAAGCCCGACGCCCAGCGAAGTAAGGAGAGCAATTTGAGCAAAGTCAGAGTCCTCGTCGGCACGAAAAAGGGAGCCTTCGTCTGCACCGCCGACGGCAAGCGCGACAAGTGGGACATTCAAGGCCCGTTCTTCGGCGGATGGGAGATCTACCACCTCAAGGCATCGCCCGTGGACCCGGATCGCATCTACGCCTCGCAGTCCAACGGCTGGTTCGGCCAGGTCATGCAGAGATCCGATGACGGCGGCAAGACTTGGATCACCCCCGGCAGCACCGAGGAAGAGCGCATGACCGACTGGGGTTTCCCCGGCGGCGAAAGCAACAAGTTTGTCTACGATGGCGTCCCGGGAACGCACAAGACCTTCGACGGAAGCGAAGTCCCCTGGGTCTTCAAGCGCGTCTGGCATCTCGAGCCCTCTCTCGACGACCCGGACACGGTGTATGCGGGAGTCGAAGACGCGGCGATCTTCATCTCGAAGGACGGCGCGAAGACGTGGCAGGAAATCTCCGGCCTCCGAAAGCACACGACGGGCAAAGATTGGCAACCGGGAGCGGGGGGGATGTGCCTGCACACCATCCTCATAGACCCGACGAACCCGAAGAGGATGTTCGTCGCGATCTCAGCGGCGGGAGCGTTCCGAACGGACGACGGCGGTGAAACATGGAAGCCCATCAACAAGGGCCTCGTATCCAACTTCATGCCTGTGCCGGATGCGGAAGTCGGGCACTGCGTGCACCGCATCGCATTTCACCCGTCTCGTCCGGACGTCCTCTTCATGCAGAAGCATTGGGACGTGATGCGAAGCGACAACGCTGGCGATCAGTGGCACGAGGTGAGCGGCAATCTGCCCACCGACTTTGGATTCCCGATCGACGTGCACGCGCACGAGCCGGAAACGATCTACGTGGTGCCGATCAAGAGCGATTCCGAGCACTACGTTCCCGACGGCAAACTCCGCGTGTATCGCAGCCGAACCGGCGGCAACGAATGGGAAGCCCTCACCAACGGACTACCGCAAAGTGACTGCTATGTGAACGTACTTCGCGAAGCGATGGCGGTGGACAGACTCGACCCGTGCGGGATTTACTTCGGCACGACGGGCGGCCAAGTGTACGCGTCCGCAGACGGAGGCGACACATGGAATCCGATCGCCCGCGACTTCCCATCCGTGCTCTCGGTCGAGGTGCAGACTCTGCCGTGATGCGGTCTCTCCCCCCCGGAAGGATTCGCACCCGCGCGCGAAGGTCTGAAATCGCAGAGGTGAAGGCGCGACGATGATCCGCGTCATTCTCCCCTATCACCTCTGCAACCTCGCTCGAATCGAAAGGGAAGTCAGTCTCGAATTCGAAGGACCGGTGACGACGAGTTCGGTTCTCGACGCGTTGGAGGCGGCATACCCCGCGCTTCGGGGAACGATCCGCGATCATGTGACCCGCGTCCGCCGTCCGTTCATCCGCTTCTTCGCGTGCGGTCAGGACATCTCGATGGATCCGACCGACGCCCCCCTCCCCGACGCGGTCGCGAAGGGCGAAGAGCCCTTCATGGTCGTCGGCGCCATCGCCGGCGGATAGGCGCAGGGTGACTTACCGACTCCTACTTCGGCCTATCAGCAAACCTACCCGTCGCGGAGGAAAGTTGTCGGCGAACATACGGAAGTAGGCGTATTCTTCCGAGTCCTTTATGCCGAAGCGGAGCAGTTCTGCGAGCGCACGGCCGGCGCTTGGCAGCGTGTAGGTTCTCTGAGCCCATGCCGCTAATCGGGCGGCGATACCGGCTCCTTGAGCAAACTTCTCTTTGGGCCGCCACACGATATCGGAGGGAAGATCCGACTCGAACGCCTTTCTGAGAATCCACTTCTCGACTCCGAAGTCCGGGTGGATCTTCATTGCAGTGGGCAACGAAAGGGCGAATCTGACGAGTCTTAGGTCATCGAGCAGAGGTACTCGAACCTCCAGTCCGTGCGCCATGCTCATCCGGTCGCATCGCAGCAGGTTGGTCTTGTGGAGCGAACGAGTAATGAACTCGAGTTCAGCTTGGAGGTCCTCGTCAGGAAGATGCTTGAGGTAATCGTATCCGCCGAACAACTCGTCCGCGCCTTCGCCGGAGAGGGCAACCTTGACATGCTGTGAGGCAAGTTCTGCTAACAGGTAGTTGGGGACCGCGCTTCGCACGAGAGATGCGTCGAACGACTCCAGGTGGTAGATGGCCTTTGGCAGCACCCGAATCGCTTCGTCTAAGGTGAAAGTTCGCTCGTAGTGGTCCGTTCCAAGAAAGTCAGCCACCCGGCGCGCAGCTGCCACGTCGGCTGAGCCTTCGATGCCCACAGAGAACGTCTTAATGCCTGGCGTACACTTATTGGCCACGGCCGCGATGATGCTCGAATCTAAGCCCCCGCTCAGAAAGACCCCTAATGAGACGTCGGAGATCAATCGCGTCGCGACCGCGCGTTCGACGAGTAATCGGAGTTCAGCTGCGGCGCCTTCGGCGTCCCCTTCAAACTCCTGCGGGATGTCGATCGTATTGTAAGCCCGGAATCCTCCCTCGCTCGTGTAGTATGTGCCCGGAGGAAACTCCTCGATCTTGTCCGCGACAGGAAGTAGCGCCTTGATCTCCGAGGCGACGAATAGGTTTTCGGCCTTCCATCCAAGGTACAGCGGCTTGATACCGAGAGGATCCCTTGCGAGCAGCAGGCCTTTCGGATCGACGATCGCGAAGGCGAACATTCCGTCCAGATCCTGTATCCAGGAACTGGGATCTCGGCCCGATGCGTGAAGCTTCATGATCACTTCGGTATCCGAGCGAGTTCTCAGCTCAGGGAGCGACCGTCCGAGTTCGCGGAAGTTGTAGATCTCGCCGTTGTATACAATGTGCGTTGACCCATCCGGGGAAAGCATCGGCTGCTGGCCTGACTTCACGTCGAGCACCGCCAAGCGAGCGTGGCCCAATGCCCACTTGCCGGCAGCGGACATACCCGCGTCGTCAGGTCCGCGGTGGGCAACTCGGTCGAGCATCTTGATGACATCTTGAACAGCCCGCCTTGATCGCGCAACAACAAGTCCACACATACTAGTTCTCCGATAGTGTAAGTGCTTGGCCGTTCGCGCCGCTCGGCTCCCTAAAGCGACGAGCAGCCTCGGAGGCCACTGCCAGCCGTTCCGCTGTGGAGATGAAGCGCCCGTCATCATCCACAACCCTGACCATTCCCCGATCGACTCGTGTCTTCCACGTTGTTGCATGCGCAAACTCGTCGCGACACTCCCACAAGTAGGGCACGGGGAAGAAGCCTGCCCAAAGCGCAATATACAATCCCATTGGACTATATAGGTCCGGAATGGATTGCTCCATTGCCTTCATCACCAACCGCACCTCGTGCTCTAGTTGTGCCGTGCGCTCTGCCAAAAGCTTGGATGAGCCCACGTCGAAGGCCCTCCCTCGCTTACGAGCCTCTCGATATTCACCTATGGCGGCACGCGTGATCCGTACGCTTTCGTTAACGACGTCAGGGTTTGCGAGTTCGTAACCCTCCGAGTAACTAACGACGTGGACAACATCTGGACTGTTGTCGTTCCCCGGCTCCACGTCGTCCATAAGCGCGCTGACTGCAGCCAACTGGCAGCGGGCGACATTCGGGTCCGAGGAGAAGTAGTCAAGCCCAGCTCGAGGCTGATACACGACTCGAAATGACGAATCCTCCATCTCTCGAACCAGCCGGAGCAGGACACGAGCCTTTGCCAAGTCCTGGATGCCCCATGTGCTTCTCGGCGTGTTCAGCATGTTCTGAAGCACTAGGTATCGGATGCCAACTCGCTTGGCGGCGCCAGCGGCCAAAACGCCGGAGGCGACGTAGGTCACATCGTCTGCACCGCGAAACGCGAAGTGATGCGGAATGTTTGGCTCGAACGGTTTACTCACTTTAGAGATGAACGCCAGGGTTCTGAAATGCTGCCTTAGGTTGGTGAGCACATCGTTTGGCCCCCGTCCGTCAATTCGCGAGAACCA
Organism: Armatimonadota bacterium; assembly: GCA_003577165.1. Classification (GTDB taxonomy): domain Bacteria; phylum Armatimonadota; class Fimbriimonadia; order Fimbriimonadales; family ATM1; genus ATM1. The sequence goes on along the minus strand of QEUM01000013.1, from coordinate 130,209 downwards.
CCAAAGGGAGAGCGCATGCCAAGCCATGTTGAGGGTTCGCTCGTGGAGCACCGCCATTCGGTTTACCAGCCGAGTGCCTGCATAGGTTCTAAGGAGCATTGGACGACTCGCCTCGTAAACGGACACATACTCCGCTTCATTCTGGATCGGGACGCCGCCGCCGTTTGGAAGGCCGCTCCAGTCGAGGCCGAAGTGCGACTGCGTAAGCTGCGATGTGCCGATGGAAAGCACATCCAAGAACCCATCATCGGCAAGTCGAGCACACCAGTCACGGAACTGCTCCACTGCTAACTCGCGATCAGCATGGTACGGCCCTACGTGAGCCCTCATTAGGGGAAGGATGCCGCGATTTCGAGCAGACTTGAGTCTTGCGATTAGGGTATCCCGTCTGCTCCCGAATTCTGGATAATCGTGATGGGCGAACGGGGCGATACGATCCGGCACCTCCCGGTTCAACAGATCGGATGCGAACTGTCTCCTTGACTCGTCATACTCGTCCTCCGCCAGGTATTCACTTGGCAAACTGCGTGGGGAGAGCCCGAACTTTATTAGCGTTTCGCGAGGCGTCTCACTGCCGTCGAAAGTCTGAACCCGATCTCCGAGGGCTCGCGCAACCCGCTTACAAGTTGCAGGAAGTCCGGCGAAAAAGAGTCCGCGTACGGGGCCGCCTGCTTCGGCGAGGAGACCGTGGGCTCGCAGAAAGTGGACGAGTTCCTCGAACCTGGTTGCGCCAGCACCGGGGTCGAGCCGAAAGCTGAATCCGAGGTGGGCAATGGACCTTTGCTCGATCCACTGTCGTACCTTTGCAGCGTGCTCTGGCAGGCGGATTGCCTCGACGGCGCGGCACAAGTCTTCGCCTCCGATGACCGCCCGATAACCGCAGTCCTCAAGCAGCTGCGCTACGGAAGCAAGGCCCAGAGTGTGCGCGTCCGAGAACGGGTGGAGTAGTCCGAAAACGTCGCCAGGCGCAGGTGCCATGCGCTTCATGCGTCTACCCTCTGGTCGTCATAACGAGGACCGTTGTTCGTGTGGGACGGGCGATCAGGGGCTCCCTCCAAAACGAGTCTCCGAAGCTCAAGCAGGCTGAGCCCTTTGATTCCCATGGACTCAGCAGTTCTCCCGGTCTGAGAGTAGGCCTCACCAGTGATCACTTCCGCGAGAGCGATTACGGACCGGATGGTTGGGCAGGGGGCGCCGTACTCTTCGCCCAACGAGGCTATGGGCACCAGACTTGCTGGAACGTCCTCAGACAAGTAGCGGGTGTCGAGTGAGTGGGGAGCGCGGATGCCGTAGTAGCCGTCGTTCGCGCGGATCGCATCGAATAGAGTAGAGCCTGCCGCTCCGTACGCTACGTAGAGCCACTCCCTTGCGGACATGCAATTGAAGCCTATTGCGGCCCCCACACTAACTCGTTCCTTGTCGACTCGTTCTAGAGTGCGTGCGACAGATGGAGTGATGCCATCGATGTAGAATTCAAAATCTCCGTGAGTGGACTCGATCCTTGCACAGTTCAGGACTGTAACCGCAGGATGGAAGACTGCGCCGATGTTGTCGAGGCTCGTCTTGATCACATTGTCTCCTGGCACGAATGAATCGAAGGCCGTGGACAGGGTGCGAATGACCTGAGGTGTTTTGTGCGCTGGGATTGCTGCTACGGGCACGCTGTTCTTGATCCCGAAGATCTTTGCCTGTCCCGGGTTGTCAGACCTGCAAGCATAGAGCAACGTTTGGGCCTCGGCGACGATTACGTCGGCGCTGCATCCGGCAAGCCGAAGGCTGTGCTGGAACTCCAGGGCTCCCCCGGTTCTTCCCGGGTTCAGCACGAGAACCTGTCCGTCAGTCAAGTGAGGGGCGATCTCTCGGGCGACGCTTGCGTGTCCAGTTGCGGGCACGACGACCATCAGCAATGACGAGCCAGCGACTGCGGCAGCGGGATCCGTCGTCACACGATTGAGAGTGCCAGTGCCGATTGGCAGCCCAGGATGATCCGAGGTGAGTCTTACCTGAGGGCTGGCGATGAGTGGTTGAATCCTGGCGAGACTGCGATTCCAGAGGTTCACTCGAAACCCGCGGATCGCGAGATCGGCGGCCATCGTAATGCCGCCGCTCCCAGCGCCTAAGACGCTGATCGTCGGGCTGGAATCTCCGGCGCGTTTGCTCACTCCAAGTTCCTGTGCCGAAAGAGGGCGAGCCAGGGGCCAGTTAGCCACCGGCGACTTCGTCTCGGCCGTGAATACGCGTGATCGACTTCACGAACTTGCGAGTCGCCGTGTTTCGCTGTGCCTACGAGGTTAGCTGCCGGGTTGGAGCCGAAACTACTCCCCGCGCCTGGTGCGCGGTTCACCCCGAATTGTGGTTCCCCCGTTCCTGGATCACCGGATTCGGCAATTGAAGGTTACCACACCAGGACCGCGCTGAGTAGGGATTGGGAGCAGTTTGGCGGCAAAATAGCGCGCGTGGCACAGCAATCGAAATCTGAGGAACGCGGCAGGAGGAGCGAACTGGTCAGACAATCGATCGTCGAGAACGCAAGGATTGACAGTTCATACATCGTTATGAACTGCCTCGCAACTGTCGTCGCTTGCTACGGGTTGCTCCTCGGAAGCACAGCAGTCGTAATCGGCGCGATGATCATCGCAACCCTCCTCGGACCCATCATGGGCATCGCCCTGTCTATCGTTGACGGCAATCAGCGGTTGCTACGAACGTCGGTCTTGGCGGAGACGTTTGGCGTAGCGCTTGTGATTGGCTTGGCAATACTTGTCGGCAGGGTGCACCGGGAGATACCAATGACTACAGAGATCATTTCGCGAACCCAACCGAACTTCTTCGATCTGATGGTCGCTCTCGGAGGCGGCGCCGCCGGCGCATTCGCAACAGTTTCGGAGAAGGTCAGTTCCGCAATTGTGGGAGTTGCCGTTTCCACGGCCCTCGTTCCTCCGCTCGCCGCTTCCGGCCTCTGTCTCGCGCGAGGCGAGGGAATGTTGGCTTGGGGTGCATTCGTTCTGTTCGTGACAAATCTAGTTGCTATTCAATTGGCGTCCTCTATAGTGCTGTGGGCACACGGCTACCACGGGCTCCTGCGGGACAAGTGGACGAACTGGAGGATGTTGCTCCGCAATTCTCCAAGCCTGCTGCTGACCGTAATCCTCGCTGTCGGCTTGACAGTGAATCTGACGAGCAAGGTGGCCGACCAATTATACGAGAACAAGGTCAGGACTGCCCTTCAGTCTGCACTCGGCACCTTCCCCGGTGTGAGGCTTGCAGACCTCTGGATCGAAGAGCGGCGAGACAAGGTCGTCATCATGGCCGTTGTGCGTGCACCGTACTCGCTGAGCCCTGACACGGTTGCGAATCTCGAGCGGGAAGTTCCGACGTCTGGCGGTCGTCGAATTGAACTTCATGTTCGATCCGTACTTACGAAAGAAGCGACTGCACTGGAGTACCTTCACGAGCCTGTGCAACCCAGGCCGTCAGCCCAGGCCCCGGATGATGAATCCGAACTGACTCCTCCCAGGCTTGGAGGATCAGATGGCGCTGTGGAGGTGCAAGGACGCACTCCGAGTCGCCGCGCGCCCGAGGGAGAAGCTGCCTCCCCCGAATCGCCCGGTTCGAGCGGTGACGCGCCGTAGCGTCGCGCGACACATGTATGCTCCGACTGGATTCGTACAGCGTCTTGCTGCAGGCAGCGTGTAGGCGGCTCTGGTGAGGCGACGCGCCGGGACGGCACGATGCTCTGTGCGCGGCTCTGCTAATTGTCCTCCGTCTCGTGACCGAGCAGGTTCCGCACGGAATACACCTGTCCCGTGTGATAGGCGACGTGGAAAACCTGATACTGCACGAGGTTGCCCCACGTCCCCCACTGTCCGGGATACGCCTCGTCGGCGTCTCGCGTCGCGACGGCCTGCTTCGCGGCTTCGTGAACTCTCGCGACTTCGGCGAGAACCTGCTCGCTATTCAGTTCAAGGGAGTGCGGCTTCAGTACGGTGGCTGTGTAATAGCGGAACGCTTCGTGGACGAGCGGGCTCGCGATAGCGAGCGAATCGAGATCCGGCCGGTCGTTTCCGCCGCCCAGCGTCCAGACCGCTTGCCAATACGCGACGTGCCCGGCGATTTCTCCGACGCTGAGCAATCGCGGATGCGGCCTCCTCCAGAGGTCGTCATCCTTCAAGCCTTCGAAAGCGATCGCGAACTCCCGATCCGCCTCGTCCCATGCCGCGATCATCGGCGCGAGCCTGTTCACTATCACAGTATGGCAGGTGTGTTTCGACGCTCTAAGGCAGCTAGATCACAAGCTCTGCTTGTCGAAATGATGGGAGCTCACTCGAAATACAACCTTGTTTGCCGACAGGAAGTCCTCCGCGTCACTGTCAGGTTGCACGTTTTCTCGCCTTCACCGGACCGGTGCAATACCGAATTTCGCGAGTGGAAAGCGAGGCTTGAATCAGTCGTCAAATCAGCCGCGCCAATTTGCCCGTTGCCAAAACGGGCGCCCCGCTCGGACCGGACGCTGCTTAGCGTCATCCTTCGAATGCTGTAGGACTTTCGTCTCGCCTAGATGCCGTCGCTGCCCTCTTCACTGCTGTCGAGGCCGTCACCTTGATCGCTGTCGTCATCTTCGGGCTCGGCTTCGTCTCCAGCCTCAATCCAGAATGGATCTAGCCTCTGAAGTTCCTCAATCCCTGACAGGAATCCATCAAACTGAGCCCGTGTGCGGACGAACATCCGCAGGCAGGTCCCTCGCTTCACAGGCTGAGGCATTGCTTCTGCCCCCATCTTCGCTGTCCAGAACTCCGCGTCGCCTTCAAAGCGACCCGTCTGCCAGATGTAGCCGCCCTTTTGACGTCCACCAATCGTATACCTTCGCTTGCCCCGCATTCTGTAGAACAACGAGGGCCGTCGTCCGAATCTCTTCTCCACGCCTGATATGGCCTCCGTCATGAACACCTCACGGATTTCCGCGTTGGCGATCACTTCACAGGCTTGTTCCCATGAGGCCGCACGTGATTGCGCGGACCTGCCCTGCCGGGAGCGAGGTTTTGCGTGGAGCGTAATCCCTTGAGGCGGGTAGACGCATGTGCAGACGAGATACAAGCCTTCGCCATCCTGAGCCAACGAAGACTTGAAGCACCTGACTTCCACATCATGCTTCTCCCTGAGCCACTTTGCACCCACGAGGACTTCGTAGTCGAACTCATCAGCAATCAAGACAATTCGCTGATTGTGGTTTAGCTCCTCGATGGACTCCAAGTCAACAAAAGTCTCAATCTCGCCCTGGACGTCTTCGGCTGACTTGCCTGTGAACTGGCGGATCTGGCTTAGGATTCGTTCAGTATCCCAATCGGATACCATGCCCGCGTAAGCCACAGCCTGGAGCAGTTGAAGCTTGTGATCCCCACGCTTGAGTTCGATGACAACCAAGCTGCCGTCAGGATCGAGAGCAAGCAAGTCAACGCGGTCGGAACCGAGTTCGCCGACGTAGACCTGCTTGCCTATCAGGAAAAGCCTCTCGCCAAGCTCCCTGAAGAACGCTTCTGGACTGTTCGCAATCCACGCCTCCAACTCTTGCTCCAACAGGCCTTGATCTACTATGCCGGATTGTTCGATCTGTTGCAGTGTCTGGTGTTCTCGGTCAACCTTGAGCATTGTTGGAGTCGATTTCGGGAACAGGCTTGCCAGGTCCTGCATGGCTGCGGGCTCGAAGCCGGTAATTAGGTGTCGCATTGAGTTCGGCCCGCCTGCAGACTATGGCCGTCTCCTCCGCAGCGAAGGAAGAGTAGAAGCTCCTTCGCGACCTACTGGGGATGTCTGGGCTGGGACGCAAATGCGATTCAGTGTTGAAGCGATGCATTGGGCCGTTGCCACACCCAACACAGCGCTCAGACGGACTGACCCTCACGTCCAGGGCGCCGAAGCCAACTCATGCAGGACCAGGACTAGGTACGGTCCAATCGTCTTCTCGTCGAGCGGCTGATGTATGCTCTGGTATCTAGACCCATCCGACCACGTGACTTTTGCACCAAATGCACCGTCCGCGTAATCGATGTGCTGGTCCAAGACCTTGGTCGGCCCTTGTTCTTCGGCTCCTTCGTCCTGCTCCCAACTGTAGGATTGTTTCTTTCGGGTGATTTCTCCAAGATGATGGAGAGATGATGCCTTCTCGCAGTCGGCATCCCAGTCGCCAGATCCAGGAGCGATTGCAGTAGCACGCTTTATGATGGCACCGCGGTAACCTAGACGCCAGTTGCCGGATGCATTCTTCTTTGCTCTCAACGAAAGCGTTGTCCGGTTTACTAAGCAAATATAGCCTCCAGCTTCTTCCTTTCTGGAAACTTGCTCAGCTAGCAGCAGTTCCGTCTCTGTCGTCCCGAAAGTGTACGAATCTTCGTCGTCTAGGCAGAAGATCTCGGCGGCCATGCCCAATTGTATCCGTCGACCGGCAGGCTGTAACTCTCAGCCTGCCTGTCGCCCTCAGCTGATTGGCAAGTGCGAGATGGCCTCCCGCGCGAGCCGGCGGGCATCCGAAGTCCGCCAAATGAGAAGAAGTTGAAACTTCGGCGGTCTCAAACGCGAACTTGTATGCTGGAACGATGGGGAAGTATTCGATGGTCGGGGCGACTGGATTCGAACCAGCGACCTCTTCCACCCCATGGAAGCGCGCTATCCAGACTGCGCTACGCCCCGACGCGCCGGGCAGTATACCTTTGCCCCTCCCGACCCACCTCCCGCGGTACAATCCTGGGCCCCGCGCGGACGTAGCTCAGCGGATAGAGCATCAGTCTTCGGAACTGAGGGCCGGGGGTTCGAATCCCTCCGTCCGCGCCATTTCCACCAACCCCGGGGCATAATCGCGCCGTGGCCGACTGGGTGTCAAAAGTTAACGAACTTGGCGAACTCCTCGATAAACACGGCCTTACGGCAATCCGGGTCGAGGAAAACGGGCAGATCGTCGAGGTGAGGCGCGAACAGCACGCGCCAGCAGCCGCCAAGCCCACAGCCCAAATCGCGGCCCACACCGAAGAGCGCTCCATGCCGAGCCCCATGACCGGCACCTTCTACCGGCGGCGCTCGCCGAGCGACCCGGCGCTCGTCAACGAGGGTGACCATGTCGCAATCGGACAGGTCATCGGCCTAATCGAAGCGATGAAAGTCTTCAGCGAAATCGAAGCGACCCAATCCGGCGTCGTCTCTCGCTTCGCAGTCGACGACGGCCAACTCGTCGCCGAAGGCGATCCGATTCTCTACTTCGCATGACGCCGTTTCGCGTTGCGTGTGTCCAATTCGCGCCGGCGTTCGCCGAACCGCATGCGAATTCCGCGCGATGCGCCGAATGGCTCCAGGACGCAGCAGATGCCGACGCATCGCTCGTCGTTTTTCCCGAAGCCGCGATCACCGGCTACTGCGCTCGGTCATACGAAGAGGCGCGCGACATCGCCGTCGAATCCGATTCCGATCCGATGTTGCGATTCGCAGACGCCGTTCGGGCTGCTGGATTGCACGCGGTCGTCGGCTTTGCGGAGCGTGCTGGAGCGGAACTATTCAACTCCGCTCTGGTCTGCGGCCCCGATGGCCCCATCGGCCTGTATCGCAAGACGCACCTTCCGTATCTCGGTTTCGACAAGCACGCGAAACGCGGCAGCGCTCTCGAAGTCTTCGAACTTCCGTTCTGCAAGCTCGGCGTTCTGATTTGCTACGACATCCGCGTTCCTGAAGCGGCGCGCGTGCTCGCGCTGAAAGGAGCAGACATCGTCGCGCTTCCCACGAACTGGCCCGACAAGGCGCAGCGCTCTCCACAGATCGTCTGCCCGACGCGAGCGATGGAGAACCGTATCTATGTCGCAGCCTCCAGCCGGGTGGGGGAGGAGAACGGCTTCTCGTTCATCGGCATGAGCCGAGTCGTCGCTCCGACCGGAGACGTGCTCGCTTCGGCGGATTCGCAGGAAGAGACCGTCATCATCGCCGACGTAGACGTCTCGCTCGCGCGGCAGAAGCGGGTGGTCATCGTTCCGGATGAATACGAACTCGACACCTTCGGCGAACGCCAGCCGGAACTCTACGAAGACATCACCCGCACTCTCACCCCTGCCCAGTAGCGCCGTCCACTTATCCGCTTAGTCCATGCGGCCCCAATCCGCGGCATGTCGTAACGAACGGTGCTGATCGCGCTACTCTTCGTCGCCCTTCGCTTCGCGGTGACGAGCACAGATGTAGATGCCGACGCAGTACGTCAGGAGCAGTAGAAACGAGCCGACGACGAAGTAGGCCTCAAGCCCCCCAGACTTCACGACGGGCCTCTTACTCTCCTAGGCCAACCAAAGCGAAACTCCAAGCGCAAATGGCAGGACGGGAACGAGTCTCGCGCCCGTTCTCATTGCAGGCAGAGCCGCCAGGCCTGCCAAAGCGACGAGTCCGCCGACTGCGAGCAGAGCTCCGTCACCCCACAAGTTCGCGCCAAGAAAGAGCGACAGAAACCAAGAAATCAAAGCGGATAGAGACGCGACCAGCGCGTCCCTTGCGCCCGGTCGTTCGTTACCGCGATTCCGTGCGACTGTCCGTGACTCACGATTCCCACTATCCTTCATATGCAGTCCGCCCCCTCGCCCATTCTGTAAAAGTGTAACAGGAGCGAGTTCGTTGCGCAACCTCCCGATCGAGCAGAGCCTTCGGCGCGCATCCCTTTCTCGTCATCGAGTCTAAACGGTGCCGCCAGAGCTTCCTGGAGGGTTGCCGCGGGTGGGACTTTGCGGAGACCTTTGGCGGCGCCGAGCAGCACTCAGCCACGGTAAGCCGATAGCCGCGACAGAATTGAGCGAAGGGTCACCCGGATCTGGCTTCCATCTGCCAGCAGCGCGGAAGAAGTAGAGACACCCGAGGAAGATGGAGACCGCGTGGAGGGCAGTCAGGGCGAGCACCGTCGCCTGAATATCCTTTGGGACCACTGAGAAGAAGAAGAAGGTGCCGAGTACCACCCACAACGCACCCAGCACGATGCCTCCGCCAAAGGCGAGCCTCCACGGGCCGTGAAGGTGACGGGCGAACCGCCATGGGAGTTTAGGCTCGAAGTACAAAAGCGCCAGGCTGATGAGTAGCAGAGCAAGAAAGAGGGCGAGATCGAGGGCGATCCCCATCGTAGTGGAGATGTCGAGGTCCCAAACCAGTACGCTCAAATCGGGCACCACGAAGATCGCGACGCCGAACAGCGTGACCAGCCAGTGAACGCGATTCCCCCGTCCGGCACGCAAGTCAGCGAGGAGGACGATTGCGACCAGCACGGCATCGGGGAGCAAGAAGCACCCTAACATGTTAGTTCACCTGCCAGACGGTCAGTCGCATCGTCCCACGAGTCTCGAATCGCCTGCGACTTGCTCAGCCAACGCTGTTTGACTCGGCCCTGCTTTGAAGTCGCATCTCCAAGCAAAAACTCCAGGCGCAGAGCGATCGACAGCACTTGAGGCTGCATGCCGCCGCGAACCGAATGGTCTTTACATTCTGCAATTCCCATTGCGTTATGCCGCGCCATCGAATACTACTCCGCGGGCCTGCAATTCGTTCGACAGCCTCACGCCGGACTCCAGGTGTCTTTCCCTCACCATGAGCAGCCCTGCGTCTTTGAGCCTGAGGGTGAACATGATTCGCGGATCATGCGAATGAACAGGCCGACCGAATACCGGGTCCTTGCCTCGGTGCCCTGTGAGGTCTGCGTACGCGTAGGTTCGCTTCCAAAGGGGCGTCGAAATCGTCACGTCTGCTTCATCGAGTTGAAAGGTCGCGCCCCTCGAATTTGCGAATGCCAGCAGTGCGCGGGCGACGAAGTAGATTTCGATGCTGGCGACCGCGTAGCGGACCTCGATTGGAATGTAGACGTGTCTGGGCCAAGATGTCGGCGCGGCATAGATCGCGAAAGACGTCAGCAGCAGGATCATGCTCATTGCGGCCCAGTAAGTCCTTCGACTTCCTACAAAGCGCATACGTGGTCCTCTGTCCCAGTCGCCGAACTCGTGACATCGCACTGCAGAAGCGGCAAGCAACTGCGGCCGCACTCTCTGTTAGATGACTGTCGCACCGGCGGTGCTTCGGCGAACACATTCACCGCCATGCCATCCGCAAGACATTCATACCTCGCCCCGACCGCCTGAGTCGGACGGCGCCCGCACATCGGGTTGATCGCCGGAGACGCAGTCATGCTCGCCTGCTCGCACGGCCTGAAACCGACACGCAGCAATGTCGAACTCCGCGCGCCTCCAAGAGGCTTTGTCGAGGGCGGTTCCGTCCTGTTCGATCATCGTCAGAAGTGACGCAAGCGCTGGCTTGAGGATCCGGATTTGCGCTGCCGCTTGCTCGTCGGTTGCGAGCGCGGACTCGAAGAGGGCAAGACACTCGAGCTTTTCCCGGCATCGTTCCAACGAGGCTTCGACCGCGAGTGGGGTCGAGGGCGGCGGCCACGGATAGAGCTGCCTGACAAACTCAGCGAACGCGGATCGGGCACGTCCGTGGGCGAGCGCGGCTCGCACTGTCGCCGGCGTCACCTTCTTCACCTTTAGCTGCCGGAGCCTCATGGCTGCCAGAACTATCAGCAAGGCCAAACAGCCGACGAAGAAGACGGATTCAGTGAGAAACGTCAAGGTGGGAGGCGCACTCACGTCGCTCTCACTCCATTCACAGGACGATAACCTCCGCTGACCCCATATTGTGACCAGCTGGACCGCGGCCAGGTTCTCACGAGTTCTTCCAGCGGCTCGATAGCCTTCGTACCACGTTTATCGCAAGTCCAATGATGATTGCCGATAACATGGCGGCTATCGCGAGCACGAATGCCGCTACGTGGGTCGCAAGCAGAAAGGCAAGAGGCAGTCCAACGGTAAAGTGCGAGACTTCGCCAGCCAACAAGACGAGAAATCCGGTCAGTCCAATCGCCTCGAGTGCGAAGCGTCGCCAGCCTGGAATGTGAAAGGTCGTGGGGACTGCAAAAACATTGATAAACAAGAGGGAGCACGCCACACGAGCCTCCACCATCTCTCGCCGAACCAACGCCCATATGATGGCGAGTATCGCGCCGATTAGGATGAACCACCAGGAATACCTTGTGAACTTGTCCATGGCAACTCGGTTGTCCCCAATAAAAGCGAAACGTGGGATCTACGCCTGTTCTGACGAAAGTGCGACTCGGCTCACCCCATGCGTCCTCCAAGAACGATAGGAACAGATACCCGATTCGGGTGAGGGCTCGGCCTCGCAGCTCTACACGAACCCGCCTCCGGCCGTTACCCGAGCCCGAGCGCGGCAGAGGATGCCGGCTGCACAGGATCGGAGGAGAGAAAGGGAAGGTCTCAGAAGTCAGCAGCATCGTCGTCCTGACCTGGCACGTTACGCACACTTCGCGACGAGGACGATTGTAGCGACTAAACAGACTGCGACAACCACAACGACCAGGCCCGCGAACTCATCCAAGAAGTGGTCGAAGGCGGACTGAAGGAAGTTCCACCGTTTGGGACGTCTCCCAGTTTTGAGTTTGGGGTCGCGCGAAGCGTCGCTCATGCGAAGTTTGAAGGTTGCGTGATCGGAGTCGACGAGGAAACGGAGTCGCACCGTAAGTACGGTCGAACCGCTGTTTGGAAGCGAGATCGCCTCGCCCCAGATTTCAATGGGCCCCAGTTGCCTGTCGCCTTCGAATCAGGACGCACTTCAGCCTCGCCAGTTTTTGACCAACTCGGCCTCGGGGGTGGGGGCGGTCTCGTCGGGGCGCTCGATGCCGAGCCAGTCGCACACCTCGTAGAGGTGCTTTATCTCTGCATCCGGGTACGGGGGGTCTTCGTTCCGCGATTCGTTTCCGCGATTGAGCCAGAGTGCCCACCAGCCCGCGTTCTTCGCGCCTTGCACGTCATGTTCGTAAGCGTTGCCGACGAACAGCATCTGCTCCGGCTTCAGCCCGTTCTCCGCTTCCGCTTCCTCAAAGATCGCGCGATTCGGCTTTCCGATCTTGAACTCGCCTTCGATCAAGATGTGCTCGAAGAACTCCTCGATCCCCAACCTCGCGATCTCTTGACGTTGAATGTCCGCTGGGCCGTTTGTGATGAGCCCGAGCCGATAGCGGCCGTGGAGTTTCCTCAGCAGTGGAAGCGCGTCCGCGAACAGTTCCAGATACTCGTTGCGCAGTTCCGCGTAGCGAGCGGAGATGTTCGCAGCGAGAGATTCGTCGAATTCACCGATGGAGTTCAGCGTTCGTCGGATGTGCTCGGTGCGCGTCGGTTCGCCGCTCTCCAAGTAGTGTGCATACCACGCGTCCGTCTTGATCTCCTTCGAGAACGCGGGGAACACGTCGCGCCACGCTTGCACCGCCTCTTCGGTAGGTGTCTTCAATCCGGCTTCTTCAATCGCTTGCCTCAACGCGCGGCGAGACGCAGCCCAATAGGCGCAGAGCGTATCGTCGAGATCGAAATAGACCGCTCGGATGTCATTCATGGAAGTCTCATGGCGCTGCGAACGTCCTTCATGGTTTCCGCGGCGACGGCGCGCGCCTTCTGTCGGCCCTCATCCAGCACCCTCAAGACGAATCCTCGATCCCTCTCCAATTCGCCCCGACGTTCGCGCATGGCGCGCAGCGAACCGTTCACGGCCTCGATGCACTCCTTCTTGCACTGCACGCAGCCTCTCGCGCCCGCGCGACATTCCTCTTCCACCGTTGCCGCATGCTGCGCGTTGTACACACGATGAAGGCTAAACACGCTGCAGCCCTCTGGATGTCCCGGGTCGTCTTTGCGAATCTTCAGCGGGTCGGTGTAGGCCGTTTGAATCTTCTTCGCCGTTTCGTCCTCGGAGTCCGCGATGTAGATGGCGTTGTCGTAACTCTTGCTCATTTTGCGGCCGTCGGTTCCCATCATCACGGGAATCTCGCTGAGCACGTTCTCGATGATCGGTAAGGTTTCTCCAAACAAGTAGTTAAAACGACGCGCGATCTCCCTTGTGAGTTCCAAGTGAGGTACCTGGTCCTTGCCGACGGGCACGCCGTATGGCTTATAGAGCAGGATGTCCGCAGCCTGGAGGACCGGATAGCCGAGCAAGCCGTGGCTCGCCTCGGCCGAGCCTTCCAAACTGTCCCGCTTCTCCTTGTACGTCGGCACTCGTTCCAGCCAACCCAATGGAGTCACCATGCTGAACAGAAGATACAGCTCGGCATGCTCCTTCACCTGAGATTGGAGGAAGATGACGCTGGTTTCCGGATCGATCCCTGCGGCCAAGTAGTCGGTGGCGATTCCGATCGAGTTCTCGTAGATCTCCTGCGTGTTCTCGACCATGGTGGTCAGGGCGTGCCAATCCACCACGCAGCAGAACATCTCGTAGTCTCGTTGAAGACGGACCCAGTTCCGGAGCGCTCCTTCCAAATTCCCTAAGTGGAGCTTTGCCTGAGTCGGCTGCATGCCGCTCAGCAGTCTCTTCCGTGACACGGGCGGGATTATGCCCCACGCTGCCCGTCTCCACGGAACTCGCCATTCGACGGGGTGCGCTCTCCGTGGCTGAGGTCCGGCTTCTCTCCTGCTCAGCGCGGTGCGGCCTGCGGCGGCGGGCCTGTTGCGGCCAAACTCGCGGTCCGATGACGCGAGTCGGAGTGGACACAGGCGGCACATTCACCGACTTCCTCGTGCTCGACGAATCGGGTCTCCGATCGTTTAAGTTGCCCAGCACCCCCACGAAACCGGCCGGTGCCCTGCTGTCCGGCATCTCGGATCGCGCCCTGTCGTCGGTCCGCCTCCTCCACGGAACCACGGTCGGCACGAACGCGATTCTCGAAGGCAAGGTCGCACGCACGGCGTTCGTGACGACGGAGGGATTCCGGGACATCCTGTTTCTCGCGCGGCAGACGAGGCCCCATCTGTACGAGTTCGAACCCGAATTGCCGAGGCCGCCACTCTCCGAGGCGGACTGTTTCACTTTGCCTGAGCGGATGCTGCACACCGGCGACGCGATGCGCGCGCCGACGCCAGAAGAAGTCGAGAAGGTCGCCAGCGAGGTCTCGGGCTATGACGCCGTCGCCGTATGCCTCTTGTTCGCCTATGCGAACCCTGCTCATGAGCTGGCTCTCGCGGAGGCCATTCATGGGCCTTATCTTTCGCTTTCCCACAGCGTGTCGCCGGAGTTTCGGGAGTATGAGCGCGCGGTCGCGACCGTCCTGAACGCCGCCATAGGACCCAAGATGGCCTCCTATCTCAGCGAGATCGGAGCCGCTTCCGCCGTCCGCGAGGTCCTTGTGATGTCGAGCGCGGGTGGTCTCTCACCGCTCGCGGAGTGTTTATCCGTGCCGATCTCGACTGTGACCTCGGGGCCCGCGGCCGGAGTCACGGCGGCCGCCGCGCTTGCGGCCCGCTGCGGGCGGCCGAATGCTATTTCATTCGACATGGGTGGGACGTCCACGGACGTTTCGCTGATCGCCGGACGCTCGTCCTTCACCGACATCGCCGAGATCGGAGGGTTGGAATTGCGGCAGCATCGCATCCACGTCCACACGATCGGAACGGGCGGCGGGTCCATTGCCAGCCTCGATGCCGCGGGAGCGCTTCGCGTCGGACCGAAGAGCGCCGGCGCGGACCCCGGGCCAGCCTATTACGGCAGGGGCGGCCCCGTCACAGTCACAGACGCCTTCGTCGTGCTCGGTCTTCTGCCGGACGTTCCCCTTGCCGGGGGTCGCGGGCCGTCGGGGAACAGAGCAGAGTCGGTTCGCTCCGTCAGCCAGATTGCATCGGCGCTCGGACTCTCGGTCGAATCGGCGGCGGAGGCGATTCTTCGCGCCTCGGTGTCGCAGATGGCTGGGGCGGTGCGCCGTGTGTCGGCGGAACAGGGATTCGATCCGGCTTCCTTTTCTCTCATTGCTTTCGGCGGAGCGGGTCCGCTCGTCGGCTGTCTGGTCGCCGAGGAGGTTTCGATTCGCGAGGTCATCGTGCCGTCAGTTCCCGGCGTGTTCTCCGCTTACGGTTTGCTTCTGGCTCCAGAGGTCGCCGAGCGAAGCGCAACGATTCTCGGACGGGGAATCGAAGATCCGTTTGTGCTGTGGCAGCGGCTCGCCGCCCGATGCCGGGAGGCGGTTGCTTCGCAGAGCGCGGCCGTCACATTGTCTGCCGACCTGAGGTACAGGGGTCAGTCTCATACGGTCTCCGTCTCTGCTGGCTTCGGGGAAGCGCCTCTCTCGATCGCGGAGATCGAGGCGGGGTTTCACGCCGCCCACGAACGGCGGTTCGGGATTCAGCACTCGGATCGTCCGGTCGAGTGGGTCACGCTGCGCGCCCGCGCGGAAGTGCCGGCCGCGGAAGTTCCGTCGCCGTCGCCGACCTCTCACGAGCCATCCTCGCCAACAGTCAGGATTCACTGGGGGGGAGTCGGCCTGGATGCGGCCTGCCTGCCCCGTTTGCGGGCGGACGGAGAAACGGTGCTCGGGCCCGCGGTGATCCTTCAGGACGACACGACCACTTTCGTTCCGCCGGGATGGGTGAGTGCGCCTGGAGAGGCTGGATCGCTGGTGCTGTCGTTCGTCGGCGTTTGAAACGCCTTGTCTGCGGGTAAGTTTGCGCGACAGGAGTCGTGATGGTTTCCGCTGCTTTAGTTCTTGCCGCATTCAGTTCCGCTCAAGGCCCGCTCGCACAGGGCTGCGTGTTCGACGATCAGAACCTCAACGGAAAGCGTGACGTCGGCGAACCCGGCATCCCAAGCGTTCGGGTCTCGAATCAAAGGGACATCGTTTTGACCGACGAAGACGGCATCTGGCGGTTGCCGTACACTGATGAGACGATCTTCTTCGTCATCAAACCGCGGAATTGGATGACGCCAGTGGACGAGAATAAGCTACCGAGATTCTATTACATCCACAAGCCGAAAGGATCGCCAAAGCAGAAGTACCCCGGAGTCTCGCCAACGGGCCCGCTTCCCGCTTCCATAGATTTTCCGCTCCATAAGCAGTCGGAAGCAGAGAAGTTCCAGGCGATCTTCTTCGGAGACACACAACCGCGGGATTTGCGCGAGGTCGAGTACATTGCGAAGGACATCGTGAGCGAACTCGTCGGATCGAGCGCGGCGTTTGGCGTCACGCTGGGCGACATCGTGTTCGACGACTTGTCCGTGTTCATGCCGCTCGTGCAGACGGTCGCGCTGATCGGCATTCCGTGGTACAACGTTCTCGGCAATCACGACCAGAACTACGACTCACCGGACGACGTGCATTCCGACGAAACGTTTGAGAGCATCTTCGGTCCGTCGTACTATTCGTTCGACTACGGTCCCACACACTTCATCGTGCTCGACGACGTGGAATGGGGGGTCTTGAACGCAACTGGGCAACGCACCTACCGAGGCGGCATCGGGCCATCCCAACTTCAGTTCATCGAGAACGACCTCCGTTATGTTCCTCAGGATCAACTGGTCGTCCTCACGATGCACATTCCCATCACAAGCGTCGTTGACCGAGCCGCGCTCTTTCGACTGTTGGAGAGTCGTCCGTTCTCGCTTTCAGTGTCTGCGCACACTCACTATCAGGAGCATATCTTCCTGAAGTCCGAACACGGCTGGCAGGGCGCGAAGCCCCATCACCACGTTGTCAACGTGACGACGTGCGGCAGTTGGTGGCAGGGAAGCCCGGACGAATTGGGCATCCCGCACACGACGATGAGATGCGGCGCGCCGAATGGGTACTCCATCTTCACTTTCGACGGACGTCAGTATTCAATCGAGTTCAAGGCTGCGCGGCGCCCCGGCGACTATCAGATGAACCTCATCCTGCCGGATTCGATAAAGGCGGCGGACGTGGCCGGCACGCCGGTTCACGCAAACGTGTTTGGAGGCAGTGAGTTGTCGCTCACTCAGATCCGTTTTGACGCCGGTCCGTGGCAGCCGATGGAAAAGTCGCCAGTACCGGACCCGGAGTACGTAAAGATGGTCGAGCGGGACAAGAGCCTGACGCTTCCTTATCGGCCTCTGCCGGCAGCGATCAACTCTCCCCACTTGTGGAAGGCGACGCTTCCGACGGGCTGGAAGCCGGGGGTTCATCGTGTGGAAGTGAAAAGCGTCGACATGTTCGGACACTCCTACACCGCCGTGCGGGCGATTCGAATTGATCCGTAGCGAGATCGGAGTTTCGAGCGACTCACGGTGCTTCGGCCAAGCGCGACGAAAGCCGCGCATGTGCTCCGTCCATTAGTGTGGATTGAATGGAGGTTCAGTACGTCAAGGGGATCGGGCCGCCGGGAGCGAAGGTGCTCGCCAAGCTCGGCATCGCGTCGCTCGAGGATCTGCTCCTGTACTTGCCAAGGCGTTACGAAGACCGTTCGAACTTCCGAACCATCGCGTCCGTGAGGGCGGGCGAATTCGTGACGCTCAAGGGACGACTCGTCGCGGTCGAATCGAAGGCGCCGCGCGGAAACTTCACGATCACCCGGGCGGGAATCTCTGACGGCAGCGGCACGATCGGCCTCGTCTGGTTCAACCAGAGGTGGATTCGGCCTCGGCTTTCGAAGATTACCGGCGAAATCATCGTCTATGGGCAGGTGAAAGAAGGGCAATGGGGCTATGAAATCAACTCTCCGGAGTGGGAGCCTCTTGCGCCCGAGGCCGACGGCGAAGAGTTCGCGCGCATCGTTCCTGTGTATCCACTCGTTGAGGGCGTCCCTCAAAAGACGATACGGCGCTTTGTCGAGAGAGGCTTGGCGTACGTCGACAAGATTGAAGATGTCATTCCGCCCGGCATAGCGCGAAAGAGCGGTCTGAGGCCGCTCGCCTGGTCGCTGCAGCACGTGCACAGGCCCACATCTCTCGAAGAAGCAGAGACAGCAAAGCGACGGCTCGTATTCGAGGAGTTCTTCAGCCTCCAGTTGGCTCTCGGAATGCGCCATGCCGAAGAGGGAACTCGATCGGGAATCGCGTTTCGAGTCGGTCCGGAACTGGCGTCGGAAGTCGAGGCCGCGGCGAGTGTGGTGCTGACGGGAGCACAGCGCCGAGTCATCGAGGAGATCTACCGGGACATGGGTCGTCCGCATCCGATGAACCGACTTCTGCAGGGCGACGTCGGAAGCGGGAAGACGCTTGTGGCTGCTGCGGCCATTCTTGCTGCCGCGCGGAGCGGATATCAGGCTGCGTTGATGGCGCCGACCGAGATACTTGCAGAGCAGCACTATGTCAACCTGCATCGGCTTTTCGAAGCGCTGGGTCTCAAGGTCGCGCTGCTCGTCGGAAAGCAGGGAAAGCGAGAACGAGATAACGCTAACAAGGCCGTGGCGACGGGAGAGGCGCACGTCGCGGTCGGAACGCATGCTCTCGTGCAGGAAGCCGTGACGTTTCACAAACTCGGTCTCGTCGTCGTAGACGAGCAGCACAAGTTCGGCGTGCTTCAGCGAGCCGCGCTGCGGAGGAAGGGATTCGGGAACCCCGACGTTCTCGTCATGACTGCGACTCCCATTCCCCGAAGCCTGACGCTCACCGTCTACGGCGATCTCGACCTCAGCGTGATCGACGAGATGCCGCCAGGGCGCAGGCCGATCCGAACGCACTGGAAACTTCCGTCGGAGAGGGACAGCGTCTACGAGGGTGTTCGCAAACTGCTCTCCGAAGGAGCGCAAGCCTACGTCGTTTGCCCGCTGGTATCTGAGAGCGAAAAGGTGCTCGCGCAGGCTGCGACGGAGTTGTACGATCGTCTCAAACATGGCGCGCTCGAAGGGTTCCGAGTCGGGCTCCTTCACGGACAGCAGAAGGCCGCTGAGAAGGAGGCGACGATGCTTGCGTTTCGCAACAAGGAGTTGGACGTGTTGGTTTCGACGACTGTCATCGAAGTTGGCGTGGACGTGCCGAACGCGAAAGTGATGATCATCGAGGATGCGAATCGGTACGGGTTGGCGCAGCTGCATCAGTTGCGAGGTCGCGTGGGTCGAGGCGGAGCGCAGAGCTACTGCGTGCTGATCGGCGCGGCGACGAACCCTGAAACGGAGGAGCGGCTGCGCGTGATGGTCGAGACGACCGACGGATTCAAGATTGCAGAGAAGGACTTGGAGATTCGTGGACCGGGGGAGATGTTCGGAACTCGCCAGCATGGCGCGTTCGAGTTCCGAGTTGCCGACGTGCTAAGGCACGGCCGGATTCTCGAGGAGGCGAGGCAAGCGGCGCTTGATCTCGTCGCGGCAGATCCGAAATTGGAGAAGCCGGAGCACGCAGGGCTGAAGGCGAGAGTGGAGACGGATTCCGCGCGACTTGTGAGAACGGATATTACTTAGCGATCGGCCCTGCCGAATCGGCCCACCGGCAAGACGCGGAACCACACGCGCCCGACGACCTGATCACGCGAGATCAAGCCCCAGAAGCGACCGTCGTTCGAGTTGTTCCGGTTGTCCCCCACCATGAGGTACTGCCCGGGGGGGATCGCCGCGGGCTTGTGAGTCCAGAGTTCGGAAAGTTCGTCGGCTGGCAGTTGGAAGGGTTGCGCGCTGTGGAGGTTGATCTGTCCGCTTGGGTCCATAACGAGCGGAATCACCTGTTCGCCACGCTGCACCAACTTGAAGTCGGTGACGATGCTGAAGTCGACTCGATCCCGCTCCGTCGGGAAGAAGTTTCCGTTGGGCGAGTACAGTCGGACGTAGGGTTCGGGCTGAACCTCACCGTTGATCTTTAGCACTCCGCTTTCGATCGTGACGATGTCGCCCGGTTGGCCGACGAGTCGCTTCACGTAATCCGTGCCCGGCGGGTTTCCGTTCTCGTGCAGCACGAAGTCCGAGGGTTTGAATACGACGATGTCGCCTCTCTGCGGCTCGCGCCGAAACCGGTAGGTGAATTTATCAACGAGAAGCACATCGCCGACTTTCAAGGTGTCCACCATTGATGGTGTCGGGATCTGAAACGTCTGGACGAAGAACGGGCGAACGATGAGGAAGACGAGGATGCTCGCGTAGATGCAGGCGTCAGCAAGTTCCTGAATCAGGACGAGAATCCGTCCGAAGCCGTGGCGAGCATGGGGGTTTGCCGCGAGATAGGCATAGATGCCGCCGCGGATGACGGTGCACGCGAGAGAGAAGAGCAGAATGGACGGGATCGAGGTGCGCGCGAGGCGCTCAATCAGTTCTGAGAACCCGGACTGCTGCGCCTGCGCGAGCAGAGCAGGGAACACTTACTTGGCCTCTTTGATCCTGGCGGCCTTGCCGACCTTGCTTCGCAGGTAATACAACTTGGCTCGTCGGACTCGACCCCTGCGGACCACGTCGATCTTAGCGACCATCGGCGAGTGAATCGGGAACGTTCTTTCGACTCCGACACCGTGGCTGATCTTGCGGACCGTGATGGTCGTAGCCGCACCGCCGTGCTTGTGAGCGAGCACCGTTCCTTCGAATACCTGCAGCCTCTCCTTGCCGCCTTCGCGCACCTTCACATGCACCTTCACGGTATCTCCCGGGCGGATTTCCGGGAGGTCGGTACGCAGGTTGACGCTCGAGACGCTATCGAGAATTGCACTCTTCGACATGGGAAGACTCCAGGCCAGGCGGCCGGGCGACTATTCTAGCAGTTTGAGGTCGGATTTGGAAAGGGGGGCGCGTGCGAACAGGTCAGGCCTCCTCTCGCGGGTCGCGCTGAGCCTCATCAACCTCCGCCAGGCCCGGATCCGGCCGTGGTCGCCGCTCAAGAGAACCTCCGGGACGGCGCGGTCCTCCCAGACCTCCGGGCGCGTGTACTGTGGGTAAGTCAGCAGGCCATCGGAGAAGGCGTCCTCTGCAAGCGAGTCCTGGCACCCGAGCACGTCCGGCAGGAGCCGAACGACAGCATCCGCCATCAGGACAGCGGGCCACTCGCCGCCCGTTACGACGAAGTCGCCGACGCTGAGCCTTTCGCCCGGAAACGCCTCCATGACGCGCTCGTCGATGCCCTCGTAGTGACCGCAAACAAAGACCAGGTGAGACGCGGAAGAGAGTTGGGCTGCAGCGGCATGCTCGAACTTGCGGCCCGCAGGATCGGGATACACGAAGGTCGCTCCCGGTGACTGGACGGCTCGGATGGCCTCGGCCACCACATCCGGCTTCATCACCATTCCCGGCCCGCCTCCGTACGGCGCGTCGTCGACAGTCTTATGAGCGTCGGTTGCGAAGTCTCGAGGGTTGATCGCGCCGAACGCGACGATTCCTCGCGCTTCGGCCCGTCCGAGGATGCTCGCGCGGACCGCTGTCAGCACGGTCTCAGGGAACAAGGTGACGAAGTCGATCCTCATCCGTCCGTCGGCTCCATTCCCGGTATCAGGTGCACCGTCATGCTTCGCGACGCGACGTCCACTCGGATGATAAAAGCCTTGACCGCGGGAATCAGGATTTGGCCGACGCGGTAAACGTCGTGCGCCGGAGCGTGCATGACCTCGTCGATCTGCCCGATGACCCGCCCGTCATCCGCAATCACGGTCATGCCGAGAAGGTCTTCGACGGCGTACTCGTCTTCTTCGAGATCGGGGGCTTCCGAAGATAGCGCGGCGAGCTGCTTGCCGACGAACTTCTCGGCTTCTTCAATTCGCGTGATGCCTTCGAGTCGAATGCGCACCTGTCTCTTGTGCCAGGCAGACTCTCGGATGACGTAAGCGACTTCGTCTATGACGATGGTCTTGCCTGCGTCGAAGCGCTCCGGGAAACTCGTCTCGGGCCAGACTTTAAGCGCGCCCTTGAGACCGAACGTGCCGACGATCTTGCCGATCGGCACGAGCGGGTCGTCGCTAAGGTGTGAGGATCTTGACGTAGGCTCGATGGTTGGTTTTCGCTGCGACCGACGATACGACATGTCTTAGCGCGTTGATGACGCGCCCATTTCGGCCGATGACTTTACCGACGTCGTTCGGCGCAACAGAGACTTGCACGTGGATCACTCCGCGGTCTTTCTTGGCGTCCACGACGACGCTTTCCGGATCGTCCACCAGGCGGGCTACGCAGTACTCGACGACCTTGGAAACATCCATTGCTTACTCCTCGACGGTCGCGGCCGCCTCTGTCGTCTCACCCGCTTCCGCTTCGACCGGTGGCGGGGGAGCCTTTCGCTTCTTTTCTTTCACGGGCTTCGGCGTCTTGACCCTCGGCTTGACCGGTTTTCGTCGCGGCTTCTTCGCCGGAAGAGTGGATTCGTATTCGGCCCACACGCCGTCCTTTTCGAGCAGCCGGCGGACGGTCTCCGTTGGATTCGCCCCGACCTTGAGCCAGTGAAGTGCGCGCTCCCGATCCAAAGTCACCTTCGACGGGTTTTGGAGCGGGTCATACCGGCCGACTTCTTCGACCACCGAACCGTCGCGAGAGCTTAGGCTCGGCGCGACTACGATCCGGTAGTAGGGCCGCTTCTTTGCGCCCATTCGCTTCAGACGAATCTTGTTCACTCTTGCAGAATTCTCCTCAGTGCGCCTTATCGGCGGCGCGATGCCCGTTTGAGCCTCCCGCTTGCAGCGAGCCTGGTGAAGGACTTCATCTGCTTGCGCATTTCACCGAGTTGCCGGATTAGGCGGTTGACTTCCTGTACCGAGGTACCGGAGCCGGCCGCCACGCGCCGCTTTCGGGAGGCGCTAAGTATATCAGGATTCCGGCGCTCCAGGGGGGTCATGGAGAGGATCATCGCCTCAACACGGTTGATGGAGGCGTCGCCGACCTGGTCCAGGAGCTCCTTCGGAAGCCTTCCGATGCCGGGAATCAACTTCAAGACGCTCTTCAGTGAGCCCATGCGGCGGACGAGTTTGAACTGGTGGAGCATGTCCTCGAAGGTGAAGGCCCCGCTCTTGAGTTTCTCGGCCAGTGACCGGGCTTCGTCCGGTTCGACCGCCTCCGTGGCCTTCTCGATCAGGCTCATGACGTCGCCGAAGCCGAGGATCCGCTGGGCCATGCGATCGCCGTGGAACGGCTCGAGGGCGTCGATCTTCTCGCCAATGCCCACGAACCGAATCGGCCTGCCTGTGACCGCTTTGACGCTGAGGACCGCGCCTCCGCGGGTGTCGCCGTCGAGCTTGGTGAACACGAGGCCGGTGATCCCGAGGGCTTCGTCGAACGCCATGGCGACGTTCACCGCCTCCTGACCCGTTGTCGCGTCGGCGACGAACAGAACTTCCGTGGGGTCGAGAGCGGAGCGGATCCTGCGAATCTGCTCCATCAACTCCTCGTCGATCTGTAGCCGACCAGCCGTGTCAATGATGAGAACGTCTGAGAAGTGGTGCTTCGCCTGGGCGAGGGCGTCCTTTGCCACCTTCACGGGGTCCTTGGAGTCCAGTTCCGCGTGGACGGGCGCCCCGATCTGCTCGCCGAGCACTTGGAGTTGATGGATCGCCGCGGGCCTCTGAAGGTCGCACGCGGCGAGCATCGTCTTCTTGCCCTG
Organism: Armatimonadota bacterium; assembly: GCA_003577165.1. GTDB lineage: Bacteria > Armatimonadota > Fimbriimonadia > Fimbriimonadales > ATM1 > ATM1. The sequence continues at coordinate 106,875 of QEUM01000013.1, read as the reverse complement.
CTTCTGGAGCCAGGCGGCCAACTTCGCCGCCGTCGTTGTTTTGCCCGACCCCTGGAGACCGCACATCAGGACGACGGTCGGAGGCGACGGAGACCAGTTGAGTTTCGGAGGCTCGTCGCCGAGCAGTCGAACCGCTTCCTCGTGGACGATCTTGATGATCATCTGGTCGGGCGTAAGGCTCTGCCACACCTCCTGTCCGACGGCTTGCTCGCGAACGAGGCGCACGAACTCCCGAGCGACTTGCAGGTTGACGTCCGCCTCCAGAAGGGCGATGCGGACTTCTCGAAGCGCCTCGTCGACATCCGCTTCTGTGAGTCGGCCTTTGCGGCGGAGCCGACCGAAGATGCCGGTCAGTTTCTCTGTGAGGGCCTCGAACACGGGCCGCGATTATGACCGGAGCGAGTCTGCCCTCGGAGGGTAGGGATCGATGGGCGCAGCAAGGACGCGAAGGAACAGCCACGCCTGGGTTCGAAAGCGGCGCACGGAGAAGAGGGTCAGAGTCGCTGTCGCTCCCCAAGCAAGCGCGCGAATCAGGGCGCCGAGGCGATCAAGAAGGAAGCAGCCGATGGCCGCGAGTCGTCCGTGGTGAATGCGGAAGTAGAGTTCCTTGCCTCGGTTGTAGTAGGCGATGCTGCGGTGGCGACTGCTGATCGAGGATGTGCCGAGACGATGGAGGAAGCGAGCGGCGGGAACGTACCAGATGCTCCCGTGTCGCGAGAGGCGCTTGCACAGTTCCGTGTCCTCGCAGTACAGGAAGAATCGCTCATCGAACTCCAAGAACCTGCCTTCGATCCTTCGCATCATCAGGCAGGCGCCCATGACCTGCAAAACTTGAAGAGAGGTATCGGTGCCGCGCTCGCCGACGTGGCGCTTGGAGAGCCAGTACGGACTCAAAACACAGCTTCCGGGAAACAACTTCTCAAGAAGCGTTTGCTCGCAAAACACCGCCCATAGTGAGAGGGAATTGCAGGCCGATTGCTGAAGCCCGCCGTTGGGAAACCAAAGCGACCCACCGCACGCGACTGCGTCGCTTGTGGTTTCCATGAAGGCCGTGAGGACTTCGACAGCGTCGTCGCACACATGCGCGTCGGGATTGAGCAGAAGGGCGTACTTCCCACGCGCGTGTCGGAGGCCGATGTTGTTGGCAACTCCGAAGCCGAGATTCGACTCATTCCGAATGATCGTGCAGGTAGGGAATTCAGCACGGACCATCTCGACTGAGCCGTCGGAAGACGCGTTGTCGACGACGATCACTTCGACGTCAGAGGGAAGCGATCGAAGGCAAGTGCGAAGGTCCTCCCTGCAGTTGTAGGAGACGATGACGACGCTGACGACCGGCGTGGAGTCAGGCACCGAGTTGCTTCTTCAGCAGTTCCGGAGCGGCGCGAAAGGCCTCTTCGACTTTGCCGGCGTCTTTCCCGCCCGCCTGCGCAAATGCGGGCGAGCCGCCCCCTCCCCCCCCGGTGATTGCGGCGACTTCGCGGACGAAGTTCCCTGCGTGGGCGCCCTCGGCCAAGGCGATCTTGGAGACCTTCGCGAAGAAGATGACCTTGTCACCCTCTTGATACGCGACGAGACCGACAGAGTTGGGCAGGTTCTCGACCAGTTTGTCGACCGCTAACTTGGCTGCCTCGATGCCTCCGACGCGCACGATTCGGCTTCTCAGAAGGAGCGGGCCCACATGCACCTCCGAGTAGTCTGCGGCCGTATCCGAGGCGGCGAGCAGCTGCTCCTTCTCTCTCTTAAGGTCGCGCAGAGCCTCTTGGAGCCTATCAACGGCGCGCGGGAGTTCCGCGGGGGGGACCTTCAGTTTTGTCGAAAGCGTTCGAAGCATTACCTCCCTGTGCTGAACCCATTCGTAGGCGCCGAGGCCTGTCACCGCGTCGATGCGCCTCACTCCTGACGCGCTGGACCCTTCCGCCGTGATCTTGAAGAGGCCGATTTCGGCTGTGTTCGACACATGGCAGCCGCCGCACAGTTCCAGGCTGATGTCACCGACCCGAACGGTTCGGACGAGATCGCCGTACTTCTCCCCGAATAGCATCATCGCTCCCTGTTCACGCGCGACGGAGATGGGCACGTTCGTGCGAATTTCGACGTTGGTGCCTGCGGAGATGGATTCGTTTACCTTTCGTTCGATTTCGTCCAACTGCTCTTGCGAGAGGGCCGCTGGATGAGTGAAATCGAATCGGAGTCGGTCGGGCGCAACAAGCGATCCTGCCTGAGTCACGTGGGTGCCGAGTGTTTCTCGGAGAACGGCGTGCAGCAAGTGCGTCGCCGTGTGATTGCGAACGATGTCGCGTCTCCTCTCTGCGTCCACCTTCGCTCGCACGGGCCTGAAGAACACGCCGCCCTTGAGGACCGAAGCGATCTGATCTCGGTCGAGGCCCACGAGGTTGGCATGCGCGCTGGCCGCTCCACTTCCTTCGAAGCGGACCAACTTCGCGTCGCACCAACTCATGCCGGCTTCCTTCCAAGTGTTGGTAACCCGAAATGAGAATTGATCCGCCTCGATCCAGCCCGTGTCTCCAACCTGACCGCCGGACTCCGCGTAGAACGGAGTCCGGTTGAGAAACACTTGAAAGTCGCCGGTCGTTTTCTGATCGGGGCCGAAGCGAGGGCTGATCTGCGCGATCCGGGTCTCCGTTTCAAGCAGCTCATAGCCGACGAAGTCTTGGTCAGCAGAAGAGCCATCCGCGACCGTTAGCATCAGCGGCTCGGATCCTCCGAACACGTCTGCGGCCCCCTGCGCCGCGCGCGATCGTTCCTGCGCTTCGCGCATGCATTTGTGATAGCCGTCGAAGTCGACGGCCAAACCTCTCTCGGCGGCGAGTTCTTGCGTGACTTCGATTGGGAATCCGAGCGTGTCGTACAAGAAGAACGCAGATTCGCCGGGGAACACGTCCCTGCACTCCGAGGCCAAGGTGGCGAAGCGTCGCATTCCTTCACTCAGGGTCGCCCGGAAGAGGCTCTCTTCGCCTTCGAGCGTTCGCGTGATGAGTTCCCGGCGTTCGGATAGTTCGACGTATGGGTCACCGAGGGCTTCGATGACAGAAGGGAACACATCCGCGAGAAAAAGTTCCGCGAAGCCGAGATCACGATGCCCCTTTAAGATCGCACGACGAATCAGTCGCCTCAGCACGTATCCTCGTCCTTGATTGGACGGAAGCACACCGTCGGCGATGCAGAACGAAGCAGTGCGGATGTGATCCGCGATTACCCTGATCGGTCGGTCCAGCGCTTCATTGCTGCCATATCGGTAGGAAGCGGCGTTTGAATTGCGTTCTCGTGTGAATGTTTCGAGGAGTCTTACAATCGGTGAGAAAACGTCGGTGAGGTACACATCGCCGAAGCCCGCCAGGACGGCAGACGTTCGTTCGAGCCCGCTCCCTGTGTCGATGCAGGGCGCCGGAAGTGGATCGAGCCCCTCCTTGACGTAACCCAAATGCGGTTTGTCGGCGTCTTTGAGATGGCCTTTCCACTCGTATTGCATGAACACGAGGTTCCAAATTTCAAGCCACCGCCCTGCCGCCTCGTCGACCACATAGTCGTTCGCCATCTCAGAGTCGGGCGCGACCTGAAAAAAGATCTCGCTGCAAGGTCCACACGGCCCGGGGGGGCCGTGGGAAAACGCCGAGGCCGGCCAGTAGTTCTTGTCCTCACCGAGGCGATGAATCTTCTCACTCGGTTCGTAGCCCCCTGCCCGCCAAATCTCAGCCCACAGGTCGAAGGCCTCGTCGTCCGCTTCGAAGACGGTCACGCAGAGCTTCTTCGGATCAATTCCCAACCATTCAGAAGAAGTCAGGAACTCCCACGCCCATTCGATCGCCTCACGTTTGAAGTAATCGCCGAACGAGAAGTTGCCCAGCATCTCGAAAAATGTGAGGTGCGACGGATTTCCGACCTCCTCGATGTCGACCGCCCGAACGCATTTTTGACTGTCGACAAGCCGCGTGTGGGGGGGCGTCGCCAAGCCTCTGAAGTACGGCTTGAACTGGACCATCCCCGCTCCCGTAAAGAGCAAAGTCTCGTCCATCTTGCCGGTGACATCAATTGGGATCAGCGGCGCCGACGGATGGACGCGGTGGTCCTTCGATTTGAAGAACTCAAGGAAACGATGCCGTAGTTCGCGGGCGTTCATGGGCGATGAGGGGTCGTATTTTGGCCGATGCTCTTAGCGGGCCGAGCCGGACATGAGAAGAGGATAGTCGAAATTCGGTGGATCCTCTCCGAATTGCTGCAGGACCATCGAGATTTGGCCTCGGTGATAGTTCTCGTGGTTGAACACGTGGAAGAGGACTTCACGCGTCGTAAGCCTCCCCTTGGTCTGCCATTGAGCGAGTTCGAACTCCACCTCGGAGTCGAGGCGCGCGTCATCGGAGCATCCGAGGAACTCCATGGTTACGGCACGGATCCGATCCCATTCCGTCCACACGGACAGGGGAGAGGACGCGATCCTGGCCTCGAGCCTCTCTCCGGCATCGACGCCCCGCGCCCTGGCGAGCCAGCGCTCCTCGGCTCCTGCCGAGTGGGCCAGAAGCGAGGCGATCGTGTTGAAGCTCGACGTCGTTTCGAAGGGGCGGGTCACGAGAGTCTCTCGTCCAGCAAGGAACTCGCGCAGGGCCTCGCGCGCGCGATTTGAGTGGGAGGCAATGCGAAGGAGGTCCATGAGATCGTCTTACCTTGTACCCAACTCGGGACGGAGGAACCTGATGAAACTCGATTGGTACTCGAAACTGATGCTCACCCTGATCGCCGCTTCGCTGACCGCGATGGCTGCTCGACCTGCCCTGACACCCCTTGCGGCCCGAGCGCTGTCGGGCGAGGAGTCGCTGGCCGACGAAGTGTCGAACGCTCTTCGAGACGTGAACCGTACGCTCGAAAGCATGAACCGAACGCTGGATAGGATCAACTCCTCTGGCCTCAAGGTCAGAGTGGAGGAGGCCAACGTCAAGGTCGGCCAGGCGTTCGTGGATCGGCCGTTCTCGGTGAAGATCGAGAATCAGCCTCCGAGCCGGTAAAGGTTTGCCCCGAGGACAGTTGCCTTCGGGGCATTGCAATCGAATGGAACAGCGGATTCACTCCGCTACTCTTTTCTGACTGCTCATCGGCCCTTGTTGTTCCTCAACGGGTTCCGAGGCAGAGGAGGCCGCCTCCGCGGATGCCGACGTAGATGCGGCCCTTCCAGACGATTGGCGAACTCTCGATGGCGGCGCCGCAATCCAGGCTCTCCACGGATTCGCCCCGCGAGTCGGTGAGGAGCGACTTGCCCGTCTTCGCGTCGAGCACGGTGACCGCACCCGTCGTGTCGCATGCCACGACCGTTCCTCCCATGCAGACCGGCGAACTCCACGTGAAGCCCTTGAGAGCCTTTTTCCATTTGGGCTTGCCAGTCTTGCGATCGAGTGCGACAAGATCGCCCCGATAAAGCGTCGGGCTGTGAGCAGTCGTGATGAAAACCAGGTTGCCTTCCGGCCAAACGGCCGCGGATGAGACAACTCCTCCGTTGATTGCGTGCAGCCGGCTCTCGCCGTAGTATGTTTCTGCGGGGAACTCGTAACGCCAAACGAGCCGTGCGTCTGGCGCGCTCAATTTGTAGAGGACTCCTGTGCCAGGGCGCTTTCGGCGGTGGTCTAACTCGATTCCAACGTAGAAGGCGCCGTCGTCGTCGAATGTCACGCTCGAATCGCTGTCGTCACCGAGTGCGCGAATCGCTTGAACGTCGGTTGGGTTCTCGAGCGATGCTCTCCAGAGGTTGCCGCCGGTGTCACCCCAGTAGGCGTTTCCTTGATAGACAGCAATGGAACTTTCTGCGCCGTCTTTGCTGAAGCGGACCTTTTGAACTTCGGGATCGAGTCCAACTCGTCCGACGTCCGGTTTCCATGCGGCGTTTAAACGAACTTTATAGAGGAGCCCGTTCTCCCCGACGAGGTAGAGCGTGTCGTCGATGACAATTCCGTTCGAGTCGAATGCTGGCCAGCGGCGCGGGGCAGACGGATCTATGCCCGGCAGAGCGAGAAGTTCCTTGAAGTCCGTCAGGGAGAAGGCGCGGTAGGCGGCCTTTGCGCGGTTGAGGCCACACCCGACATAAAGGATCGGATATCCCCGGGGGTCGATTGTCACCGTACCCTTGATCGGATTGCGCGCGGGCATCGCAAGGGGGGGGCGAGATCTCGAACCGGTCTCTGCATCGAAAAAGTGCACCTGCCCGTCGAGCGCACCGACGATGATTTCGAGGCTCGGCCCCGGAGGGTCGTAGAAGTTCATGTGCCGCCGCACTTCTTCGGGCCAATTCACGATGAGAGGCTGACCTGTCCATCCAACTCCGCTCCATCCTCCCCCACCCGGATTGCCGCCGATCTCAGCGCGCCAGAGGATTTGCACATGACCCGTGGGCACAGGTCCCTCACCCGAGTAGTTGCGCTTGACGTTTCCACGGAAGCAGGTCACACCCTCGAAGGAAGTGTTGATCGGCTCGGCGAAACCGGTTTTCGGCCGATCGGGTACCGGCGACGGTCGAGGAGCCGTCGCGGTGCGTGCGCTCGGGGCGGAACGCTGGGGCACGCAGCCGTCGGAGATCGCGATCCCGCCGAGCGATGCGGCGCAAACGACGAGAGCTGAGACTCGATTCATGAACCCCCCACCCACCGAAAACGCTCCATCTTTCCCGAAGGGCCGGGGGGGATAGCCTCGACGACGCGCACGGTGACCGTATGAGGCCAATCGAGCGTTCTCGCAAAGACCTCCTTCACGTCGTTCTCGCAATCCTGTCGGGAGCAAACGACCTGGATGTCGAAGGTGTCGGGGGAGAGTTGAGTCACCTGGTAGCGGCGGACACCGTCCACGGCGCTGAGCGAGTTCATCAGCGTTGAGTTGATCACCTTCGCACCGTCCGGCTTGCGAATGAGGGACATCTCTCTGCCGACGATTCTGGACAAGGAGCGTAGCGTCTTGCCGCACTCACAGGCAGAGCCGAACTCGGCAATGTCGCCAAGCTTGTACCGAATGAACGGTGTCGCGTACGGCAGCAGTGAGGTGACGAGAACGTGCCCTGGCTGGCCGGGTTCGCACGGACGACCTTCGTCGTCGATCACCTCTAAAATGACGGACTCCTCCTGCACATGGTACCGACCCTCCGGCCCGCATTGCGCCGCGAGATGGCCACACTCCTGACACGAGTACGCGTCCACGACGGGACACTCGAATGCCGATTCTGCTCTTGAGCGGACGTCATCGTGCAATGTCTCGCCGAGGGTGCGGATGAGGACGATAGACTTCTCGGAGGGGGGATCGTCAGCGAATGCCTGCGAAAGCAAGTCGAGATTCGATGGATTGACGAGGAGGTAAGTGGGTCGATGACGTTTGAGAAACTCCACCTGCCTGTCAACTGGCGCAGACACGTCGATGAAGTAGCCAGGCCCCGTTTCGACTAGGTGAGACAGCACGCCGGTACTCCAGTGTGGCACTGCGACGCCCTCGAGCAGGGCGCCGTCCTGTATCGGGTCTTTGACAAGCGCCCGAATGACGGCTGCGCTTGCGCGCAAGTCGATGCCGTGCCACATCAGTTCTCTGAGACTTAATGCAACTCGAAAGCTCTCAGCGGCATCGGTGGGAACGGACTCCACGACGAGCCCGCTGCTTCCAGAAGTGTGCAGTGCGCGAAGCGCCCGCGTGCCCATCGGTAAGACGTTGGCTCGGCGGCTCTCGGGATGGTCGGCAGCCTCTTCGCGCAGCGTGGTCGGCAGGCCACTAAACTCCTCCCACGAGGTGATTTCTTCGGGACAGTCGGCGAACTTCTCGACATAGAAGGGCACGTGCCGTCGCGCGAATGAGTACACGGTCCGGAGTTTGCCGAGCCGGTACTCGTCCAAGCGCTCACGCTCCCAAGTCTGACTCTCCTCCAGCAGGGTGAAGTGGCGACGAATTCGATCCAGCTCGGGCGTTGAGACGCCGAGGTCATACTGGGAGATCCAAGAAGAATTCATCGAGGTTCAACTATGGGTCTACGAAGAGGGTCTTTTCGCGTGAGTAGGTGACTTGACCTGGCGCACTCTTGCGAGGCTTGCGCACGTACTTTGCAAGCGTGTAGTCCACGGGCACGTGCCGCGCGTGCTTCTGCGTGCTGTGGCGTGCTGCGATCTTGGCAGCCTCGAGGATGGTGTGTGGTTGCACGCGCTCCGGCCGGTTCGCAGTCGCGATGACAACGTGGCTTCCCGTGTGCCCTCGGACGTGCAGCCAGATGTCGTTGCCCTTCGCGATCTTCGTGGTCACGAAGTCGTTAGCCTCCGCGCTCTCCCCCCACCAAACCTCGAACCCAGCTAAGTGTGTACACGATACGCGCGGGTGAGGTCTCGGACTCGGAGTTCGCAGAGTTCTCAGTGACAGGGCGGCGGAAGACGCATCTCGCTGTGAGAGCCGCGACTCGATCGCGGAGACGTCTGCGCCCGCGGTCTCGAACTCGGCGGACATGCATTCGAGTTCCTGGAGATGCTCCTTCATCTCGTCAAAGCGCGGGCCGAGAATCGCCGCGGCTCGGCGTGCTTTGCGCGCCCTCGCGTATCTTGCTTCTGCGTTCTCGATCGGCGACTTTTGCGGGTCGAGATCAAGTACGACCCCGCGGCCCTCGAAGTCCTCGATCTCTGCGCGCGAGACCCCGTCTGCGATTTGATGCGCGCGCGCAAGGAGCAGATCGCCCTCGGACTGAAGTTGGTCCGCCACCGCCGCCTCGTCCATGGCTCTCTGCATGCGGTCGAGCGCCTGTCTCGCGTTTGAAGTTCTCCTCTTGAGTTCTTGTTCGATGCGATGGCGACGAGCCTCTTGCTCCTGTTGCCTCGCCCTGCTCAAGCAGAACTGCTCCACCGCTGCGCTCATGGAGCCGACAGAGATTGCGTCGGCCTCCGCCAGGTCGGATGGCAGGAACGGATAAGCGCCTGCGCCGAGGATCACGACGGGTGTCGGTGCGGAAATTCTTTCGAGCACATCCTCCGCGCCTCTCAACGCAACCTCCCGCTTGGCGACTTTCGAGAGAGACTCCTGGCTGTTCATCTCCTCGAGAACTCGGATCCTGTCACGCTCAAAGTCCTCCATCGGCTGTGTCGGCGGTCTGCGAGCACGGCGCGCGCGAGCGACGGTCACGCCTCGTTCGTCGATGAGAAACGCATTCGAATGGGTGCCGAACATCTCGACCTGGAGCCGATACGTGTGGCGCTCTCCAACGAAGTCGAACGCCAGGAGGCGATCCAGCCGGTGTTGGCGAACCGCGAGGAGCCTCATGCCACCGCACCTCTCCTTCATTGCCCGGACGAACGCCGACTCCTCTGGAACCTTGGACTTCAACTGGACCGATGAAACGAACGCACCCGGGGTGCCGGGCTCCCAACTGATGGCGATGGTCAACTTCTGGCCATGGCCGCCGAGGAGCAGGCGGGCCTCAAATTCAGACGGCTGGGCCACCGAGCGCAGGAAGAGGCCTTCCGCACGCTTCAGTTCGGGGAGGAGCGCATAGAGAACGAGTCCGTCGAAGGGAAACGACACACCCGGCACGGCCGGATGCTACCGGAACCCTGCCTTTCCGGCCGAAGGTAACATCCGCCCATGCCTCCTCTTGTTTGGTTCAACGGCGAACTGCAGGAGCTGGACAAGGCGGTCATTCCCGCTGGGGATCATGCGCATCTCTATGGGGACGGTCTCTTTGAAGGCATCCGCATCTACAACCGAAAGGTCTTCAAGTTAGACGAGCACCTCACCCGACTCTACGACGGCGCCCGCTATCTTCACTTTGAGATGAAGGTCTCCCAGTCCGAACTGAGAGACATCGTCCTCGACACGTGCCGCAAGGCTGGGCAGGACAACGGATACATTCGAATCAACGTGACCCGGGGAACGGGGCTCGGCCTCGATCCGAAGAACATCAGTCGTACGCCGAACATCATGGTGATGGTCAACAAACTCGCCCTGTATCCACCCGAAGCGTACGACACTGGGCTCACGACCATCCTATGCAGCACCCGCGTGTTTCCGGCTCAATGTTTGGACCCGAGACTCAAAACGATCGGCCGATACGTGGCGAACATCTACGCCAAGACGGAGGCGAACCGCCAGGGCGCCGGTGAAGGGCTGATGCTCAACACGGAGGGCTACTTGGCCGAGGCGACGGGAGACAATGTGTTTCTCGTTCGTCGCGGCGTCCTCCACACTCCCCATCCGAGTTGCGGAATCCTGGGGGGAATCACCCGCCAGACCGTGATCGACCTCGCCCGGAAGAACGGCATCGAGGTGAGAGAGGAGTACCTGACCATCTACGATGTCTCCTCGGCAGACGAGGCCTTCCTGACCGGAACCGCCGCCGAGGTGATCCCGATGGTGGCGCTCGATGGCAGGCCGATCGGATGCGGGACGCCGGGCAAGATGACCCAGGAGATCATCGCCATGTTCCGGGAGCAAACGGCGGAAGGTACGGAGTTTTAGGCTGAGTTAGGCCCGAACCGTGTATACTCTGGGGTCCGCGGGCTGTCTGCCCGAGGATCTCACCCACATATGGCTCTCTATCCGCACGGCGAAAAACTCGACGAATTCACGAGCAAGTTCACTCTGGTGAACCTGGCGGCGAGGCGCGCCACCCAGTTGTCGCGTGACAAGGCTCCCATGCTCGTCGAAACCCGATCACAGCACCCTCTCACGATTGCGCTCGAAGAGATCGCCGTGGGCGCGGTCGTTCCAGTCTTCGAGGTGCCCAGCGAGTTGGGCGAGGGAAGGGACGCGCTCGACAACCTCCAACTCGGCGCAGCCGAGAAGGCCTCCATCCACGACCTGTTCGCTGGAACGGAGCGGGGTTCGGTCGTCAGCGAAAGCGCTCTGGCGGACCTCGTCGCCCTCGATTCCCTCGTCGACGAGTCGACGTCGGAGCTCGAAGAGATCGAGGAGGAGTTCAACTTGGAGGACTTCGGTGGGACGATGGCGACCGACGAGGACGCCTCCGGAATGAGCGTCCAGGAATTCGAAGAGTAGCCTCCGATGCCTGAGCAGGACTATTACGCCCTGCTCGGCGTTCCCCGCGACGCCGACGCCGACCAAATCAAGGCAGCCTTCCGCCGGAAGGCACGCAAACTTCACCCCGATGTGAACCGGGACGATCCCGATGCGGAGGAGAAGTTCAAACGGATCGGCGAAGCCTACGCCGTTCTCAGCGACCCCAAGAAGCGCGCGGAATACGACAGGTTTGGGCGAGTCTCAGACGGAGGTCCCGCTGCAGACTTCACGGGCGGGATCGCCGACATCTTCGAGATGTTCTTCGGCGTTGGATCCGCGAGGCGCAGCGGACCGAGGATCGTCGACGGCCGAGACCTGAAGGCGCAAGTCGCCGTCACCCTGCAGGAAGTGGTGACAGGCACACACAAGAAACTCTCCTTCCGTCGAATGGAGACATGCTCCGAATGCAACGGCTCGGGCACGATCCCGGGTTATCAGCCGGAGACGTGCGAGGATTGCGGGGGGGCGGGAGTCGTCATGGAAGTGACGCAGACTCTGCTCGGGCACATCCGTCGCACCGCCACCTGCCGCCGATGCGGGGGGGAGGGACGAGTCAACCGCAAGCCATGCAAGGCCTGCAAAGGAAAGATGCTCGAAGAGAAGGACGTCGACGTGGATGTCGCAATTCCGAGCGGCGTCGAGAGCGGCACAATACTTCACCTCCCGTACCAAGGGGACGACGGAGTAAACGGTGGTCGCCCAGGGGACTTGTACGTCGTCGTGAACGTCCAAGAGGACGCGCGCTTCATTCGCGACTCGAAGGGCCTGCTCACTCAAGTCGAGATCACGTATCCTCAAGCGGCGCTCGGAGCCACGGTTCGTTTGCAGGGCGTTGACGGTGAGTTCGATTTAGTCATCCCCCCCGGTTCCCAACCTGGCCAAGAGATCAGCGTTCGCGAGCAGGGAATACCGGCGATGGGGTCCACGAAGAGGGGCGATCTCCGCGTTCGACTTGTCGTGCGCGTTCCGCGTGAACTGACGGACTACCAGCGACACCTTCTTGAGCAACTCCAAAAGTCTTTCACTGGACAGAACACAGACTCGAAAACCGGCGGTTTCTTCGAGCAGTTCCGGAAGTCCGTTCGGACCGAGAAGTAGTTGTGAGTGACTGGATCTGCGTCACGGCGCGCTTTCGGGAGTTGCCGCCCGACTGGTCACCGGTCCACGAAGTGTTCGCCGAGCACGGATGCCCTGCAACCGTCGAGCAGGACGCCCCTCCCCAGATGTCCGCGTATGTGTATCACTCCGCAGACTCAGACGTTCTAATTCGATGCCTCGAAAGGGAACTCAGGGCGTATGGCGCGCACGAAGTCACGACGGAAAAGGTACCGGAGGAGAACTGGGAAGAGTCCTGGAAGCAGTTCTTTCACATCCGCCGAGTCGGACGCCGAATCCTGATCTGTCCGACGTGGGAAGTGGATCGTCTAACAGCAACCGAAGAGGATGTCGTCATCCTGCTCGATCCTGGACAGGCGTTTGGCACTGGTGACCATCCGACAACGCGCATGTGCCTTTCTCTGCTGGAGGACGTGATGACGCCGGGAGTATCGGTGCTCGACATCGGATCTGGGAGCGGCATTCTCTCGATCGCGGCGAAGAAACTTGGCGCGGCGCGCGTTCTCGCGTTGGACACGGATCAAGCAGCCGTTGACGCTTCCGTCGCAAATGCCGCGCGAAACGAGTGTGAAGTCGAATGCCGCCGCGCAGAGGACACTCTCTCGGTGAGCGAGCCGTTTGATGTCGTGGTTTCCAACATCATCTCAGCAGTCCTCATGAGAATTGCGCACGATGTGCATTCAGTCCTGCGGCCAGGAGGTCTCTGGATCGTGTCCGGGATCATTCGCGACAATTGGCAGGATGTGCAGGTTGCGGCGGAGGCGTGCGGGTTCAGAACGAGTAAAACTGTGGAGGAGGATGGATGGGTCTCGTGCCTCTTCTCCCGGTAGAATGCCTTCCGAATGAACTTTGAAAGGCCGGACGGCCGAGCGTACGACGAACTGAGGCCGGTCACTCTTGAGCGCGGGGTCGCGAAGTTTGCAGAGGGTTCTTGCAGGATTACGATGGGCGACACGATCGTTCTCGTGACCGCCACGGTGGAGGACCGCGTGCCCATGTGGCGCAAGGGCAAGGGCGAAGGATGGGTGACGGCCGAGTACGGCATGCTGCCGAGATCGGGTCGGGACCGAAACCAACGGGACACCATGCGGCCGAACGGACGCTCGCTCGAAATCCAAAGGCTCATCGGCAGGTGTATGAGGTCCGTCGTGGACATGTCGCGCCTCGGAGAGCGGACGATTACGCTCGATTGTGACGCGATTCAGGCGGACGGAGGCACGCGCACCGCTTCAATTACCGCCGCCTACGTCGCATTGAACGATGCGTTCGCGTGGATGATGCAGCAGAGAATGATCGACCGAGACCCGCTCCTGGAGGCGATCGCGGCAGTAAGCGTGGGAATCGTTCGCAACACTCCTCTGCTCGATTTGAATTACGATGAGGACAGCCAGGCGTCGGTAGACATGAACCTCGTGATGACGGACAAGATGCGGTACGTAGAGGTTCAAGGCACGGCCGAAGGCGAACCGTTCGAGGAAGAGTCTTTTGCCAGGCTGATCGGGCTCGGGAAGAAGGGAATCCGACATCTGCTCGCGGAGCAAAACAGCTGCCTCTCGACGTGATGCGGATCGTCATTGCCACAAGAAACTCGCGAAAAGCGGCCGAGATGAGGCGCGTGTTGGAACGCATCCTCGGCGAGCGGTTTCAATTACCGGACCTTAGCGATTACCCGCAGTTTCCGGAACCGGAAGAGTCAGCAGATACTTACGCGGAAAACGCCGCCATCAAGGCAAGAGCTGCATGCGAAGCCCTCAGCGTGGCATGCATTTCCGATGACGCCGGGCTGGAGGTCGACGCCCTCGGCGGCGCACCAGGTGTCAAGAGCAAGCGTTTCGGGGGGGAGGACCTTCCTTTTTCAGACAAGATGCGCCTCATCCTGGAGAGAATGAACGGGATGCCTGCCGCGGAGCGGGGAGCGCGATTTCGATGCGCGGTTGCGTTTTCTGAGCCGAACTCCGAGACTCGCGTCTTCGAATCCACGTGCGAGGGGCAGATCGCCGCGAAGCCGAGAGGATCGGGCGGATTCGGCTACGATCCGATCTTCTTGATTCCTGAGAAGGGCAAGACCTTCGCCGAGATGAGCCCCGAGGAAAAGGACTCCGTCAGTCACAGAGGAAAGGTGCTGGCGGATTTCGCCGAGTGGCTACGAAGTCGCTATACCGCGGAACTGCCACATCTCTGAACACAGAATTGCTTGACCGCCCGGAGGATCGCATCCCGAACCTCGCGAGTGCGCTGCATCTTTTCGACATGAGACCCGTCGAATGAGGCCGGATCAGGAAACGGCCAATGCAGTCGCTCCACCTCACCCGGGAACACCGGACACTTTCGGCTTGCCTCCGCGTCGCACACCGCGATGACCACATCGAATCGCCTGCCATGCACCGCCGGAAGCGACCGAGGCGTTCGTCCCGATATGTCGATGCCGACCTCGGCCATTGCGGCTACGGCATAGGGATTCAGGGCGCCTGCCTCGAGGCCTGCGCTCTCCACTTCAAAATCAGGGCATTCCCGCTTCAGGAAGGCTTCAGCCATTTGACTGCGGGCGCTGTTGTGCCGACAAACGACAAGGACCGACAGCTTCAAGCGTTCGCGTACTGGTTGTTGCCTTCGGGATCCGAGCCGCGAAGCAAGAAGATCGGATGGTTCTCGTAAAACCTCTCGCGGTCTCGAATGAGTTTGGTGGAGGCCGGCATGAAGCGCATCGTGTATCCGGCCCTTCGCTTCGTGGACGTATTCGGCGCGCTTCCGTGAACGAGTCGAGCCTCGTGCAGAGTGCACTCTCCCGGCGCAAGCACGCAATCGATGATCGGCCTGTCGGAAAACCGGCTGATGTCAAGACCGAGGTGCAGGATGTTGGCGTCCGTATCCTGCTGCACGTGGTCGAGTTCGCCCAACGTGTGGGTTCCGGGAATCACGCGCATGCATCCGTTTTCCGGCGTTGACTCGTCTATGGCCAGCCAGAGCGTCATGATCTCCATCGGTTCGAGCGGCCAATAGGTCGAATCCTGGTGCCACGGCGCCGCTTTCCCGTCTCCGCCCGGCTTGCAAATGAGGTGCGACGCGAAAAGAACGATGTTCGGGCCAATGAACTGCTCGATGAGATCGAGGATTCGCGGATGCCTGCAAAGGTCCATCATGTAGGGATCCTTGAGATGCAGCATGTCGAAGTTCTCGGGTCGCTCCCCCGGCTTCAGACGAGCCACCAAGTCGTCCACATGATCACGCACCTCTCCAAGTTCTTCGTCAGTGAGGATTTTGCCGACCTTCATCCATCCGTCTCGCCGATAGGCGTCGATGACTTCTGAGGTGAATCGTGGCGCTGGCATCTCGGAGACCGTCATGACGAAAAATTTACACCATTCTCGAAGTGGATGGTGGGTGAGGAGAACGAACGGGGTCTGCGAAAGCGGACCCCGTCCTTATCGAAGGCTGCTCGATCTACTGCTGCCAGAGCCAGCCGAATGTGCCCGCGGTCAGGAGTGCATACACCAGGCCGTCGAACAGGTAAGTCCAGAAACCCGGCATGCGGAACCAGATCACGGTCGGAATCCAACCGAGTCCATGTGCAAGGAAGGCCGCACATCCGCAGATGCGGAACCGAGCCAGGTACTCCGAGGCCGGCGGGAGCGTGTGATCCGCAAGGTACGCGACGAAAATCCCCACGACGATATAGAAGACCAGGGTGCTGACCAAGCTCGCGCCAAAGTTCGTCGGGCCGCTCCACACGACCATGATTCCGTTCGGTCCCCGCTTGATCTTCTCCTGAACCGCTGGGTCCTTCATCTCCGCCATCGAGCACCAGGGGAACATGTAACTCCCCGGCGGCGCCTTTCGTATCGTCTCGAGCGCGCTCGCCTCATCGGGGAGCCCCCGCCACTCGCCCTTGTGGAGGGGAAGCACCATGTGCATGAGGAAACTCGCTATCCAAACGATTACCGCGGATGCGAGGATCGGCAGCCACTGCTCTGCCAAGAACTCCATTCTCCAACCTCCGTAGCTAGGCTCTCGCCTGCTATAGGAGAGACGTTGTTAGCCTGTCAAAGAAACCGGGGACCGGGGGAGATGACCCCCGAGACCCCGGTTCGACAGCGGCCTACTCGTCGGCCGGATCCAGCGGCACCTTCTCCCCCGGCATCTTCTTGGCGGTCTCCTTCCTCAGCTCGTCCTTCGCGCGTATCTGATCCGCAGACACGGTCCCGCAGCCCGCGAGGACCAAAAGAGCCAGGAGTCCAAGAGCCTGGGTGGCGGCCGTCGCTAATGCAGAGCCCACAGCGGCCACTCCTTCGACCAAACAGGAGCCGACGAGATCGTCCTTGATCCACTTGTGGGGCCGCACTCCCACCCGGACCCGTAGGCCGGCACGACGTAGTCCGCGGCGGACGGTGTCTGGGCGAGGAACTCCTTCGCGGCGATCCACTTCGTGCTCGTGTCCACGCGGCCAATGATGAGGCCGCCTGCGTGCACAACCGCCTGATCGTCGACCTGATTCGTTGGCGTGCAGTCCGATGCTCCGACCCACTTCATGAACATCGGCGCCCACAGGTGCCGAAGCGCGGTCGGATACGCCGTTTGATGCGCCGCGCTCGGCGTCGCGAACACGGGGACGAAGTTAATCTCCGTGCTGGCAAGCTCCATGAAGAGGAACGCCGTGCTCGGGTCCGGGACGTTGTCGGGGGTCCCGCCGAGGAAACTGTTCCGATAGGCGCCCAAGCGGTTCGGATTGCCGTAAGTGTTCAGCGCGCCGGTGAGGGCCAGATTGACGGCGTACCCGTTCATGATCTCGCCCTGCGTGTTCCACATCGTGTCGTCCTTCTGGAGCACGGGATGGAAGAACACCGGCAGGTTGTTCACGTACGGCCATATCCATCGCTGCCACTTGTAGTGGTTGATGCGGTACGCGAATGGGTAACTCGTGCACCCGTCGCCGGGAACTGACCCCGGGTCGTTGAGAGCGGGGTTGAGTGATCCGCCGGACTCGCAGGAGTCGGCCCTCGGATACTTCTGATCGTAGTCCGCCGCGTAGAGCAGCATCGCAACGCCGAACTGCTTGATGCCGCTGATTGCCACGGTCTGCTTGGCCTTTTCGCGCGCGGCGGCAAAGACAGGGAACAGGATCGCCGCGAGGATCGCGATGATCGCAATGACGACGAGAAGTTCAATGAGCGTGAAGGCTCGGATCGAGTGTTTCATTGCTCGTTTACCTCCCTTTTCAATCGATTGGTTTTCTGTTACTTTCCTCCCCGGACGAGCTCTCAGTTGCCCGCTCCAGGGCAGTCAGACGAAAACATACGGCGTGCGCTCGGGCCACTCCTTCGCGGAGCGAAACACTTTTTTCTGAGGGTCGGCCGGCCGATCCGACGCCTACGCGTCGAGCGGCAATTCAGCGCCGCGAGCCGCCATCATTTGCGCAACGTCCCGGGCCGTGAAGCGCACCGAACGAGGGCGTGTGCCGATCTGAACTTCGAGCATCGTCGCCGGCACGGTGAGGCGGACAGGCGCCGGGTTCGCAGGCGATGTGAAGACCAGGTGGTCGCCTTCGACGGTTACGTTTGTAATGGTGTCAATCGGAATCGCGAACCTGTGCTTCCGAGAATGGAACTTTAGAACGCCGTCGTTGAGTTCGAGTTCGCCGGCTGCCTCCCCGCTGTCGGATTCGAGCGTTGCGGAACATCTCCACACGACATCCGGATCGCGGCCCGTGGCCACCTCGATGTCTCCCTCTACGACCGCCTTCCGTAAGTGCTCCTCGAACTGACTTCGGTAGCGGTCCTCATCGGCTCGAATCGGCAGGTTCCTCGCAATTCTGTGCCAATCGTCCGCGGGGAACGCCTTTCCGATCCAGAAAGTCAAGGGCTCAGAGTCTGCGGCGACGAGCCGAAGAAAGTCCCCGTCCTCGTCGAACTCGAGGCCGCAGCCTCTACAAACCGGTCCCGGACGGCCGGACGACTTGCGAGCGGCGACCCATCGCGCTGACTCGAAGTCGAAGCGTCGGCCGATGACCCACTGAACGAACACGTCCTCGGTCGTAGATTCGATGAGCGTCATCGTGGCCTCGCCCACGAAGTACTCCGCGCCGCACGACGGGCACACTGCGTTGCCCCCTTCGACGGCCACGCCGGCCGCGACGCGCGACCACTCTTCTCGAGTTAGAGTCCGATGAGTTGACGCAACGCCGTAGGGATCGTCGGTGAAGGCACGAAGTGTAAGCGTTCTTCCGTCCCCGCTTTCGTCGAACTGCGCCAAGCACTCTCGACACTCCAGGACTATGTCGGACCGACCGCTGATCGGAAGCCAGTAGTCCACGTAGTCGTGGTAGACGCCCTCCGAGACCAACTCAGAATCCACAGAACCAAAAGACTCGACCGCCATTGAGCCCCTTCGATAAGTGAACGCCGCGCCGCAGCCCTTGCACGCGTATCGCGTGCGGATCCCGATGCCGCGCTTGTCGAGTTTTCCGACCTTGCAGATGGGGCAGTAGTTCGGCTTGCGCATGTTGTCCACTTCTCGCAAGAACCCATGTCTGCAAACGGGACAGAGCCGTTCGTCGAGCGCCTTGACGCGGACCTTGGCGATTCCGCACGCAAGACAAGTGTGAGATGCCGGCAGCCGGGGAGTATCGAGCAGGTCGCCACACGCAGGACATTCGTTCGAGTCGTAACGCAACTCCTCTATCGCGGAAATCGTCGCGTCCTCTTCAAGCAGTTCCGAAGGAAGCGTTGGGACGGATGCAGAGTCGGTGACCGGCTCCAGAATCGCCAACAATTCGCGAATGGACTGCGGTCGCTTGGATGCCTCCAATTCGAGGCCGGAGTGAATCGCCCTGGCAAACGAATCTGAAACCTGCGGCGCGACGACGAGAACGCTCTGCAAAGGCACGCCTGTGACGCGATCCGTCGCGGAGGGCGGCGTGATTCCGGTGAGCATCTCATACGTCGTGGCGCACAAAGAGTAGATGTCGGACGCAGGGCCGCGCCTGCCGCGCTCACTTAGTTGTTCGATTGGCGCATATCCTGGCGTGAAGAAGGTCGTGTGCCGCATCGTTTTGTCCTGCGACCACTCCCTCGCAGATCCAAAATCGATCAGGACTGGATCGCCGGAAGAGGTGATGAGCACGTTGCTCGGCTTGACGTCGCGGTGCAGATATCCGCGATCATGGATGGCCTCGAGCCCTTCCGCAAGTCCCTCGAAGATCCTCCGGGCTGTAGCTTCATCGAGGCGGGTCCGCTCCTTGATGAGGTCGCTGAGCGGCTTCGCGCCCGAAACCAACTCCATCACCACAAAGGCAGCCCCCTGCCAGCGGAACGCGTCGAGGACGCACACGACGCGGGGGCAGTTCAACTTCGCGAGCAACCGGGCTTCCTCCAGGAAGTCGGTGACTGCGGAGTGCGTGATGGAGTCCGGATACTGCAGGCTGCCGTCCGCCAGCCGGGTAGTTCCGGGAGGCAGAAGTTCTTTGAGCGCTACTTCGCAACCGGCGACGGAGTCCTCAGCACAATAGGTGATGGCGAACCCGCCTCTGCCCAACTCCCATAGCACGCGATAGCGGTCCGCGACGAGCGTGTCCGATTCCAATGCCGTGCGTGACGCCACAATAAGCATAGACGGAATGCGCGAGAACCTGATTCCCAATCCCGACTTCGAACAAGGCCTGCTCGGATGGGAGGCCACCCCCGGCAACGTCTCGCTCGTCGACGCGCCGAGCGGGCGCACCGTCTTGCTCCGACCCGGCAAGGGGGTCGCAGCCATCTGCAGTGACCCGATCGAAGTCCTGCCAGGCGCCAGGTACGTGCTCGAAGTGGGATACCGGCTCCCGATCAAGTGTGAGATCGCCGTCCTCGGACAGAGCGGAATGGTCGCGCCGGCTCAGGACGGCGAAGTCGTCGCAAACGAATCTCCGGTACGCGTTCAGGTCACGGCGCGAGCAGGGGCCAACGCAGGCATCAGTTTCGTGAGGATGGAGCCTGTGGGGCCGCGCTTCAAGGTGTTGGAGGTTTCATCGAGTTACCCGTTCACGGCTCCCGGCGCGCCGTTTGAGATCACCTGCGCGTTCACGAATGTGGGATCTGCCCCCACCCCTTCGGGCTTCGCCCATCTGCGGGCGGAGCACTTGGACCTTTTGGAGGAACACAAGGCCGAGCAGGCGATCGAGGCGCTCGCAATCGGCGAAGTCGCGCGCGTGGGCTGGCTCATCGGAAGACAGAGGCGAGCCCTTGCGCGGTTCGAAATTGCGCTCGAAGCAGGCCCGGCAAAGATATCGATCGCGAGCACGAGCGTCAAGCACATCCCCCGCCCGCCGGCGGCCGATTCGATCAAGAGCGTCGTTCAGGCGAGGGGCTGGTACTCCGTTGGGACCCGAGGACTCCGCCTCACGGGACATGAAACCGACATGGACTACTCGCCCGTCCACGTGGGCGACGACATGGGGCGCACGACCTTCGGAGTGCTGGATCACATCGCCCAGTTGAGCGTCGCAGGTCTCGACCTAATCCCTCTCTGGTCGAAGTTGGCGAGGGGGGGGCCGGGACAAGTCGAACTGCGTGGCGCGAACGACTTCGCTCGTTGGACCATCGGCCTGCGTCCAAACCATCGCGACCACGGCATCGACTTCGAACTTAAACTTCAGCCACGAAGACGCCTCGATTCCGCGAGCGTCGTGTTGGGCCCGCTGCGGTTTGCGCCCGGCGCGCTCGGGTCCGAAGCGAAACCAATCAGACGCCCTCGTCACGAGGAACCGGAACTTGACTGGCAAATGGACGACGGGATAGCCGAGTTCGTCCCTCCCACCTCGCGCAGCATCTCCACGAAGCCCCGCACGCTCATGCCCGGAACGACCGTTCGCATTCTTGCCACGCTTGCTCGCGCGAGAAAGGAGCTTGCAAAGTCTTGAACCTGATTTCGTATCGTGAAGCAAGCGATATCGCAGCGACGTCCGCGCGAACTCGTGTCATCGCGCGAACGACGACAATGCGGACGGAGGAAGCGCACGGATATGTCGTCGCGACCTCGGTCGCTGCCGTCGAGCCTTATCCCCTGTTCGACAACTCGGCTGTGGACGGTTACGCCCTCGGCGACGGCTCCGACCTGTCGGCGGGGAGCCGTCTCAAACTCATCGGCGAAATCGCGGCAGGTGGCGAATACAGTAAGCCGCTATCACCGGGAACGGCGATCCGGATCTTCACGGGCGCGCCCGTTCCAGTCGGCTCCTCGGCAGTTGCGATGCAGGAGGACGTCGGGCTTGACGGAGAGTTCATCCTTCTTCGCGCAGACGCGCATCCTGGAGATCACATCCGCCGCGCCGCGACTGACGTTTCGTCTGGAGACGTCCTGCTCGAGGAAGGGACGGTCGTCAACTCCGGGTGCATCGCGCTTCTCCTATCACAAGGCATCGTCAAGTTGCTCGTGCGCGATCAGCCAAAGGTATCCATCGTTGTCACTGGAAGCGAACTCGTTCCTCCGGACGCAAGGCCCGAGGGAGGTCAGATTCGAGAGACGAACGGAGCGATGCTGGCTGCGCTTAGCAGGCGCGCCGGAGCGGTGGTGTCGGATGCCGTCATCGTTCAAGATGATGAGCGCTCCACACGCGAAGCCATCCAGCGCGCGGCATCGCAATCGGATATCGTGGTCGTGAGCGGGGGGGCGAGCGTCGGAGACTACGATTACGTGGCCCGCGTCATCTCGGACTTGGGCACGATCCGGTTTCACGGAGTGAAGATGCGACCGGGCAAACCGATTCTGTTCGGCGAAATCGGCGAGTGCCTGGTTTTCGGCCTGCCAGGAAACCCCGCGAGCGTCTTCGTGGGATTCGCGCTGTTCGTGAAACCGGCGATTCGACTCATCGCTGGGTGTCTAGAGGAACACGACGTCTGGATGCGCGCAGAGTCGGGATTCGAGCACAAGGCGGAGTGGCGCGACGACTTCGTCCGAGTGAAGTTGACGCCGGGAGCGAAGCTGCCTATCGCAGAAATGCCGTCCGTGCAGGGATCGTTCGGTTTGCGTTCACTCGCGCAAGCCGACGCCCTGGCGTGGGTACCCGCCGAGCAGGCCGTTCGGGTGGGGGACGAAGTTCCGATCCTGATTCTCGATCAGTAACGCAAAGGGAACTTGCCGACCGCGACGATCGGCAAGTTCTTCGATTGCTTCCTAAAAGGAAGTGGGTGGGCCGAAATCGGCAGAGGCTATGTTTTCATTGGCTGTGTACTTGGTTGCCTCGGTCTAACGGGGAGAGTGCGCCGCTCCGGCCCGACCCACCAGATGCAGGAGGGATCGGTTAAGCCGTTTTTTAGTTGTGTGCGGCTGCTACTCTCGGCGTTGCCGGGGCAGTGTCGACGATAGCGTTCGCCGGCGCCAACAGGTACACATGCTCGCCGAGTTCTTCCCAAGTCCCCTCTTGGGCGAAGTTAACGCCCGCGAGAAAGTCCTTGATCTTCTCTCGAAGTTTCGGCTCGGCAGAGCAGAGATTCAGTATCTGCTGCTCACCTCGCTTCAAACCGTTCGCTGCCGCCACGGCGTCCTCAAACGTGACGACCTGCCTTCTGACCGTGATGTGGTAGCGGGCAGATGCAACCATCTGTGGGTGCTTCAGCGTGGGTCTCCGCTCGTCGTAGTCCTCTTCCTCGATCTCGTCGAGTACGGGCCTTCCGAATAGGCGCGCCAGGAATCCTTGACGCCTGTCGCGTTCTTGTACCAACTCTTCCATGAGTCTTCCTCCTTCCATGGTTAGGACCTCATGCCGAATAGGGCACTACCGACTCTCACGTGGGTTGCTCCCTCCTGGATCGCCACGTCGAAGTCATTGGACATGCCCATGCTGAGACAATCCGCCCCCGAGATGTTCAGGCCATCCAACAGCCCTCGCATCGCTCGGAAGTACGGACGTGCTTCCTCGGCATTTGGATTCACAGGCCCCATCGTCATGAGCCCGCGAAACCTCAGTCCAGGCACATTGTACACGAACGCCGCGAGGTCGGCCACCTCCTCCGGGAGACAGCCCGACTTCTGTGGCTCGCGGGCGATGTTCACCTCGATGAGGGCCTCGGCCTCCCGTACATGGCTCACGCACCGCGTTGCCAAGAGGTCCGCCTGCCGCTTCGTGGAGATTGTGTGAATCCACTGGAACGAGGCTGCGATCTTTGCCACCTTGTTTGATTGGAGCCGACCGAGGTAGTGCCAGCAGGCGTCTGGAAGAGCTTCGACCTTCGGCAGCGCCTCTTGCAAGTAGTTCTCGCCGAAATCGCGGTGGCCCAGAGACCATAAGTCCAACAGGGCGGAAGGGGGTTGTCCCTTCGAGGCAGCGATCAAGGTGACGTCGGTCTCCCGTCGCCCGGCCTGCTCGCAGGCAATTCGGATTCGCGACAGGACTTGCTCGAACCGGTGCGACAACTCCTTGCTGCCATCCGGCGAACCGATCCACCGCGTCCAGACTGAATCGCCTCAGCAGCCGCCCACCAGCGGGCGGTCGATTTCGAAGGGGGAGGCCCGGTCAGATCCGCATCTGAATTCGCCAGGGCCAGAACGACGGGCCACGCACATCTCGGATTGGAGAGGCTCCTGAGGAGCAGTCGGATACCGCCCGTGCCGCGACGTGCGAGCAGAGTTGCCGCCGCCAGGCGATCCTCGAAGCGGATCGCCTTGTCGGTGCCGTTGAGGATTCTGCCGAGTCCGAGGAGCGAGCGCTCGGTGAGGCGTCCCGTCCGGAGGAAGGTCTCCCTGGCCGAAGACGACCCTGCGAGCCAGGCGTTCATCAGCGCGTCCGGATTTGTGCGCCGTTCCCGAATCGCGTTGAGGGCCTCCTGGCATTCGTTCCGCAGACCGGGTGGCGCCAGGGGATCGGCCAGCACCCGCCGGAACTCCTCGACGGCGGACTCATCCTGCGCCGCCGCGAGCGCGGACACGCAGGCGCGATAAGCCGTGGTTCCACGGTGCGCCCCTGCTTGTCTGAGCAAACCTGCGGAGATCTTCCCGCCGCTCGCCCCCACCATCGTCGTGACCCGCGCAGCCAACTCGACTTCCACGGCGTCCGTCCCGGCCAGCATGGACTCCAAGATCGGCAGCACGTCGGCCGGCGGCATACGGGCGAGCGTGGATGCGCTGAACAGCGCCCGGGCGGGGTCCGAGGCGGACTTCCGGGCCAACTCCAGGCCAGCCGCTCCCGCCGCGGCTGCGGCCTCAGCGAGAATCGCGATGCGGTCCGGGCTCGCCGCTGCGAGTTCCGGCTCGAGGAGGGCCGGGCGCCGCACGACCACCTGCGCGAGTGACTGAACGGCCGCCACTTGGACTCGCTCCGAGTCGGCACGAGAGGCATCGAAAAGCAGCCTTACGGATTCGGGCGAGGGTGACCGGGAGAGAGCCTCAAGCACCCGGACCTGCCCGGACTCAGGCAAGTCGGCGAGAATCCGGCTGGCGTCCTGGCGGTTGAGAAACTCGCGGAGCGCCGCATCGTCCGGCCCCCCTTGGGAAGTCAAGCGGCTTGCGAGGCGCGCGGTGTGGGCAGCGGAGAGGAGGCTCGAGAATACGGCCAGAGCGGCGAGACCCCCGAGGACGAACCAGCGGAGGGCCCTTCGATTCACGGCCGCGGCCAGCGCGAGAAGATGACGTTCACGATCAGGCAGAGAACCATGAAGCCGATCCCGAGATAGAGGGTGATCCGGGACATGAAGTCGTCGAATCCGGGTTTGCCTCGATACGTCGTGCGGATTTGGCTGCTCCCGCCGGACATCGCGTCGCTCTTGCTTCCAAAAACGGTCGTGATGACGATAAACAGGAGCGCAACGACGACCAACAGCCAAAGTAGAACAACGCCAACGGTATGCAAGGGTGAACTCCGGGGGCGGATTATACCGGCGGCCTGGCCGAAAGTATAATTCGACCGAGTTGGCAAGGCGACGTCGCGACGAAGAATGGTTCTACCAGTTGGGAACCGAGTTTCAGAGACTGAGCGCCCAGGTAAGGCTCGGCTTTGGGGCAACCGGAATCTCTCGCAGGTCCTGGTGCCCGAACGTCGATCTGGTGGAGACGGAAGACGCCCTGGTCCTCACGGCTGAGTTGGCCGGCGTGGACCCGGAGAGCGTGGTACTGCACTACGTCCCCGACCGCCACTCCATCGTCATCCGAGGGAACCGGATGCCGGCCGGCGGCGCCAGTTCGTGTCGCTGCCATCAACTGGAAGTGCTGTTCGGAGAGTTCGAAAGGGAGATCGCCCTGCCAGACGTCAGCGTAGACAGGGAGGGGATTCGCGGGAGTTCGAGCCACGGGATGCTGACCGTCAGCATTCCGAAGAAGGTGGAAGAAGTTACGCGGCGAACCATACCTGTTACGGAGAATGGCGGAGATAGACCTTAAAGTCCAAGACGAAGGCGTCACGGACGAAACCGAACGCAGACCTGAAATACCGGAAGTTCTCTCGATACTTCCGCTCCGCGATTCCGTTATCTATCCGATGCTGATCGCACCGCTGTCGGTCGGGCGGCCGCCGAGCGTGCAGCTGATTGACGACACGGTGAGCAGCAACAACCGGATCATCGGCGTCATCGCGCAGAAGGATCCGACAGTCGACTTCCCAAAGTTCTCCGACGTCTACGGATTCGGCTGCGCCGTCATCATCCGCACGCTGGTGAAGTTGCCCGACGCAGTGCGGCTCATCGTCCAAGGCGTCGTCCGATTTCGAATCGTCGAGGCGGTACAAGAGGAGCCTTACCTCCGCGCGCGGATCGAACTGGTCGAAGAACAGCCGATCGATCCCAAGCAGACCGACGAAGTCGAGGCGCTGCGCCGAACGGTCAGCGAACTCTTCGAACGCTGCATCTCCCTCTCCCCGCAGTTGCCCGACGAACTCCGCTCCCTGACGCAAGCGGTCCATGAGCCGAACGTGATGGGCGATCTCATCACGGCGCACATGCCGTTCGCAGTCGAGGACAAGCAACAAATCCTCGAAACCATAGACATTCGCGACAGGCTTCGAATGCTCGTCGAACTCCTCGGTCGTGAGGCTCGCGTGCTCGAACTCAGTTCGAAAGTGCAGAGCGAGGTGAACACCGAACTCAGCAAATCCCAGCGCGACTACTACCTTCGGGAACAACTGCGAGCAATCCAGCGCGAATTGGGGGACGGAGATGACAGGGAAGAGGAACTCGAAGAGTTGCGCGCGCGCATCGACGCGGCGCAGATGCCCGAAGACGCCCTCAAGGAAGTCAATCGCGAGTTAGACCGCCTCCGCCGTATGTCGCCGGGCGCGCCCGAGTACACCGTCGCGCGCACTTACATTGACTGGATGGTCTCCCTGCCCTGGGCGATCAGCACGGAAGACATCCTCGACCTGCCCCGCGTCCGAAAAGTGCTCGACGCAGATCACTACGGCCTCGAAAAGGTCAAGGAGCGCATTCTGGAGTTCCTGGCGGTTCGCAAATTCAAAAAGGAGGGCACGATCCGCCAACCGATCCTCTGCTTCGTCGGCCCGCCGGGCGTAGGGAAGACCTCGCTTGGCAGGTCAATCGCGCACGCGATGGGCAGGAAGTTCCTGCGGATCGCGCTCGGAGGAATGAGGGACGAAGCGGAAATCCGCGGGCACAGGCGCACCTACATCGGCGCGATGCCCGGGCAGGTCGTACAGGGACTCCGCCGCGTCTCGAGCAACAACCCGGTGTTCATGCTCGACGAGGTGGACAAACTCGGCACCGACTTTCGCGGCGATCCGAGTTCCGCGCTCCTCGAAGTCTTGGACCCGGAGCAGAACAACTCGTTCCGCGATCACTACATTGACGCTCCCTTCGATCTCAGCCGCGTTTTCTTCATCACGACGGCCAACGTGCTCGACACAGTGCCCCCACCGCTGAGAGACAGGATGGAAGTCATCGAACTCGGCGGCTACACCGAGGAGGAGAAGGTCGAGATCGCGCGTCGCCATCTCGTTCCAAAGCAGATGCGCGAGCACGGATTGGATCGCAAGCAGATGCAGTGGAGCAGAGCCGCGCTCCGCCACCTCGTGCGGTTCTATACGCGCGAAGCCGGCGTGCGCAATCTCGAACGCGAGATCGCAGCCGTGTGCCGAAAGGTCACGCGCATGTTCGCAGAGGGCCGAACGGAAGGCGTGAGCACGACGCCGGAGTGCGTCGAGCAGTTGCTCGGAAGTCCCCGGTTCCTCCGCGATGAAATCGCGGAAAGAACGCTCAAACCCGGCGTGGCCGTTGGCATCGTCTGGACTCCGGTGGGGGGGGAGATCGTCTTCGTAGAGTCGGCCGCGATGCCCGGCAGCGGCTCGCTGGTGCTTACGGGCCAACTTGGCGACGTGATGAAGGAATCTGCGCGCGCCGCGCTCAGTTATCTTCGAACTCACGCTCGCGAATACGAAGTTGACCCCGAGGCGTTCGTCAAGAGCGACATTCACGTTCACGTTCCCGCGGGAGCGATTCCGAAGGACGGCCCGAGCGCCGGCGTCACGCTCCTCACCGCTTTGACAAGCCTCATGACGGGGAAGAAGATCAACGATCGCCTCGCCATGACAGGGGAGGTGACGCTGTCCGGGGACGTGCTTCCGGTGGGGGGCATCAAAGAGAAGGTGCTCGCGGCGCACCGCGCCGGAATACGAACCGTCGTGCTGCCTGAGCAGAACCGCAAGGACTACCTTGAGGAGATTCCCGCCGACATTCGCGAGAAACTTGACACCCGCTTCGTGCGCACGGCCGACGAGGTGCTCGCCGCCGCGTTCGAGAAGCCCGCGCGAAACGGAAAGCACAAGTCGAAAGTCGTGAAGAAGAAGCGAAAGCGAACGCAGCGAGCGAGATAAGTGATCGCCGTCGAGAGCAGAGTGAACAGACTTCCGCGCGTCGAGGTTCTTGGCATCGGCATCGACCCGGTGGACATGGAGAGCGCGCTGCGCCGCATCGAGGAGTTCATCGAAGACGGTCGGCCTCGAATCGTCGTCACGGCCGATTCAAGCGGAATCGTCGAGGCGCAGTCGGACACGCAGTGGCGCGACATCATGCTGAACGCGGACCTCGTGACCCCCGACAGCGTCGGCGTGCTGTGGGCGTGCAAGCGCGTCGGAAGCCCCCTCCCCGAGCGCGTCAGCGGCGTGGACCTCGTCGAGGCGCTCTGCAAAAAGAGCGCGGAGAAGGGCTATCGGCTCTACTTTCTCGGCGCGGCGCCGGGCATCGCGCAGGCCGCTGCCGACAAGATGAGGGAGAAGTACCCCGGATGCACGATCGTCGGCGCGAGGGACGGATTCTTCCCCCCCGCGGACGAAGCGAAGGTCGCGCAGGAGATTCGCGACGTGAAGGTGGACGTGCTGTTCGTCGCGATGGGCATCCCGAAACAGGAGAAGTTCATCGCGCGCAACCTCTATGAGATGGCGGCAAAGGTTTCGATGGGGGTGGGGGGCTCGTTCGACGTGCTGAGCGGCACGGTCAAACGCGCGCCGATGCTCATCCGCAAGATGAAACTCGAATGGCTCTGGCGCCTCATCCTCAACCCGCGCAAATGGCGCAAGGTCATGACTTTGCCGAAGTTTGTGTGGTTAGTTTCTCGAACCAAGCGGTAACGGAGATTCGAACGAGCGGTCCGTTCATGGGCCACTTCCACCGCCGAAACTGCCGGGTTACTGCGCCTCGTCCGCGAGATAGAGCCTGCCTCCGCAGGAGTCCGAGAGTTCGACCACCTCGGACAGGGAGAACTGGGCAGCATCTGAGCGCAGAACCGCCTCGCCGTGGCAAGTGCGATCGGGGTAGTGGATCTGGCTGCGCGAGAACTTCCAGAGCACCTTTCGGTCGAGCCAGCGGCTCATGGCCTCGGCCGCGCCGCGAGCCTCCGCGTGAGAGCGCTCGATGTAGAAGCCTTGTGGCCCCTCGGCATCGAGGCGGACCACGCACTCGAGGGATTCAGCGGCCTCGATCTCGCCCGTCGCGGGATCGGTCCAGTAAATGCTCACGAAGCCAAGCGCGGTCATCCTAACGGTCCATCCTTCGCCTATGAGCCCAGCCCAGTGTGGGTCGGTTCCGAGTGGCGATCGGCAGGCCGGCGCGCCTCGGCCCATCGCGGGGCTGACTTCGGCTTCCAGGCTACCCGAGCCGAGGAGTCGGTTCGACCGTCTGAGTCGGACTTTTTTAGCCACGATAATGAAATGCCCTGAAACAGGCCTGAGGAGCGGGCGGGATTCGCGCCGAGAATCGGAGCAGAGAATCGGTCAGGATGCCGAGGACTTATAGGAGCGGGTGGAAGCCCTGCTGTGAGTGACTGGCCACAAGAGATCGGGAACTTAGGCTGGCAGGCCAATGGCAATTCGACATCGCACTCCGATGAGGCGGCGCATGCCGTTTCGCGGGCGATTCGGGAGAGCGTGTACTTCCACGGGCGAGCGATCGAAGTCGCCGTAAGTGGATCGCACCGCAACCTGACGAACGTCGAGGGCTCTGCCGTTGACATCGCCGTCATCTGCACGGATTCGCAAATCCGTGACGTGCCCGCCGGGTACGTCGTGCGCGGGGGCGGCAGCAGCACCACCCACGGGAGTTTCGCCAAGTACCGGGCCGAGGTCGGCCTCGCGCTGCGCGCTCGGTTTCCTGAGACGGAGGTTCGCTCAGGGGACAAGTGCTTCGAACTCTCGCCGTGCGTTCTGGGAGGGCCGATCCGCGTCGCGCCGTTCTTCACGTATCGCCGGATCTCCGAATCGGGCGCGCCGCAGGACGGAGTCGTCCTTTGGACGAAGGCGACGGAGTCGCAGATCGTCAACTGGCCGGATCAGCAGTACGCCAACGGCCTGCGGAAGGACATTTCGACGGGCGGCGAATTTCGGCGCGCGGTCTGCGCGCTCAAGAGCCTCCGGAATCGAATGGAGGCCGCCGGCGTGCGCATGGAGAACATCACCGGCTATCTCATCGAGTGTCTTTGCTACAACGTGCCGTCCCGAGCGTACGAGGGCCGCACCGACATCGCGTGCCTGAACACAGTTCTTGAGGCCATTGTCGAGGCGACGCGGCGCTACGAACTGTGTGAGGACTGGGTCGAGGTGCACGGGATGGGGCACCTGTTTCGATCTGACAAACCGTGGCGCTGGCAGCGCGTGAACGAGTTCGCGCGCGCCGCGCAGGGAGCGATTTTCTCCGGACTTTAGTGTCCAGTCATGGGTTAGTCACAGGCCGGCTCAATTACGGGCCGGCCTCCGTTTTTTGTAGGGAAGTGTGGTGTCGGGCCGTTATTCCTGCCAGTTTCGCTCACGAGCGCAGAAATTTGGCGAATGGCGCCCGATAATCGAGGGTGTAGAACTTACGCGACTGAGGCAGTGAGTTCGCGGCTCCAGGACGAGCCGACCGCAAGGCGGGAGGGTCTAAATGGAGACGGAATTCGAAAGACTAGAGTTGCTCTACCAGCGTGGCGTGCTGAAACTGGCATCGTCTCGCGCAGCGCGCCAAATCATCGATCTCATCGACAACGGGGAACCGGCTGCGCGCGAGTTGGAACTTCTGATCATGCGAGACCCGGGTCTTGCTGCTGAGTTTCTCAAGGTCATTGGGCACCAACTGCCAGAAGTCTCTTCCTCATCGTCGAACCTGATTCGATCGGCGATCGTGAAGATGGGCGTTCGCGCAGTGCGAAACTTGACGGTCGCGCTCCATTTGCGCTCGACGCTCTCGGAAATTGATCCGGACCTCGGATTCAACCTTGAGCGGTACGGCAGGTGGGTGCTGGCAGTCGGCATTCTTGCCGCGTTCGTCTACCGGAGACACCCGGATGCTGCGAACTCCGCATGGCCCTCGGGAGAGTTGATCTCGGCGTCTGAAATCAGCTGCCTCGGTCTCGGCTTGATGCCGCTCTTCGCTCCGTCCAGTTTCACGCGTCTTGCGCGCATCGCGTCGCGAAATCGCGAAAGCCTTTCGACGGCGTTCGAGAAGGCGTACGGGGCCATGCCCCAGCAACTCGCGACGAGCGCGATCTCGTCGTGGAAACTCCCACACGATTACTGCGAAGCGCTAACGCCTTTCGATCGTGTCGATCCGGGGAGTTCGCACTACTTGGCCGCATGCTCGATCGCATTCGCGCACAAACTCGCGGAAGAGGGCGGATATGGCATGGAAACATGGCCGGTGGAGAAGCGCCCAGGCGGTCTGCTCAGCCTCGAGTTCTCAATGTCGGACGAAGAGCAGACGGCGCTGCTTCAACTGCTTGAAACGCACATCGAGCGCGCGATGGACTCATGGAACGTCCCTTCGCGTCCCGAAACCAAGGCCGCATAGCCTGACACGTCTCCTCCGCAGATCGGATGGATGGGGCCGGGGTCGGGAAGCCTCGACCGCCCCCCTCTGAGCAGCTGTGGATTGCGGATCGCAGACCGATTCGATTGACGATCAGTCTTGTGGTCGGAAGCGGATCGCCTCGATTTCGAGGGGAAGTTCGGTCGCGTCTTCGTCCTCGATCAAGTCCTCGTCACCGGTGAGAACTTCTTCGTCCTCCTCCATCTCAGGCGTCGTCAATGGAATGATTCCACCGAGTTGAAACGCGGGCGCGGGTCCGAAGTCCGGATCGCCGTGCTCCCATTCCGCGACATCCACGAGGTTCCATGCTGCGCGCCCGTCGAGTTCGCCCGCTTCGTCAATGTCCTCTTGGTTCACTTGAACCATGCCGATTCCCGCGATGTCATACCAACCCGGTTCGCTGGGTTCACCGAGTCGTTGAAAAGTAACTCGCATCACGCTGCTCCATTGCCGCTATCAGGTCTTCGACCCGACTCTGTATTTTGCGATTCCAAGCCCATTGTGCGGCGATGACGGCCGTCATAATGGAAGAGAGATGAAACAATCTTTCGCTACGCGAACGAAGTGGAAGGAGAAGATGCTCAAGCCGCTGGAACCGCGCATCGTTCCTGTGCCGGAGAAGTGGCGGAAACAATACGGATCCGGCACGATGGTGATCTCGACTCCACAAGCGATGGCGGCGGAGTTGCGCAAGGTGCGCAAAGGTCATGTGGTCACGATGCGCACAATCCGCGAGCGGCTCGCCGAAAGACATGGCGCAGATCACACGTGTCCTCTCACGGCGGGCATCTTTTGGCGCATCTGCGCAGAAGCCGCCGAAGTGGCAAGGAGCGAAGGCGCATCGAACGTGACTCCGTGGTGGCGCCTGGTGAACGACGATGGTTCGATGCGTGAGAAGGCGCCCGGCGGCACTAAGAATCAGGCTCGCCTACTTCGCGAAGAAGGAGTTAGCATCACGAAAACACCGAAGGGCAAGGTGGTCGCGGAACTGCCCGGACGCTGAAGAAACTCGACCCCTACTTGCCGATCGCTCTCTGACTGCCTTCCCATCTGTCGGCAAGCGACCAGGCAGATTCGAGCAGACGGAGCACCTCTTTCCCCATCGGGGTGAGTTCGTACTCGGTGTGGGGAGGGATCTCGGCGTAGCAGCGCTTGGAAATGAGCCCGTCACGCTGAAGCCGATTCAGGCAGCGATGCAATACGCGCTCGGCGAGTCCGCCGCACTCCCGGAGCAGTTCGCTCGGCCGGGCTGAGCCGTTGGCCAGTGCGTCCAGAATCCGCACGGACCACTTGCAGCCCATGATCTGAGCGATCCGTTCATAGGCTTCCTGTTTTGAGAGCGTCCCCGACTCCACTAGGCGAATTGTAGCCTAACTACCGAACCTGACACAGAAGTCCGCTACTGACTTTTCGAACCGTACTTGACTTGAGGTGATTGACCCTGGCACCCTGGTGCGTGGGCGCGAGTACGCCCATTCTGGCTAAAAAGGAGGCACAGAATGATGTTAGGGTTAATCACAGCGGCCGTCCAAGTCACGACGGTAACGGCCACCGTCCCGGCCCTCAAGGGCCAACTTCAGTACGAGGGGTACTACGTCGAAGGATGCAGTTGTTCGGCGCCTTGCCCGTGTGAACTCACCGGCGTAGCGATGGGCTGCGAAGGCGTCGGCGGCTTCTACTTCCGGCGCGGTACGTTCGAAGGTCAGGACATCTCCGGAACTCGGATGGCGTACGCCGTTGCGCCAGGCTCCTGGGTGATCTGCTACGTGGATGCGCCGACTGAGGCGAAGCGCGCCGCCGTAGCATCGCTCGCGAGGACTGCGTTCGCGGCATGGGGAAAGATGGAAGCGGTCAAGGCCACTTCGATTCAGGTGTCCGCGGCAAACGGGAACCTGTCGATGAAAATCAACGGGGGGGCTATCTGCACGCTGACCGCCAAGCCCTTCCTCGGCATGGACAAGAAGAACCCCATCAAGATCAGCAACATCAACTCCGTGCTGCATCCTGAAGTCTGGCAGGCGACCGTCGAAACTTGCACCTTCAACGACGGTGGTCACCAATTCGAGATCAAGGGCAGCAACGCTTACTACAATCCGACGATTAAAGTGAGCGGCTCGCTGTCGGCGGCCGAATAGGCGCACAGCATCGCAACAAATCGGCATGCCGGTCGAGAGTGGCCGGCATGCCGCTCATTTTGTGTTGGCGGCCGATTACTTAGGAGAAAGCGAGTTCCAGTTGGTGCACGGCCACCGCGCCGAGATAGGCCAGAACCGACATGTAAGTGAACATGAACACAGGCCACTTCCAACCGTTCGTCTCTCGACGCACCGTCGCGAGCGTCGCCATACATTGACAGCAGAGGGCGAAGAACACCATCAGACCGACTGCGGTCCACGGCGTGATCAACCGACTGCCGTCGGGCCAAGTGGCCGCCTGAAGCGATGAGCGAAGGTCGCGCGAACCCTCGTCGACATCCGAGCCCAGATTGAAGATGATGCCGAGCGTCGGCACAATGACTTCGCGCGCCGGAAAGGCCGCAAGGATGCCCATCGTGATTCGCCAATCGAAGCCGGCAGGGATGAAAATCGGCTCGATGGCTTTGCCGAACCGTCCGAGCAAAGAGTTCTCGGCTTGCCTCTGCTCCAGATAGGCGTCTTCTGAGATCAGGGCCTGAGTGCGCGCAGGCAGCTGTTCGTACTCCGAGCGAAACCGCGCGAAATCTTCATCGGATCTGGGGAAGTAAAGCAGCGCCCAAACGAGGATCGACATGGTGACGATGATGCGCCCTGCGACGCTAACGAAGACCTTGCCCCTCATGTACATGGTGAGAAGAACATCCCGCCACTTCGGCCACTGATAGGCGGGAAGTTCGAGCAAGAAAGGAAGGCGGTGCGCCTTGAAGATGGCGCGGTTGAGCACTAGGACGACCGGAATCGCGACGACCAACCCGAGAAGGTGCATCCCAAACAGCGTGATGCCGGCGACGGTCGGACCGAACTGCGGCTCGATGAACGCTCCGATGAGCAGCACGTAGACGGGAAGGCGCGCGCTGCAACTCATGAGAGGCGCGACGAGGATGGTTGCTAGCCGACTCCGCGCGTCGGGCATGACTCGCGCGGCCATGATGCCCGGCACCGCGCACGCGAAACTGCTCAACAGGGGGATGAACGCGCGTCCGTTCAGGCCGCACCACCCGAGCAATCGGTCCATGAGGAACGCCGCCCTCGCAAGGTATCCCGTGCCTTCCAAAAACGCGATGAAGAAGAAGAGAATGAGAATCTGAGGAAGGAACACGAACATCGCGGCGAGACCCGCGATGAGGCCGTCTACGATGGCCGACTGTGCGAGCGGCCACGGCTCCAGCCATCCACTGACCGCCGATCCGACCCACGCAAACCCGTCCTCGATGAGGGTCATCAATGGCGCGGCGAGCGTGTAGATCGATTGGAACACGAAATACATGACGGCGAGGAAGACGAGCAGCCCCCCCACTCGGTGCACTAGGATGCGATCGATTCGGTCGGTGATTGAAAGAGTCCGCTTCGCTTCGCGCCGCGTCACGTTCGTCGCGATTCTGTTCGCCCACTCGTAACGCGTCGCCGCTGCGGTTTCGTGGAACTCCTCCCGCGCGGCAGCCTCGCGCGCCTGCTGGAGCAGAGCGTCCACCTCCGGAAACTCCTCCGCGCCTCTCAGGCTCGTGCCTGGATCGAGGACCGCTGCACGAATCTCACTCCGAAGCGCATCGATGCCGATTCTTGCAAGCGCTTGGGAGATCGCCTCCGTGTAGTGCTGCATCTCCTGCGTGTCGCAAGTCGAGACGACCATGTGATCGGCTCTTGTCTCCAGCCATCGCTCGATCGCTTCGAGGATCGGCCGCGCCCCCCCCTTGCGGTGTGCCGTCACGGGAATCACGTCCACTCCCAACTCCGAAGCGAGGGCATGGGGATCGACCTGCACTCCCTCGCGCGCGGCCACGTCTGTCATGGTGAGCGCCACGATGAGCGGCGCGCCCTGTTCTAACAGCTCTCCCACCAGATAGAGGTTTCGTTCGAGGTTGTTCGCGTCGACGACGCAAACCAGAAGATCGGGTCGCGAACCGAAATCGCCGCGCAGAACGCCCACCGCGACCGCCTCATCTTCTGTCGCAGGATCGAGGCTGTAGAGACCCGGCAGGTCGGTGAACTTCAGCGTCGTCTCGCCGATCTCGACTTCGGCCGAGACTTCCTCGACCGTCACACCGGGGTAGTTCGCGACTTTCTGATGCGTTCCGGTGAGCGCATTAAATAGCGTGGTCTTCCCAGAATTCGGATTTCCGACGAGCGCGACGGTCGGGAGAGGCAGGGATCGCTGCTGGTCCGTTAGGGAAGAATCTCGATTCTTACGTCGTCGCTCTCTCGCTTGCGAAGGCACAGCCTGTATCCTCGTAGCACAATTTCGATAGGATCGCCGAGCGGGGCCACCTTCTGAACCGTGAACTCAGCGCCCACGGTCAGCCCCATCTCCATCAACCTCTTGGAGAGCTTCCCGATCTTCCGGAAGCCGGTCACCCGGGCACGGCTGCCGACTTTCAAGTCCTGCCACTTAGCCTCCGACGCGATCATTTCCTTAGCGACTCTACCAGATACTCCGGTCAGAGTTTAGACGAATCAAAACTCTCTTTTTGATGGCTCGGATTCTCATCCGGAGCGCGTTCCGAGCAAACTATGGGGGAATGAAGTTCCAGAAGGCTGGCTCGCGCCGGTATCGCAGGCCCTGGCCCAGCCGCCTCAAGGCGACCGGACACGCCCGCCCGGACCAACTCCAAGACCGGCTGCGGGAAACGATCGAGGCAGCGGTCGAGCACCAGGCGGTCGCCGACACGATCGACCGAATCACAGCCGTGCTCGATGAGTTGGGCCCCGGCACGGCAGGCCTTCAAGAGATCGCGGAAATCGCCAAGTGCGCAACGAAGACCGACGCCGCGCAGATTTTCCTTCGCGACCCAGATGCCAACACCCTCTCACTCGCCGCGGACACGTACGAGCCCGAAAAGGTCGGGAGGGTCACCATCCGCCTCGGCCAAGGAATCACGGGTTGGGCAGCCCTCCATCGCCGGTCGGTCGCCCTCAGCCGCGATCCCTGGAGGGACCCACGCTTTCTTGACTATCCCGGTCTCGACGAGAGGCGATTTCAGAGCCTGCTCTGCGTGCCGCTCATCGCGGGCGGCGAACTGATTGGGACGGTCAACGTCCGCACCCTGAGACGCTACGGATACACGGCGCGCGAAGCGAACGTGCTGTCCCGAATCGCAGGGCAGGTCGCCCGAGCCATTCGCCAGCAGTCGAAAGTCGCGAGCCTACAGCAGACGGCCGAGCACTATGAAACCGTCAGCGAGGTCGCCGGCCTAATCAGCGGAAGCCCCTACTTGGAGGAGATCCTCCAACTGCTCGTCACTTTCACCGCGGAGCGCCTGAATTATAAGGTCGTCACGGTCCGCATGCTGGATGAGGCGAGAGACGAGTTGGTCCTCCGCGCGACCCAGTCGATGAACTACGCCTACCAGAGGAAGCGGAGCATCCGCGTGGGAGAGAGTTTCGCAGGGCGGGCTCTCGCGACGATGCAGATCGTCACTTCGGAAGACGTTACGAGGGACGCCGAATACATCGGGGCGGACCTCGCCGAGGAGCAGGGCCTCAAGTCAATGGTCTGCGTTCCCCTCATCGTTCGCGACCGGGCGATCGGTGTGATGACTTGTTACACCGAGCGCATCCGCAACTTCTCGAGGTCGGAACTCAAGACCCTTGCCGCTCTCGCCAAACAGGCGGCCATCGCGATCGAGCACGCCAAGCTGACCGTGCGAACCACCCTGATGCAAGAACTCCACCACAGGGTCAAGAACAATCTCCAGCAGGTTGCGAGCCTACTGCGGTTGCAGTTGGCCGAGCCGTCGGGAAAGCCGGTCGAGGAGATGCTCGGTGACACGATGAACCGGATCACCACGATCGCCCGGGTTCACGACCTGCTCTCGCGCGAGGACCTCGACCGCGTCGGGCTCAGGACCCTTGCCGAAGCCCTGAGTCAGGGCCAACAGCAGGCGCTGATCGCGCCGGGCCAGCGCGTCGAGTTCGACGTCCAGGGCGGAGACATCCCGCTCGGAACGGCTCAGGCCACCCAGGTAGCCCTCATCCTCAACGAACTGATGCAGAACGCGATCGAGCACGGATTTCAGTCGGGTGGCTCGGGGAAGGTGGCCATCTCGATCGGCTCCGACGGGGACGAGGTCTACTTGACGGTGGTGAACAGCGGGCAGAAACTGGCAGACGGGTTCTCGATCGACACCCACAGCCATCTCGGCCTAAAGATCGTCTCGACTC
This sequence comes from Armatimonadota bacterium, assembly GCA_003577165.1. Classification (GTDB taxonomy): domain Bacteria; phylum Armatimonadota; class Fimbriimonadia; order Fimbriimonadales; family ATM1; genus ATM1. The sequence continues at coordinate 69,137 of QEUM01000013.1, read as the reverse complement.
TTTCGCGGGCGATCGGCGGCACTTTCACGCTCGCGAACGGGCCTTCGGGCGTGGTGGCGGAGTTGCGCTTTCCGATCGAGTCTGCCGAATTAGCCTGAATTAGCCGATTTCTCTTGACAGGGGATTGCCGTTCTGGTACAATCCGTCCTTGCCGCTGAACCCGGAACGGGCTCGCGGCCGTCAGCCGAGCTCTTTGACAGTTGCATATAGCGTTGTGGAACCACGCTTCGTGAGTTTTTGCAGTTCATGAAAAGCTACGAAGGGTGTGCGACGGATGCCTAGGGACAGGTGGCCGATGAAGGACGCGCAAGCGGCGAAACGCCCCGGGGAGCTGCACAGAAGTGTTGATCCGGGGGTGTCCGAATGGGGAAACCCGGCGAGGGTAATGCCTCGTCAGTCATAGCTGAATACATAGGTTATGGCAGGGAACCGGCCGAACTGAAACATCTAAGTAAGCCGAGGAAAAGAACTCGAAGAGATTCCGTAAGTAGCGGCGAGCGAAAGCGGAAGAGCCTAAACCCTAATGCTTGCATTAGGGGGTTGTGGGACCGCGTAAAGCGACAATAGGTTAGTGGAACATTTCTGGAAAGTTGGACCACAGCGGGTGACAGTCCCGTACACGAAAGCCGAAGATAGCTGGCGGTATCCCGAGTAGCGCGGAGCACGAGGAATTCTGCGTGAATCTATCCGGACCACCGGATAAGGCTAAATACCGCCTGTCACCGATAGTGCAACCAGTACCGTGAGGGAAAGGTGAAAAGTACCCAGGGAATGGGGGTGAAATAGTTCCTGAAATCGCATCACCCACAAACAGTCAGAGCGCTATGCTTTGAGCAATCGAAGAATGCGTGATGGCGTGCCTTTTGCAGAATGAGCCTGCGAGTTGTTTGTGCCGGCAAGGTTAAGCGGTTGAGCCGCGGAGCCGGAGGGAAACCGAGTCTGAATAGGGCGTCTAGTCGGTACAAGCAGACCCGAAACTGCGTGATCTAGCCATGGCCAGGCTGAAGTGGGGGTAACACCTCATGGAGGGCCGAACTCATTGACGTTGAAAAGTCTCGGGATGAGCTGTGGTTAGTCCGGTGAAATGCCAATCGAACGCAGAGATAGCTGGTTCTCCCCGAAATGCATTTGGGTGCAGCGTTACGTGTTTTCCTATGGAGGTAGAGCACTGAATGGGCTAGGGGCCCTACCAGGTTACCGAACCCAATCAAACTCCGAATGCCATAGGATTAGCGTAGCAGTGAGACGGCGAGTGCTAAGATCCGTCGTCAAAAGGAAAACAATCCAGATCAGCAGCTAAGGGCCCTAAATCACCGCTAAGTGTAAAACGATGTGAGATCGCGTAAACAGCCAGGAGGTTGGCTTGGAGGCAGCCACCCTTTAAAAAGTGCGTAACAGCTTACTGGCCGAATGTGGTCTTGCGCGGACAATGTAAGGGGGCTCAAGCGGTGTCCCGAAGCTCTGGGTTTCCGAGAAATCGGAAGCGGTAGGGGAGCGTCGTATTTGCAGTGAAGATAGAGCGTGAGCACTGTTGGAGCGAATACGAGTGAGAATGCAGGCATGAGTAGCGAGAACACAGGTGAGAATCCTGTGCGCCGAAAACCTAAGGTTTCCCCCGCCATGTTCGTCAGCGGGGGGTTAGGCGAGTCCTAAGGTGAGGCCGGAAGGCGTAGCCGATGGATAGACGGTTGATATTCCGTCCCCGGACGAAGGTTGTCAAGAGGGACGCTTCCAAACGTTCCATCCCACACTGTTGGTAGTTGTGGGCCCGAAGCGGGCGTGGCACGGTGAAAACGTGCATGATCGCTCGCCAGGGGCAAGTGGATTCTTCGGATGAAGCGAACTGGAATAGATGGGGGCCGAGAAAAGCTCTGACGACATTAACCTTCGCCCGCTCGTACCGCAATCCGACACAGGTAGGTGAGTCGAGGAGACTTAGGCGTTCGAGAGAACTCCGGTCAAGGAACTAGGCAAACGAGCCCCGTAACTTCGGAATAAGGGGCGCCTCGGTGCTGAGCCGAGGCCGCAGCGAAGCAGCCCAGGCGACTGTTTACCAAAAACACAGGTCTCTGCTAAGGCGAAAGCCGATGTATAGGGGCTGACGCCTGCCCAATGCCAGTAGGTTATGAATGGCGGCCGTAACTCTAACGGTCCTAAGGTAGCGAAATTCCTTGTCGGCTAAATACCGACCCGCATGAAAGGCGTAACGACTTGGGCACTGTCTCGACCGGAAGCTCGGTGAAATTGTAGCACCCGCGAAGATGCGGGTTCCCCGCAGTAGGACGGAAAGACCCCGTGGAGCTTTACTACACCTTACGATTGTGTTTTGGATTGTAATGTAGAGCGTAGGTGGGAGCTTCGGCACCAATGGAACACCACCCTTTGCACTCTGGAACACTAACCTGTGCCCTCATCGGGTATGGAGACAGTCGTTGGCGGGTAGTTTGACTGGGGCGGTCGCCTCCAAAAAGGTAACGGAGGCGTTCAAAGGTACTCTCAGGCTGGTCGGAAATCAGCCATCGAGCGTAATGGTATAGAGAGTGCTTGACTGTGAGACATACAGGTCGAGCAGGGACGAAAGTCGGACATAGTGACCCTCTGGTGGTGCGTGGGCACGCCAGGGTTCATCGGATAAAAGCTACCCCGGGGATAACAGGCTGATCTTGCCCGAGCGCTCACAGCGACGGCATGGTTTGGCACCTCGATGTCGGCTCGTCACATCCTGGGGCTGAATTCGGTCCCAAGGGTTCCGGGGTTCACGGATTAAAGTGGCACGCGAGCTGGGTTCAGAACGGCGTGAGCCAGTTCGGTCCCTATCCACTGCGGGCGCAAGAGATTTGAGGGGAGTCGCTCCTAGTACGAGAGGACCGGAGTGAACTGACCTCTGGTGTACCTGTTGTGCCGCCAGGCGCAGACGCAGGGTAGCCAAGTCGGGCAGTGATAAGCGCTGAAAGCATCTAAGCGCCAAGCACACCCCAAGATTAGATCTCTCACACGGTCAACGTGGTAAGAGCCCCAGAAGACTACTGGGTCGATAGGCCGCAATTGTAAGCACGGTAACGTGTTGAGATAAGCGGTACTAATAGCTCGAGGGCTTTTTTGAACCTAGCCTCACGAATCGTGATTCTGCAACGCTGTGCAACTGTCAAAGCGCTGGGCGACGCTCCCTGAAAATAGATTTCTATTCGGGTGGCCATGGCGAGGGGGAAACACCCGTTCCCATCCCGAACACGGCAGTTAAGCCCCTCAGCGGCGAAAGTAGTTGGCTGGCAACGGCCTGCAAGGTTAGCACGCTGCCCGGATAGATAAAATTTCAAGCGAGCATCGAAACCCGATGCTCGCTTTCTTCTTAACGGCTTCCGACGCGTCGGCCCTACGAAGATCCGGCGGATTCCGACGAGGGAAGCGTCTTATGATCGCACGGGACTTCTCCTGACCCCTTGCACTTAAGGCACATCGCTTGGCCATCACCCTCGCAATTGCCGCACTTCTCGCTGCCCATCTTTCCCGAGCCGTGGCAGAAGACGCACTCCGCCTCTCCGCCCTTGCACTTCTCACAGTCTCGCATCCCGGTCCCGTTGCAGAGCGAGCATACAGACGACTCTCGACATCCAGAGATCGGCGCGAAGCCCGAAACGGACACCAGCAGAACGCACAGAGCCAAAGCGGCTGACTTCATCCTGGACCTCCTGCCCCGCAATTCTGCCACGACCGGCCCGCCGCCGGCCCCCGTGTTTGGTACATTGCTTGCGTGAAGGCGCCCGTGGACTGCGATGTCGCGATCATTGGTGGGGGACCGGCGGGCTCCACCGCGGGCTGCCTCCTGCGGAAGTACGCCCCGAACCTGCGCGTCACGATCTTCGAGAGGGAGAGGTTCCCCCGCGAGCACGTGGGCGAGAGCCAACTCCCGCCGATCAGCAAGGTGCTCGATGAAATGGGCGCCTGGGACGCCGTCGAACGAGCGGGCTTCCCGATCAAGATCGGCGCGACCTACCGGTGGGGAAACAGCGACAAACTGTGGGACTTCGAATTCATGCCGGTCAAGGACTACCGCGACGAGCCACGTCCAGGCCGCTATGAAGGCCAGAGGACACAACTCGCCTTTCAAGTCGATCGCGCAATCTACGATCACATTCTCCTGCAGCACGCTCAGTCATGCGGCTGCGAAGTGCATGAAGGGACGAAGGTCGCCTCCGTCAAGGTAAACGGTGATCGTGTGGAGTGCCTTGTCCTCGAGGACGGCACAGAGGTTCGCGCGCGGTATTACCTCGACGGATCAGGAAACGCAGGCATCATGCGACGTGCGCTCGGCGTCGAAATCGACGCTCCGACGAAACTCCGCAACGTCGCCTTCTGGGACTACTGGGAGAACGCGGAGTGGGCGGTTCGCTTTCCACAAAGCGCAACGCGCGTGCTGGTGCTGAGCATCGGCGCCGGTTGGATTTGGTACATCCCACTGAGTCCCACGCGAACGAGCATCGGGTTCATTTGCCCGGCAGACTACTATAAGGACTCAAAGAGATCTCCAGAGGAGATCTACGCATGGGCCCTCTCGCAAGAACCGCTGGTGCGCGATCTCACCAAGAATGCACAAAGGGAAGGGGTCGTGCGCGCCACGAAAGACTGGTCGTTCATCGCGCAGAGAATGTGCGGACCGAACTGGTTCCTGATCGGCGAGGCTGCCGGATTCGCGGATCCCATCCTCGCAGCGGGGCTCACGCTCACACACACAAGCGCGCGCGAAGCCGCCTACACAATTCTCGAGTTGGAGAGAGGAGACCTCGATGCGGATTGGCTCCGCGATCAGTACCATGAGATTCAGGTGCGGCGGATTGGGCAGCATATTCGGTTTGCCGACTTCTGGTACTCAGCGAACGGCATCTTCACGGACTTGCAGGAATACACGACGGAGATCGCAAAGGACGCGGGACTCACACTCACGCCGCAGAAAGCGTTTCAGTGGCTTGGGACGGGCGGCTTTACCGACGACGTTCTCGGTCAAGTCGGCATCGGAGGACTCGACCTAGCGGGCGCACGACAAGTATCACAAATCTTCTTCGCCGCCGACTTCCAATGGAAGCTCGACGAAGTCAACGAACTGCGCCTGAACGTCGACGGCGCAGAGCGCACCGACATTCCAGTGTTTCGAGACGGACGGATCGAGGTCGTCCCGTGCTGGGTTCGCCAAGGAAAGCGGCTCCCGGTCACGGGCCTCTTTGCCGTCATGCTCAGCTGCGTCGAGAAGCACAAGAACATTGTAGACATCCTCAAAGAAGCTTCCCGCGCCCTGACGGGCCGGCAGAACATAGGAGCCGAGTCGTTCACCGTGAAGCAGGCCGTGCAAGTGCTGGAGGTGATGCTTGGGGAAGGTTGGATTCGCGGCAAACTCGATCCCAATAAGCCGCGGCTGCAGATCGGCTCGCCTCGCGAGGGCGAACAGATCCACCTCAACGTCGATCTGAATGCGCGCATCGAGAGCCTGATTGCGAGTACGAGCGGCGCATCGGACTAAGCGACTTCCTGGCCCGATCGGTTGAACGCTCGAAACAGAGGTGAAGTCATCAGCGTCGTAAAGAGCGCCATCAGAACGAGCGTCGTGAAGAGCTCTCCCGTGATGATCCCTTGCTGTAGTCCGATGTTGAGGATGATGAGTTCCATCAGCCCACGCGCGTTCATGAGGGTGCCGATGGTGGCCGAACTCTGCCAACTCTCTCCCGACATCCGAGCGGCGAGAGCGCACCCGAGTCCCTTCCCAAGTATGGCGAGCGCGCAGAGCAGGACGGCGATCAACGCCAGATAAGGCGTGTTCAGCAGGCCGATCTGCGTGTTGAGACCGCTGAATGTGAAGAACAGGGGGAGCAGCATCACGCTGCAAAGGGTTTCGATCCTCGCCTTTAGTTCATTCGCTACGCGGCCGCGAGGCATGCAGGCCCCCGCGAGGAACGCGCCGAAGACGGCGTAAAGCCCGATAAGTTCCGTGATCCAACACGCGAGAAGCATGTAGGCGAGCGCAGCCGCGAGCGTCGAGTGCCGAAGTTCGTTGAGTCTCCGAGTCCGTTCTTCGAGCAGCGCCAGAATCGGCCGCGCCAACCCGAAAGAACCTGCTACGAAAACCGCCCCCCCGACGAGCGCGATTACCGCAACGCGGTAGTCGTTCTGCGAGGCAGCGAGAACGACTGCCAGCAGCCCCCAAGCGAGTGCGTCGTTCATCGCCCCGGCAGCGAGGGTTAGCGTTCCCGTTCGCGTCGCCGCGATCTTATGCTCGTAGAGAATTCGCGCGAGCATCGGGAACGCCGTAATGGACATCGCCGCACCAACGTACAGCGCCCCGGTACCGAAGGAGATGTCCTTGGGGAAGAACACCCCAGGAGTTCCGAGCAGAACAGGCGTCACGGCAACTCCCAGGACGAAGGGAAACAGAATGCCCGCCGATGACACCCACAAAGCCGCCTTTCCACGTTCGAGCAGAAGCGATACATTGAATTCGAGGCCAACGACAAACATGTACAGCGCGAGACCAAGTTGGCTCACGACGAACAGGATGGACATGCTTGGGTGAGCTACCCAACCTTCGGAACCCGCGCTCGCAGGCAGGTTTCGTGGGAACAGGTACTCCGACCACTCGGGCAGAACCGCGCCGAAAAGGGAAGGCCCGAGCAGGACGCCGGCGATCATCTCTCCCACAACCTGCGCCTGCCCCATTCTCCTGGCAGCCCACCCGACGAGCCGACAGACGATGACGATCACCGTGAACTGGAGAAAGAAGTGGATCGTGAGTTCCTGGTTGCTCATCTCCCTACCCGCGACATAGAGGAGGCCGCTGAACGCACGCGCCAACCCCTCGGGCGCGGGCGAGCCCTTCGGAACAGACGGTTCTGGCGCGGGTTATTTGTCCACGACCGCGGAGGATCGGCCGCCGATGGCCGCTTGCGCGGCGGCCAGCCTCGCGATCGGAACGCGGAACGGCGAACAACTCACGTAGTCCAACCCCAATTCCTCGCAGAAGGCGATCGAGGATGGATCGCCGCCATGCTCGCCGCAGATGCCGAGTTTGATCACTGGATTTGTCTTGCGAGCTTCTGTCACGCAAGTCTGCATGAGTTTGCCAACTCCCTCCGTGTCGAGCGTCTCGAACGGATTGTTGGGCAGAATCTTCATCTCGACGTATTTCTGCAGGAACTTGCCTTCGGCGTCATCCCGGCTGTAGCCGAACGTCGTCTGCGTGAGGTCGTTCGTTCCGAACGAGAAAAACTCCGCATGTTGCGCGATTTGATCCGCGACCAGACAGGCGCGCGGAAGTTCGATCATCGTCCCGAACTTGTAGGGAACCGTTTCACCTGTCTCGTCCAGCACCTTCCGTGCAACGTTCTCCAGCGATTCCCGCACCGTCTTCAATTCGTTGACGTGGCCCACCAGCGGAATCATGATCTCCGGATGCACTTCGTATCCGCGCTTCTTCACGGCGACCGCGGCCTGGAGAATCGCTCGCGTCTGCATCGCGACGATTCCAGGGAAGAGCACGGAGAGTCGAACGCCACGCAATCCCAGCATCGGGTTTGCTTCACGCATCGCTTCGACGAGTTTGAGGAGTTTCTCCTTGTCCGCAAGCACTTCCTGGATCGCGTGCGCGCCGAGAGTGTTCACGGCAAGTCGAAGTTCGACGACTTGGCTCAAGAGCTCCTCATGATTCGGCAGGAACTCGTGCAGGGGCGGGTCCAGGAGCCGAACGGTCACCGGGCGTCCCGCCATCACCTCGAAGATGCCCTCGAAATCTCTCTGCTGAAGGCCGAGCAACTTGTCGAGCGCGAGTTCGCGGTCGTGATCGGTTTCCGCGAGAATCATGGATTGCACGATTGGCAGGCGGTCGCGTTCAAAGAACATGTGCTCGGTTCGGCACAGGCCGATCCCTTCCGCGCCAAACTCGATGGCCTGCGCTGCGTCTCGGGGATTGTCGGCGTTCGCCCGCACGCCGAGCCGCCGAGTCTCATCGCACCACTGCATCAGTCTCGCGAAATGACCGGAAATCTCCGGGTCGATGAGCGGAACTCGATCGAGGAACACGCGGCCCGTCGTTCCGTCAATCGTGATCCATGTTCCTTCGGAAACGACGCGGCCGTTGACCGTAAATCGCTTCGCCTGAACGTCCACCTTGATCGCCTCACATCCAGCGACGCACGGAATCCCGAACCCGCGTGCGACGACGGCTGCGTGCGATGTCTTGCCCCCCCGGGAGGTGAGAATGCCCTGCGCGGCGAGCATCCCATGCACATCATCGGGATTCGTCTCTTCTCGCACCAAGATGACCTTTTGGCCTTGGCTGCCGAGTTCGTGGGCGCGGTCGGCATCGAAGACGACTTGTCCAACCGCCGCTCCCGGCGAGGCGGCAAGACCTTCGGCCACCGGCTCCACTCCGTTCTCGATGATGTGCCCTTCGTCAATTCGCGGGTGAAGCAGTTGGTCGAGTTGCTCGGAAGTGACTCGATTGATGGCGGTCGCCTTGTCAATGAGCCCCTCTTCCACCATCTCCACTGCCAGGCGAACCGCAGCAAGTCCGGTGCGCTTTCCGCTTCTGCACTGGAGCATGAAGAGGCGGCCCTTTTCGACCGTGAACTCGAGGTCCATCATGTCCTTGTAGTGCTTCTCCAAGAGATCGCAGATCTGGATGAACTGTTCGTAAGCCTTGGGGTCGGTTCGCTCCATGTCCGAGATGGGGAGCGGCGTGCGGATTCCGGCGACCACGTCTTCGCCCTGCGCGTTGATTAGATACTCGCCATAGAGAATCTTCTCGCCGTTGGAAGGGTCGCGCGTGAATGCGACACCCGTTCCTGAGTCTTCACCCATGTTGCCGTACACCATCGCCTGGATGTTCACGGCCGTGCCGAGGCTCTCGTCTATCTTCTCTTTCCGACGGTACACGATCGCGCGCTCGTTGTTCCAACTTCGGAACACCGCCTCGATCGCCATCTCCAACTGCTCCCACGGATCGGAGGGGAAGTCACGGCCGGACTCGCTCCTCACGAAAGCGAGAAACAGGCTTGAAATCTCTTCCCACTGCTCAGCGGAGAGGTCGGTGTCTTGCTTCAGACGATGCTTCTCTTTGTATTCGTGCAGGATCTTTTCGAACTTGTGCTTCGGCACGTCGAGCACGACGTCGGAAAACATCATGATGAAGCGTCGGTTCGCATCCCAAGCGAACCGCGGATTGCCCGTCGCCTCGATCAGTCCCCGAAGCGTCTCCGCGTTGAGCCCGAGGTTGAGGATTGTGTCCATCATTCCCGGCATCGAAAACTTCGCTCCCGAACGCACCGACACCAAGAGGGGATTCTTCGGGTCGCCCAGTTTCTTCCCCAAGTCCTTCTCGACGTCGGCCATCGCGTCCTTGACCTGCTGCATCAGCGCCGAAGGCAACTTGCCGCCGTTGCGATAGTAGTCGCGGCAAACTTCAGTCGTGATGGTGAAGCCGGGGGGGACGGGAAGCCCGATGCGGGTCATCTCCGCGAGGTTCGCGCCCTTTCCTCCGAGCAAGTCGCGCATCTCGGCGGCACCTTCGCGAAAGAGGTAGATGAACTTCTGTGGGACTGCGGAGTCCTGATCGGCGAACGCGGATTTTTCCATGGCTGAAAACTGAAGAGCGCCAGGTGAAGACCGGCGCTCACCGTAGAATCAATTCTACCTGTCGGGGTTCAGGTTCAGTCCCTCTCTCGGAACCTCCAAATGATGTCCGCGCCTCCGTCCATCGCCAGGATGGATTTGGCCGAGTAGCCCTTGACGTGCATATCCGCGAAGAGCACGTTGCCAAAACCCTCGTCGCGGCCCGTCGCCTGGTGGCGGCAGATAATCGGCTTCAGGCGGTTCGGCGGCAAAGCACTGAGTTCCCGCACGAGGTCGCGATCCGAGCACAGGGGCGGGCTCAGAGACTTCTTCGTCGGATGTTCGATGCCGTTGTACGGGCCAAACGTGTAGCCTCGATACTTGTCCGCGAGAAGACCGCCGGGGGTGTCGGCAAAAAGAGCAGTCCGTGCGGGTTCACGCAGATAACTGACTTTGACGATCGACCGCCAGCCTTCACAGCCGGGAGGGTTCACCCCGCCCTCGATGCAGCCGTTCGGGTCGTAGGCCGTCGAGTCGCTCATCCCGATGTTGAGTTCGCCCCTTCCGGTCCAGGTGTCTCCGTACTTGCCGTCGGCTGCTGGGCATATGAAGATGCCTCGGTTCTGAATGTAAGGCGCGACCTGCGCCGTCCAGATGCGATAAGGATCGGTCGTCGGCACTGCGTAATTGGAAGACATCGCCATCCCGCCGTCATAGTCGTCGGCGTACATCGTCGCCGCCATCCCAAGTTGACGCGCTTGCGTCAGGCAGGCGATCCTCTTTGCGCTCTCGCGACTGCGTGCGAAAACCGGGAAGAGAATGGCTGCCAGGATCGCGATGATCGCGATGACCACCAGCAATTCGATCAGCGTGAATGCGCGCCGATTCCTTATCGAAAACATAGTAGTGTCTGGGACGCTGCTGGCCCCCATTGTAGTTCGCGCCCAGGCGCCGCGTCAGTTCCCGCCTGACGAGGAGACCGGGCCTCGCGGCCGGCTGGAAGACGGTGCGGCCTCTCCGGTCGGTCCAGGCTCCGGCTCCAAATTCCGAACCTTGTCGAGCGGTAGCACGAGGTAGGCGTTCTCGCCGTTATCCAGGATGCGCACCGGGGCGACCCGCTCGATCATCTCGAGAAGTTGGCGCACGTTGCCGATCACCTTTGCGCCAGGAGGGGAGTCGCCGAACACGAGCGGCACGTTCTGCACGTCCGGCATCACCTGGATGTCCACCTGGCCAAACATGGCGATCTTGTCGAGCGCCTCCATCAGGGACATCCCCTGCGCGAGGAGTTCGATGCTCTTCTCAGGCGTGGGAGGCGGCGTGGGCCGCTCGCCGACGCCTCGGCGCCCCGCATCCTCGACGCCGTCCGGCGTCATGCCCTGCATCGTTCCGCCGTCCTCCGGCGGGGCCTGCGAAGGCTCGGATCCCGTCCCTTGAACCTCCGTCTTGGGCGGCGGAGCGCTGCTCGAAATCAACAACTTCGTCAGAGAGAACGCACCGAAGCCGAGCGCCGCTAACAGCACCGCCAATGCCGGCGCCAACCACAGAGAACGGGGTCGCGCAGACTTTGGCGTCTCGAAGGGGCGAAGCTTCGATCCTTCCGATCCCGATTTCGGCTTCGCGTGACGCAGCACGTCCAGCATCGCCGTCCTCGTCGCAAGTTCGCCGCGCAGGTGCGGATACCGGAGTTCGAATTCGCTTCTGACGCGAGGGTCGTCGCTCTCCGCGACCGTCCATAGGAGGTCTTCCAGTTCCTGAGGCAGGCGCTTCTCCTTAGCCATCCTCCGATCCCCCTAGGCCTGTGTATGCCTCTCGGAACCGCTCCCGCGCCCGATACACCCTGGTCTTCACGGCGTTCGCGCTGCACCCGAGAGCTTCGGCCATCTGCGAAAGAGAAAGGTCTTCCCAGTAGAAAAGGGTCAAGACCGCTCGGTCGTCGGGCCTCAGCTGGCTGAGCGCCTGATGCACGTGCGCCGCGTCCGCCCCCCCGTCGAGAATCGGCGCCTCTTGATCGGATGCCGCGGAGAGCGGGAGTTGCCGCTTTCGATGCTTCAATTTGCGCGCATGCTGGATCGCCGTGTTCACTGCAACCCGGAAAATCCACGTGGAAAGCGAACTCTGCCTCCGAAACCGAGGAAGGTTGCGATAGATGAGCGCGAACGCGTCCTGCACCGCGTCCTGGGCTTCATCGGGGTTCAGCAGGACGCCTTGCGCGACGACGTAGACACGATCCTTGTACTTGTCGAAGATCCTGTCGAAGGCCGAAGCATCCCCCCCGAGGAAACGTTGAACGAGGAGGGTGTCTTCGTCGAAACTCATTCCGGCGACGCGGGCGGCGTCGATTGGCATCCCACGGCTTTAGACGCTGCCTTCCGCGGCGAGGTTACCTCTCGGCGTGCCCCGGTCGGCCTGGGGCCGAGACCCTCAGGGGTAATCTCCGGCCCGCCGGGCCCGTAGCTCAGGGGTTAGAGCGGGCGGCTCATAACCGCTTGGTCGCTGGTTCGAATCCAGCCGGGCCCACCACTCCGGCACGCCCTTGCCGAGCCCGCCAAGGGCCCACTCCATGATACGGGACACGCATGCTTTGCGCTATGCGGAGGACGACTATCTATGGAGTTCTCGCGCTTCCTCGACATGATCCGCGAGCAGCCGCGCCCTTGTTTTTCGCGCGAGCGGAATACGAGGGAGGGGTTGGGGAGGGAGACAACCTCCGACGCCGAGATGCGCGGCTAGAAGTACGGCCGCTTCAGCTTCAACGTCAAGGGCGGGCGGTGCGAGGCGTGCAAGGGCGACGGTCCCGATGATCGGGACACTTCCTGCCGGACGTCTACGTGCCGTGCAAGGATTGCGTTAGAGTCGGCTGACTACTTTGCGGACCACTCCTGCTTCGGTCTTCTGCAATTCAACAGAGTAACCGGCGCGGGGGCCCCACTGGACGGAAAGCGAAAGCTTGGGATTTCGGCCATTCAGCCGAAGCGCGTCCAGTCGCAGTACAACACGGGGCAGAGGCTCGTCCTCCGCCGCAGCAAGAAGTTCATACCCCTTTGGCTGGAGCATGGACCTAAGAGAGGACCGAAACTTCTCGGCGTTCAACGGCGCTGGGATTGGATCGGCAACGACAATTCTATTTGGTATCTTATGCAACTGCCCAGCTGAATCCAGTTCATCTCTGATGACCATTGCAACAGCTGCCTCATTGTCAATCTGCTCCGGGCTGGGGCTACTCGTGCTCGACACCTTCCCGTCGTGTGTGCTCGCGCATCCGTTGATGGATGCTAGGGCAGAGATAGTCAGCAAGCAGTAGAGAGAATATTTGATTAGTCTGGACATGGCCTCGGGTGGCACGGGTAAGCGAAGCGCGCCCGTGCACAGGCATTGTAGTCTCTCCAGCCCGTGCACTGAGCCGCCTCGCTGCGGGAATACTCCAGAGGAGTGGATGACCTCACAGACATTCGTCAATCCTCTGCACCTTCGGGATGAGCGCTCGCTTTCGTACCACCCACGTTGGGAGAACAGCTGATTGCCATTCATGGACCCTCAACTCGATCCCTCTGCACGGTCCTTGGGCGTTGGACGGAGGTTGTGGACGATCGCCGCGATAACGAGCCCAATGAGCACACACCATACGAGGACTTCCAGACGAAAGGCGAAAAAGAGCCAGAGCTTTTCAGGCAGCGTCGGATAATCAAGGAAGTCATCGCTTTGCCCAAAGTGTGTTTCATAGGCATCGGGAATCGCCGAGAGCAGCCAACTCGCCGCGACAATGGTCGTCCACACCAATGTCTTTCCTCTCCTCCACCACCATAGGAATATGGTCGCAACGACTATCCACAAAATGACCGCTATGCTTTGCTTGTCGTGAGGAGCCCAGTCGGGCACGGGTAGCCACCCGTAAGTCCAGTCAGGAGAGAGAACGAACGCTAAGCACGGCAACGAGTATGCGACAGTGCCGATCGCGAGCAGAACGAGATCTGAGAGAACGAAGCGTCTCAGATATCTTCCAAAGCCGCTCATCGCACAATGGCACCCAAGCTCCGCGGGTGGGTGGTTGATTCTATCCCACGCAGGCGTGACGCTTTCGCGACGAAGCGCGCCCGTGCACTGGCATTGCAGCCTTTTGAGCACCTGCGCTGAGCCGTCTCGCTGAGCCGGCAAACAAGCATGGGCGTACCAGAACTAAACGACCTACTCGCCATCATCAGGAGGTACGGGATTCGGCATGATTCGAATGGCCCCGGGGTCGGTGACGCGGCGGACCTCATCTCCGACTCGTAGCGTCGAAGCAACGTTGAAAACAGCATCCTGCTCCTCGTCTGCGGCAAATACTGGGATGATGACGTGCATCGCGATCAGGCGGTCCGGTATCCGGAACGCCCTGGAGAAGCCCGTGACAGGGCCCGCCGACGTATCCGCGAGCCAAGCGACGAACGTGCACTCCTTGTCGAAAAATCGAATCTGCCTCGGCCCTCTGACCTCCCTGGGATGATAAGGGACGGACGCGCCGCTCGTCAGCGATTCCACCCATTTGTCCACCGCGCGCTCGCGGGGCCAGGGAAGACTGTCGAGGATGATTTGGACTCCGGGGTTCGTTGCGAGTATGAGCTGGTAGCGAAGCCGAAGCCCACCGGCTGTCGGCCTGCGCGTGTACTGCATCGACCATCCCTGAGTCGGCATGCGGATTTGACAACGATAGTCCTCCGTGGTAAGCCACATTCCTGGCGGCCGTGGCGGCGACGCAGACGGTTCGGTCGCTTTACAAGAGAGCACCGCGACGACTGGCGCGACGAGAATGGCTAGCGGCTTTGCGAGCCGACGCATTGTAGGGAATTTGAAACTATCGCAGCGCATTCACTCAGCCTCAACGTTCCTTTACCGCAACACGGGGTCTGTTCGTACCATGGCCTCAATATTCGGCGAAAGCTTGGCCCGCTTCTTTGTGATGTGCCATCGGGTGGCACGGGTAAGCGCAGCGCGCCCGTGCACTGGCATTGCAGCCTTTTGAGCACCTGCACTGAGCCGCCTCGCTGTCGGAGTACTCCACAGGAATGGATGACCTCACAAACGTTCGTCCACCTCTGCCTCCATCGGCGGCGACGGCTTCCAAATCGCTCTGCCCAGTAAGGTGAGGCCGTTCGCGAGGAGAAACACAAGACCAAAAATCACGAGCGATATCGGCACATAGCCGATGAACCCAGCCACCAAGGCATCAATTCGAGGCGGGAAGTCCTCGACGTCTTTCCCTACGGACTCTCCGAACGCAACCGTCACGGTATTTGCGAGAGCGCTCGCAACGACGAAGTCCCGCCTCGGCCTCCCTGCCCGGGCACAGCCCAGGAAGATGAGGAGCACTGTAACGATGGCCGCGCGATTCGAAACGGAGAGCGCGGTTTCGTACGACCAGTCAACTCCAAATCCGAGGCCCTGATAGTAGAGAGTCGGCCCGTCGTAGATGACAAGAGAGGTCGAGAAGCCGCACAGCGCCCCGAGTAGGGCGGATCGCCAAATCATCGGAGCGTCGCCCCTCCGAGCCAAACAGACTGCCCCCGCATCTCGTGACCGTGGTCCGCGATTCGAGTCATCGGCGTGCCGTTCACCTGCCTGAGAGTGAGAGGGATTATGTCCTCTGCCATGCCACCTTTTCTCCCCTTATCCCTCCACGGCCCGCCGTGGATGGTGTCGCTCGGCAGGCATCGAATGTTCCGCGCAAGCGTAAAAGGAAAAATGCGCCTGTCGTCACGGGGCCAGCCGATCGGGACGCCACAAGTTCCGCACTTCCACGACTTCACCTTTCTCTGGAATCCAAGCAAGGAACCTGTACTCGGCTTTCGTCCGGGAATCCTCGACGAACATCCAGGCGGGCGACCGCTCCCCTGATGCGAAGCAGGACTTCGCCATCCCCCCTTCCACAGCTCGCACCACGGTCCGCACTAACTCCTGACACCCCGGGTCGTTCGTGACGATCCAGGCAACGCCATCGTCCCGACCGGGCCCGTGCAGGTTCAGGTTGAACCCGCGGGCGATGCCGACGAAGGAGAGAAGCGAGAACACGCCGCCAACTGTTAGCGGAGTGCCTGCACCTTCGCCAGCGAGCACCATGCGCGCGTGCTCGTGGGGTGCGAGCGAACGCGTCTCGGCTCGCTCCGATGCTTCATCCGGATCGGTGTCGGGAAGTATCGCCCGACTCCATCGGCGCGAATTGATGAGCGAGTTGTCAACGAGAATGCTCACTTCGAATCTCCGCTCATCGCTATCGAATGGGCCACAGTGGCTGGTTCTCACAGTTCGTGCAGAGCGAAGCGCGGCGGCAAGCGCGCAAAGGGCTTCTGTGTCCGCTTCGATGACGGCGTCTTGGTGTTGATAGGGCTGGGCGATTACACGCATCCACACGGCTCAGTACTTACTTACCTCACGCGGCGCAGCTCGATCGGTCACGCTATGGGTCGCGACGTCGTGAGACGAGAGTACGTTGGACAGTAAACGCACTCCAAGCGCGACTACCGGTAATTTCAAGAAGCGTCTGCTCGGCCGGGAGGTCGCTCAGCTTCTTGCCGATGATTTCGTTTGGAACTCTGAACGCGATACGTTCCCCCTCGAGCAGACGTGGGCATCCGTCTCCGCCGTATTGGGCCTCAATGTACTTTCGCATCTCTGTGCTCCAGATGGAGACCTCCTCGACTCGTCCGCCGTTTGCATGCTCGATGTAAGCCGCAAACGCGTTGCCTACGGCCAATATGCATTCGTTCCTGGCCACCCGATGCTGGACTTCCCGCAATTCGATGCAGTTGAGCGTTCCCCCGATCAGCACTGCCGTGCCGAAGGCCGCGCCGACAGCCAACATCGCGTAGATCGTCGCCCTCAGCCCGTCACTCGCCATGTTCCATTACTGCGTTTTGCGTCGAACGCGTTACCCCCCGCTGCCGACCCCTACATTTCGATCCTACGCTCGTCATCCGATGCATACGATGTCGTCCATCGAGGCAGGCCGACGACGGGTGGGCGAAGCGCGCCCGTGCACAGGCATTGTAGTCTCTCCAGAGCGTGCACTGAGCCGCCTCGCTGTCGGCGGGTGGCCGGGATGAAGTCTGAACCCAAAAATCGGGTGGCACGGTTGAGCGGCCCGCGGTGTTCGTGTAAGGCGAGATGTCATACCGCTCGTCCGTGCTTCATGCGCGCCTGCGAGCCGATTCCATCAACACAACCTCACAAGGATCAAGTCTCAAGGCGCTCTCCAAGCCCGCGTAGGCCCTCGCGCTCGACCACGGCCAATCCAGTTCTGACTCGCAGAGCCCCGACCGGACGCGATTCGCGTGGATGTAGTTGATGCACGCGTGGATGGCCTTTGGAGAAAACAGGTTGCGGTCGTATCCGCCTCCCGCCTGCCAGACGCGATACGCCGGCCTTCCGTCGCGACTCCGGACTACCAACTTCTTTAGCATCTCTGAGTCGCGGGAGCGCAACTCAGTCAACAACTGTTTAGCAAACGAAGACTCGATTGCCATTAGTTTCTGCGCGATTCGATGCTCCTTTCGGATGGGATGAATGAGCAGATGCACGTGTTCGCGCATGACGACGTATGCCCATACTTCGAATTGCAGTCGCTTGCGAGCTTCGTCGAGGGCTTTCAAGAAGGTTTCTTTCGCACATGTTGTTGCCAGGAGTGGAAGCCTCCGATAGCAGGAGAAGGTGAGTTCATGAGCGTGGCCGGGCTCGTTGAACGTCTGCCTTCGCTTTCGCAACTCCATGGCGCGTGCGTACCCTTGCCGTCGCGAGTCCGACTAGTCTGAGAGCCGCGGACGATCGACGCGGCATTAGCCGTCAACTGCAGCGAGTGGGTCGCTCATCCGTGCCACCCGACGAAACCTTCACACATGCTGACGCCACCCGCCGCTCATCCGTGCCACCCGACGTACCCTTCACACACGCTGAGGCCACCCGCCCGCCGCTCAACTCACCTTGTACGACGAAGTGGCCCTCGAATCGGAACAACCGTCGTTCGGGGAATTCATCGGTGGTCGTCGTGTACGCGGCATTGTCGGGCGCGATCCCGAATTCAGATAGAAGCTCCTGCAAGCCTTGCGACAACCTCTCCGAAGCATGAGCCCGATAGAATTCGCACCCGTCACACTGGCAGGATCGCCATTCTAGCCGCGTGGTCGCCGCAGCGTCGAACGTCACCGTCAGGTCACCGATTTGCTTTGTCTGCAAAGTTTGTCCAGTCCCGCGCACAGCCGCATTATGTATGAAGTGGCAGAGCCTGGACTTTCTGTCTCACAGCGACTTAAGCTATACTTCTGTCCACATGTCCGCCTCGAACGGCAACGGCTGGATCGTCCTTCGCGGCGCCTCAGGCAACAACCTGAGGAAGATCGACGTCGCCATTCCCCGGGGCCTCTTCACCTGCGTCACAGGCGTCTCCGGCTCCGGCAAATCCACCCTCGTCCAGGACACCCTCTTCCCCCGCCTCATGTACGAGGTCTACGGCACCCGCACCACCTGGGCCGCGCACGAATCGCTCGAGGGCTTCGAGGGCATCGACAAGGTCATCGACATCGACCAGTCCCCCATCGGGCGCACCCCGCGCAGCAACCCCGCCACCTACACCGGCACCTTCGACATGATCCGCGAGCTTTTCGCCATGACTCCCGACGCCAAGATGCGCGGCTATAAGAACGGCCGCTTCAGCTTCAACGTCAAGGGCGGGCGGTGCGAGGCGTGCAAGGGCGACGGCATGGAATTGCGTCCGAGTGGCCTCAAGAAGGCTGATGGCCGCTCTGAAAGAGCTCTTCTCGGAGTTCTGGAATTGTCTCTGCCACCCGAAACTCGTCGATGCCCAGGGATCCCAGCGCGTATTCGCTCATTTCCAGCGCAAGCTCCACCTCGCCCATGACGACCCGGCTTACCCCAAGCTCTTCGAAGAACCTCGATTCGGAAAAGCTGTGCGTTCGAACACACGTCTCGATGTCTTCATTCACCTTCCAACCGTAGGCCAGAATCTCCTTCGCTTGAGCTTTGTCCGGCGTCGCCACGATCAGAAGGCGAGCATGTTCGAGCCCAGTTTGTTTCAAGATTCCGGGCCGGGCGGCGTCGCCGAAAATCGCCGGAACTCCCGCCGACCGCAGCCGCAGAATCACCTCCCGATCTTGGTCCACCACCACATACGGCTGGTTGTTCATTTGTAGGGCACGCCCAATGGCGGCCCCAACCCTGCCATAGCCAACCATCACAACATGTCCCCTAAGGGCGATACCCTCTCGAGTGGGCTCCAGCGGTGTCTGCTTCCTTTCGATGCGCGACAAAAGCTTGGGACGAGCGCGCAACCAGCGGTCAATGGGACCGATTGAGGAGAAGATGAAGGGATTGAGCGAGATCGAGAGAATCGCGACTCCCACGACAATACTGTTCGCCTCGACGGGCACAAGTCCAAGATGGCTCGCAAGCCCAATCAGGATGAACGAAAACTCGCCGATCTGCGCAAGGCTGGCCGAGATCGTCAGGGCAGTCGAAACCGGATAACGGAAGAGAAGAACGATGATCGCCGCAGCCAAGGACTTACCGACCATCACCACAAAGAGGGCCAATAGAATGTGGAGCGGATTCTCGACGAGCACACGAGGGTCGAAGAGCATCCCAACCGACACGAAAAAGAGCACCGAGAACGCCTCTTGCAAAGGAAGCGTCTCCGCCCCCGCCTGATGCGAAAGGTCCGACTCGCTGATCACGACGCCGGCGAAGAATGCCCCGAGCGCAGGCGTCACGCCGAAGAGCGCCGAAGCCCCGAAAGCGATCCCGAGCGCAATCGCCACAACTCCAAGCGTGAAAAGCTCCCGAGAGCGCATCCGCGCCGCTCGCCCCAGCACTCGGGGAACCGCCCGCGTTCCGACAAACATCATGACGATCGTGAACAGGCTGACTTTGAGCAGCGTCAGAGCGATGTCCAGAGCCAAGCTCCCGCCGCCCTCGCCTGAATTCGAATTGCCCCCCAAGGAAACCGAGAGCGCGGGAAGAACCACCAGCGCCACGACCGTCGCGATGTCTTCAACGACCAGCCATCCCACGGCTATGCTGCCGCTCACCGTCTCGAGCTGCCGACGCTCGCCCAGCGCTCTCAGCATCACGACCGTGCTGGCGACCGAAAGCGATAACCCAAAGATCACACTCGCGGCCCACTCCCATCCCCATAGTCGACCCAACGTCGCGCCCATCACGGTCGCCGCCGCGATCTGAATGATAGCGCCAGGAACGGCGATCCTCCGAACCGCCCACAGGTCCCTGATCGAAAAATGCAGGCCCACCCCGAACATGAGCAGCGTGACGCCGATCTCCGACAGTTGCTTGGCAAGGTCCTCGTCCGCAACGAATCCAGGAGTAAACGGCCCGATCACTACGCCGGCGATCAGGTATCCGAGAAGCGCTGGGAGGCGGAAACGAGCGGCCAAAAGACCAAACACGAATGCAAGCCCGAGCCCAGCGGCGATGATGGAGATGAGCGATGTTTCGTGCGGGATGCTTCCTAGTATGCCCGTTCGGGCCAAACCTGGATCGGATCGTCTCCGCCACCGCCCAGCCGTTGGATGATAGAATGAAAACGTTAAATATCTTCCTCATTTGCACTCCCGTTTTCGTCGGGCTGGCATTCAGCTCGCCTCTGGACTCGGATACATCTGCCCCGAGGCGTGAGCCGCCGAGGGGGCTGATTCAGCAACCTCCCCCCGTTGACAAGACGAAGTCTTTTCAGTCTGCGAAGGATCTTCCCCTTGTTCCCGGCCTTTGGCAGTTCCGAAGAGGCGAGGTTGCTGTCGGTGGGGTTCAGTTTCCGGATTGCTTCTACGTCGATAGTCGCTACGCTTCGCAAGATGGGCGCGCTGACTTGACCTTTCGCCTTGACGGCAAATTCGATGGCTTCTCGGCAACCTTGGCATTTGGTCTCGAGGATCCCTCGCCCCGAGCCGAAGCGACTCTTACAATGTGGCTGGACGGCGAGAGGATAAAGGAGCTAACGGTGCGCGCGAATGCGAAGCCGCAAGAAGTGTTGCTCGATACTCGCGATGTGAAGTCTCTGATGATTCGCCTTGAGAGGGCATCCGAGAACACAAGCGGATTTGGCGGAGTCGCATTCCTCTTTGAATCAACGGTTTACTTCGGGCCAACCGTGAACCCCGTCGAGCCCAACGTCGTTGAGCCCCGCAACGGTGCGGTCTTAGTCGGGGGCCAGCAGCGCTTTGCTTGGCGAATGGTCCCGGACGCAACGGCCTACGCCTTGCTCATTCTCCCGGACATGATGGACCTTCCCATCGCAAGCGGGGAAGGCCTGACGATTGCCATTTCAACCAAGACAAACAGCGCTGACGTTGACATCTCCAAGCTGCCTAAGGGCAGGTACCGCTGGGCGGTCTTGCCCATCAAGGTCAAGCAGCCAACAAGCTGGAGTCGAGAGTGGATAATGTTCCGGAAGTGACCCGGACGCCGAGGTGACCCATGAAACTGACTCCACTTCTCATTAATTCATTAATAGAGTGATCATCGCAGCGCTGCTTCTTTTGGCGATGTCGTGCAGCTCGCCTCTTTGTACTGGAGAGCGGATGGTAGAAGCGGTTGATGGTCATGTGACTTGGGCACCTTAGGTTGCGGGGTGAAGGAAGATTTAAATGGCATTCTGTCGTAACTGTGGGGCCGAAATTGATGATAAAGCCGTGCTTTGCGTTCATTGCGGCGTGCCGATAAGCCCCGCCGCAACTCTACTTATTCCCAGGTCTGTTTTTGTAGGCGATATTGTCGCCTCCGCGGGATGGGCACTTATTGGAATCGTCTTTTTGATCGCGGCATTTGCGGTTCAGTCTGAACGGCCGAACGATTTGCAGAGGATCTTCGCTTCCCAGGAAGCCCAGTCACGGGACATGATTGCAAGTCTTTTAGCTGTAGCTTCTGTTCTTGGCTTCGTGCTCGCTGGTGCTGTGAGCGTGATTCTTGGACTATGGGGGCAGAAGAAGTGGGCTCACATCGTAGCAATTGTTGCTAGCTTCTTCAGCTCCATTGTACTCTGCTTCGCGATCATCGTTGGTGTTTATTCTTTACTTAGGCTTGCGGGACGAGTCGGTCCCAGGCCCACGTAGCGTCCCGTCGACCCTTCATCATGGGGCTGTGCTACATCAAGCTCGGCCAGCCGGCGACCACGCTCTCGGGCGGCGAGGCGCAGAGGGTGAAGTCGGAGCGCAGCGGAGATCCCGGCTTGTCGGGACTGGCGGAGGAGCTCTCCAAGCGCTCGACCGGGCGGACGGTCACCATCCTGGACGAGCCGACGACCGGCCTGCACTTCGAGGACGTGCGCAATCTCCTCGGCGTCCTCCACCGCCTGGTGGACAAGGGGCATACGACGATCGTCATCGAACACAATCTCGACGTCATCAAAACCGCCGACTGGGTCATTGACTTAGGGCCCGAGGGAGGCAAGGGCGGGGGAAAGGTCGTAGCGATTGCGACTCGCGAAGAGGTGGCTTTGGTCGAAAGAAGCTGGACGAGCAGGTATTTGAGAGGGATGCTGAGCCATGCGATTTGACAAATCGATCTTCACGGACCTTGATCAATGGCAGGGCCACGAATCGCTGACTCAGGAGAGCTGGCTTGAGCTTGGGCGATGTCTCGACAATTGCTGGGAAAACGATGGCTCACTGTCCCCGCTCGACCTATACTGCTATCTAAGGGCTCGCTTCGGTCCGCCGAACGGCTCCTTCATGGCAGTACGAGCTCCGGGCACAGATAACCTCTTTCAGTGGCATTACACAGTCGGGTACAAGGGGCGAGCAATTCATTTCCTTGATCGAGTTGAGCGTTTGGAGATCCTCGTGGAAGCCGAGGGCAAAGCTCGGCCCGAGGACTGGCAGATTCTGGTCTCTTCTTTGAAAGGCGACTACCAGCGCTACGGAAAGGCCATAGGTGAGGTCAGGAGGAACCTGCGACGCTATACCGTGTTCGTGAACCCTTTTGCCCGACTGCGGCAGATTGTCGAACTCGCGGAGCGTCGGTTGGGTGAGCTTCCTTCAGGGAACTTGCCGAAGATGCCGAGCATAGCAGAGCAAGGCGAGCCTGAGAGACTATATGAAGAAATGAAAGGCTTCCTTGCTCGGTTTGTCGAGATCAGAGCGTGGAGCTTCACCTTGCAGGCTCTCGTGCCTGTTTGGGCTGAGTCCTTTGTTAATATGTTGTTCTTCCTTCTCGGAAAGCCGGAGGTGAAGGGCAATTCCAGACTTTACGAGGCGACCCTTCGGCTGCCAATCGATATAAGGATCTCGGAGCTTTGGTTAAAGTGTCGTGGTTTTGTCGAACCCGTTAGCGATAAGGCCCCGGAAGTGAAAGCCTTCCTGACTCTTATGAATGATCGGAACGACCTTCTCCATGGAAATACTGACCCCAAAAGGCTGGCGTTCGATCAGGTTTTCCTGGATCAAGTGTCGTTCGGATCTACCAACCACGAGATCCCTCTGTTCAAGGATCAGAAGAATCTAATCGAGCGTTTGGTGCTGGGTCAATCAAAGGGCATCACCGTTGAGGACGTCCTTCGCAGAGTCGCCGAAGCCCGAGCATTCATAGACTATGTGTTGAGCAGACTTGATCACACCGTTCGTCGCGATGTCAAAGTCATGATGGCGGAATCGAATCCGGCAATCCATGACGAAACGCGAACGCTGGCCATCCTTTTCCCCCCCGAGATTCCCTTAGGTTTCCCGCTCGTGGCAAAACGCAGCCAAGAACGCTGAAGCATTGGCTGCGAATCGAGAATTCCCGGGCGCCGATCCTCCCCCCGCCTCGCGCCAACCGTCCCGCCAAACCCGCCGGCCATTCCCCGACCCCCGGGAATCGTTCAGCAATTCTCGCCAGTCATTTCCCGATACCCGCCAACCGTTCCAGCAAATCCGTCCCTCATCCGCCTTCGCGCCTGGCGCGCTGGCGGAGTCCGGGAACCGACTCGCCGGAAACGAAGTCAGACCAACAGGCAAGCCCGTCGCGAGGGGAGCCCGCGGTTCGCCACCACCGTGGAAGCCTGCGCGCTCGTCCCATCGGGCGACGGGGTTTGCATCTGCGAAAATGGGAGGAATTCGGTAGTGAGACATCGGGCTCTTTTCGTTGCCGCTTTCGCGGCCGCTGCATTCGACGCGTCCGGCGCGATCTTGTATGACAACGGCGGAATCGTCACCCACCCCGGAGGTGGCTTCGGCGGGGCGGACGCAAGCGTTCTGCAGTCCAGCCTCGGGCTGAACACTTATGGATTCTCATGTCACGTCCCTGCGAACAATTGGGTCGCCGATGATTTCACGGTCGGCGCAGGCGAGGTGTGGACGATCGAGAGCATGGACTTCCTCGGATACCAGACAGGCTCCGGCGTCGAGCCGACGATCAACGACCTGAGAATCGTCATCTTCGATGCGGAGCCGGTGGGCCCGCCGTTCGGGACGCCCTCACTCGGCAACACGAGCACGAACGTGTTCGGAAGCGCTTCATTCTCCGGCATCTATCGCTCGATCGAGGGGAACGAGACCGCGAACAACCGCCCCGTGATGCGCGTGCGATCGCGAACGCTCGGCTGGGTTCTCGGCCCCGGTACCTACTGGGTGGCGTGGCAGATGGGCGGCACGCTCGGCGTGGGACCCTTCCAACCGCCCGTGACCTTGCTCGGCTTGCGAAACAAGCCCGGAAGCAACGCTCGCCACTTCACGATGCCCGGTTGGAACCCCGCCTTCGACACGGGCCTCGCCGCCGCCCCGCAGGACATGCCCTTCGTGATTCATGGCAGTGCGGTTCCGGAACATGCGACGATCGTCGCGCTGGCCTGCGGATTCACGCTCCTGGCGATGCGCAGGAAGCGATAACATCCTATCCCTCCACGGCTTGCCGCGGAGTGTGTGTGCACGGGTGGCACGGGTAAGCGAAGCGCGCCCGTGCAAGGCCTCGCCGAACCTGCACGCCCCATCCATCCCACGGCGCCCTCACCGAGGCAACCCGATTGACTTCCCCCGACCTCCTGTCCCTAACAGGTGTGTCCCGAACATGTCCAAACGGATCCCCGACGCATGCCCATAACACAAGGCCACCGAGCACCAAATCAGGACCCCGAACCTGCACGCTTTCCCACGCGCGGAGCGTGCACCGTGCACCCGTGCAACCCCCCTCGAATCCGGAAGCTCCTTAGGTCGCTGTGGTTCGATTCGTCCCTGGGGCAAACAGCGTTCGACTCACCCCGAACCTGCACGCTTTCCCACTCGCGGAGCGTGCACCGTGCACCCGTGCAACCCCACGATCAGAACAGGCTGCTTGGCGCAGTTTACGTAAAGGCAGGCCGGTTGCCACGCCGATCTCGCACGCACCCAACCACTCCCAAGAGGATGCGTTGC
This sequence comes from Armatimonadota bacterium, assembly GCA_003577165.1. GTDB lineage: Bacteria > Armatimonadota > Fimbriimonadia > Fimbriimonadales > ATM1 > ATM1. The sequence goes on along the minus strand of QEUM01000013.1, from coordinate 44,163 downwards.
AAACGTCATGCCGGCAGCCGTGCGAGTGCCTCGCTACTCTCCGGGCTGTGTGGTCTTCGGCGCGTTGGTGTCGCTGCGCGGCGCTTTCTCGAGGACGAGTTCGAGCGCCCTCACAAAAGACTCCGGGTCGTCCGCGCGGAAATTCAGCAGTTTCAAATCGTCCACTCGGCCGATCATCGTGCCCCCGCCCTGACCCATGAGAGGCAGCGATTCTTTGATGACGAGCAGGAACCGCGCGTATTCGCCGCGATCCCAGACGGCGAGGAGCGCCGCGCGATTCTCCGCCTTCCTCGTCTCCTTGCCCGCGTGCCGATGCTGCGCGTCGAGTTCCTTGGAAGAATCCATCATGTTCTCCTTACCGTGCGCGAGCATGACGATCTTGCCGTCTTTGGTTGCAGCTTCGAAAGACTCGCCGTCCGGCCCGGTCCACGACCAGCCGGTCGAGTACAGGAAGGAAAGAGCGAGCGGCGCATCGTCCGGCTTGACTCCCTCTGGAGCGGGGAACGCCTTCTTTGCTTCGTCTATGGGATCGCCGATTGCGACCACGCCACCCGGGCCGACGAGCGAGAGCGCAGACTCGGGATCGGCTGCCGATCCACCGCCCACGCAGCCGACTGCGATGAGAGCCGCGACGAGCGGAGCGGCAATCCACTTCATGGCACGGATTGTAGCGGAATCCCCGGGAATGGAGTATGTTAAAGCGTCAGAAGGCCAAAAGGCCGTCTACGCTAGGGGAGCCCCATCGGGCTGAGAGTTCCGGACCAGCCGGAAGACCCTTCGAACCTGAACCGGATAATTCCGGCGTAGGAAAGCGGAAGACCTACGATTCGATAGGCCGTTCCGCTCGGTGGAACGGCCTATTTGGCCTCTCAAGGAGGTCAAACAAATGAACCGGAGAAACGTCGGCTTCACGCTGATCGAACTCCTCGTAGTCATCGCGATCATCGCGATTCTGTCCGCCATCCTGTTCCCGGTCATGGTGAACGCGAAGAACGCGGCGAAGCGGAGCGCCAACCTCACGAACGGCCGCCAAATCGGGATGGCCCTGATGATGTACCTATCGGATTACGACGACACGTTTCCGATCTTCTACGACTACAACAGCCAGCCGCCGGCTGGACAAGTTGGGCACAAGGGCGTGGAAGTGCAACTTGCTCCGTACTGCGCGAGCGCGCAGAGAGGCGACACGTCCGTCGCACTGAACCGACTGTTCTACAACCCGTTCGACACGGGCGGGCCGTTCACATGGCAGGACGTGCCCGGAAGCACGAGTTACTGGGACGCGTACGGAAGCAGTTACCACTTTACGAAGTGCATGTTCTCCGTCATCGCGAACGAGTCGAGTCGGAACAACCAACTGTATAACTACACGAAGGTTGTGACGACTTCGGCGATCGTGGACCCGGCCGGCACGCGCGTGATCCGCGACGAGATGATGGCGTTCTTCGACGACGAGGTGACCGAGGATGCCTGCGCTCGATACGGATACGATTGCCCACCACCGTGGAACTTCTTCCAGAAGTGGGATCCGATCGGAGGGATGATGGTGTTTGCGGACGGCCACGCGAAGCACATCCCGGGCAGCGCTTACTTCGACGACGCGCTCATCGACCCGGCAGGGCACAGAACCGGCGATCCCCACCCGACGGACGGCACATGGTATTGGGCTTGCGACTAGCCAAGACTAAAACTTCTTGCCCTTCTGCTTGAAGACGTAGGCGAGAACCTCTGCGACGGCTTGGAACAGCTTCGCAGGGATCATCTCGCCTAAGTCCACTTCTTCGTACAGCGAACGCGCGAGAGGGGGGTTGGGCACGATCGGCACTCTGTGCTTCTTGGCCTCTTGGCGAATGCGCTCTGCGACGAGGTGGCGACCCTTCGCGAGCACGACGGGAGCAGCCCGCTTGGACGGCTCGTACAGCAGGGCGACGGCGTACTCGGTCGGGTTGGTGATGACGACGTCGGCCTTCTTGACGTTCGACATCATGCGGGCGCGCGCCATCCGCTGCCTTCGCCGGTGCATCTCCTGGCGGAGTTCAGGCGACGTCTCCGTCTCGCGCATCTCCCGCTTTAGTTCGTCGCGGGACATCATAAGCATTCGGTCGGTCTGCTTCTTCTGGAACCAGTAGTCTACGACGGCGATGACGAACCAAGCGAACGCCGCCTTCATGAGCACTGCACCCAGGAACGCTCCACACCAGGCGATGCCCTGGGTGGGGGGAAGTGCACCGAGGTTCAGCATTGCGTCCCAGTTGTTGGAGACTTCTGAGTACGCGGCGTAAGCGATGACGATGAACTTGGCGAGCGACTTGCCGAGATCGAACAGCGCCCTTCGGGAGAGCAGCCGCTTGAATCCTTCCACCGGATTGATGCGCGAAAAATCAGGGTTGAGCGGCTCTGCTGTCGGCGTGAACCCCACTTGGGCGAAGTTGATTCCGAGGCCTAAAACCAGCGCGATCCCGGCGATGGCGACTAAACCAACGAGCGTCGGCTGGAACGAACGCCAGAGATGGTTGGCGAGATCGCCGGATTGCACGGAGACGGCGTCGAGCGTCAGTCCCCCCCGCATGCCGGCGATGAGCCCGCTGCCTATGATCGAGAAGACCGCGGGGGCGAGGAGCGCGATGGCGACGAGAACGGACGATGAGGTGAGGTCTGCAGATCTTGCTACGGTGCCTCGACGCCGCGCCTGTTGTTTCTTGCGCGGTGTCGCCTGTTCTGTTCTTTCCTGTGTGTGCTCGGCCATCTACGATCCTAAGGCTTTGCCAATCAGGTCCGATGCGATCGTGAGACCCTGCGAGACGCCATACGCGAGAGCGGGAAGCGAGAGCGCCAAGGCGACGAGACCCGCGAGCAGCTTCGCGGAGATGCCCGCCATGAGCACGTTGATCTGCGGAACGGCCTTGTTCACGATACCGAGCGCCGCATCAACGACGAATGTCACCGCAGCAACGGGTAGCGCGATCTGCAGAGCGAGCAGGGACATGGCGCCGAGCCCGGACAGCATCGCCGTCATTCCCGACTCCGCCGTCAGAGATCCGGTGAAGGAGTAAGAGCCGACGAGCGCATTCATCATGATGTGATGACCGTTCAGCGCAAGGAAGAGTGCGATGGCGAGGAGCGTCTTGAACTTCGACAGGATCGTGGACGGAAGCGACGTGTTGGGCGCAAGCACGGACGCCATCCCGAAGCCGACCGCGACGTCGAGGAAACTGCCTGCCATCTGCGCAGCCGAGAGGGCGAGTTGGATGCAGAATCCGATCGCCATGCCCGTGATGGCCTCGCGACCCACGAGGAGTCCCAACTGGAGGAGGTCCTCCGGCACGGGAATCGAGCCGTAGACAACGGGCGAGACGGCACAGGCGATGGCCGCGCCCATGAAGACCCGAACGAGCACCGGCGTTCCCATTCCAGAGAACAGGGGAGCGGTGAGCATCATCGCAGAAATGCGGACGAACACCGCGGAGTACGTGACGAGAAACGCAGCGTCTAACTTCACCGCGTTACGTGCTCGGCGGCTTGGAGCGATTGAGACATGAAGCCGACGACGGTCGTAATCATCCACGATCCGAAGAACACGAAGGCGCAGATCACGGCGAGGATCTTCGGAACATAGGTGAGAGTCATCTCCTGCACCTGCGTCACCGCCTGAAAGACGGCGACGATGAGGCCGGCAATCAGCGTCAGGCCGAGGATCGGAAGGCTAACCGACACCGCGACCTGCATCGCCTGTCGGCCGACGTCCAACACATCCGCTTGATTCATCGAAATCCTCCGAGCACGGACTGGACGAGCAGCGACCAGCCGTCAGCGAGAAGGAACACAAGCACCTTCGCAGGAAGCGAAACGACGACAGGAGGCAGCATCATCATTCCCATGCTCATCAGCGTGCTCGCGACGACAAGGTCGATCACGAGGAAGGGAACGAATATGTAGAACCCAATGATGAATGCGGTCTTGAGTTCGCTGAGCACGAAGGCGGGAATCAGGTGCTGCCAACCCACATCTTCGACGTTCTTGAACTTCGCGCCGCTCATGTTCGCAAAGAGCGCGAGATCCTTCTTGTAAGTCTGTCGAATCATGAAGGAACGCATCTCGCCCCACGCCCGCTCCTTGGCGACGTCGAACGAGATCTCCTTCTTCATGTAGGGTTCGAGCGCTTGGGAGTGCACCTTTTCGAAAGTCGGCGCCATCACGAAGAACGTGAGGAAGAGGCTGAGGCCGATGAGAATCTGGTTGGGGGGAATGCCCGGCGTTCCGAGGGCGGTTCTGAGAAAGCTGAATACGATGACGATGCGGGTGAAGGCCGTCGTGAGCACGAGGATCGCCGGCGCGAGGCTGAGCACCGTCAACAGGGCGAGGATTTGGAGGCTCGTTGCGACTTCCCCCCCCTGCGAACCCGGCTCCACGCCCAACTTGATGGAGGGGATGGGCACGGACTGGCCGCCCGCGCCACCCGTCTGCGCCAACGCCGTTGCGGCGAGCGCAGCGACGAATAGGAGCGCCGTCAGTCTGCAGGCGGCTCTCACGGCTTTCCACCTTGGAGCCGCTCGAGCCGGCCGAACACTTCGGCGAAGGGCTCCTCGCCTTCGTGAGATTTGGGAGAGGGGATGTAGGGAAGCGCTTCGGGCTCATCGGTCAGGTCGGCGATGAGACTCGCGTCCGACGTCGTGGTCGAGATTAGCAGCGTTCGTCCGCGCACTTTGACGAGGTGCAGCGTCGCCGCGCCGAGCAGCGTCGAGTCAAGGACTTGAAATTCGGGACTTAACGACGCGGCGCCCCCGCGCTTGCCGACCTTTGCAAGGTACTTCGGCACGAGCCAGCGAATAAGCGCAACGACGACCGCGAGGGCGAGCAGCATCTGGATGAGCGGCCCGATCCCGAAGAGGGGCGAGACACCGTCGGACACCGGACGAATCGGGTCGTCCTTGAGCCCTTCGATCGCTTGCGCCAAAGGCAATTGCAAGGTTAGGCGGCCTCTCCGAGTCTCTGAACGCGCTCTTGCGGGCTGACGATCTCGGTCAGTCGAACGCCGAAGTTGTCCTCGATGACCACGACCTCGCCTCTCGCGACAAGGCATCCGTTGACGAGAACGTCCACCGGCTCGCCTGCGGCCTTCTCCAATTCGATCACGCTTCCGGCGGTCAGTTCGAGCACGTCCTGCACGAGCATCTTCACGCGGCCGAGTTCGACGCTGAGGTGCAGCGGCACGTCGAACAGGACTTCGAGTTCTCGCTCGAGCGCGGTCTTCGGGGTGTCTGAGGTCTCCTCGTATTCCTCAGAAGACGCGACTTCCGCAGGAACCGAAGGACCGAGGATCATCCGAGCGGTGGACTGATCTACGAGCCAGGTTGCGCTGCCGTTCAAATCGTCGCCGGTGAGGCTGATCTGTGTTCGAAGCAGAGTTTCCGCCTCCATGTTCGGCGGAAGGGAGAGGAGTTGGTACGAGACGGACGGCGAAGCGGCGACCAACTGCTCGCCTGCAACGGAACTCATTCCGTCGCACAGCCCCTTGATGACGGCGGCGAACTTGTCGCTTGCGTCGTTTGCGACCTCGTCCGTCACTTCTTCGATGTTGGATCCTGTAGCGCGCGAAATGAGTTTCTTCGCGGTCTCGGCGGGGACGAGAAGAACTTGCGTGTGTCCCTGGAAGTCCTCGAATCCGAACTGCACGACCAGCATCGGCGTCGTCATCTCGGATTGCACGTCCTCGCTGCTTGCAGCTACGACGAGCGGGCTTGCCATTGTGAGGTCCGCGCCGAACACCTCTGCGGCAGCGGTCGTCGCCGCTCCCCAGATTTCGGGCTGCTTCTCGCCAAAGACTGCGATGAGTTCGGGGTTAATCGTTGTCATACGTCGCTTTCCTGTTAGGGCTCATAGGGTCCAGTGATTTGGAACGCCAATTTGTTGCCGACCTTCGCCGGCTTTCCGAAGAACTTCGGGTTGTCCTCGACATGCAGCAGCATGTCGTCCAATTGCTTTCGTTCGATGCGCACGATGTCGCCAGGTTTGAGTTGGACGAACTCGCGAACGCTCACGGTTCCTGTTCCCAGTTCGATCTTGCAGTCGACCTTCGCTCGCGAGACGTGATTTGTTAGGAGCATCCGGTTGAGTGGATTCTTCTTGCGTCCGGCAGCGCCAGCCCACTTTTGCGCCGTCAACTTCGTCGTGATGGGCTTGAGCACGAGGTACGGGATGCAGAGGCTCGCGGCTCCTCGCTGATCGCCCATCTTGATCTCGAAGAGAAGGGTGACGACGATGTCCGTCGGGGGGGCGATCTGAACGAACTGGGAACTGGTCTCCAGTCCTTCGACCCGCGGATGCACGATGACGATGCCTTCCCAAGCGCGCTTCAGTCCTTTGAGCGCAGTCTCGACGATTGCGGACACGAGCGGTCGTTCGATGTCGGTGACTGTGGTTCGTGGGATCGGCTTGCCGGTTCCTCCGAGCATGCGATCAATCATGCTGTAGACCAAACCGAACTCCATCTCCATGACGGCCTGGCCGCTGAGCGGCGCGAGAGACAGCACGGAGAAGATGGACTGGTTGATGCTGCGCAGATACTCTTCGTAGGGCACCTGCTCTACTGAGATCAGTTCGATGTGAACTGGCGTTCGCAGCATGGCCGCGAGGGAACTGGAAACGAGACGCGCGAACGTCTCGTGCAGCATTTGGAGCGTGCGCAGTTGCTCTTTGGAGAACTTGTCTGGCCTGCGGAAGTCGTAGACTTCGTATCCGTGCCTGGAGCGCTCCTTTTGTGCGCTGATGGCGTCGGCGGATTTGGCGCCCCCGTCGGGCGCCGCGGATTCGCCCTCGTTCTCCTCACCTGACAGCGAGGTCAACAGAGCTTCGATTTCTTCGGGCGATAGAATGTCGGCCACTGGCTCTTTCCCGATGGAGAGCCGGGCCGTTCTCGAATCAGTATTCCTGCGTCACGAACGACGTGAAGTACACCTCGAGGACCGGGCCTTTCGGCTCTGCCTTTTCGCCCGACTTCTGGTCAGGGCTATCAGTCGTCTTATCGGCATGTTTGCCGGTCTCCTTAGGTTCGGGAGAGTCTGATTCCGCCTCGGAGGCGTGCTCTTCTTCGGAGTGCTCGCCGAGCACCTTGTTGATCGCTGCGATCAGTTCGGCCTTGAGTTTGTCCTTCCCAGCAGGCGTTGCCACGTCTTTGGGCTTCTTGGAGGTCAGAACGGAGATGATCGCGTCTCGAAGCCGGATCAGTTCGGGCGGGGTGTCTCCCTCGGCGTGACCTCCCGCGCCCCCGTGGAACTCGAATCCTTCCTGGAAGCCGAGCGCGATCTGGCACTTGAGGAAGGTCTTCTGGTCGGACAGGTTGACGAGGAACTCCTCGAGTTGGACTACCGCCCCCACCTTGGGCGCCGAAGGCTTGGCCTTCTTGGCGCCCATGATCTTCATACCGAAGAAGCCGCCTCCCCCCAGCACAATGGCGAGGAGAATGATGACAATCAGTTTCGGCGACTTCTTGCCCTTCGCCGGCTCTGGCGCTTCTTCAGTTTCCTGGACTTCTGGTTCTTCTGACATGGGCCCTCGTCTCTACTTATTCCATGTGGGCGGGCGAAAGCCGATCCTCAGGGTCGGGTCGAGGTTTTGAGGGGGCGGTAGACTTCTCCGACCTCATGCGCATCCTCGTCACGAATGACGACGGCGTCTTCTCGGCCGGCCTCGAAACCATGGCCGAGGTGGCGTCGCAGTTCGGCGAAGTCGTGGTCTGCGCCCCCGACCGCGAGAGGTCGGCCTGCGGCCACTCGATGACCCTCCGGGAGCCTCTCCGGGCTCGCGAGGTGCGGCTAATGAACGGAATGAGGGGGTACGAAGTCAACGGTCTCCCCGTGGACTGCGTGAATCTCGCGCTGACCGAGTACTTCCCGGATGGCTGCGACTTGGTCTTGAGCGGCATCAACAACGGCCCGAACCTGGGCTGGGACGTGACCTACTCGGGCACCGTCGGAGGCGCCCTCGAGGGGGCCGTGAACGGCATCCGGTCGATCGCGGTCTCCGTGGCGAAGTACGTCGAGGACGCTCCGCCGCACTACGAGACTGCCGTGGCCTGGATGCAGGAGTGGCTGCCGAAGCTCGTCTCAGCGACGCTCCCGAAGCACTGCATGCTGAACGTCAATGTTCCGAGCATTGCTCCCGTCGAGGTGCGTGGGACCCGAATCACCCGCATGGGGATGCGCGTCTACGCCGACCGCGTCGAGAGGCGGGAGGACCCGTGGGGGAAGCCCTACTACTGGCAGGGCGGAGTCGTAATCGTGGACAGCACCCAGCCCGGCACCGACGTTCACGCTGTCAATGAGGGATTCGTGTCGGTGACGCCCGTGCGCCTCGACTGGACAGACCACGAGGCGATCCCTGATCTGGTCGAGACTCTCCTCGAAGCCGACAGGGAAGAGGACGCGAGTTAGGGGATTGGTGCCCTCGACTGGACTCGAACCAGCAAGCCCTTGCGGGCACTAGAACCTGAATCTAGCGTGTTTACCAATTTCACCACGAGGGCGGGGCCTCAGAGGATACCCTCCGTGGATTCCTATTCCAGGCGCGGGCTAAACTCGCCCCCGTGTCGAGCCGGAGACTCGTGGTCGCGATGACGGGGGCAAGCGGATCGATCTATGCGGTCCGGTTTCTGAAGGAAGCCGCGAATCACTTCGATGAGATCTACCTCATGGCGACGAGACAGGCGCTTCAGGTCGCAGCGACCGAATTGAGCGCAGCTGTGTCGCCGGAGAACTTCACGGTAGCGGGTCTTCTCGGGAGCGAGCACCCGAACATCAAGGCGCTTAAGACCGATGACTTCTTCACGCCTCCAGCGAGCGGATCGTTCGTGCACGACGGAATGGTCGTAGTGCCGTGCAGCATGGGAACTCTTGGACGGATCGCCCACGGCACCAGTGACGACCTGATTACGCGAGCGGCGGACGTGTGTCTCAAAGAGCGGCGGCGCCTCGTGCTCGTTCCGCGTGAGATGCCGCTGAGCCTCACGATGATTCAGAACATGGCTCTCGTGACACAGGCTGGGGCGATTGTCCTCCCGGCGATGCCCGCTTGGTATGGCAGGCCGACGACTTTAGAGGATTTGGCGGACACGGTTGTTGCGCGGATGCTGCAAGCCGTCGGCGTCTCGCAGGGCATCGTGAAGCCCTGGATGTCCGATGCGTGACGGCTCGCCAACGCCAGGCGCGCTGGTGTGCGGAACGTTCGAAGGGCAGATTCCTCTCAGGTATCCTTGCCGCCCGCGAGCCGACATAGCTCAGTGGTAGAGCAGCTGTTTCGTAAACAGCAGGTCGCCGGTTCGAATCCGGCTGTCGGCTCCAGCCACCCCCTCAGGTATTCCCGCGATATTCACCCGGCTGGACGCCCGTGTCAGCCCCCGCGATAGAGCAGTTCGCCAGGGATCAACTCTAGCGGCCGTCCAATCTGGCCCATTCTCAGTTCTAAATCCGCGCCGCCGGTCTTGTTGAACCAGAGCACGCGGATCCGGTGGAGGCCTTTGTCAAGTGGCGCGACGCCGCGTTTCGCTGCGGAGCTGTGGAGTCCGTCGTTGTCCACGACGACTGTGCCGTCGATCTCGAGGCGCGATCCGTCGTCCGACCGCAGGTCGAACACGTAAGCGTCCGTAGAGTCCACTCGAAGGAACCCTTCGAACACGTAGGCCACGTACTCCTCCGTCGGGGGGGGAGGCAGAGTGACCGTGCCTACGGCGTCCGTCGCCACCGGAGTCAGCTCGGCGAAGTTTGGAAGTTTGTCCCAATTCCCCGCGTACTTCTTTCGCGCGAGCCCAGCGGCGGTTGTCGGCACGGTCGTCGCTGGCCAGGGCGCAACTTTCTCAAAGCGAACGGAGATGTCGTCACTCACCAACTCGTCGTTGTAGAACGAAGCGGCCCGGAGGAGCGTGGTCGCACGCAGCCGGATCGGGCCGATGTACTCTCTCGATCGGTTCGTCGGCAGCGTGCCGTCCATGGTGTAACGGATCTTGAGGCCGGGACTTGCCACTCTGAGTTGAACGTCGAGCATATTGACGAACTGGAGCGCTGGGGCAATTACGGCCGGTTTCTCGAAGACGATCGGCTTGCCCTTGATGCGGACCTTCAGCACTGTCGCGTGCGGGTCGCGCTGGGCGGAAGGAAGACTTACACCGACCGAATTCGGCCCGAAGATGACGGTTAGATCCGACGAGACGCCGAGAACTTCCACTTTGTCCACTTCGTTGCCGAACCGTGGCAGCATGAGTGGCCCTTCAGAGGGCCATTCGAATACGTGGAAGTAAAGGAAGGTGTCGTTGCCGTCTCGCTTCTGCGTGCATCGTCCCCACCCGAAGGGCTCGAAGGGACCGGCGTTCGTGCCGTGGATGGATTCGCCGTTCACCTTCATCCACTGGCCGATCTCCCGCAGCCGATCGATGGACTCCTGAGGGAGCGTGCCGTCCGCCTTCGGGCCGATGTTGAGGAGGAAGTTGCCGCCCTTGCTTACGATGTCGCAGAGCATCCGCAGAAGTTCCGTCGTGGACTTGAAGTTCTTGTCTTCCGCGTTGAATCCCCAGTTGCGGTTCATCGTGATGCAGGATTCCCAGTCCACGCCGGGGATTCCGGTCGCGGGAATCTCCTGCTCGGGAGTGCCGAAGTCACCCGCATGTTCGCCTTCGGTCATCCCGGCCATCCCCCCCCGACCCTTATCAACACGGTTGTTCACGATGACGTCGGGCTTCACCTTTCGGCACAGTTCATAGAGGGGGCCGCCGTAGTCGTGGGTCCATGTGCTTTCCCACTCACCGTCGAACCACATCACGCCGGGATCGTATTTCGTCAGGATTTCCGTCACTTGGTTCCGGAGGTATTCGACGAATCGGTCGAAGTTTGCTCCTTCAGCGGGCCGAGTCGCAACTTCCCAAGGTCGGCGGGGGAGATAGTCCGGGTGATGCCAGTCCATGATGGAGTGGTATGTGGAGAATCTCACTCCACTCGCCTTGCATGCGTCGGATAGTTCTTTGAGGATGTCGCGTTTGAATGGCGTGGACATCACATCCCAGGCGGTGTATTGCGAATCGAAGAGGCAGAAACCGTCGTGGTGCTTGCTGGTGATGACGATGTACTTCATCCCGGCGTCCTCGGCCATGCGCACCCACTCCTTCGCATCGAACTTGACCGGGTTGAATTCGCTCAGAAGTTTTTCGTATTCGTCCACAGGGATGCGCGCCGTGTCGCGAATCCATTCTGCGTGGCCCTTCGAGCCTTTCCATTCACCCGCGAGAATCGAGTAAAGGCCCCAGTGAATGAACATTCCGAAGCGGGCCTCGCGCCACCAGGTCATCCGAGTGTCAGTGCCGGATTGGATGGGGTCATGAGGGCCGTTCCAGCCGCGATCAAAGTCAGCATGGCTCGATCTCCTTTCTGCGGTGGGCCAAAAAGTCCTTTGAGGGACAGCCTCCATTGGCGGCGCGAGTGACCTGAAGTAAGATGGATCGATGTCAAACGACCAACTCGATCAGCACGCCTTGGCCGCAGGCCGAGCTTTTCCCTGGCATGAACTCTACGTTCCCGAAGGTGTTCGACATGGGCAGCGATACTATGCCGATGGGCGACGGCGCGTCTTACACGATGCTGAGCGTCAACGGTGTCTCGATCGCCGGCGTCATGTCCACGAATTCGCCGGAGATGCCGAACGTGCCGCCCCACTGGGCCATTTACATGACCGTGGACGATGTCGACGCTCGCCTGGCGAAGGTCACCGAGAACGGCGGGACCGTCGTCGTGCCTCCGATGGACATTCCCAACGTAGGCCGGATGGCCCTCATCGCCGACCCACAGGGCGCCCACATTTGGCTCTACAAACACTCGATGTAATCGAGCGATCAAGGCGGCCGGTGATTTCGCCGGCCGCCCCTTACCAGGCCTCCAGCAACTTCCAGCAGTAGAGTTGCATCCGGCCGAGGTGGAACGCGCCCTTCCACATGTTCCCCTTGAGGGTAGAGGAGACCGTACCGTCGCGATGGAGGTACCCAAACCAGTCTCCATGCTCCGGATCCGGAAAATGGGCGTAGGCCCAGTCATGCACCTGAGAGTGCATCTCCTCGTAGCGGGCATCTCCGGTCAGGCGGTGGGCCAGCAGGGCGGCGATGATCGCCTCGTTGTGAGGCCACCAGAACTTCATGTCGTGCCAATACTCCTGTACCTCGCCGCCATGTAGGTCCACGAAGTAATGGAGTCCGCCGAATTCGCGATCCCAGCCTCGCTCCCACATCCAATCGAGCATCTGCAGGCCGGTTTGCAGATGCTGCTCGCCGTTTCGAATCATCGCTTCGTGCAGGATAAACCACGCGGCTTCGATGGCGTGTCCGGGATTGAGCGTCCGACCGTCGAAATGATCGAGGATGCTTCCGTCGGGCGCGACGCTCTCCATCACTGCGCGAAGCTCCGGCTTTATGAAGTCTCGGCGAATCTCCGCGATACACTCGTCTATGATCGCGTCCGCATCTTGGAATTGGCAGCTGGTCCGCAGTACTTGCGCCAAGTTGATCGTGATCATCAGCGGGCCGAGTCCCTTCATGCGCCGAGTTTCGGGAATGACTTTCGGAGGAAGCAGCCCTTCGGTCGTCACCAATCGCCGAAACTGATGAAAGAGATCAACGGCCTTTCGCTTGTGCTCGTCCGAATTCGCTGAACGACCGTACGCTGCATATGCTATGCAAGCAAATGCCTCGGAATAGGCGTACCGTCTTTTGCGAAGCGGACGGCCATCCTCTGTGACAATGAAGAACATTCGGCCGTCTTCGTCGAAGCAGAACTTCTCGAGAAAGTCGATACAGCGTTCCATACAGCCAGCCGAAGCGGCCCTGGTGCCATACGGACTTGTCGGTGTCCACGACGCTCCCGTCGCGCGCAAGCGCGGTGTAGAAGCCTTCGTGCCGATCGTCGGGGGCGTTCTTCGTCCAGAACGGCAGGGTGTCGAGGAGGAGCCCGTCGCGATAAACGGAAAGAAGGTTTGCTCGCCGGTCAGAGTCCATATTCGTCGGGAAAACTTAGACTAAGCGAGCGTCAGCCTTCGGCCAACGATGGCCGTCATCTCTTGCATCGCGACCTCAATAGACCGTGCTAACTTGAACTGCGCCCGCGCTCGAACCAGGTTGTGGTCCGGGTGGTGGATCTTGAAGTACGGGTCTCCCTGCAGATAATCCGTCAAGAAGCGCACCCCGATTTCGAAAGTGATCAGTAGGCCGGAGAAGGCAAGCTGCTCGACTTCCTCGTGCGTGAGGACGCCGCCCGCAGACTCCAGGAAGCCGGCGACGAGCGCCTCAAACATCTCCAACTCGACTTCCACTAGATCGAGGTCCTCTTCGTCTTCCGCGGCTCGCGACGTAGCAGTGCGCACCATGTCGCCGAAGTCGTAAAGCGATAGGCCCGGCATGACTGTATCGAGGTCAATGACGCAGATGCCTTCACCTGTGTCGTCGCAGATCATCACATTGTTGAGCTTCGTGTCGTTGTGAGTGACGCGAGTGGGAAGAAGACCACGCTCGTGCATTTCGATGAGGCGCGAGACGATCTGCTGCCGATCGAGCGCGAAGCGGATCTCTTGTTCGGCTGCTTTGACGCGACCACACGAGTCTTCTCGGATCGCGTTAGCGAGATGCTCAAACCTCCGAGGAGTGTTGTGAAAGTTCGGAAGCGTCTCGATCAGTGAGTCAGCGGGGAAGTCTGCAAGATCTGCAATGAAGCCACCGAATGCCTTCGCCGCTTGGTAGGCTAACTCAGTGGACTCGACCGTGTCGTAAGTCTTCGCCCGTTCGATGAAGTTGTATGCTCGCCACCACAATCCATAGTCATCTTCCGTGTGATTGGCGCCGCTTTTCGTGGGGATCACGCGCAGCACGTGTCGATCGAGGTCGCCGTTGTGTCTGGCTGAGAGTTTGTCCCTCAAATGCGAGGTGACTCGCACGATGTTCTCCATCAGCCCGGCAGGCTCCGTGAAGATCTCGGTGTTGAGGTGCTGGACGAGGATGCGCTTGCGGCCTTCGTCCGTTCGAAACCAGGCTGCAAAGGTGTCGTTGATATGCCCCGAGCCGATTCGCTCCGCGCCTTCGAAGGTGCCGGGGACCTCGAAGTCCCCGACGATTTCAGCAACCCGCTCCAACATGTAGATCGCCCGAACCGGCGTGCCATCGTACCTGGAGGCGGGGGAGCGGGAGGCCGGAGGCATAATTGCCCACCTGTGGCGAGGACGAGGGGGTCGGCGTTCGAAGGGGTTACCCGTTACCAGTGGCTCGTGCTCGCGGTCGCCTGGATGGGCTGGGTGTTCGACATCATGGACTCGGCCCTGTTCAACTTTGCGAAGGCGCCGATGCTGAAGGAACTGCTGGGCCAGGCGGGCTACGAAGCGAGGGGCGCGGCAGTCGAAGGGGTCATCTTCACGGTATTTCTGATCGGCTGGGCGCTCGGCGGCGCGCTGTTCGGATACCTGGCCGACCGGTGGGGCCGCGTGAAGACGATGGCCGTCACGATCCTGATCTACACGCTGTTCACAGGCCTGACCGCTCTCTGTGCGACATGGGAGCAGGTGGCGGTGGTGAGGTTCATCACAGGCCTGGGAATCGGAGGTGAGTGGGCGGCCGGCGCAGCCCTGGTGGCAGAGGTGTTTCCAGATCGCGCGCGGGCTGCAGCGGCCTCGTTCCTTCAATCGGCGGCTGCGATCGGCCCGGTGTTCGCATCACTTCTAAACCTCGCGGAGCCCCACTTCGGATGGAGGTTTCTGTTCCTGGCGGGCATCGCGCCTGCTGCCGTCGTGATCGTGATCCGCATTTGGGTGCGCGAATCCGAGAAGTGGACTGCTGCGACAACGCAAAAACCCAAGGTGACCGAACTTTGGCAGAAGCCGCCGCTCCGCCGAAACCTCATCGTCTCAATGCTTTTGGGTGCGGTTGGCATCGCGGCTGCGGCCAACGTCTCGTTTTGGCTCCCGAACTTCGTGGCGTCCGTGTCTCCGGGCATTCCGGCGAGCGACGTCCAGATTCGAACGAGCACGGCGACGATGGTGCTTCACATCGGGACGTTGCTGGGCGTTTTCGTCGTTCCGTGGCTCTGCGACAAGTGGGGAAGGCGTCAAACTCTCCTCGCTTGCATGATTGCAAGCCCCATCTCAGTGCTCATCACCTCACGCGCAGCGCATGACTTTTCGACTCTCCTTCTTTTCGCGCCGCTGATGTCGTTCACGACGATTGGAATGTCCGCTGCGTTCGTGCTGTATTTCCCTGAGCTCTTTCCGACGCGGCTTCGCGCGACGGGAGCGGGGGCAGCGTACAACGTCGCGCGAATTCTCTCTGCTGGAATCCCGCTGCTCACTGCAGCTGTGATCGGATCGGGGACAGATAAAGTGGGTCAGGGAATTGCGACGACGGCGTTGGTGCTGGGCATGGGCGTGTTCGTTCTCTGGTTCGCGCCGGAAACAAAAGGGAAGCCGCTCCCCGATTAGCGTGTAAACACCAAATAGGAGAACCCTCGCGCCGGTATCGAGACCGTGAATTCTGCCCTCCGATCTTCGGCAAGTGTGATGGACTTCGGTGGGCCGTCGTTCACGGACACTCGAGCACGATCCTTCAAACCGGTGTAGTAGAGGGGCACGCGAACATCGTATTCCACAGCGTAGTCTGAGGGGTTCCAAAGTGCCGCGAGCGCGCGCTCGTCGAGGGATGGATTCACGTGAACGATCCAATCCACATCTCGGCCGTCGGCGCGCCTCCCGTGCACGATGTCCGACTCCAGAATTGCGCGGTGCTTCTTGAACCACGCGACCCACTTTTGGACAAGACGCTTGGTCTCCTCGGAGTCATAGAGCCTCGGACCGCGGTAGCAGGCCTGTGCGCCGAACGCGAGGTTGTTGATTAGATGCTGCTCGTAGTCGGCGAGGTGTTCGCGAAGCGGCTCGATGGTGGCTGCCGCCCCCCCGCCGTGGTACTGCACGAGCGGAACGAACATCCAGCCCATTGTCGGCGGTTTTTCCCACGTGCCGTCGAACAGGTTTTGCCTTGCGTGGATGTGCTGTTGCTCGCGAGGCAGAGACCAGTTGGTTTCGCGATAGCCCATCGCGATCTTGTTCGATCCAGCGAGCACGTACCAGTCCGGCACGTTGAGGTGAACGCCGCGCTGTCGGCACCAGCGATAGAGTTCAGCGATTCGCCGGAACTGCTTCCACTGTGAATCCTCCAAGCCGGCGTGTCCGGGGTGGGTCGTGGACGAGCAAACGTCTCCAGGATAACTGCCGTCGTGCTCGAGCAGATCGAAGCCGGTCTCCTCGATGAACTTCCTGAGATTGGCAAAATACTGGTCGCCCCATCGGCTGAGAAGGCAGGGCGAGTTGCCAAAGATCGCGCCTCCAGGCTTGCCAGTGTTCGGGTTGATGACGTCGTCTTCCGGGCTGATCGAGCGACTTGCGAGGAGCGAGTAGCCGCCGAGCGAGACACCGCGCTCGTGCGCGAAATCCACGAGGCGCCTGATCTTGGCAATGTTGGCTGCACTTGCGTCCTCCATATTTAGCCCACTGCCGAAACTGAGAATTACCATTTCGAAACCGACCTCGGCGCACTGCTGGATTGCCTCCATCGCCTGTTTCTCGTCGAGGCTCGTCAAATGGAGCATGAGGGGGCTCTCGGTGATCCACGGCGCAAGCACGCGAAGCGCACTTCGTACGGCGAGGCCTCGGCGTTCGCGCTCCGTCGAATCGTGGAGCAATCCGAAGACGCGAAACGAGCGAAGCGTCTCGTTCGGCGCGATGGAGACGTTCGGCCCTACGGGCGGCTCCGCGCGGAGAATTGCAGGCATCTTCAACTCATAGTTGACTTGTGTGTCGTATTGGGGATCCGTCGCGAGCGAGACGGCGCGGTTCGCGTTAGCCATCGTGTCTCCGCCGAACGAGTAATCCGTGAAGAGGTGCAGATCTGGGTCTCGCCACTTTGGCTGTTGACCGACCGCCGACTCCGGCTCGACGAAGCAGATCTCTTCGACGACGAGGCGATTCAGTGTAAGTGGCTCACTTCCGGTGTTCTTGATCTCCACCCACTTCGAATAGAGCGGCATGCCGTCGTACATCTCGTACCGAACGATCACTTCGAAACGGTGTCGAGTCGAGGCTCGTGACCGGAAGACCAGGGCCAGGCCTCGCCCCTTCGGCGGCCAAAGGATGTCGTGCGCCAGTTTGCTGCGCTTCCATTCGAGACGGGCTTCGATCGGCACAAGGGAGGCTGAGATGAATTCGAGACCGTTCTCCGGCGCGGTCATCCGTTCGAGCCAAGTCTCCCTCAGGTAGGCGCGATCGGGCTGTCCTTCGAGACCTCCGGCGACATAAGACACACCGTCGAGGACGAAGGTCGCTTCCGGCGTGACGGCGCGAATCATCTCTGCGCCGGTGGCGGATAGGCGAAGCGAGATCGTCGTGGGGCTGGACCCGAGAAGCAGAGTCCGTTCCATGACGCCGTTCGAGAGCGTCACTCTGTTTGGGCCTGTTCGAAACGCGCCGGTCGCGTAGCCGGCTTCGCCAATGAGCCAGTCGCGCGAGTCGCCCTGCGGCAGTGGCTTGAGCGATGACATGAATTGCGCGACGTCCGGCTGCATGGTACAGGCGCAGGCTAGCACGAGAAGGGCGGGAGAGGGCACGACCGCATTCTGGCAGGCGGGGTCCGGCCGCATCGCGCCGGATGCGGCGACCGATTGCCGCGCAACTCATGGCGTGGCCATAATGGGAGCCAGCGAGTCGAAGGTGAATCCCGCATGAGCGCTCCAGGTCTTACGACGACGAAAGCCCCCTTTATCGAAGAGGCGCGGTCGAACGGCGAGTTGTACATTCAGCAGCCGTACGACCTCTATAGCGACGAGAATCAGGACACCTGGCGGCGGCTCTACGCGAGAATGCTGCCGCGATGGGAGAAGTACGCCCATCCGCGGTTTCTGGACGGAGTGCGTAACCTCGCGCTTAATCCCGATGCGATCCCGCGCTTGGAGGAGATCAACAAGTTTCTCGAGCCGCTAAGCGGCTTCCGGGCAAAGGCCGTGAGCGGCTATGTGCCGGCGTACCTCTTCTTCGACTGCCTGCGAAACCGCGATTTCCCGACCACCATCACGATCCGCGACGGATCGAGCCTCGATTATCTCCCCGAGCCGGACATCTTCCATGACGTCGCGGGACACGTGCCGATGCACACGGACAAAGTCTTCGCTGACGTGCTCGTGAGGTTCGGTGAGGTCGCTCAATCCGCTGCGCGCATGGCGGCCGACATCAGCGACAAAGCCGAAAGGGTGCGTGTCGTCGAGAGCATCATCAAGGGCATGGCGCGCTTCTTCTGGTTCACGATCGAGTTCGGCCTGATGAAGAGGCCGGGTGGACAAGGCGTGTGCGTGTATGGCAGCGGAATCCTGAGTTCCTATGGGGAGATCGAGCACGCCGTCAAGTCACCGTCCGTCCAGCGCTACCCGACAAACTGAGCAACCTCAGCCCCGGCGAGCCGGAGATCAGCGAGGCTGACCTTCAGTCCTTCCTGGATGCCGGCGTCCGGGCGACGACGGGCGGCTAACGGGTCGTCCCCGGGCCGTTCGGGGAAGTCCCCGCGCCGTTCGGGGAAGTCCCCGCGCCGTTCGGGGTAGTCCCCGAGCCGTTCGGGGGAGTCCCCGCGGCGTTCGGGGGAGTCCCCGCGGCGTTCGGGGGAGTCCCCGCGGCGTTCGGGGGAGTCCCCGCGCCGTTCGGGGAAGTCCCCGGGCCGTTCGGGGGAGTCCCCGCGCGGCTGGTCGCCGTCCGCCAGCCGTCCACCGTCTTCCGCCAGCCGTCCACTGTCTTCCGCCAGCCGTTCGCTGTCTTCCACCAGGCGTTCGCTGTCTTCCGCCAGGCGTTCGCCGCCCTTCGCCAGCGGTTCAGCGCCTTCAACGAACGGCTCGGCGCACTTAGCCAGCGGTTCAGCGCCCGTCGGCCGTTCCCGGCCTGCTCCCATCCGGCTCCGCCCTACGTCCCTCTCACAGGCAGCCGGAATCCGGCCGATAACAGAACTGTGGGAAGGACACCGCGCGCGTTCACTCTGATCGAGCTGCTGGTCACCATGGCCATCATCTCGATTCTCACGGCCCTGCTCATGCCCGTCGTGATCGCCACGCGGACGAAGGTCTATGCCCACGTGTCGGGGGGCGGTCTACGCCAAGTCGGCATGGCGTGCTCCCTCTACCGGACCGACCACGACGGCTACTTCCCAATCCCGCATTGGGCAGGCCCCGGCGATACGACCGACGTGAACGGCGATGGGGTGGCCGAGTGGTACGAGAAGTTGGTGCCCTACGTGGACACGGTTCGCGTGTTTCGGGTCACCGTGGACCAGAGCGACGCGGCGTTGCGCCCGAGCAGTTTCGCCGACAACAGTTGGTTCGACTATCGGGTGAACGACTCGATCGTGGTGGATCCTTCGGACACCATCTACGCTACCGAGCGCGAGGATTGGTACCCGCACGATTTCATCGAGTGGTGGCGGTGGCAGGATGGCGTGTGGCCGCCTGACCCATCAAACGTGCCCACTGAGGCTGCGCGTCCGCAGGTCGACATCGAGCGATACAACGGCTTCGTGAACTACCTGTACGTAGACGGCCACGTGAAGCAGAAGCGGTTCGCGGACACCTGGTCTCCGAGGGTCTCGTGGTGGCCTGAGGCGCCCGTAGACGTGCCCGAAGGTCCTCGACTCTGAGCCTCCCCGTGCAACGACCGCGCGGTATCCGGCGTCCAATACAATCAGACACTTGGGCCGAGAGGCAGGAATCAAGGAGGTTCTGACTACCGAATGAAACGGCTACTGACATTCACATCTGCGCTGCTGCTGACGACTTCGCTCCTCGCGCAGTCGTACACGATTCGCTTCAATCCTGCGAAGGGTTCCAGCGTCAAGCACAGTTACAACATCAAGCAAAAGGTCAAGGGAATGCCCTCGATGGACACGACGATGGAGTTCGTCACAAAGACGAGCTGCACCGCCGTGGCGAACGGCATCTTCACGATGACGATGAAGGCGGAGTCGGCAAAGGTGACGGGCAATGAGCAGATGAAGTCGGTCTTCGCTCAGATCGAAAAAGAGCTGAAGAGTCGAACGTCGACTTACAAGATGGACTCGCTCGGCAATGTCAAGTCGGGCGGGCCGAATGAAATTGCGGGAGTCACGAGTTCGATGGCCTATCCGAAGGGCGCCGTCAAGGTCGGCCAGTCCTGGTCGAGCGTGACGTCGGTTCCGACGCAACTCGGCAAGGTCTCCATCAAGACAACGCTCAAGTTACTTGGTGTTGAGGCGGTGAGCGGCGTCAATTGCTACAAGATCGCCGTTACCGTTGCCCCGAACGGACAGAGCAACATGCAGGTCAATGGCACGGGCACCATCTGGATTCGTCAGAAGGACGGCATGCAGGAGAAGGGCTCGTTCAACACTTCAATGGTGATGAGCGGCCAAAACGGCAATGCCATGACCATGACTCAGGTCATTTCATTCAAGCGCGTTTAGCGTTCAACGAGTCAAGAACTGGCTGAGGAGCCGGAGCGCGTCCGCCGATGCGTTCGGGCTCCTTTGGATTCCCCTGCCGTCGAAGAAGAGTCCGTGCGCGGCGAGCGCGTCGCGAATGGGCAAGGGCCCGGGTCGCTCGACGCAGGCGTCGTACATCCCCGCCAACTCCGAGCCTCCTACCTGCACGCACACGTCGCGAATGCGTCCATCACCGAATCCCGGCTTGCCACCGGAGGTTTCGGCGTACAGCGTTCTCACGACATCGTCCAGGCTGCGAACCCCCCCCGTCTTCCATCGGATCGCGAGATCTAGGCAGAAGCCGATCGCCTTGCCCTCATCGTAGTAACTGAGTCCGCCGAAGCCAGAACTGTTGTTGGCCTCCCATACGCGCCGGCTGGATTCTGCGGCGCTAACGGTCTCCGCTGCCGGACTGTTCATCGCGTAATCCACGGCGTATCCCAGGTTGGCAAGAAACTCCTCTTGGTCGATCAAGCCTGCGCGGTAGGTGAGGAGTTCCGCGTA
Organism: Armatimonadota bacterium; assembly: GCA_003577165.1. GTDB lineage: Bacteria > Armatimonadota > Fimbriimonadia > Fimbriimonadales > ATM1 > ATM1. The sequence goes on along the minus strand of QEUM01000013.1, from coordinate 23,117 downwards.
GTAATCCGTGACTCCCTCCATCCACCACAAAGTGGAAGTGATGGCTGGCCTCGTGTAGTCGAACGGGCCCAAGGGCTTTGGCCTGATTCGCTTCACGTTGAACGCGTGGAAGAACTCGTGGGCCAGAAAACCGGCCACGCCGGTCGAGCGAACGCCGGGGGGAATGGCGAGGCGGGCGCTATCCGCGTGCTCAAGTCCCCCACCCGGCCCCCCAACGTCAAGGAAGAACACGTAGCGGGCGTATGGCAGTTCACCGATGAGCGACTGAGCCTCCGTGACGATCGCGCGACAGGTGGTCTCGAAATCCGTGAGGCTCAGCGAGGCGGGGCGTCGAAATGCAGCCAGCACGTGCTCCTTCCCGGAGACGATGAAGGTTCGAGTCGAGATGGTGGTTCCGAAAACGACCGGTGAGTCCACAAGGCTGTCGTAATCTTTCGCAGTAAAAGTGCGCTCTGAGGACTTCGCGTCGAGAACGCCCGAGAGGGGGCACACGAACACGCCTCCGACCGGAGCAGTTTCGACTCGGACAGAATGCGCTTCCTTCGCGTGACCTTCGAGCCACCCGAAGACAGCGGGCCCATTCCAGAAGACCTCCGTGGCCGTGATTCGTAGGTTCTCAGAGAAGATGCCGGGAGGCTGCGCGAGGACGGTGTAAGTGACTTTGTCGCCAGGCCGACTGGCCCGCCAAGCGTTGACCCCATTCGCCCTTCCGTCTTTCAGGGGGATTTCGTCCGCGCCTTGCCAGAACTTCACATCCCGGACGTGCCGGCCGAAGTTGACGATCCGATAATCCCCCGGCGCCCATGCGGGCATGGAGAAGAGGTCCGAGGATTCGCCCTCGGCAAGGCGGATCTCGACGCGCGCTGCCCCTACGTCCGGGTCTACGGCGACTCGGTACTCCGCGGCTTGCGAGGCGACCGTCGCACCGGCGATGAGGCAAACGTAGAGGGACTTTCGGGCGGTCGTCATCGGCTTAGCATACATTTGGCGGCGCATCTGGGAACACGTCTCCGTCTCTCAGACGTCCATAATCTCCGTATGATTACACTCGTGGTGGCGGCCGCGTCTATTGCCGCGCCGACTTTCGCCGACGTCGTTTCCTCCAAACTCGTGGACGTTTCCTTCACGGGGAAAGTCGTCACAGCGTCACGCAGCGAATTAGTCAAGATCAACAGAGACTTCGCGATGGGATACGAAGCGGAGACGGTTCAGGTTTGGTACAAGGAGCCGCTGCTAGTCAAACTCACGTCGATGTTCAACGGTCAGCCTGTCACGTACGTCATCAAGGGCGATCGCAAGTACTACAAGATTCCGAGGATCGCGACGCAATCTGAGGATATCTCGAAATCGCCTGGGAAGCGCCAAACCTTGCTCGACTTCGGCATCATCACGAAGGCGATGGAGTCAAAATTCCTGGACGGGAAGTTCGTTCGGACAGAGGCCAACGGTCAAGCCGTGTTCGACTGTTCCTATCAATACAAAGAGGACACCAGCCGGCACAGAGTATGGGTGGACTTGGAGAAGAAGGTCATCGTAAAGCGCATGTGGTACAACCAGAAGGGGAAGTTGATGGCCACATTCGAGTACTCAGAGTTTTTGCAATCGGGTGGAATCTGGTTCCCAGGCAAGACGACGATCAAGAACTCGGAAGGGAAGACTGCGGGTGTGTCGCGATACATCAACGTGAAAGCGAACGCTGGGATCGCTGACAGTTTCTTCCAACTGTAGGCTAATCCAACAGCCGAGACAGCGCTTGAGAAAGCGCCTTCGCCGTTTCCTGAACGAGGGGGACGGTGGTCTCGTACGACATCCGCGTTGGGCCCATAACGGCCAGCGAGCCGGCTTCCTGGTCGTTCACGTAGAACCTGCTCGCGATGACCGCGAGCCTCTGCAAAGGCTCGTGCGGACTCTCTCTGCCGATCGTGATCGCGGTCTGCGCTTCACCCGGTTTGTCCACGGCCTCGCGAAGAAGGTCGAAGTTGTCGAGAGCCGAGACGATGTCGGCCAACGCGCCGACGTCGCGGTGGAATTCGGGCTGCCCGAGCAGCATGTTCGTTCCCTCGGTGTAGATCTTGCCCTTCGATAATTGGCGGCAAAGTTGTTTGAGGGCCTTCCAGACACCGTTCACCATCGGCTCGAGGGAGGGGCGAACCTGCAGCCGAGGCGCCGCCGCACGCGAGAGGCTCCGGATCGTCATCCCCTGAACCGACTCGCTGATCGCTGCGCCGAGGTCGTGCAGGTCCTGGAGAGTTAGTTCAGGGAGGGCGTCCACGATTCGCGTTTCGACTGCCCCCGTGCTGAACACGACGGTAAGCAGTGCCTTCTTCGGCGCAACGCCGATGAGGGAAATGGTGCGGAGAGTGGCATTTGAGTCGCGGAGCGTCGCAGCGATGGCGACCTGGTGAGTCAGCCGCGCGAGCAGGCTGCATGTCTCGTGGAGCAAATTGTCGAGGTCCTCTGTGGATCGAGTTGCTTCGCGAATCGTGTTCTGGGCTCCCTCGGGAAGCCTCGGATCTGCGAGGTTGTCTACGTAGTACCGGTAACCCGTGTCAGATGGGATGCGGCCCGCGGAGGTGTGCGGCTGCTCCAAGTACCCCCTTTCGGACATGTCGGCGAGTTCGTGCCGGACGGTCGCGGGGCCAACTCCGACCGTGTATCGCTCGACGATGACGTTGCTCGGGACTGGCTCCGCTGAGTGAACGTATTCGATGACGACGGCCTGCAGAATGCGCTTCTTTCTCGGCGTCAGGTCTTCCATACGTCGCTCTTAAGTCTACTTCCCACCGGAGGACAGCACCCGGCACACCCCTCTTCGACGTCATAGTAGGTGATGTTCGTTTCAGGGTTGATCGCCGCTGTCTCCTTGCTGGGCCCGCCACAGGGGGCCACCGCTCAAGGCTTCGTCCGACAGATCCAGGCGGCCGCGAAGACGGCCAAGTTCGAGTCCCTTCGGCCTCTGTTTATTCGGCCGGAGGACATGGCGGCACTCGAGGCCATGGTCGAGAGGCAGCAGCGGCTGCCCCTCATCGGCATTGCGGCGATCCAGTGTCCTGCGGGTTTCGATCATCTGGGGCGCTACTGGGTTGTGTTTCACCAGCATCAGCGGCTTGAGCACGAGCACGACCTGGTGTATCCGATCATCTTCGACGGCGACGGCAACGCGAAACTGGGATCGGAGATTCCGGAGGACATCGCGGTCCCGTGGAGCGTGAAGACCCTTGACTTCGACGTGACGATCAACCCCGCCGAGGAATCGGCGGCGTTCGTGACTCGCGCCCACCTCGCGCCGGAGCAGGGTGCACTCGACATCCCGTTCCGGATCAACGCTGCCTATCGCATCGAGTCGGCGCTCTTCGATGGCAATCCGATTCCCGTGGTTCGCGATCGCTCCTTCGAACAGACCGCCCCCACCCAGAGCCCGGCGCTCGATCAGTCCGGTAGCCTCCTCGTCCTGCGGAATGTGAGGAAGGCGGGAGTTCTCGAACTGCGCTATGCGGTGAAACTGAAAGTGTCGGGCGGAGACTTCGTGGGGTCGAACGGATTTCTGTTCACTTCGTATTGGTACCCGCACATCGGGCGAAAGCCATCAGCATCACGTACGAAGATTACGGGGCCTCCCACCTGGCTGCTTCTCGGCAACGGCGACCTTCAGTCCGAAGAAGTGTCGAACGGAGTCAAGACGGTTCAGTACGTCAATCCAGTTGCGACATCGTATCATCACATTGTGGGCGGGCCGTATGTCCTTGCTGCGGAGGCGCGAGATCGCGGACGGACATTCCGCGCGTGGCACTTGGGCACGGCCGAAAGGGTGCGTGCCGAACACGATGTGCAAATGGCAAAGGACTCCGTGGCGTTCTTTGAAGATCGGTTTGGGGCCTTTCCGTACAGGGGATACGACGTCGTGGACACGCCCGACTTCTACGGCGTCGAGTGTTACAGTTTTACGGTTCTCACGCCTCGAATCACGAGTTGGGCGACCTCGCACGAGGTCGGGCACACTTACTTTGGCGGCCTCGTACCCAACACATACATCCGCAGCCTATGGAACGAGAGCCTGACTCAGTACGTCGACAGCATTCAGTTCAAGCGGAACTCGGATAAGTGTCTCGAATCAGGATACGCTTCGCGAAAGATGCCCGTCGCGCTGAGCGCTCCGATGCTCGCGCACGGTCAATTCGGAAACGTCGGCTACATGAGGGGCGCATTCATTTTCAAAATGCTCGAGAACGAGGTCGGACTGGATTCCATGAACGCCGCCCTGCGTTCATTCATCGAATCCAGGAAAGGTCAGGCGAGTGAGTGGCATCACATCGAGCAGGCGTTCGAGCGGAGCACGGGCAAGGAGCTATCGTGGTTCTTCGATCAGTGGGTGCGCGGTTCGACGTTCCCGACCGTGGGCCTCGATGCGGTCTGGGTGGAACAGGGTCCACAGGAGGGCTACACCACCAGCATGCGGCTCACGCAGTCCGGCGCGCGCACGCCGTTTCGATTGAAGTACGAAGTCGTTCTGACTGACGCGGACGGGGAGCACAGGTTTGTCCTGGATCACTCCGATGTAACGTGCCAGCCCGACTTCAAGACGAGGTTTCGACCTATGAAGGCTCGATTCGACGCCCTCGGGTGGACGCTCGCCGATCTGCCCAACGCCAGAGACATCTGATGGCGAGGATTTGGCGGGACGCCGACATCGAGGGGGGGGCTCACCTCTTAGGGCGCATAGCGATCTTAGGTTATGGGTCACAGGGGCGCGCTCAGGCGCTCAATCTTCGTGACTCGGGAGCGAGCGTCACGGTCGGCGTCCGCTCCGGTGGCAAAGGAGCCCGCAGGGCAGAGCAAGACGGCTTTGTTTCAGTCGCGATGGAGAAGGCGTGCTTTGCCGCGGAGGCCATCGCGCTTCTTGTGCCGGATTCTGTGCACAGCGAGGTCGTCGCATCCACCATCAACGAGGCGGCTCAGCCAGGCGCACGCGTCGTTTTCGCCCACGGCTACTCGACTCACTATGGGGAAGCGAAGTTGCGCGAGGACCTGATGCCGATTCTTGTCGCGCCCAAGGCGATCGGCCCGGAACTGAGGAACCTCTACGTCGAGGGACGAGGCGCAGCTGCGCTGGTTTCGGCACCCGACGGACAGATGGACTTCGCGGTGCAGTACGCAAAGGCGCTCGGCTGTGGCCGGGCGGCCATCATTGAGAGTTCATTCCGCGAGGAAACGGAAACGGACCTCTTTGGTGAGCAGGTCGTTCTGTGCGGGGGGATGCCCACGCTGGTCGCTGCGGCATTTGAGACGCTCGTGAACGCGGGATACTCTCCCGAGGCTGCGTACTTTGAGTGCCTGTTCGAAGTGCAGCTCATTGCGAACATGATGACCGAGCGCGGCATGGGCGGCATGTTCGAGCAGATCAGTGATACAGCGGCCTATGGCGCGATGCTCGCGGGCCCAGAAGTGATCAACCAAGGCTCTCGCGCGGCGATGGAACGCGCGCTCGAGAGGATTCGATCGGGCGAGTTTGCAAGCCTCTGGCGGGAGGAGAGGCGGAAGGGCCTCCCTTCGGTCAGGAAGTGGCTTGCAGAGAGGTCCTGGGCACGCCTCGATGAGACTCATGCGAAGTTGACCGGAAGAGCGGAATCACCAACTTCCTCCGCCCCCTCCGCCGAACCCGCCTCCGGAGAATCCCCCCCCGCCGAATCCTGAGGAGCCTCCGCTGGCCCCGGAAGACCGAGGAGGAGTCACAGCGCTCGAGAAGTCCCGCGTCGCGCTGCTCAAAGCGTTCGAGAAGTACAGAGCGTTGAATTGGGATTGGTACGGGTCGTGATACCAACGAGGCGGCTCCACCAAGATTCCTTGAAACGCGCGCGCCCACTGCTCCACGAGACCGAACGCCACCGCGTGCGGCAGGAACTGCTCGAACATCAGAGCGTCGGGTTGCCTCTCCGATTTCCATTCGAGTTCCTGGCTCTCCGCTCGTCGGATGAACTCTTCGAAGCCTCGAACGGCGGCGTGGGCCTTCGCACCCGACTTCGTGCGCCTCGGCATGATACGAGCGAACGCGATGACGATCACGACACCGACCGCGCCTCCGATGATCGCAGGAAACGGCTCCTTGTACGGAGAGAGAACCGTCGCGATTACTCCCAACAGTACAATCAGCCCGACTCCTGCAGCAATCCAGAGACCTCTCGCCTCCTGTGGTGAGCGAATGTAGTATCGGCGCTTGACGAGACTCCGATAGAGGGAGTTGGTTAGCGACTGGTAGTTCCCTCCAACGCGAGTTTTCAAGTTGGTCTCGGAGATCAGGTCGCCCTCCGAGCCGACGATCTTTGACAGCAAGTCGGTCTCGAAATCTGTCAGGTCCGTGCCCAGCGCCTTGCCCGTGCGCCGAAGACTAAATGGCCTGTTCTTCCATATCAGCCCGGTCTCTTCTCCGACCTCGATCTCGAGGTAGCCCTTGACGGCAAGACTGATGATGCCGGCAACCACGTCGCGCCGGTCCACAGTTTCGTCGAGCAGCGCGCCCGCCTCCGGCCCGGTGATCCCGTCCGGCGGTTCGTAATGGACGACCATCGGTCCGCTGTCCGGGTCTCGCCCATACCTCAGCCAAACGATGAGGGTGAACAGAAGCACAGGCAGAGGAATGAGGAGTCCCAGGTTTGGGAGAAGCATGAGCATCAGCCACTGCGTCCATGTCGGCTTAGCGACGCTGTCCGCGGGGATGTTCAGCACGATCGTCATCCCCTCGGCCGGATCGAGCGGATCGAAGCGGTGGATGGAGACAGAAGACTTGGCCACCGAGAGCATCGTGGACGTTTGCCTTCCGGGTTGTCCCTCGACTGGCCCGATGGCCGTGTCGTTGAGAGTGCTTCCGTAGGGGCCGACGTAGACGCGAAGTCGCACGTGCGTTGCGTCCTTTGCGGCGGGGAACTCCACTTCGGCCGTCGCCTCGTCGATGACTGTGTCCCACTGGTCACCAGTCGCGTTCCAATAGAGTTCCGCATAAGGCTCCCAAGTGGTGTCGTCGTCGAACCAGTTGAGGGCGCCGAAGACCGAGTATTGGATCACATAGGTCAGCACGGTCCCGGGCGGGAGGTACACGTCCTCATCGCCGATGCGTATGTTGAGGTTCTCGCCCTCGCGCGTATCCAAGTGCGTGAGCGCGTTCCCGTATTCGTCGGTCACGGATTCGACAGTCAAGAAGATCTTGCGGACCGTCCCGGTCTTCGTCGGATACTCGACGGGAATGTTTCGGAAGATGCCGCGCCTGGACTGGTTGAATCGAACGGTGATGCTCTCCGTTACCGCGATCTCGCCATCCTCATGGATCGCCATCTTCACGTGAAACTTCAGGATGCGGTACGGATAAGGGTCGAACGAAAGGTCAGGTTGGCCGACGACTCTACCGCCCAACAGAGCGGTCGCGAGCGCAACGAGCAGTATTCGCAGTTTCATCTATCCCAACCCGATCTGGGGAGCGTTTCGCTCCGCGTTGTCCTCGATGCTAAAGAACTCGGCTGGCCGAAAGCCCCCGAGCGCCGCCACGAGGCCGCTCGGAAATGAGTGAATCATCGTGTTGTAGTCTCGGACGGCGGCGTTGTAATACCGACGTGCGTTCGCGACGAGCCCCTCGGTGTCCGTGAGTTCCTCCTGGAGTTTCAGGAAGTTCGCACTCGCCTTCAGTTCGGGGTACTGCTCCGCGATCGCGAGGATCGAGATGAGCCGGCCCTCGAGGTCGCCCACCGCCTTCGCCCTCTGTCCCGGCGGGAGGGAACTGTCCGCCACCCCGGAGCGCATTCGCGTCACAGCCTCCAGGGTGTCGCGTTCAAAGCCTGAGTAGCCCTTCGTCGTCTCGACCAGGGCGGGGATGAGGTCGGCTCGCCTCTTGAGATACACGTCGATGTCCGACCAGGCGGTTCGAACCGTGTTTCGCATCTTGGCAAGGGAGTTGTAGACGGCGGCGAACCCGACTGCGACTACGACCAGAATGAGGCTGACGACGATAAGCAAGTGAAAACCCTCCGAGAATTGCTGGGCCTGAGCCAGGCTTCGAACCAAGCATACACCCGTACGGCTAACGGCCCCAGCCCGTTGCCCCGGCCTGGCCGCCTGGGAAGGAAACGGGCGAATCCGCAGGCGCCCCTCGGACGTGTACAATATACGGTGCCGAATCTGTCGGCCGACACACGTAGGAGGAGCAAATGACTACGATTCTCGCGGCGGTGGTCGCGCTCGCTGGCGTTCAGGGCGCCACGGCGCCGGACCTGCTCGCCAAGCACGTTGCCTCTCTACAGAAGGCGAAGGCCCTGTCTGTAGACTTCACCGTGCGAAAGATCCCAGCCGCTGAACAGCACTACAGTCTTAAGTTCAGCCGAGACGGGATGATTCGCATCGAAACTCCCGCAAGCGTCCTCGTCACGGACGGCAAGACGATCTGGGAGTATTTCGCCGATTCGAATGAATACACCGAGCGTCCCGGCGGCGTCAAAGACGTCCTCGACAGGCTGTCGAAGGACGACGTCGCTGCTTGGGCTGCTTTCTTCATCGCCGACCAATTCAAGTCCGCGAAGAACGTCACCCTCGGAGCGAAGCGAAACGTCTCAGGAGTCGCTACATCCGAAGTGAAGTTCACCGCAGACGCGAAGGGGAAGACGGTGTCGCTCTACATCGACACCAAGACCGGGTTGGCGCGGGCGGCTTCGTTCAGCATTCCTGGTGCGAACGGACCGCAAGAAGTGCTCGTTCTCTCGAAGGACCTCCAAGTGGATGGTTCGTTCGCCGAAGGAGCCTTCACCTTCAACGCGCCCGCAGGGGCGAAGAAGGTGGAGTACTCACCGGCGGAAGCGGGCAAGTGGTACGAGAGCCTGGAGGAGGGGCTCAAAGTCGCGAAGGCTACGAACCGCATGGTGTTCGTGGACTTCGGGGCCGTGTGGTGAGGGTTCTGTCAGAAGTACATCCGTGAGGTGTTCCCGACTCCAGAATTCCAAGCCTATTCAAAGTACTACGTGTTCGTCCATATCGACACCGACAGTCAGCCCGGGCTCGCCCAACAGTTTGGAGTGAGCGGCATCCCCGACCTTCGCTTCCTCAAGAATGATGGAACCGAAGTGCACAAAGTCGTGGGATACAAGGGCATGGCGCTCCTCCAGGATATGGAATACGCCCGGAAGTTGGGCGAGAAATAGTCGTTCGGCTGCCGATGAACTGGGCACGGGGTGACTCGCGCCCAGTTCGGCTTTTAAGATGCGCCTCAGAACGTAGAGTAGAGTAGCGAAGTCAGTGGATCGCATCATCCTTGCCGCACCGAGAGGCTTCTGCGCCGGCGTCGCCTACGCAATTGAAGTCGTAGACCTTGCGCTCAGGGCGCACGGCGCCCCGATCTACGTTCGTCACGCCATCGTGCACAACGAGCACGTCGTTCGCAGTTTCGAGAAGCGCGGCGTGGTTTTCGTCGAGGACGTGTCGGAGATCCCGGAAGGAGCGACCGTCGTCTTCAGCGCGCACGGAGTCAGCCCTCAGGTCCGAAGCGAAGCCGAGGCGCGAAGGCTGAGAGTGATAGACGCCACTTGTCCTCTCGTCACGAAAGTGCACCGGGAGGCCTCCCGATACGCATCGCAAGGCTACGCCATGCTTTACATCGGTCACCGCGGACACGTCGAAGCGGAGGGAACGATGGGCGAAGCGCCCGATCGAATGTTCCTCGTCGACAATGAAGCGGAGGCGGAGAACGTCGCCGTTCCCGAAGGCAAACTTGCAGTGCTGACGCAAACGACGCTCAGCGTGGATGAAGTCAATCGAATCATGGACAGACTTCGCGCGCGGTTTCCCCATCTCGAGACACCCCAGAAGGAAGACATCTGTTACGCGACAACGAATCGCCAGCATGCAGTTAAGGAACTTGCGAAGCGCTGCGATTTAGTGCTCGTCGTCGGAAGCAAGACCAGCAGCAATTCGAACCGCTTGAAGGAGGTTGCCGAATCCTGTGGCTCTCAAGCGCACCTGTTGCTGGAACCGTCCGAGGTCCAACCCTCCTGGAAGCATGACTACCCCGTGGTGGGAGTTACGAGCGGAGCTTCGACGCCGGAAGATTCGGTGGAGGCGATCGTTGGTGAACTGCTGGCCGGAAACGAAGGCGCGACCGTGGAGGTCTTGGAGACGATTCGGGAGGAGATGACTTTCATACCGCCGCGAGACCTTCTTGCGCAGGCAACGCGCGCTACCTGATCGCCGCCGGCGTTCTGCAGCGAATTAGCGCGAGGGACGCCCCGGTCCACAAGCGCTCTGCGCCCGGAATCTCCAGGAACTCCTCCAGCGGCGCGATGCCGACGGCTGAGGCGAACTCGCCGATCGGGATGACCGCGTAGGCGTCGACCTCATTCACGATCTTAGAATCGCCCTCCTCAGCGCTCACTCGCGGCGCAGCCTCCGCGAGGAACCTCACTCTCGACTCCGTGGTCGCGCTTCGCTGAAGGTAGAACTCCTCCACGAGGCGGGAGTATTTCTCTGAGTATTTCGGCGTCTCGCTCCAGTGGCCTGCGTACACCTTCATCCCCCCCCACCCGGCCAGGTACGGATTCAAGTCATTGATCGCCAAGGCGTATTCGTCTTCCGCAACCCTCGCGGCCGCACCTGGAAACGCGAGTGCGAACATGCCCGGTTCTGCTCCTTCTCCGATGCGTCGGAGCACCTCCTCTTCGTCCGGAGCAAGATACACGACGTGGCGTGTCGTATTCGACAGGTTGTTTCGAATCTCGAAGAGTTCCTTTCGAATCCAGAGAATGCTCGACAGGCTCAGAATCGCGACGGCTCCAACGGGAACGAATCTGGAGGAAGCCCATCGTCGCGTCACTTCTGAGAGGGCAAGGCCGGCAGAGATGCAGATCGGGATCTGCAGCCCCATCGCCAACTTCCTCTGAAACAGCCCCGGAGCGTAAATCACGACGAGGCCAAGCGCCATCCACGCATATAGAAGGGAGCGAGCAGGCGAGTCCGTCTTGCAGAACCAGCACGAGGCGCACATGGCGAGAAACAGAACAGCCCAGGCTTCCAACTGCAGCGGCAATCTGTTTGGCTCTGGGCTTGACGTGAGCACGAAGAGCACAACGCATAGGAGCGCGATTCCCGACGCCAGTACCACGTTGTAAGACCTGCAGGCCAATCGCTCGCGACCCCAGTGGAGAAGCGAGAGCGCCAGGAGGGGAGCGTATCCGAGCAGCACCCAAAGAAACTTCGGCGAAGGGGTGAATGTGGCGGCTCGCTCCGCGAACACAGGGTCAACGGACAGCACATAGAGGTGCCACGCCAGCGAGGGCAATGCTCCGAATGCGATCACAACGCAGCGAAGGGCCCAGATCCCGATCGCGGTGCGCGAGGAGATGCAACTCACGACGAACCCCACTGAGACGAGACCGACGGTGAGCATATCGTAGGTGTGAACGTTCGTCAAGAACAGGGCGGCCAGGGCGCCCGGCAGCACGGGCTTCCACGACTCACGCGAATCGAGAATCGCGTTCCACACCACGAGCATCAGCCACAAACTCACGCAGAACAGTCCGTTGGTGAGAATTGAAGGAAACGTGAAGGCCTCCGGCTGCCACACGTCGATGGGAGAGTCCACTCCGTACTGCCTGAACACCGCCCACCCAACTCCGGCGCCGAAAAGACAGAGACCGTAGGTGACCGACTTAGCGCGCAGGTCTGCGCTGTACCGGCCGATCGTTCGCCAAAGCAGCCCACAGAACAGTAGGGCGAACAGGATCCGGCCCACGTGCATCGCGACGGGAATTCCGGTCACGCGACTGAGGTTGCCGAGCGCCCAAAAGTAAGCGTGGAATGTGAGTCCAGACTGATCGTCGGTCGTGAAGCGGTTTTCGAAGAGCAGCCGACCCTCCTGCGCCTGCTTCATCCACGCCGCGTAGACGGCATGATCGTCGAGGTTCGTCTGGACGCCGAAGTAAAGCCCCCCCTCCGGCTTGGATGCGATCCCGACGAGCACGGGAACGCAGGAGAGGACGACAGCAAGCAGAGTGAGCGACCAAAACGCCCTCCGCTCCGACGACATTACTTGCCCTTAGGCTTCGGAGGCTCTTTGCCCATCTGCTCGTAAATGTCGAGGATCAGTTGGCGGTTGACCTTGGCCTCGCCGTTCTTCGGATCGATCGCGAGCGCCTCATCGTAGAGTTCGAGGGCGCGCGGGTACTTGTCCTTCGGCGCGCCGTCGCCGCTCATGACGGCCGTCGCATAACTGACGGTCGCTTGCACGTACTCGACCTTCAGTTTCTCGTCCTGGCTTTTGGCCGCATACGCGGCTTTCGCCTTCTCGTATGCGGATTTGAGCTGCGACTCGGAGCCTCCGGGCGATGGTTCGGCGGCCGTCGCTGTTTTGCCAGCCTCCTTTGCTTGGGAAGGGTCGGCGGACTTCTCTCCGCAGCCGACGATAACTGCGAGCAGGAACGAGAGCACGAGCAGTGTGCGCATGGGCGGATTATGCTCTGTGGTCTGAGTCGAATTGGGGCGCCAGGGCCCTAAGCTTCTTGAGATGCGCGAGCGCCTCGCGGCGGCCCGGCCTACCCTTGGCGGCTGCAGCGATCGCGCGAATCTCTCGGCCCGCGTCTCCCGGAATTCGCTCCAGCCGCTCTTCGAAGGTGAGAGACGCTGAGAGGTTCAACTTCCTCGCGGCCTTGCGAACGAGAAGTCTCAATTCTGTGTCGAGCAGGATCTCCGTCGCGTGTCCGCGCATCAAAGCGTTGCCGAGCGCGCTGACGAAGTCGCCCGTTCCGGGTCGCACGGGACGGTCTGTGGGCGGAAGCCCGAAGCGGAGGTTTACGCCGATCGCGATGAGGAAGAAGACGAAGACGAGCTGCAACATGAACGCCGATGCGGCTGGCCCGAGTCGCGTGTACACATTGTCCGGCGCCGCAACACCGTAGCGATACTCCGGCAGTCCGAGAGCGGTTCCTTCGGGGAGTTGCGCCTTAATGAGCGAGACGAGCAGTTCGGCGTTATCGGCATTGCCCAAGAGCGAATTCAGGAAGATCGATCCTTCCCAGACGTTGATGATCGTCTGCCCTTCGCTCAGTGATATCCTTACGAGCGGATCGTCCGACGTCGAGCGAACTGCGATGATGTCGGGGTCCCCCGGTTCTTCGGTCCACGCGTTCGGCAGCCAGCCGGGCCCCGGGGTCTCCATGTCTGGATCCCAAGGAACATCCAACTCCCGCACTTTCTCGAACGCGGGAAACATGGCCTTGACTTGCACCTTTTGACGATAGCGCCCGGTCCCGCTCGGAACCTCTTCACCCACCATCGCAACCAGCAGAACGGGCACATCATCGAACTCGCTGCTCTGCTCCATGTTCATGCTCAAGATGTCCCACCACGTCGGGGCGCCTTGGAACAAGAGGACCATGCCGATGTTGTCCTCGGGCCGTATGATGGGGCGATAAAGGCGTTTCACTTCGACGCCCGCTTCCGCCAGCAACGCCGCGAGCGCGCTCGCCCCCCCGGGCTCCGAGGAAAGGCTCGTTGGACGCACCGAGTAGTCGTTGCGGGTGAACCGCGCAACCATGAAGCAAACGACGCCGAACACGCCTAATGCGAGCAGGAACGTCCAGAAGAACCCTCGCCTTCTCACGCGACCTCCCTCAGCGACTGCATAAGAGTCTCATACGCGGACCTCATCTGGGAGCAGTCGCGATCCGATGCCGGCTGGTCGCCGTACCAAATCAGGTCGAAGAGGAGGGTCACATCCCGATAAGGGACATTGGAGGGAGCCTCGGACTTGAGAATGCGCCGCAGGTGCTCCCAGTTCGTTTCCGTCCGGTCAAACCTCGCGATGCGTGCGCGGTCGAGCCGCATCAGAATCGCAAGGTAGAGACATCGGACCGATTCGCGGTACCGGCCCTCTCTCTCTAAGCGATTCGCTAACACCAGCCACTCGTCGGCTGTGCGCGATTCTTCGTGCTCCTCGATTAGCCCCTTTGCTCTCGCGTCCTTTTGGCGCTGCTTCTTCTGACGGCTCTTGACGAGGCGATACACAGTCCACCCGATGACGATGGCTCCGGCGAGCAAGAGCACGTACATCAGCACGCGCATCACGCCCGTGGGGTCGATGCCGACCGGCTTGACATCGAGGCCCTCAGCGGTACGCCGACTGCAATTCAAGCCGAACAGGTCCTGGACTTGCGCAAGCGCGCGCTGAATCCAGTTCGAAGCGTCCGCCTTCTTGCCGTAAGCGTACGCAGGATCCGAGAGAATTCTGTCCGCCACCTCGTTGGAGGGGAAGTTGTTCGGCTCCTCCAACTCCGAGAGTTTTCGCAGCCGGACGAGAATCACTTGCAAATCCGCCTCTCCGCCCTCCGCGATCGTCCCCAACTCCGTCTCCGCGAGGTCAACAAGATAGAAGTCGCCGATCTTGTCGGCGATCTGCAAGACATTTTGAAGCGCAGGAATGGCGGTCTCAGGCCTCGAAGGATCGGCGGACTCAAGGTTCCTCAGGACGTCCCCGATCGGCCCCCCCCACGCGGACGTCGCGAGGAGCAGCGCAAGGCTAAAGTTCGAAATCGATTTCGCGATCATGCCGCCAAATCTCCTGCGCCAGCAGTTCGATATCGTAGCCCTCGATTCGCACTCGCCGATCGAAGTAGACGTATGTCAGCCCGGAGAACAGCACCGGATGGACGAGAAGGAACGCGAGATACCCACCGCTCACAGAAAGGAAGTAGTAAAGCGCCTTCAGTGATAGGCTTGAGGATGCGACGCCCTGTAATTGCAGAAAGTCCAGCACTCCCAGCGCCGGAAGCGAAAGCCCTCCCCAAAGCAAGTATTGAAGCGAGAAGATGACGAACAGCAGTCCCCAGATCGTCATCGAAGAGGGCGCGCCCTTCGAGGTGACCAACTCGCGCGCTCGGCGCAGCGCATCCTTCACGCCGAGGTTCTCGTTCACCATGGCGACGGGCGCGAGAGCGTATCGGGCAAATGCAAACGGTAGGATCACGATGCCCATCGAAACGCCCAGGATGCCGAGAAGGGAAGCGATCGGCGCGACGACCTGCGCCCCCCCGTACTGGTCCGTGATGATCGCGCTCGCGAGAAGGAAGACCATGCCGACCAAGATGCCGGCAAACGAATACATGAAGAACACAAGCATCAGCGCCGTCAGCTTGGGCAGCAGCTTGAGCGTGCGCGTGTGAATCGCTCGCAGATAGGGCGTGCGCCCGAGGTGCACGTCGGAGACGTAAAGCGAAACGAGCGCCGTCATGTAGCTGTAGGTCGTCAGAACGACCGGCGCGGCGACGAAGAAGCCGACTCCGACCAGGGCAATCAGTTCCGTCGCCTGCTGAAAGACGTTTTCGGGGTTGTCGGTCACGAAGAGGTTGCGACCGACCAACTCCCAACTCAAAATGAAGAACGCGAACGTCAGAGCCGAGGGGAGCGCGATTAGTTTCAGGAGGTCCGCGCCGTGCGTGCGATAGAGGGAGAACGCCTCGTCGAAGATCTCGCCCGACTTCAGCGACGAGATGCCGGCGCGCTCCCAGCGCCTCCAGCCTCGCCGCCGCTTGGTCGAACTGCCCGAAACTCCTGCCACAAATCCCCTTACGTCGCGCAAGCCCCTTAAGACCCGGCGCGGCCCAAACATCCGGCGACTCGCAGCCGTCCCGCGACCACGTCGCCCGGCTTCGCCTCCACCGGTTCCCGGAGCGCCGCAGGCAGCACCAACCCCGGCATCCACAGCCGCACGAAGTTCACCGAATTACCGGAAAGCCGGTTCGTGACTCGCCTTTGGCTGAGGAGCACCGCCGCGATGGCCAGGTCTTCCCCCGATCCGACTTCCGCGGTCGCCTCCTCTGGCGGGATCTCGCTGGGCTCCAGCCGCTCCGCGAACCCCGAAAGGTCGAACATCCCCTCCGGCGTTCCGTCTTCGAAGTCACCGTCCGTCACCGTCATGCGGATCGGAAGCACCGGATGCCCGTCGAGGCAGCAGAAGCCCGTCACTCTCCGCCCGGTGGGGCGCTCTTCGACCTCTGTGACCATGACGGGATGAAGCGGGCCGCCGAGACTGGCGCTCACCGCCTCCGGCTCACCATGAGCGTCGAGCGAGATGCCGACGGTTGCTGCGTCGAACGGCCGGCAGACGATTCGTCTCGGCCCCTCGTGCTGGCCGACCCCCGCGAGCCGCTCCAACAGCAGCCGGAAAGCGTCCTCGCTTTCCGTCCCTTCAAAGCCGAGCGCGCGAAGCCTGTAGGGCATGGTTCGAACCGGCGTCCTTGACCCTCGGTGACGGGCATGTGCGAAACTCCCACCGTGCACGATTTCGGCTCGCACGAGAAACTCTTGGTCGTGGACTTCGGGGGCCAGTATACGCAACTGATCGCGCGCAAGGTCCGCGAGCAAAACGTCTACGCGAAGATCGTCGCGTGGGACGACCCGGGCCTTGGTGAAGAGTGGCGAAGCGCGAAGGCGGTCATCCTCAGCGGCGGACCGAAGAGCGTCACGGACGAGAACGCGCCAACCCTCGACCCCCATCTCCTCAACAACGGCCTGCCCGTTCTCGGAATCTGCTACGGGCAGCAACTCATGGCGCACCTTCTCGGTGGACGCGTGCACAAGGTCCTCCATCGCGAGTACGGCCGCCAACTCGTCAAGCCGTCGCCGAAAGCCGCGCTGCTCGCGAGCGAGGGCCAGGTCTGGATGAGCCACGGCGACTCGGTGGACGCCGTCCCCCCCGGGTTCGAAGTCGTCGCCTCCACCGAAGGCTGCTCCGTCGCCGCGATACAGAACACAGAAGCGCGAAAGTTCGGCGTGCAGTTTCATCCGGAGGTCACGCACACCGAACGCGGAATCGAAATCCTTCGCAAGTTCCTGTTCGAACAGGCGAAGTTCGCCGGCGATTGGACAGCGGGCAATTTCGTCGAGGAGGCTGTCGCGTCGCTTCGCGAGCAGGTCGGGGAGGGGAAGGTTCTGTGCGGAGTTTCTGGCGGAGTGGACAGCACCGTCGCCGCCGCCCTCCTCGCGAAAGCGATTGGAGATCGCCTGCTTTGCGTTTTCGTGGACCACGGCCTGATGCGAAAGAACGAAGCCGCGCAGGTCGTCGCCGACTTCGCCGCGCACATCCCCGCGAAACTCATCGCCTACGACGCGTCGCAGCAGTTCTTCGACGCGCTCTCGGGTGTCACCGACCCCGAACAGAAGCGCAAGATCATCGGCGCGGAGTTCGTGCGCGTCTTCGAGCAGCACGCCGACGAACTCAAAGGCTGCGACTTCCTCGCACAGGGCACGCTCTATCCCGACGTCATCGAAAGCGGAAGCAAAACCGCGGAGACGATCAAGACGCACCACAACGTCGGCGGGCTTCCCGATTGGATGCGGCTCAAACTCGTCGAGCCGCTGCGTTGGCTGTTCAAGGACGAGGTGCGCGCAGTCGGGCGCGAGTTAGGGTTGCCGAAGGAGATGCTGGAGCGCGAGCCGTTTCCCGGCCCGGGTCTCGCCGTTCGCATCGTGGGCGAGGTGACGCGGGAGCGAGTTCGAATCGTGCAGGACGCGGATTACATTTGGCGCGAGGAGTTGTATCGCGCGGGGCTGTCGGCGGTGCCCCCCTCCGGCTATTCGGGCCCCCAATCGCCGGCCGTTTCCCCGAAGGCGCAGGTGTGGCAGTCGTATGCCGCGCTGTTGGATGTGCAGAGCGTCGGCGTGATGGGAGACTCGCGGACCTATGCGCATCCGATCGTGCTGCGCGCTGTGGCGAGCGAAGATGCGATGACGGCGCACGCTGTGGCGGTTCCATTCGAAGTCCTCGACCGCGCGGCCACGCGCATCGTGAACGAAGTGAAAGGCGTCAACCGTGTGCTCTACGACGTGACGAGCAAGCCTCCGGCTACGATTGAGCTGGAGTGACACCGCCTGCGCGTTGGGCCGTCCCCATCGCCGAGAAACGCGAGAGAGATCGCAAGGCCAACAGAGCCACCTGGAAAAGGAGCGGCAAGTAGCACTTGAGCCCGCGTTGGAGGGAATTGCGGCTACGACGTGCTACTAGCAAATGCGAAAGCACTTAAGTAGGTGGCCAGCAAGACATGCAATCCACAGCAGGCCCAGCAAGTGGAGAATGGAAGACACAACATCCCACTGGTGAAAGTCAGTCGGTAGATCATGATCACATGTCGGACGCGCAGGTGCCCTGGCCAGCTCCTGGTTGGCGCCTCCCGAGTCGCGATGGACCCTCGGGTCCCGATGGACAAAGACGCTGAGCTGTTCTTCGTACCGTCGGGCGATCTCATAGAAAACACGCTTGTAGGCCCGGAACGATATGCACAGATAGATAGTCGCGAAGGCTACGATTAGTCCCAGGATTGAACTGATAACGGAGATGAGCGTAGGCAGGGCGTGCGCTTGGGAAAAAATGAATCCAAAGAGGGCCCCCTGCGCGACAAGAGAAATGCCGATCATGGACCACATCAACGTGTCGTGGTGCCTGGCAGAAGCAGCCGCTTCCTGATAGGCGAGTGCATTATCCGACGGCGGAGCGCCCCCGCCGGCGTTGGACGGCGAATCGGTGTTCATAGCCTCTTTTCCATCGCGCGCAATGCCCTCACTGCTTTGGGGACCATCGTGCATTCGTGACTGGGCCCCATGGCTCCTCTAGCCAGCTGAACTTCTGCCCGCTAGATCGCACTACTCTTGGCACAAACATGGCCCCTGTCGTCTGCACCAGTCTGTTGCCGACACCAGCCTAAAGCGCATGCAGGACGGCTTTGAGAATGCAAGAGTACCTTGGGACGACTCACCGCGATCCCGTTCTTTGTGGCCGGATTCTAAATCCTAGGCACCTTACCGTCCTTCAATTGCTGGACCACGCTGCGCGCCCAAAAAACCGAAACCAGCCCCTTTTCGAAGCCAAGCTGGTGCTCTAACGGGTCCCCCTGCGTGAACACCGCGGGAAGCGCTGCGTGGAGCTGGCTGCATATGTCCGCGACCTCCTTGTCCTGGATGATGCGATGGTACTCTGGGCTCCGGCTGACGCGGTTCCAGGTCGACGACCCGATCCGTTGGTCGGGTGCGAGTATCGCTAGTGAAACGTCCAGAATGATGTCTTTAACACGGCCGGCCACCCGAATCACGGATGAACCTGCTTCATATGTGACTTCCCACTCCAATCGGCGAGCGAGCGTCTCCGCGAGTCTTGTCGCAAACTTTGAGATCGGAGCGGAGTGGTGTGGTACGTCGAGGTAATCGGGCCTCCGGTGGCGATGAGCATAGGTCACGCGGAACTTTGTGCCATGGAGGCCGAAATAGACGGCATCTTCGCGTTGAGATGGAAAGATGAAATCAACAAACTCCCCGGGCGCCAGGAAGTGGTTTCCATGGCGCCCATGAACGGTCTCCATCTGCAACGTCGAACCGCCTTCGCCCCCAGGCGCAATGCACGTCACGTCAGTAACCGAGAGGGGCCGGAACCCCGTGTTACAGACTCGAACTCTGTAATTCACGTACCCGCTGTTGTATTCGGCCACGACGTTCGCTTCGCACGTTACGCGTTCGTGGACGATGCGACCGTGAACAGCGACCACTAACGCTATCACGGAAAGTAGTACGGCAATCGTGTCCAAGGATGGTGCACCTCCATGAGAGATTGTTTCACGGCAGGGTGAGCAATGAGTGTTCGCAGTCGAACCGAGCGTGCAGATGGCGCACGCCGAGCGCCCTTCCAGGTACTTCGGGCGCGATGCGTTGAATGTGTATTGCAGCGTGAATCATATCGGTTGTAAGCTGAAGGGGGAACCAATTCTGGTCTTCAATTGTTTGGACCGCAGCCCTCGAGCTCCGAGTGCACCGCGGTTCCCGTGGTTCTCCTTCAGCTGCGAACAAGCCTTCGATTTGGATGTGAAGTGTCATGCTTCAAGGCGAGAAGGCAGAGACTCGGTGTGGGCCCTGCCTTCCCGCATTTTCATGATTGATACCCGAACCGGGTCATAGCACCGCAGTGACGGTATTGCTCGGCACGGAGTCGCCGTTCACGTTCACCGCGAACACGCGGTAGTCGATCTCCACGCCGCGCGGCTGACTCGACAGCGACAGTTCCGACGCGGTCGTCGTCTGCTGCCAGACGCCCCATTCCTCCGTCACCTGTCCTGACAGGTCCTTGACGCGCCGTTCGACGCGGTAGAAGGACATCCGCCCACCGCCGCCCGGCGCGGGCGGTTTCCAGTCGAGCAGGCCGCTCCCCGGCCCCTGAACGCACATCTCGAGGGTGCGCGGCTGTCCCGGCGGCTGGCTGCTCGGGCTGCCGGGCGCGCCCCATCCGTTTTGCGATGGAACCGAAACGTGGTGAAAACGTCTCTAGATATGGCATAAGGTCCACATCGTGCCCAAAGTCAAGAAGTCCAAAGCGCCTGCGCCAAGCGAGGTAATCCAAGTGCGGGTCACGGCTGCCTTCAAGCGGAAAGTGCAGAAAGCCGCGAAGGCCCAGAAGAAGACTGTCAGGGACTTCGTCATTGATGCCGTGGGGCCAGCGGCAGAGGCCATGGTTCAGTGCGCAGACGGCCTCGATCAGACTGTGTTCACCTTGGACGCCGCGGCGTGGGAGAGATTCAACGAGCTACTCGAGGCCCCTGAGCGAGACATGCCGGGCCTGCGACGCCTCCTCACCAAGCCGCCAGCCTGGGAGTCTCCTTGATTGTTAGTCGCGCCAATACCGCTTGACGCGAGCCACGACGTTTCCGGCTTCGACTGCGGCCGTGAGGAGTTGAACACCTTCCTTCGGCTCCACGCACTGGAGAACCAGCGAACCGGACGAAGCCGGACCTACGTGCTACTCGACGACACTGCGGCGGTCGGTTACTATTCGTTGGCACCTTCCGCAGTACTGTACGAGGATGCTCCAGCCCGCGTACTCAAGGGACAGCCGTCTGGCGATGTGCCTTGCATGCTCCTAGCCAGGCTCGCGATCGATAAGCGTGCGCAGGGGAGGGGCCTCGGAAGCGATCTGTGCCGGCACGCTCTGGAACGGACGCTGGCAGCACATGAGATTGTCGGCGGCCGTGCCCTCCTGGTTCACGCGCTGGACGAGGACGCCATGATGTTCTATATGCAGTTCGACATGATGCCGTCGCCTACGCACCCAAGGCATCTGTTCCTTCTCTTCAAGGACATCAGGAAACTCCTGCGACACTAGGCCGGGGCAGACTGCCGGCCCAGGGCGGTGCGCCGGTGGTATATGACCCGAATCGGTCAGCCGCAAAATATTGCACGAAAGTGTCAAGATTGGCCCGGAGCAAAGCATGATCACAGCCCTCGGAATAGCGTCTTTCGCCCTTCTCGCCGCCGCGCCGTCGGACGGCGTCCTCGTCATGGCCCACGGAGGCGACAAGGAATGGAATCGCCTCGTCACGGAGGCGGTCGAGCCCGTTGGCCGCAGGTGGCCGGTCGAGATCGCTTTCGGCATGGCCGACTCGGCCACGCTCGCGCCCGCCGTCGCCCGTCTCGAGTCGAAGGGCGCGCGGCGGATCGCCGTCGTTCGGCTGTTCGTGTCAGGCGCGTCGTTCCTGGAGCGGACCGAGTACATCCTCGGCCTTCGCAAGACGCTTTCGCACGCCGAGATGCACATGGGCCACGGGGACGGCCACGCGATGGAGACGAAGCCGCTCCAATCGCAGGCGGCGTTCCTGCTCTCGAAGCAGGGGCTGCTCGACTACGCGGGAGTGGGGCCGATCCTTCGCGACCGGGTCGCTGCGCTCTCGAAGAGCCCCGCCGCCGAAACCGTGCTCATCCTGGGGCACGGCCCTGGGAGCGACGAGGAGAACGCCCTCTGGCTCGCCGCGATGGAGAAGCAGGCGAAGTCGGTGCTCGGGCTCGGGAAGTTTCGCGGGGTGTTCTGCCGGACGCTGAGGGAGGACTGGCCCGACAAGCGTGAGGCCGCCGAGGCGGACATCCGAGGCATCGTCGCGAAGGCGAACGAAAACGGGGGCCGGTGCCTGGTGGTTCCTTACCGCTTGGCGGGGTTTGGGCCCTACGCCGAGGTGCTGGAGGGGCTGACATACGTTTCGGACGGGAAGGGGTTCCTGCCGCACGCTGCGATCACGGCTTGGATCGAGGAGCAGGCGTCCCGGCTGCTCTCCGCCGCGCCGTCCGTGACGCGTTAGGTTCGTTTTATTCCGCCCGCGCCCGGCGATTGGCTGCGACTGGGGCCGGGGGCAGACACGCGCAGCGTCTCACCGGACTTGGGGAGTTTGTCCGGCCAGGGCCATCCGGAGGCGACGTGCGAACCTCGCTTCTCTGTGCTGTCGGCCCAATGCCGGCTAACGGAGCACCCCCACTCGGCGTATAATAGGAGTAACTACTCCCGGACGACGCATCGAAGGATGCCTCGCTCCGGGTTATTCTTTTGAGGATGCCGCCAGAGCCCGCAGTCAAGCGATGTGTTGCGTTCTTCGATGCGCAGAATCTTTTCAACAGCGCTAAAAACGCGTTCGGGTACGCCTGGCCCAATTTCGACCCTCACCTACTATCCCGTGCCATTGCCACTGCACAGGGTTGGGAGCTAGTTGAGGTTCGGTTTTACACGGGCATCCCGGAGCCTTCTGATCCCAGAAATCGCTTCTGGAAGAACAAACTCGCTGCGATCGGAAGAAAGGGAGCCTTCGTCTTCAGCCGCCCGGTCCGGTCTGGGAGGGAGAAAGGCGTGGACGTTCGCATTGCGCTCGACGTCGTTGGCGGAGCCCTCCGGAACGAGTTCGACGTCGCTCTCGTGTTCAGCCAGGACCAAGACCTAAGCGAGGTGGCAAGGGAGATTCGATTCATCGCTCAAGAGCAGGGGCGTTGGATCAAAATCGCGTCGGCGTATCCGGCTGGATCGGCAAACTCGCGAGGGATCAACGGGACTGACTGGATTCGGATCGATCGACCGACCTACGACGCGTGCTTGGACCCGAAGGACTATCGGTGACCAGGCGACGCGGCTGCTCTCCGCCGCGCCGGCCGCGACGCGTTAGGTTCGTTTTATTCCGCCTACGCCTGTGCCCGGCGATTGGCTGCGACAGGGGCCGCGGCGTTTAAACCCGCAAGCACTCGCGAAGTTTCACGATCTGCCCGACGTGGTAGCCAGCGTGGACGTACCTGCACAGCAGGTCCGGAAGACC